>JBFMFX010000017.1:0-89518 GCA_040752005.1 Pseudomonadota bacterium | reverse complement strand
GCCTGAGATCGTCGGCATCAACCTGCCGAAAACCCTCACCACGGAGACCCACCATGACCTGACCGAAACCCCGGCAATGCTCACTAATTTCCAACCCGAGGTGTCTCAAAGTCATTGACACATTCCGGATTTCTTCATGACCAAATCCTTCCAGATTTGGTCCAGTTTGGTTAGGTATTACCTTTTGTTAGATGCTCTGAGAGGATCTGGCCGCTAGAATCGGTCCTTTTCCGCGGAGCTCCGATGGCCCCCACTCCTGCGATCAGCCGGCGCGCGCAGGCGCTCGGCACCGAAAACGCCTTCGTCGTGCTCGCCGAGGTGAACGCGCTCGCGCGCGAGGGCCGCGACATCATCAGCTTCTGCATCGGCCAGCCGGATTTTCCGGCGCCGCAGAACGTGCAGGAGGCGGCGATCCGCGCCATCCGCGAAGGCCGGCACGGCTATACGCCCTCGGCCGGCATCGATCCTCTGCGCGAGGCCGCCGCCCGGTACATGGGCGCGATGCGGGGCGGACTGCCGATCCGGGCCGAGGACGTGGTGGTGGGCGCCGGCGCCAAGCCGTTCATCGCCTATGCCATCCTTTCCACCACCGATTACGGCGCTGGCGACGAGGTCATCTATCCGAACCCCGGCTTTCCGATCTACGAGTCGCAGATCCTCGCCTGCGGGGCGGTTCCGGTGCCGATCCATCTGCGCGAAGCGCGCGATTTCGCGTTCGACCCGGCGGAACTGGCGCGGTTGATCTCGCCCCGCACGAAGCTCCTCATTCTCAACTATCCGCACAACCCGACCGGGGGGCTGCTTTCGCGCGCCGACCTGGAGGCGGTGGCCGCGATCCTGCGCGAGCACCCGGGGATCTGGGTGTACGCCGACGAGATCTACTCGCGCCTGTGCTACGCGGGCGAATTCTTCTCGATCGCGCAGCTGCCCGGCATGTACGAGCGCACCATCATTGCCGACGGCGCGTCCAAGACCTGGGCGATGACCGGCTGGCGCATCGGCTTCGCCGCGAACCCGGTGCTCGCGCCGGTGTTCACGCGCTGGGTGACCAACACCGATTCCTGCGCCGCGCAGATCTCGCAATGGGCGGCGCTGGAGGCGATCACCGGGCCGCAGGATGCGGCCGAAGCGATGCGCAGGAGCTTTCTCGAGCGCCGCGACCTCATCGTCCGGCTCCTGAACGAGGTGCCCGGCGTGACCTGCCGCGTGCCGGGCGGGGCGTTCTACGTCTGGCCGAACGTCACCGAGGCCTGCCGCATGATCGGTGCCGCCGATTCCGAGGAGTTCAGAAAGCGCCTGCTCAACGAGGCGGGCGTCGCCGTGCTCGCCGACATCCACTTCGGGGCGCGCGTGCCGGGCGAGGGCCAGCACCTGCGCTTTTCCTATGCGGCTTCCAAAGAGGCGATCGAGGCGGGTGTCGCGCGCATGGCCGAGTTCATCCGGCGCAACACGCGCAAGGCGGCATGAGCGGGATCTGGCGGCCCAGCGTCACGGTCGCCGCCGTGATCGAGCGCGACGGCCGGTTTCTGCTGGTCGAGGAGATCGCCAACGGCCGGCGGGTGCTGAATCAGCCGGCCGGCCACCTCGACCCGGGCGAATCGCTGCTCGAGGCGGTCGTGCGCGAGGTTCTGGAAGAGACCGCGCACCGCTTCACGCCGACCGCGCTCGTCGGGGTCTATCGCTGGCGCTACGACAAGGAAGACGTCACGTACCTGCGCTTCTGCTTCACCGGGACGGTGTCCGATTTCGACCCCGGGCGGGCGCTGGACACGGGGATCGTCGCGCTGCACTGGCTGACGCGCGAGGAGCTGCGCGAAAAAAGCGCGATGCACCGCTCGCCGCTGGTTCAGCGCTGCGTGGACGATCACCTCGCCGGCCGGCACTTTCCGCTGGAGGTCCTGTCGAAGGACTTCGCATGAGCGAGCGGATCGTGGTCGGCATGTCGGGCGGGGTGGACTCCGCCGTCGCCGCGCTGCTGCTCAAGCGCGCGGGATACGACGTCGTCGGCCTGTTCATGAAGAACTGGGAGGACGACGACGAGCATTGCACCGCGCGCCAGGACCTGGTGGATGCGGCCGCCGCCGCCGACGTGATCGGCATCGAGCTCGAGGCGGTGAATTTCGCCGCCGAGTACCGCGAGCGCGTCTTCGCCGAGTTCTTGCGCGAATATGCCGCCGGCCGCACGCCGAACCCGGATGTGCTGTGCAACGCCGAGATCAAGTTTCGCGCCTTCCTCGACCATGCCCTGCGGCTGGGCGCGACGCGCATCGCCACCGGCCACTACGCGCGCGTGCGCAGCCGCGACGACCGTCTGGAACTGCTGCGCGGCGCCGATCCGGCCAAGGACCAGAGCTACTTTCTGCATCGGCTGACTCAGGAGCAGCTCGCGCGGGTGATGTTTCCGGTAGGGCACCTGCGCAAGTCGGAAGTGCGCCGCATCGCCGCCGAAGCGGGGCTTGCCAACCATGCGAAGAAGGACTCGACCGGAATCTGCTTCATCGGCGAGCGGCCGTTCCGCGAGTTCCTCAATCGCTATCTCCCGCGCACGCCGGGGCCGATCGTCACCCCCGAGGGCGAGCGCGTCGGCGAGCACATCGGGCTCGCCTTCTACACGATCGGGCAGCGAAAGGGCATCGGCCTGGGCGGTCCCGGCGCGCCGTGGTACGTGGCCGAAAAGCGCCTGCAGACGAACGAGCTGGTGGTGGTGCGCGGACATGACCATCCGCTGCTCCTCAGGCGCTCGCTTCGGGCGACCGATGCGAGCTGGATCTCGGGCGAGCCGCCCGCCGCCGGCAGCGCCCACGCGGCGAAGACCCGCTACCGGCAGGCCGATGCCGCGTGCACCGTGACAGCCGCCGACGGAAGCGCGGTGGCGGTCGAGTTCGACGCCCCGCAGTGGGCGGTCACGCCCGGCCAGTCGGTGGTGCTCTACAGCGCCGAGGTGTGCCTCGGTGGCGCGGTGATTTCCTGACCCGGCCGGACCGGGTGCAGGGCGCTCAGCCCTTCAGGCACTCGCTCATGAACTTCCGGCGATCCTCGCCCTTGAGGCCCTTGTCGGCCGCCTGCTGGTTGCAGATCCTCATTTTTTCCTGCCGCGCGGCCTTCCTGTCCGCCTTGTCGGGGTCCTCACCCCGCAGGCAGGCGCGCATGTAGTTCTTGCGCGCATCGCCCTCGAGCTTCTTCGCCGCCGCTCTTTCGTTGCAGTCGCGCATGCGCTCGTGCTGGCGCTTCTGCGCCTCGCTCGGCTCCTTCTTCGCCGCTTCGGCTTTTTTCTCCGCGGCGGGGGCGCCTTTCTTGGCCTCGCCCTTCGCCTTGTCCTGAGCCCAGGCCGGGGCGGCGGCGAAGGCGAGTGCGGCAAGCAATGCGATCGGTCGGATCATGGGTAGTCTCCCTCGCAAAATGTCGCGCCGCATGGCGCGCCTTGGCCATCAACGCCGGGCCGGACGCCGGGTTGACAGCGGTCAGCGCGGCGCGGTTTCGGAGAAGGCCGGGCGCTGCATCAGCCGGTCGTAGTGCCGCGCGAGGTTCGGATACCGGCCGCGCCACTCAAGCCCGGCGGGCCTGCGGAAGTCAACCCAGCCGAGGCAGCATCCGAGCGCGATGTCGGCGAGCGTGTAGCGCTCGCCGTGGCACCAGGCGCGCTCGCCCAGCTCGGCGGCCATGCGCGCAAGCGCGCGCTCGAGCTTTCCCTTCTGCTTCTCGATCCACGCGGCGCTCCTTTCACCCTCGGGCCGCAGCGACTCGTAGCGAATCAGCACCCCGGCGTCGAGCGCGCCGTCGGCGAGCGCCTCCCAGCGGCTAACCAGAACGCGCTCGCGCTCGTCCTCCGGGATGAGGCGCGGAGTCGGCGACAGCCCGTCGAGGAATTCGACGATGACGCGCGAGTCGAAGAGCGCCGTGCCGTCCTCCAGCACCAGCGTCGGCACCTTGCCGAGCGGATTGACCGCGTTGACCGGGCTGTCGGCAGCCGCGATGTCTACCGGCTCGAACTCGCACGCGATGCGCTTTTCCGCGAGCATGACGCGCACCTTGCGCGTGTAGGGGCTGACCGGAGTGCCGAGGAGCTTCATGCCGAGCGGCGATTCTACACGGCGGCGCGCGCGCGCCACTTATAATCGCGGCCTATGCCTTCGCCGCTCACCGCGCTGTCGCCCCTCGACGGCCGGTATGCCCGCACCGCCGATCCCCTCAGGCCGTACTTCAGCGAGCTTGCGCTCATCCGCTACCGCTTGCGTGTCGAACTCGCGTGGCTGCGCGCGCTCGCCGCCGAGCCGGCGATCGCGGAAATCCGGCCGTTTTCCGCCGCCGCGCTCGCCGCGCTCGACCGGCTGATCGCCGAGTTCGGCGAGGCGGACGGCGAGCGCATCAAGGCGATCGAGGCGCGCACCAATCACGACGTCAAGGCGATCGAATACTGGCTGCGCGAGAAGCTCGGGCGCCACCGCGAGATGCGCGCGGCTCTCGAGTTCGTGCACTTCGCCGCCACCTCGGAGGACATCAACAACCTCGCCTGGGCGCTGATGCTCGCCGAGGCGCGCGCGCGGGTGCTGCTGCCGCGGCTGGATGCGCTGGTCGCGGAGCTGCGGCGCCTTGCGCACCGCTACGCGGCGCAGCCGATGCTCGCGCGCACGCACGGGCAGCCCGCCTCGCCCACCACGCTCGGCAAAGAGCTCGCCAATTTCGCGCACCGGCTGCGCCGCGCGCGCGAGGGCATCGCGCGCGTGCCGCTCGCCGGCAAGATGAACGGCGCGGTCGGGGCGTACCACGCGCACACGGTCGCCTATCCGGAGTTCGACTGGGAGCGTTTCTGCCGCCGGTTCGTCGAGGGACTCGGCCTGGAGTTCAATCCCTACACCACCCAGATCGAGCCGCACGACTCGTACTGCGAGCTGTTCGACGCCTGCGCGCGCGCCAACAGCGTCGTGCTCGATCTCGACCGCGACCTGTGGGGCTACATCGCGCTCGGCTACTTCCGGCAGAAGGCGAAAAAGGGGGAGGTCGGCTCCTCGACCATGCCGCACAAGGTGAATCCGATCGACTTCGAGAATTCCGAAGGCAACGTCGGCATCGCCAACGCGCTCCTGCGGCACCTGGCGGAAAAGCTGCCGGTTTCGCGCTGGCAGCGCGACCTGTCGGATTCCACGGCGCTGCGCAACGTCGGCGCCGCGCTCGGTCACGCGCTGCTCGCCTGGAGCGCCTGCGAGCGGGGTCTGGCGAAGCTCGAGGCCGATCCGCGGCGCATGGCCGCCGATCTGGAGGACAACTGGGAGGTGCTCGCCGAGGCGGTGCAGCAGGTGATGCGCCGCTACGGCGTCGCGGGCGGCTACGAGAAGCTGGCCGCGCTCACCCGCGGGCGGCGGCTGGAGCGCCGGCGTCTGGCCGCGTTCATCCGCGCACTCGCAATTCCCGCGGCGGCGAAAAAGCGGCTGCTCGCCCTCACGCCCGCCACCTACACCGGGCTCGCCGAAAAACTCGCGCGCCGGATATGAGCGCGCGCGCCGACGCGAGGCCGGCCGCACGGCCGGTGCGGGCATGATGCTGCACGCGACGGTCATCATGCTGTCGGCGCTGCTGCTTTTTCTCGTGCAGCCGCTGATCGCGCGACTGATCCTTCCCTGGTTCGGCGGCAGCGCCGCCGTCTGGGCGACCTGCATGCTCTTCTTCCAGACGCTGCTTCTCGCCGGCTACGCGTATGCGCACGGCACGAACGCTCGGTGCTCGCCGCGCGCGCAGGCGATTCTGCACACGCTGCTTCTGGCCGCGGCGGTGGCGAGCCTTCCGATCGCACCCGAGGAGCGCTGGAAGCCGACCGGCGCCGAGGAACCGATCTCGGCTATCCTGCTCCTTCTTCTCGCCAGCGTCGGGCTGCCGTACTTCCTGCTCTCGGCGACGAGCCCCCTGGTGCAGGCGTGGTTTGCGCGCGTGCGCCCCGGCGAGAACCCGTACCGGCTCTTCGCCGCCTCCAACCTCGCCTCGCTCGTGGCGCTCGTCGGCTACCCGTTCGCCGTCGAGCCCTGGCTCAGCAACCGCGAGCAGGTGAGCGCCTGGTCGTGGCTGTTCGCGGGGTTCGCCCTGCTGTGCGCGGTGCTCGCCTGGCGCTCGGTGCGCGGTCCGGTCGCCGGCCGGGCGGCGCTCGCCGCCGCTCCGGCTCCCGCGCCGCGCGCGGCCGACTACGCGCTTTGGCTCGCGCTCTCGGCCACCGGCTCGGCGATGCTGCTCGCGGTGACCAACCACATCACGCAAAACGTCGCCGCCATTCCGCTGCTGTGGCTCGCGCCGCTCACGCTCTATCTCCTCACGTTCATTCTTGCGTTCGAGGGCGGACGCGCCTGGCGGATCGAGATCGGCTGGACGTTCGTGCTGGTCTGGATCGCGGGCATGGCGTGGCTGCTCGCCGATGCCTCGCGCCAGTTCGACCTCGCGCTCCAGCTCGGCATGTGGCTCTCGGGACTGTTTGTCGCGTGCCTGTTCTGCCACGGCGAGCTGTATCGCTCGCGCCCGCACGAGCGGCACCTGACGGCGTTCTACCTCACCATCTCCGCCGGCGGGGCGCTGGGCGGGATGATGGTCGCCGTTGTCGCGCCGCTCGCCTTCGATGCCTACTACGAGCTGGGCATCGCCCTGATCGCGGTCGCCTTCCTCGCGGCGGTGCGCTTCGCCGCGCTCGGGCGCTTTGCGCGCGCGGCGAGCCTGGTCGCGTTGCTCGGCGCAAGCGGCTGCGCCGCCTACGATGCGCTGCGCTTTCAGCGCGACGTCATCTACTCGGAGCGCAACTTCTACGGCGTGCTGCGGGTGAAAGAATACGGCACGCCGGGTGCACCCGATCATCTGCGCCGGCTGCTGCACGGCGTCATCATGCACGGCGAGCAGTACATGGATCCTTCGCGCCGGCACCAGCCGACGACCTACTATCAGGCGAGTTCCGGGATCGGCGCGGCGATTGCGGCGCGCGCCAAGGGGCCGCCCATGCGCGTGGGAGTGGTGGGGCTGGGCGCCGGCACGCTCGCCGCCTGGGGCCGCAAGGGCGACGTGTACCGCTTCTACGACATCAACCCCAAGGTGCTGGAGGTGGCACGCACGCATTTCGCGTACCTCGCCGAGAGCGACGCCCGGATCGAGCTGGCGCTGGGCGACGCGCGCCTCGTTCTCGAGCGCGAGCCGCCGCAGCAGTTCGACATCCTCGCGGTGGATGCATTCTCCAGCGACGCCATCCCGGTGCATCTGATCACGAAGGAAGCGCTCGCGGTGTACCTGCGGCACGTCAAGCCCGACGGGATCGTCGCGTTCCACGTGTCAAACCGCTTCCTCGACCTCGTGCCGGTGGTGGCGCGCATTGCGCGCGAGAACGGCGCGCATGCGGTGGTGGTCTACGACATCGCGGAAGAAGGTTCGGACAAGACGCAGACCGACTGGGTGCTGGTGTCGCGCGACGCCGGAGCGCTCGATGCACCCGAGATCCGGGCTGCCGGCGCCGAGCTGGCCGAGGAGCGCGCCGACTGGCGCACCTGGACCGACGACTACTCCAACCTGATCCAGATCCTGAAGTAAAAACAGGGTCAGACCCGGGTCTGACCCTGTTGGTGCCGTTGGGCCCGTTTAGACGACCGCGCCCTCGTGCTCGCCGCGCGCAGTCTTCTTCGGCGGGCGCACGAACTGGCTGCGGTCCACGCCGAGCCACATGACGAGCGGGCTCGCGACCAGCACCGAGGAATAGATGCCGAAGACGATGCCGATCGTGAGCGCCAGGGCAAAATAGTGCAGCGCCGGGCCGCCGAAAATGAGCATCGTCACCACCATCATCTGCGTCGAGCCGTGGGTGATGATGGTGCGCGAGATGGTGCCGGTGATCGCGCTGTCAATCACCTCGGGCACCGAGGCCTTGCGCATCTTGCGGAAATTCTCGCGCACCCGGTCGAACACCACCACCGACTCGTTCACCGAATAACCGAGCACGGCGAGCACGGCGGCGAGCACCGGCAGCGAGAACTCCCACTGGAAGAAGGCGAAGCAGCCGAGGATGATCACCACGTCGTGCAGGTTGGCGATGATCGCCGACAGGCCGAATCGCCACTCGAAGCGCAGCCACAGATAGAGCACGATTCCGGCCGCGGTGACCAGCAGCGCGAGCAGGCCGTACTCGGCGAGCTCGCGGCCGACCTGCGGCCCGACGAACTCGACCCGGCGCACCTGCGCCCCGGCGTTGTCGGCCTGCAGCAGCGCGCGCACCCGCTGCGAAAGCTCCGCGGTGGACTGATCCTTCTCCGGCGGCATGCGCAGCAGCACGTCGCGCGAGGACCCGAAATTCTGCACTTCCGCCTTGAGACCCGCCTTGTCGAGCGTCTCGCGGATCCGCCCGACGTCCGCCGGCTCCGGATAGTTCACCTCGATCAGCGTGCCGCCGGTGAACTCGATGGACAGGTGCAGGCCCTTGGTGGCGAGGAAGAACACCGCGGCGAGGAAGGTGACGAGCGAGATGATGTTGAAGACGAGCGCATACCGCATGAACGGTATGGTTCGCCGGATCTTGAAGAACTCCATCTGACCGTGTCCTTACGCGCCTCGGGCGCGTTGCCTTTGTCTCACTTCCACGCCGTGTCGCCGATCGCCAGGCGCGCGACGCGCCGGCGGTAGCCGTACATCAGATTCACCATCGCGCGCGACACCACCACCGAGGAGAAGATCGAAGTGAGGATGCCGAGGCAGTGCACCACCGCGAAGCCGCGCACCGGGCCGGTGCCGAAGATGAGCAGCGCCAGGCCGGCGATCAGCGTGGTGACGTTCGAATCGAGGATCGTTCCCCAGGCGCGCTCGTAGCCGGCGGCGATCGCCGCCTGCGGCGTCGCGCCGCCGCGGATCTCCTCGCGGATGCGCTCGTTGATGAGGACGTTGGCGTCAATCGCCATGCCGAGGGTGAGCGCGATCGCGGCGATGCCGGGAAGCGTCAAGGTCGCCTGCAGCAGCGACAGCAGCGCGACCAGGAACAGCAGATTGACGCCGAGCGCGATCGAGGAGATGACGCCGAACAGCACGTAGTACGCGCTCATGAACGTGACGATGGCGATGAAGCCCCACGTCGTCGCCTTGAAGCCCTTCTCGATGTTCTCCTTGCCCAGGCTCGGGCCGACGGTGCGCTCCTCGATGATCTCCATCGGCGCCGCCAGCGAACCGGCACGGATGAGGAGCGCCAGATCGTTCGTCTCGGTGGTCGTGAAGTTGCCGGTGATCTGGAAGCGGCTGCCGAACTCGCTCTGGATGGTCGCGACCGAGATCGCCTCGCCCCGGCCCTTTTCGAACAGGATGATCGCCATCAGGCGCTTCAGGTTCTCGCGCGTGGTCTGCCGCATGATGCGGCCGCCGGCTTCGTTCAGCTCGACCGCCACCGCCGGCCGCTGGTCCTGATCGAAGGTCGCCTGCGCGCCGACGAACTGGTCGCCGGTGACGATCACCTGCTTCTTGACCGGAATGGTGGCGACCGTCCCATCGCGCCGGCGCTCGGGGAAGAGGTCCACGTTGAAGGTGCTGCCGGTGCGCATCGCGTCCTCGTCTACCAGGCGCACCTCCAGCGTCGCGGTGCGGCCGAGGATTTCCTTGGCGCGCGCCACGTCCTGCACCCCGGGGAGCTGAACGACGATGCGATCGGCGCCCTGCTGCTGGATCACCGGCTCGGCGACGCCGAGCTGGTTCACCCGCCGGTTGAGCGTGCCGATGTTCTGCTTGATCGCCTGCTCCTGCTCGCGCTTCTGCGCCTCGGGCTTGAGCGTCGCGACGAGCAGCAGGTCCTGGCCGTCGTCCCGCTCGGCGAGCTGCAGGTCGCCGAAGGCGGCGGCGATCGCCGCGCGCGCCCGATCGCGCATGGCGGCGTCGCGGAAGCGCACGCGCAGCGTCTGGCCTTCGCGCGCCACGCCGCCGTGGCGGATGTTCTTCTCGCGCAGCAGCGCGCGCACGTCCGCGCCGTAGGCCTCCAGCCGCTTGGCGAGCGCCGCCTGCATGTCCACCTGCAGCAGGAAATGCACGCCGCCGCGCAGGTCGAGGCCGAGGTACATCGGCAGCGCCCCGATCGCGGTGAGCCACGCTGGCGACGAGGAGAGCAGGTTCAACGCGACCACGTAGGAAGGGTTCTGCGGATCGGGGTTGAGCGCGTGCTCGATCAGGTCGCGCGCCTTGAGCTGAGTGTCGGTGTCGGCGAAGCGCACGCGCACGCTGCCTGGGTCCATCAGCATGCCGGTATGCGCCACCCCCGCATCCTTGAGCACCTGCTCCAGGCGCGTAACAAGGGCTGCGTCCACCTTGATGGTCGTCTTCGCGCCGGAAACCTGCACCGCGGGCGATTCGCCGTAGAAGTTGGGCAGCGTATAGACGAACGCGACGATCACGCAGAGCGCGACCAGCGCATACGTCCAGAGCGGATAGCGGTTCACGCTACTGCAGGCTCTTGATCGTGCCCTTGGGCAGCGGCATCTGCACCGCGCCGCGCTGCACGACGACCTCGGTGTTCGGCGCGATCTCCAGGGTGATGTAGTTGTCCGAGAGCTTGGTGATGCGGCCGACGAGCCCTCCCGCGGCCACCACCTCGTCGCCCTTTTGCAGCGCCTCGACCATCTGCTTGTGCTCCTTCTGGCGCTTCATCTGCGGACGGATGAGCAGGAACCACA
This sequence comes from Pseudomonadota bacterium, assembly GCA_040752005.1. GTDB lineage: Bacteria > Pseudomonadota > Gammaproteobacteria > Burkholderiales > SG8-39 > RBG-16-66-20. The sequence continues at coordinate 78,866 of JBFMFX010000017.1, read as the reverse complement.
GCAGCACGAACATGAGGATGAGCGGCAGAAACCCGATCAGACCGGGGTCGCTGCCGGCACCGCCGGTGGTCTGGGCAAAGGCGGGGCTGATCAACACGGACGCTCCTGGAGGGAAGAACGGAAAAATCAACGAATTATACGCCAGCGCTCTCGTCCGCCGAGGGCGGGATTCCGCCCCGCCGTGCTTCGAGCAGCCGTGCCGCCGTCTGCGCGAGGCGACCGGCGGCGATCGCCTCGCGCAGCCGGCGCATCAGGTCGAGGTAGTAGTGCAGGTTGTGCACGGTGTTGAGTCGTGCCCCGAGGATTTCGTTCGTTTTCTGCAGATGGTGCAGATAGGCCCGCGTGAACCGCCGGCAGCAGTAGCACGCGCACTCCGGGTCGAGCGGCCGCGGGTCGTCGCGCCAGCGCGCGTTGCGGATCTTCACGTCGCCGAAGCGCGTGAACAGCCAGCCGTTGCGCGCGTTCCTTGTCGGCAGGACGCAGTCGAACAGGTCCATGCCCGCCTGCACGGCCTCGATCAGATCCTCGGGCGTGCCCATGCCCATGAGATAGCGCGGTTTTCCCGCCGGCAGGCGCGGCGCGCAGTGCGCGAGGATACGCGCGCGGTCGGCCTTCGGCTCGCCCACCGCCAGGCCGCCGAGCGCGTAGCCGTCGAAGCCGAGGGCGAGCAGGCGCTCGAGCGACTCGTCGCGCAGATGCTCGTAGACGCCGCCTTGGACGATGCCGAAAAGGGCGTTGGGGTTACCCTCGTGCGCTCGCCGCGAGCGCTCGGCCCAGCGCATGCTGAGCTCCATGGACTTGCGCGCCTGCCGTTCGGTGGCGGGCCACGGGGTACACTCGTCAAACGCCATGACGACGTCGGCGCCGAGCACGCGCTGGATGCGCATGGACTCCTCGGGCGTGAGCAGCAGCCGGTCGCCGTTGACCGGCGAGGCGAAGCGCACGCCTTCGTCGGTGACCTTGCGCAGGGTCCTCAGGCTGAAGACCTGAAAGCCGCCCGAATCGGTGAGGATCGGGCCGCTCCAGCCCATGAAGCGGTGCAGATCGCCGTGCTTTTCGATGACCTCCAGCCCGGGCCGCAGCCAGAGATGGAAGGTGTTGGCGAGCACGATCTGCGCGCCCAGGTCCGCGAGCTCGTCCGGCGACATCGCCTTCACCGCCCCGTAGGTGCCCACCGGCAGGAAAGCCGGCGTGTCCACGACGCCGTGCGCGAGCGTCATCCTGCCGAGCCGCGCGGCGCCGTCGGTGGCGAGGACCTCGAACTTCACGGCGCCCGCTCGATCAGCATCGCATCACCGTAGGAGTAGAAGCGGTAGCGGCGCTCGATGGCGTGCGCGTAGGCGCGCCGGATGTTCTCCAGGCCGGCGAACGCGGCGACGAGCATCAGCAGGGTCGAGCGCGGCAGGTGGAAGTTGGTGAGCAGCCGGCGCACGACGCGAAAGCGAAAGCCGGGAGTGATGAACAGATCGGTCTCGCCCGAGGCGCGGCCGGTCAGGGCGTGTGTCTCGAGCGCGCGCAGCGCCGTCGTGCCCACCGCCAGCACGCGCCTTCCACCGATCGCCTGCAGCGTCTCGGGCGGGATGTCATAGCGCTCGCCGTGCATTCGGTGCGCCTCGACTACCTCGCCGCGCACCGGCTGAAAGGTGCCGGCGCCGACATGCAGCGTCAGGCGCGCGAGGCGCGCGCCGCGCGCCTCGATTCGCGCGAGCACCGCTTCGTCGAAATGCAGGCCGGCGGTGGGCGCGGCCACGGCGCCCGGCTTCTCGGCGTACACGGTCTGGTAGCGCGCCTCATCCTCGGCCGCGGCGGGGCGGCGGATGTAGGGCGGCAGCGGCACGGTGCCGCAGCGCTCCAGCACCGCGGCCACGTCCTGCGCGAAGCGCACCCGGACGAAATCGCCTTCACGACCGAGCACCTCGGCGGCGACGCCGTCGCCGAGCAGCAGTTGATGACCGGCTTTGAGCGGGTGCCCGGAGTGCGCGAGGCAAAGCGCCTCGCGTTCGCCGGTGATGCGCTCGACGAAGACTTCGACCTTGCCGCCGGTCGTCTTGCGACCAAACAGCCGCGCCTTGATCACGCGCGTGTCGTTCACCACGATGACGTCCTCCGGGCCCACAAGCTCCGGCAGGTCGGCGAACGAAAGATCGGCGAGCGCACCGCTCGCCGCGTCGAGGTGCAGCAGCCGGCTTGCGCCGCGCTCGGGCGGCGGGTGCTGCGCGATCAGTTCGGGCGGCAGCTCATAGTCGAAGTCCGAGACGAGCATCGGGCGCCGGGATTATAGAATCGGTGCTCGCGCCGGAATGGCGGAACTGGTAGACGCAGCGGACTCACAATCGCCCTCGGTCAGGGGCGATTGCGGCGAGGCTGACCTTTCGCGAGCGTGGCGAGCGCAAGGTCAAGCCCGCGAACGCGGGCGGCCGAAGTTCACAATCGGCCCCGGGTTCGGGGCGATTGCGGCGAGGCTGACCTTTCGCGAGCGTGGCGAGCGCAAGGTCAAGCCCGCGAACGCGGGCGGCCGAAGCCAAAATCCGCCGTACCATTACCGCGCCACACTGCCGGAATGGCGGAACTGGTAGACGCAGCGGACTCAAAATCCGCCGCCCGCAAGGGCATGAGAGTTCGAGTCTCTCTTCCGGCACCATCGGGCGCGGCCGGACGCGGCCCCCCGGCGATGACCGATCGCGTATCGCGATCGCTGCGTACGCGCCCGCATGGCGCCCGCGTAGCGATAGAATGTCTGGCGCAACCTTGCGACCCATGGACACTCTATCGCGTATCAAGGATCTCGCGGCGCGAGAACTCGGCATAGACGCCGGCAAGCTCGACCCGAACGCGACGTTCGACACGCTGGGCGTGGATTCGCTGTCGTTCGTCGAATTCATGTTCAAGGTCGAGGACGAGTTCGGCATCAAGGTTTCCGACGAGGAATTGAACGGCGTCAAGTGCTTCGCGGACCTGGAGCGGCTGATCTCGGCGGCGCTGGCGGCCGCCGGCAAGGCGTAGGCCGCGGGATCCGGGTCCCCGCCGAGTCGCTCGCATGAGCGCACGCCGCGTCGCCATTACCGGCATCGGCATTGTCTCGCCCATCGGCTGCGGTCTGGAGGCGTTCTGGCGTTCGCTCGCTGAGGCGCGTTCCGGCGTGCGCCGCCTGCCGGCGGACCCCGCGTCGAGCGGTGGCGTGCAGGTGGCCGCGCCTGTGGACTGGGACCCTGCGGCGCACTTCAAGGGCCCCGAAGCCGGCACGCTCGACCGCGTCACCCAGTTTGCACTGGTCTCGGCGGCGCAGGCGATTGCGGCCGCGGGATTCGACCCGGCGCAGGCGGACCGCGAGCGCGTCGGCGTGTACTGGGGGACCGGAATGGGCGGCGCGAACACGCTCGAGTCGGCGTACGCGCAGGTGTACGGCCGGCGCGACTTCCGCCTGCGGCCGCTCACCGTTGTGATGGCGATGAACAATGCGGCGGGGTCAAACGTCGCCGTGCGCTGGGGACTGATGGGCCCGTTCGCCAATTTCTCCACCGCCTGTTCGTCCTCGGCGATGGCGCTCGGCGAGGCGATGCGGGCGATCCGCGACGGGCGCGCGGACGCGATCGTCGCGGGAGGGGCCGAAGCGCTGCTCACTCCCGCGACCTTGGCTGCCTGGCTTGCGGTGCGCACGTTGGCGCCGGCCGATGCCGCCGACCCGGCGGCCTCGTGCCGGCCGTTTCACCGCCGCCGCGCGGGACTGGTGCTCGGGGAGGGCGCTGCCGCATTCGTGCTGGAGGAAGAGGAGCGCGCGCAACGGCGCGGCGCGCGGATTCTTGCCCGACTCACCGGCTATGGCAACAGTTGCGATGCGGTGCACATGTCCAAACCCGACCGCGACGGCCAGGTGCGGGCGATGCGGGAGGCGCTCGCCGATGCGGGTCTCGCGCCGCGGGACATCGGTTACATCAATGCGCACGGCACCGCGACGATCGTGGGGGATCCCGTCGAATGCGAGGCGATCCGGCTCGCGCTTGGCGAGGTTGGCGAGCGCGTGCCGGTCAGCTCTACCAAGTCCATGCATGGTCATCTTCTCGGCGCGGCCGGAGCGCTCGAGCTCGCCGCCGCCCTGATGCCGCTCTGCGAGGGCGTTCTGCCGCCAACGGCGCACCTCGACGAACCCGATCCGGCTTGTGCGGTGCGCCACGTTGCCCGGGAAGCTGAACGCGCCGGCGACTTGCGGGCCGTGATGTCCAATTCGTTCGGCTTTGGGGGGTCGAACGTCGTCCTAGTCGCCGAGCGTGCCTAGGCCGGCCGGCGGCACCCTGATCGAAACGCGGGCGCAGTTCCGTAAGCCTTTGTCAGCTCTATCAGGTGCGGAACTTTTCGGCTGGACACTGACCGCCGGCCCGGCGTAGGCTGTTGCCGCGCGAAAATCGGCTGGGAGAGAGCGATGGCCAAGGCGCAGCTCCTGGTGCTGCCCGCTACCCGCAACACCGTCATGGTCGTGGACGATCAATCCACCGGCCGCGCCATCCTCGAGCAGGTGGTGCGCAGCCTCGACGAGCGCGTCATCGTCGAGGGCTTCGCCCGTCCGGTGGACGCGGTGGTGTGGGCGACGCGCCACGTCGCCGACCTCGTGCTCGTGGACTACCTCATGCCCGACATGAACGGCATCGAGCTGGTCGGACGGCTGCGCGCACTCCCCGGCTACGAACACGTGCCGATGGTGATGGTCACTGCGCAGGAGGACAAGGGGGTGCGATACGCGGCGCTCGATGCCGGCATCACCGACTTCCTCATCAAGCCGGTGGATGCGCGCGAGTGCCTGGCGCGCTGCCGCAACCTGCTGACGCTGCGCCGCCAGCAGCTCGCCCTCGACGACAAGCGCAAGTTGCTCGAAGGCATGGTGGAGGAGGCCACGCGCGAGATCCGCGAGCGCGAAAAGGAGACGCTTCTGCGCCTTGCGCGCGCGGGCGAATTCCGCGACGAGGAGACGGGCTATCACCTCATCCGCATGGCGCGGTACTCGCGCCTGATCGCCAACGCCATCGGTCTGGAGCGCGACGAGGCCGAGACGATCGAGCTGGCGGCGCCGCTGCACGACATCGGCAAGATCGGCATTCCCGACGGCATCCTGCTCAAGCCGGGGCGGCTGGACGAGCCGGAATGGAACGTCATGCAGCGCCATCCGCTGATCGGCCACGAGATCCTCAAGGGCAGCGCTTCCAAGTACGTGCGCATGGGGGCGCTGATCGCGCTCGGGCACCATGAGCGCTACGACGGCAAGGGCTACCCGAGCGGGCTGGACGGCGACCACATTCCGCTTTGCGCGCGCATCGTCGCGGTGGCCGATGTCTACGACGCGCTCACCTCCCGGCGCCCGTACAAGAAGGCGTGGCGGCCGGAGGACGCATTCGAGTACCTTCGCGCCCAGCGCGGCAAGCACTTCGATCCGCGCATGGTGGATGCGTTTCTCGGGATGAAGGCCAAGGTGCTGGAAGTGCAGCGCGACTTCCAGGACACCATGGCCGAGGCGGGCAGATGATCGCTCCGGGCACGCTCGTCGCGGCACTCAAGGCGCGCCTCGCGGCGCGCCCGGACACCGAGCACGAGCAGGCGATCGTGCGGATGGTGGTGGGGTTGCTGCTCGGTCTTTACCTGCTTCCGGAAATGCTGGAACGGCGCTCGGCGGAGTTGCAGGAACCGCACTTTCTGGTCTGGGTCGCCTTTCTTGTCCTGTCGGCGTTCATTCTGGGAGCGATTCTCGCGTTTCCTCAGGCATCGCCCAGCCGGCGCATTCTCGGTACGGTCCTCGATTCCGCCACCCTGAGCTGGTGCATCGCGTACTTCGGAGAAAAGGGCGTTCCCCTGTTTCTCGTGTACTTGTGGTTCACCTTCGGCAACGGCTTTCGCTACGGCGCGCGCTATCTCGTCGTCTCCTTGGGGCTGAGCACGCTCGGCTTTGCGACAGCGATGGTCCTGAGCGAGTACTGGCGCGAGCGGGTGAGCGTGGGCATCGGGATGATGGTCGGGTTCGCGGCCCTGAGTCTGTACGTGCTGACGCTCGTGCGCCGCATGTCCAACGCGCTGGAGCGCGCCGAGGCCGCCAATCAGGCCAAGCGCCGCTTCATCTCGGTGGTGAGCCACGAGATGAGGACGCCGCTCAACGCGATCATCGGTATGGCGGACCTGCTGCGCGATACCCCGCTCAACCGCGAGCAGGCTGACATGCTGCAGACGCTGCGCGGGTCGGCGCGGGTGATGCTCGGCCTGGTGGACGACGTGCTCGATTTCTCCAAGATCGAGGCGGGCAAGCTGGCGCTGGAACGCAGCGACTTCGACCTGCATGCACTGGTGAACAGCACGTGCCGCATCCTTGCCACGCAGGCGGCGGCGAAGGGTGTGGACTTCGTAGTTTCGATCATGCCGGAGGTGCCGCTGGCGGTGCGCGGCGACGCGCACCACCTGCGCCAGGTGCTGATCAATCTCGTGGCCAACGCGGTCAAGTTCACCGAGCGGGGGAGCGTGACCGTTCACGTGAGCGTGCAGCAGGAAACCGACTCCCGCGTGCAGCTTAAGTTCTCGGTGCGCGACACAGGCATCGGCATCGCGCCGGAGGTGCAGCAGCGCATCTTCGAGAGCTTCATGCAGGCTGACCAGTCCACCACCCGGCGCTTCGGGGGCACCGGTCTGGGCACCACGATCGCCAAGCAGCTGGTCGAGCTGATGGGCGGACGCATCGGGCTGGAGAGCGCGGTGGGCCTGGGCAGCACGTTCTGGTTCGAGATCGAGCTCGAGAAGCAGCCGGAGCGCGCGGTGACCGGTACGGGCGAGCTCGCCGGCGCGCGGGTGATGCTGGTCGGCTTTCCGGCGCAGCACCGGCAAGCGCTGGAGCAGGCGCTCGAGGGATGGGGGGCGACGCCGATCGCTGTGTCCGATGTCGAAGAGGGGATCAGCCGGATCGTGGCGGAGATCAGCCTGGCGCGGCCCTATCACAGCGTCCTGATCTACACCGACGACAAGGACCTGCGGCCGGCGCAGCGCTTCCGGCGCGCGGTACCTGAGCCCGCCCCGGCGCTGGTGCTCGCAGTCCAGCGTGACGGTGTGGTGCCGCGCGGGGAGGCGCTTGCGGCAGGGTTCGGTGCGCTGCTGGAACTGCCTGTGGACAAACGGCAGCTTTTCCACGTGCTGCACGCGGTCCGCGCCGGGGAGGAGGCGCGCGAGGGGGTGGTGCGGCTGCAGGACTACGCGCGCCGCGCGCCGGGCGCCGTCGGCCTGAAGGTGCTTGTTGCCGACGACAATCCGACCAACCGCGAGGTGCTCGGCCGGATCCTGGAGCGGGCCGGCCACGTGCCCACGCTGGTTGCCGACGGTGATCGCGCGCTCGATGCGCTCGAGGCGGGCCGCTACGACATCGCGATTATTGACCGGAACATGCCGGGCATGAGCGGCACGGATACCGTCAAGGCGATCCGTCTTACTGCGGCGACGCGCATGCCCGTGATCCTGCTTTCTGCCGACGTCACGCCCGAGGCGAGGCAGGAAAGCCTGGAAGCGGGGGCCGACGCGTTCCTCGGCAAGCCGGTGGAGGCTGGGAGGCTGCTCGAGGAGATCCAAGCTCTGTGCGCCCCCAGGCAAGCGCAGCCGCGGCGGGCGCCAGCGGTCGAGCCGCCGCAGGCGGTTCGCGCCGAGCAGCCGGCCGGGGCGGTGCCGGTGGTCAATCCGCAGACGCTGCGCGACCTGGAGGAGCTCGGGTCCTCGCCCGCTTTCATGGACAAGCTGATCGGGGTGTTCACCGCCGACAACGCGGCCTTGTTGAGCAGGCTGGAGGCCGCGCTCGCGGCGCGCAACGCGCCCGAATTCCGCAGCCACCTGCATGCCATGAAGGGCTCTGCGGCGAGCATGGGCGCGGAGCGGCTGACGGCCCTTTGCCGCGATATCGGCAGACTTTCCGACCCCGAGCTCAAGCTGCAGGCGCCGGCGCTGCTGAAATCGCTGCGCGAGGAGCTCGCCGCAACGCGTGCGGCGCTCGAGCAGTATCTGCGGGAGCGCCGCACCTCGGCGGGTTAGCCCGCGGCGGCAGCAGCCGCGGCTCCACCGCCGACACCTCCCCAGGCGCCGCGCTCCATGCGCTCCAGCTGCGCGCGTACGAGACGCTCCATCATGCGCAGGTCGCGCTCCTCGATGCGCAGGGCGCAGTCGAGCCATGTTTCGACGACGGCATCGAGTTCGGCGCGCGTGAGCGGAAATACCTGTTTGCGCGCCTGCATCACCGCCTGAAAGCCGATGCGCCGGCGCGCGTTCTTCGCGATCCAGCTGCGGACCGCGGCCTCGCCTTCGCCGTCCTTCGCCAACACGTCGACGATGCCCATTTCGTGAAGCCGTGCAGCGGGCAGGACGCGCCCCGAGAGGATCAGCTCCTCGGCGACCCGCGGCCCGACGCGGCGGGCGAGCAGGCTGTAGGCTCCCATTCCGGGGAACAGGTTGAACAGGATTTCCGGCAGTCCCATCATCGCTGATTCCTCGGCGACGATGACGTCGGAGGCGAGCGCGGTTTCGAACCCGCCGCCGAGCGCCTCGCCCTGCACCAGAGAGATCGTCGTCAGCTCCGGGCAGCCATAGTTCCGCACCCGAGCGTAGATGTTATCTATGCACAGGTGCGCGTAATGCGCCAGCGCGTCGCGATCGCCCGACTTGATCAGCAGCAGGAACAGCGCGATATCCCCGCCCAGGTTGAACACGCGCGGCACCCGGGAGGCGGCGACGTAGTAGTTCACCTTGTACCGGGTCCCGCCGCACTCGACCGTGCCGCCGTTCGCCGTGAGCGCGTTACCGAACTCCCGAATGGATTTCAGCAGCCCGAGATTGAAGCAGGGAGTGCCTCGCTGCCGCATGTAGCCCCAGACGGTGCCGATCGCCGGCTCAAACTCGTATTCCACCTCGGGGTAGGTACCGCAGGCCAGCCGCAGACCCGCGACGTCGTTCAAGTTGCTCATGATGCGTTCTCCTCCAAAATCCCCTTCCGGGGTCCGTGAATCCCGAAACGCCGGTCCAGCCGGCGCCTTCGGCCAGCATTAGACGCCCCTCGTGTGTCGGGCGCAAATACGACGGATCGCCGGCGACGGTGGCGACCCGACCCCTGTATCATCCGCACGACGAGATCGGCGGAAATGATCAGGGCTGGCGGCGCGCGGCCCGAGCGCGCGATGCGGCCCGGCAGGACCCAGGTCCCCGGCTCGTGACAGGCCCGATACCGCGACTTTGCTCCACGATGCAGTCCTCACACCTGGATTTCGGCGATGGACCCGGCGCCGCCGACGAGCGGCCCATTCGGTTTTCGGCCCTGGACGGCTACGAGCTGGGCGGACACCTGTACGTGCCGGCTGCTGGCAAAGAGGCGAAACGGGTGGTCGTGGTGCATGGCGGCGCCGGGATACCGGCGCACTACTACAGGCGCTTTGCACGTTTCCTCGCCGGCGCGGGAATGCCCGTTCTCCTCTACGATTACCGCGGTATCGGCGCATCCCGGCCACCGACACTGCAAGGATTTCGCTCCGTGATCGAGGACTGGGCGGAATACGACTGCAGTGCGGCCATCGGCTGGTTGCGTGATCGGTACCCGGGTGCGGAACTGATCGGGATTGCCCATTCGGTGGGCGCACTGCTGTTCGGCGGCGCACACAACGCCGGCGAGCAGTCGCGCCTGGTCCTTGTCGGCGCCCATACCGGTTACTTCGGGGATTACCATCCGCTCTACCGACTTCCGATGGCCGTCTTATGGCATGGACTGATGCCGGCGGTCACGCGCCTCGTGGGCTACTTTCCCGCGCGCCGGCTGGGGCTGGGCGACGACATCCCCGCCGGCGTGGCGCTGCAGTGGGCCTCACGCCGCACCGGCGATCTGCGGCCCGGCAGCGCGGGGCAAGACGCGGAGCGCACGCAGCGCCTTCTGCAGCGTTGCGCGCTGCTTGAGCGTCCCGCGCTCGCCTTGCGGTTCAGCGACGACGCGTTTGCGACCGCAGCCGGTACCCGCCGGCTGCTTGCGTATTACCCGCGGCTGGCACCGCGGCACGTGGTGCTCAGGCCCGCCGACCTCGGCGTGCGCAGGATCGGCCACTTCGGCTTCTTCGGTCGGAGAGCCGGCGCGGCCGGATGGCCTTGGTTGCTCGAACGGCTGCAGCTGCCGAGCACCGCGACCAGCCTGCTTGCGGCAAATCGGGAAAACCGGATCGAGCGATGATCCACACGCGGTACGCCTGCCGCGGCATCGCCGTGGCCCCCCATGCGCTCGCCGCGCAGTCGGCGCTCTCGGTGCTGCGCGAGGGCGGCAATGCGATCGAGGCGATGGTGGCGGCCGCCGCCACGGTGTCCGTCGTCTATCCGCACATGAACGGCATCGGCGGGGATGCGTTCTGGCTGATCGCCGCTCCGGACCGATCTCCGATCGCGATTGATGCCTGTGGCCCGGCGGCGCGGGCCGCGACCGTCGCGCTCTATCGCGACTCGGCAATGAGCAGCATTCCGGCGCGCGGGCCGCTCGCGGCGAACACCGTCGCCGGCGCGGTGGCCGGATGGGATCTGGCGCTTTCGCTGGCGCGTGGCCGCTGGGGCGCCCGCCTGCCGCTTGCGCGGCTGCTGGAGGACGCGATCCACTACGCCGAAGCAGGCGTGCCGGTGACCGCGAGCCAGGAAGCCAACACGCGCGCAAAGCGTGCCGAGCTCGAACCCGTGGCCGGATTTGCCGACCGGTTCCTGCCCGCGGGCGAGGTGCCCCGCGAGGGCACGCTCTTCAGGCAGCCGGTGCTCGGTGCGACGCTGCGCCGGCTCGCCGAGGCGGGCCTGGCGGACTTCTACCGGGGCGAGGTCGCTCGATCCTTGGCGAAGGACCTCGCTGCCCTCGGCAGCCCGCTCGCGCTGGAGGATCTGCAGGCCTACGAGGCGCGGGAAGTGCGGCCGCTAGAGCTTGCGCACACGGCCGGCACGCTCTACAACATGACCGCGCCGACGCAGGGGGCGGTGTCGCTCGCCATTCTCGGCATCCTCGACCGGCTTGGCCTCGCGCACATGGCGTGCGATGGGGCCGATCACGTGCACGCCGCCGTCGAGGCGACCAAGGCGGCGTTCCTCGGCATCCGCGATCCGTACCTCACCGATCCCGCGGACATGCCGCTCGAGCCGCAGCGGCTGCTGGAGCACGAGCGCCTCGACCGGCTCGCCGCCGGCATTGACATGCGCCGCGCGCGCCCGTGGCCCGGAGGCTCGAAGCCGGGCGGCACGATCTGGATGGGCGTCATGGACGGCAATGGCCTCGCGGTGAGCTTCATCCAGAGCATTTATCACGAATTCGGTTCCGGCGTGGTGCTTCCGGGCACGCACGTCAACTGGCAGAACCGCGGCGCGAGCTTCTCGCTCGACGAGGCGCACATCAATCGCCTGCGTCCGGGAAAGAGGCCGTTTCATACGCTCAATCCGGCGCTCGCACGCCTGCGCGACGGCCGCGTGATGGTGTACGGCACGATGGGCGGCGACGGCCAGCCGCAGACGCAAGCGGCGGTCTTTACGCGCTATGCGGTGTTCGGCCGGCCACTGGCGCACGCGGTCACCGCGCCGCGCTGGCTGCTCGGGCGCACCTGGGGCTCGGCCTCCGAGACGCTCAAACTGGAGGCGCGCTTTGCGCCGCACGTAGTCGAGGAACTGCGCCGGCGCGGCCATGAGGTGGAGATGCTCGGCGAGTTCGACGAGCGCATGGGTCACGCCGGTGCCCTGGTGCGCGGTCCCGACGGCATCCTGCAGGGCGCGGCCGACCCGCGCAGCGACGGCTGCGTCGCCGGTTTCTGAGCGCGCGATCCCCGCGACCGCGGGTATGGCACGAGAGCGGAAGATCGGTTAGAGTTTTCCGCTTGCGGAGCGCAACGCTGCGAGAGGCGGGCATGTACGCAATCGTGCACAAGTCCGACGGATATCCGATCTGCCGCCAGGTGGAGGGAGTGAGCCCCGATCCGGTGGTCACTTGGAACACCGAGGCCGCGGCGAAAGCGTTTCTCGCCGCCAGGGGCGCCGAGGCCGAGTATCAGCCGGTCAGGCTCGATGACGAGGCGATGGAGAGAATGGCGCGCGCGATGGGCTGCGCCGTCGAAGCGGTGACCTTCGAGCCCTATCCTGGCTAGATTTCGACGTTGTCAATGAGCCGCGTGCCGCCGAGGCGCGCGGCGGCGAGCACCACCAGCTCGCGTTCGCCCGGCGCAGGCGGCGCCAGATCGGCGCGCCGGCGCAGCTCCACGTAATCCACTTTCCAGCCCGAGGTTTCCAGCTCGCGCGCGGCGCGCTCGCAGTCGGCCGCGGTGCGCACCTCGCGCAGCAGGCGGTACAGGCGCGGCGCCTCGGCGCGCTCGGCCGCCGACAGGTAGACGTTGCGCGAGCTCATCGCCAGGCCGTCGGACTCGCGCACCGTCTCGCCGGCGACGATCTCGATCGGCAGGTTGAACTGGCGCACCATGCCGCGCACGATGTGCCATTGCTGATAGTCCTTCTTGCCGAACACCGCGAGGCGCGGCTGCACGCAGTTGAAGAGCTTGAGCACCACGGTGGCGACGCCGTGGAAAAAGCGCGGCCGGAAGCGCCCCTCCAGCTCGTTGGCGATCGGCGGCGGCTCGACGATATACGTCTGCGGCTCGGGGTACAGCTCGCCTTCGTCCGGCGCGAACACGACGTCCACGCCTTCGGCCGCGAGCTTGGCGCAGTCGGCCTCGAACGTGCGCGGGTAGCGCTCGAAGTCCTCGTTCGGCCCGAACTGCAGCCGGTTGACGAAGATGCTCACCGCGACGTGGCGCGCCCGCGCGCGTGCCAGCCGCACGAGCGACAGGTGCCCCTCGTGCAGGTTGCCCATCGTCGGCACGAATGCGCGCTCGGGCATCGGCGCCAGCGCGCCGCGCAGCTCGGCCACAGTGCGCACGATCCGCATCGGCATCAGCCGAGGTTGAAGTACTCGCGCCGGCTCTTCATGGCACGGATACGGCCGACCAGCAGCTCCAGGTCCGCGTCGCGGTCCACAAAGTTGAGGTTCTCGGAGTTCACGATCAGCACCGGTGCCGCAGTATAGTGGTGAAAGAACCTGGCGTAGCCTTCGGCAAGCATCGCCAGATATTGCTCGCTGATGCCGCGCTCCCACCATGCCGCGCGCCGCCGCACCCGCTCGGCGAGGGTGCGCGGGCGCGCCTCGAGGTACACCACGAGATCCGGCACCGGCGCCTGCGGCGCGAGCGCGGCGTAGATGCGCTCGTAGAGCGAAAGCTCGTCGGCCGAAAGCGTCAGGCGCGCGAACAGCGGGTCTTTTTCGAGCAGGAAGTCGGCCACCACCGGCCGATCGAAGAGCCCGGGTTGCGCGAGCGGCTCGAGTTGCCGCACCCGCTGAAAGAGAAAGAAAAGCTGTGTCGGCAGCGCGTAGCGCGCCATGTCCCGGTAGAAGCGTTCGAGAAAGGGGTTCTCCTCGGGCGACTCAAGCAGCAGCTCCGCCCCGAAGCGCTCGGCGAGCCGGCGCGCCAGGCTTGTCTTGCCGGCGCCGATCGGCCCCTCGACCGCGAGATAGCGAAGGCGGGGCGGCACGCTCACGCGAGACGCTCGATGCGCTGCCCGGCGCAGGCCGCGAGCAGCTCGGCGACCGGGCCGCGGCCCGGCACGCGCACCTCGGGCGCGATCTCGGCGAGCGGCGCGAGCACGAACGCGCGCTCGTGCATGCGCGGGTGGGGTACGGTGAGGGTCGGAGTCGCGATGGTCTCCTCGCCGTAGAGCAGGAGGTCGAGATCGAGGGTGCGGGGCGCGCCGGGAAACGGCCGCTCGCGCCCGTGGCACCGCTCGATCGCGCGCAGCGCCTCGAACAGGCTCTGGGGGTCGAGATCGGTGTCCAGCGCCGCCACCGCGTTCAGGAAGTCCGGTTGGGCGCGAAAGCCCACCGGGGCGCTGCGGTAGAGGCTCGAGCGCGCCGCAAGGCGCGTGCGCGGCAGACGCGCGAGTTCCGCGAGCGCGCGCTCGATGTGCGAGCGCGGATCGTCGAGGTTGGCGCCCAGTCCCACGTATGCGCGCGTCATGCCTCGCCCGCGGGGGCCGCAGCCGCCTTGCGGCCGCGCCGGCGCCGGCGGCGGCGCTTGGTCGGAGCGGCCGCGGGCAGCAGCATCGCGCGGCGCGTCTCCGGATCGGCCTGCTGGAACGCGCGCCACCAGTTCTCCAGCTCCGCCGGCACCTCGCCGCTCGCCGCGCGCAGGGCGAGAAAGTCGTAGGCCATGCGAAAGCGCGGCGATTCCAGCAGGCGCAGCGGGCGGCTCCCGGAGCGCTGCTCGAAGCGCGGCTGCATCGCCCAGATCTCGCGCATGGTGGCGGTCAGCCGCCGGGTGAGCGCGAGCTTCTCGCACTGCGCGTCGAGCACCTCGTCCATCGCCGCGGCGAGCGCCGGGATCGGCCGTTCGCCGCGGCGCTCGCGCTCCTTCCACGCCGCCAGCACCTGGTGCCAGAGCAGCGCCGCGAACAGGAAAGCGGGCGACACCGGACGCCCCGCGAGCACCCGCTCGTCGGTCTGCGCGAGCGCGAGCGTGACGAAGCGCTCGCCGAGCGGCTGCTCGAGGATCACGTCGAGGAGCGGCAACAGCCCGTGCGAGAGGCCTTCGTTGCGCAGCTGGCGCACGCAGGCGCTGGCGTGGCCGGAGAGCAGCAGCTTGAGCATTTCCTCGAACAGGCGCGCCGGCGGCACGTGCTCGAGCAGCGGCGCAAGGCGCCGGATCGGCGTGCGCGTCGCTGGGTCGATGGTGAGGCCGAGCTTGGCGGCAAGGCGCACCGCGCGCAGCATGCGCACCGGATCCTCGCGGTAGCGTTCCTCCGGATCGCCGATCATGCGCAGCACGCGCTTCTTCAGGTCCGCCATGCCGCCGTGGTAGTCAATGACTTCCTCGGTCGCCGGGTCGTAATAGAGCGCGTTGATGGTGAAGTCGCGCCGCCGCGCGTCCTCCTCCTGGGTACCGAAGACGTTGTCGCGCAGCACGCGGCCGTGTTCGTCGCGCACGAGACTGTCGCCGTCCGCCTGCGCGTCGCCGTCGGCCGCGCCGCGGAAGGTGGATACCTCGACCGTCTCGCCGCCGATGATGACGTGCACCAGCCGGAAGCGCCGGCCGATCAACAGCGCGCGGCGGAACAGCGGCTTGACCTCCTCCGGACGCGCGTCGGTGGCGACGTCGAAGTCCTTCGGCGCGATGCCGAGAAGGAGGTCGCGCACCGCGCCGCCTACGATGTAGGCGGAAAAGCCGTGTGCGGCGAGCACCTCGCAGACCTTGCGCGCAGCCGGGCTGATCGCTTCGCGGGCGATGCCGTGCCGCGCGCGCGGCACGCGCGCGGGCGCCGCCTTGCGCAGGCCGAGCACCCGCTGGATGAAGCGCCGGATCATCGGGCGGCGGATTATCGCAGGGAAATCACCGGCCAGCCGCGCGCGCGCGCGGTCGCGGCGAGCTGCGGGTCCGGGTCCACGGCGACCGGGCGCGTCACGCGCTCGAGCAGCGGCAGATCGTTGTGCGAGTCGCTGTAGAAGGTGCTCTGCTCGAACTCGCCGAGCGTATGCCCGAGGCCCGCCAGCCACTCCGCGACGCGCCGGATCTTGCCCTCGCGAAAGCAGGGCGTGCCGGCGACGCGGCCGGTGTAGCGCCCGCCGGCGCGCTCCGGTTCGGTCGCGACCAGGTGCGGCACGCCGAACTCGCGCGCGATCGGAGCGGTGACGAAGCTGTTGGTGGCGGTGACGATCGCGCACAAGTCTCCCGCCTGCAGGTGCTCGCGTACCAGTGCCCGCGCGCGCTCGGAGATCATCGGCCGGATGCGCTCGGCCATGAACCGGGCGTGCCAGCGCGCCAGCTCGGCGTCGGTGTGATCGGCGAGCGGGCGCAGCGCGAAACCGAGGAATTCGTGGATGTCGAGCGTTCCCGCCTTGTACTGCTCGTAGAAGGCGGCGTTCTGCGCCTCGTACTCCTCGCGCGCCAGCACGCCGTGGTCCACCAGGAACTGGCCCCACTCGTAGTCGCTGTCGCCGGCGAGCAGCGTGTGGTCGAGGTCGAAGAGCGCCAGCCTCATCGCAGCGCCTTCAGCGCCTCGCGCACCAGCGGCAGCGTGAGCGGGCGCTGCAATTCGAGCGCGGTCCGGTCCAGGTGCTCCATGAGGGCGACCAGAGTGGGCAGGTCGCGGCGCACCTGCGCAAGCAGGTAACGCACGACTTCCTCGCCGACGCGCAGGCCGCGGCGCGCGGCCTCGGCGCGAAGATACTGCGCGCGTTCCTCGTCGGTGAGCGGCTTCACCTCGTACACCAGCCCCCAGGCGAGGCGGCTCCTCAGGTCCGCGCGCAGCGGCAGTTGCGCCGGGGGCGCGGCGCCGGCGGCGAGCACCGTTCCGCCGCGCTCGCGCGCTGTGTTGATGGCGTGGAACAGCGCCACCTGGGCCGGTTCCGCCAGCGTCTCGACGTCGTCGGCGAGCGCGACCGCGGCACCGGCGCAGGCGCGCAGCAGATGGGTGCGGCCGCAGCCGGGCGCGCCCCAGAGGTAGAGCACGCTTTCGGCGAGACGACCGGCGACGAGCTCGCGCAGGCGCGCGACGAGCTCCGCATTCGCACCCGCCACGAAGTTCTCCAGCGTCGGCTCGGGAGGCGGCGAGATCGGCAGCGCAAGCTGTCGCATGTCAACCGGTCAGAGGCCGTCCGTGTGCGGCGCGCCGCTGCGGCCGACGCGGCGCCGGCGGCGCGGCGCGAGCCTCGGCGTCGCGCTCGCGAGCCGCATCCGCGGCGGCGAAGCGGGGGCGGCGCCGTTCATTTCACGTAGAATCGCCCGCGACCATCCGCGAATTCTAGCCCGCCATGCCCGAGGGACTTTCCTACCGCGACGCCGGCGTTGACATCGAGGCGGGCGATGCGCTCGTCGAGGCGATACGCCCGTACGCGGCGCGCACGATGCGCCCGGAGGTGATGGCCGGCATCGGCGGTTTCGGCGCACTGTGCCGCATCCCCGCGCGCTACCGCGAGCCGGTGCTGGTGTCCGGTACCGATGGCGTCGGCACCAAGCTCAAGCTCGCCTTCGCCGCCGGGCGCCACGACACCGTCGGCATAGACCTGGTCGCGATGAGCGCGAACGACGTTCTGGTGCAGGGTGCCGAGCCGCTGTTCTTTCTCGACTACTTTGCCTGCGGCAGGCTGGAGGCGGGCGTCGCCGCGGAAGTGATCCGCGGCATCGCGCGCGGCTGCGAGCTCGCCGGCTGTGCGCTGATAGGCGGAGAAACCGCCGAGATGCCGGGCATGTATCCGCCCGGCGAGTACGACCTCGCCGGATTCTGCGTCGGGGTGGTCGAGGCGAGCCGCATCGTGGACGGGCGCGCGATCGCACCCGGCGATGCGCTGCTCGGGCTCGCCTCCAGCGGCGCGCATTCGAACGGCTATTCGCTCATCCGCCGCGTCCTCGAGCGCGCCGCGCCGCCCGCCGGCGTGGATCTGCTCGAGCCGACGCGAATCTACGTCAAGCCGGTGCTCAGGCTGCTCGAAGCGGTACCGGTGAAGGGCCTGGCGCACATCACCGGCGGCGGCATTCCCGGCAACCTGCCGCGCATCCTTCCGGCCGGCACGCGCGCGCGCATCGAAAAAAGCTCCTGGCCGCGGCCGGTGGTGTTCGACTGGTTGCAGCGTTCGGGTGCGATCGCCGAGGACGAGATGTTCCGCGTCTTCAACTGCGGCATCGGCATGGTCGTGGTGGTGGGCGCGGCCGACGCCGATCGCGCCGCAGCGCTGCTGCGCGAGGCGGGCGAGACGGTGTACGCGATCGGCTGCATCGAGCGCCACGAGGGCGAGCCGCAGGCGGCCATCGTCTGAGACGCGACGCGGCGCGGCGGCCGCCAGCCGCCTGCTACGCCGAGCCGCGGCGCGCCAGCCAGATGCCGGCGAGCACCACCGCGCCGCCGGCGATTTGCAGCGGCGCGAGCCCCTCGCCGAGCAGCAGCCAGGCGAACACCGCCGCCATCACCGGCTGAAAGAGCAGGCTCACCGAGGAGAACGCTGCGGGCAGATGCGCGAGCGCCCAGGCGATCAGGCCCTGGCCGCCCGAGTGCGAAATCCAGGCGAGGCCGGCGAGAACGAGCCAGCCTTCCGGCGCGCGCGGCAGCAGCCGCTCGCCGGAGGCGAGCGCGACCGGAAACAGCAGCAGCGCCGTGACGGTGGTGGTGACCGCCATCAGGCGGACCGTCGCCGCGCCCCGGTCGCGCACCTCCTTCACCGACAGCAGATACCCGGCGTAGAACATCGCGGTGACCACGCCGAGCGCATCGCCGGTGAGCGCGGTGGGCGAGAACGAAAGGCTGGCGCGCACCAGCATCGCCACGCCGGCGAGCGCGGCGGCGAGACCGGCGACAAAAAGGATCGTCGGCCTTTGTTTCCAGATGAGCCACGCGGCGAGGGTGACGAACAGGGTGGCGAGATTGGCGAGCAGGGTGGAGTTGGCGACCGAGGTGAGCTGGATGGACCAGTGCCAGAACGCGAGGTCGCCGGCGAAGGCGATGCCGGCGAAGACGAGCCAGCGGCGCTCGCGCGCACGCGGCGCGACGAGCCGCCGCGGCTCGAACGCGGCGCACAGCAGCCACAGCAGCGGCACCGCGAGCGCGACGCGCCAGAATGCGCTCGCGGTCGGCCCGACGTCGGCGAGCCGCACCCAGATCGGCGACAGCGCGATGCAGGTCGCGCCGGCGAGCAGCGCGGCGAGCGCAAGATTCATGCGCCGCCGATGTTAGCAGCGTGGGCTGGCGCTCTCCGGCGCTATTTCAGATCGTTCCAGCGCCGGTAGGCTTCCGTGAGCCGCTGCTCGGCGGCGCGGACTTCTTCCTCCAGTGCCTTCTGCCTTTCGAAGTAGGCTTCGGTGAGCCTGCTTTTGCCGCTCACCGTGCCGATCCGCTCGCCCGGCCGCGGCTCCAGGCCCTCCTCGCGCCTGCGCCTGGCTTCGTCGAGCGCCTTCTGCGCCGCGACGACTTCGGCGTAGGCGCGTTCCAGTTCGTCGGTGGCGCGCTGAGCCAGCGCGACACTCGCGGCGGCAAGAAGCGCGACAAAGACGGCGATTCCCCGCGTCATGTCGCACCGTTGGACAGCGCCGCGACGGCGCGGTTCGCCGCTCAGCGGGTGGTAGAATTTTTTAGGATGCCGGGCCCGCGCTTCGTCCATCTGCGGCTGCACAGCGAGTACTCCATCACGGATGGAATCGTGCGGATCGAAGAGGCGGTGGCGCGCGCGGCGGCCGACGGCATGCCGGCGCTGGCGCTCACCGACAGCGCGAACCTCTTCGGCATGGTGAAGTTCTACGGCGCGGCGCGCGCCGCCGGCATCAAGCCGATCGTCGGAGCCGACTGCTGGCTGAAGAACGACGCCGACCGCGACAAGCCGCACCGCCTGCTGCTGCTGTGCGCCTCGCAGGCGGGATACCGCCGGCTGTGCGAGCTGCTCACGCGCGCTTGGCTGAAGAACGCCTGGCGCGGGCGGGGCGAGATCGCGGCGGCCTGGTTCGACGAGCTGGGCACCGAGGGCCTGATCGCACTCTCCGGCTTCGCCGCGGGCGATGTCGGCCACGCACTCGCCGCGGGCAACGATGCCGCGGCCGAAAAGCTCGCCGGCCTCTGGGCGCGGCGCTTTCCGGGCCGCTATTACCTGGAGATTCAGCGCGCCGGCGCGCCGCAGGGCGAGGCGCTGGTGGCGCGCACGCTGGCGCTCGCCGCGCGCACCGGGCTTCCGGTGGTCGCGACGCATCCGGTACAGTTCATCGCGCCGCAGGATTTCAAGGCGCATGAAGCGCGCGTGTGCATCGCGCAAGGGTACGTGCTTGGCGACCAGCGCCGGCCGCGCCTGTTCACGTCCGAGCAGTATTTCAAGTCGCAGGACGAGATGGTGCAGCTGTTCGCCGATGTGCCGCAGGCGCTCGCCAATGCGGTCGAGATCGCGCGCCGCTGCAACCTCGCCATCGAGCTGGGCAGGAGCCGCCTGCCGGAATTCCCGACACCGGGCGGCATCGGCGTGGACCGCTACCTGCGCAGCCAGGCCGAGCAGGGGCTCGAGCGGCGCCTGGCCCGGCTCTACCCGGACGCGGCGCGGCGAGCGGCCGAGACGCCACGCTACCGGGCGCGCCTGGAATTCGAGATCGGCACCATCGTCAAGATGGGCTTCGCCGGCTACTTCCTGATCGTCGCCGACTTCATTGGCTGGGCGCGCGCGAACGGCGTTCCGGTGGGTCCGGGACGCGGCTCCGGCGCCGGATCGCTCGTCGCCTACGCGCTCGGCATCACCGATCTCGATCCGCTGCGCTACGACCTGCTGTTCGAGCGATTCCTCAATCCCGAGCGCGTCTCGATGCCGGACTTCGACATCGACTTCTGTCAGGACGGCCGCGACCGGGTGATCGAGTACGTGCGCAGCAAATACGGCGAGGAATCGGTCGCGCAGATCGCCACCTTCGGCACCATGGCGGCGCGCGCCGTGGTGCGCGACGTCGGCCGGGTGCTCGACCTCGGCTATGGTTTCTGCGACCAGATCGCCAAGCTGATCCCGTTTCAGCCCGGCAGGCTGATCACCCTGGCCGAGGCGCGCGAGCTGGAGCCGCTGCTCGCCCAGCGCGAGCGGCAGGAAGAAGAAGTGCGCGATCTGCTCGCGCTCGCCGAAAAGCTGGAAGGGCTGGTGCGCAACGTCGGCATGCACGCCGGCGGGGTGCTGATCGCACCGGGCAGGCTTACCGACTTCTGCCCGCTGTACGCGGCCGAGGGCGGCGCGCACGCGATCTCCCAGTTCGACAAGGACGACGTCGAGAGAATCGGGCTGGTGAAATTCGACTTCCTCGGGCTCACCACCCTCACCGTTCTCGACTGCGCGCAGCGCTACGTGCGCCAGCTCGGCCACGCCGGGTTTTCTCTGGAGGAGATCCCGCTCGATGACGCCGAGACCTACCGCCTGCTCGCCTCCGGGAACACCACCGCGGTGTTCCAGCTCGAATCGCGCGGCATGCGCGACCTGCTCCGGCGCGCGCGCCCGGACCGCTTCGAGGACGTGATCGCACTGGTGGCGCTGTACCGCCCCGGACCGATGGACCTGATCCCGGACTTCATCCGCCGCAAGCACGGCGAGGAGCGCGTCGAGTACCTCGACCCGCGCCTGGAGCCGATCCTCGCGCCGACGTACGGGATCATGGTCTATCAGGAGCAGGTGATGCAGATCGCGCAGGTGATCGCCGGCTACACGCTGGGTGGCGCGGATCTCCTTCGCCGCGCGATGGGCAAGAAGAACCAGCAGGAGATGGACGCGCAGCGCGACACGTTCGTCACCGGGGCGCAGAAGAACGGCATGCCGCGCGGCAAGGCGATGCAGCTGTTCGATCTGATGGCGAAATTCGCCGGCTACGGCTTCAACAAGTCGCACGCCGCGGCGTATGCGCTGCTCGCCTATCAGACGGCGTACATGAAGTGCCACCATCCGGCGGCCTTCATGGCGGCCAACCTGTCGGCGGTGATGGACGATACCGACAAGGTGCGCCAGTTCTACGACGACGCCGTGGCGAACGGGCTGCGCGTTCTGCCGCCCGACATCAATGCTTCGGACTACCGCTTCGTACCGGTGGACGAGCGCACGATCCGCTACGGCCTGGGCGCGATCCGCGGCACCGGGCAGGCGGCCGTGCAGGCGATCCTCGCCGCGCGCAGCGCGCGCCCGTTCGCCGATCTGTACGACTTCTGCCGGCGGGTGGACAAGCGCATCGTCAACCGGCGCGCGGTCGAGGCGCTGGTGCGCGCCGGCAGTTTCGATTCGCTGGAAGCGAACCGCGCCAGCCTGCTGGCCTCGGTCGGCCGGGCGCTGGAAGCGGCCGAGCGCGCCGAGCGCGCGGCCGCTCAGGCGAGCCTGTTCGGCGAGGCGGAAGCGGCCCACGAGGCTGGGCTCGCGCGCGTCGAGGCGCCGCCCTGGGACCTGGCGCGCACACTCGCCGAGGAAAAAGCGGCGCTCGGCTTCTGCCTTTCGGCGCACCCGTTCTCGGTTCACGAGCGCTCGCTCGCGGGATTTCCGCGCACGCCCATCGGCAAGCTCGGCGCCGCGGATCGCGCCTGGATCGCCGGCGTCGCCGCGTCGGTGCGGGCGCAGATGACGCGCCGCGGTCGCATGGTGGCGGTCGTGCTCGAGGATGGGACCGGGCAGGTCGAGGTGAGCGTGTTCAACGAGCTGTTCGAACAGCACCGCGACAAGCTGAGGGAGGACGCGCTGCTCATCGTCGCCGGGCGCGTGCAGCGCGACGAGTTCGTCGGCGGCCTGCGCGTCACCGCCGAGGAGATCTACGACCTCGCGGCGCTGCGCGAGCGCTTCGGCGCGCGCCTGCGCATCGCGCTGAACGGCGCCGCGCGCGAGCCGCGGGCGGCGGCGCGGCTACGCGAAGCGCTCGCACCCTATCGCGTCGAGGGCGGGGGCGGCTGCACCGTGCTGGTGCACTACGAGAACGGCGCGGCGAGCTGCGACCTCGCGCTCGGCGACGCCTGGCGGGTACGGCCCGATGCGCGCCTGATCGGGGAGCTGTCGGCGTGGCTTGCGCCGGAGAACGTCGCCGTCGAGTACGCGAACGGCACGCCCTGAGCGCGAGGCGCGCGCCGGCGAGGGCGTCCGTTGCCGGGCCGGGGCCGACGTGCGCGAGCGCGCGCCGCCTGCGTCAGTGCGACCAGCGAGACTCGCAGCGGTCCTCGCGCAGGATCGCGCGCGCCCGGCGCAGCCAGGCGTTCTGCAGCCGGTCGGCGGGGTCGGCGCGGCGTTTCTCGGCGAGAACGACGCCGAGCGCGGGATAGCAGGCTTCGAGCTGCGCGCGCGTGGCGTCGCGCAGATCGCGCACCGGGAACGAGCCGCCGCAGTCGAGCGCCTGCGCCAGCAGCTCGCGCCGCGTTTCGGCCGCGTACACCGCAGCGCCGAGCGAGCCGCGCGCGGCGAAACGGATGTGCACCGCCGCCCAGTCGCGCCTCGCCCAGCGCAGGCGGGTTTCGTCCTCCGCCAGCGTGCGCCGTACCGAGATGTGCCGCAACGCGACGCGCCGTTCGGCGGCCATCCTGCGCACCGCGTCGAGGAAGCGCTCCAGGGCCAGCGGCGGCACGAGCAGCTCGAGCGCGCTCGCGCTGCCCGCCGCGGCGCTCTCGTCGCCGAGCGCAAGCCGCACCGGCGGCTGCGCCGCGGCCGCGGCGGCGCCGAGCGAAGCGAGATCGAGCGTCACGCTGTAGAGCACCCCGAACACGCCCTGGCCGCCGACGGCCAGCCGGAAAAGGTCCGGGTTCGACTCCCGGTCGGCGCGCCGCAGTTCGCCATCGGGCGTGACCAGTGTGATTGCCGCGATGTGGCGGGACATCGGCGCGCCGTCCGGTCCGGCCCAGTTGACGTTCACGCTCTCGCCCACCGTCTGCGCCGCTCCGAATTCCGTGGTGAATGCGTCAAGGCCCAGAGGCGCGAGTGCCGGATGCTCGGCAAGGCTCGCCCAGCGCGCCGCCGCCTGAATCTCTGCGCGGCCGCGCTCGCGGTCCACGCCGAGCACCCGGTCGAGCGCGGACCCGTCTAGCCTGACCGCGCTGGTGCGCGCCTGGCGCAAGGCGCGCCGCAGCTCTTCGGCGGAGCGGACCAGTACCGTCGCGGTGCGCGGGACGGCGCCGAGGTCCGGGGGAACGGGAGGGGTGAATTCGGCAAGCATGGCGGCACCGGCTGTGCGATGGATGTGCGCGATTGTGTGCGGTGCCCCGCAGCGCGCAACGCCGCCGCGGAAAGTCGCCGGCGGCGATACCGCCGGTTACACCGTGGGCAGCCACTCGAAGCTTGCGTACTCGCGCGCAAGCTCGCCCGCGGCGGCGGCGACGACGACGTCATCGACGCGCGCGGCGGGAGGACCTCGCCTCGCCCAGGCAAGGACCGCCTCGACCGCCGCCGGATCGCCCTGAACAACGGCCTCGACGCTGCCGTCGCGCCGGTTGCGCACCCATCCGGTGCAGCCCCGCGCGATCGCCTCGCGCCGCATCGCCTCGCGAAAGCCCACACCCTGCACGCGACCGCGGATGAGCAGGTAGCGCGTCACGTTCATGACTTGATTTTGCCTTTTGCGACGCCGGATCGGCGGATTCGCCGACCCGAAGCGTTGTGCAGCCCGTGATAATCTCGGTCCGCGACGAGAAAACAGGCTCACCGGAGCCTCGCGGAGGGAGGATATGCGTACGGTCCTGCTGGTGGTTGCGATCCTGGCGCTGCTGGGCTTCATCGGCGTCGCCTATGTACTGCCGGGGATGTCCGGCGCCGAGGCGAGGGAGGCTGCGCAAGCGCTGATCGCCGGCGCGGAGCCGGCCAAGACACAGGTGGCGGCGGCCGCGGAGAAGACCGGGAGCCTCACCGGCTCGGGCAATGGCGTCAAGATCGCCCCGCGCAACGATCCGAAGGCGGGCGAGCTGAAGTGGGTGGTCGAGGCGAACGGTGCGATCCGCGGCTGGAACGAGAAGAACGCCATCGAGATCGCGCTGATCCCGAGTCTGCAGGGAGGCAAGCTCGCCTGGAGCTGCCGGGGCTATCCGATCTCTGCGATGCCGGCCGCCTGCGGCGGAAAGGACTGATTCGACCGCGCCGGAGGGCGGTGCCGCGCGTTGCCCGGCGCCGGGGCTATCTCACCTTCATTCCGGGCTGCGCCCCAGAATCCACCGACAGCAGGAAGATGCCCGACCCCTCGCCGGAGGCGGCGAGCACCATGCCTTCGGAGACGCCGAACTTCATCTTGCGCGGGGCGAGATTCGCCACCACGATCGTCAGCCGCCCCTCGAGCGCCGCCGGCTCATAGGCCGACTTTATTCCGGCAAAGACCGTGCGCTGCTCATCGCCGAGGTCGAGCGTGAGCTTGAGCAGCTTGTCGGCGCCCTCGACCGCTTCGGCCCTGGCGATCCTCGCTACGCGCAGGTCCACGCGGGCGAAATCCTCGATCGTGATCTGGCTGGTCACGGCATGCTCCTTGACGGTTCTCTGTCGCACTTCGGCGTGGCGCTGCGGCGCCGCCGGCTGGGGCACCGCCTCGGCGCTGAACAGCGCCTCGAGCTGGCTTTCCTGGACGCGGGTGAGCAGGTGCCTGAAAGGACCGATCTGCGTCGGTCGCGCGCGGATGTCGTCGAAGACGAAGCCGCGGTCCATGCCGAACAGCTCGCGCGCCACCCGCTCGGCCGTGGCGGGCAGGACCGGGGCGAGATACACCGTGAGCGCATGGAAGGCGTGGATCGCTTCGCTGCACACCCGGTGCAGCTCCTCGCGCCGCAGCGGGTCCTTGGCGAGCTCCCAGGGCTTTGCCCGGTCGTAGCGCTGGTTGGCGAGGTCGGCGAGGCGCATCACCTCGCGCACGACCTTGCCGAACTCGCGCTCCTCGTAGGCCTGCGCGATCGTCTCGGCCGCCGCCTCCGCCGCCACCCCGCTGTGCTGCGGGCTGAGCTGGTCGGGCCGGAAGTCGTAGAGCCGGCCGCCGAAATTCCGGGTGAGGAACCCGGCCGCGCGGCTGGCGATGTTGACGTACTTGCCGACGAGGTCGCTGTTGACGCGAGCGACGAAGTCCTCCGGATTGAAGTCGAGGTCCTCGACGTTGGCGTTGAGCTTGGCGGCGAGGTAGTAGCGCAGCCATTCCGGGTTCATGCCCAGGCGCAGATAGCGCAGGGGATCAATGCCGGTGCCGCGCGACTTCGACATCTTGTCGCCCGAGACGGTGATGAACCCGTGCACCCAGATGTGGTCCGGCACGCGATAGGGCGGGCCGGCGAACCTGAGCATCGCCGGCCAGAACAGGGTATGGAAGTAGATGATGTCCTTGCCGATGAAGTGGATCTGGCGCGTATCGGGGTCGGCGAGGAACTGCTCGAACGAGCGCGTCTCGCCCCGCGCGCGCGCCTTGCCCGAGTCGAAGTAGTGCTTGAGCGAGGCGAGATAGCCGATCGGGGCATCCAGCCACACGTAGAGGTACTTCTCCTCGGCGATGTCGGGCACGCGGATGCCGAAGTAGGGCGGATCGCGCGAGATGTCCCAGTCGGCGAGCGCCTTCTCGCCCTCGCCCTCGAGCCACTCGCGCGCCTTGTTGACCACCTGCGGCTGCAGCCGCCCCGGGGTCTGCAGCCACTCGCGCAGGAACCGCTTGCAGCGCTCGTCCGAGAGGCGGAAGAAATAATGCTCGGAGGAGCGCAGCACCGGGCGCGCCCCCGACAGCGTCGAGTACGGGTTTTTCAGCTCGGTCGCCGGGTACACCGAGCTGCAGCGCTCGCAGGCGTCGCCGTACTGGTCCGGCGCGCCGCACCTCGGGCACTCGCCCTTGACGTAGCGGTCGGCGAGGAACATGCCCTTGACCGGGTCGTACAATTGCTCGATCGCCCGCACATAGATGAATCCGGCCTGCCTCAGGCGCCGGAAGATGTCCTGCGACAGCGCCGTGTTCTCCGGCGAGTGCGTCGAGTGCCAGTGGTCGAACCCGATGTGAAAGCCTTCCAGGTAGAGCCTGCGCCCGCGCGCGATCTCGGCGACGAACGCCTCGGGCGACATCCCGGCCTTCTCCGCCGCCAGCATGATCGGCGCACCATGCGCGTCATCGGCGCCGACGAAGTGCACTTCGCGCCCGAGCATGCGCTGGAAGCGCACCCAGATGTCGGCCTGGATGTACTCCATAATGTGGCCGATGTGAAAGGCCCCGTTGGCGTAGGGGAGAGCGGTGGTGACGAAGAGCTTGCCGTGGGGCATCGGGGCGGGGGAAAAGCGCGAATTTTAGCTTACACTTCACATTCGACTGTCTTGCCGATAACCCAGCGCCATGCCGATCACTGAAGCCGATGCCCGGGCGATCCTCTCCCGGCTCGTGGACCCCAATACTGGCAAGGACTACGTCAGCGCGCGCGCGGTCAAGGATCTCAGGGTCGAGGGCGACGCGGTGGCGGTGGCCATCGAGCTGGGGTACCCGGGCAGGAGCCAGTTCGAGCCGATCCGCCGCCAGGTGATCGAGGCGCTCAGGGCGGGCGGGGCCGCGAGCGCCGCGGTCAGCGTGCGTTCGAAGGTCGTCGCGCACGCGGTGCAGCGCGGCGTCAAGCTCGTGCCCGGCGTGAAGAACATCATCGCGGTCGCCTCGGCGAAGGGCGGTGTCGGCAAGTCCACCACGGCGGCCAACCTCGCGCTCGCGCTCGCCGCCGAGGGCGCCTCGGCTGGCATTCTCGATGCCGACATCTACGGCCCGTCGCAGCCGACGATGCTCGGCATCGCCGGGCGACCGGAGTCGAAGGACGGCCGCACGCTCGAGCCGATGGAAGGCCACGGCCTGCAGGTGATCTCGATCGGGTTCCTGATCGACGTGGACACGCCGATGATCTGGCGCGGTCCGATGGTCACCCAGGCTCTGGAGCAGCTGCTGCGCGATACGCGCTGGCGCGATCTCGATTACCTGGTGGTGGACCTGCCCCCCGGCACCGGCGACATCCAGCTCACCCTTGCGCAGAAGGTGCCGGTGACCGGCGCCGTCATCGTCACGACGCCGCAGGACATCGCGCTGATTGATGCGCGCAAGGGCCTGAAAATGTTCGAGAAGGTGGGAATCCCGATACTCGGCGTGGTCGAGAACATGTCGGTGCATGTGTGCCCCCGCTGCGGCCACCAGAGCCACATCTTCGGCGAGGGAGGCGCGGCACGCATGTGCGCCGACTACGGCACCGAGCTGCTGGGGCAATTGCCGCTCGACGCGGCGATCCGCGAGCAGGCCGATTCCGGCCGGCCGACGCTGGTGTCCGATCCGGACGGGGCGGCCGCCGAGATCTACAAGAGGATCGCGCGCCGCTGCGCGGTGAAGATCGCCGAGCTGCAGAAGGACATGAGCTCGAAATTCCCCAACATCGTGGTGCAGAACACCTGAAGCGCCGCCGGCTGCGCGCCCGATGACGATCAAGTCGGACCGCTGGATCCGCCGCATGGCGGCGCAGGGCATGATCGAGCCGTTCGAGCCCGGCCAGGTGAAGGCGCTGGACGGCCGGCCGGTCGTTTCCTACGGCACCTCGAGCTACGGCTACGACATCCGCTGCTCGACCGAATTCAAGATCTTCACCAATATCAACTCGACGATCGTTGACCCGAAGGCGTTTGACGCCAAGAGCTTCGTGGACTTCGAAGGCGAGGTCTGCATCATCCCGCCCAACTCCTTTGCGCTCGCGCGCACCGTGGAGTACTTCCGCATCCCGAGAAACGTGCTCACCATCTGTCTGGGCAAGTCCACCTACGCGCGCTGCGGGATCATCGTCAACGTCACCCCGCTCGAGCCGGAGTGGGAAGGCCACGTCACCCTGGAGTTCTCCAACACCACGCCGCTGCCGGCGAAGGTCTACGCCAACGAGGGCGTCGCGCAGGTGATCTTCATCGAGTCCGACGAAGTCTGCGAAACCTCTTACCGCGACCGCCGCGGCAAGTACCAGGGCCAGCGCGGCGTCACGCCGCCCAAGATCTGACCTACTAGATAGGGCGGGGCGGCCGGCAGGGCACCCCACATGTAGTGCATTGGAAGCGCCGCGGGGCGACCGGCGGCGGCGCCGCGCGCGCCGCGCGCGGCGCCGAAACTCTTGACAGCGAGGGGGTCGTACCTATAATCGGCGCAGACTTTTTTCACCGTGCGCTCGACGAACTGAACGAAGGAGGTCATCATGACAGGCAAAAGGAACTCCGGCGCTTGCGTCTGCATCCTCGACCTTCCTGAAACTTAGTTCGCAAGGAGATCGGCAGAATGGGCGCTCGCCCTCCGAGTAGCATCGCGCGCAACAGCAGACAGAACCCGCAACCGCAAGAACAGCTCTTCGACACGCATCCCGAAGCGAGTCTCGACTTCGAGATCGTGCGCCAGGCCGCCCGGCAACGCTACACGCGGCCGTTTCTGATCCTCGACACCGCCATCGTGCGCCAGAAGGTGCGCCGGTTCCGCGCCGCCATGCCGCGCGTGCGGCCGCACTATGCGGTGAAAGCGAATCCCGACCGGCGCGTGCTCAAGGTGCTCGCCCAGGAAGGCTGCGGCTTTGAAATCGCCTCGACCGCGGAGCTGGAGCTGCTGCTCGCGCTGGGCGTTCCGGCCGAGGAGATCCTGTTTTCCAACCCGATGAAATCGCGTGCGGCGATCGCCTGCGCCGCCGGCAAGGGCGTGCAGTGGTTCGCGGTGGACAGCGTGGACGAGCTGCGCCGCGTGCACGAGACGCGCGCCGACGCCCGAATCTACGTGCGCATCGCGACGCCGAACATCGGCAGCGACTGGCCGCTTTCGGGCAAGTTCGGCGCCGGGGCGACCGAGACCCGCGAAATCATCGCCACGGCCGCCAAGCTCGGCGCCGACCTGGCCGGGGTGACGTTCCACGTCGGCTCGCAGTGCCGCAACCCGGAGAACTGGCGCGTCGGCATCGAAAAGGCGCGCGGGGTGTTCGACGCCATGCTGAAGGCGGGCCTGAAGCCCCGGATGCTCGACATCGGGGGAGGGTTCCCGGTACGCCACGTCAAGCCGATTCCCTCGATCGAGGTGATCGGGGCGGTGGTCAACGAGGCGCTGAAGGCGTTTGCCGACGACGTTCAGGTGGTCGCCGAGCCCGGACGTTACATGACCTCCGACGCCGGCTACTTCGTCTGCCGGGTCGTTGGCACCACAGTGCGCGGCGGCAAGCGCTGGATGCACTGGGACGCGGGCCTCTTTGGCGGCATCATCGAAACCACCGAGGGGCTCAAGTACAAGATCCGCAGCGAGCGCTCCGGGCCGGACGTGCCGTGGAACGTGGCCGGCCCCACCTGCGACTCGGTGGACGTGGTCCTGCGCGACGAACCGCTGCCCTCGGACCTGCAGGAGGGCGATTTCATCTACATCCGCAACGCGGGCGCCTACACGACGGCGTACGCGAGCGAGTTCAACGGCTTTCCGCTGCCCGAGGTCCGCGTCTTCGAGTCCAAGGGCGAGGCGCGCTAGACCCGCTCGTAGAGCACGAAATCGAACCGCAGGCCGTCGGCGCTGGTCTGCGGCTTTCGCTGAGTCTCGCGCCAACGGGTGCGGTCCCACTCCGGGAACCGGACGTCGCCCTCGTAGTCGCGGTGGATCTCGGTCATCACCATTCCGTGCGCGAGCGGCAACGCCGCTGCGTAGAGTTCCGCTCCCCCGATCACGAACACCACCGGCTCGCCGCGACACAGCGCGAGCGCCGCCTCCAGCGAGGCGGCGACGCACGCACCGGGTGCCTCGTAGCCGCGCCGGCGCGTGACCACGATGTTTTCGCGTCCGGGCAGCGGCTTGCCGAGTGACTCCCAGGTCCGGCGGCCCATGATCACCGGATGCCCGAGCGTGAGCGTGCGAAAGTGCTTCAGATCCTCCGGCAGATGCCAGGGAATCCGCCCACCGGCGCCGATCACACCGTTCGCCGCCACCGCGGCGACCAGGTAGATGCGCGGCTCGTTCGGGGCGACCGACGGCGCCGGGGTGCGAGCATTCTGTGACATACGTCCTGGTCCTGACGGATCTTTGCGCCGATTATAGAGGGGCGAAGATGGTCTCGATCTCCAACCTGACCGAAGCGGCGCGCGTCGCAGACGAGCCGCAGAGCGAAGCGGCCTCGTGGCGCGCGCACATCGTGGCGCGCTCGCAAGCGATGGAGACGGTGCTGGCGCAGGCGCGGCGCGCCGCCGCCTCGGATACCGCGGTGTGCATCGTCGGCCCGGCCGGCGCCGGCAAGAAGACCGTGGCGCGCGCGATCCATCGCGCGAGCCCTCGCGCGGCGGGCCCCTTCGTCGTCACGCGCTGCTCGCAGGCCGTGGAGGCGGAGATCCGGCGGGCGATGCTCGGATCGCCGGGCGAGGGCGAGGCGCGGCCCGCGTCGGCGCCGGCCGCGACCGGGGGCACGCTCTATCTCGATGGCGTGAGCGAGCTTTCGCCGCCACTGCAGGCAGGCCTGCTGGAGGCGCTCGAAGAGCGCGCGCCGGGGCCCGGCGGCGCGCGTCTCATCGCCGGCACGCGCGAGCCGCTCGAGGAGCGGGTCGCCGCCGGCGCCTTTCGCGAGGATCTTTTCTTCCGCCTCGGAGTGATCCGGCTCGTCGTTCCGCCGCTTGACGAGCGGCGCGAAGACATCCCGCTGCTCGTCGCGCACGCGCTTGCGCGGCTCGGCGCACGGTACCGGGGTGCGCGACCGGAGATCGGCGACGATGCGCTCGAGCCGCTGATCGCCGCGTCTTGGCCGGGCAACGTGCGCCAGCTGTTCGCGTTCGTCGAGCAGCTCGTGGCGATGGCCGCCGCCGGTCCGATCACGCGCGCGATGGTGGAGGAGGCGCTCGGCGCGGCGCCCCGGTTCGTCCCGCTCGACGAGGCGCGCCGCGCCTTCGAGCGCGACTACCTCGAGCGTGTGCTGAGGATCACCTCCGGCAACGTCACTCGCGCCGCGCGCCTGGCCGGGCGCAACCGCACCGAGTTCTATCGGCTGCTCGCGCGCCACGCGCTCGCGCCGGCGACGTTCAAGCCGCGCCCGGCGGGGAGGACGGCGTCCGCGGAGCCCCGCCGCCCATAGCGCTCAGACCGCGATCGGCGCCCGGATCGCCGGGTGCGGGTCGTAGCCTTCGAGCGTGAAGTCCTCGTAGCGGAAGGCGAACAGGTCGCGCACCTCCGGGTTCAGCCGCATGCGCGGAAACGGGCGCGGCGCGCGCGTGAGCTGCTCGCGCGCCTGCTCGAGGTGGTTGAGGTACAGGTGCGCGTCGCCCAGCGTCAGAATGAACTCGCCCGCAGCAAGGCTGGTGACCTGCGCGACCATCAGGGTGAGCAAGGCATAGGAGGCGATGTTGAACGGCACGCCGAGAAACAGGTCTGCGCTCCTCTGGTACATCTGGCAGGACAGTCGCCCCTCGGCGGCGTAGAACTGGAACAGCGCATGGCACGGCGGCAGCGCCATGCGGCCGATGTCGGCCGGGTTCCAGGCCGAGACGACGTGGCGACGCGAATGCGGGTCGCGCCGGATCGCCTCGACGACGTCGCGGATCTGGTCAATCTCGCGCCCGTCGGGGGTGCGCCAGTGGCGCCACTGGTAGCCGTAGACCGGCCCCAGCTCGCCGTTCGCGTCCGCCCATTCGTCCCAGATCGTGACCCCGCGCTCCTGCAGCCAGCGCACGTTGGTGTCGCCGCGCAGGAACCACAGCAGCTCGTACGCGATGGACTTGAAATGCAGCTTCTTCGTGGTGAGCAGCGGAAAGCGCCCGTCGAGGCCGAAGCGCATCTGCCGGCCGAACACCGACAGCGTGCCGGTGCCGGTGCGGTCGGGCTTGCGCGCGCCGCTCGCCATCACCTCGGCGAGCAGGTCCAGGTACTGCTGCTCTTCGCGGTTGGCGCTCATATCGCGATGGTAGCGAAAAGCTCGCGTGCGCTCTGGAACCGCCGCTCGGGATCCCTGGCGAGCAGGCGATCGAGCACCGGCTGGTAGCCGGCAAGGCGCGGCGGCAGCCGCGGCACCTCGCCGCGCACGTGCGCGAGCATCAGGTCGGCCGGGGAGGCGTCCCCGAACAGCTTCTGGCCGGTCAGCATTTCGTAGAAGATGACGCCGAGGCTGTAGAGGTCGGAGCGCGCGTCCACCGGCTCGCCGAGGCACTGCTCCGGGCTCATGTAGCGCGGCGTGGCGAGCAGCGGCCCGTGCCGCGTGAGCGTCGAGTCGCCGTGGAGCTCGCGCGCCAGCCCGAAATCCACGATCACCGGACGCGCGCCGCCGGCCCGGAACATGATGTTCTGGGGCTTGAGGTCGCGATGCACGATGCCGTGCCGGTGGATCGCGTCCAGCGCGCGCGCGATTCCGCCGGCGAGCCGCAGCGCCGCGAGCGAAGTCATGCCCTCATGGATGCGCGCCGCGAGCGTGCCGCCGGCAAGAAACTCCATGGCGAGGTAGGGCTGCACGCCGGCGAAGCCCTGGTCGTAGATGCGCGCCACATGCTCGTCGGCGATTGCCGCGATCAGTTTGTACTCGCGCACGAACCTCTGCAGGAAGACGGGATCGCCGCGCAGCGCGGGCCCGAGCAGCTTGAGCACCAATTGCAGGCCGTCGTGCACGCGCTCGGCAAGATACACCTGCCCCATTCCGCCCTCGCCGATCTTGCGCAACAGGCGGTAGCCGGGCACTTCGCGCGCAGCGTCGTCGAGCGGCGCGCCGATGCGTGCCGGTTCCCAGCGCGTCGTGCGAAGCCACGGCGGGTCGGCGCCCGTCTGCTCGGCGCGCCGCGCCTCGCGCTCGGCAAGCGCGTCCCCGACGGCGCGCGCGAGCTGCCGCGGTTCGAGCCCTGCCCAGTGGAGGAGGTCCGCCACCCCAGCTCGGCTCGCCTGCTCGGCCCCGATCTCGCTGCCGGGCGCGGTGAGCAAGAGCACCGGCGGGGGATCGGCGGTCTGGCGCAGGCGCGAAAGCCACGCGAGCGGCGCCTCCCGCCCCGGACCCGCGTCGAGCAGGATGGCGCTCCAGCCTGCGAGCCGATCGCCCGGCAACCCGCCGCGCTCGATCGGCGCCCAGTGCTCGATCGCGGCCTGCGGCCAGCGCGCCGCGAGCATGCGCGCGAGCGCGGCGCATTCGTCGCGCGAATCGCTCACGATCAGAAAGCGCAGGGGCTCCACGACGCTCGCCGAATTGTGCCGGGGCCGGACGGATTGATAAAGCCTGCCGGACATTGCATGATGCGGCTCCACGAGGAGCGGAGGCAATGCTTCGTCTGTTTGGCGGCAAGCCCGACCATCCCCTCGCCGATCCGAAGGAGGCGCGCCGGATCCTCGGCGAGCTTCCGGCTCAGGACCCATTCAAGGCGCTGGAGGAGCTGACGCACTGGCTGGAGTCGGTGACGGCCGCCGGACAGTTCCGTCCCGAAGCCCGCATTCAGGCGCTCTTCGCGGTAGACGAGGCGGCGCAGCCGCGCCTGCGCAGACTCGCCCGAGACTACTTTGCCGCGGAGCGGCCGTCCCGCTTTCAGGAGAACCGGCTCTGGAGCGCGGTGCACGGCTATTACCGGCAGGCGGGCCTGTCGCTGGCGAAAGCCGTGGATCTGTTCGTGCAGGGCGCCAAGGGCGCCGAGCAGGCGCGCGCCTCGCTTCCGGCGCTCCTCGTGCGGACCCTGAGGAGCCTTGCGCAGCAGATCAAGTGGATGCACCTGCGCTATGGCCCGATTGATCCGGCCGTCTGGGCGGTGTTCAACGGTGTGTACGCCTTTGCAGAGGCGCGCCAGCTCGCGCAGGCGCGCGTGCCGGCCTATCCGGGCGTGCCGGGCGAATCCTCGCCGCAGCTTGAATTTCTCAAGGGTGCGATGTTCAGCGCGGCGAGCCCCGATTGCCTGCTGCCGGCCGAGGCCGACCTCGCCGAGCGCCTCATCGCACACTTCGCTCCGAGCTTCGCGATCGCGCCCGCGCCCGCCCCGGAGCTCGGCTGGTGGATTGACCTCTCCCGGCCGATGGCTCCGCAGCGCAGCGCCCGTGGCGCGCAGGCGGCGCCGGCCGCACGCTGGTTCGGCGCCGGCGCCGCGCTCGCCGAAGCCGAGGCCCTCGTGGAGCGCGTGTACACCCGCGGGCAGGTGCCCTCGGAACTCGCCGCCGTCACGGGCGTGGACCCGGAATCGGTGCTCGGCGTGCTGCGTCATCTGGTGCGGGCGTGGTCGCCGCAGCCGCCGGAGCGCAAGTCGCAGCGCCACGCGGTCAAATCGCGCGTGTTCGTCGCGCACGGCTACGAGGGCGCACTCGGTGCGATGGGCGCTGCCGGCGGCCTCGGCTCCAGCGCCGAAGGCACCGAGAGCTGGGTGGTGGAGAACGTGAGCGCCGGGGGCTTCGGTGCGGTGGTGCCGCAGTTGAAGGGCGACTGGCTGCGCGTCGGAACGCTCGTCGCGCTTCAGGGAGAAGGTGGCACGAACTGGGTGCTCGGGATCGTGCGCCGGGTGAACAAGACCACCCCGCGCGAGGCGCGCGTCGGAATCCAGACGCTGGCGCGCTCGGCCGAGGTGCGGCGCTTCGAGGTGAGCGGCGCGCTCGAGGAGGGTGTGCTGATGCGCGACGCCGGCGCGGCAGAGGTGCGCATCCTGCTCAAGCCCGGGATCTACGCGCCGCTGCAGAACCTGGAGGTGCGGGAAGGCGAGCGCACGCGCGTGTACATCCCGCAGGGCCTCGCCGAGCGCGGCGAGGACTACGACATCGGCCGCTATCGGGAAATGGTCAGAGAATCCTGACGAGGAACGCGGCGATATCGGCGATTTCCTCGCCGCAGACCGAATGGGGCATCGGGTACTGATGCCACTCGACGGCGTACCCCAGACGCTCCAGCGCCGCGCGCGAGGCCTGCGCGAGCGCGAGCGGCACCATGGGATCTTCCGTGCCGTGCGCCATGAAGATCGGCGCGGCGGCGTTCGCCGCGTGGCGCTCGGCCGGCAGCCTCGCCGCGAGCGGCAGCCAGGTCGAAAGCGCAACGATTCCGGCGAGCGGTTCCGGATGGCGCAGGCCGGTATGCAGCGCCATCGCCCCGCCCTGAGAGAAGCCGGCGAGCACGATCCGGCCGGGCCGGACGCCGCGTTGCGTCTCGCGCTCGATCAGTTTCTCCACCTCGGCCTGCGAGGCGCGGATGCCGGCTTCGTCTTCGGCACCGCCGCCAAGCTGGAAGACGTCGTACCACGCCCGCATGCGCATGCCGGCGTTGATCGTCACCGGGCGGATGGGCGCGTGGGGAAACACGAAGCGCACGCGCAGCCCCTGCGGCAGGCGCAGCTCGGGCACGACCGGCTCGAAGTCATGACCGTCGGCGCCCAGGCCATGCATCCAGATGACGGCGGCGTCGGGGCGCGCGCCGGTTTCGACCTCGATCGTCGCCAGCACGCCCGCTATGCCTTCGGCCGCACGGCCGACTTCGGGCGAAATGCCTTGATCACCGCTTCGTCGGTTTCGACGTAGGGGCCGCCGATCAGGTCGATGCAGTAGGGGATGGCGGCGAAGATGCCCGGAACGATCGGCTTGCCGCTCGCGTCCTTGAGACCTTCAAGCGTCTCACGGATGGACTTGGGCTGACCCGGCAGGTTGACGATCAGGCAGCCCTTGCGGATCACGGCGACCTGGCGCGACAGGATCGCGGTCGGCACGAACTCCAGGCTGATGCGGCGCATCTGCTCGCCGAATCCCGGCATCACCTTGTCGGCGACCGCGAGGGTCGCCTCGGGCGTGACGTCGCGCGGCGCGGGTCCGGTGCCGCCGGTGGTGAGCACGAGGTGGCAGCCTCTCGCATCCACCAGCTCGACCAGCGCGGCCTCGATGAGCGACTGCTCGTCCGGAATCAGCCGTTCCTCATAACGCACCGCCGGCGAGCGGATCGCCCGGCCGAGCCAGTCCTTCAGCGCCGGCAGCCCCTCGTCGCGATACACGCCGCGCGAGGCGCGGTCGCTCACCGATACCAGTCCGACGCGAAGCTCCCCGCTCATCGCACGAGGCAGAAATCCTGGATGTCGCGCGCATTCAGGTACGCCACGCCGTCGGTGCGCACAAGCTGCCAGTCGGCTCCGCCCGCGAGCACCCGGCCCGAGAAGCGCGGGCCCTCGAATTCGCCGCCGGTGATGCCGATGACGCGGCGCCGGCCGAGCGGCCCGTGCCCCAGCTCGCGCGCCGGCTCGAGCGTGATGCGGATCCGGCGGAGGAACTCGGTCTCGATCACGACTCGCCGACCGCTTCCCGGATGAGGCGATAAAGCGCGCGCTGTGCGCGCGGCGGATGACCGCCGGCGATCTCCTTGCGCGCGTTGCGGATCGCCGCGCGCAGCGCCTGAAGCTCGGCCGCCGGGTGGGCGCGAGCGAATTCGGTGAGCGCGGCGTCATCGGCGATCAGGCGTTCGCGCCAGCGCTCGAGCTGGCGCTGGCGCGCCCGCGCCGCCGCCGAGCGGCCTTCGGCCTCGGCGAGCGCCGCGCGGATCGGCTCCGGGTCCACCGCGCGCATCAGCCGGCCGATGAACTGGATCTGTCTGCGGCGCGCCTCGCGGCTGGCGATGCGGCGCGCCTCGGCGAGCGCCTCGGCGAGCGGCTCGGGCAGCGCGAGCGCCTGCACGCGCGCAGGAGGCAGCTCGAGCAGCGCCGCACCGAGCGCCTGCAGCTCCGTCATCGCGCGCTTGCGCTGCGTCTTGCTGGGGAATTCGGGCTGCATCGCGCTGTTATGATAGCGCGCGATGAGCGTGGTGCCGTCCGTTTCCCGGCGCCCCGCCCGGCCTGCGGCGGGCGGGGTGCGCTTCAGCCATACCGATGCGCAACTGCGCGCGCTTGCCGAGCGCGTGCTCGATTCTGCGCGCCGCGGTGGCGCTTCCGCCTGCGAGTGCGAGGTGTCCGAGGGCTACGGTCTTTCGGTCACGGTGCGCATGGGCGAAGTGGAGACGATCGAGCACCATCGCGACAAGATGATCGGCGTCACGGTCTATCTCGGCGAGCGGCCGGCGGCGCGCCGCGGCCACGCCAGCACCTCGGACTTTTCCGCCGCGGCGATCGAGCGCACCGTGGAGGCGGCGCTCGCGATCGCGCGCCGCACGGCGGTGGACGACTGCGCCGGGCCGCCGGAGCCCGACACCCTGGCGCGCGCGCCGCGGGACCTCGATCTTTTCCATCCGTGGTCGATCGGAACCGGCGAGGCGATCCGCCTCGCGCGCCGCATCGAGCGCGCCGCGTTCGCGCTCTCGCCGAAGATCCGCAATTCGGAGGGCGCGATGGTCTCGGCGCAGCACGGCCAGTTCGTGCTCGCCAACAGCCTCGGCTTCATGCACGGCTTTCCCAGCTCGCGCCACAGCCTGTCCCTCGCGGTCATCGCAGAGGACGGCGGACTGATGCAGCGCGACGACTGGTACAGCGCCGCGCGCGCCCCGGCGCGGCTCGCCGACCCGGAGGCGCTCGGGCGCTACGCCGGGGAGCGGGCGCTCGCGCGCCTGGGGGCGCGCAAGATCGCGACCTGCCAGGCGCCGGTCCTGTTCGAGGCGCCGGTGGCCACCGGACTGCTGGCGGCGTTCGCCAGCGCCGCAAGCGGCACAAACCTCTACCGCAAGGCGTCGTTTCTCGCCGACGCGCTCGGGCAGCGGGTGTTCGCGCCGAACGTCACCATCGAGGAACGCCCGCACGAACCGCAGGGCCTCGCCAGCGCTCCCTACGACGAGGAGGGCGTCGCGACGCAGCCGCGCGCGGTGGTGGAAAAAGGCGAGCTGCGCGGCTATTTCCTCGGCACGTATTCCGCGCGCAAGCTCGGCATGAAAAGCACCGGCAACGCCGGCGGCCCGCACAATCTGGTCGCGATCGCCGACGGCCCGGACCTGCGCGGCATGCTGAAAAAGCTCGGGCGGGGACTCCTGGTCACCGAGCTGCTCGGCCACGGCATCAATCTGGTCACCGGAGACTACTCGCGCGGCGCGGCCGGCTACTGGGTCGAGGACGGCGAGATCGTGCATCCGGTCGAGGAAATCACGGTCGCCGGAAACCTCAAGGACATGTTCCGCGGCGTGGTGGCGATCGGCTCCGACGAGGTGGTGCGCGGCGCCTACCGTTGCGGCTCCATGCTGATCGAGCGCATGACCATCGCAGGCCACTAGAGAGGAGGTCACACCGGATGCTGCGTGCCATTGCGATCGCCGTTCTTGTCATCCTCGCCCCGCCGCTTGCCGCGCAGCCGGCGCGCGCGCCCGACGTCATCTTCGTGCCGACGCCGCAGGAGGTGGTGGACGACATGCTGTGCCTTGCCGGTGTCAGGAAAGGCGACGTGCTCTACGACCTCGGTTCGGGCGACGGGCGCATCCCGATCACCGCCGCGCGCCGTTACGGCGTGCGCGCGGTGGGGATCGACATAGACCCTGACCGGATCAAGGAAGCGACCGAGAACGCCCGCAAGGCGGGCGTGACGAAACTGGTCGAATTCCGCAACGAGGACCTCTTCCAGGCGAACTGGAAGGAGGCAACGGTGATCACGCTCTACCTCCTGCCGGATCTCAACCTGAAGCTGCGGCCGCGGCTGCTCAAGGAGCTCAAGCCCGGTACCCGCATCGTCTCGCACCAGTTCGACATGGGGGACTGGAAGCCGGAAAAGAAGCTGGAGGTGAACGGCCGCACCGTGTACCTGTGGACCATCCCGGGCGCGTCCGGGCGGCGCTGACATGGCCGGGCGGCTGCGCATCGAGGTCGCCTCCGATGTCGTCTGCCCGTGGTGCTTCATCGGCAAGCGGCGGCTGGAGAAGGCGCTCGCGCTGCTGAAGGGTGAAGTCGAGGCTGAAATCGCCTGGCTTCCGTTCCAGCTCAACCCGGGCATGCCGGCCGAGGGGATGGCGCGCGCAGACTACCGGCGCGCCAAGTTCGGTTCGCCCGAGCGTGCGCGGGCGCTGGATGCGCGCGTCGCCGCCGAGGGCGCGGGCGAAGGCATCGCGTTCGCCTTCGAGCGCATCGCGCGCACGCCGAACACCGCCGCCGCGCACTGCCTGATAGACGTCGCGCAGGCGCAGGGCTGCGCGAGCCCGGTGGTGGAGGCGCTGTTCCGCGCCTACTTCGAGGAAGCGCGGGACATCGGCGATGCGGCGGTGCTGGCAAGAATCGCCGCGCGCTGCGGCGTGCGCCGCTGGCCGGAGGCGGCCGATCCGGTGCGGGTGGCCGAGCAGGAGGAGCTGGTGCGCGGTTTCGGCATCTCGGCGGTGCCCACCTTCATATTCGACCGCCGCTCGGGGCTGTCCGGCGCCGTGCCGCCCGGCGAGCTCGCCACGGCGATCCGCGAGGCTGCCGCTACGTGAAGTCGAGCCGGCTCTCGAGCAGCACGCCGTAGATCCGCAGCGGCTGGCGGCGCGCAAGCTCGAGCGGCGGCAGCGGCTCGGCGTCGAGGTCGAGGTTTTCGACCGAAAGCGCGCCCATCACCGCGTCCGAGAGGACGATTTCCCCGGCGCGCGCCCGCTGCGCGGTCTGCACCGGGCTGCCGCGCCAGATGGGGCGTGAACCCGAGCGTGGGGCTTGCAAGAAACTGCAAGACAGGAACGGCTTCCCGTTCTTCCCGCGACGGGGAGGGCGCGGCGTGAACTATTCCGCGAACGCGATGGTGACGCGCTTGTTGCGCCTGCCTTCGGAACGAATGCGCACAACCGTGATCGGGCCGATCTCGCGCGTGTTGGCCACATGAGTGCCGCCGCAGGCCTGGAGGTCCACCCCCGGAATTTCGACAAGGCGCACGCGCCCGGCGCCGCGCGGCGGCGCGACCGACATCGTGCGCACGAGTTCGGGCCGCGCATCGAGCTCGGCGTCGGTGATCCAGCTTGCCCGCGTCGCGTGCCCCGCACGCACCAGCGCGTTGACGCCTTCCTCGATCTCGTCCTTCACGAGCCGCTCCATCTCGATGTCGAAATCGAGATGTGCCTTGTCCTCGGCGATGCGTCCGCCGGTGACCGGAGCCTTCACCACCGCCCCGAGCAGGTGCAGCGCGGTATGAAAGCGCATCAGGCGGTGGCGCCGCTCCCAGTCAATCTCGGCGAGCACGCGCGAGCCGGGCTCGGGCAGCGGCGCGCCCGGCTCGACGATGTGCAGCACCGTGTCGTCTTCGCCCTTGCGCGTGTCGGTCACG
This sequence comes from Pseudomonadota bacterium, assembly GCA_040752005.1. Classification (GTDB taxonomy): domain Bacteria; phylum Pseudomonadota; class Gammaproteobacteria; order Burkholderiales; family SG8-39; genus RBG-16-66-20. The sequence continues at coordinate 38,280 of JBFMFX010000017.1, read as the reverse complement.
CGCAGGCCGCCGATGCGGCCGGTGTCGCCCGGCTGCCCGCCGCCGAGCGGATAGAACACGGTGCGGTCGAGCACGACGATGTTCTCGCGCACCGAGACGACGGTGGCCTCGCAGGCGCGTGCGTAGGCGTCGTCACGAAAGACGAGCGCTGTGCTCATCAGAGCAGCGTCAGCAGCGCCACCGCGACGACGACGAGCATGCCGGCGGCGAAAAACGCCAGCGTGGCATCCGACACGTCGGGCAGCTCCGGGTCGCGCGGCACCGGCTCGGGGAAGTGCGGGTCGTGATATTCGTCCGCCACGGCGGCCGCCTGCGGCCGGCGCTCGGCGAGCTTGTCGTTGAACGCGGTGAAGAAGTCGTTCGCCACTTTCTGCGCCGCCGCGTCCACCAGCCGCGAGCCGATCTGCGCCAGCTTGCCGCCGACACTCGCCTTCACCGTGTAGGTGAGCTTCGTGCGGTCGCCGTCGGGTACGAGGTGCACCCGGGCGCTGCCGCGGGCGAAGCCCGCCACGCCGCCCTGGCCCTCGAAGGCGATCGAGTACGCGCGCGGCGGATCGAGGTCCGACAGCGTCAGCTTGCCCTTGAACTTCGCGCTCACCGGGCCGACGCGCGCCGTCATCTGCACCGTGTAGGTGTTGTCGCCGGCCGGCTCGATCGCCTCGCAGCCGGGCACGCACTGCTTCAGGAACTCGGTGTCGTTGAGCGCCTTCCAGGTTTCCTCCTGCGAGGCCGGAATGAGCTGCTCGCCGGTCATCTCCATGCGCGTTTCTCCAGGTGCCGAGGCTCGGGCCGCGCCAGCGCGTGCGCGAGGTCCACGAGGCTCTTCAGATTGTGCACGGGCAGGAACCGGTCCACGTGCGGCAGCATCGCGCGCACGCCGGCGGGGCGCGCCTCGAATTTCTCGTAGCGCAGCAGAGGGTTGAGCCAGATGAGATCCCGGCACGACTTGTGCAGCCGCTCCATTTCCTCAGCGAGCCCTTCGCCCGCCTCGCGGTCCAGGCCGTCGGAGACGAGCAGCACGCACGCGTTCTGGCCGAGCACGCGCCGCGACCAGCGCCAGTTGAACTCGCGCAGGCAGGCGCCGATGCGGGTGCCCCCGGACCAGTCCTTGATCACGTCGGCGACGCGCGCCATCGCCACGTCCACGTCGCGATGCCGCAACTGCCGCGTGATGTTGGTCAGGCGCGTGCCGAACACGAACACGCTGACGCGGTCGCGGTCGTTGGTGATCGCGTGCAGGAAATGCAGGAACATGCGCGCGTACGGGTTCATCGAACCGGAAATGTCGCACAGCACCACCAGCGGCGGGTGCACTTCGACCGGCGCCGCGCGCACGAGCGCGATGATGTCGCCGCCTTCGCGCAGGCTCTGGCGCAGGGTGGCGCGCATGTGCACGCGCTCGCCGCGCGCCGCGGGCGCAAGGCGCCGCGTGCGCACCATCGGCAGCGGCAGGCGCAGCTCGGCCAGCATTTTCTTCGCCTCCGCCAGCTCGGCGGCCGACATGGTGTCGAAGTCCATGCGCTGCAGCACCTCGCGCGAGGAAAAGGTGAGGCGCGCGTCGAGCTCCACCTTGCGCTCCTCACGCGGCTCGGGCTTCTTCTGGCCGAAGAGCGCGTCCGTGAGCCGCTGGCTCTGCTCCTTGGGTTTGTCCACGCGGCCGTAGGCCTTGGGCAGAAGCGCCTGCATCATGCGCTCGGTGAGTCGCGGGTCGCGCCAGAAGATGCGGAACGCCTGATCGAAGATCGGGCGCTGTTCCTCGCGCGAGAGCAGCACCGCGGACATCGTCCAGTACCAGTCCTCGCGGCACTTGCAGCCGGCGAGCGCCAGCGCCTGCACGCAGTCGAGCACGCGATCGGGGCCGATGCGCAGGCCCGCGGCGCGCAGCAGGCGCGCGAAGTGCATCACGTTCTCGGCGAGCCTGCCCTGGGGAGCGGGCGTATCGAGCGGCGCGATCATGTCAGCCCTCGCCCGGCTTGTCCAGCGCCAGCACGCATTTGCGCGCCAGCTTCTCGACAGCGCGCGAGGCGACCACCTCGTGCGCGGCGAAATAGCGCTGGTGATTGCGCTCCACGTCCTCCAGCCGGTAGACGTAATTGACCATCAGGCCGGCCGAGCGCGCCATCCCCGCCTCCGAGGTGTCGCTCAGCCAGTTGAGGCGCTCCAGCGCCGCACCGTTCTCCAGGTGGAAACGCGCCACCGCGTCGTAGGGTTCCGTGCCGCGCTTGGCGTGCAGCAGATACCAGGCGCACAGGCGCATCAGCATCTTCTGCAGCGATTCCGGCACCTCGTGCAGATGCCAGCCCGGCGTGTGGATCTGCGCGAGCAGCGCGATGCGCGCTTCGCCGTCTCGACCCATGGCGAGCCGCACCCGCGTATCGGGCTCCGCGAGCCATTTGCGAAAGCCGGGAATCGGCGAGAGGGTCGCAAACGTCTTCAGGTGCGGGAACTCGCGCTTCAGGTCTTCGACGACCTGCTTGATGAGCAGGTTGCCGAAGGATATGCCGCGCAGGCCTTCCTGGCAGTTGGTGATGGAGTAGAACATGGCGCAGTCGGCCTGCTCGGGCGGGAAGACCGGCGCGCCGACGTCGAGCAGCGGCTGGACCTGTGCGCTCATCCCCCGCGTGAGCGCCACCTCGATGAAGATGATCGGCTCTTCCGGCAGCTGCGGGTGAAAGAACGCGAAGCAGCGCCGGTCCGCCTCCAGCCGCCGCCGCAGGTCGCGCCATCCCTGAATCGCATGCACCGCTTCGTACCGGATCAGCTTCTCGAGCACGATCGCCGGCGTGTGCCAGTCGATGCGCTCGAGCCGCAGGAAGCCGCGGTTGAACCAGGAGCGGAACAGGTGCAGCAGATCGGCGTCAATCACCTTCCATGCCGGATGCGCGGCGAGCCCGCGCAGCACCAGCCGGCGCATCTCCACCAGCGCGGCGGTGCCGCCGGCGGCCATGTTCAGGCGCCGGAAAAGCTCCTGCCGCGGCGGCTCGACCACCTGCTGCAGCCGGATCAGGTTGTGCGGCGTCGGGTCGTCGCGGTAGGCGTCGGCCGCCTTGCCGACGGCCTCCGGCGAAGGCGAAAAGTCCTCGCTGAGGACGTCGAAGAACTGTTCGCGCTCCCGCTCATCGAGCGCGTGGTAGGCGGCCAAGGCCTGGCGGGCGGTGGCCATGCCCGAGACCTCGCCGCCCTCGCCCAGCAGCGCCTGGCACAGTTGCACCAGCTGGCGCGTGCGTGGCGCGATGCCGGATCGCGGGCGCCCGAGCAGGCGGCGCAGAAGTGAAACCGCGCTCATCCGGTGTCAGGCGGCGACGGCGGACTTCGCCTCGCTCACGAGCCGCTCGGCCTCCGCGCCGGAGAGGCGTTCGATGTCGTCCCGGTACTTGAGCAGCACCCCGAGCGTGTTGCTCACCGTCTCCGGGTCGAGCGCGACGCGGTCGAGCGCGACCAGGCAGTTCGCCCAGTCTATCGTCTCCGCCACTCCCGGCACCTTGAACAGATCCATCCTGCGCAGACGCTGCACGAACTCGACGACCTCGCGCGAGAGCGCGGCGGCGGCGCCGGGTGCCTTGCGCCGCAATATCTCCAGCTCGCGTTCGGCGTCCGGATAGTCCACCCAGTAGTAGAAGCAGCGGCGCTTGACCGCGTCGTGGATCTCGCGCGTGCGGTTCGAGGTGATCACCACCACCGGCGGCTCGGCAGCGCGCAGGGTGCCGAGCTCCGGGATCGTGATCTGCCAGTCGGAGAGCACCTCCAGCAGATACGCCTCGAACGGCTCGTCGGTGCGGTCCAGCTCGTCAATGAGCAATACCGGGGTGGCGCCCGGCTTTCCCTCCAGCGCGCGCGCCAGCGGCCGCTTGACGAGGAACCGCTCGGCGTAGATGTCCTGCGCGAGCCTCTCGCGCGATTTTTCCCCGGCGGCCTCGGCGAGCCGGATCTCGATCATCTGGCGCGAGTAGTTCCACTCGTAGGCCGCCTGCGCGATGTCCAGGCCCTCGTAGCATTGCAGGCGGATCAGCTCGCGTCCGAGGCTCGCGGCGAGCACCTTGGCGATCTCGGTCTTGCCGACGCCGGCTTCGCCTTCGAGGAAGAGCGGCCGCCGCATGGCGAGAGCGAGGTACACCGCGGTGGCGAGGCTGCGGTCGGCGACGTAATCGGCGGCGCCGAGGATCTGCAGGGTCTCTTCGATGGATCTGGGGAACGCTCGGGGGCTGGGCATGAGGATTTGCGCGCTGCGAAAATGCCACATTTTCGGGCATTTGGCTGGCAGGCGCCACTCTCCGTTTGCTCCGGCGTGCAGATTGCACGGCGCCGGCGTGACGCAACTGGCTGACGGGCGGAACCGCCGGGAGCACTCTGCTCGATCATCCGACCGGTGCCGAAGGAGCGAAGCGGTGGTTCTCGGCCAGCAAAGGGAAATGGAACGTCAAGTCGAGCCGCCACGGGGCGGGGACGCGCTGGTCGGTGTCTGGGAGATCGCCGAGGCGAGACATGACGGCCTGCGGGCGCCGGGCCGGCTGCCACGCGCCTGCATCCTGTTTACCCCGGCGCGCCGGTTCATGGCGCTGCTCGATGGCCATGAACCGGGCGCGAAGGACGTGGGCGAGATCCTCGCGGCGTTCCGTGAAGCCTTCGCCTTCTCCGGGCGCTACCGGGTCGTCGGCGAAGCCTTCGTGATCAGCCGGCGGCGCAACTGGAACGACGTCGCCGAGGAAGGCGAGCTGTTTCATTTTTTCCGCGCCGACGGCGACACGCTCCATCTACGGCCGGGCCGGTGGGAGTTCACGTTCCGGAGAGTGACGTAGCGGCGAAAAAAAGCCCGCGCAGCGCGCGGGCTTTCCTCCCGCTCCCCCTCCCGAACAACCTTCTCTACTTCAGCGCCGCCTCCACCGCGCGCTTCGCCATGACGGTGACGAGGTGCGCCCGATACTCTGCGCTCGCGTGCAGGTCGCTGTTCAGTCCGGCAGGGCTCACCTTGACGTTGGCGACCGAGGCCGGCTCGAACTTCGCCGCCAGCGCCTTCTCCATGTCCGTCTGGCGGAACACGCACGGGCCGGCGCCGGTCACCGCCACGCGCACGTTGCCGCCGCCGAAATCGGCGACGAACACGCCGACGATGGCGAAGCGCGAAGCCGGGTTCTTGAACTTCATGTAGGCGGCGCGTTTCGGAATCTGGAAGGCGACCGAGGTGATGATCTCGCCGGGCGCAAGCGCGGTTTCGTACAGGCCCTTGAAGAACTTGTCGGCCTCGTGCCGGCCCTTGTTGGTATGCACGACCGCATTGAGGCCGAGCACCGCCGCCGGATAGTCGGCCGCGGGATCGTTGTTGGCGATCGAGCCGCCCAGGGTGCCCATCGCCCGGACCTGGCGGTCACCGATCATGCCAGCGAGCGCCGCGAGGGCCGGGATCGCCTTCTTCACTTCGGCCGAATCGGCGACTTCGGCGTGGCGCGTCATCGCGCCGATGGTGAGCGTCTTGCCGTCGGACTTGATTCCGCCGAGGTCCCTGAGGCCCCCCAGGTCCACGACGTCCGAGGGCGAGGCGAGCCGCAGCTTCATCGCCTGCACGAGCGACTGGCCGCCGGCCAGCAGTTTCGCTTCCCCTCTGGCGGCGAGCGAAGCAGCCTCGGCGAGGCTCGCCGGGCGGTGGTAGTGGAATGCACGCATGTCCGGTTCTCCTTCTCAATGCGTCCGCAGGGCTTTCCAGACCGTCTCCGGCGTCGCCGGCATCGGCAGGTCCTTCACTCCCAGCGCGTCGGTGATCGCGTTCATGAGCGCGGCCGGCGCTCCGATCGCTCCCGCCTCGCCGCAGCCTTTTACCCCGAGCGGGTTGTGCGTGCACGGCGTCTCGCAGGTGTCCACCTGGAACGAGGGCAGATCGTCGGCGCGCGGAATGCAGTAGTCCATGAACGATCCGGTGAGCAGCTGGCCGTTGTCGTCGTAGCGGCAGACTTCGGTCAGCGCCTGGCCGATGCCCTGCGCCAGGCCGCCGTGCACCTGGCCCTCGACAATCATCGGGTTGATCACCTTGCCGAAGTCGTCCACCGCGGTCCAGCGGTCAATCGTCACCTTGCCGGTCTCCGGGTCCACCTCGACTTCGCAGATGTAGGTGCCGGCCGGGAAGGTGAAGTTGGTCGGGTCGTAGAACGCGTTCTCGTTCAGGCCCGGCTCCAGCTTGTCGAGCGGATAGTTGTGCGGCACGTAGGCGGCGAAGGCGACCTCGCCGAACGTCTTCTTCTTGTCGGTGCCCTTCACCTGGTACACGCCGCGGTCATACTCGATGTCGGCCTCGGACGCTTCCAGCAGGTGGGCCGCGATTTTCCGGCCCTTGGCGATCACCTTGTCGAGCGCCTTCATGATCGCCGTGCCGCCGACGGCGATCGAGCGCGAGCCGTAGGTGCCCATGCCGAACAGGATCTTCGAGGTGTCCCCGTGCACGATGTCCACGTTCTCGATCGGGATGCCGAGCCGGTCGGCGACCACCTGCGCGAAGGTCGTCTCGTGTCCCTGGCCGTGCGAGTGCGAGCCGGTGAACACGGTCACCGTCCCGGTGGGGTGGACGCGGATCTCGCCCGCCTCGAATAGCCCCGCGCGCGCACCGAGCGAGCCGGCGACCGCCGAGGGCGCGATGCCGCAGGCCTCGATGTAGCAGGCGTAGCCGATCCCGCGGCGCTTGCCCTTCGCCTCCGACGCCTTCTTGCGCGCCGCGTAGCCGGCCACGTCGGCGAGCTTCTGCGCCTTCTCCAGCGTCGCGTGATAGTTGCCGGTGTCGTACACGAGCGCCACCGGCGTCTGGTACGGGAACTGGGTGATGAAGTTGCGCCGCCGGATCTCCGCCGGATCCATCTTCAGCTCCCGCGCCGCCGTCTCGACCAGCCGCTCGACCACGTAGGTCGCCTCCGGTCGCCCGGCGCCGCGGTAGGCGTCCACCGGGGCGGTGTTGGTGAACACCGCCGTCACCTCGCAGTGAATCAGCGGCGTGGTGTACTGGCCGGCAAGCAGCGTCGCGTACAGGATCGTCGGGATGCACGAGGCGAACGTGGAGAGGTACGCGCCCAGGTTCGCCGTCGTCTTCACCCGCATCGCGAGGAACTTGCCGTCGCGGTCGAGGGCAAGCTCGGCCACCGTGTGGTGGTCGCGACCGTGCGCGTCCGAAAGGTACGACTCGGAACGCTCGGCGGTCCACTTCACCGGGCGGTTCAACTGCTTCGCCGCCCAGGTGACCACCACGTCCTCGGCGTAGAGATAGATCTTCGAGCCGAAACCGCCGCCGACATCGGGCGCCACCACACGCACCTTGTGCTCGGGCAGCCCCATGACGAAAGCGGTCATCAGCAACCGCTCGACGTGCGGGTTCTGGTTGGCGACGTACAGCGTGTAGCTGTCGTCGGCGCGCGAGTACACGCCGTTCGCCGCCCGCGGCTCGAGCGCGTTCGGAATCAGCCGATTGTTGACGAACTCGAGGCGGGTCACGTGCGCGGCCTTGGCGAAGGCCGCGTCCACCGCCGCCTTGTCGCCGAGCGCCCAGACGTAGCAGGTGTTGTCCGGGGCGATGTCGTGGATCACCGGCGCGCCCGGCGCGCGCGCCTTCGACGCGTCGGTCACCGCCGCGAGCGGCTCATAGTCCACTTCGACCAGCTCGGCGGCGTCGCGCGCCTGGGCGGCGGTCTCGGCGATCACCACCGCGACGCGCTCGCCGACGAAGCGCACCTTGCCCTGCGCGAGCACCGGGTAGGGCGGCTCCTTCATCGGCTGGCCGTTCACGTCCGTGATCAGCCAGCCGCAGGGAAGGGTGCCCAGTTTCGCCGCTGCGACGTCCTCGCCGGTGTAGACCGCGAGCACCCCGGGCGCGCGCCGCGCGCTGTCGGTGCGGATACCCTTGATTCTCGCGTGCGCGTGCGGCGAGCGCACGAACGCGGCGTAAGTCTGATTCGGCAGCGTGACGTCGTCGGTGTACTGGCCCGCGCCGGTGAGGAAGCGATAGTCCTCCTTCCTCGGGATGCGCGCGCCGATCAGCGGTGCGTTCATGGCGTCCTCCTCATTTCGCGGCGGCCATCGCCCGCGCTCCGGCGGCGATGGACTTCACGATGTTGTGATAGCCGGTGCAGCGGCAGAGGTTCCCTTCCAGCGCCTCGCGGATCTCCTGCTCGGTGGGGTTGGGGTTGCGGCTGGCGAAGTCAATCGCGTTCATCACCATTCCCGGCGTGCAGAAGCCGCACTGCAGGCCGTGGTGCTCCTTGAAGGCCGCCTGCATCGGATGCAGCGTTCCGTCGGGCCTGGCCACGCCCTCGATGGTGGTGATGTCCGCGCCCTCGGCCTGCATCGCAAGGATCGAGCACGACTTCACCGCGCGGCCGTTCATGATCACGGTGCACGCCCCGCACTGCGCGGTGTCGCAACCGACATGCGTTCCGGTGAGCCGCAGATGCTCGCGAATGAAGGTGACCAGAAGCGTGCGCTCCTCCATCTCGCCGGATACCGGTTTGCCGTTCACCTTCATGGAAACTCTGACCGCCATGGCGCCTCCTCGCGACGATTGTGATTGCTTGTTTCCTCGGGAAGGCGGAATCCTAGCCAAGCGGCATCGCTCCGGCAATGTTGCGCCGCGCAAACGCCGCGGCGCTTCAGCATGCCGAAAGCTTGCCGCAAGGCGCGCGACAACCGGCGCCGGTAGCCTTCGGCGCCCCGATGAAGGCGCGCTGCCTTGTTTTTTTTCTCGCCACTGCCGCCGCCAGCGCATCGCCCGCGCGCGATCTGACCCTCGCCGAGGCCGAGCGGCTGCTGCTCGAGCGCAATCGCGAGCTGGCAGCCGCGCGCCGCGCGGTCGAGGCGGCCGGGGCGCAGCGCCTGATCGCCGCCGCGCGGCCGAACCCGACGGTGTCGCTCGCCACCTCCGGGGTGTCGGTGGCGCCGAATGCGATCGGACCGGGACCGCTGCGCGACCAGAGGCTGGACGCGACGCTGCGCATTGACCAGCCGCTCGAGCGCGGCAACAAGCGCGAGCTGCGCATGCAGGCGGCCGAGGAGCTCGAACGCGCCGCGCGCAGCGAGTCGCTGGAGATGCTGCGCGTGCAGCTTGCGCAACTTCGTGTCGCCTATTACGAGCTCAAGCAGGCCCAGGACAAGCTCTTTCTGCTGGAGGACCTCGCGCAGCTCTTCGGGCAGACGCTCGCCGCGGCGCAAGCACGGCTCAAGGCCGGCGATCTGGCCGAGGCCGATGTCGCCAAGGTGCAGGTGGATCACGAGCGGGCGCGCAACGAGGTGCGCGCCGCCCGCGCCGAGCTCGACCGGGCACGCTTCGCGCTCGCGTACCTGATCGGCGAGGAGCGCTCGGCCGGCGAGCTGCGCGCCGCCGACGACTGGCCGGCGCGTGTGCCGCCCGAGCGGGCCACGCTCGAGCGCGCGATCGAGTCTCGGCCTGACGTGGCCGCTGCCCGGGCGCGCCTTGCCGCCGCCGAGAAACTGCGGGATCTCGCGCGCAGCCTGCAGACGCGGGATATCACGGTGGGCGCGCAGCTGTACCGGTTTCCGGCGCCGTCTTCCTACTCGGTCGGCTTCGGCATCTCTTTTCCGCTTTTCACCGGCTACGACTTCTCCGGCGACATTCAGCGCGCCGAGGTCGAACGCTACGCCGCGCTCGATGCCCTCGAGAAGGCGCAGGCGGTGGCGCACAACGACATCGGCCGCGCCGCCGCCGAGCTCGCCTCGGCCGGCGAACGCCTGGAGCGCTACGACACGGCGCTCCTCGGTGCGGCCGAGCGAGCCGCGCAGGCCGCCGAGTTCGCGTTCCGGCGCGGCGCGGTTTCGGTGCTCGAGGTGCTCGATGCGCGCCGTACGCTGCGCGCGGTCCGCCTGGAGGCGCTCGCCGCGCGCGCCGACTACGCGAAGGCGCTCGCCGCCTGGCGCGCGGCGAGCGCCACGGTCCAGACGCTGGAGGAACGGCGATGAATCCGGCGCGCGCGCTTGCGGTGCTCTGGGCGGCGCTCGCCGCGCTCGGTCCGGCGGCCTGCGGCGACTCGGCGCCGCAAACGTCTGCGCCGCAGCCGCGCGTCGAAGGCCAGACGATCGTCTTCGCACCGGAGAGCCCCCAGATCGCGTCGCTCGCGGTCGCGGCAATCGAGCCGTGGCGCGAGTCGGTGCTGCGCTTTCCCGGGCGTCTGGTATGGGACGAGGACCGCACCGTGCGCGTGTTCAGCCCGCTCGGCGGGCGGGTCGTCGCGGTCGCGGTACGCGCGGGCGACGCGGTGCGCGCCGGACAGACGCTTGCCGTGATCGCCTCGCCCGAGCTGGGCGCGGCGCAGGCCGAGGCGCGCAAGGCGAAAGTGGACGAGGAACTCGCGCGCACGAACCTTGCGCGCATCGAGGAGCTGCACGCGGCGGGCGTCGCGCCGGCGAAGGACCTGCTGGCGGCGCGCACGGAGGCCGCCCGTGCCGTCGCCGAGCGCGAGCGCCAGGTAGCGCGCCTGCGCCTGTACGGCGCCGCGGCCGCGACGGTGGATCAGCGCTTTGCACTCGCCGCTCCGATCGCCGGCGTGGTGGTCGAGCGCAATCTCAACCCGGGGCAGGAGCTGCGCGCCGACGCACAGCCGGAAAAGGGCCTGTTCGTGATCTCGGACCCGGGACGGCTGTGGTTTTTGCTCGACATCGCCGAAGCCGATGTCGGCGCCGTCCGGGTCGGCGCCGAGGTGCAGCTGCGCGCGACGCTCCTCGGCGACCGGACCCTCGCCGGGCGGATCACGGCCATCGCCGATTTCGTGGATCCGCAGACGCGCACGGTCAAGGTGCGCGGCGCGGTCGAGAACCGGGAGCGGCGCGCCAAGGCGGAAATGTTCGTCACCGCCGAGCTGCGCGTGCCGGCGGCCGGAGGGTTGCTGGTTCCGGCGCGTGCGGTGTACCTGCGCGGCGAGCAGCACTACGTGTTCGTCGAGCGAGGCGACGGCCGCTTCGAACGACGGCGAGTGCGCCTCGGACCGACGATAGACGCGCATCAAGTCGTGCTGGAGGGCGTGGCCTTGCACGAGCGCGTGGTGGTCGACGGCAACCTGCTCCTCGAGCGCCTGCTCGCGGCGAAGGACTGAGGTGATCCGGCGCGTCGTCGCCTTTGCCCTCTACCAGCCGCTGTTCATCGTGCTGGGCGTGGTCGTGTTCGTCGGCGCGGGCATCGCGGCGTTCAATCGGCTGCCAGTCGAGGCGTTCCCCGACGTCACCGACACGCAGGTCACGGTGATCTCGCTCTACCCCGGCCGCGCCGCCGAGGAGGTCGAGAAGCAGGTGACGATTCCGCTCGAGGTGGCGCTCTCGGGCCTGCCCGGAGCGGTGCGCATGTTCGTGCACACCCAGTTCGGCCTGTCGTTCCTGACCATTACCTTCGATGACGGCGTGAACGGGTATTTTGCGCGCCAGCAGGTGGTCGAGCGGCTGCGCGAGGTGGAGCTGCCGCCGGGAGTGGATTCCCAGCTGGCGCCGTTCTCGACCGCGATCGGCGAGATCTATCGCTACCGGCTAAGGGGCGAGGGGCTCGGGCCGCGCGAGCTGCGCACCCTGCAGGACTGGGTGGTGCAGCGCAGCCTGAAGCAGGTGCCGGGCGTGGCCGACGTCACCAGTCTGGGCGGCCTCATCAAGCAGTACGAGGTGCGCCCCGACCCGGCGCGCATGCGCGACTACCGCGTGACGCTCGCGCAGCTCGCGCAGGCGATCGAGCGCGGCAACCGCAACGCGGGCGGAAGCTACGTCGAGCAGGGCCGCCAGCAGTATCTGATCCGCGGCATCGGCCTGTTCCAGGGCCCGGAAGACATCGCCAACGTCGTGGTCACCGAGCGCGGCGGAACGCCGATCCTGGTGCGCGACATCGCACGCGTGGCAGTCGGCGCGGTGCCGCGGCAGGGCGTCGCCGGCGAGGACGACGAGGACGATGTGGTCACCGGCGTGGTGTTGATGCGCCGCGGCGAAAATCCCTCGGAGGTGCTCGGGCGCGTGCGCGAGCGCGTCGCGGCACTCAACGCCGGCGGCCTGCCGGCGGGCGTGAGAATCGAGCCGATCTACGACCGCACGTGGCTGATCGGCCGCACGCTGACGACGGTGTTCACCAACCTGCTCGAGGGTGCGCTGCTCGTGTCGGCGGTGCTGTGGCTCTTTCTCGGCAACCTGCGCGCGGCGGCGATCGTCGCGCTGACCATGCCGCTCGCGCTGCTCGCCACCTTCCTCGGTCTCACGTGGATCGGGATCCCCGCGAACCTGCTTTCGCTCGGCGCGATGGACTTCGGCATCATCGTGGACGGCGCGGTGATCGTGGTGGAGAACGTATTCCGCAAGCTCTCCGAGGCGAGTCACGGGCACAAGGTCCTCGCCGAGAGCCGGCGCAAGCAGATCATCCTCGACGCCGCGGTCGAGGTCGGCCGGCCGACGCTGTTCTCGATGCTGATCATCATCGCCGCGCACATCCCGATCTTCACGCTGACGCGGCACGAGGGCCGCATCTTCGCGCCGATGGCCTATTCGGTGGTCTCGGCGCTCGCCGGGGCGCTCGTGCTCTCGCTCACGCTGGTGCCGCTGCTGTGCGCGGTGACGCTCAGGCGCAACCTCCCGGAGCGCGAGAACGTGCTGGTGCGCGCCGCCGGGCGCGCCTATGAGCCGGCGCTCAGGTGGGCGCTCGCGCACCGGCGCGCGGTGCTCGGTCTTGCGCTGGCCGCACTCGCCGGCAGCCTCGCGCTCGTGCCGCGCCTGGGCACCGAGTTCCTGCCGGAACTGAACGAGGGGGCGCTGTGGGTGAACGTCACTCTGCCCACCAGCGTCTCGGTGTCCGAAGCGCAGGAGATGGTGGCGCGGATCCGCGCCGCGATCCGCAAGTTTCCGGAGGTCAGGAAGGTCAACTCCAGAGTCGGCCGGCCCGAGGACGGCACCGATCCGAAGCTCATCAACATGGCCGAATTTCTGGTCGATCTCAAGCCCGAGACCGAATGGACGCGCGGCGTGGACAAGGCGGGGCTGCTGCGCGAGATGGAGGCCGAGATCGTCAAGCTGCCCGGCGTGGTGCCGACGTTTTCGCAGCCGATCCGCGACAACGTGCTCGAATCCATCTCGCAGATTGACGGACAGATCGTGATCAAGGTGTTCGGCGAGGATCTCGAGCGGCTGCGCGAGCTTGCGCTCGGCGTGCTCAGGCAGGTGCAGGAGGTACCCGGGGTCGCACGCGCCTTCGTGGACCGGCTCGGCGAGCTGCCGCAGATCCAGGTGCGGGTGGACCGCGCGCGGGCGGCGCGCTACGGGCTGAACGTCGCCGATATCCAGGACGTGATCGAGACCGCGCTCGGCGGCAAGCAGGTGACGCAGATATGGGAAGGCGAGCAGCGCTTCGGAGTGGCGGTGCGGCTGGAGGAGGCTGAACGCACCCTCACCGGCATGCAGGAGCTGCTGGTGGCGACACCGAACGGCGCCTACGTGCCGCTGTCGGAGGTGGCGAGCTTGCGCACCGTCGGCGGCATGATGAACATCGCGCGCGAGAACGGCCGGCGGGTGCTCGCGGTCGGTGTCTTCATCCGCGGCCGCGACATGGGCAGCGTCGTCTCCGACATGCAGGCGAAGGTGCGCCGCAACGTGCCGCTGCCCGAGGGCTACGCGATCACCTGGTCGGGCGAGTTCGAGAACCAGGAGCGCGCGATGGCGCGCCTGGCGGTGATCGTGCCGATCTCGATCCTGATCATCTTCCTGCTGCTGTTCGACGCCTTCAAGTCGTTCCGCAACTCGCTCCTCATCGTCGCCAACATCCCGTTTTCCGCGATCGGCGGGATCCTCGCGCTCTGGCTGACCGGGATCTATCTGTCGGTGTCGGCGGCGATCGGCTTCATCGCGCTGTTCGGCCAGGCGGTGCTGAACGGCGTGGTGATGGTCGCGCTCTTCAACGAGCTGCGCCATCGCGGCGCCGCGCCGGAGGAGGCCGCGATCCAGGGCGCGCGCACGCGCCTGCGCACGGTGCTGATGACGGCGCTGCTCGCCTCGCTGGGCCTGCTGCCGATGGCGCTTTCCACCGGCATCGGTGCCGAAACGCAAAAGCCGCTCGCGGTGGTGGTGATCGGTGGGCTCGCCTCGGCCACGCTGCTCGTTCTCTTCGTCCTGCCGGTGCTGTACGTGATGATGGCGGGCTGGCGCGGGCGCAGGCGGGCGCCGGCCGGATGAGTCAGGCGCTGTCAGCCGCGCGCAAGTCACGCGCAAGTGCGCTGCAAGGATGCGCGCGCAGACTGCGTCTCGCCTGGCCGTTTCCGACCGGCCCCCTGCAGGGGCTGGCCGGGTTCCTTCCTCCGCCCGGCCGGCGCCTGCCGAGCCCGCGTTCGCGCGGGCTTTTTTTTTGGCGCTTCGCGGCCTGGCCAAGGTGCGATCGCAGGCGTGCGCGCGCGCGGCAGATGAACCGCCCGTCGTGCGGCATGGTGGCGCGCCGGCGTGCGGGATCGGCAAGCGCCACGTGGCGGTATCATCGGCGCGTGCGGATTCTGATCGTCGAGGATGACGCCTCGCTCGCCGGGGCGCTCGCCCAGATGCTGCGCGCGGAGGGCTACGCAGTGGACGCGATGTCGAGCGGCGAGCAGGCGGTGCTCGCCGCACGCCAGGAAGCGTTCGATCTGGTGATCCTCGACATCGGTCTGCCCGGAATGGACGGCTACGAGGTGCTGCGCCGACTGCGCGGCGCGGGCGGCGCGACGCCGGTGCTGGTCCTCACGGCGCGCGACCAGATCGAGGACCGGGTGCGGGGGCTCGATCTCGGCGCCGACGACTACATGGCCAAGCCCTTCGCGATGCCGGAGCTGACGGCGCGAGTGCGCGCGCTCATCCGCCGATCGCAGGCGCGCGCCGGGCCGCGCGTGCAGCACGGACCGCTCACGCTCGACAGCGCGGCGCGGCGCGCCTACCTTGGCGGCGCGCCGCTGGAGCTGGCGGCGCGCGAATGGGCGGTGCTCGAAGTGCTGCTTGCGCGCGTCGAACACATCGTCTCCAAGGAGGCGATCATCCATGCGGTGACCGACTGGAACGAGGAGCTGTCGCCCAACGCGATCGAGGTGTACATATCGCGCTTGCGCGCGAAGCTGGAGCCGGCCGGCATCCGCATTCGCACCGTGCGCGGCTTCGGCTACATGCTCGAGGAGTACAAGGAAAGCTGACATGGCCGCACGCAGCCTGCGCGGCCAGCTGCTGCGGCTGCTGCTCGCGCCGGTGGCGGCGCTGCTCGCGCTGGGCGCGGTCGCCGTATACTTCGTGTCGCTCGAGCCGGCGAGCGAGGCTTACGATCAGGCGCTCGCCGACATCGCGCTCGCGCTCGCCGAGCGCATCCGCGCCTCCGGCGACCGCTACGCCTTCGATCTCCCGG
Organism: Pseudomonadota bacterium; assembly: GCA_040752005.1. Taxonomy (GTDB): domain Bacteria; phylum Pseudomonadota; class Gammaproteobacteria; order Burkholderiales; family SG8-39; genus RBG-16-66-20. The sequence continues at coordinate 22,934 of JBFMFX010000017.1, read as the reverse complement.
GGGCGGCCGACCGCGCCCTGCGCACCGACCGCTACGACACCATCTACTACCAGGTGCGCGCCCCGGACGGCACCGCGATCGCGGGCGACGCCGGCCTGCCCGATCCGCCGCCGGGGGCGCGGGCGCAGGACGGCGTGATCCGCTACGACGCGCGCTACCGCGGCAGCGCAGTGCACGTGGTCGCGATGCTCGTGCCCTGCGCCGGCCGCGTGTGCACGGTGCAGGTCGCCGAAACCGGCAACAAGAGGCGCAGCCTGGCGCGCGCCATCCTGTTCACCGGCCTGGTGCCGGAGCTGCTGGTGGCGGCCGCGGCGCTCGCCGCGGTGTGGTTCGGCGTCAAGCGGGGCCTTGCGCCGCTGGAGGCTCTTTCGGCCGAGATCAAGGCACGCTCGGCGCGCGACCTGCGCCCGCTGGATGCCGCGGACGCGCCGCTGGAGGTCCAACCGCTCGCCAATGCCCTCAACCATCTGCTCGGCCGGGTCGCCGAAGCGGCCGAGAACCAGCGCCGCTTCATCGCCAACGCGGCCCATCAGTTGCGCACGCCGCTTGCCGGGCTGCAGGCGCATACGGAGCTTGCGCTCGCGCACGAGCTGCCGGCGGCCTGCCGGGCAGAGCTGGAGCAGGTTCACCGCGCGACCATCCGCACCGCGCGTCTGGCCAACCAGCTGCTGGCGCTCGCGCGCGCCGAGCCCGGGGGCTGGAGCGCGGAACGGTTCGCGCCGCTCGATCTGCGCGCGGTCGTCGAGGAAGCGGCCGACGAATGGGTGCACCGCGCGCTGGCGCGCGGCATCGACCTCGGGTTCGAGCTGGCGCCGGCGCCGGTGCGCGGCGACGCGCTCTTGCTGCGCGAGGCGCTCGCCAACCTGGTCCACAACGCGATCGAGTACGCCGGGTCCGGAGCCCGGGTGACGGTGCGCAGCGGCGTGCGCCAGGGCGCGAGCTTCCTGGAAGTCGAGGACGACGGCCCGGGCATCGCGCCCGCCGAGCGCGAACGGGTGCTGGAGCGCTTCTACCGGGTGCCAGGCACACCGGGCGAGGGCAGCGGCCTGGGGCTGGCGATCGTGCGCGAGATCGCGCTGGCGCACGGGGCGGCTCTGGAGGTCGGGGCGGGCGCCGCAGGCCAGGGGTGCCGCGTGGCCCTGCGCTTTGCGCGGGCGTAGAATCGCGCCATGGACAGCGTGGACATCGAGGTTCTGCGCACCGCCGAGGCCTGGCGAGCGGCCGGGCATCGCGTTACGCTCGGCACCATCGTCAAGACCTGGGGCTCGGCGCCTCGTCCGGTCGGCGCGCTGGTCGCGATCCGCGACGATGGGCAGGTCGTGGGATCGGTTTCCGGCGGTTGCGTCGAGGACGATCTGGTCGAGAAGGTGCGCGCGCGGGCGGTGGCGAAGGATCTGCCGCAGCTCGTCAAGTACGGGGTCACCAACGAGGAGGCGACCCGCTGGGGGCTGCCCTGCGGCGGGACGCTGCAGATCGTGCTCGAACCGGTGACCGAAAGGAGCGGCATTGGGGAGCTGCTCGACACCATTTCGCGCCAGCAGCTCGTGCGCCGGCGGCTGGACATGGCGAGCGGCGCGGTTTCGCTCGAGCCCGGGCGCTGGAGCGACACGCTGGAATTCGACGGCCGCGTGCTCGTCACGGTGCACGGCCCGCGCTGGCGCCTGGTGCTGATCGGCGCCGGCCAGCTCACGCATTACCTCGCGACGATGGCGCGCATGCTCGACTACCACGTGACGGTCATCGATCCGCGCGAGGAGTACGCCGCCGGATGGCGGGTCGAGGGCGTGGCGCTGGAGCGCGGCATGCCCGACGACGTCATCCGCGAGATGAACCTCGACGCCCACAGCGCGGTGGTGGCGCTCACGCATGATCCGAAGCTCGATGACCTCGCGCTCCTGGAAGCGCTGAAGTCGCCCGCGTTCTACGTCGGCGCGATCGGCTCGAAGAAGAATAACGACGCGCGCCGCAGGCGCCTGGCGGAGTTCGACCTGTCGCAAGAGGAGATCGCCCGGCTGCGGGGCCCGGTGGGGCTGTACATCGGTTCGAAGACCCCGCCGGAGATCGCGGTGGCGATCCTCGCCGAGATGACCGCCGTGCGCCACGGCGTCGTGGAGCCGTCATGGGCGGCCAAGGAACAGCGCCGCTTCGATCCCTCGGCCTGCGAGGTGGCGCCGGACACCCCCGCCCGGGCTTGAAGCTCGTCGGCCTGCTGCTCGCGGCGGGATCGGCCAGCCGCTTCGGCTCGGACAAGCTGCTGCACCCCCTGCCGCACGGCGTCCTGATGGCGGCGCAGGCGGCGAGAAACCTCCGTGCGGAGCTGGCGCGCGTGCTCGCGGTGCTGCGGCCGGGCGCCGAGGAAATCGGGCGGCTGCTCGCCGAGGAGGGCTGCGAGACGGTGTTCTGCGCGGGCGCCGCCGAGGGCATGGGCGCGAGCCTTGCCTGCGGCGTGCGCGCTGCGGCCGACGCCGACGGGTGGCTCGTCGCGCTCGCCGACATGCCGTTCGTGCGCCCGAGCACGATCGCCGCGGTGCGCGACGCGCTCGCCGCCGGCGCCCCGATCGCGGCGCCGTACTACCGGGCCCGCCGCGGCCATCCGGTGGGCTTTTCGGCGCGCTTTCGTGCCCTGCTGGAGCGCTGCGCCGGCGACGAGGGCGCGCGAGCGATCCTCGCCGCGCACGAGGACAGAATCGTCAAGGTGCCGGTGGGCGATCCCGGGGTCCTGCGCGACATAGACCGCCCCTCCGACCTCGCGCCGCCGGCGACGGTATAGACCGGGCGCGCGCCGGGGGTCGAGTAGAATTCGCCCCTTCGCCGCCTCGCGCCACCCCGCACCATGCTTGCCGCCACCCTGGAGCAGACCGATCCGGAGGTTTTCCAGGCGATCCGCCAGGAAACGCGGCGCCAGGAAGAGCACGTCGAGCTGATTGCCTCGGAGAATTACGCCAGCCCCGCGGTGCTCGCGGCGCAGGGGTCGCTCCTCACCAACAAGTATGCCGAGGGCTACCCCGGACGGCGCTATTACGGCGGCTGCGCCTTCGTGGATATCGCCGAGCACCTGGCGATCGAGCGTGCCAAGCGCCTGTTCGGCGCCGAGTACGCCAACGTGCAGCCGCATTCGGGTTCGCAGGCGAACCAGGCCGTATATCTCGCGTTTCTCAGGCCCGGCGATACGATTCTCGGCATGTCCCTCGCGCACGGTGGGCACCTCACGCACGGCGCGGCGGTGAATTCGAGCGGCAAGCTCTACCGCGCGATCTCCTACGGCCTCGACGCCGACGAGGTGCTCGACTACGCGGAGGCGGAGAAGCTGGCGCTCGAGCACAACCCGCGCGTCATCGTCGCCGGCGCCTCCGCCTATTCGCTGCGCATTGACTGGCAGCGGCTGCGCCACATCGCCGACGAGGTGGACGCGGTGCTGGTGGCCGACATCGCGCACTACGCCGGGCTGGTCGCGGCCGGGCTCTACCCGAGCCCGGTCGGGATCGCCGACGTCGTCACCACCACCACGCACAAGACGCTGCGCGGGCCGCGCGGCGGCATGATCCTCGCCAACGCCGAGCACGCGCGCGCGCTCGATTCGGCGGTGTTTCCCGGCATCCAGGGCGGCCCGCTGATGCACGCGATCGCGGCGAAAGCGGTGGCGCTCGCCGAGGCGGCGCGGCCCGAGTTCCGTGACTATCAGGTTCAGGTGATGAAGAACGCGCGCGTCATGGCCGAGACGCTCGCGCGCCGCGGCCTGCGGATCGTCTCCGGGCGCACCGAGTGCCACATGTTCCTGGTGGACCTGCGCACGAAGGGCATCACCGGCCAGGCGGCGGAGGAGGCGCTCGGGCGCGCGCACATCACGGTGAACAAGAACGCCGTGCCGCACGATCCGGAAAAGCCCACGGTGACTTCCGGGATCCGCATCGGCACGCCGGCGATGACCACGCGCGGCATGCGCGAGGAGGAGGCCGAGCGGCTCGCCGAGCTGATCGCCGACGTGATCGAGGCTCCATCGGACACGCTGCGCGTCGAGCGCGTGCGGCGCGAGGTCGCCGCGCTGTGCGCGCGATTCCCGGTCTACGGCTGAGGCGCGCCGATGCGCTGCCCGTTCTGCTCGCACGAGGACACCAGCGTAGTGGACACGCGCTCCAACCCCGGCGCGAACGTGGTACGCCGGCGCCGGCGCTGCCCGAAGTGCGACAAGCGCTTCACCACCTACGAGCGGGTCGAGCTGCGCATGCCGCGGCTGGTCAAGAAGGACGGCACGCGCGCCGACTACGACCGCGAAAAGCTGGTGGGCAGCATGATGCTCGCGCTCAGGAAACGGCCGGTCGCGACCGAGGCGGTGGATGCGGCGGTGGACCGGATCGAGGAAAAGCTGCGCTCGCTCGGCGAGCGCGAAATTCCCACCAGCCGCGTCGGCGACCTGGTCATGCGCGAGCTGGCGAAGCTCGACAAGATCGCCTACATCCGGTTCGCCTCGGTGTACCGCAGCTTCGAGACGCCGGACGACTTCCGCGAGGCGGTGCAGGAAGTGAAGGCTTCGCGCCGCCGCAGGCGGTGAGCGGCTTCTCCGGCCTCGACCGGGCGATGATGGCGCGCGCGCTCGCGCTCGCCGAGCGGGGCTTGTACACCGCGACGCCCAACCCGCGCGTTGGCTGCGTGATCGCGCAAGGCAACCGCATCGTCGGCGAAGGCTGGCACGAGCAGGCCGGCGCGCCGCATGCCGAGGCGAACGCGCTTGCCGCGGCCGGAGGCGCGGCGAGGGGCGCGACGGCGTACGTGACGCTGGAGCCGTGCAACCATTACGGCAGGACACCCCCCTGCGCCGAGGCGCTCGCGCGCGCCGGCATCGCGCGCGTGGTGGCGGCGGTGCGCGACCCGAATCCGCTGGCGCGCCGCGGCGGCGAGGCGCTCGCCGCGGCCGGCGTGCGCGTCGAGTTCGGCCTGCTCGAGGAGGCGGCGCGCGAGCTGAACATCGGTTTTTTTTCGCGCATGACGCGCGGCCGCCCGTGGGTGCGCATGAAGATCGCCGCGACGCTGGACGGCCGCACCGCGCTCGCCGACGGCCGCAGCCGCTGGATCACCGGGCCGGAGGCGCGCGCCGACGGCCACCGCTGGCGCGCGCGCGCCTGCGCGCTGCTCACCGGCATCGGCACGGTCAAGGCCGACGATCCCCAGCTTACGGTGCGCGCGGTGGACACGCCGCGCCAGCCGCTGCGCGTGGTGGTGGACAGCCGGCTGGAGATTCCCGATTCGGCGCGCATCCTCGCCGGCGAGCGCGTGCTGATCTTCGCAGCCCAGGGAGGGAGGACACCGCCGAACGCGGACGTGGTGGTGCTGCCGAACGCACGCGGCAAGGTCGAGCTGCCGGCGATGCTGGAGGAGCTTGCGCGCCGCGGGGTCAACGAGCTGCACGTCGAGGCGGGGTTTCGCCTCAACGGCTCGCTCGTGCGCGAAGGCTGCGTGGACGAGTTCCTGATCTACCTCAATCCGAGCCTGCTCGGCGATGCCGCGCAGGGCATGGTGGAACTGCCGGCGGTTGCCTTGCTCGACGAACGGATTCGGCTGCGCATCCACTCGGTCGAGCGCGTGGGCGGGGATCTGCGCCTCATCGCCCGGTTACGCTGATGTTCACCGGCATCGTCCAGGCCGTCGGCCGCATCGTCTCCACCCGGCCGTTCGTGGTGGACGCGGACGGACTTGCGCTTCGCGACGTGCGGGTCGGCGACTCGGTGTGCGTGCAGGGCGTCTGCCTGACCGTTACCGCCAAGCGCGGGCGGCGGCTCGCGTTCGACGTCTCGCGCGAGACGCTTTCGGTCACCGCGGGGCTCGATGCACCCGGCGAGGTGAACCTGGAAAAGTCGCTCGCGATCGGCGAGCGTCTCGGCGGGCACTTCGTCACCGGCCATGTGGACGGTGTCGGGCGGGTCGTTTCGGTCGAGGACGGCGTCACTCGCATCCGCGCGCCGCGCCGGCTTGCGCGCTACATCGCGCGCAAGGGCTCGATCGCGGTGGACGGCGTCAGCCTGACGGTGAACCGCGTGCGCGGAGCGGACTTCGAGGTGTTCCTCATCCCGCACACGCTGAGGGTAACCACCCTCAAGCGGCTCCGGCCCGGCGCGAAGGTGAATCTGGAAGTTGACCTGATCGCCCGCTATCTCGAGCGCCTTCGCGCAAGAGCATGAACTTTCGGCTGGAATTCGACCCCGCGCTGCCGATCACCGCAAAGCGCGAGGAGATCGCGCGCGCGGTGGCCGAGCACCCGGCGGTGATCGTCTGCGGCGAAACCGGCTCGGGCAAGACGACGCAGATCCCGAAGATCCTGCTCGCGATGGGGCGCGGTGCGGCCGGAATGATCGGCCACACCCAGCCGCGGCGCATCGCCGCGCGCTCGGTCGCCGCGCGCATCGCCGCGGAGCTGGGCGTGGCGCTCGGCGGTGCGGTCGGCTACAAGGTGCGCTTCACCGACCGCGTCGCCAAGGACACGGTGGTGAAGCTCATGACCGACGGCATCCTGCTTGCCGAGACGCAGAGCGACCCGGAGCTCGCCGCCTACGACACCCTCGTGCTCGACGAGGCGCACGAGCGGAACCTCAACATGGACTTTCTGCTCGGCTATCTCAGGCGGCTGCTGCCGCGCCGGCCCGACCTCAGGCTCGTCGTCACCTCGGCGACCCTCGACGCGGAGAAGTTCGCGCGGCATTTCGCCTTCGGCGGTCGGCCGGCGCCGGTGATCGAGGTCTCGGGCCGACTCTACCCGGTGGAGATCCGCTGGCGCGAAGTGGCGGGCGATGCGGAGGACACGACGCGCGAGGAGGAGGAAGACGCGCTCGCCGACGCGGTCGAGGAAGCCTGCCGCTCCGGGCCCGGCGACATTCTCGTGTTTCTTCCCGGCGAGCGCGAGATCCGCGAGGCGGCCGAGGCGATCCGCGCAAGGCGCCTGCGCGACGTGGAAATCCTGCCTCTCTACAGCCGGCTCTCGGCGGCCGAGCAGGACCGCGTCTTCCGGCCGGGGGCGCTGCGCCGCATCGTGCTCGCCACCAACGTCGCGGAAACCTCGCTCACCGTGCCGCGCATCCGCTACGTCGTGGACACCGGCCTTGCGCGCATCAAGCGCTATAGCTATCGCAACAAGGTCGAACAGCTGCGCATCGAACCGGTGTCGAAGGCCGCGGCGAAGCAGCGCGCCGGCCGCTGTGGACGCGTCGCCGACGGCGTGTGCTTCCGCCTCTACTCGCAGGAGGACTTCGACGCGCGCCCGGCCCACACCGATCCCGAGCTGCTGCGCTCCTCGCTCGCCGGCGTCATCCTGCGCGCGCTCGCGCTCGATCTCGGAAAGGTGGAGGAGTTCCCGTTTCCCGACCCGCCCGCGGCGCGCGCAATCGCCGACGGCTACGCGCTGCTCGCGGAGCTCGGCGCGGTGGACGAGCGCAACGCGCTCACGGCGATCGGGCGCGAGCTCGCGCGCCTGCCGCTCGATCCGCGCATCGGCCGGATGCTCGTCGCCGCGCGCGACGAAGGCTGCCTCGCCGAGACGCTGGTCATCGCCGCGGCGCTTTCGGTGCAGGATCCGCGCGAGCGGCCGCTGGAGAAGGCCGCGGCGGCCGACGAGCGGCACGTGCGCTTTGCCGACGAGCGCTCGGATTTCCTCGCGTTCCTCAAGCTCTGGAAGGCGTTCCCCGACGGGCCGTCGCGTCGCGAGTGCCGGGAGAACTTCCTCTCCTACCCCAGAATGCGCGAATGGCGCGACGTCCACCGGCAGCTCGCCGAGGCCGTGCGCGAGATGGGCTGGAAGGAATCGCACGCCAACCCCGAGAAGCCGGAAGGCTATCGCGCGATCCACCGCGCGCTGCTCGCGGGGCTGCTCGGCAACGTCGGCATGAAGGACGAGGCCGAGGGGCATTACACCGGCGCGCGCGGGATCCGGTTCTGGGTGCATCCCGGCTCGGGCGCGAGAAAGCCGGGCAAGTGGATCGTCGCCGCCGAGCTCGTCGAGACGACGCGGCTCTATGCGCGCACGGTGGCGACCGTGGACCCGAAGTGGCTCGAGGAGATCGGCGCGCACGTCATCCGGCGCCACGCCGAGCGGCCGCACTGGGAAAAATCCCGCGCGCAGGTGGTCGCCTTCGAGCGCGGTACGCTGTACGGCCTGCCGGTGTACAGCGACCGGCGGATCCATTACGGTCCGCGAGACCCGAAACTCGCGCGCGCAATCTTCATCCGTTCGGCCCTGGTCGAGGGCGAGTACGAAACCCGGGCGCCGTTCTTCGCCCACAACCGGCGGCTCATCGCCGAAATCGAGCGCCTGGAGCACAAGTCGCGTCGCCCCGACATCCTGGTGGACGACGAGCTGATCTACGCCTTCTACGACGCGCGGGTGCCCGAGGGCATCAGCAGCGGCGCCGATTTCGAGAAATGGCGCAAGGAGGCCGAGCGCTCCGATCCGCGGCTGCTTTACCTTCGCCGCGAGGACCTGATGCGCCACGAGGCGGCGGGGATCACCACCGAGAACTTCCCGCACAGTATCGCGCTCGGCCCGAACTGCTTCGCGCTCGAATACCGTTTCGAGCCCGGTTCGCCGCGCGACGGCGTCACGATGACCGTTCCGGTGGCCCTCCTCAACCAGGTGCCGGCGGCGCGCTGCGAGTGGCTGGTGCCCGGGATGCTGAAGGAAAAAGTGCAGGTGCTCGCGAAGGGCATGCCGCAGCGGCTGCGCCAGCGGCAGGGCGCGCTGGAGGGGTTCGCGCGCGAATTCGTCGCCGCGGTGCCGCCCGCCGACACGCCGCTCGCCGAAGCCCTGGCGCGGTACCTGCGCGAACGGTACCAGCTCGAAGTGCCGGGCGACGCGTTCCGCCCGGCCTCGGCGCCGCCGCACCTGCGCATGAATTTCCGCGTCGTGGATGCCGACGGGCGGCAGCTCGGCATGGGGCGCGATCTGGCGGCGCTCAAGGCGCAGTTCGCCCCGCAGACGCAATCGGCGCTGCGAAGCGAGATCGAGACGGAAGAATGCGGGCGCTACACCGCCTGGATGTTCGGCGATCTGGAAGAAGTGATGACACTGCGTCGCGGCGGGCACACGCTCGTCGGTTACCCGGGGCTCGCGGATCTCGGCGACGCGGTCACGATCGAGGTCTTTGAATCGCCGGAGCGGGCAAGGGAGGTGCATCGCGCCGGCGTACTGCGGCTGCTGCGGATCGCGTTCCGCGACCGGCTGCGCGACATCGAGAAAGCGCTCGCGCGCAACATGCTGCTCGCGCCGCACGGGGACGATCTCCTGGTCGCCGCGCTCGCGCGCACGTTTCTCGCCGACGGCCTGCCGATGAAGCAGGCCGAGTTCACCCGCCGCGTGCAGGAGGGCCGCAGCCGGCTGTCGCTGATCGCCCAGGAACTGGAGCGGCAGGTGGCGGCGATCCTTGCCGAGCGCTCGGAACTGGAAAGACGCCTTGCCGCGGCGCAGAAGGCGTTCCCGCAGGCCGTGGCGGATGTGCGCGAGCAGGTCGGGCGGCTGCTCGCGTCCGGCTTCGTCGCGCGTACGCCGTGGGAGCGCCTGCGACACCTGCCGCGCTACCTCAAGGCCGCCTCGCTGCGACTGGAGAAGCTGCGCGCCGACCCCGCGCGCGACGCCGCGCGCATGGCGGAAATCGCGCCGCTCGATCAGGCGTGGCGCCGCGCGGTCGCGGCGCGCGCACGCGACGGCGCGCTCACGCCGGAGTTGGAGCAGTTCGGCTGGCTGCTCGAGGAGCTGCGTGTCTCGCTTTTCGCGCAGGAGCTGAAGACCCCGGTGCCGGTGTCGGCCAAGCGCCTCGCGCGCCTGTGGCAGAGTATGCGCCGATGAGTCCCGTCGCGCGCGCGCTCGCCTGGGCGCTGGTGCACGCGGTTCACCCGCGCATGCTCTGGCTGATGATCTGGCCAATGCTGCTCGCGCTCGTCGTCTGGGGCGCGGCGGCGCTCCTGTTCTGGATGCGGGCGGCGCTCTGGCTCGCCGAGGCGATGCGCTCCTGGATCGAGACCTCGATACTCGCCTTCGCGCTCGGCTACGCCGACGTGGCGCTCTTTCTCGCGCATGCGCTGCTCGTGCTGCTGTTCGTGCCGCTGGTGGCGCTCACCGTGCTCCTCATCGTCGGCGCCTTCGGCATGCCGGCGATCGTCGAGCACGTGGCGGCGACCCGCTTTCCCGACCTCGCGCGCCGCGGCGGCGGCGGCGTGGCGGGCAGCGTCTGGAACAGCCTCGTCGCGCTCGCCGGCATGGTCGCGCTCGCGGTGCTGTCGGCGCCGCTGTGGCTCTTCCCGCCGCTGTGGCCGCTCATTCCGGTCGCGATCCTCGCCTGGGTCAACCAGCGGATCCTGCGTTACGACGCGCTCGCCGAGCACGCCGATGCGGAGGAAATGCGCGCGCTCTTTCGCGCGCACCGGGGCCGGCTCTACGCGCTCGGTTTCGTGCTTGCGCTCATCGCCTATGTGCCGATCCTCGGTCTGCTTGCGCCGGTGGTCGTCGGACTCGCCTTCGCCCACTATCTGCTCGCGGAGCTGCAGGCGCTGCGCGCGGCGGCGCGCGACGCGGCGGCGCGGCCCCGGATGACTACTGCAGGCGCGTGACAGGCAGCTCGAGGCCGCGGATCAGCTCGGCGAGGCGCTCGAGCGCCGCCGCGCGGTAAAAGCCCCGGCGCCACGCGAGCGCGATGCGGCGCGCCGGCCGCGGCTCGGTGAAGTCAATCGCCTTGACGAGCGGATTGGCGTAGCGCGGCGTGAGCGCCGTCGCCGGCAGCACCGTGATGCCGAGACCGGAGGCGACCATGCTGCGCAGCGTCTGGAGCGAATTGCCCTGGCGGCCGGGCTCGGGCGGGCGCGAGAACTCGGTGCAGGCATCGAGCACCTGGTCACGGAAGCAGTGTCCCACCGGAAGCAGCAGCAGCTCGCCCGCATCCAGCTCCTCGACCGCGATCGCGCGCCGGCGCCCGAGCGGGTGCTTCGCGGGCGCGACGACCTTGAATGTCTCCTCGTAAAGCGGCACGGTCTCGATACCGGGCGCCTCGTAGGGTAGGGCGAGGATCACCGCGTCGAGCTCGCCCGCGCGCAGCATGCGATCGAGCGTGGCCGTGATGTTTTCCTCGACATCGAGCGGCATCTCCGGCGCCGCGCGCCGCAGCGCGGCGACGAGGTCGGGGAGCAGGTACGGCGCGACGGTGTGGATGATCCCGAGCCGCAGCGTGCCCTTGAGCGGATCGCGCCCCTGGCGGGCGACGAGCTTCACGCGCTCGGCTTCCTCCAGCGCGCGGCGCGCCTGTGCGACGATGCGCTCGCCGGCCTCGGTGAGCAGCACGCCGCGCTTGCCGCGCTCGAACAGCTTCACCCCGAGTTCCTCCTCCAGGTTCTTGACCGCGGCCGACAGGCTCGGCTGGCTGACGAAACAGCGCTCGGCGGCGCGGCCGAAATGCCGTTCCTCGGCCACCGCGACCACGTATTTCAGTTCAGTGAGAGTCATAGGGCTGTCCTATCTGCCATGCTAGCAGAGGCCGCGCGCCTGCCCCGGGCCGGAGGGGGGTGCGGGCGTCCGGCGTCGCCCGAGGTCGCCGCTAGAATCTTGCGATGGCGTTCGGCGCGTTCGTGATCGGCGACGAGATCCTGCTCGGCAAGCGGCAGGACAAGCACCTGGGCTTTCTCGCCGGGGCGCTGGCGAAGCGGAGCCTGAGGCTCGCGTGGTGCCAGTACCTCGGCGATGATCCGGTCCGCCTCACTGCGGCACTGCGGGTGAGCTTTGCCTCCGGCGACATCGTCTTCAGCTTCGGCGGGATCGGCGCCACGCCCGACGACCACACGCGCCAGTGCGCGGCCGCCGCGCTCGGCGTGCCGCTGGAGCTTCATCCTGAGGCCGAACGAGAAATCCGCGGCCGCTTCGGCGCCCAGACGACGCCGCAGCGCCTCAAGATGGGCGAATTCCCGGCGGGCGCCGAGATCATTCCGAATCCCTTCAACCGCATCCCCGGTTTCGCGATCCGCGCGCACTGGTTCGTGCCGGGTTTTCCGCAGATGGCCTGGCCGATGGTGGAGTGGGTTCTGGACACCAAGTACCGGCACCTCGCCGACCGCGACCGTTGGGCCGAGGCCTCGGTGATCGTGTACGGGCTGGCCGAATCGGAGATCGCGCCGCTGATGGAGCAGGTGAACGCGAGGTATGCGGGCGTGAAAGCGTTCAGTCTGCCGAGCATGGGCGAGGACGGATCGCGCCGGCATATCGAGCTCGGCGTGCGCGGTGCGCCCTCCGAAGTGGGTCCGGCGATGGAGGACCTGCGGCACGGCGTGGTCGCGCTCGGGGGGAGCCTCTCGGCGGTGGAGCGCTGAGCGCGCCAAAACGCAAAGCCCCGCGCGAGCGGGGCTTTCCGGTTACTTCTTCCTGCGCGCCGCCAGTTTCGCGGGCGGGCTGCGTTTGACGCTGGATCGGGCCCTGCGGCCCGGTTCGGCGCTCAGGCGGCCTTTTTTGCCTTGGCGAGACCCTTCACCGTCTCGGTCGCGGCGTTGACGTTCGCTTCCGCGATCTCGCTCGCCTGCTTCGCGACCTTGGCGAAGTTGTCGTAGGCGGAGTTCGCGGCGGCGATCATCTGCTTGACCGCGGTGACCGCGACGTCGGAGCCGGCGGGCGCGTTCTTCGCCGCCTTATCGAGGAACGAGACGAGGCTCTCGTTCCACTCCGCGATGCGGCGCTCGGCGAGCTTCGACAGCTCGTTCGACGTCTCGGTCGCGAGCTCGTACACGCTCTTCGAATACGCGATCGCCTTTTCGATCGCCGGCTGCGCGAAGGCGCTCTGCAGGCTGACGTACTCCTGCAGGTCCTTGGCGCCCGCCAGCGCGCGGATGTGGGCGACGCTGTCCTCGAAGGCGGTCTTGACCGCGTTGGCGTTCAGGTTCGCCAGCTTCTCGATCGCCGCGAACTGCGTGCTCGCGATCGAAAGGATGGCCTCGACATTGGCCTTGCCGGCCGCTTGAATCTGCTCGGGGGTCACGTACATCTCAAATCTCCTTGAATTTTCCGGGGGGCGGTTTTCCTGCACGTTATTGTGCGCTGCAACAACTCGGATTGTATGTTCATCAACTGAAAAGTCAAGCACTTTGTGCAGTGCAGCGTAACTCTTTGATGTATCGCACAAAACCTTTCTAACCATGCCCGGTAGCCCGGAGACCCTATCGGCCGGCCCCTTGGCGGGCGCGCCCGGTGGCAATTTACGAACTGCCGATTGACCGCGGCGGTGCTCGCGGCTAGAAGGCCGCTTCCCATGAGCGGCGCGCCGACGCATCCCGAACACGTTCCCCGCTCGCTGTGGTGGGTATTGGCCGGCATCACGCTCGTGTGGGGATTCAACTGGACGGCGATGAAGGTGGCGATCGCCGAAGTCCAGCCGTTCACGTTCCGCACTTTCTGCCTCGCGGCCGGCTCGGCGCTCCTGTTCGCCTACCTGCGTGCGAGCGGCCAGCCGCTCGCCATTCCTCGCAGCGAATGGCGGCGTCTGGCGCTGAACGCTTTTTTCACCATCACCTGCTGGAACGTGCTGGTCGTGTTCGGCCTCGCCCAGATCCCGTCGGGGCGCGCCGCGATACTCGCCTACACCATGCCGGCGTGGGCGATCCCGCTCTCGGTCTGGTTCCTCGGCGAGCGCATGAACGCACGCAAGCTCGTCGGCCTCGGCCTCGGGATGGCGGGCATGGCTCTGCTCCTGCGCGAGGAGTTCTCCCGCCTACAGGGGGCGCCGCTCGGGGCGCTGCTCGTGCTCGCGGCCGCGTGGACCTGGGCGATCGGCACCGTGCTGCAGAAGAAATATCCGGTGCGCGCGCCAGTGGCCGCCTACACGGCCTGGCTGATGTTTACCGGCGGGCTCCCGATCTACGCCGCCGCGCTGCTGTTCGAGGATCCCGCTCATCTCGGCAGCGTCGGCCCGGAGGCCTGGCTCGGTCTCGCCTACAACGTGATTCTCGCCTTCGGCTGGGCGCACTGGGCCTGGATCAAGCTCGCGACCTCGATGTCGGTGACCGCGTTCTCCCTCAGCATGCTGATGGTGCCGGTCGTGGGCGTGCTCGGCGGCGCGCTGGTGCTGGGCGAACGTCCCGGGCTCGCCGAATTCGCGGCGCTCGTGCTGGTGCTGGGCTCGCTGCTCACGGTCGTCATTCCGCAGCGCGCGCGCTGAGTGCGCGCGAGCGCGGGATCGCCCGCGGGTTCCAGGCGCCTCGCGCCCACGCGAGCAGATCACGCTCGCCGACGTCGGCCGGTGCCGGGTGGCCGAGAAAGGCAAGCGCCGCTCGCAGATCGGCGGGCCGCACATCGGGCGCGCCGGTCTGCTTGGAAAGTTTGCGGCCGGTCGCATCCAGCACGACCGGCACGTGCAGATAGCGGGGCTCGGGCAAGCCGAGCAGCCGCTGCAGGTGGATCTGCCGGGCGGTCGAGTCGAGGAGGTCGGCGCCGCGCACGATGTCGGTGACGCCCTGCGCGGCGTCGTCCACGACGACGGCGAGCTGGTAAGCGAACACGCCGTCGGCGCGATAGACCACGAAGTCGCCCACCGCGCGCTCGACCGACTGCTCGATCGCGCCCTGCAGCCGGTCCACGAACCGGATCGCCTGCGGTGTGGTCCGCACCCGTACCGCGCGCGCTCTGCGCCCCGCGGGGATGCCCGCGCGGCAGGTGCCCGGATAGACATTCGCGCCGTCGGGCGCGAGTGCCGAGTCGGCGATCTGGCGACGCGAGCAGCCGCACCAGTAGGCGGCGCCCATGTGCTGCAGACGCTCCAGCGCCGCGCGATAGAGAGCGACGCGCTCGCTCTGGCGCACCACCTCGCCGTCCCAGGTGAGCCCGAGCGCTTCCAGCTGGCGCAGGATCGCGTCGGCGGCGCCGTGGCGCTCGCGCGGCTTGTCCAGATCCTCGATCCTGACGAGCCAGCGCCCGCCGGCCGCGCGCGCATCCAGCCAGCTCGCGACCGCAGCCACGAGCGATCCGAAATGAAGCGGCCCGGTGGGCGACGGCGCGAACCGGCCGACGTAGGCGCCGTCTGTTCCGACCTGCATGAGCCGGACCAATATACACTGCGCTTTTTTCACCTTCCTGAAAGGACGTCGCATGCCGACGCTGGAGCTTACGCGGGACAACTTCGAGCAGACGGTCACCGAAAACCCGATCGTGATCGTGGATTTCTGGGCGCCCTGGTGCGCCCCATGCCGAGGCTTCGCGCCGGTGTTCGAGCGCGCATCCGAGGTCCACAAGGACGTGGTGTTCGGCAAGGTGAATACCGACGAGCAGCAGGAGCTGGCGGCGGCGTTCGACATCCGCTCGATCCCGACGCTGATGCTGTTCCGCGAGAAGGTGATCCTGTTCCAGCAGGCGGGGGCGCTGCCCGCCCAGGCCCTCGAGCAGGTGCTCGCCCAGGCCAAGGCGCTCGACATGGCCGCAGTGCACGCAGAGATCGCCGCGCGCAGGGAACCCGAGGCGTAACCGAATCGGGGCGTGGCGCCGGGCGCATTTGCGCGCCCGCTGCCGACTGCCCGCCGAGCGGGCCGAGCGCCAGCCGACTGCGGGCGCAGTGCCCTGCGCAGCGCAGCGGCGCGCTACACTCCGCGGGCGATGGCGACGCGCATCGAGCGAGACACCTTTGGTACGGTCGAGGTCCCGGCCGAGCGCCTGTGGGGCGCGCAGACCGAGCGCAGCCGGCGCTTCTTCCGCATCGGCGAGGAGCGCATGCCGCGCGCCGTCATCCATGCGCTGGCGCTGGTCAAGCGCGAAGCAGCGCGCGCGAACGCCGCGCTCGGGCTGCTCGACCCGGAGAAGGCCGAGGCGATCGCGCGCGCCGCCGACGAGGTGCTCGCTGGGCGGCATGACGAGGAGTTCCCGCTCGCGGTCTGGCAGACCGGCTCCGGAACGCAGACCAACATGAACGTCAACGAGGTGCTCGCCAACCGCGCCTCGGAGCTGCTCGGCGGGCCGCGCGGCGAGGGGCGCCGGGTGCATCCGAACGACCATGTCAACCTCGGCCAGTCGTCGAACGACGTGTTTCCGACGGCGATGCACATCGCCGCGGCGCAGGCGCTCGCGCGCGAGGTGCTGCCGGCGCTCGATCGGCTGGCGGCGACGCTGGACGCGAAACGCGCCGAGTTCGCCGGCATCGTCAAGATCGGCCGCACTCACCTGCAGGACGCGACGCCGCTCACGCTCGGGCAGGAGTTCTCGGGCTACGTCGCGCAGCTCGCGCAGGCGCGGCGCGCACTCCAGGCGGCGCTGCCCGGGCTGCTGGAGCTGGCGCTCGGGGGCACTGCGGTCGGTACTGGCCTGAACACGCACCCGCGATTCGCGCCGATGGTCGCCGAGGCGATCGCGCGCGCGACCGGCCTCGCATTCGTGCCGGCGCCGAACAAGTTCGCAGCGCTCGCCGGGCACGAGGCGCTGGTGTTCGGCCATGGGGCGCTGAAGACGCTCGCCGCCGCGCTCGCGAAGATCGCGAACGACATCCGCCTGCTCGCCTCCGGGCCGCGCTCGGGCCTTGCCGAGATCGCGATCCCGGAAAACGAGCCGGGCAGCTCGATCATGCCCGGCAAGGTGAATCCGACGCAGGCCGAGGCGCTCACCATGGTCTGCGCGCAGGTGATGGGCAACGACGTCGCGGTCGCCATTGGCGGCGCGTCCGGGCACCTGGAGCTGAACGTGTACAAGCCGCTCATCATCCACAACTTCCTCGGCAGCGCCCGGCTGCTCGCCGACGCGATGGCGAGCTTCGAGGAGCATTGCGCGCGTGGCATCGCCGCGAACCGCGAGCGCATCCGCGAGCTGGTCGAGCGCTCGCTGATGCTGGTCACCGCGCTTGCGCCGCACATCGGCTACGACCGCGCCGCCGAGATCGCGAAGAAGGCGCACCGCGAGGGCACGACGCTGCGCGAGGCGGCGCTCGCCCTTGGCTACGTCAGCGCCGCCGACTTCGACCGCTGGGTGCGCGCCGAGGACATGCTGGGTCCGAAAGGGTGAGGCGGCGCACGTTCCTCGCGGCGCTCGCGACGGCCGGCTGCTCGACCCCCGGCGCGCGCCTCGACGCCCCGTACGTTTCCACCCCGTACGAGGTGGTGCGCGAGATGCTGGCGATGGCGCGGGTCGGCCCCTCCGATGTGGTGTACGACTTGGGTTGCGGCGACGGCCGGATCGCGATCACGGCGGCAGCCGAGTTCGGTGCGCGCGGCGTCGGGGTGGATCTCGACCCGCGACGCATCGAGCAGGCGCGCGCCGCGGCGCGCCGCGCCGGCGTCGAGCCGCGGGTGCGCTTCGCCGTGCAGGATCTGTTCCGCACCGACCTCGCGGAGGCGACCGTCGTCGCCTTCTATCTGCTGCCCGAGCTGAACGCGAGGCTGCAGCCGAAACTGCGCGCCGAGCTGCGGCCGGGGGCGCGCGTCGTGTCGCACCAGTACGGCATCGGCGACTGGAAGCCGACGGCGAGCGCGCGGGTCTGGTCCGGCGGCACGGATCACTGGGTCCGTCTGTGGGTCATGCCGCCGCGCTGATCGCGGCGGGGGCGATCGCCGCGCTCGTCGCCGGCGAGGCGGGGCGTTTTCTCAACGCGGCGATTGCCGGATCGCAGCAGTCCGGGTGAATAGCGGGCTTACCGCATCCCGTCCAGCACCGCCGGGTACTGCGCCGCGGATTCGCGCGCAGGCGGCCGTCTCCCGCCGGTCGAATCGAGCGGGCTTCTCACTCCTCTGCCGCCCTTGTTCAGCACGTGGGTGTAGATCATGGTGGTCGCTACGTCCGAGTGCCCCAGGAGCGCCTGAACCGTGCGGATGTCGTATCCCGCCTCCAGGAGATGCGTCGCGAACGAGTGTCGCAGCGTGTGGCAGTTCCGCACGAGGATCTGCCGGTACGACAGATCGTAACCGTCCGGACATCCCCGTAATTGCGGGCGCGACCAGCTGATGATACGGGGAGGCGGTGCTTAAGCGGCAGGCTGCCAGCGGAAGGGCAGGAGCTCGGCGACTCGGTTGATCGGGTGGCTGGGAAGCCGGCGCAGCACGTCGGCCAGGTAGGCGAAGGGCTCCACCGCGTGGAGCTTGCAGGTCTGGATGAGCGAGAAGGCGATCGCCGCGGCGCGCCCGCCGCGATCGGAGCCAGCGAAGAGCCAGTTCTTGCGCCCGAGGGCGATGGGGCGGATCGCGCGCTCGCAGGCGTTGTTGTCGATGTCGAGGATGCCGGATTCGACGTAGCGCGTGAGCGCACTCCAGTTCGACAGCGTGTAGCCGATGGCGCCTGCGGTGGGGCTTCGCGGCAGCACCGCGCGTAGCGCCGCCTCGAGCCAGGCGCGAAACTCAGCGAGAACGGCAAGCGCTTTCTCTTCTCGGACCTGGCGTTTCTTGTCGGGAGGCTCTTCGCGGATTTCGGACTCTATGGCGTAGAGCCGGCCGATCCAGTCGAGGGCTTCGTGAGCGGTGGTGCGCGTGTCCTTCGGGCCGCCTGCGCAATCTCGAAGAATTTGCGCCTGGCGTGCGCCCAGCAGCCCACTTCGATGATCTTGCCGCCGGCATAGAGCGCATTGAACCCGGCGTAGGCATCGGCTTGCAGGTAACCGCGGTAGCCCTGCAGCACCCGGCACACATGCTCGCCGCGCCGGTCGTCGCTGAATTCGTAGTACGCCGCGGCCGGGTGCTTGATCCATTGCCCGTGCTCGTCAAGCCGCGCGCCAGCCCCGAAGTAGGCCCACAGCCGCGCCTGCACGGTGCGCTCGCGCTCCCGATCCTGCAAGGGGATCAAGGTATCGTCGGCGTGAATCTTGGGCGCGGCGAGCACATGCGTTTTCAGCGCCTCGTAGAGCACCGAAAGAAGCTCGGTCGAGCCGAGTACCCAGTCGCAGAGCGTCGAGCGCGAAAGCTCCACGCCCTGGCGGCGGAAGATGCCCTCGATGCGGTTCAAGGGCAGGTGATCGGCGTACTTCGAGACGAGGACGTGAGAAAGGAGGTTCGGGCTCGCGTTCGATTTCGGCAGCGGCGCCGGCGGCATCTGCGCCGTCACCACGGTGGTGCGCTTGTCTTCGCCCTTGCACGTGGCGGCGTACTTCGCGCGCACGTGCTCGATCACCTGGAGCTTCGCGGGGATGTAGTCCAGCGTCTCGCTGGTTTCTTCGCCGATGCGCTCGAGCGAG
The DNA here is from genome assembly GCA_040752005.1 of Pseudomonadota bacterium. Taxonomy (GTDB): domain Bacteria; phylum Pseudomonadota; class Gammaproteobacteria; order Burkholderiales; family SG8-39; genus RBG-16-66-20. The sequence goes on along the minus strand of JBFMFX010000017.1, from coordinate 3,798 downwards.
GCAAACGCGGCTCTTTCCTCGGCTGTGAGGTCGTACTCGAGGCGAACGCGCGGCAGGTCCTTGGGCAGCGCCGGGCGCCCGCGCCGCGGGCGCTCGTAGGTGACGATCTCGGTCTGGACCGGCCGCAACTCGAGCGAGATCGGCTCACCGAAGAGCTCCGCCTGCCCCGAGAGCTGCTCGCTCGATGCGCCGAAATGCGCGCGGCGCAGCGCAAGAAACTGCTGCTTCAGAGACTCCAGCTGCGCGGCGAGATCGATGACCAACTGCTTGAGCGCGCCAACATCGTCGGGAAGCGCTTGCAGGTCGATCGCGCCAGCCGAAGGCATGGTGTTGTTCTCTTATTCTGTTCTCAACGCGCAACCAGCTTACGCGATGACCTCCTCCCTGTCATCTCTGGTGAGCAAAATTGCAACGCGGCCACGAGCGCGCGTGGCGGATCGACAACAAACAGCGAATCGCGAGGCGCGCTCAGCCGACGCGCAACGCTTGCACGTGCGCGAGCCTTCGCGTGCGAAGAAGATCGACGCCCTCCAACCACAGCGTGAGCTCCGAGACGCTGAGCGCACGCGAAGCGAGCCGCTCGGGCCGCGGAAAGCGCCCGCGCTCAAGGCGCTTGTAGCCGAGCCAAAAGCCGTGCCGGTCCCACCACAGGATCTTCACCTTCTCGCGCCGGCGCGAAAGAAACACAAACAGGCTCCCCGAGAAAGGATCGCCTTTCAGAAGCGGCGCCACGAGCTGGGAAAGCCCGTCGATCGACTTTCGCATGTCGACAGGCTCGGCACACACGTACACCCGTGCCGTACCGGCGAGGATCATCGAATCCGGGCGACGACACTCTCGAGCGCTCGCAGCGCCGCCTCTCCTTCGAGCCGCAGCCGCGTCTTCGAACGCAGCTCCACCTCGATTGCCGCCGCAGCCGCCGGCGTCGCGCTCAGCGTCAGCGGCACAAACGGCATTGCTTTCGGCCGCGCCTCAGCGCGCAGCAGCTTCGTGCGCCACCACTGAAACGTCGAGAGCGCCAGGCCACGCTTTGCGCAGAACTCCCGCTGCGAACGCCCCGAGCGCTCCCATTGGCCAATGAACTTCTTCCAGTACGCCTGCTTCGTCATCGTTCGCCTCCCTTCGCGAAAGCGATGAACGCTGACACAGCAGCCCCGCTCAGGATAGGATGGGGATTACCGGACGGTTACGACAGATCCACGTCCTTGACCCTGAGCCGCAGGCATTCGATCACCCGCAGTCCGGAACCGTAGAGCAGGCTCGCCAGAAGCCAGCGGGTGCCGACGAGCCGCGCGATCAGCCGCTACACCTCGCGGACCGTGAGCACGGTCGCAGCCGTGGCGGCCGCGTCGGCCGCCTCAGGCCGTCGAGCCAGCCCAGCTCCTCGCCCAGCACCTCCTTGTAGAGAAAAAGCAGCGCGGATAGCGCCTGGTTCTGTGTCGCGCCGTCACGTGGCGTACGGCGGCGAGGTGGTTCAGGAACGCGGTGACTTGCGCTTTGCCCAGCGCCGCGGGACGGCGCTTGCCCGTGAAGTAGATGAACCGCCTGATCCAGTGCACGTAGCTTCCTCGGTCCGGCGGCCGTAGTAATTCCGCCGAATCGCCTCGTGCACCTGCTCCGGCAGCCGCGGCCGCCTCGGCCCGTCCGGAGCAGTCCCTTCAGAACTGTTTGTAATCGGCATCTGGGTATTACTTGCAGCGTTGCTCTCGCTCTGGGCATATGAAGCGTTTGCAATCGGCCACCCATTCCGCTCAGTGGAGTCATTATGACGTCTAACTCCAGGTCGAACGGACGGGCCGCCAGCGCCGCGCCATCATTCAGCACCGTGCTGGCCTGCCGTTCACCAAAACGTTGGACCTGACCATTCCTGCGCCCGTCCTCCTGATGACAAAAGGCACACGTTGCGCTAGACTAGCAAAGTGAAGCCTTTCCGGTGGGACCCGGACAAGAACGAGCGCCTGAAGGTTGCACGCGGCATCTCCTACGAGGAGATCGTTCTGGCGATAGAGGAAGGTGGACTGAAGGACGTTCTAGTCCATCCGAATCGGAAGCGGTATCCAGGACAGGTGGTGCTGGTGGTTAGCTATCGGGAGTACGTCTACTTGGTGCCGTCGGTCGAAGAAGACGAGTACTACTTCCTAAAGACCATCATCCCCAGCCGCAAAGCCACGCGCGACTACTTGGGCATGGATGAGTCAGATGAAAAGACTTGATCGTTACGAACGCGGCATTTTGGGCGCCTATGAGAAGGGCAAGCTGGTTTCTGCGTACCTCACGAAAGCGCAGCTACGCGCGTTTCGCGAAGCCGCACGCGCGACCTTCATGAAGAACCGCCGCGTGAACATCCGTCTGTCCGCCGCGGACCTGATGGATATCCAGGCTCGGGCTTACGAGGAAGGTGTTCCCTATCAAACGCTGATTGCGAGCGTCCTGCACAAGTATGTGTCGGGGCGACTGCGGGAGAAGAGGTCACGTCTAACAACCGCACGCACACCGACGCGCGCAAAGGCGGCGCGCGCGGGTGGTGCGGGACGTTAGCCGGCAATTCATTGGCGACCACAATGCTGAGATACCAGGACGTCTTCGTTCCCGGAGGCTTTCCGCGACATACATATAACCCCCGAGCCACTCTAAAGCTCGAGGGTCGCCTTGAGGAATGCAAAGAGAATCTGTGCAAGTTGGTGACGGTCACTGGGCACACCAAGTCAGGGAAGACTGTTTTGTGCCGTAAGGTGCTTCCGCCTGAAGAAACCATCTGGATCGATGGCGGTGCCGTCTCAAGTGAAGGAGATTTCTGGGACGTCATCGTCGACAAGCTCAATCTGTTCCAAACAACTCACGAGCAGAAGCTCTCTGAAACTTCTAGCACGATAGGCGGTAAAGGATCGGCCGATGCCAACTTTCTAGTAGCAAAGGGGCAAGGTGAGTTATCCGCATCGAGACAAGCCAAGCGCGGAACCGCTGAATCTAGAGGCCGAACAGTTTCCTCCCGCGTAGCTGCTCTGAAAGGGCTGGCCGAGTCGCAGATTCCGGTCGTAATCGATGATTTCCACTACCTTCCTCGTGAGATTCAAGGGAATATTGTTCGAGCACTCAAGCCGTTGATCTTTGATGGGCTAGGCGTAGTGTTGATCGCTATTCCGCTGACGTGCCCCCCGATTTAGTACGGAATCGAAGTGGAGTCCGGGGTTAAAGATACGGGGTTTTTGGTTTTAACGCTCACGCTTCCGAGACGCTTCACCTCGGAAGCGTGAGCGTCCCGGAACTCTTCCGGAGTTAGATCTCCGAGCGAGCTGTGCGTGCGTTCGGTGTTGTATTCGATGCGCCACGCTTCGATCACTGAGCGCGCGTGCGCCATCGTGATGAACCAGTGCTCGTTCAGGCATTCGTCGCGAAAGCGCCCGTTGAAGCTCTCGATGAAGCAGTTGTCGACAGGTTTGCCAGGCCGGATGAAGGCGAGATCGACATTGTTCCCGTACGCCCAGACGTCAAGGATCCGGCCCTCAAACTCACGTCCGTGATCTACCGTGATCGATCTGGGCAGGCCGCGCAGATCACGCAGCCGCTCAAGCACAGCGGGCACGCGGCTGCCGGGAAGCAAGGTATCCACCTCGATCGCCAGACACTCGCGGGTGAAGTCCTCGACGAGGGTGAGCGCCCTGAGCTTCCTTTGTAGTAGGTAACACTTAATCTGACATTCGGTGTCGGTTTCGGTAAATTGTGAGCGCCCTCGGGGCGGAGCTGTTCCGAGGGCAGACAGAGAGAGAGCCGACACGATGACGAAGGAGCAGAAGGTTA
>JBFMFX010000016.1:0-92310 GCA_040752005.1 Pseudomonadota bacterium | reverse complement strand
GGAACTGGCGCGCGGCAAGCGATGCCCCCGCGCCGGCCGCCCAATCCGAGGCGGGCGCCCCCGACCCCGAGCCGGCGAAGCGCGAGCCCGCGCCGGCGCCGGAAGGCGGCGAAAAGCCCGCGCGCGGCTTCTTCGGCCGCATGCTGGAGAGGATCGGATTCTGAGATGAAGCTGGCGATCGCCGGCGCGGGCGGCAAGATGGGCCGCATGCTGATCGAGGCGGTCCGGGTCGATCCCGAACTCGAACTGGCCGCCGCGCTCGATCTGCCCGGGAGCCCGGCAGTGGGCGCACGGGTCGGGACGGTGACGGTCGGCACCGACGTCGCGGCGGCGCTCGCGCTCAGCGACGCGCTGGTGGATTTCACCCGCCCCGAAGGCACGATGGCACACTTGGACGCCTGCCTCGCGGCAGGCAAGGCGATCGTGATCGGCACCACCGGCTTCAGCCGCGAGCAGCGCGCGCGGATCGAGCGGGCGGCCGAGCGCATCCCGGTGATGCTCTCGCCGAACTTCGCGGTCGGGGTCAACGTCGTGTTCAAGCTGGCCGAGATCGCGGCCCGCTCGCTCGGCGAGGGCTACGACGTGGAGATCGTCGAGGCGCACCACCGCTACAAGGTCGATGCGCCCTCGGGCACGGCGCTGGAGCTGGGCAGGATCGTCGCCCGTGCCCTCGGCCGCGACCTCGACGCGGTCGCCGCGCACGGCCGGCGCGGCGAAACCGGCGCGCGCCCGGCGCACCAGATCGGCTTTCACGCCATCCGCGGCGGCGACATCGTCGGCGAGCACACGGTGCTCTTCGCCGGCACCGGCGAGCGCGTGGAAATCGCGGTGCGCTCGGCGAGCCGGATGAGCTACGCCGCCGGCGCGTTGCGGGCCGCCAAGTGGCTTAAGGGGCGAGCGCCGGGCCTGTACGACAGCTTCGATGCGCTTGGCCTGAAGTAGCCGGGGCCGTATAATCCTTTCTTCAACGAAGCGGGAGAGGCGCGCGCCTCTCCCGCTTTTCGCATCCGCATCCTCTCATGGCCGACTTCGAACCTGCCGTGCTGGTCCTTGCCGACGGATCGGTGTTTCGCGGCCGCTCGGTCGGTGCGCCCGGAATCGCCTCGGGCGAGGTGGTGTTCAACACCGCGATCACGGGCTACCAGGAGATCCTCACTGATCCGTCCTACTGCCGGCAGATCGTCACGCTCACCTATCCGCACATCGGCAACACCGGCGTCAACGCCGAGGACGAGGAGTCGGCCGCGGTGCACGCGGCGGGGCTGGTGATCCGCGACATGCCGCGCGCGTACTCGAGCTGGCGCGCCGAGCAGAGCCTCGGCGAGTACCTGCGCAGCCGCGGCGTGCCGGCGATCGCCGAGGTGGATACGCGGCGCCTGACCCGGCTGCTGCGGGAAAAAGGCGCGCAGAACGGCTGCCTGATGGCAGGTGCCGTGGACGAGGCGCGCGCGCTCGCCGAGGCGCGCGCGTTCCCGGGCCTCGCCGGCATGGATCTCGCGAAAGTGGTAAGCACCGCGCAGCCGTACGAGTGGCGCGCAGGACGCTGGCAGCGGGGCGTCGGCTACGGCGCGCCGCCTCCGCTCCGGCACCACGTCGTCGCCTACGATTTCGGGATCAAGCGCAACATCCTCAGGCTGCTCGCCGACCGCGGCGCGCGCGTGACCGTGGTGCCGGCGCAGACCCCGGCGCGCGAGGTGCTCGCGATGAAGCCCGACGGGGTGTTCCTGTCCAACGGACCGGGCGACCCGGAGCCGTGCGACTACGCGATCGAGGCGATCGGCGAGATCCTCGACGCCACGCGCATTCCGGTGTTCGGCATCTGCCTCGGGCACCAGCTGATGGGCCTCGCCTCGGGGGCGCGGACGGTGAAGATGAAATTCGGGCACCACGGCGCGAACCATCCGGTGAAGGACCTGGACACCGGAAGGATCGTGATCACCAGCCAGAACCACGGCTTCGCGGTGGATGCGGCGTCGCTGCCCGCGCACCTGCGCCCGACGCATGTGTCGCTGTTCGACGGGTCGCTCCAGGGCCTTGCGCGCACCGACCGCCCGGCGTTCTGCTTTCAGGGGCATCCGGAGGCGAGTCCCGGCCCGCACGACATCGCTTACCTGTTCGACCGCTTCGCCGCAATGATGGAGGAGGCGCGCCGTGCCTAGGCGCACCGACATCGGCTCGATCCTCATCATCGGCGCCGGCCCGATCGTGATCGGGCAGGCCTGCGAGTTCGACTATTCCGGGGCGCAGGCGTGCAAGACACTCAAGGCCGAGGGCTACCGCGTGGTGCTGGTGAACTCCAATCCGGCCACCATCATGACCGACCCGGAGATGGCCGACGCCACCTACATCGAACCGATCACCTGGCGCACGGTGGCCGCGATCATCGAGCGCGAACGGCCGGACGCGCTGCTGCCGACCATGGGCGGGCAGACCGCGCTCAACTGCGCCCTCGACCTCGCGCGCGAGGGCGTGCTCGAGGCGTTCGGTGTCGAGCTGATCGGCGCCTCGCGCGAGGCGATTGACAAGGCCGAGGACCGCGAGAAGTTCAAGGCGGCGATGACGAGGATCGGCCTGGCGTCCGCGCGCTCGGCGCTCGCGCATTCGATGGAGGAGGCGCTGCAGGTGCAGGCGGCGCTCGGCTTTCCGGTGGTGGTACGCCCCTCGTTCACGCTCGGGGGCACCGGCGGCGGCATCGCCTACAACCGCGAGGAGTTCGTCGCCATCTGCGAGCGCGGGCTGCAAGCCTCGCCGACGCACGAGCTGCTGATCGAGGAGTCGCTGATCGGGTGGAAGGAATTCGAGATGGAGGTGGTGCGCGACCGCAAGGACAACTGCATCATCGTCTGCTCGATCGAGAACCTCGATCCGATGGGCATCCACACCGGCGACTCGATCACGGTCGCGCCGGCGCAGACGCTCACCGACAAGGAATACCAGGCGATGCGCGACGCCTCGATCGCGGTGCTGCGCGAGATCGGCGTGGACACCGGCGGCTCGAACGTGCAGTTCGCGATCCACCCCCGGGACGGCAGGATGGTGGTGGTCGAGATGAATCCGCGCGTGTCGCGCTCCTCGGCGCTTGCCTCCAAGGCGACCGGCTTTCCGATCGCCAAGGTCGCGGCGCGCCTGGCGGTCGGCTACACGCTGGACGAGATCGCGAACGAAGTCACCGGCGGGGCGACGCCGGCCTCGTTCGAGCCGACGATCGACTACGTAGTGACCAAGATCCCGCGCTTCGCGTTCGAGAAGTTTCCGCAGGCGAACGACCGCCTCACCACGCAGATGAAGTCGGTGGGCGAGGTGATGGCGATCGGGCGCACCTTCCAGGAATCGCTGCAGAAGGCGATGCGCGGGCTGGAGATCGGCGTCGACGGGCTCAACCAGCGCACCACCGACCGCGAGACGATCGAGCGGGAACTGGGCGAGCCGGGACCCGAGCGCATCTGGTACGTCGGCGACGCGTTCGAGAACGGCTTCACGGTCGAGGAGGTCCACCGCCTCACGCACATCGATCCGTGGTTCCTCGAGCAGATCCGCGAGATCGTCGAGCTGGAGATGCAGCTCGACGACCGCCGGCTCGAGGACATCGACGCCGCGACGATGCGCGCGCTCAAGCGCAAGGGCTTCTCCGATCGGCGGCTCGCGCACCTGTTCAACACCACCGAGCACGCGGTGCGCGCCGCGCGCTGGCGGATGGGCGTGCGGCCGGTGTACAAGCGCGTGGACACCTGCGCCGCCGAGTTCGCCGCGCGCACGGCGTACCTGTATTCGACCTACGAGGAGGAGTGCGAAGCCGAGCCCACGGCGCGGCGCAAGATCATGGTGCTCGGCGGCGGTCCGAACCGCATCGGCCAGGGCATCGAGTTCGACTACTGCTGCGTGCACGCGGCGCTGGCGCTGCGCGAGGACGGCTTCGAGACCATCATGGTCAACTGCAACCCGGAGACGGTCTCGACCGACTACGACACCTCCGACCGGCTCTACTTCGAGCCGGTGACGCTGGAAGACGTGCTGGAGATCGTGGCGGTGGAGAAACCCGCCGGCGTGATCGTGCAGTACGGCGGCCAGACGCCGCTCAAGCTCGCGCGCGACCTTGCCGCTGCCGGGGTGCCGATCATCGGCACCAGCGCCGACTCGATTGACATCGCCGAGGACCGCGAGCGCTTCCAGAAGCTGCTCGCGCGCCTCGGGCTGCGCCAGCCGCCGAACCGCACCGCGCGCTCGCCCGAGGAGGCGGTGGCGGCGGCCGAGGAGATCGGCTACCCGATCGTCGTCCGCCCGAGCTACGTGCTCGGCGGCCGCGCCATGGAGATCGTGCACCAGCGCGCCGAGCTGGAGCGCTACATGAAGGAAGCGGTCAAGGTGTCGAACGAGTCGCCGGTGCTGCTCGACCGCTATCTGGCCGATGCGATCGAGGTGGACGTGGACTGCGTCGCCGACGGAACCGAGGTGCTGATCGGCGGGGTGATGGAGCACATCGAGCAGGCGGGGGTGCACTCGGGCGACTCGGCGTGCTCGCTGCCGCCGCATTCGCTCGCCGGCCACGTCGAGCGCGAGCTGCGGCGCCAGACCGCGCTGCTCGCGCGCGCGCTCGAAGTCGTCGGACTGATGAACGTGCAGTACGCGATCCAGCGCGACACCGTGTACGTGCTGGAAGTGAACCCGCGCGCCTCGCGCACCGTGCCGTTCGTGTCCAAGGCGACCGGGCTCGCGCTCGCCAAGATCGCGGCGCGCTGCATGGCGGGAATCCCGCTCGCCGCGCAGCGCGCGCGCGGCGAGCGCATCGCGGAGGTCGTGCCGCCGTACTTCTCGGTGAAGGAGGCGGTGTTCCCGTTCGCACGCTTCCCCGGCGTGGATCCGATTCTCGGGCCGGAGATGAAGTCCACCGGCGAGGTGATGGGTGTCGGCCGCACCTTCGGCGAGGCGTTCGTCAAGTCCCAGCTTGCCGCCGGCGTGCGCCTCGCGCCGCAGCGCGGCGCGCGCGCCTTCGTCAGCGTGCGCGACGGCGACAAGCTCGCCGCGGTCAGCGTCGCGCGCGACCTGGTCGAGCTGGGCTTTACGGTGCTCGCCTCGCGCGGCACGGCGCAGGTGCTCGCGGCGCACGGCATCCCGGTGACCACGGTGAACAAGGTGGCCGAGGGGCGCCCGCACATCGTGGACATGATCAAGAACGGCGAAATCGCGTTCATCTGCAACACGGTCGAGGCCACGCGCACCGCGATCAGCGACTCGCGCTCGATCCGCACCAGCGCGCTCGCGCGCCACGTCACCTACTACACGACGGTGGCCGGGGCGCGCGCGGCCTGCGCCGGCATGCGCGCCGGCGCGCGCCTGGAGCCGTATCGCCTGCAGGACCTGCACGCGGAGCTGGCGCGTGAACGCATTGCCGAGGAGGTACATTAGGCACATGGCGAAGACCCCGATGACGCTGCGCGGCGCGGAGCTGCTGCGCGCGGAACTGCAGCGCCTGAAGACCGTCGAGCGGCCGCGCATCTCGGCCGCGATCGCCGAGGCGCGCAGCCACGGCGATCTGTCGGAGAACGCCGAGTACGACGCCGCGCGCGAGCGCCAGGCGCTCGTCGAGGCGCGCATCCGCGATCTCGAGGCGAAGCTCGCCAACGCGCACATCATTGATCCGCGCACGCTGCACGCCGACGGCCGCGTGGTGTTCGCCGCCACGGTGGTGGTGGAGGACGAGGCGGGCGACAAGGCGACCTGGCAGATCGTCGGCGAGGACGAGGCCGACATCCGGGCGGGCAAGATCTCGGTCAGCTCGCCGACGGCGCGCGCGCTGATCGGAAAGCACGCCGGCGACGAGGCGGTGGTGCAGACCCCGGGCGGGGAAAAGCGCTACACCATCCTCGAGGTGCGCTACGAGTAGCGCGCGCCTAGCTGCGGTCGCCGCCCACTTCGTTCCTGACGTCGCGCACCATCAGAACCTCGCGCACCACCCCGTCGGCGGAGAACTGAACGTACAGGTCATGCATCGCGCGCGCCGCGTTTTCCATCTTGTAGCCCCAGACCTCGCGCTGCTGGCGCGGCAGGAACCCGGTCTCCCAAGGTGGCCCGAGCAGCTCCCGCACGTCCTTTTTCGTGGAAGTGCCGGGCACGAGGCGCGCGACGTTTTCTTCGGTGAGCCGCGCCTCGACTGCGCGCACCAGGCCCTCGGCCGACAGGCGCACCGCGTAGACCTGCACGCCGAAAGGCTGGCGCGGATAGAACCAGACGCGGTCGCCGCCGGCGAGCGTCAGGCGCTCGGCGGGCGGGCCCATCAGCGCCTCCACCTCCCGGGCGGTGGACTGCCCCGGGACCGGGCCGCGCCCGTCGTAGGAGGCGCAGCCGGCCGCGGCAAGAGCCGCGGCAAGGGCGATGCAAAGGGCGAAGGCTCTCATGCGGGTGTACGAGTGTCGCGGGCGCTGGCGCGCGCCGTCAAGCGGCGCGCAGGGTGGCCTCGCCAGGAGTAAGCGCGCCATCGCCGCCCGCCATTCCAGCCGGCAGTGGATGCGCCGGCACCTCGCCGATCCGTTCGTGCAGCGCGCGCGGGCGCAAGGCTATCGTTCGCGCGCCGCCTGGAAGCTGATCGAGATTGACGACCGCGAGCGCCTGCTGCGCGCGGGCGCGGTGGTGGTGGACCTCGGGGCGGCGCCGGGCGGCTGGAGCCAGGTCGCCGCGCGCCGCGTCGGCGACCGGGGCAAGGTGATCGCGGTGGACGTCCTCGACATGTCGCCCCCGGCCGGGGTGCGTTTCGTCCGCGGCAGTTTCCTCGACCCGCAGGTGCGCGCGGCGGTGCGCGAGGCAGTCGGCGGCAGGGCGGACGTGGTGCTATCGGACATGATGCCCAACGTCTCCGGCATCGCCGCCGCCGACCAGGCGCGCGCGGCCGAGCTGGTGCACGCCGCCATCGCTTTTTGCGAGGATATCCTCGCCCCGGAAGGGGCGTTCCTGGTCAAGGTGTTCCAGGGATCGGAGTTCGGCGGCATTCTCGCCGCGCTGCGACGCTTGTTCCGCAAGGTGAAGACGTGCAAGCCCGCGGCTTCGCGGGCGGAATCGCGCGAGGTTTACCTGCTTGCCCGGGGCCTTGCCCCGCAACGCGGCGATTGAACTTGGCGCCGCCGCCGCAATCTATCGAAAACGGCGTAAACTGCCGGATTGCGGCGCCGCCACACGAAGGAGCAAGTCCTTGAATAACATGCTGAAGAACCTGGTCATCTGGCTCGTGATCGGCCTTGTGCTGATGACCGTGTTCAACCAGTTCAACACCCGCCAGACGGCGCGCGCGCCGATCGACTACTCGCAGTTCCTCGAGGAGGTCAAGGCCGGGCGCATCGCCAAGGTCACCATCGAGGGGCGCCAGCTGAAGGCCACCACGATCGACAACAAGAGCGTGGTGAGCTACTCGCCGGGCGACATCTGGCTCGTCTCCGACCTGCTCAAGTACGGGGTGAAGGTCGAGGCGAAGCCCGAGGAGGAGCCGTCGCTGCTCATGAACATCTTCGTTTCCTGGTTCCCGATGCTGCTGCTCATCGGCGTGTGGATCTTCTTCATGCGCCAGATGCAGGGCGGAGGCCGGGGCGGGGCGTTCAGCTTCGGCAAGTCGCGCGCCCGGATGCTCGACGAGTCCACCAACACCGTGACCTTCGCCGACGTCGCCGGCTGCGAGGAGGCGAAGGAGGAAGTGGCCGAGCTGGTGGATTTCCTGCGCGATCCGTCGAAGTTCCAGAAGCTGGGCGGGCGCATTCCGCGCGGCGTGCTGATGGTCGGCAACCCCGGCACCGGCAAGACGCTGCTGGCGCGCGCCATCGCCGGCGAAGCGAAGGTGCCGTTCTTCTCGATCTCGGGCTCGGACTTCGTCGAGATGTTCGTCGGCGTGGGCGCGGCGCGCGTGCGCGATATGTTCGAGCAGGCGAAGAAGCACGCGCCCTGCATCGTGTTCATCGACGAGATTGACGCCGTCGGGCGCCAGCGCGGGGCCGGACTGGGCGGCGGCAACGACGAGCGCGAGCAGACCCTGAATCAGCTCCTCGTCGAGATGGACGGCTTCGAGGCGAACGTGGGCGTGATCGTCATCGCCGCGACCAACCGGCCCGATGTGCTCGACCCGGCGCTGCTCAGGCCCGGGCGCTTCGACCGGCAGGTGGTGGTGCCGCTGCCCGACATCCGCGGCCGCGAGGAGATCCTCAAGGTGCACATGCGCAAGGTGCCGCTCGCGCCCGACGTGCGCGCCGACGTGATCGCCCGCGGCACGCCCGGCTTCTCCGGGGCGGACCTCGCCAACCTGGTGAACGAGGCGGCGCTTTTTGCCGCGCGCGCGAACAAGCGCCTGGTCGACATGGACGATTTCGAGCGCGCCAAGGACAAGGTGATCATGGGAGCCGAGCGGCGCTCGATGGTGATGCCGGAGGAAGAGCGCCGGAATACCGCCTACCACGAGGCGGGCCACGCGGTGGTGGCGAAGCTCTTGCCCAAGACCGATCCGGTGCACAAGGTGACCATCATTCCGCGCGGGCGGGCGCTCGGCGTCACCATGCAGCTTCCCGAGCACGACCGCTACAGCCAGGACCGCGAGCGGCTGCTCAACACCATCGCGGTGCTCTTCGGCGGGCGCATCGCCGAGGAGATCTTCATGAAGCAGATGACCACCGGGGCGGCGAACGATTTCGAGCGCGCCACCGAAATCGCGCGCCGCATGGTGACGCAGTGGGGCATGTCCGACGTGCTCGGGCCGATGGTGTATGGCGAGAACGAGGGCGAGATCTTCCTCGGCCGTTCGATCACCACGCACAAGAACGTCTCGGAGGCGACGATGCAGAAGGTGGACGCCGAGATCCGCCGCATCATCGACGAGCAGTACCGGCTCGCGCGCCGGCTGATCGAGGAAAACCGCGACAAGGTCGAGGCGCTGGCAAAGGCGCTGCTGGAGCTGGAGACGCTGGACGCGGACCAGATCAACGACATCATGGAGGGTCGGCCGCCGCGTCCGCCGCGGCAGAGCGCATCCGGCACACCGGCGGCGGGCGCGCCTGGCGAGGGCGCGCGCGGCGGCGCCGCGGCGCCCGCGGCGACGAGCTGAGCGGCGCGAAGCGGCGCGCGGCCGCGCCGCGTGGGGTGAAGCGAAGGCGAGGGCATGGCGGGGACCCTGCGCTGCGGGCGGTTTTCGCTGGCGCTTGAGCGCCCGCTGGTGATGGGCGTGCTCAACGTCACCCCCGATTCCTTTTCCGACGGTGGGCGCTTTCTGGAGCGCGATGCGGCGATCGCGCACGCGCAGCGCATGGTCGCCGAGGGCGCCGACATCGTCGATGTCGGTGGCGAGTCCACCCGGCCTGGGGCGCGGCCGGTTTCCGAGGACGAGGAGCTCGAGCGCGTGCTGCCGGTGCTGGAGGCGCTGCGCGAGCTCCCGGTGCCGCTCTCGGTGGACACGCGCCGGCCGCGCGTCATGCGCGAGGCGCTCGCCGCCGGCGCCTCGATGGTGAACGACGTCGAGGCGCTGGAAGCGCCGGGAGCGCTGGCGGCGGTGGCCGCGAGCGGCTGCGGTGTGTGCCTGATGCACAAGAAAGGCGATCCGGCGACGATGCAGGACAACCCCATCTATGCCGATGTCGTCGCCGAGGTCAAGTCGTATCTCGCGGCGCGCATCGCCGCGGCCGAGGCCGCCGGCATCGCGCGCGAGCGCATCGTCGCCGATCCGGGCTTCGGGTTCGGCAAGACCGCGGCGCACAACCTGGAGCTGCTGCGGCGCCTCGCCGAGTTCTCCGAGCTGGGCGTGCCGATCGCGGTCGGCCTGTCGCGCAAATCCACGCTCGGCGCAATCACTGGCCGGCCGGCCGGCGAGCGACTCGCGGCGAGCCTGGCGGCGGCTTTGCTCGCGGCGCAGGCGGGCGCGACAATTGTGCGCGTGCACGACGTGCGCGAGACGCGCGATGCGCTCGCGGTGTGGCTCGCGGTTCGCGGGGGGAGGCGATGAGCAGGAAATATTTCGGCACCGACGGCGTGCGCGGCACCGTCGGCTCGGCGCCGATCACGCCGGAGTTCGTGCTGCGGCTGGGCTACGCGGCCGGGCGCGTGCTCGCGGCGCGCGGCGGGGGCTCGGGCGAGCGTCCCGCCGTGCTGATCGGCAAGGACACGCGCATCTCCGGCTACATGATCGAGGCGGCGCTGGAGGCCGGGTTCTCGGCCGCGGGCGTGGACGTGCTGCTGTGCGGGCCGCTGCCGACGCCGGGCGTCGCCTATCTCACGCGCGCGCTGCGACTCGCGGCCGGGGTGGTCATCAGCGCCTCGCACAATCCGTATCCCGACAACGGCATCAAGTTCTTCTCCGGCGACGGCTTCAAGCTGCCCGACGCCGTCGAGGCCGCGATCGAGCAGCGTCTGGAGCAGCCGATGGGCTGCAACAGCGCGGCGACGCTGGGACGCGCGCGGCGCGTGGACGACGCGCAGGGCCGCTACGTCGAGTTCTGCAAGTCCACCTTTCCCGCCGAGCTGGATCTGAAGGGCATGCGGCTGGTGGTGGATTGCGCGCACGGGGCGGCGTACAACGTGGCGCCGCACGTCTTCCACGAGCTGGGCGCCGAGGTGGCGGCGATCGGCGCCAGCCCCGATGGCTTCAACATCAACGACATGTTCGGCGCGACCGCGCCGCAGAATCTGGCGATGGAGGTCAAGCGCCGCCAGGCCGATTTCGGCATTGCGCTCGACGGCGACGGCGACCGGGTGGTGATCGTGGACCGCGCCGGGACCGCCTACGACGGCGACCAGCTGCTTTACGTGATCGCGCGCCAGCGCCTCGCCCGCCGGCAGCGCCCGGGCGGAGTGGTGGGCACGCTGATGACCAACCTCGCGTTGGAGAAGGCGTTCGCGCGGATGAGGCTGCCGTTCGCCCGCGCGGCGGTGGGCGACCGCTACGTGCTGGAGCTGATGCGGGAGAAAGGGTGGCTGCTCGGCGGCGAGAACTCGGGCCACATCATCTGCCTCGACAAGCACACCACCGGCGACGGGATCATCTCGGCGCTGCAGGTGCTCGCCGCGGTGCGCGAGTCCGGAAGGTCGCTCGCGGCGCTCACCGCCGGCCTGAAGATGTATCCGCAGGTGCTCGTCAACGTAAAGGTGCCGCGCGGCTTCGACTGGACCCGGCACAAGGCGGTGGGGCGCGCCAAGGCCGAGGCCGAACGGCGCATGAACGGCCGCGGGCGGGTGCTGCTGCGCAACTCCGGCACCGAGCCGGTGCTGCGCGTGATGGTGGAGGGGGCGAAGAGGCAAGTCGTTGAAGCGGCGGCGAATTCGATCGCCGCGGCGATCCGGGAGGCGGCGGCCGCCTGAGGGGCGCGCTTGACAGTGGCTTTCATTTCGATAATTCTAGAAACATGGAAGAGAAGCAGGTGCTCGCGGCTCTCGCCGCGCTGGCGCAGCGGACGCGGCTGGCGATCTACCGGATGCTCGTGCAGGCCGGCCCGGCCGGAATGGCGGCGGGAGCGATCGGCGAGCGGCTCGGCCTTCCAGCGCCGACGCTGTCGTTTCACCTCGCCACGCTCGCGCGCGCGGGGCTTGCGGCCAGCCGGCAGGAGGGCCGCTACGTCGTCTATTTCGCGGACTACGCGCGGATGAACGCCCTGCTCGCGTTCCTGACCGAGAACTGCTGTGGCTCCGGCAAGTCGTGCGTGCCGCGGCGCAGCGTTTCCGAATCCACGAGAGGAGAAAACCATGAAAAGGCTTCACGTCCACGTCGCCGTGCATGATCTCGAGCGCAGCGTGCGCTTCTATCGCGCGCTGTTCGGCGCCGAGCCGACCGTCAGAAAAAATGATTACGCCAAATGGCAGCTCGAGGACCCCCGGGTGAACTTCGCGATCTCGCAGCGCGGCGCGCGGCCGGGGCTCGATCACCTCGGCATCCAGGTCGAGACGGACGCGGAACTGCGCGCGCTGCGCTCGCAGCTCGCGCAGGCGCAGGTCGCGATCCAGGACCAGCGGGGCGCCACCTGCTGCTACGCCAGGAGCGACAAGCACTGGACGCTCGACCCGCAAGGAATCGCGTGGGAGTCGTTCCACACGCTGGAATCGGCGCCGGTGTACGGCGGGGACATGCGCGCGGCGGCGCCGACACCGGAGGGCGCGGCGCGGACGGCTTGCTGTGCTCCGGCTTCCGGATGAGCGCAGGCGGCGGCGCGAAACGGGCGCTGCCCTGACGCGGTCCGCCGCCCGGCGCTGCTAAACTCGCGCCCTCTTGCAAGGCGCATCCGACATCTCCCAAGAGCGCGCGCGGGCGCTCTTTCGGACCATGGCGCGCATCCGCGCGTTCGAGAACGCCGCCGAGGAGGCCTCGCGCGGCGGCGTGTCGGCGTTCGGCGCAGCGCTCGCGGCCGATGTGCGGGTGCGCGGACCGCTGCATCTTTCCACCGGGCAGGAGGCGGTGGCGGCGGGCGTGTGCGCGAATCTGGCGCCCGCCGACCTCATCACCTCCACGCACCGCGGCCACGGCCACACCATCGCCAAGGGCGCCTCGATCGAACGCATGATGTGCGAGCTGTTCGGTCGCGCGAGCGGCACGAACCGCGGCAAGGGCGGCTCGATGCACATCGCCGACTTCTCCGTCGGCATGCTCGGCGCAAACGGCGTGGTCGCGGCCGGCATCCCGATCGCGGTCGGCGCCGCGCACGCGGTGAGAATCCGTGGCGGAGGCGAAGTCGTCGCCTGTTTCTTCGGCGACGGGGCGGTCAACCGCGGGCCCTTTCTGGAGGGCCTCAACTGGGCCGCGATCCACCGCCTGCCGGTTCTTTTCGTCTGCGAGGACAACCGCTGGTCGGCGACCACGCCCACCGCAGCGATGACGGCGGGCGAGGGGGCGCTCGCGCGCGCGCGGGCGATCGGCGTGGACGGATTGGTGGTGGACGGCAACGACGTGTTCGCGGTGGACGCCGCCGCGGGCGAGCTGCTTGCGCGCGTTCGGGCGGGCGACGGGCCGCGGTTCCTGCACGCGATCACCTACCGCTTCAAGGGCCACGTTTCGGTGGACCCGGCGACCTACCGCGACGGCGAGGAGGTGGCGCGCGCAATCGAGAACGATCCGCTGCCGCTCGCCGCGGCGCGAATCGGCGCGGCGCAGGCGAAGCGGATCCTCGAGGAAGCCGAGGCCGAAGTGCGCCGCGCGCTGGAGATCGCCGCCGCCGCGCCCTGGCCAGCACCGGAGGCCGCCTACACCGACATCCAGGACACCGGAGCCGGCCGATGGTTCGGATGAGCTACGCGCAGGCCGCCTGCGCGGCCGTCGAGCGGGCGATGCGCGCCGATTCGCGCGTGGTGGTGCTCGGCGAGGACGTCGGCCGCGGCGGCATCTTCGGCCAGTACCGCGGCTTGCAGCAGCAGTTCGGCGCCGCGCGCGTCATTGACACGCCGATTTCGGAGGCGACCATCATGGGCGCGGCCGTCGGCATGGCGCTCGCGGGCCTCGTGCCGGTGGTCGAAATGCGCGTGGTGGACTTCGCGCTCTGCGCGATGGACGAAATCGTCAATCAGGCCGCCAAGGCGCGCTACATGTTCGGCGGGCAGGCGCGCGTGGGGCTGGTGGCGCGCATGCCGACGGGACTGTGGAGCGGCTCGGCGGCGCAGCACTCGCAGAGCCTGGAGGCGTGGTTTGCGCACGTGCCGGGTCTGGTGGTCGTCGCGCCCTCGACGCCGGAGGACAACTACGGCCTGCTTTCGGCCGCGATCGCCTGCGGTGATCCGGTGATCTACATGGAGCACAAGGAGCTGTGGGGGCTCGAAGGCGACGTCGCCCCAGGCGCCACCGTGCGGCTTGGCCGGGCGAAGGTGTTGCGCGCAGGCAGCGATCTGACGCTCGTGACGTGGTCGCGCACGGTGCATGCGGCGCTCGAGGCCGCCGAGCTGGCGCGCGCCCGCGGGATCGGCGTCGAGGTCATAGATCTGCGCACGCTCTGGCCGTGGGACCGCGACACGGTGTTCGGCTCGTGCGCGCGCACCGGCCGGCTGCTGGTCGCGCACGAGGCGGTGCGGCCGGGCGGTTTCGGCGGCGAGATCGCGGCCGAGGTTGCGGAGGTGCTCGGGATTCGGGTAAAAAGGGTCGGCAGCCCGCGCGTACCGGTCGGGTACTCCAGGCCGCTCGAGGACGAGGCGCGCGTCGGCGCCGAGCGTATCCTCGCGGCGATCCAAGGCTTCCATTGAAGGAGGACAGTCACATGAAAATCACGGCATTCACCGCGCTCGCAGCGATCGCGGCGCTCGCTTCCGGGCCGGCGCTCTCTCAAGGCAAGTACCAGCCGGAGTACCGGCTCTCGACGGTGGTCGGCACCGCCTTCCCCTGGGGCAAGGCGGGCGAGCGCTGGGGCGAGCTGGTCAGGCAGCGCACCAACGGCCGCATCAACATCAAGATGTATCCGGGGGCGTCGCTGGTGGCCGGAGACCAGACGCGCGAATTCACCGCCATCCGCCAGGGCGTCATTGACCTCGCCATCGGCTCGACCATCAACTGGTCGCCGCAGGTGAAGCAGCTCAACCTGTTTTCGCTGCCGTTCCTGATGCCCGATTACGACGCGATTGACGCGCTCACCCAGGGCGAGGTCGGCAAGGAGCTGTTCCGCATCCTGGAGAAGGCGGGCGTGGTGCCGCTCGCCTGGGGCGAGAACGGCTTTCGCGAGGTCACCAACTCCAAGCGCGAGCTGCACCGGCCGGAGGACTTCAAGGGATTGAAGTTCCGCGTCGTCGGCTCGCCGCTGTTTCTCGACACCTTCAGTGCGCTCGGTGCCAACCCGACGCAGATGAGCTGGGCCGACGCGCAGCCGGCACTCGCCTCCGGCGCGGTGGACGGGCAGGAGAACCCGCTCACCATCTTCACCGCCGCGAAGCTGCACACCGTCGGTCAGAAGAACGTGACGCTGTGGGGCTACGTCGCTGACCCGCTCATCTTCGTCGCCAACAAGGAAGTGTGGGAAAGCTGGTCGAAGGAGGACCGCGAGATCGTGCGCCAGGCGGCGATCGAGGCCGGCAAGTACTGCATCCAGCTCGCGCGCGAAGGCCTCACCGGACCGGATCCGGCGGTGGTGAAGACGATCGAGGGCTTCGGCGTCAAGGTCGTCCGCCTGACGCCGGAGGAGCGCGCCGCCTTCGTCAAGGCGACGCGGCCGGTGTACGAGAAGTGGGTGAAGCAGATCGGCCCGGAGCTGGTGAAGAAGGCCGAAGCGGCGATCGCGGCGCGCAAGAAGAAGAGCTGAGCCGCCGCCGGGGAGGCGACGCCGCGGCCGACCCGCGGCGTTTTTGTTTGCAATGAACGAAAACGATTCGCGCCGCGACCTTCCCGAGACGCTGCCGCCGCGGGCGCGGTTTCGCGCCGAGCGCTTCCTCGGCGCCGCCGCGATGGCGGCGATGTGCGCCATCACGCTCGCCAACGTGGTGGTGCGCTACCTCACCGACATCTCGTTCGCCTTCACCGAAGAGCTGTCGGTGTTTCTGCTCGTGTTCCTCACCTTCATCGGCTCGGGCCGGGCGTTCCTCGACGGCAATCAGATGGCGATGACGTACTTCGTCGAGAAGCTGTCGCGCCGCTGGCGCCGCCGCCTGCTGCTTTTCAGTCTGGCGATGAGCGCGCTGATGCTCGCGCTGCTCGCGTGGTACGGGGCGCGCATGGCGTGGGACGACTACGAGCTGGAGGTGACCTCGCCTGGCCTCGGCTGGCCGCAGTGGATCTACACCGCGTGGCTGCCGCTGCTCGCGCTTCTGGTGCTCGCGCGCATCGCGCAGGGCTTTCTCCATGTGCTGCGCGGCGAGCGCGGATGATCCTGCTCCTGTTCGGCGTTTTCGTGCTGCTGATGGTTGCCGGCGTGCCGCTCGCGGTGGCGCTCGGGCTCTCGGGCACCGCGGTGATCGTCGCCGCGAAGATGGGCATCATGTCGGTGCCGACTACCGTCTACAGCGGGATCGCGAAATATCCGCTGATCGCGCTGCCGGTGTTCATCCTCGCGGGCATGATCTTCGAGCGCTCCGGGGTGGCCGCGCGCCTGGTGCGCCTTGCCGAGAGCATCGTCGGCAAGACCGCCGGCGGCCTCGCGGTCGCGGCGGTGCTGGTGTGCATGATCCTCGGCGGCATCTCCGGTTCCGGACCGGCCGACGCCGCCGCCGTCGGCGCGATCATGATCCCGGCGATGACGCGCGCCGGCTACCCGCGGCAGTTCAGCGCGAGCCTGATCGCCGCCGGCGGCTCGACCGCGATCGTCATTCCGCCCTCGATCGCGCTCATCATCTATTCGGTGCTGGTGCCGCAGGCGAGCGTGCAGGCGCTGTTCGCCGCCGGGCTGGTTTCGGGTCTCATTCTCGCGGCGACGCTGGTGCTCGCGGCGCTCCTGTTCTCGCGCTTGCACGGCTGGGGCGCGAACGATCCCGAGCCCGCGCCGGCATTCTGGCCGAGCTTGCGCGACGCCGGCTGGGGTCTGCTCGCGCCGGTGATCATCCTCGGCGGCATGCGCAGCGGCGCCTTCACCCCGACCGAGGCGGCGGTGGTCGCGGTGGCCTACGGCCTGATCGTCGGCATCGCGATCTATCGTTCGATGACCTGGCGCGAGGTCTGGGAGCTGCTCGCCGAGGCGGCCGAGATCTCGGCCGTGATCCTGCTCATGGTGGGCCTGGCGGCGCTGTTCGGCTGGGCGGTGGACACCATCGGCGTCTTCAACCAGTTCGCCGGGTGGCTCATGACCTCGGGCACGAGCGAAGGGGTGGTGCTGCTCGCGATCACGCTGATGCTGCTTGTGGCCGGCACCGCGCTCGACGCCACCGCCACGTACTTCGTGTTTCTGCCCTTCCTCCTGCCGGTCGCGCAGGCCTACGGATGGAATCCGGTGTGGCTGGGCATCATCGTCACCGTCAACGTGGCGATTGGCCAGTTCACGCCGCCCACCGCGGTCAACCTGATGGTGACCTGCCGGCTCGCCGGCATCACGATGGAGTCCACGCTGCGGTGGTGCGTATGGCTGGTCGTGGTGATGACCGCGGCGCTGCTCGTGCTCACCTTCGTGCCCGAGATCGTGCTCTTTCTGCCGCGCTCGCTTGGATACCTGTGAGAGCGCGTCGCTGCCGCGGGCGTTACGCAGCCGCGCGACTGACCGAGAGCGTGCCGCAACACGCGGAGCGGTTTTCGCGCCGCAAACGCGTGTAAAATCCGGCGCGACGCGGAAGTCGCGGCCGGAGCCGATGCGGAACAGACTCGTTGCCGGCAACTGGAAGATGCACGGCAGCCGGGCAGAGAACGAAGCGCGGCTGAGCGCGATCGTTCGGGGCGCGGTGGCGATCGCCGGCGTCGAGTGCGCGGTGTGCGTGCCGTTTCCCTATCTCGCGCAGGCGGCCGCCGCGCTGTCCGGATCGGGCGTGGCGCTGGGCGCGCAGAACGTGAGCGAATTCGACGAGGGCCCGTACACCGGCGAGGTGTCGGCGGCGATGCTCGCGGATTTCGGCTGCCGCTACGTGATCGTCGGGCACTCGGAGCGCCGCCAGCATTTCGGCGAGAGCGACGGCCAGGTGGCGGCGAAGTTCGCCGCCGCACTGGCGCGGGGCGTGACTCCGATCCTCTGCGTCGGCGAGACGCTCGCCGAGCGCGAGGCGGGTCGCACCGGAGAAGTGGTGACGCGCCAGCTCGACGCGGTGCTGGCACGCTGCGGCAGGCAGGCGTTCGCGGACGCGGTGCTCGCCTACGAGCCGGTGTGGGCGATTGGCACCGGCAGGACCGCGACGCCGCCACAGGCGCAGGAGGTACACGCGCTGCTGCGGAACCGGGTGCTGCCGCAGACGCGCATCCTCTACGGCGGCAGCGTCAAGGCGTCGAACGCGGCGGCGATATTCGCGATGCGCGACGTGGACGGCGGGCTGATCGGCGGCGCGTCGCTGGTGGCGGAGGAGTTTCTCGCCATCGCGCGCGCCGCGCAGCGAAAGGACTGAGCCATGGAATTCTGGACGACGGTGGCGATAATCGTGCACGTGCTGATCGCGCTGGCGATCATCGGGCTGGTGCTGCTTCAGCACGGCAAGGGCGCCGACATGGGCTCCGGCTTCGGCGGCGGCGCCTCTGGCAGCCTGTTCGGGGCCACGGGATCGGCGAACTTCCTGTCGCGCACCACGGCGGTGCTCGCGACGTTGTTTTTCATCACCAGCCTCGCCCTTGCCTATGTGGCGACGACGAAGCCGCGCCCGGGCGGCGTGCTCGACGCAGTGAAGTCGGCGCCGCCGCAGCCGGCTTCGCCCGCACCGGCGAGCGACATCCCCAAGCCTTCGGCTTCCGGAGTGCAGCCAGTGGAGGGCGAAGGCGCGGCAAAGGACGGCGGGCACGCGCCGAAAGCGAAGGACGTTCCGAATTGAGCGATAATCACGCTTTCGTCAGGCGGGCGTGCCCACGTGGTGGAATTGGTAGACACGCTAGCTTGAGGGGCTAGTGGCCTAAACAGCCGTAGCAGTTCGAGTCTGCTCGTGGGCACCAACTCGATTCACGCGGGAGCCGGAACACGCTGAGCGCATGCTGGCAGAGTACTTCCCGATCCTGCTTTTCATTCTCGTCGGACTGGCTGTCGGCGTGATTCCGGTCGTGCTCGGCCTCGCGCTCGGGCCACACCGGCCGGACCCGGAGAAGCTCTCGCCCTACGAGTGCGGTTTCGAGGCGTTCGAGGACGCGCGCATGAAGTTCGACGTGCGCTACTACCTGGTGGCGATCCTGTTCATCCTGTTCGACCTGGAGATCGCATTCCTCTTTCCCTGGGCGGTGACGCTCTCGGAGCTCGGCCTGTTCGGATTCCTTTCGATGATGCTGTTTCTCGCCATCCTCGTGGTGGGGTTCTTCTACGAATGGCGCAAGGGCGCCCTGGAGTGGGAGTGAGCCGTGCCGATTGAAGGCGTGCTCGCGCAGGGATTCGTCACCACGCAGCTCGACAAGCTGATCAACTGGACGCGCACCGGGTCGCTCTGGCCGATGACTTTTGGCCTCGCCTGCTGCGCGGTCGAGATGATGCACGCCGGCGCCTCGCGCTACGACCTCGACCGCTTCGGCGTCGTGTTCCGGCCGAGCCCGCGCCAATCGGACGTGATGATCGTCGCCGGAACGCTGTGCAACAAGATGGCGCCGGCGCTGAGGAAGGTCTACGACCAGATGGCCGAGCCGCGCTGGGTGATTTCGATGGGCTCGTGCGCGAACGGCGGCGGCTACTACCACTATTCCTATTCGGTCGTGCGCGGCTGCGACCGCATCGTGCCGGTGGACGTGTACGTGCCCGGCTGCCCGCCGACCGCCGAGGCGCTGCTCTACGGCATTCTGCAGCTGCAGAACAAGATCCGGCGCACACATACGATCGCCCGCTGATGCCCGAGGCCACCGCCGCGCGATGACCCCGAAGCTGCAAAGGCTTGCCGAGGCGCTCGAGCGCTCGGGCTTCGCCCCGCGCGAGCGGCTGGGCGAGATCACCGTCGAGGTGCCGGCGACCGGCTACCTCGAAGCCGCGCGCCGGCTGCGCGATCACCCGGAGCTGCGCTTCGATCAGCTCACCGACCTGTGCGGCGTGGACTACTCGACCTGGGGTGACCGGCCGCGCGAAGGGCCGCGCTTTGCGGTGGTGGTGCATCTGCTTTCCCTCACGCACAACTGGCGGCTGCGGCTGCGCACCTTCTGCCCCGACGACGAGTTCCCGCGCGTCGCGTCGGTGACCGACCTCTGGCCGGCGGCGAACTGGTTCGAGCGCGAGGCGTTTGATCTTTTCGGCATCCTGTTCGAAGGCCACGCCGACCTGCGCCGCATCCTCACCGACTACGGCTTCATCGGGCATCCGTTCCGCAAGGACTTCCCGCTCTCGGGCGAGGTCGAGATGCGCTACGACCCGGAGCAGCGGCGCGTGATCTACCAGCCGGTGACGATCGAGCCGAGGGAAGTGGTGCCGCGCGTGGTGCGCGAGCCGCATTACGCCGAGGGACGGAAGTAGGACGGCCGTGGCTGAGATCCGCAACTACACGTTGAATTTTGGACCCCAGCACCCGGCGGCGCACGGGGTGCTGCGGCTGGTGCTGGAGCTCGACGGTGAGGTGATCCAGCGCGCCGACCCGCACATCGGCCTGCTGCACCGCGCCACCGAAAAGCTCGCCGAGCACAAGACCTTCCTCCAGTCAGTGCCGTACATGGACCGGCTGGACTACGTCTCGATGATGGCGAACGAGCACGCCTACGTGATGGCGATCGAGAAGCTCGCCGGCATCGAGGTGCCAATCCGCGCGCAGTACATCCGGGTGATGTTCGACGAGATCACGCGCATCCTCAATCACCTGCTGTGGTTGGGCGCGCACGGCCTTGACTGCGGCGCGATGACGGTGTTCCTGTACTGCTTCCGCGAGCGCGAGGACCTGATGGACTGCTACGAGGCGGTGTCCGGGGCGCGCATGCACGCGGCGTACTACCGCCCGGGGGGCGTGTACCGCGACCTGCCCGACTCCATGCCGCAGTACCGGCCGTCGAAGTGGCGCGACGAGGACGAGGTGCGCGCGCTCAACCGCAACCGGCAGGGTTCGCTTCTCGACTTCATCGAGGACTTCACCGAGCGCTTCCCGAAGTGCGTGGACGACTACGAGACGCTGCTCACCGAGAACCGGATCTGGAAACAGCGCACGGTGGGCATCGGCGTGGTGCCGCCGGAACGGGCGATCGCGCTCGGTTTCACCGGACCGATGCTGCGCGGCTCCGGCGTCGCCTGGGACCTGAGGAAGAAGCAGCCCTACGAGGTCTACGACCGGCTGCAGTTCGACATTCCGGTGGGCAGGAACGGCGACTGCTACGACCGCTACCTGGTGCGCATCGAGGAGATGCGCCAGTCGAACCGCATCATCCGCCAGTGCGTGGACTGGCTGCGCGCGAATCCCGGGCCGGTGATCACCGACAACCACAAGGTGGCGCCGCCCTCGCGCGCCGAGATGAAGTCGAACATGGAAGAGCTGATCCATCACTTCAAGCTCTTCACCGAGGGCATGCACGTTCCCGAGGGCGAGGTGTACGCGGCGGTGGAGGCGCCCAAGGGCGAGTTCGGCATCTATCTGGTTTCCGACGGTGCCAACAAGCCGTACCGCCTCAAGATCCGCGCCCCCGGCTTTGCGCACCTCGCGGCGATGGACGAGATGGCGCGCGGCCACATGCTCGCCGATGCGGTGGCGATCATCGGCACCATGGACATCGTGTTCGGCGAGATCGATCGGTAGAGGACTGCATGCTGAGCGCCGAAGCCCTGAGGAAGATAGACCGCGAAATCGCCAAATATCCGCCCGGCGAGCGTCGGTCGGCGGTGATGGCCGCGCTCATCATCGCCCAGGACGAGAAGGGCTGGCTGTCGACCGAGACGATGGAATACGTCGCGCGCTATCTCGGCATGCCGCCGGTCGCGGTGTACGAGGTGGCAACCTTCTACGGCATGTACAACCTAAAGCCGGTGGGCAAGTACAAGCTCACGATCTGCACCTGCCTGCCGTGCGGGCTGCAGGGGGCGCTGGACGCCGCCGACCACCTGCGCGCGAAGCTCGGTATCGACTTCGGCGAGACGACGCCCGACGGGCGCTTCACCCTGAAGGAGGGCGAGTGCATGGGCGCCTGCGCGACGGCGCCGGTGCTGCTGGTCAACAACAAGAAGATGCTCGACGGCATGACCCGGGACAAGCTTGACCGCCTGCTCGAGGAGCTGAAATAGCGATGCTCGATTACGGTCCGGAAGCGATCCTGATGGCCGGCCTCGACGGCCGCAACTGGCACTTGGCCGACTACGAGGCGCGCGAGGGCTACGCGGCGCTGAAGAAAATCCTCGCCACCCGGATGAAGCCGGAGGACGTGATCGCGGAGGTGAAGAGGTCGGCGCTGCGCGGCCGCGGCGGGGCGGGTTTTCCGACCGGGCTCAAGTGGTCGTTCATGCCGCGCCAGTTTCCAGGCCCGAAGTACGTGGTGTGCAACTCCGACGAGGGCGAGCCCGGCACCTGCAAGGACCGCGACATCCTGCGCTACAACCCGCATGCGGTCATCGAGGGCATGGTGATCGCCGGCTACGCGATGGGCGCGAGCGTCGGCTACAACTACGTCCACGGCGAGATCTGGGAGATCTACGAACAGTTCGAGGAGGCGCTGGCCGAGGCGCGCGCCGCCGGCTATATCGGCAGAAACATCCTCGGCTCGGGTTTCGATTTCGAGCTGTACGCGCACCCCGGCTACGGTGCCTACATCTGCGGCGAGGAGACGGCGCTGCTCGAATCGCTCGAAGGCAAGAAGGGGCTGCCGCGCTTCAAGCCGCCGTTTCCGGCGAGCTACGGCCTGTACGGCAAGCCGACGACGATCAACAACACCGAGACCTTCGCGTGCGTGCCGTGGATCATGCGCCACGGCGCCGAGGCGTTCCTCGCGCTCGGCCGCCCCAACAACGGCGGCACCAAGATCTTCTCGGTCACCGGGCACGTGGCGCGGCCGGGCAACTACGAGCTGCGGCTCGGCACGCCGTTTGCGCGGCTGCTCGAGATGGCGGGCGGCGTGCGCCCGGGACGCCGCCTCAAGGCAGTGATTCCGGGCGGCTCCTCGATGCCGGTGCTTCCGGCCGACGTGATGATGAACACCGACATGGACTACGACTCGATCGCCAAGGCCGGTTCGATGCTCGGCTCGGGGGCGGTGATCGTGATGGACGATTCCACGTGCATGGTCCGGGCGCTCGAGCGCCTGTCGTACTTCTATTACGAGGAGTCCTGCGGCCAGTGCACGCCGTGCCGCGAGGGCACCGGCTGGCTGTATCGGGTCGTGCACCGCATCGAGACCGGGCGCGGGCGGATGGAAGACCTGGCGCTCCTCGACAGCGTCGCCGACAACATCGCCGGGCGCACGATCTGCGCGCTGGGCGACGCGGCGGCGCTGCCGGTCAAGAGCTTCCTCAAGCACTTCCGCGACGAGTTCGTGCACCACATCCAGCACAAGCGCTGCCTCGAGGGGGCGGTCGAGCCCAAATGGGGCCGCGCAGGCGCGCGCCTGGAGCGCCCCGTGGCGAAGGCGGCCTGATGCTCCGGGTGGAAATCGACGGGCGTGAAGTCGAGGTGCCGCACGGCGCCACCGTGATGGAGGCGGCGAACCGCCTCGGCATCTACATTCCGCATTTCTGCTACCACCGCAAGCTCTCGATCGCGGCCAACTGCCGCATGTGCCTGGTCGAGATCGAAAAGGCGCCCAAGCCGATGCCGGCCTGCGCCACTCCGGTCACCGACGGCATGAAGGTGAAGACGGCCTCGCCGCTCGCCAAGCAGGCGCAGAACGCGGTGATGGAGTTCCTGCTCATCAACCACCCGCTCGACTGCCCGATCTGCGATCAGGGCGGCGAGTGCCAGCTTCAGGACCTCGCCGTCGGCTACGGGCCGTCGGCGTCGCGCTACGGCGAGGAGAAGCGCGTGGTGAGCGCCAAGGACCTCGGGCCGCTGGTCGCCGCCGAGGAAATGACCCGTTGCATCCAGTGCACCCGCTGCGTGCGCTTCGGGCAGGAGATCGCGGGCGTCATGGAACTGGGCATGATCGGGCGCGGCGAGCACGCCGAGATCGTCGCCTTCGTCGGCCGCACGGTCGAATCCGAGCTCTCGGGGAACATGATTGACCTGTGCCCAGTGGGGGCGCTCACCTCGCGGCCGTTCCGCTACAAGGCCCGGACCTGGGAGCTTTCGCGGCGAAGATCGGTGTCCCCGCATGACGGGCTCGGCGCGAACCTCATCGTGCAGGTGAAGCACAACCGCGTCATGCGCGTGCTGCCGCTGGAGAACGAGGCGGTCAACGAGTGCTGGCTCTCGGACAAGGACCGCTTTTCCTACGAGGCGCTCGATTCGCCCGAGCGGCTGACGGTCCCGATGGTCAAGCGCGACGGCGTCTGGCGCGAAGCCGACTGGGAGGAGGCGCTCGCGCTTGCCGTGCAGGGCCTGCGCGGGTTCGGCGTGCTCGCCTCGCCGCATGCGACGCTGGAGGAACTGTTTCTCGCCGCCCGGCTCGCCGCGGTGCCTGGCAACGCCGGCGACTTCCGGCTGCGCCACTGCGATTTTTCCGGCGACGGCCGGCGCAAGGGTATTCCCTGGCTCGGGCTGCCGATCGCGGAACTGGGAAGCCTTGACCGCGCCCTGGTGGTGGGATCGTTCCTGCGCAAGGACCATCCGCTGATCGCGCACCGGCTGCGGCAGGCGGCCAGGCGCGGCGCGCAGATCCACGTGCTGCACTCGGTGGACGACGACTGGCTGATGCCGATCGCCTCGCGGCGCATCGTGGCGCCCTCGGAACTCGTCGCGGCGCTGCCCTCGTTCGCCGGAGCGCTCGCCGGCGCGAAGAACGCCGCGATCCTGCTCGGCAATTTCGCGCAGCAGCATCCGCAGGCGGCGGCGCTGCACGCGGCGGCGCAGGCGCTGGCGGACCAGACCGGAGCGAAGCTCGGCTTCCTCGGCGAGGCGGCGAATTCGGTCGGCGGCTATCTCGCCGGATTCCCGGCCAATGGCGGGCTGGAGGCGGCGCTGAAGAAGGACGCGTTCCTGCTCCTCAACGTCGAGCCGCAGTGCGACATGGCCGACCCGCAGGGCGCGATGGCGGCGATCGGCCGCGCGCGCTTCACCGTCAACCTCACGATGTTCCGCACCGACCTGGGCGACGTGCAGCTGCCGATCGCGCCGTTCACCGAAACCCCGGGCACCTTCGTCAACACCGAGGGGCGGGTGCAGAGCTTTCACGCCGCGGTTCGCCCGCAGGGCGAGGCGCGCCCGGCCTGGAAGGTGCTGCGCGTGCTCGGCACCATGCTCGGGCTGCCGGGTTTCGAGTACGCCTCGATCGAGGAGGTGCGGCAGGCGTGCCTCGCGGGCCGCGACATCGGGGCGCTCCTGTCCAACCGGATCGAGGGCGCGCCGGCGGCGGCCGCACCCGCGCCGGCCGGTATCCAGCGCATCGCCGACGTGCCGATCTATTTCGCCGATCCGCTGGTGCGGCGCGCGCCGTCGCTGCAGAAGACGCGCGACGCCCGCCCGCCGCAGGCGTGGATGAATGCGCGCCTGATGCGCTCGCTCGGGGCGCAGGAAGGCGCTCGCCTGCGCGTGCGGCAGGGCGAGGGCGAGGCGCTGCTGCCCGCGGCGCTCGACGAGCGCCTGCCCGACGGCTGCGTGCGCATCGCCGCCGGGCATCCGGCGACGGCACGCCTGGGACCGATGTTCGGTCCGGTGGTGCTGGAGGTCGTGGCGATGAAGCAGGTGGCGTAGATGGCCGAAGCCCTGTTCACCTGGTCGGAGGCGCGCTTCGGGCCGCTGTGGGGTCCGGCGCTCTACGAGCTCGTCGCCTCGCTCGCGTTCATCGTCGCCATCGTCGCGCCGCTGATGCTGGCGGTGGCGTACCTCACGCTGTGGGAGCGCAAGCTGATCGGCTGGATGCAGGTGCGCATCGGGCCGAACCGGGTCGGGCCGCGCGGACTGCTGCAGCCGATCGCCGACGGCCTGAAGCTGCTGTTCAAGGAGGTGATTTTCCCGGCGAACGCGAGCAAGCCTCTGTACGTGCTGGCGCCGATCATCGCCATCACGACGGCGCTCGCGGCCTGGGCGGTGATCCCGTTCGCGCCCGAGGTCGTGCTCTCGGACATCAACGCCGGGCTGCTCTACATCCTCGCGCTCACCTCGATGGGGGTGTACGGCGTGATCGTCGCCGGCTGGGCGTCCAATTCGAAGTACGCCTTTCTCGGCGCGATGCGCTCGGCGGCGCAGATGGTGTCCTACGAGCTGGCGATGGGCTTCGCGCTGGTGGTGGTGCTGATGGTCTCGGGCAGCCTGAACCTGTCCGACATCGTCAAGTCCCAGGGCCGCGGCACCTTCGCCGACATGGGGCTCAACTTCCTGTCGTGGAACTGGCTGCCGCTGGCGCCGATGCTGGCGGTGTACTTCATTTCGGGGGTCGCCGAAACCAACCGCGCGCCGTTCGACGTCGTCGAGGGCGAGTCGGAGATCGTCGCCGGCCACATGGTCGAGTACTCCGGCATGGCGTTCGCGCTGTTCTTCCTCGCCGAGTATGCGAACATGCTGCTCATTTCGGCGCTCACCGTGATCCTGTTCTTCGGCGGCTGGGCGCCGCCGATCGCGAGCCCGCTCTTCGACGCGGTGCCGCCGGTGGCGTGGTTCCTCGCCAAGGTCTTCGTCGTCGTTTCGATGTTCCTCTGGATCCGGGCGACGCTGCCGCGCTACCGCTACGACCAGATCATGCGGCTGGGCTGGAAGGTGTTCATCCCGCTCACGCTCGTCTGGATCGCGCTGATCGGCGCCTGGATGCAGACGCCGTGGAACATCTGGCAATGAGGCGAGCGCACCGGCCATGATGACCCGCATCGCCGAGTTCTTCCGCGCCTTCCTGCTGCTGGAGCTGTTTCGCGGCCTGGCGCTCACCGGGCGGCATCTGTTCGCGCGCAAGATCACGGTGCAGTACCCGGAGGAGAAGACGCCGACCAGCCCGCGCTTCCGCGGCCTGCACGCGCTGCGCCGCTATCCGAACGGCGAGGAGCGCTGCATCGCCTGCAAGCTGTGCGAGGCGGTGTGCCCGGCGCTCGCGATCACCATCGAATCCGAGGAGCGGCCCGACGGCACGCGGCGCACCACGCGCTACGACATTGACCTCGTCAAGTGCATCTTCTGCGGCTTTTGCGAGGAAGCGTGCCCGGTGGACGCGATCGTCGAGACGCGCATCATCGAGTACCACGGCGAGAAGCGCGGCGATCTGTACTACACCAAGCCGATGCTGCTTGCCGTCGGCGACCGCTACGAGGAGAGTATCGCGGCCGACCGCGCGGCCGACGCCCGGTACCGGTAACAGGGAGCAAGAACAACAACGATGGCATTCGAGACGGTGCTTTTCTACGCCTTCGGGGCGATCCTGCTCGCTGCCGGCGTGCGCGTGATCACGGTGCGCAACCCGGTGCACGCGGCGCTGTATCTCGTGCTCGCGTTCGTCACCGCCGCGGCGCTGTGGCTGCTGCTGCACGCCGAGTTCCTCGCCATCACGCTGGTGCTCGTCTACGTCGGCGCGGTGATGGTGCTGTTCCTGTTCGTGGTGATGATGCTCGACATCAACCTGGAGCGCCTGCGCGAGGGTTTCTGGCAGTACCTGCCGCTCGGGCTGGTGGTCGGCGCGCTGATGGCGGTGGAGATGGCGCTGGTGCTGTTCCACCGCTGGCAGGGGCTTGCCGCGGCGCCGCGCCCGCTGCCGGCGGACACCAGCAACACCCGCGAGCTGGGCCGGCTGCTCTACACCCACTATGCGTACGCGTTCGAGATCGCGGCGGTGGTGCTGCTGGTGGCGATCATCGCCGCGATCGCGCTCACGCTCAGGCGCCGCAAGGACCGCCGCGGCCAGGACCCGGCCGCGCAGGTGAGGGCGCGGCGCGAGGAGCGCGTGCGCCTGGTGAGCCTGCCCGCGGAGAAGGACTGATGGCGCCGCCCGCGCTCGCGCATTACCTCGTTCTCGGCGCGCTGCTGTTCGCGGTCGCCGTGGTCGGGATCTTCCTCAACCGCAAGAACGTCATCATCCTGCTGATGGCGATCGAGCTGATGCTGCTCGCCGTCAATCTCAACTTCATCGCCTTCTCGCACTTCCTCGGCGACACCGCCGGGCAGGTGTTCGTGTTCTTCATCCTCACGGTCGCGGCGGCGGAGTCGGCGATCGGGCTGGCCATCCTGGTGGTGCTGTTTCGCAATCTCGCCACCCTCAACGTGGACGACCTGGACGCGCTCAAGGGCTAGGGCGATGACGATGAAGACGCTGTACCTGATCGTGCCGCTGGCGCCGCTAGCCGGCGCGATCGTCGCGGGCCTGTTCGGCCGCGTCGTCGGCCGCGCCGGCGCGCACCGGGTCACGATCCTCGGCGTGCTGGTTTCGTTTCTCGCCTCCGTGGCGGTGTTGGCCGACGTGCTCGCCGGCAACACGTTCGATGGCAGCGTCTATACCTGGCTCGCGAGCGGCGGCGCGCGCTTCGAGGTCGGGTTCCTGATAGACCGGCTGTCGGCGCTGATGATGGTGGTGGTGACGTTCGTGTCGCTGATGGTGCACATCTACACCATCGGCTACATGGCGGAGGATCCGGGCTATCAGCGCTTCTTCGCCTATATCGCGCTGTTCACCTTCTCCATGCTGATGCTGGTGATGGCGAACAACTTCGTCCAGCTGTTTTTCGGCTGGGAGGCGGTGGGCCTGGTGTCCTACCTCCTCATCGGCTTCTGGTACAAGCGCCCCTCGGCGATCCACGCCAACCTGAAGGCGTTCCTCGTCAACCGGGTCGGCGACTTCGGGTTCCTGCTTGGCATCGCGCTGGTCCTGGCGTACTTCGGCACGCTGCAGTACCGGCCGGTGTTCGACCAGGCCCCGGGCCTTGCCGCCGCCGGCGCCGCCCCGCTCACGCTCATCTGCCTGCTGCTGTTCGTCGGCGCGATGGGCAAGAGCGCGCAGTTCCCGCTGCACGTGTGGCTGCCCGACTCGATGGAAGGCCCGACCCCGATCTCGGCGCTGATCCACGCCGCGACCATGGTGACCGCCGGCATTTTCATGGTGGCGCGCATGTCGCCGCTGTACGAGCTGTCGCAGACGGCGCTCGCGGTGGTGATGGTGATCGGCGCGATCACCGCGCTCGCGATGGGGCTGGTGGCGCTCACCCAGTACGACATCAAGCGCGTGATCGCCTATTCGACCCTTTCGCAGCTCGGCTACATGACCGCGGCGCTCGGCGCCTCGGCGTACTCGGCCGCGATCTTCCACCTGATGACGCACGCCTTCTTCAAGGCGGTGCTGTTCCTCGCCGCCGGCTCGGTGATCATCGCGCTGCACCACGAGCAGGACATGCGCCGCATGGGGGGACTGAAGCGGCACATGCCGGTCACCTACTGGACCCTGCTCATCGGCGCGATCGCCTCGGCGGGCATCCCGCCGTTCTCCGGCTTCTTCTCCAAGGACGCGATCATCGAGATGATCCGGTACTCGGCCACGCCGGGAGCGGCGTTCGCGTACTTCTGTGTCCTGTCGTGCGTTTTCGTCACCGCGGCCTACACCTTCCGCATGGTGTTCATGGCGTTCCACGGCGAGGGGCGCTACGACCCGAAGCATCCGCCGCACGAGTCGCCGGCGGTGGTGACCGTGCCGCTGGTGCTGCTCGCCATTCCGTCGCTCGCCTCCGGCTGGTGGATCGGCAGCCTGGTGTTCGGCGACTGGTTCGGGCCGGCGATCGTCGTGCGCCCGGAGCACGCGAACGTGGCGCAGCTCGCCGCCGAATACACCGGTCTCGCCGGCTTCGTCGCCCACGGCCTTGCGGGGCCGGCGTTCTGGCTCGCGCTCGCCGGCATCGGCACCGCGTACTACCTGTACCGGGTGCGGCCCGATGCGCCGAAGCGGATCGCGCAGCGCCTGGGCGTGCTCTACGCGCTGGTCGAGCGCAAATACGGCTTCGACGAGCTGTACGCCATGGTGTTCGCCGCCGGGGCGCGCGCGGTGGGCACCGGTTTCTGGAAGGGCGGCGACGAGCGCGCGATTGACGGCGTCCTGGTGAACGGCTCGGCGCGCGTGGTGGGGTGGTTCGCCGGCGTGGTGCGTCTGGTGCAGAACGGCCTGATCTACTGGTATGCGTTCATGATGATCTTCGGCCTCGCGGCCGTGTACGCGATCGTCAAGTACCGGGTGTTCGTGCACTGATGCTGCTCTCGCTCGCCATCTGGGTGCCGATCGTCGCCGGCTTCGCGGTCGTCGCCACCGGCGACGACCGCAACGCGCCGTTGGCGCGCGCGCTGGCGCTGGCCGGCGCGCTCCTCGGGTTCCTCGTCACGATCCCGCTCTACACCGGGTTCGACCTCGGCAACCCGGGCTTCCAGTTCGTCGAGAAGGTGTCGTGGATCCCGCAGTTCAACATCCACTACCACCTCGGCGTGGACGGGATCAGCGTGCTGTTCGTGCTGCTCAACTCGTTCATCACCGTGCTGGTGGTGATCGCGGGCTGGAGCGTGATCGAGGAGCGCGTGGCGCAGTACATGGCCTCGTTCCTCGTCATGTCCGGACTGCTGAACGGCGTGTTCTCGGCGCTGGATGCGGTGCTTTTTTACGTCTTCTTCGAAGGGACCCTGATCCCGATGTTCATCATCATCGGGGTGTGGGGCGGGCCGAACCGGGTGTACGCGGCGGTGAAGTTCTTCCTCTACACGCTGTTCGGGTCGCTGCTGATGCTGGTGGCGCTGCTTTACCTGTACAACAAGTCGGGCGGCAGCTTCTCGATTCCCGACTGGTGGAACCTGCCGCTGCCCCTCGGGGTGCAGATGCTGCTCTTCTTCGGCTTCCTGTTCGGCTTCGCGATCAAGGTGCCGATGTGGCCGGTGCATACCTGGCTGCCGGACGCGCACACCGAGGCGCCCACCGGCGGTTCGGTGGTGCTGGCGGCGATCCTGCTCAAGCTCGGGGCCTACGGCTTCGTGCGCTTCACGCTGCCGATCCTGCCCGACGCCTCGCGCGAGCTGGCGTGGCTGATGATCGCGCTCTCGCTCATCGCGGTGGTGTACATCGGGCTGGTGGCGCTGGTGCAGACCGACATGAAGCGGCTGATCGCGTATTCCTCGATCTCGCACATGGGTTTCGTCACGCTCGGCTTCTTCCTCTTCAACGCCTACGGCATCGAGGGAGCGCTGGTGCAGATGATCTCGCACGGGTTCGTCTCGGCCGCGCTGTTCCTTTGCGTCGGCGTGCTCTACGACCGCATGCACTCGCGCATGATCGCCGACTACGGCGGGGTGGTGAACACGATGCCGAAGTTCGCCTCGCTCATGATGCTGTTCGCGCTGGCCAACTGCGGGCTGCCGGCGACGAGCGGCTTCGTCGGCGAGTTCCTCGTCATCCTCGGCGCGATGAAGACGAGCTTCTGGATCGCGTTCGCCGCCGCGACCACCCTCGTCCTCGGCGCCGCCTACACGCTCTGGATGTACAAGCGCGTGATCTTCGGCGCCGTGGCGAACGAACGCGTCGCGGCGCTCGCGGACCTCAACGGGCGCGAGATGCTGGTGCTCGGGCTGCTGGCCGCGGCGGTGCTGGCGATGGGCGTCTATCCGCTGCCCGTCACCGAGGTCATGCACGGCTCGGTGAACGAACTGCTGCGCCACGTGGCGCTGCCCAAGACCTGACGCATGAACACGCCGACCGATTTGCTCCTCGCGCTGCCGGAGATCGTGCTGCTGGCGGGCACCTGCGCGCTGATGCTCGCCGACCTGTACGTGAGGAGCGAGGAGCGGTGGGTGAGCCTGGCGCTGGCGCAGGCGACGGTCGCCGCCTGCGCCGCCGCCACCGTGTTCGTGCTCTGGGGCACCGGCGGGACGCTGGCGCACGCGTTCGGCGGCCTGTACGTCGCCGACGTGCTCGGGCACGTGCTCAAGCTCGCCGCCTGCGCCGCGGTCTCGGTGGCGCTCGTCTATTCGCGCCGTTACATGAGGGACCGGGGGCTGCTGCGCGGCGAGTTCCTCACGCTGCTGCTCTTCGCGCTGCTCGGAATGATGGTGATGATCAGCGCGGCGAGTTTCCTCACCGTGTATCTGGGGCTCGAGCTGCTATCGCTTTGCCTGTACGCCATGGTGGCGCTCAACCGCGACTCCGCCGTCGCCACCGAGGCGGCGATGAAGT
The DNA here is from genome assembly GCA_040752005.1 of Pseudomonadota bacterium. Taxonomy (GTDB): domain Bacteria; phylum Pseudomonadota; class Gammaproteobacteria; order Burkholderiales; family SG8-39; genus RBG-16-66-20. Next base: position 60,653 of record JBFMFX010000016.1, on the reverse strand, counting down.
ACTTCGTGCTCGGGGCGCTCGCCTCCGGGCTGCTGCTCTACGGCATGTCCATGCTCTACGGCGCGACCGGCACGCTCACGCTCGCCGACGTCGCCAAGCAGGTGGCGCTCGCCTCGCGCGACGGCACGCAGCAGACCTTCCTCGTCTTCGGCCTGGTCTTCGTCGTCGCCGGCGTCGCCTTCAAGCTGGGGGTGGTGCCGTTCCACATGTGGATCCCCGACGTCTACCAGGGCGCGCCGACGGCGGTGACGCTGGTGATCGGCTCGGCGCCCAAGCTCGCCGCGTTCGCGATGGCGATCCGCCTGCTGGTGAACGGCCTGCTCGACCTTGCTGCCGACTGGCAGCAGATGCTCGCCATCCTCTCGGTGCTTTCGATGGCGCTGGGCAATCTCGCGGCGATCGCGCAGGCGAACCTGAAGCGCATGCTCGCCTACTCGACCATTGCGCACATGGGCTTCATGCTGCTGGGGCTGCTGTCGGGGGTGGTGGGCGGCAACTGGCTCAACGCCGCCGACGCGTACGCCGCAGCGATGTTCTACACGCTGGTGTACGTGGTGATGTCGCTCGCAGCCTTCGGCATGCTGCTGCTCCTTTCGACGCGCGGCTTCGAGTGCGAGAATCTGGAGGACATGAAGGGCCTCAACCGGCGCAGCCCGTGGACCGCGTTTCTGATGCTGCTCGTCATGTTCTCGCTCGCCGGCATCCCGCCCACCGCCGGCTTCTACGCCAAGCTTGCGGTGATCTCGGCGGTGGTCAATACCGGGCAGATCTGGCTGGCGGTGCTCGCGGTGCTCTTCTCTCTGGTGGGCGCGTTCTACTACCTGCGGGTCGTCAAACTCATGTACTTCGACGAGCCGGCGGACGCCGCCGCGGTGCCGGCGGACCGCGGCACGCGCGTGCTGCTCTCGGCCAACAGCCTGGCGCTGCTCGCTTTCGGCATCGTGCCGCAGCCGCTGATGGCGCTGTGCTTCGTCGCCATCAAGAGCCTGTAGCGCCTTGAAGGGCAGGGACCTCTCCGAGCGCTTCGTCTCCGGGGAAGAGGTCTGGGCCGGGCGGCTGCTGCGCGTGCGTCGCGACCTCGTGCGCCTGCCCGACGGCCACGAAACGACGCGCGAGTACATCCGGCACCCGGGCGCGGTGTGCATTGTGCCGCTGCTCGACGACGGCGGCGTGGTGCTGGTGCGCCAGTTCCGCTATCCGCTCGGGCGCGAATTCGTCGAGCTGCCGGCGGGCAAGAAGCACCCGGGCGAAGACCCGCTTCTCACCGCCCGCAGGGAACTCGCCGAGGAGACCGGCTACACCGCCGCCGACTGGCGCCGCTTCGCGGTCATCCACAACGCGATCGGCTACTCGGATGAAGCGATCGAGCTTTACCTCGCGCGCGGCCTGAAGGCAGGCCCCGCGGCGCCGGATCACGGCGAGTTCCTCGAGGTGTTCACCGTGCCGTTCGCCGAAGCGGTGGACATGGTGCGCGATGGCCGCATCACCGACGCGAAGACCGTCTGCGCGCTGCTGTGGGTGGCGAGGTTCCTGAAGTAGCGAAACGATCGGGTTTCGCGATACGTCCATCAAATCAACGCGTTGCATCTGACGCAGTGAAATCATCGGGCCGCAACTGACCGGGTGCGAGTAAAGTAGCAGCCGTCGTCTCTGCTGCTGCCTGCGGGGCCGCAGCATCGGGGCGATTGCCGTTTACGGAGGGCGGGATTGATGCGTGTCCGCGCTTTTAATCGCGGTCGCGTAAACGATGGGCGAAGCCGTCCGGTCGGTTGAAACGCGCTTCGTAACCGGCTCGCGCATCGGCGCGCTCATGACCGTCGCGATCGGGCTCGCCGCGCTCGCGGGCTGGGCCTTCGACCTGCCGCGGCTGACGAGCGTCCTGCCGGGGCTCGTGACCATGAAGGCGAACGCGGCGGTCTGTTTCGTCCTGTTGGGGACCGCGCTGCTGCTTGTGCACGCCGCCCCGTCCGCTTCCCGGCGCGAGGCGGCACTCGCGAAGTCCGCGGTGCTTCTGATCGTCGCGTTCGTGGCCGCCGCCGCCGCGCTCACACTGGCGCAGGATCTTTTCGGCTTGGACCTTGGCGTGGACCAACTTCTCTTTCGCGAGGCGGCGGGAGGGGCGCACACCACCAATCCAGGCCGAATGTCTCCGGGCACGGCGGTCGCGTTCATCGTGAGCGGCGCCTCGATCACGATGCTGCTTTTCGATCGGGCCTTCGCGCCGTACGTGGCCCAGACGCTCGCCTCCGCCGTGGGCGCGCAGGCACTCGTCGTGCTCAGCGGATATTTCTTCGACGTGCCGGCCCTCTATCGGGTGGGCGAATTTTCTGCCATGTCGCTGAACACCGCGCTCGCTTTGCTCGTGCTCGCGCTGGCGATTCTCGCGGCGCGGGCGGGCGGCGGCTGGATGCGCGAATTCTCACGCGACACGATCAGTTCGCGCTTCGCCCGGTGGCTTGGGCTCGCGGCCCTCGCCGCGATGCTTGCGCTCACCGCATTCCACGTGCATGGAGTGCATTTCGGCTGGTTCGACAGGGGCATCAGCCAGGCGGTCCATGCCATCGCCGGCATGGTGACGACGCTGATCCTGCTCTGGTTCTTCGTCCGTACCGCGAACCGCACCGAGCTGCGCGCGGCGCACCTGGGCCGGGTACGCGTGATCCTCGGGGCCGTCAACAACATGATCGTGCGCGCTCGCGATTTTCGAGCGCTCGCTGAGGAGGCCTGCCGCATCGCCACGGGCCCCGGCGGATATCGCCTCGCAGCGATCGGGCTCTTGGACCGCAAGAGCATGCGGATCGTGCCGGTCGCCTCGGCGGGCGAGCCGCGCGATCTCGCCGACACGGTCGCAAGGCGGCTCACGCTTGCGATCGGCGCCGGCACACGCGAGCCGGCGGCGGGCACGGTTCTCTCGGCGACGCCGATCGCGATTGCCGACATCGCCTCGGCGGCGGACATGCCGATGCGCGAGGAGCTTGCCCGCGCCGGGCTGCGCGCCTGCGCCATGGTGCCCCTCGTCGCCGGCGGCGAGGTGCGCGGTGTGCTCACCGCATACGCGGCCGAGCTGCCGGTATTCGACGACGAGGAGATCGAGCTTCTCCGCGAGGTGGCCAGCGACCTCGCCTTCGCGCTCGACTATATCGAGAAGGAGCAGCGGCTGAACTACCTCGCCCTGTACGACGCGCTCACGGGGCTCGCCAATCGCACGCTGTTCCTGGACCGGCTGGCGCAACACCTCGCGGGGACGGCGCAAGCGCACGGCCGCCTCGCGCTGCTGCTGCTCGATGTGTCCCGCTTTCGGCTGGTCAACGCGGCGATCGGGCGCGGGGCGGCTGACAGCGTCCTGAGGGAGATTGGTGCGAGGCTGGAGCGAGCGCATGAACCGACGCGGCTGGCGCGAATCGCGGGCGATCAGTTCGCCGCGATCGTTCCGCGCCTTGCGGGTGAACGGGACGCGGTGCGCGTGTACGAGCATCTCGCGGAGCGATGCTTCGGTTCGCCGTTCGCGGCGGGCGGCCAGGCGCTGACGCTCGATGTCCGAGCCGGTATCGCGACGTTTCCCGAGGACGGCAGCGATCCGGAGACGCTCTACAAGAGCGCGGAAAACGCCCTGCTGGAAGCCAAGCGGCGCGGTGCAAGGTACGCGTTCCATAATCCGGCGAGTGACGCGGCGGCCGCCGATCGGCTGCTGCTCGAATCCCGGCTGCGAACGGCTCTCGCGAACCGCGAACTGCGGTTGCATTATCAGGCCCGGGTGAACGTGCGTACACGCAAGATCACCGGCGCCGAGGCGCTGATGCGCTGGCAGGGCCAGGACGGGGCACTGGTCTCTCCGGCGCAATTCATTCCCGTACTGGAGGAAACCCGCCTCATTCACGAGGCAGGCGCGTGGGCGATCGCTCAGGCCGCCGCCGATGCGCTCCGGCTCGCGCAGGACGGGTTGCACGGCATCCGGTTGGCCGTGAACGTGTCGCAGGTGCAGTTGCGCGAACGCGACTTCGCGCAGGCCGCCGCGCGCGCCGCCGGAACACGGCCCGGCCCCGGCGCGCTCGAACTGGAAATCACCGAATCCGCGGCGATGGAAGACGTGGAGCAAACCCTCGGCACGCTGCGCGAGCTGAGCGAGCTGGGATTCGCCCTCGCCATTGACGATTTCGGCACAGGCTATTCGTCGCTCGCCTGGCTCGCGAAATTTCCCGTGCAGTCGGTGAAGATAGATCGCACCTTCGTCGGCGCCATGCTGCACGAAGAGCTGGTCGCACGGGTCGTCCGTACGATAACCGACCTCGCGCACGGACTCGGCATGACCGTTGTCGCCGAGGGGGTCGAGACCGAGGAGCAGGCAGCGCGGCTTGCCGAGATCGGCTGCGACGAGATGCAGGGCTTTCTCGTCAGCAGACCGCTGCCGTACGAGGATTTCGCGGCATTCGTGCGGCGCCTTGGGGCCGGATCCTGAGGCCGCGACCCGCCTGCCGCCCACGCCCCGGCGGACCCGCCGGGGCGCGCGCAGCGGCAACCTTCAGCCGCAGAGCCCGGTGTAGCCGCAGGCGGTGCAGTAGTCGCAGCCGTCCTTGCGGATGAGCGTGGTGTTGCCGCACTCCGGACAGCGCATGCCCTTCATCTGCCGCACCTCGCCTCGCTTCGGGCTCTCCAGGATTCCCATCTGCGTGAGCGGCGTGCCGTCCTCGCCGAGCAGCCCGAGCATCGAGTAGCGGTGCAGGATGAGCCGCGCGACGTAGGACACCGTCGAGGGGAAGGTGGCCTGGCGCCGGGTTCCGGGCACGAAGGCCATGAAGTCGCCGAGCGGCTCCGGGAAGTCGAGGAGCTTGCGCAGCTTCATTCCGATCCACGCCGGGTCTATGACCCGCATGTCGAGCGACAGGATCTTGCACAGGCCGTCGAGCGAGCGCGGGTACTCGCCGGAGAGCCACATCGAGTAGGGACGCGTCACGCCGTCCGGAAGCGTGATCTCTTTCAGCCCAAGCACGAAATCGTCGCCGGTGCGCGGGTTGAGCACGTCCACCGTCCACGACATCGTGCCGTCGGTGCCGGTCTTCGGCTCCTTCAGGCTGAACATCGCATCGAGCACCGGCGTTGGCGCCTCGCCGAAGACGCCGAGCTGCTCGCAGCGCCAGCGCACGAGCTGCGCGAACGCCGACACGATCGACGGCATGCGCTTTTTTTCCCCGTGCGGCGGGAACGGCATGTCGAACGGTTGGTCGCCCGCGGCCTTGGCGAGCGTCTCGAGCTTGAGCCTGAGCCAGCCGGGATCGTTGGCGCGCATGTCCATGGACAGCGTCTTCGCGAGCGCGCCCAGTCCGCGCGGCTGCTCGCTGCCGTTCACCCACACCTCGAACGCGTGCGGCTTGCCGTTCTCAACGTGCCCGACGAACACCGCGAAGTGGTAATGCGGGTGCTCGAGCATGTAGGTCCACGCCGGGTTGCCAGCCGGCAGCTCCGGCCGCCCGGGCCAGCGCAGGCTGGCGAGCACCGGCTGCGGCACCGACTTGATGCGGATGCGGCGGTTGCGGTCGTCGTCACGGAAGTCCTGCGGCTTGCCGGCGGGCTTGTCCACCGTGAGCACGGCGCCGAGCACGCTGTTCGGCCGGTACGTGGCAAGCCCCTTCAGGCCCGACTTCCAGGCAAAGAGGTACAGGTCCTGGAAGTCCTCGTAGGGGTAGTCCTCCGGCACGTTCACCGTCTTCGAGATGCTGGTGTCAATGTACGGCGCGACCGCCGCCACCATCTGCGCGTGCGCCTTGGCCGAGATCTCCAGCGCGGTGACAAACCAGGGCGGCAGGTTGGCGACATCGCCGCCCATCGCCCGGTACAGCCGCCAGGCGTGGTCCTCGACCGGAAACTCCTTGAGCGTGCCGTCGGCCATGCGCTTCTTGCGCGTGTAGGTCCAGGAGAACGGCGGCTCGATGCCGTTCGAGGCGTTGTCGGCGAAGGCGAGCGAAATCGTGCCGGTGGGCGCGATCGAGAGCAGATGCGAGTTGCGGATGCCGTGCCGGCGGATGAGCGCCTTGATCTCCTCCGGCAGGCGCGCGGCGAAGCTCGACCCGGAGAGGTAGAGGTCGGCGTTGAAGAGCGGAAAGTGGCCGCGTTCCTTCGCCAGTTCCACCGAGGCGCGGTAGGCAGCGTTGCGCATCGCCTCGGAGATGCGCGCGGCCATCGCGCGCGCCTCGTCGCTGTCGTAGCGCAGCCTGAGCATCGCGAGCGCGTCGCCCAGCCCCGTAAAGCCGAGACCGACGCGCCGCTTTGCCATCGCTTCCTTCCTCTGCTGCTCGAGCGGCCAGTGCGTCACGTCGAGCACGTTGTCGAGCATGCGCACCGACACCTCGACGACCTGTGCGAAGCGCTCGAAGTCGAAGCGCGCGCGCTCGCCGAACGGATCGCGCACGAACCTCACCAGGTTCACCGAGCCGAGGCAGCAGCAACCGTAGGCGGGCAGCGGCTGCTCGCTGCAGGGATTGGTCGCCTCGATCGTCTCGCAGTAATAGAGGTTGTTGTCGCGGTTCATGCGGTCGAGGAACAACACGCCCGGCTCGGCGTGGTCGTAGGTCGAGCGCATGATCTGCTCCCACAGCTCGCGCGCACGCACGCGCCGGTAGACCCACATGCCGTCGGCGCGCTGGTACGCGCCGTCGCGGATCTGGTCGGCGTTCGGCTGCGCCTTGTGCACCAGCTCCACCTCGCGGTCCTGCTCGACCGCATGCATGAACTCGTCGGTGACCCCGACCGAGAGGTTGAAGTTGGAGAGGTCGCCCTTGTCCTTGGCGTGGATGAATTCCTCGACGTCAGGGTGGTCGCAGCGCAGCACGCCCATTTGCGCGCCGCGGCGCGCCCCGGCCGATTCGACCGTCTCGCAGGAGCGGTCGAAGACGCGCATGTACGACACCGGGCCGCTTGCGCGCGAACGCGTGCCGCGCACTTCCGCCCCCTTGGGCCGGATGGCGGAGAAGTCGTAGCCGACCCCGCCGCCGCGGCGCATCGTTTCGGCCGCCTCGGCGAGCGCGGTGTAGATGCCGGGCTTGCCGTCCACCACCTCGGTCACCGAATCCCCCACCGGCTGAACGAAGCAGTTGATGAGGGTGGCCTGGATGTCCACGCCGGCGGCGGAGTTGATCCGTCCGGCCGGGATGAACCCTTCTTCCTGAGCGGCGAGGAAACGCTTTTCCCAGTAGGCGCGCTTCGCTTCGGGCTCGGCCTGCGCCAGCGCGCGCGCGACGCGCCGGCGCACCTCGGTCACGGTGGACTCCTCGCCCTTGGCGTACTTCTCGATCAGCGCCTCGCGGCAGATCTCCTGTTCGGGGAGGTTCAGGTTGGCGGCGGTCTTCGCTTCTGCGGTGCTCATGGGATTGTTCTTCTCGTCTCGACTTTAGGTCTCTGAGGCAATGGCTTGATGCTAAAGGTTGTTCGGGCGGCGCGCGAGTCACTAGATATGGATTGCGGCTCGCCCCGGCGACCGGTCGCGCTAGGTCCGTCAAGTCAACCGCTTAGGGGTTGCTGCGTCGCACCATACCCCGCGGCCGCCCACGTCTCCGGACCCTAGGGCTAGTGCCGGCAAGCATCTTGCTCAACTACCCCTCGTGGGGTGTTTCGCAGCCGGACGGGCGCCCGGCCGGGGCCGGAAGGGACGCCCGAGGACTGTACGAATATACACTTTTTCCGGGGCGCCCTGAAGGCGTCCGGGCGCCTGCCGGCTTGCGGTCAGGCCGCTTGCGGCTGCTGGCTGACCTGCCGCTGCTGGCGCGCCGCCTTCAGAATATCGGCGACATCGCCGTGTCCGAAGCGCAGCGCCAGCTCGCTCGGCGTGTCGCCGTCCTTCGTCGCCATGTTCGGGTCGGCGCCGTGGCGAAGCAGCAGCTCGACCATGCGCGTGTTGCCCTTCATCGCGGCATAGGCGAGCGGGGTGTGGCCGTTGTCGTGGTGCAGGTTGCAGTCGAAGTTCATGTCCAGCACCTTCTGCGCATACACCAGGTTGCTCTTTTCGATGGCGTAGAACAGGGCGCGGATCCCCTCGGGACTGCGCTCGCGGGGCTTCTGCTCCAGCCCCGTCGGCAGGAGCTTGACGACGTAGTTGATGAGCGAGATGCCGACCATCGCCACCATGGCGAGAATGAGCGGGATCTTCGAGATGTTGAGGCTGTCGGCGATGGTCTGGTCGAGGTTGGCGCCGAGCACCAGCAGCACGACGGCAAGGAAGAAAAAGAACTTGAGGTAGAAGAACAGCCCGACGAGGATTCCCAGGCCGAGGATGGCGAGCAGAAAGTTGCGCTCGATGCCCCAGTCTTCCAGCGTCTCGGCAGGCAGGTTGGCGAGCACCGCGGTGACCGCGATCAGGCCGAACAGCAGCACCTCCCGCACCCGCTTCCGGGTAAGCAGATCGTCCTTCTCGATCTTCTTTTCGATGGCCATGGTCGAGCCTCCCGTGCCCAAGCGCGCCGGTTCGAAGCCGGCGTCCCGGATTTTGCGGGCGCGGGGGCGCGCATGGCAAGTCCGCAGCGCTAAAATATCGTCCGATGTCCAAGGCGTTTGTACGCGAAAGAGAGGATCTCGACGAAGAGGCGCCGCAGGCCGAAGCCGCGCAGGCCGAGCGCAACTACATCACACCGGCCGGTTTCGCCCGGATGAAGGCCGAGCTGCGCCAGCTCGTCGAGATCGAGCGCCCGGAGGTGGTGCGAACGGTCGCCTGGGCGGCGTCGAACGGCGACCGCTCGGAAAACGGCGACTACATCTACGGCAAGAAACGGCTGCGTGAGATTGACCGGCGCGTGCGCTTTCTCATCAAGCGCCTGGAGAGCGCCGAGGTGGTGCACTCGGCCGGGCGTGACACCGACCAGGTGTTCTTCGGCGCCACCGTCACCGTGCGTTCGGCGCGCGGCGAAGAGCGCACCGTGACCATCGTCGGTGCCGACGAGGTGGACCCGGCGAGGGGCCGCGTGTCGTGGCGCTCGCCGATCGCGCGCACACTGCTCAGGGCGCGCGCAGGCGACACCGTGACGCTCCGGAGCCCCGGGGGCGACGAGGAGCTGGAAATCCTCGAAGTCCGCTACGACCCGATAGACTAGCGTGGCGGTCCCGGCGGCGCGTCGCGGAAGTCGCCGGCGGCGAGCACCGACAACCGCTTCGGGTCCACGTGACGCGCGAGCGCCGCGCGCACCTGCTCGGGCGTGAGGGCGGCGATGCGCCGCTCCAGTGCCGCGTCCCAGTCGAAGGTGCGACCGAGAAAGAGATAGTTCGCCAGCCGCGCGGCGAGCGAGCTGTCCTGCGCGCGCGCGACGCGGCGCGCCTCGAGCAGCCCCTTCTTCGCGGCCTCGACCTCGGCCTCGCTGAAGCCGTCCGCGAGCGCGCGCTCCAGTTCCTCGCGCAGCGCGCGCTCGACGCGCTCGCGGTTCTGCGGCGCGTAGATCGCCGCGATGCCGAACACGCCCGCCTCATCGAGCTGACCGGCGGTGAGAAAACTGTAGGTGCTGTAGGAAAGGCCTTCCTTCTCGCGCACCCGGACCGGCAGCCGAGCGCCGGAGCTGCCGCCGAGCAGCCAGTTGCCGACAAGCAGTGCCGGGTAGTCCGGATGGTCGTCGCGCAGCTTCAGGTTCAACCCGGCGCGCAGCACCGCGTTCGCCTTGTCCGGCGTCGCGATGCGCTCGGTGAGCGGCGGGCGATCGAAGTAGCGCGCCGGAATGCGGCGGTACGGGTGCGGGGTCTTCCAGTCGCCGAACAGCTCCTCGACCAGCGCCGCGAGCGCGTCGGGGTCGAAGTCGCCGACCGCGGCGAACTGCGCGCCGCTCGCGCCGACGAGTTCCCGATAGCAGCGCCGCGCGTCCTCCAGCGTCGTCTTGTTCAGCTCCTCGATCCGTTCCTCGACCGTCGGCGTGTACAGCCAGTGGCCGCGCGGGTACGGGCCGAGGTGGCGAGCGAGGCGCTCGGCGGCGCGCGCCGAGGGATCGCCGCGGCTCGATTCCGCGCCGGTGATCGCCGCGCGCCGCAGCTCCTCGAACTCGGCCGGGTCGAAGCGCGGCTCGCGCAGCATCTCCGCCGCAAGGCGCAGCGCCGGCTCCAGTTGCGCGCGGCGCACTTGCACCGTGGCGCCGTCCATGCCGACCGAGATCGTCGCTCGCAGCCGGTCCATCTCCTCGCGCAGCTCGGCCCGCGTGCGCTTCGCCGTGCCGCGCGAGAGCATGCCGCTCGCGAGCGTGCAGGCGGCGCTGCGGTTCATCGTGCTCGCCTCGTCTCCCCAGTTGAGGTTGAGCTGCGCCACCACGGCGCCGCCGCGCGTTTTCTTGGGCAGCAGCGCCGCGCGGATGCCGTTGGCGAGGGTGCGGCGGATCACGCGCCGCTCGATGTTCTCCGGCGTCGGGTCGAACGCCTCGCCCTCGTCCACGGCTCCGGCGCCGCGGTAGCCGGCGAGCATCGGCTCCGGATCCGGGCGCGGCGGGATCTCGGCGCGGTCGGGTTGCGCGGTCGGTACGAAGGTGCCGACCACCCGGTTGGCCGCCTTGAAGTACGCCGCGGCGACGCGGCGCACGTCGGCGGTGGTCACCGCCTTCAGGCGGTCGCGGTACAGGTAGAGCAGCCGCCAGTCGCCCACGGCATGGAACTCGGCGAGCCAGCGCACGAGCGAGGCGCTGTCGAGCAGGACCTTCTCGATCGAGGCGAGCAGGCTTGCGCGCGCGCGCTCGACCTCGTCGTCGCGGATCGGTTCGGCCGCGGTACCCTCGATCGTGGCGAGCAGCGCCTCGCGCGCGGGCGCAACCGGCGCCTCGCGCGCAAGCGTCGCGCCGAACAGCGCGATGCCGGGGTCATGCATCATGCGCTCGTAGCCCCACGCGGAAGAAGCAAGCCCCTTCTGCACCAGAGCGCGGTGCAGCCGCCCCGTGGCCGGTGCCCCGAGCACCTGCACCAGCACGTCCACCGCCGCGTAGTCGGAATGCGCCGCCGCCGGGATGCGGTACATCGCGGCGACGAGCGGCACGTCGCCCGCGCGGCGCAGCGTCACCTCGCGCTCGCCGTCCTGCACCGGCTCGACGCTGTACAGGCGCGGCAGCTCCCGCTCGGGACGCGGGATCCGGCCGAAGTGCCGCGCGACCAGCTCCAGCGCGCGCCGCTCGTCGAAGCGCCCACCGATGATGAGCAGCGCATTGTCCGGCTGGTACCAGGTGCGATAGAAGGCGCGCAGACGCTCGATCGGCACCGACTCGATGTCGGAGCGATGGCCGATCACCGGGTGGCCGTAGTTGTGCACGGCGAACGCGAGCCGCTGCATGCGCTGCAGCAGCACCGCCTGCGGGCTGTTCTCGCCCATCTCGAACTCGTTGCGCACCACGGTCATCTCGGCCGCGAGATCCTCCTCCCTCAGCAGCGCGTTCACCATGCGGTCGGCTTCCATGCCGAGCGCCCAGTCGAGGTTCTCCTCGCTCGCTGGCAGCGTCTCGAAATACGTCGTGCGGTCGTTCGAGGTGGTGCCGTTGTAGCGCGCCCCGCGCGCGACCAGCGCCGGCTTGATGTCAGGATGGTTCCTGGAACCCTTGAAGAGCAGGTGTTCGAGCAGGTGGGCCATTCCTTTCTCGCCGTAGCCCTCGTGACGCGAGCCGACGAGATAGGTGATGTGCACCGTAACGGTGCTCGCCGCCGGGTCGGGAACCGTCAGCACGCGCAAACCGTTCTCGACCCGGTACTCGGTGACGCCCTCGACCGAGACGACTTTCTGCGGCAGCCCGGCCGCGGCGACGGCAAGCGGCGCGAGCGCTGCGGCGAGCCAGAGCAGGAAGCGCGTCAAGTTCGGGCGAGCAGCCATTCGGCGAGATGCAGTGCAGTGAGCCCTGAGACGATGGTGACGAAGGTAAGCCGCAGGCGCCAGGCGACGGCGATCGCCGCGACGCCGGCGAGCAGACGCGCGTTCTCGAACGTCAAATAAAGACTGCCCTTCGAGAGCAGGAGTTCCGGCGCCCAGATCGCGGTGAGCACGGCCGCCGGCACGTAGCGCAGTGCGCGGCGCAGCGGTTCCGGCAGGCGAAGGCCGGCGGGCAGCACGAGAAACGAGGCACGCAGCGCCTGGGTGACGGCGGCCATGCCGAGGATCGCGGCCCACAGGGTGAGCGCGGAGATGCCGGCGCCGCTCATGCGGGGCGCCCCTGCGAAAGCGACTCGGCGACGAGGCCAGCGGCGATTCCGGCGATCGCCGCCGTGACCAGACCGAGGCGCAGCGGCAGGCCGTGCGCGAGCGCCGCGACCAGGCCGGCGGCGAGCGCCGCAGCGAGCATCGCGCGGCCGTGCAGGAACGGGACCGAGATCGCGATGAACGCGAGCGGCGCGGCGAACTCCAGCTTCCATGCCGCGGGCAACTGCGCGCCGGCCAGCACGCCGGCGGCGACGGCGAGCTGCCAGACGAGCCACACCGGCACCGAGAGGCCGAGGTAATAGGCGAGCTTGCCGCGCATCTTCGGATGCTGCGCGAAGCGGCTCGCGCTCACCGCGTAGGGATTGTCGGCGAGCAGAAGCGCGACCAGCAGCCGCTGCGCGAGCGGCAGGTCGTTCAGATAGAGGCGCATCGAGGCGCTGTACATCATGAAGCGCAGGTTGATGACGCAGGCGGTCGCGACGATCACCGCCACCGGCGCCTGCGCGGCAAGAAGCTGCGTCGCCGCGAGCATCGAGGCGCCGGCGAAGACGAGCACCGACATCGCGATGGCGGCGGCGGCGGGCACGCCCGCCGCCGCCATGGCGACACCGGTGACCAGGCCGAAGGGCGCCACCCCGAGAAGCAGCGGCAGGCTTGTCCGCGCGCCCGCCAGGAACTCGGGGTGGACGGGCGCTATTTGCGGTGCTCCCTGTGGTGAGACCGGCGCTGCTCGGCGAGGCACTTCATCAGCTCCTCGCCGCGCTTACCGGAGCAGGCCTCGTGCATCGCCTGGCGCTCTTCCATGCGGGCGATCAACCGCTTGTGGCGTTCGGCGGTCTCGGCGCGGCACTTGGCCGGGTCGGCGGCCGTCTCGCACATCTTCTCGTGCAGGCAGGCGCGGCGGTCGGAGGCGTCCTTGCAGGCTTCGTGCGCCGCCTTCATGCGCTCGCGCATCTCATGGCGGCGGTCCGCGCCCTTGCCTTCGGCGCCGGCGGGCGGCTGGGCGAGGGCGGCAGCGGGGGCGACGATCAGCGCCGTAACGACCAGGAAAAGGGTTCGATTCATCGTGTGCATGCTCCTTGCGTGAAACGGGAAATCCGTTCAGGCACGCACGCTAGCGATCCGCGCCCGCCACCGCGGTAACGCTGTGTAACGAGTTGTATCGCTCAGAGCTGCGCGAGCATTGTCTCGCCGCCCGAGACCTCGAACTTGCCCGGCGCCTCGATGTTGAGCTTCTTCACCACCCCGTCCTCGACCAGCATCGAGAACCGCTGCATGCGAAGCCCCATGCCGCGCGCGCTGAGGTCGAGCTCCAGTCCGAGCGCCCGGGTCCAGGCGCCGCTGCCGTCGCCGAGGAAGCGGATCTTGCCGAGCGCCTTTTCGTCGCGGCCCCAGTGCGCCATGACGAAGCCGTCGTTCACCGCCACGCACCAAATCTCGTCCACGCCCTTCGCCTTGAACTTGTCGAAGTTGTCGCGGTAGGACGGCACATGCTTCGCCGAGCACGTCGGGGTGTAGGCCCCGGGCAGGCCGAAGATCACGATTTTCTTTCCCTTTACCGCCTCCGACACCCTCACGTCCTTCGGCGGCATCGCGCACTGAGTGGCGGAGTCGAACTCGGTGGATTCGGTGAGCACGCCGTCGGGCAATCGGTCGCCGACCTTGATTGTCATGAGGTTTCTCCGTACTGGGTTTTCTCGCGGGGGCAGATGATAGCGCAGTCCAAAATCAGGGTCAGACCCGGGTCTGACCCTGATCTTGTCAGGTGGCGAGCGCCACCTTGCGGCCGCGCTCGACGTCCAGCCCGGCGAGGAGCGCGATGCCGATTACGAAATACACACCCACGGCGAGAATGCCGGTACGGTGATCGCCGGGGAAGACGAGTGTGGCGACACCGTAGGTGATCGGGCCGAAGATCGAGGCGGCCTTCACCGCGAGGCCCCACAGGCCGAAGAACTCGGCAAGGCGCGAAGGCGGCGAGAGATAGCCCACGATCGCCCGGCCGGCCGCCTGCGCCGCGCCCATGCACAGGCCGGCGAGATTGGCCGCGACCCAGAAGGTGGGCACGTCGTCCGCCGCCCACGCGATCGCGATCATCGCGATCCAGCCGGCGAGCACCAGGCGCATCGCGCGCACGTGGCCGATCGCATCCTGAAGATGGCCGAAGCCGAAGGCGCCCAGCGCCGCGGTGACGTTGACGACGAGGATCAGCACGATCGTCTGCTGCGTGGTGAACCTCATCGCCTGCTCGGCGTAAATCGCCGCCAGCGAGATCACCGCGGTGATCCCGGCCTGGTAGAAGAGGATGCAGACGAGGAACTGCCGCAGGTCGCGGTAGCGCCCGGCCTCGCGCACGGTCTGCATGACGCGCGCCCAGGCGCCGTCGGAGGCGGGCTGCGGCGCGGCGCGTTCCCTGAGGAACAGGAACGTCGGCGCCGAGGCGAGAGCGAACAGCGCCGCGGTGAGGGCCATGACGACCGGCACGAACTCGGCTGCGCCCTGGCCGCGGCCGCTCGCCCAGGTGATGTAGGCGAGCGCGATCGCGAGCGAGACGAGTCCGCCGACGTAGCCGAATGCCCATCCCCAGCCCGAGACCCGGCCCAGCGCCTTCGAATCGGCCAGTTCCGGCAGGAACGCCGCGATCAGGTTCTCGCCGATGCCGAAGAAGAAGTTGGACAGGATGACGAGCGCGATCGCGAGCGCGACCGCCCCGGGCGAGGCAAAGGCGAGCGCCGCGGTGAAGAGCACGCATCCGGCGGTGCTCCAGGCAAGGAGGCGCTTCTTCGCCGCGTGCTCGTCGGCCCAGGCGCCGACCACCGGCCCGGCGGCGAGGATCGCGAGGTACGAAACCGACAGTGCCGCCGTCCAGGCGAAAGTCGCCCATGGCGCGTTTTGCGCGACGACCGAGACGAAGTAGGCGTTGAACACCGCGGTGATCACCACCGTCGTGTACCCGGAGTTGGCGAAGTCGTACATCGTCCACGCCCAGACCTCGCGCAGCGTGACATCGGTGGCGAGGTAGCGGGCGGCGGGAGCGGTCACGGGCGGCAGGAACGGGCGGGTGCGCGTGCATTGTAGCGGGGGCATAATCCTTCACCGCCATGGCCGCCGTAGAGCCCCCGAAAAGCGCCGCCGCCGCGAAGAGCGGCGATCGGCGCCTGACCCTCGCCGAGGTGCTTGACTGGCTGGTCGCCGACGGACTGGTCGAGCCCGCCGCCGCCGAGCAGCTCAAGAAGGAGCGCCGCTACTACCGGGGGAGCCTGCATCCGCTGCAGATCATCGCCGACCAGAAATGGAAGAGCCCGCAGCCGCCGCACCGGCCGCTCGCGCTCGAACCGCTCACCGAATGGCTGGCGAAGCGCGTCGGCATGGAATACCTGCACATTGACCCGCTCAAGGTGAACCTCGCCGCCGTCACCGAGGTGATGTCCTCAGCCTATGCCACGCGCTTTCGCATCCTGCCGGTGGCGGTGACCCAGAAGGAGGCGACGATCGCCACCGCCGAGCCCTTCGTGCGCGAATGGGAGCGCGAGCTCGCCGCGATCCTCAAGCTCGACATCCGGCGGGTGATCGCCAACCCGGCCGACATCGAGCGTTATCAGGTCGAGTTCTACAACCTCGCCAAGTCGGTGAAGGGGGCGAACCGGGGGCAGACCGGCGTCTCGGGCCTGTCCAACTTCGAGCAGCTGGTGGAGCTGGGGGCGGCCAACAAGCAGCTCGACGCGAACGATGCGCACGTGGTGCGCATCGTAGACTGGCTGTGGACCTACGCCTTCGAGCAGCGCGCAAGCGACATCCACATCGAGCCCCGGCGCGAGGTGGGGCTGGTGCGCTTCCGCATAGACGGGGTGCTGCATCAGGTGTACCAGATCCCGGCGGCGGTGCTCGCGGCGATGACCAGCCGCATCAAGATCCTCGGCCGCATGGACGTGGTGGAAAAGCGCCGCCCGCAGGACGGGCGCATCAAGACGCGCACCCTCGACGGCCAGGAGGTCGAGCTGCGCCTCTCGACGCTGCCAACCGCCTTCGGCGAGAAGCTGGTGATGCGCATCTTCGATCCCGACGTGCTGGTGCGCGATTTCTCCGAACTGGGCTTCTCCGAGGACGACCGGCGGCGCTGGAAGGAGATGACCGAACGCCCGAACGGGATCGTGCTCGTCACCGGCCCGACCGGTTCGGGCAAGACCACCACCCTGTACTCGACGCTGAAGGTGCTCGCCACGCCGGAGGTCAACGTCTGCACCGTCGAGGATCCGATCGAGATGGTCGAGCCCTCGTTCAACCAGATGCAGGTGCAGCCGGCGATAGACCTCGGCTTCGCCGAGGGCCTGCGCGCGCTGATGCGGCAGGACCCCGACATCATCATGGTGGGCGAGATCCGCGATCTGGAAACCGCCGAGATGGCGGTGCAGGCGGCGCTCACCGGGCATCTGGTGCTCTCGACCCTGCACACCAACGACGCGCCGAGCGCGATCACGCGACTGCTGGAGCTGGGCATCGCGCCGTATCTCGTCAACGCGACGCTGAACGGCGTGATGGCGCAGCGGCTGGTGCGCACGCTCTGTCCGCACTGCAAGCAGAAGGTCGAGCTGCATCGCGGCGAGGATGTGGCGAAGTGGGACGCGCTGGTCGCGCCGTGGAAGGCGAACCGTCCGGCGGCGGTGTACAAGGCGGTCGGCTGCCTGGAGTGCCGCATGACCGGCTTCCTCGGCCGCGTCGGCATCTACGAGACGCTGGTCTGTTCGCCCGGCATCCGCGAGGTGGTGAGCGCCGGCGCCGACCTCGCGCGCATCCGCGAACGCGCATACCAGGAAGGCATGAAACCGCTTCGCATCAGCGGCGCGATGAAGGTCGCCGCGGGCGTGACCACGATGGACGAAGTGCTGCGGGCGGCGCCGCCGGTGGGTGATCCGTCGGCAACCGGCTGAGCGGGCGTGACCTGGGGCGCGCTCGCCGAGGCGCTTTCCCTGGTTGCCGGGGCGGCTTCGCTCGCCGGCGCCTGGGCGCTGCTGCGGCGCCGCGGCCGGCGCGCCGGCGAAGCGCTGCGGGCTTCGGAGGAGCGCTTTCGCCACCTCACCGCGCTCTCGGCCGACTGGTTCTGGGAAACCGACGCCGACTATCGCATCTCGTGGATGAGCGGCGGTGCGGCGACCGAGGCGCTGTTCGGCGACGCGCGGGTGTACGGCAGGCGGTTCTGGGAGATCCCCGGCGTCGAGATCGAGCCGCGCGCGCTCGTCGCGCACCTGGAGCGCCTGCACCGGGTGGACGCGCGCCTGCCGCTGTTCGACTTCGAGCTTGTCAACCGTGCCGCGCCGGGCGGGCCTCGCATCCATACGGTGCTCGGCCGGCCCCGGCACGACACCGCGGGGCGCTTCTTCGGCTTTCGCGGAGTGGGACGCGACATCACCGAGCGGCGCTGCGCCGAGATCGCGCTGCGCGAGGCCAAGGAGCGTCTGGAACTTGCGCTCGAGGGCTCGGGCGCGATCCTGTGGGACTACGACGTCGCGGCCGGCGGCGTCCACCTGAGCGGCGGATGGAGCAGGCGGCTCGGCGGCGGCGGCGAGGCGGAGCGCTTCGCCGTCGAGGAACTGAAGGCGCGCGTGCATCCGGACGATCTCCCGGCGGTGCAAGAAGCGGCGCGCGAGGTGTTGCGGGGCGAGCGGGCCGAGTACGCCGTCGAGCATCGCGTGCGCGCCGACTCCGGCGAATGGGTGTGGCTGCTCTCGCGCGGCAAGGTGACGCAGCGCGACGGCGCGACCGGGCGTGCCCTGCGCATGACCGGCACGAACCTCGACATCACCGCACGCAAGCGCGCGGAGCAGGCGGCGAGGGAAGCCGAGGCGCGCTACCGCGCGCTGATCGAGCTTGCGCCCGACGGCGTGGTCGTGAGCAGCGACGGGCTGATCGAGTACGCCAATCCCGCGGCGGCGCGTCTATTGGGGGTCGAATCGCCTGAACCACTGCTCGGCGCAAGCTTCGAGTCGTTCGTGCATCCTGACGAGCTGGCGCGCTTTCGCGAGCGCCGGGCGTACCTCCAGGCCGGCCCGGGCAAGCTCGATTACGAGCCGCGCAGGCTGCTGCGCCCGGACGGGAGCGAGACGACGGTCGAGATGGCTGCGGTGTCGTTCCTCGAGCGCGGACGTCTGGTCATGCAGACGGTGCTGCGCGACGTGAGCGCGGCGCGCGCGGCTTGCGAGGCGCTCGCCGAGCGCGAGCAGCGCTTTCGCGATGTGGTCGAGGCCTCGGGCGAGTACGTGTGGGAAACCGACGCGCATTGGCGCTACACGTACCTCTCGGCGCGCGCCGAGGCGCTGTTCGGCTATCTGCGCCACGAGATGCTCGGCCGGCGCCCGACGGAGTTCATGCCGCTCGCGGAGGCGCGCAGCCGCGAGCGCTGGTTCGTAGCGCTGCGGGAGCGACCGGAACCGTTCCGCGGCATCGAGATACGCGCGCTCACCAAGGCGGGGCGCCTCGTGTGGCAGGCGGTGAGCGGCGTACCGGTGTTCGACGCCGCGGGAAAGCTCAAGGGCTATCGCGGCACCGGCGCCGACGTCAGCGCGCGCCGGCAGGCCGAGGAGCGCATCCAGTATCTCGCCAACCGCGACGCGCTGACCGGCCTGCCGAATCGCCAGCTTCTTGCCGACCTCGCCGCGCAGGCGCTCGGGGCCGCGGCGCGCGCGAACGCGCGCGTCGCGCTCCTCGCCGTTGACCTCGACCGCTTCAATCTGGTGAACGATGCGCTCGGGCACGCCGCCGGCGACGCGCTGCTGCGCGCGGTGGCCGAGCGCCTCGCCGGAGCGCTGCGCCGCGACGACGTGCTCGGGCGGGTCGGCGAGGACGAGTTCGTCCTGCTGTGGAACCGGCTGCGCGATTGCGCCGACGCGGCCGCGCTCGCCCGCCGCATCCAGGGAATTCTGGCGCCGCCGTTCACCGTCGAGGGGCGCACGCTCGGCGTCTCGGCGAGCGTCGGCATCGCCGTCTATCCCGAGGACGGGTGCGATTTCGCCCGGCTGCTGAAGGGAGCGGACGCGGCGATGCACCACGCGAAGCGGACCGCGCGCGGTGGCTTCCGGTTCTTTTCCCCGGAGCTCGACGCCCGCGTCGCCGAGCGCCTGGCGCTGGAGAACGACCTGAGGCGGGTGCTTGCGCGCGGCGAGCTGCATCTTTTCTGGCAGCCGGTCATGCGCGCCGGGCCGCAGGCACGGCTTGCGGGCGCCGAGGCGCTCGCGCGCTGGCACCATCCGCGCGAGGGACTCATCGCGCCCGATCGCTTCATTCCGGTGGCCGAAGAAACCGGGCTCATCCGGTCGCTCGGCGAGTGGGTGCTCGCGCGCGCGCTCGCGCAGATCAGCGCCTGGCGCAGGGCGCTTGCCAGCGACCTGTGGTTTGCGATCAACGCCTCCGCGGCGGAACTGGCGCAGGGCGAGGCCTACGTCGCACGTCTGGCCGCGGCGCTTGTCGAGCACGGCGTGCCGGGCACGTGCCTGGAGCTGGAGGTCACCGAGCGCGTGCTGACGGCGGAGCTGGAGCGCAACGTCGAAACGCTGCGGCGGGTGGCCGAGCTGGGCGTGCGCGTCGCGATCGACGACTTCGGTACCGGCTACTCCAGTCTCGCGTACCTGCGGCGCGTGCCGGTGAACAAGCTGAAGATTGACCGCTCGTTCACGCGCGAGATCGCGCGCGACGCCGAGGATGCCGCGATCGTGGGCGCGATCGCGGCGATGGCGCGCACGCTGCGGCTCGATCTGGTCGCCGAGGGCGTGGAAACCGAAGCGCAGCTCGAACGGCTGCGTGCGCTCGGCTGCCAGGAATGGCAGGGAGATCTGGCGGGCGCGCCGATGCCGGCCGAGCAGTTCGAGCGCTTCGCGGCGGCGCGCCGCTCGCGCGCCGCGGGGTGAACCGGCCGCACGCGCCGGCGGCACTCCGGCGCCGGCCGCGGCCGACGCGTTGTTATGATCGGGCTCGCGATGAGCGACACCGCCGCGGCGCTCGAAATCGAAACCGTACCGGATGATCCGGCACCGGTGCGCGCTCGGGCGCGCGGCCGCTGGACTTTTGCCGGGCTGAAAGAGCGCCATCGGGAACTCGCACGCGCGCTCGCCGAGCTCGCGCGCCGTCCCGCGGGCTCGGTCGCCTGGGATCTGCGCGGGATAGTGGAGCTGGACGATGCCGGCGCGGTGTGGCTCGCGCAGGCGCTCGCGGGAGCGGCGCGCGTGGAAGTGGATCCGCGCCACGCCGACATGCTGCGTCAGGTGAGCGAGGGCATGCTCGTGCCTGCCGAGCCGAGGCGGTTCGATCCGCTCGCGCCACTGGAGGCGCTCGGGCGAGGCGCCTGGGGGTTCGCGGCGCACGTTCGCGACGCGGTCGCGCTGCTCGGCAGCATCGTGCTCGATGCGGCGGGGCTCGCGCGCCGTCCGCGCGAGATCCCGTGGCGCGAATTCTCGGCGGGCATCTACCGCGCCGGCGTGACGGCGCTGCCGGTGACCATGCTGGTGGGCTTTTTGGTCGGAATCGTCCTCACCTACCTCTCGGCGCTGCAGTTGAGGCGCTACGGCGCCGATCTGCTGGTGATCAACATCGTCGGCGTCGGCGTGCTGCGGGAACTCGGGCCGATGCTCGCCTCGATCATCGCCGCCGGACGCTCGGGTTCGGCGCTCACCGCGCAGCTGGGGGTGATGCGCGTCACCGAGGAGGTGGACGCGCTGTCGGTGATGGGAATCTCGGTCAATGCGCGGCTGGTGCTGCCGCGCGTGGCCGCGCTCGCCGTGGCGCTGCCGCTGGTCGCCTTCTGCACCGATCTCGCCGCGCTCGCCGGCGCGATGCTGGTGTCGCGCGTCACCCTCGGGATCGCGCCGGCGGCGTTCCTGGAGGCGCTGCCGCGGGCGGTCGAGGCGGTGAACTTCTGGATCGGAATCGGCAAGTCGGCCGTGTTCGGCTTCGCGGTCGCCTTCGTCGCCTGCCATTACGGCCTGCGCGTGCTGCCGAACACCGACAGCCTGGGGGCCGGTGTCACGCGCTCGGTGGTCGCCGCGATCACCTGCGTGATCATCCTGGACGCGCTGTTCGCGATCCTGCTGCGCGATGTCGGCTGAGTACGTCGTCGAGATCGAGGGCCTCGTCAACAGGGTGGGCGCCACCGTGCTGCACTGCGACCTCGACTTCCGCATGCGGCGCGACGAGGTGGTGTCGCTCGTCGGCGGCTCGGGCAGCGGCAAGACGCAGTTGCTGCGCGTGATCCTCGGACTCAAGCGCCCGGCGGCCGGATCGGTGCGCGTGTTCGGCGTGTCGTGGGACAACCCGAACCGCAAGAAGGTGCGGGATGCGCGCCGGCGCATCGGCATGCTCTTTCAGAACGGCGCGCTGTATTCGGCGCTCACGGTGTACGACAACATCGCCTTTCCGCTGCGCGAGCGCGGCGGCATGACCGAGGAGCAGATCCGCGCGATCGTCTACGCCAAGCTCGCGCAGGTGGAGCTGGAGCCACGCCATGCGCGGCTCCTGCCGGCGAACCTCTCCGGCGGGATGGTCAAGCGCGTCGCGCTCGCGCGCGCGCTCGCGCTCTCGCCCGACCTGCTGGTGCTCGATGAGCCCACTGCCGGACTCGACCCGGACCGCTCCGAGCGCTTCGTCGCGCTGATCAGGCGGCTGCGCGAGGAGAACCGCTTCGCGGTGCTCATGGTGACCCATGACCTCGACACGCTGCAGCAGCTCACCGACCGCGTCGCGGTGCTCGCCGACCGGCATATAATCGCCTGCGACACGCTCGCCGCCGTGCGCGAGCTGGACCACAGGTTCGTACGAAGCTTTTTCGGGGGGGAACGGGGCCGGCGGGCGCTCGAGCCCGGCTGAGCCGCACCGGATGGAAAGCCGCGCCTACGCGCTGATCACGGGAGCGTTCGTCATCGGCCTCGCCGTCGCGATGGGCGTGTGGGCGAGCTGGCTGACGCGGGAGCCGCTCGCTCGCACCCCCTATCGGATCGTGTCCACGATTCCGGTTTCCGGTCTCAACCCCGAGGCCCAGGTGCGCTATCGCGGCATGCCGGCCGGACGGGTGAGGGCGATCGCGCTCGATCCGAAAGACGCGCGCCGCATCCTGATCACGATCGAGGTGAACGACGAGATCCCGGTGACGCGCGGCACCTGGGCGCAGCTCGGCATGGAAGGCATCACTGGCATCGCCTACGTGCACCTGCTCGACGACGGAACCGATCCCGCGCCGCCCGTGCGCGGCGCCGATGGCGTCGCCGAACTCGCGTTGCGGCCTTCGCTCATGGACACACTTGCCGACGGCGCCGAGGGTGCGGTGCGCGAGGCGCGCGAGCTGATTGCGGGGCTGAACGCGCTGCTCGGCGAGGAAAACCGGCGCCGCATCGGTGCAACGCTGGCGTCGTTGGAGAAGACCACGGCGCAGCTCGAGGCGGGCGCCGAGCGCCTGCCGGGTGCGATCGAGCGTGCCGAGGCGCGGCTTCAGGCGTGGCTCGCCGAGGACAACCGCAGGCTTGCGCGCGAGTCGCTCGAACGCCTCGGCGAGGCGGCCGCGGCGCTTCCCGAGCTGGCGCGTGAAGCGCGTGCGCTTGCGGCGGAGTCGCGCGGTCTCGTCCAACAGCTCGGTCGGCTCGCCACCGAAGCGCAGGCCGGCGCCGCGGCGGTGCGCGCGGACACGCTGCCGCGCATCCACGCGCTCGCCGACGGCGTCGAGCGCGGTGCGCAGCGCCTCGGGCGGCTCGCCGACGACCTCGATCGCGACCCGGCGAGCCTCGTCTGGGGACGGCGGCCGTTGCGTCCGGGGCCGGGCGAGCCCGGATTCGTGCCGTGAGGCGCGGGGCGGCGCTGGCGCTTGCAGCGCTTGCGTGCGGTTGCGCCGGCCCGGCCGGCGAGATGCCGGCACGCCAGTTCGACCTCGGGTACGCGGCACCGGCGGCGATGCTGCCGCCGATGCGCGCAGTCGGCGTGAAGGCCGCGACGCCCTATGACGGCATCGAGATGCACTATCGGCTTGCCTACCGCGACGGTGCCGAGCTGGCCGCGTTCGCGCGCAGCCGCTGGGCAGCGCCGCCGGCGGATATGGTGCGCAGGCAGTTTGTGCGCGCTTTGCCGCCGAATTCCGGCGCCCGCTGCGCGCTGGAGCTGGAGCTGGTCGAGTTCAGCCAGGTCTTCACCGCGCCGGACGCGAGCGAGGCGCGGGTCGAGCTTCGCGCCGCGGCCGGCGGCGCCGCGCGCGGATTTCGCACAGTCGAGCCCGGCGCCGGCCCGAACGCCGCCTCCGGTGCCGCCGCCTTCGCGCGCGCGACCGAGCGCATCGTCGCCGAGGTCGCGCAGTGGCTCGGCTCGCTCGCGCAGTGCCGATAGCGGCGACGCGATCGTTCCGGCAGCCCAGGCGGAACAGCCGCTTGATGGCCGCGGTCGCGCCCATTGTCGGCGCGGGCGCGCCAGGCCGCCTACGCGCTGCGCATACGCGCCGCGCGCACGATCGCGATCGTCGCGAGCGGTGCGACAAGGCCGATCAGCGTCGCGGTGATGAACAGCGCGCCGAGTTCGCTGTAGTCGGCCGGCACCTTGATCGCGCCGCTGACGGTGTCCCTCACCTCGCGCGTCACCGTGAAGATGCGGTTGAGGTACTTCGTGCCCAGCTGCGCGGCCGAGAGGGCGAGGTTGGTGAAGGATGCCATCACCGCGAAGTAGGTGGCCTTGAGATTCGGCGGCGCCGAGTTCGCGATCCAGGCGAGCATCGGCACCATCGCGATCTGTCCGAGCGGCGATTCGAGCGCGGTGTCCACCAGCGCGATGAAGCGCGCGTCCACCACCCCGCCCGTCCGCGCCGCGGTCCACTCGTGCAGCCCGTAGTACATGCCGATCTGCGGCAGCGCGAGTGCGGTGCCGACGACGGTGAGAAAGCCGACGACATAGTAGATCGAGCGCTCGGCCATGAAGCGGCGGAAGACGAACAGGCCGGCGAGCGTGAGGCTGGAGCCGATGAGCGAGAGCTGGGCGAGAAACTGCTGGTCGAAGCCGAGCACGTCGATCATCCACCAGCTTGCCCCGGCCCCCGGGCCGGGGGTGGCGCGGAACACCCACACCACCGCCGCGGTGCCGATGAGCGTCGCGCGCGCCTGGGCGTCCAGCTCGCGCACCAGCCGCCAGATGAGGAGCAGCACGATCGCCATCGAGGCGCCGAACACGATCTCTTCGGCGTACGCGATGCGCGCAAGGCCCAGCCCGATCGAGACCGCGGTGAACGCCGCGCCGCCGGCGAGCATCCACCAGTTGACCGGCGGCGGCGCCGGGTCATCGCCGTACTGGATGGGAGTGCGCCAGCGCAGCCAGCGCGCGAACACGACGCCGGCCACCGACACCACCGGAATCGCGAGCGCCCATTCGTACACGCGCAGGTACGCTGCGACTTTCTCGCGCTCGGGCAGCGCGTGCACGCCGGCCATCAGGTAAACGTTGGCGAGCGAGACGAGCACCAGTCCGCCGATGATCGCGACGCGACCGAGCGTCTGCATGGTGATCTGCATCGCGCGGCGCTCCTCGTGCGGTATCTCGCGGCCGTCAGCCTCGCGCCGCGGCACCGCCTCCACCGTCATCGCGTCGGCGACCACGTCCTGGATCATGTAGCCCACCGGCGCCAGCAGCGCCGAGAGCACGTACCAGTGCTCGGCCGGCATCACCGCGCGCATCGCTACAGGGTCGGCGAGCAGCCCGATCATGATGCCGATGCTGGCCGCGAGGAGCCCGGCGCCGGCGAACACCAGCGCATCCTTCCAGCGCCAGGCGAGGTCCACCAGGTGGCCGACCACCATCTTCACGGTGTAGGGCAACACCGCCCAGAAGCCGAGCGCGGCGAGGAACTCCGCCGAGAGGTCGAGATATTCCTTGATGAAGAACGTGCCGACGATGCCGGTGAGACCCTGGATTCCGGCGGCGAAATACACCATCAGCGGCGGCAGGTACGAAAGCCGCAGCGAGGCGAGGAGCGAGGGCGCGCGCATCGGCGCAGTGTAGCGGGCGAAGGCGCGCCTACGCGCGCAAGGCGAACCAGGCGGCGGCGATCACGAGCGTCGCCGCCGTCACCGGCACGCCGGCGCGGGCGTGGCTGCGCCAGTCCACGCGGATGCCCTGCCGGGCCGCCGCGGCGAGCACGATCATGTTGGCGATCGAGCCGACGATGAGGAGGTTGCCGGCGAAGGTGCTCACCAGCGCGAGCAGCGGCCCGGCGAGCGGCCCGGTCGCCGCCGGCAGGAGCAGCATCACCGCCGGCACGTTGGACACCGCGTTCGAGAGCACCAGCGCGGCGACGAAGAGCGGCGCCGGTTCGCCGAGCGGCACGCCCAGCTCGGCAAGGCGCGCGATCGCGGCCGCGGTGAGTCCGGTGCGCTCGAGCGCGTGATGCACGACGAACAGGCCGATGAAGAGGATCAGCAGCTCCCAGTCCACCAGGCCGAGCATCTTGTTCGAGTGGAGCTTGCGGCTCATGAGCAGGAGCCCTGCGCCGGTGAGCGCCGCCACCTCGCGCGGCCAGTCGGTGAACAGGAACACCGCGAGCAGCGAAGCGGCCACGGCGAGGCCTTTGGCGCTCTGCCAGCGATCGAGCGCCGGCTCCTCTTCGCGCCGCTCGGGCGCGCCCGCCGCCGCAAGCGGCCTGCGCCATCGCCCGCGCGCTTGCCAGGCGATCACCGCCCAGGTCGCCGCAAGGCCCGCGAGCACCGGCACGGCGGCGGTGGCGAGGTAGGCACCGAAATCCAGTCCCAGCACCTGCCCGATCAGCATGTTTTGCGGGTTGCCGATCAGGGTGGCGGCCGAGCCCACGTTCGCGGCGCAGGCAAGGCCGAGCAGATAGGGCACCGGATCGAGGCCGCGGCGGCGGCAGCCGTCGATCAGCACCGGCGCGACCGCAAGGCAGACGACGTCGTTGCTGAACACCGCCGAGAGCGCCGCGGCGACGCCGATCACCGCGGCAAGCAGCACTGGCGGCGTGACCGGCAGCGCGGCGATGCGCCGCGTCACCCAGCCGTAGAACCCCCCGAGGCGCATCTGCGCCGAGATCACCATGAAGGAAAAAAGAAGCAGCAGCGTCGGCAGGTGGATCGCGCGCGCGGCTTGCTCGGGCGTGAGTACGCCCAGCCCCACGAGCGCGATCGCGCCGAGCAGCGCAACGCCGGTGCGGTCGAGCTGCAAGAACGGCAGCCCGCCGAGGAACATCCCGCAGTAGACGAGCGCGAAGATCGCGACGACGGTCGCGGTGAGCGGTTCGGGCACGGCGGCGGATTCTAAGGCGCGCCTGCGCCGCCGCCGGCCGCGGCATAGAATGGGCCATGACCCAGCCGCGCTCGGCCGGCGCCGTGATCTTTCGTCGCACCGCCGACGGCGTGCGCCTGCTCGTTCTGCGGGCGTACCGCGATTGGGACTTTCCGAAAGGGGAAATCGAACCGGGCGAGACGCCGCTTGCGGCCGCCAGGCGCGAGTGCGCCGAGGAAACCGGCCTCACGGACCTCGATTTCCGCTTCGGCGAGGCGCACCAGGACACGCTGCCGTATTCGGGCGGCAAGGTCGCACGCTATTTCCTGGCCGAAACCGCGACCGAGCGGGTCACGCTGCCCGTTTCGCCGGAACTCGGCCGCCCGGAGCACCACGAATGGCGCTGGGTGAGCTTCGAGGAGGCCGAGGAGCTGCTGCCGCCGCGGCTCGCGATCGTGCTCGACTGGGCGCGCGGCAGAATCGGCTGAGGCCGCGCGCCCGGGACGGCCTACTTCGCCAGCACCTTCATCGCCTGCTCGATGCCGGCGAGGGTGGTCGGATACATGCGGCCCTTCATCAGCTCGCGGATGATGCCGATGGACTGGCGGTAGCCCCAGATTTCCTCCGGCTCCGGGTTCAGCCAGACGCATTTCGGATAGACGTCGGTGACGCGCTTCACCCACACCGCGCCCGGCTCCTCGTTGAAGTACTCGACCGAGCCGCCCGGCTGCAGGATTTCGTACGGGCTCATGGTGGCGTCGCCGACGAAGATCACCTTGTAGTCGTGGCCGTACCGGTGCAGGATGTCCCAGGTGCGGGTGCGCTCGGAGTGCCGGCGCCGGTTGTCGCGCCAGACGAAGTCATACAGGCAGTTGTGGAAGTAGAAGAACTCCAGCCGCTTGAACTCGCTTTTGGCCGCCGAGAACAGCTCCTCGGCGATCTTGATGTGATCGTCCATCGTGCCGCCGATGTCCATGAACATCAGCACCTTGATGGTGTTGCGCCGTTCCGGGCGCATCTGGATGTCGAGATAGGCCTTCTTCGCGGTGGTCTGGATGGTGCCTTCGAGGTCGAACTCGTCGGGCGCGCCCTCGCGCGCGAACTTGCGCAGGCGTCTGAGCGCCACCTTGATGTTGCGCGTGCCCAGTTCGACCGAGTCGTCCAGGTTGCGGTACTCGCGCGCGTCCCAGACCTTGACGGCGCTGCGGTTGCGGCCGCGCTCCTGGCCGATGCGAACGCCCTCGGGGTTGTAGCCGTAGGCGCCGAAGGGCGAGGTGCCGGCGGTGCCGATCCACTTCGAGCCGCCCTGGTGGCGGGCCTTCTGCTCCTCCAGGCGCTTTTTCAGCGTTTCCATCAGTTTTTCCCAGCCGCCGAGCGCCTGGATCTGCTTCTTCTCCTCCTCGGTGAGGGTCAGTTCCACCTGCTTGAGCAACCACTCCAGCGGAATCGCCGCCTCGATGCCGGGGATGGCTTCGACCCCTTCCCAGAACTCGGAGAACGCCCGGTCGAACTTGTCGTAGTTCGCCTCGTCCTTGACCAGCGTGGCGCGCGACAGATAGTAGAAGTCGGTCACCGACGGCCCGATCACGCCCTTGCCCATCGCCTCAAGGAGCGTCAGGTACTCCTTGATCGAGACCGGGAGCTTGTGGCTCTTCAGCCTGAGGAAGAAGTCGATCAGCACGGCAAGCCGGCGACATATCAGGGTCAGACCCGGGTCTGACCCCGCTTTCAGGCGCCCTTGGCGCGGGTCATGAAGACGAGCCGCTCGAACAGGTGCACGTCCTGTTCGTTCTTGAGCAGCGCGCCGTGCAGCGGCGGGATCAGCGACTTGCGGTCCTTGGCGCGCAGCGCCTCGGGCGGGATGTCCTCGGCGAGCAAGAGCTTGAGCCAGTCGAGCAGCTCCGAGGTCGAGGGCTTCTTCTTCAGCCCGGGCACCTCGCGCAGTTCGAAGAACACCTCCAGCGCTTCGCGCAGCAGCGACTTCTTGAGGCTCGGAAAGTGCACCGCGACGATGCGCTCCATCGTCTCCTTGTCCGGGAAGCGGATGTAGTGGAAGAAGCACCGGCGCAGGAACGCGTCCGGCAGGTCTTTTTCGTTGTTCGAGGTGATGAAGACGATCGGGCGGTGCTTGGCCTTGATCAGCTCGCGCGTCTCGTAGACGTAGAACTCCATGCGGTCGAGTTCCCGCAGCAGGTCGTTCGGGAACTCGATGTCGGCCTTGTCAATCTCGTCAATGAGCAGCACCACCGGCGTGTCCGAGGTGAACGCGTGCCACAGCATCCCCTTGACGATGTAGTTGTGGATGTCGTGCACGCGTGGATCGCCCAGTTGCGAGTCGCGCAGGCGGCTCACCGCGTCGTACTCGTACAGACCCTGCTGCGCCTTGGTGGTGGACTTGATGTGCCACTCCAGCAGCGGCAGGCCGAGCGCCTTCGCCACCTCGACGGCGAGCATCGTCTTGCCGGTGCCGGGCTCGCCCTTGACCAGGAGCGGCCGCTCGAGCGTGATCGCGGCGTTGACCGCAAGCATCAGGTCTTCGGTGGCGACGTAGTGCGGCGATCCGGTGAAGCGCATCGAGCGTCCTCGGGCAAAATCGCATTATAATCGCGCGGTTGTCGCAACTTCCCGCCACGACTGAACAAGACAAGAACGATGCGCCTTTCGAGACTTTTCCTTCTGGCCGCACTGGGCGCCGCGGCGCCCGCGCTTGCGCAGCCGCCGGCTCCGGCCGAGGCGAAATCGCTGCGCACCACGATCGCGATGTGCGAGGGCTGCCACGGCATCGCCGGCTACCGCACCGCCTATCCGGAGGTGTATCACGTGCCGAAGCTGGGCGGCCAGTCGGCGAAGTACCTCGAGGCGGCGCTGCACGCCTACAAGTCGGGACAGCGCAGGCACCCGTCCATGCGCGGCATCGCGGCGGGCCTGAGCGACAAGGAGATCGCCGAGATCGCGGCCTACTATTCGGGGAGCGGCAAATGAAGCGCTGGATCGTGGTCGTCGCCGCGCTCGCTGCGGCGGGTGCCGCGCACGCGGCGGGCAATCCGGAAGCCGGCAGGAAGAAGGCGGAAGCGGTGTGCGCCGCCTGCCACGGAGCCGACGGCGCGAAGCCGACCGCGCCGGAGAACCCGATCCTCGCCGGGCAGCACTACGATTACCTGGTCAAGGCGCTGAAGGACTACAAGAGCGGCAAGCGCGACAACCCGGTGATGAAGGGCTTCGCCGCGGCACTGTCCGCAAAGGACATCGAGGACCTCGCGGCCTGGTTCGCGAGCCAGAAGTCCGGGCTCACGGTCAAGCGCTAGCCTTTTTCGCCAGGCACTCCAGGTAGGCCGCCGCATCCGGGGGCGTGCGGTCGCGCTGCGCGCGCCAGATCGTCTCGGCGAGGCATTCGATCGCCTCGTGGAGCGCCTCGTGGCGGGAGCCGGCGCGCGCGGCGAGCGCCTCGACGCGCGCGACGATCCCCGGCGGCTGGTCTATCGAGAGCTGCTCCTCCAGCGCAAGGTGCAGGCTCATGTGCAGAAACGGATTGGTCTCGCCCAGCTCGGGGAAGCAATCGCGCGCGGCGTATCGGTCGCGCTCCTCCAGCACGCGGTGGTACTCCGGGTGCGCGAGGATGACCTGCAGGGCGACGGCTTCCAGCCCTTCGAGCGGCGCTCCTTCGCGGTACTTGCGCCAGGTTTCGAAGAAGAACTCCCGCGCCTGCTCGCGGCTGGGCTCAAACATCGCGCGTCTTTCCCCTGAACTCGCACAGATCGCGGATTGGGCACTGCGGGCACTTGGGCTTGCGCGCGGTGCACACGTAGCGCCCGTGCAGGATCAGCCAGTGGTGCGCATGGCGCAGGAACTCCGGCGGCGTCACCCTGAGGAGTTTTTTTTCCACTTCCAGCGGGTTCTTGCCGGGGGCAAGGCCGGTACGGTTGGCGACGCGAAAGATGTGCGTATCCACCGCGACCGTCGGCTCGCCGAACGCGACGTTGAGCACCACGTTGGCCGTCTTTCTTCCGACCCCGGGCAGCGCCTCCAGCGCCTCGCGGCTGCGCGGCACCTGGCCGCCGTGACGCTCGATCAGCAGGCGCGAGAGCGCGACGATGTTTTTCGCCTTGGTGCGGTACAGGCCGATGGTGCGGATGTACTCGGCGAGCTTTTCCTCGCCGAGCGCGACCATCGCCTGCGGCGTGTTGGCGACCCTGAAGAGCGTGCGCGTCGCCGCGTTCACCGAGCGATCGGTCGCCTGCGCCGAAAGGACCACCGCGACGAGGAGCTCGTAGGGCGTGCGCCAGACGAGTTCCGAGCGCGGCTCGGGGTTCGCTGCGCGCAGCCGCTCGAAGATTGCGCGGCGCTGCTCCGGCCTCATCGGCGCTTCGCTCGTGCGCGCTCGAGCGCCGCGGCAAGCACGGCGCGCCGGCGGGCCGGGTCCGGCGTGTGCAGCTTCGCCTCGGCCTCGGCCTGCCGCCGCCGGCGCAGCGCGTGGCGCAGCTTCGCGCCGCGCGCGTCGGCCTCGGTCCAGGAGTAGCCCGCGGGCGCCGGCACCATGGCGATGCAGTCCACCGGGCAGGGCGGCAGGCACTTTTCGCAGCCGACACAGTAGGCCGCGATCACGGTGTGCATCCAGCCTTCGGCGCCGGCGATCGCGTCCACCGGGCAGGCCGCGATGCAGCGCGCGCAGCCGATGCAGCGAGCCTCGTCAATCAGGGCAACGCGCGGGCGCTTCACGTCGGACGGAAATCGCGCGCGGCGGCAGCGGTCTTGCCGCGCACCGTCGCAAGGCGGCTCGCGCCGCCGTTCATCTCGCGGGGTACGCCACCACGCATTCGCGGATCAGGGCCGGTCCTCGATACACGAGCCCGGTGTAGAGCTGCACCAGCGTCGCGCCGGCCGCGAAGCGCTCGGCGGCGTCCGCTCCGCTCATGATCCCGCCCACGCCGATCACCGGAAGCTCGCCGCCGAGGCTCGCCACCAGCTCGCGCAGCACGGCGAGCGCCCGCGGGCGCAGGGGCGCGCCCGAGAGGCCGCCCGGCTCCTCGGCGTGCGGCAGTCCCTCGACGCCCTCGCGCGACACGGTGGTGTTGGTGGCGATCACCCCGTCCATGCCCGCGCGCCGCACGACGTCGGCGATCGCGCGCACGGCTTCGGCGTCGAAATCGGGCGCGATCTTCGGCAACAGCTTCACGTCGCGGCCGTGCCGCTCGCGCAGCCGCTCGCGCGCCGCGCACAGGCGGGCAAGCAGCGCCGCGAGCGCCTGCGGCGACTGCAAATCGCGCAGGCCGGGGGTGTTGGGAGAGGAAACATTGATGGAAACGTAGTGGACGTACGGATAGAGCGCTTCCAGACAGCGCTCATAGTCCTCGGCGGCACGCTCATTCGGCGTGTCGCGGTTCTTGCCGATGTTGACTCCGATCACCGTGTCGCGGCGCGCCCGCCGCAGGTTTTCGACGAACGCCTCGACGCCGGCGCTGTTCAGCCCCATGCGGTTGATGAGCGCATTGGCCCGAGGGATGCGAAACAGGCGCGGCTTCGGGTTTCCCGGCTGCGGCCGCGGCGTCACGCCCCCCAGCTCGACAAACCCGAAACCGAGCGCGGCGAGTGCATCCACGTGCAGGGCGTCCTTGTCCAGGCCGGCGGCGAGCCCGACCGGGTTGCGGAATTCCAGGCCCATCGCCCGCACCGGGCGATCCGGTGGCCGGCGCAATCGCAGCAGCCCGAGCCGCAGCGGCGCATCGGCGAGACCGAGCGCAAGCGCATGCGCGGTCTCCGGCTCCAGGGCGAAGAGCAGCGGCCGCGCCAGCGCGTAGAGCATGGCGCCGGCGGCTCAGGCGAGCTCTTCGGTCTCGAGCCTGCGCCAGAGGCCGCCGACGAAGCCCTCGATGGGCCGGAAGCGCGACTTGTAGGTCATCTTGGGGCTTTCGCGGATCCAGTAGCCGAGATAGAGGTAGGGAAGGCCGAGCGCGCGGCACGCCTCGATCTGCCAGAGGATGTTGTAGGTGCCGAAGCTCGCGCCGCGCCGGTCTGGGTCGAAGAAGGTGTAGACCGAGGACAGACCGTCGGGCAGGTAGTCCACGATCGAAACCATCACGAGCTGGCCGTTGTCGCGGAACTCGACCAGCCGGGTGTCCACCCGGCTCTGCAGCAGGAAGTGCGAATACTGGTCGCGGCTGTCGTTGTCCATGCCGCCGCCGGAGTGGCGCCGCGACTGATAGCGCAGGTACAGCGCGTAGTGTTCGAGCCTGAACTTGAGCGGCTGCGCCTGTGCGACGAGCCCGCAGTGCTGCTTCCAGGCGCGGCGCTGGGCGCGGTTGGCGCGAAAGTCGGCGACCGGCACCCGCACCGGCACGCAGGCGCGGCAGGTGTCGCAGTGCGGGCGGTAGGTGAAGATGCCGCTGCGCCGGAAGCCCGCCTTCACCAGATCGCCGTAGATTTCGGTATTGATCAGGTGGCTGGGCGTCGCCACCTGCGACCGCGCCATGCGCTCGGGCAGGTAGCTGCACGGGTAGGGCGCCGTGACGTAGAACTGCAGTACCGCGTGCGGCAGGTCGTTAAGTCGGGACATCGCTCCACTTGCCCGGTGGCTCGGGGTAGTTTACCAACGCCGCGAGGCGGCGCAAAAACTCGGCGCGCGGGATTTCGCGAGCGCCGAGCGCGGCAAGGAGCGGCGTGCGCTGCTGGCAGTCAATCATCGGAAAGCCACGCGCGCGCAGCGTCCTCGCCAGCGCGACCAGCGCCACCTTGGAGGCGTCGGTGGCGCGCGTGAACATGGACTCGCCGTAGAACATGCGGCCGATCGCGACGCCGTAGAGTCCGCCCACGAGCCGGCCGTCGCGCCAGGTTTCGAACGAGTGCGCGTAGCCGGCGCGATGCAGCCGCCGGTAGGCGCGGCGCATCTCGGGTCCGAGCCAGGTGCCGCTCGCGCCACGGCGCGGAGCGGCGCAGCTCTCGATCACCTCGTCGAAGGCGGTGTCCACGCGCACTTCATACCCTTTGTTGCGGATGCTCTTGGCGAGCGAGCGAGAGATCTTCAGTTCGTCGGTGAACAGGACCATGCGCGGATCGGGCGACCACCACAGGATCGGCTCGTCGTCCGAATACCAGGGAAAGATCCCGCGGCGATAGGCCGCGAGCAGCCGCTCGATCGAGAGGTCGGCGCCGGCGCAGAGCAGGCCGTTGGGATGCTTGAGCGCGCGCTCGACCGGAGGGAACGGCTCCTCCGGCGACAGGAACCTCAGCACTTCACCTGCTGCCGGCAGTACTGTTCGAGCGGCACGACCGCCGCGGTGCCGGAGACCTCGCGCTTTCCGGCATCGCCGTTCTCCAGCGCCAGGCGCATCGCGTACTTGGCGAAGAACTGCTGGAACATCTCGCCGCCGAGCGTGCCCACGGCGTACAGCGTGTCGCTCGCCGGATCGTGCTCGAGCAGGATCGCCGCGAGCGGCTGCGGCGCCGGGCCGGCCACGACGCGAGCGCCGTCGGCCGGATCGTACTGACTGTGCTCGGCGCAGCAGTGGATCACGTCGGCATGGCGATTGCGCGCGCTCGTCTCGGCCCGGAAGCTGATGAAGCTGATCTCCTTCGTCGGATAGGCGAGCTGGTGGGCGCAGATCGCCGAGTACGCGACGATCGAGCGCTGCGGTCCGACGCCGCCGCGCCACTCGTAATCGCGCCGGTCCGCGGTGCGCAGGCGCGCGCTCGCCTTCGCCGGGCGCCCGAGATTGAGCAGAAAGCAGGGCGTGGCCGTGTAAGGGTAGTGGAAGATCAGGCTGCGGCGCACCGGAACCGAGCCCGCGCGCAGCGGCTCGCCGCGCCCGTCCACGAGCTGAACGCGCGCATAGAGCTGCGCCGTCGCCCCGGCGGCGGCAAGCGCCGGCACGCCCGCCGCGGCCGCGGCCGAGGCGGCGCAGATGCGCATGAATTCGCGGCGCTCCATGGGTTACAGGTTGTAGCCTTTCTCGTTGTGCAGCACGGTGTCAAGGCCCTCGGTCTCCTCGTCGGCGGAGACGCGCATGCCCGCCAGCGCGTCGCTCACCTTGAGCAAGATCCAGGTGAGCACCCCGGACCACAGGCCGACGGCGACGATCCCGGTGAGCTGCACCAGCACCTGAGCGCCCATCGTCCGGCCTTCCGGGTAGCCGGCGCCGCCGACGGCGGCGGAAACGAAGATGCCGGTGAGGAAGGTGCCGAGCATGCCGCCGACGCCGTGCACCGGGAACACGTCGAGCGAATCGTCCACCCCCATCGCGCGCTTGAGCCAGTTGGTGGCGAAGAAGCAGCACACGCCGGCGGCGGTGCCGATGACGAGCGCGCCGATCGGGCCGACGAAGCCGGAGGCGGGCGTGATGGTGCCGAGGCCCGCGACCATGCCGGTCGCGATGCCGAGCACCGAGGGCTTGCCGAAGCGGACCCACTCGCAGACCATCCACGCAAGCGAGCCCATCGCCGCGCCGATGTGCGTG
Organism: Pseudomonadota bacterium; assembly: GCA_040752005.1. Taxonomy (GTDB): domain Bacteria; phylum Pseudomonadota; class Gammaproteobacteria; order Burkholderiales; family SG8-39; genus RBG-16-66-20. Next base: position 25,844 of record JBFMFX010000016.1, on the reverse strand, counting down.
ACGAGCATCGCCATGCCGGCCGCGCCGTCGGCCGCGAGCGCGCTGCCGGCGTTGAAGCCGAACCAGCCGATCCAGAGCATGCAGGCGCCGGTGAGGGTCATGGTGAGGTTGTGCGGCGGCATCGGCGTGTCGGGAAAGCCCTTGCGCGCACCGAGCGCGAGCGCGCATACGAGCGCCGCCACGCCGGCGTTGATGTGCACGACCGTGCCGCCGGCGAAGTCCATGAGGCCCATCTTGCCGAGCCAGCCGTCGCCCCAGACCCAGTGCGCCACCGGACAGTACACCGCGAGCAGCCACAGCAGGCTGAAGAGCAGCATGCCGCCGAAGCGCACGCGCTCGGCGTAGGCGCCGATCACCAGCGCCGGAGTGATGATCGCGAAGGTGAGCTGGAACATCGCGAACACCGTCTCCGGTATCGAGCCCTTCAGCGTCTTCGCCTCGATGCCGGAAAAGAACGCCTTGCCCAGGCCGCCCCACCAGGCCTGCGCCGCGCCGCCGTCGCCGAAGGCGATGCTGTATCCGGCGACCAGCCACACCAGCGTCACCGCGCAGGCGATCGCAAAGCACTGCATCAGGACCGAGAGCACGTTCTTCGCCCGCACCAGGCCGCCGTAGAAGAGCGCAAGCCCGGGAAGCGTCATGAACAGGACCAGCACCGAAGAGGTGAGCATCCACGCGGTGTTGGCGGCGTCGAGCTTCGGCGGCTCGGCCGCGCCGGCAAGCGGCACGTGGATGAGGAGCGGCAATAGCAGTAAGCCGGTACGCGCATGCATGGTCATGGAACCCCCCTCCCAGGTTTGCCCGGACGCCCTGCGGCGCCCGCGCGAAGCATACTCCGAGTCGCAATCTACTTCAGATCTTCCGCGAAAAAGGCGAATTCGCCCCGCGCCCGGTCGGCGCACCAGCGCCGCAGGGTGAGGCCGACGGTGCGAAAGGCGATCTCCTTCCAGGGGATTTCCTTTTCCTCCCGCAACGCCACTTCCAGGCTCTCCGTGCCGGGGCGGAAGTCAAGGTCGAGCAGTCGCGCGCGGAAAAAAAGATGCACCTGATTCACGGCCGGCACCGAGATGAGGCTGTAGGGGGCGATCAGCTCGGCGCGCGCGCCGGCTTCCTCCAGCGTCTCGCGCAGCGCGGCTTCGCCGGCGCTCTCGCCGTTTTCCATGAACCCGGCGGGCAGCGTCCAGTAGCCGTAGCGCGGCTCGATCGCGCGCCGGCACAGCAGCACCCGTCCTTCCCACTCCGGGATGGTGCCGACGACGAGCTTCGGATTCTGGTAGTGGATGTCGCCGCACTCGTCGCAGACGTAGCGCGGCAGCGAATCGCCGGGAGGAATGCGCCTTGCGACCGCCGCGCCGCAGGTCGGACAGAACTTCACAGCTCGGCGAGGCTCGCCACGATCCGCTCGGGCGCCGCCCCGAGCCGGTCCACCGGGGCGCCGGTCCGATTGATCCAGACCGCGCGCAAGCCGAACGCCGTCGCGCCCAGCGCGTCCCAGCAGTTGGACGACACGAACACGATGTCGGCGGCCGCGACCGCGAGGCGCTCGACGGCGAGCCGGTACACCTGCGGCGCGGGCTTGTAGATCCCCAGCTCGTGCACCGAGAGCACGGCGTCGAAGGACAGCCCGGATTGCGCCACCAGCGGCTCGATCATGTCGGGCGATCCGTTGGTGAGGATCGCGCGCCGCGGCGAGCCGAGGCGCGCCAGCGCCTCGCGCACATCCGGATAGAGCGCGAGCCGCTTGTACTGATCGAGCAGCGCGCCGGTGCGGGCGGCGTCGAGCGCCAGGCCGAGCGCGGCGCAGGCGTATTCCAGAGCCTCGCGCGTGACGTGCGAGAACGGCTCGTACCGCCCCATGAGACTGCGCTGCCAGGTGTATTCGAGCTGCTTTGCGCGCCAGAGCTGCGAAAGCGCCGCGCCCTTGCCGGGCCAGAACGCCTCGCAGCGGGCCTGCACCGAATGCACGTCGAAGAGCGTGCCGTAGGCATCGAAGACAAAAGCGCGCGGCATGGGGCGTCGGGATTCGCGGAGGATCTCGGGTGCAATGGTAAACTGCCCGCGACATGACCGGCCAAGGAGGCGCGGGCGCGGTGGCTGGCGAGCAGACGCCGACGGTGGAGCAGGGCAGCGCCGGCAGGATGGTCAGCGAATGGTTCTGGCGGTTTCTTGCCGCGGTGATGATGGTGGCGGTCGGCTGGGTGGCCTGGATCGTGTATCAGCTCAGCCCGCCACCGCTCGTGACGCAGGCGGCCTACGAGGCGGCGGCCAGGGCGCGGGCGGGCCAGACCGCTTCCGGCGCGATCGGGACCAGGCCCGGCGCCGAAGCGGCGAGGCCCGGGACGGAGACGGCGCAGCCGGATAGGGCGGTGGCGCAGATGGCCGAGCCGGACAAGCCGCCGGTCAACGTGGAAAGACTCAGGCTCTCGGACACGATCCGCACGCTGCCGCCGCAGGAACCGGACGGGAAATAGACGTCGGGCGCGGATGACGACGGATCGCTACGAAGAGCTGTACCAGAGCTGGCGCTGGGAAGTCCCGGAGCGCTTCAACATCGCCGCCGCCTGCTGTGGCCGCTGGGCGGCTGACCGCTCGCGCTTCGCGCTCTACTGGGAAGACGAATCGGGCGCGGCGAGCGCCTGGAGCTTCTGGGACATTCAGCAGCAGGCGAACCGGCTGTCGAACGCGCTCGCGGGGCTGGGCGTGAAGCGCGGCGATCGCGTCGCGATCATCCTGCCGCAGCGCCCCGAGACCGCGATCGCGTACATCGCGCTTTTCCAGATGGGGGCGATCGCGCTGCCGCTCAGCCATCTGTTCGGGCCGGAAGCGCTCGAATACCGCCTGGAGCACGCCGGGGCGTCGGTGGCGCTCGTCGAGCCGACGACGATCGCGAACCTGTGGGCGGTGAAGGACAGGCTTTCGCAACTGCGGCACGTGATCGGCGTGGGCGGGGCACGGGAATCGGGCGTGCACGCCTGGGAGGCGCTGCTCGCGCGCGCAAGCCGCGATTTCACGGCATTGGACACGGCGGCCGAAGACCCATGCCTCATCATCTACACGAGCGGAACCACCGGGCCGCCGAAAGGCGCGCTCAAGCCGCACCGGGTGATGATCGGCAACCTTCCGGGGTTCATCTACTCGCACGACTTCTTTCCGCGCCCGGGGGACATGTTCTGGTCGCCGGCGGACTGGGCGTGGACGGGCGGCCTGATGGACGCGCTGCTGCCGTCCTGGTACTTCGGCATCCCGATCCTCGGCTACCGCGGCCGCTTCGACGCCGAGCGCGCGTATCACCTCATTGACAAGTACGGCGTGCGCAACGCGTTCCTGTTCCCGACCGCGCTCAAGCTCATGATGAAGGCGGTGCCCGGGCCGAGAAGGAAGTACGACCTGCGCCTGCGCTCGATCATGAGCGCGGGCGAGGCGGTCGGCGCGACCGTCATCGAATGGGCGCGCGAGCATCTCGGGGTGACGATCAACGAGATGTTCGGACAGACCGAGATCAACTACGTGGTCGGCAACTGCCAGGAGGCCTGGCCGGTCAAGCCGGGTGCGATCGGCCGGCCCTATCCGGGGCATCGCGTCGCGATCCTGGACGAGAACGGAAACGAGGCGAAACCGGGTGAACTCGGCGAGATCGCCGTGCACCGCTTCTTTCAGGGCCAGCGCGACCCGGTGCACTTTCTCGAATACTGGAAGAACCCGCAGGCGACGCGCGAGAAGTACCGCGGCGACTGGGGCCTGACGGGCGACCAGGGCCGCATGGACGAGGACGGCTACCTCTGGTACCAGGGCCGCTCGGACGACGTCATCAAGTCCGCCGGCTACCGCATCGGCCCGGCGGAGATCGAATCGTGCCTGGTCAAGCACCCGGCGGTCGCGAACGCCGCGGTGATCGGCAAGCCCGACGAGGCGCGCGGCCAGATCGTCAAGGCGTTCGTCGTGCTGCAACCGGGTTTCTCGCCGTCGCCGCAGCTCATCGAGGACATCCAGCGGCATGTGCGCGGGCGCCTTGCGCCCTACGAGTACCCGCGCGAGATCGAGTTCATTGACGCGCTGCCGATGACCACCACCGGCAAGGTGCAGCGCAAGGAATTGCGCAAGCGCGAGGAAGCGCGCCTGAAGAAGTGAGCCGGGCGCAGCGGCGCTAACGCGGCCGGCTCGCGACCAGCATCTTGCCCTCGGCCTCGACGACGACCTCGCCGCGCTGATTGGTGCTCACCGCCTTCATCTCGACGATGCCGCCCTTGTGCGCCGGCTTGTCGGTCTTTGCCGTCACCGTCCAGCGCGTCGTGAGCGTGTCACCGGCGCGCACCGGCGCACGGAACCGGCAGGCGTGCTCCAGGTACGCGATCGCGGTTCCGGCGAAGTACATCCCGGCGGGCGCGGCCACCAGCGCGCTCGTGAATGGGCCGTGCAGGATGCGCCCGCCGAAGCGCGTGCCCTTCGCGAACTCCTCGTCCACGTGCAGCGGGTTGAAATCGCCGAACATTCCTGAGCCGAGCACCAGATGCGCCTCGGTGACCGTGAGGCTCGCGCCGAAGCTCTCGCCCACCGCCACCTCGTCGTACCACCGGCCCTGGAATACCACCATGGCGACCTCCGTTCACGCGAACGGCGACTATAGCTAGAATGGGCGCCTCCTTGGAGGAGGGAATCATGAAACGCCTTGCTTTTGCACTCGCGCTGCTGCTTGCCGCGCCGCTGGCTGTGCTCGCGCAGTATCCGGACCGCCCGGTGAAGCTGATCGTGCCCTGGCCGGCGGGCGGCGACACCGACAACATCTTCCGGCCGTTCGCGCCGCTCCTGCAGAAGCACCTCGGTCAGCCGGTGGTGATCGCCAACGTCGCCGGCGCCTCCGGAACCCGCGGCGCCAAGGAAGCAAAAGATTCGCCCGCCGATGGCTACACGCTCTACGCGGTGCACGACTACATCCACAGCACCTACTACACCGGCGTGGCCGACGTGCAATACACCGACTTCGAGCCGGTATGCCTGATTTCCTCGACGCCCTCGGTGCTCACCGCGAGCCCGAAGACGCCGTGGAAGGACTGGCAGGGGCTGCTCGCCGACGCCAAGGCCCGGCCCGGGCAGATCACGGTGGGCGCCACCCTCGGTTCGACCAGCCATTTCTTCCCGGCGCTGATCGAGAAAGCGGCCGGGATCAAGTTCAAGTACGTCTCTTACGAGGGCCTCGCGCCGCGCATGAACGCGATCCTCGGCGGGCACATCGACCTCACCGACTCCAACCTCACGCAGAAGGGCAAGGTCGAGGCGGGTGAGCTGAAGTTCATCGCCATCGCCACCGAGAAGCGCCATCCGGAGATGCCGAACGTGCCGACGCTCAAGGAGCTCGGCGTCAACGTCGTCTACGACGTCAATCGCGGAATCATGGTGCCGAAGGGCACGCCGGCGCCGGTCATCGCCAAGCTTGAGTCGGCGTGCGCCGCGGCGGTGAAGGAGCCGGCGTTCGCCGAGGCGATGAAGAAGCAGGGCACCGACGTGCGCTACATGGATCGCGCGACGTACGCCGCCTGGCTCAAGCGCAACGACGAGCTGAACCGCAACCTGGCGAAGGAACTCGGGCTCTACAAGCGCTGATGCTGTCCAGAGACGGCTGGGGAGGGCTCGCCGTCGCCTCGGCGAGCCTTCTTTTTTTCGCGCTCACCCTCGGTCTGAAGCACAATCCGCTGGTCCCGATCGGGCCTGGGTTCTACCCCCGCATCGTGCTCGGGCTGAGCGCGGCGCTCGGAATCTGGCTGGTGGTCGCGGACGTGCTTCGAGCGCGCCGCCGGCGCCGCGCCCGGCAGGCGGAAACGCGCGCGGCGCCGCCGGCGAACTATTCCGCCGTGGTGCTTCAGTTTGCGCTATTCGGCCTCTACGCCGTGCTGCTGCCGTTCCTCGGATTCCGGATCGGCACCTTCGCCTATGTCGCGGCGGCGAACGCACTGATGGATCCGCCGCGGGCGCCGGGCGGCTGGGCGCGCGCCGTTCTGGTGGGACTTGCCACGGCTGCGGCGACGTGGATCGTGTTCGAGCGCTCCCTGCTCGTGCTGCTGCCGCGCGGCACCTGGACGGGCTTCTAGCCGATGTTCGGCCTTCTGCTCGACGCATTGCAGGGCATGCTTGCGGTGAAGTACCTCGTGCCGCTGCTTGCCGGCACGCTGGCCGGCATCGTCGGCGGCGCGCTGCCCGGGGTCACCATCACGATGACGATCATCGTGGTGCTGCCGTTCACCTTCGGGCTCGATCCCCTGCAGGGACTTGCCGCGATGACCGGCGTGTACGTCGGCGGCTCGGCGGGCGGGCTGGTGACGGCGATCCTGCTCGGAATTCCGGGAACGCCCTCGGCGATCGCCACCACCTTCGACGGCCACCCGATGGCGAAGAAGGGCGAACCCGGCCGCGCGCTCTGGCTCGGCATCTGGGCCTCGTTCTTCGGCGGGCTGTTGGGTGCGGTGTTCCTGATCGGCGCCACTGGGCCGCTCGCGCGCTTCGCCCTTCAGTTCGGGCCCTGGGAGTTCTTCTCGCTCTTCGTGCTCGCGCTTTCGATGGTGGCCGGGCTGGTCGAGGCTTCGGTGCTCAAGGGCCTCATCGCCGGCGTGCTCGGTCTGATCGTCACGGTGATCGGCAACGATCCGGTGATGGGCCAGGAACGGCTCACGCTCGGCATCCCGTTCCTGCGCGGCGGCATCGATTTCTTGCCGGTGCTGATCGGCGTGTTCGCGTTTTCCCAGGTGATGCAGGAGGTCGAGCGCATCGGGGGCGTGGCGCAGGTGGCCGGGCGCCTGGACCGCGCGCTCAGCCTGGCGGTGTCGCATGCGAAGGTGATCTGGGAGATCGTCTCGCGACCGTTCCAGTTGCTGTGGTTTGCCTTCATCGGTGTGCTGATCGGCGTGCTGCCGGCGATCGGCGGCAGCGCGGCGAGCATGTTCGCCTGGGACCAGGCGAAGAAAATTTCGCGCCACCCGGAGCGCTTCGGCACCGGCACGCCCGAGGGCATCATCGCCTCGGAGTCCTCGAACAACGCCAACGTCGGCGGGTCGCTCGTCACCATCATGGCGTTCGGCATCCCGGGCGATGCGGTGACCGCGGTCATGCTCGGCGCGCTCACCATCCACGGCATCCAGTCCGGGCCGCTCTTCATCGCGCAGAACGCGCAGCTCGCCTACGGTATCTTCGCCGCGTACCTGCTCGCGCATCCGCTGATGGTGCTCCTCCTGGCGCTCGGCGCGCGCTGGATGCTGGGCGTGGTGATGGTGCCGCGCGCGGTGCTCTATCCGGTGGTGCTGGTGCTGTGCGCGATCGGCGCCTACGCACTCAACAACACCATGGCGAACGTATATGTGCTGCTCGCCTTCGGTGTCCTCGGCTACGCGATGGTGAAGGCGGGCTTTCCGCTCGCGCCGTTCATCCTCGGGGTCATTCTCGGCGACCAGATCGAGATCAACCTGGTGCGCGCGCTGATGACCGATGCGAACCTCTGGCTGTTCGTGACGCGGCCGATTTCGGGGCTGCTGCTCGCGGCCGCGGTGTTGTCGTTCGTCGCCGCGATCTGGCAGCACCGGCGCACGCGCGCGCAGGGCGCGTCCGCGTCCGGAGCCGAGGCGGACTTCTAGCGATTTCGGCTAGACTTGCGGCGAGCCGCACGCATGGCGCCCCGGACACGAATCGAACGTGCGACCTGCCCCTTAGGAGGGGGCTGCTCTATCCACTGAGCTACCGGGGCGCGAGACGCGATTGTACGTTCCTTGAGACTCGCCATTTCCGTACTGCTCGCGCTCTCGGCCGCTCGCGCGGGAGCGCAAAGCTGGGCCTGGGACGACGGCACGACGCCGTTCGTCGTCTCGCCGCCGGAGGTGGTCGAACGCATGTTGCTTCTGGCCTCGCCGAAAAAGGGCGAGCGGCTGGTGGACCTCGGCTCCGGCGATGGACGCATCGTGATCGAGGCGGCGAAGCGCTATGGCGTCCAGGGGCTCGGGGTGGACATTGATCCGCGGCTGGTGCGACTGGCAGGCGAAAACGCGCGCAGGGCCGGGGTCGAGGCGCTGGCGCGCTTCGAGGTGCGCGACCTGTTCGAGACCGACCTGCGCGGCGTGCATGTGGTGACGCTCTATCTGCTTCCCGACGTCAATCGCAAGCTCGCGCCGAAGCTCCTCGCCGAGCTCGCGCCCGGGGCGCGCGTGGTCTCGCACGACTACGACATGGGTGCCTGGCCCTTCGATGAGATGATCGAGCTGCCGCTCGCCGAGAAGCGTGTCGGCCCGATCGGCCGCTCGCGCATCTATCTGTGGCTGAAACCGGCCGACGTGCGCGGTACCTGGGCCGCGGAAGTTCCGGGCCACGGCGGGCCGTGGCGCTTCTCGGTCGCGCAGCGCTACCAGATGCTCGACGTCGAGGCGAGCGTGCCGGGCGGCGCGATGGTGGTGCGCGGGGCGCGCCTGCGCGGCGAGGAAATCCGGCTGGCGATCACCGGCACGCTCGGCGGCCGGTCGTTCCACCATCTCTTTCGCGGACGGGTGTCGGGCGAGCGCATGGCGGGCGAGGTGGACATTTCCGACGGCGATGACACGAGGACACTGCCATGGATGGCGAAGCGACAGTAATCCGCCCGCCTTCGGGCGAGGAGACGGTGATCGCGCCGCAGCCGCGGCCGGTGCCGGGCGAGGCTGCGCCCGCGCCGCTGCTGTCCGTCGCCGACGGCGTGTTTCTCATGATCGGGATGATCATCGGCGTCGGCATCTTCAAGGCGCCCTCGATCGTGGCCGGGGGCACTTCGAGCGGCACGGAGTTCCTGCTCGCCTGGCTGATCGGCGGCGTGGTGTCGCTCTGCGGCGCGCTCGTTTACGCCGAGCTTGCCGCGCGCCATCCGGAAACCGGCGGAGAGTACCGGTTCCTCGAGCGCGGTTTCGGCCGCGGCATCGCGTTCCTGTTCGCCTGGTCGCGCATGACCGTGATCCAGACCGGCGCGATCGTGGCGGTGGCGTTCGTGTTCGGCGACTATGCGAGCGAGCTGCTGCCGCTCGGCCGCTACGGCACCGCGATCTACGCGGCGATCGGGGTCGTCGCGTTCACCGCGCTGAACGTCGCCGGCACGCTGCCGACCAAGAACCTGCAGCGCTACCTGGAGACGGCGCTGATCGCCGGGCTGCTCGCGCTCGCCGCCGCGGGGCTGCTCGCCGATGCGCCCGCCCGGCCCGCGCCCGCCGGCGGCGGCAGCGGCGCCTTCGGCCTGGCGATGATTTTCGTGCTGCTTACCTACGGGGGATGGAACGAGGCCGCGTATCTCGCCGGCGAGGTACGCGATGCCCGCCGTAACATGCTGAGGGTACTGGTGACCGGCATCGTCGCGGTGACGCTGCTCTACCTGCTCGTTAACATCGGCTATCTCGCGGCGCTGGGGCTCGCCGGCATGCGCGAGTCGAAAGCGGTGGCCGCCGACGTGATGCGGCTGGTCGCGGGGGAAACCGGGGCGGCGGTGATCGCGCTGCTCGTCTGCGTCTCGGCGCTCACGACGATGAATGCCGCGATCTTTACCGGCGCGCGCACGACCTGGGCCTTCAGCCGGGATTTTCCGGCGTTCGGGCGGCTTGGTGCCTGGCGCGCGGCCGGCAGCACGCCGGCGAACGCGCTTCTTCTGCAGGGCGCGATTTGCCTGCTGCTCGTCTTCGCGGGTGCCTTCACGCCGGACGGATTCAGCGCGATGGTGGCCTACACCTCGCCGGTGTTCTGGACCTTCTTCCTGCTCACCGGCCTGACGCTGTTCGTCTTCCGCGCGCGCGAGGCGCGCGGCGACCTCGAGTATGCGCAGACACGCGTACCGCTCTATCCGCTCGTGCCGGTCGTCTTCACCGCAGCGTGCCTGTACATGCTCTGGTCGAGCGTGGACTATGTGCGCAACCCGGATTACGGACCGAAGTTCGGCGCCATGGTGCTCGCGGGACTGGCGGTGATGACGGCGGGCGTCGCCGTCTATCTCCTTGCCCGGCGCAAATAGCTGGCGCCCGGCGATCGCTTTGCGCGCGCACGAGCTGGCCGAGCCTTCGGCGTGGGTGCTCGCGTGGGCCCCGCGCATTGCTTCTGGCACCGTGCTGGATGTCGCTTGCGGCGCCGGGCGGCACGCCAAAGTATTTCTTGAGCGCGGCCTGAAGGTGGTCGCCGTGGACCGGGTGCCGCAGAGCATTCCCGGAGCGCGCTTCGTGCAGGCTGATCTGGAAGGCGGTCCGTGGCCGTTCGCCGGCGAGCGTTTCGAGGGGATCGTGGTGACGAACTACCTGTGGCGGCCGCTTTTTTCGGTGCTCGCCGAATCGCTCGCCCCTGGCGGGATCCTGATTTACGAAACCTTCATGGCCGGGAACGAACGCTTCGGAAAGCCGTCCAATCCGCAGTTTCTGCTCCGGCCGGGGGAGCTGCTGGAAGCGTTCGGCGAGCTGGACGTGATCGCCTTCGAGGAGGGCTTCGTCGAGCAGCCGCGACCGGCGATGATTCAGAGGCTTTGCGCCGCGCGCTCCGCGGCGCGGTAAAATGCGCGTTCATTCAACGACTTTTCGCGGGGGGAAAGGATGATCACAGGCAGCCTGGTCGCAATCGTCACCCCGATGCACGAGGACGGAAGCCTCGACTTCGCGCGCTTCCGCAACCTGATTGACTGGCACATCGCCGAAGGCACCGACGGGATCGTCGTGGTGGGAACCACCGGCGAATCGCCGACGGTCAACTTTGACGAGCACAAGGAACTGATCCGCGTCGCCGTCGAGCACGCCCGCGGCCGCATTCCGATCATCGCCGGCACCGGCGGCAATTCCACCGCCGAGGCGATCGAGCTGACGGAAGCGGCGAAAAAAGCGGGCGCGACCGCGTGCCTGTCGGTGGTGCCGTACTACAACAAGCCGACGCAGGAAGGGCTGTATCGGCATTTCCGCAAGATCGCGGAAACGGTGGACCTGCCGATGATCCTGTACAACGTGCCGGTGCGCACGGTCACCGATCTCGCCAACGATACGGTGCTGCGCCTGGCGCAGGTGCCCGGCATCATCGGCATCAAGGACGCGACCGCGAACATGGAGCGCGGCTCGGATCTCATCCGCCGCGCGCCGCGCGGCTTCGCGATCTACTCGGGCGAGGACGCGGGGGCGCTCGCGCTCATCCTGCTCGGCGGCCACGGCGTCATTTCGGTCACCGCCAACGTTGCGCCGCGGTTGATGCGCGAGATGTGCGCTGCGGCGCTGGTCGGCGACGTCAAGAAGGCACGCGAGATCAACCTGAAGCTGCTGCCGCTGCACCAGCGCCTGTTCATCGAAACCAACCCGGCGCCGGTGAAGTGGGCGATGGCGCAGATGGGGCTGATCGAGCCGGGCATCCGCCTGCCGCTCGCGCCGCTCTCGGAGCGTTACCATGACGCGGTGCGCGAGGCGCTGGCGGAGGCCGGGATCGCGCTGCCGCTGCGGGTAGTGGAGCGGGCAGCGCGGTGAACGCGGTGACGAGACTCGCGCTCGGCGCGGTGGCGCTCGTTGCGCTCGCCGGCTGCCAGACGGCGAGCAACTTCCTCGAGGGCAGGAAGATAGACTACAAGTCGGCGGGCACCGTGCCGCCGCTGGAGATTCCGCCCGACCTGACCACGCCGGCGCGCGACACGCGCTTCGTCGTGCCGGAAGGCACGCGCGGCTCGGCGACGCTGTCGGAGTACCAGGCCGGCGCCGCACGCGGGCCGCGGCCGGGGACCACCTCGATCCTGCCCGACGTGCAGAAGATGCGCATCGAGCGCGCCGGCACGCAGCGCTGGCTGGTGATCGCCGAGCCTCCGGAGAAGGTGTGGGGACTGGTCAAGGACTTCTGGCAGGAGAACGGCTTTCTCATCTCGCTGGAGGTTCCGGAAGCGGGAGTGATGGAGACCGACTGGGCGGAGAACCGCGCCAAGATCCCGCAGGACTGGATCCGCTCCACGCTCGGCAAGCTGCTCGACCAGGTCTACTCGACGCCCGAGCGCGACAAGTTCCGCACGCGGCTCGAGCGCGCCGAGGACGGCGGTACCGAGATCTACATCAGCCACCGCGGCATGGTCGAGGTGTTCGTGGACGCTTCGCGCCAGCAGACCATGTGGCAGCCGCGCAATCCGGATCCCGACCTGGAGGCGGAATTCCTGCGCCGGTTGATGGTGCGCCTGGGCACGCAGGACGAGCAGGCGAAGAAGCAGCTCGCCGTGGCGCAGGCGCCGGCGCGCGCGGCGCTTTCCAAGGGCATCGGCGGCTTCGAGACGCTGGAGGTATTCGAGCCCTTCGACCGCACGTGGCGGCGCGTGGGCTTGGCGCTGGACCGCATCGGCTTCACGGTCGAGGACCGCGACCGGCAGAAAGGCCAGTACTTCGTGCGCTACGCCGACCCGGAGGCGGAAATGGCGAAGAAGGACGCCAACAAGCCCGGGCTGCTGTCGCGGCTTGCGTTCTGGCGGTCGGACGACACCAAGGTGAAGGCGGAGCAGTACCGCGTGCACATCCGGCAGTTCGCCGGCAAGTGCGTCGTGCAGGTGCTGAACAAGGACGGCTCCGCCGACAGCTCCTCGTCCTCGCGGCGCATCATCGCGCTGCTCTACGAGCAGCTGAAGTAGTGTCGCAGCCCGGGCTGCGGCACCTGCGGGCGCGCGCGCGGGCGTGGCTGTGGCCTCGCGCGGAACCGCGATGATCCGCTTCGCCTCGCTGGCGAGCGGCAGCGGCGGCAACTGCCTGGTCGCCGAAAGCGGCCGCACCCGGGTGCTTCTCGACTGCGGAATCGCGCCAGGGGAGACGGCGCGGCGCCTGGCGCGGCTCGGCGTCGCGCCCGGCGACGTGGACGCGGTTCTGCTCACCCACGAGCACGGCGATCACGCCGGGCATGCGTTCGCCTTCGCCGCCCGGCACCGGATCGCGGTGTGGCTGACGCACGGGACGCTGCGCGCGCTCGAGGAGGAGCGGGTGCCGCGCGAAGGCGCCGCGGTGCGCGTCATCGAGGCGCGCGAAGCCTTCGCGCTCGGCGACTTCGAGGTGCTGCCGTTCACCGTGCCGCACGACGCGCGCGAGCCGGTGCAGTACGTGCTGTCCGACGGCGCACGGCGGCTGGGCGTGCTCACCGACATCGGCGCCGCCACCGCGCATGTCGCGGCGACGCTCTCGGGCTGCGACGCGCTCGTGCTCGAATGCAATCACGATGCGGACATGCTGCGCGAGGGGCCGTACCCGGCCTGGCTCAAGGCGCGTATCGCCGGGCCGTTCGGCCACCTGTCGAACGCGGCGGCGGCGGAGCTGCTCGCGGCGCTCGACCGTTCGCGGCTGCAGCACGTCGTCTGCGCGCACCTTTCGGAAAGGAACAACCGGCCGGAGCTGGCGCGCGGCGCGCTGGCGGCGGTGCTGGGGTGTGCGCAGGCATGGGTGGGCATCGCCACCCAGGACGCGGGTTTCGGCTGGCGCGAGCTGAAATGAAAACGGCGGCGTCCTCGCGGAGCGCCGCCGCGCGCTGAGATAGCGCCCTCGGACTACTTCTTCTCTTCGGCCTTCTTCTCGTCCGTCTTTTCCTCCGCCTTCGGCGCCTCGGCCTTCTTCTCCTCGGCGGGCTGGGCGGTCGGCGGAGCGGGCGGCTGCTGGCCGGCGGGTTGCGCCGGCTGCTCGGCCTTCTTCTCGGCCGGCGGTGGTGCCGCCGGCGCCTCGGGTTTCTTCGGTTCTTCCTTGCCGCACGCGGCGAGCGCCACGGCCGCCACAGCGGCGACAATCCACAGCTTGGTCATCAATACGTCCTCTTGGAGTTGAATTGCGTACGGGTGAGGTTCGCGCCGCCGAGCGGGCGGCGCGCAGCGCGAATTATAGCACCGCGGCCCTCCCACTACAGGCCGGTCGTGGCCCCGGACACGCCGGGCTCGGACGCGGCCCAGATCTCCTGAAAACGCGCGCGCATCGCGAGCGCTTCGGTTTCGTCGAAAAAGCCGGCCGCGCCGCGGAATCGCGTCGCCACCGGCCGGCGCACATAGTGCGCGGCGTCCAGCACGAGGAAGGAATCCTGCACGCCGCGGATCTCCTCGACGGTGCGGTTGACCTGGATCGCGTGCGAGTAGCGCGCAAGCAGGCTCATCATGCGCGGGCAATGGCGCGTGAGGTGTTCGGTGTCATGCACGACGATGTAGATGCGCCGCGTGCGGCTGGCACGCAGGAAGCGCTCGATTGCCTCCACCCTCGCCCGGGTGTTCAACTGCAGCGCGGCGAGATCCGGATCGAAAATGCGCAGCTCGCGCCCTTGCTGCGCCAGCAGGCGGTCCACCGCCGCCTGGTACTCGGCCTGCGAGTTGAACGGCGTGTATTCGCGTGCCGGCGCCGCGCCGCTGCCGTCGTCTGTGCCGCTCATCGTGCCCGTCCGGCGGGCTCAAGGTGTAGCGCCCCAGCGTCCAGCCAGGCGCGAACGAGCGGCGCAAGGCCGGCGCGCGCAAGCAGGCGCCCGGGAGCGCGGCGCCGGTCGGCGAGCGCTGCGAGCGGCGCGCGCTGGCGCCGCGGCACCGCGTACGCCTCGCCGTTCAGGAACACCTGCGAGCCGCGGTAGAGCATGCGCGTGCGCGCCTCGAGCACCACATCGCAGCGCTCAAGGCGCGCGCGCGGCGATCGGCGGCGAACCGGAAACACCACGTGCGGGCGCGGCTCGGTCAGGTGCCGCCCGAGGAAGGTGACCACGTCGGCGCTGCTCCAGCGGATGCGTCCGATCAACCGCCGCGCGTGCACGATCAGCCGCTGCTCGAGCAGCGCCGGGCGTGCCGCGGGGCGCAGATCCGGGTCGCGGTAGTCTGCGGCCGGCAGGCCGCGCTCGTGCAGGTAGTCGAGGAACGCGGCCGCCAGCTCCTCGCCCTGCGGCGCGCGCATGCCGACCGAACAGGTGAAGCACGGCTCCAGCGCGACGCCGTCGTGCCCCCAGCCTGGCGGCAGATAGAGAAGGTCGCCCGGTTCCAGAAGATACTCCTCGTCGGCCTGGAAATCGGCGATCAGCTTGAGCGGCGCTCCCGGCACCATTTTATAGGCGCGCGGGCGCGCCAGGCGCCACAGTCGCCGGCCGCGGCCCTGCACGAGGAAGACGTCGTAGGAGTCGAAGTGCGGCCCGACGCCGCCGCCGGGGACGGCGTAGCTCACCATCACGTCGTCCAGGCGCGATTGCGGCAAAAAGTCGAAGCGCCGCAACAGGCGCTCCGCGGCGGCGCAGTGGTGATCCACGGCGTTGACGAGCAGCGTCCAGTTGCGCGCGCCGGCGCGCGCCAGGCGCGCGGGCGAAATCGGGCCTTCGCTGACGCGCCAGCGCGCGCCGCGCCGCTCGACGAGGCGCGCTTCGATGTCGCGGCGCGCCGCGAGCGCGAACAGGGCGCGCGTTCCGATCACCCCCGAGAATCCGGGTAGCGCCCGGCGCACGACGAGGGGCTTTTTCTGCCAGTGGCGGCGCAAAAACTGCTGCGGCGTCAAACCGCCTAGCAGCGATTCCTCCATCAAAACATTATAGGGCGGGCGCCACGCGTGACCTGCGCGCGACACCGCCGCCGCGCGGGTCTTGTCAAGCGCGGTCGCGCGACTAGAATCGGGCGCGACTGCGCTCATGCTTCAGCCCGGACAAATCGCGCCGCTGTTCGCGCTCCCCGATGCCGACATGCAGATGGTGGAGCTGGCCGCGTTTCGCGGCCGCAAGAACGTGGTGCTGTTCTTCTATCCGCGCGACCGTTCCCCGGGCGGCGCGCTGGAAGCGGCCGCGTTCTCCGACCACGCCGAAGAGTTCGAGCGCTGTCAGACCGTCATCCTCGGCGTGTCGCGCGACGACTGCCTGTCGCACGCGGAGTTCCGGGACCGCCACGGGCTGGCGATTCCGCTGCTGTCGGACGCCGACGGCGAAGTCTGCCGCAAGTACGACGTGCTGCGCGAAAGGGAGGTGGACGGGGTCAAGCGCGAGTGCGTGCTGCGCGCGACCTTCGTCATTGACCGCAAGGGCGTCATCCGCCACGCCGACTACAACGTCAGTCCGCGCCATCACGTGGCCGAGATCTACGACGTGGTGCGCCGGCTGAAGAAGGCGAAGGCGCGGGCCTGAACGGCGCTTTTCGCCTATCATAGATAGGCGGCAGGGGGAGACCGCCTATGATGATGGAGGTCCTGTCCTACGGCATCGGCACGGTGATCGGCTTTGCGCTGATCGGCGCGCTCGTCTTCGTTTTCATCCGCGACATCACCCAGAAGAAGCACTCGGTGCTGCGCAACTACCCGGTCATCGGGCGGCTGCGCTTCTTCTTCGAACAGCTCGGCGAGTACTTCCGGCAGTACTTCTTCATGGGCGATCGCGAGGAGATGCCCTTCAACCGCGCCACGCGCGCGTGGGTATATCGCCTGGCGAAAAACGAGGGCGGTACGATCGGCTTCGGCTCGACCTACGACATCAACGAGCCGGGGGCCCTCATTTTCGTCAACCATCCATTCCCGGTGCTGGAGGAGGAGCGGCTGCCGACGCCGCCGCTCGCGCTCGGCGAGGGCTACGCGCGCGAGCCCTTCGAGGCGCGCTCCATCGTCAACGTGAGCGGCATGAGCTACGGGGCGATCTCGGCGCCGGCGGTGCGCGCGCTCTCGCGCGGCGCGGCGGTGGCCGGCTGCTGGCTCGACACCGGCGAAGGGGGGCTTTCGCCCTACCACTTGGAAGGCGGCTGCGACATCATCATGCAGATCGGCACGGCCAAGTACGGAGTGCGCGATGCGCAGGGCAACCTCAATCCGGAGCGGCTGCTCGAGCTCGCGCGCGTGGTGAAGGCCTTCGAGATCAAGCTCTCGCAGGGGGCGAAACCGGGCAAGGGCGGCGTGCTGCCGGGAAGGAAGGTCACCGGCGAGATCGCGCAGATCCGCGGCATTCCGGAAGGGCGCGACTCGATCAGCCCGAACCGCCACCGCGACATCGCCAACATGAACGAGCTGCTCGACAGGATCGCGTGGATCCGCGATCTCACCGGCCGGCCGGTGGGCGTGAAGACCGCGATCGGCGGCTGGCGCTTCATGAACGAGCTGGCCGAGCACGTGCATCGCAAGGGGCTGGAATTCGCGCCCGACTTTCTCGTCATCGACGGCGGCGAGGGCGGCTCGGGTGCCGCGCCGCAGGCGCTCGCCGACCACATGGGCCTGTCGATCAAGGAGGCGCTGCCGCGCGTGGTGGACGCGCTGATCGAGTCGGGGCTGAAGAACCGCATCCGCGTCGTCGCCTCCGGCAAGCTGGTGACGCCGGCGCAGGCGGCCTGGGCGCTCGCCGTCGGCGCCGACTTCGTCAACACCGCGCGCGGGTTCATGTTCGCGCTCGGCTGCATCCAGGCGCTGCGCTGCCATCAGAACACCTGCCCGACCGGCGTCACCACGCACAACAAGCGCCTGCAGCGCGCGCTGGTGGTCGAGGAGAAATACCTGCGCGTCGCCAACTACGCGATGAACATGAACCGCGAGATTGACATGATCGCGCACTCCTGCGGCGTGCGGCACGCGCGCGAGCTGCGGCGCGAGCATGTGCGCATCATGCAGGCGAACCAGCAGTCGGTCTCGCTCAACATGCTCTACCCCTACCCGGAGCCGAAGGCCCGGGTGAAGGCCGCCTGAACCGAAAACAGGGTCAGACCACGTTTTTCCCGCGTATCGCTACGTGTGTCGCGCTCGCGCTTGCCGCGGCGGCGCCGGCCTGGGCGCTCTCGCCCGAGGGCCGCGAGTTCGTCGCGATCCTGAAGAAGCTCGAACCGGTGCATTGCGAAAAAAGGAAGCTGCGGCGCGCGATCGCGCTCGCGCAGGCCGAAGGGCGCGCGGCCGAGGCGAAGGCGCTCGGCGCGAAGCTCGCGGCGCTCGGGCGCGAGCCGGAAACGGCGCGCCTGGAGCGGCGCCTGGCCGAACTGGAAAAGCGCATATCGGACGGCAAGGGCGGCGTGCGCGATCCCGAGGACCTGGACGCGATCAGCTTCCAGCAGCGCAGCGCCTTCTACCGGTGCGACTAGGGAAAAGACCGGGCCGCGCCGCGCCGCCGCTGCCGCGGCTCAGTACGCTCCCTGCAGCCAGCGGTTCCAGATGCGCCGCGCCGCTTCCACGGTTTCCGAGGCGGCGAGGCCGACCGGCCCGGCGCCCGAGCGCGCGCATTCGTCGGCGGCGCAGCCGTGCAGGTGCGCCCCCAGCACGAGCGCGGCTTCTCCCGGCAAGCCTTGCGCGAGCAGCGCGCCGAGGATGCCCGAGAGCACATCGCCCATTCCCGCCGACGCCATTCCGGGATTGCCGGAGGTGTTGACGAACCAGTGGCCGTCGCGCGCGACGATCACGCTGCCCGCGCCCTTGAGCAGCGTGTGGGCGCTGAATTTGCGGGCGATCTGGCGCGCGGCCGCGACGCGGTCGGACTGGACTTGCGCCGTCTTCACGCCGAGCAGCCGCGCCGCCTCGGCCGGGTGCGGCGTGAGCAGCGTGTCGGCGCCGCGGCGCGCGCAGGCCGCCGCGAGGTCGGCGTTCTCGGCCATCAGGTTGAGCGCGTCGGCATCGAGCACGCAGGGCAGATCGCTTGCCAGCACCGCGCCCACGAGCACTTCGGCGCGCGCGCTCTGTCCGAGTCCCGGTCCGGCGACGACCGCATCGAGGGCCTGGCCGAGCGCGTCGTCCGGGTGGCGCAGCATCAGTTCCGGGGCGCCCGGATCCACCGCCATCTCCTCCAGCATGCCGACATAGACGCGCCCGGCGCCCAGCCTGAGCGCCGCGCGCCCGGCCAGCAGCACCGCACCGACCATGCCGGTGGCGCCGCCGAGGATCCCGAGCGAACCCGCCAGCCCCTTGTGGAAATTGCGCGGGCGCGGCTTGAGCACGGAGGCGAAGAGCGCGGGCTCCGCGACCCATGCCTGTGGCGCAACGAGCTTCGCCGGTTCCAGCCCGAGAGCGGCCACGCTCACCGCACCGCAGTGGTCCGGTCCGTCCAGCGTGAGCAGCCCGGGCTTGAGCGCGATGAAGGTGATCGTGTGCGTCGCGCGCACCGCGCGGCCGAGCACCACGCCGGTGTCCGAGGCGATGCCGCTCGGCACGTCGAGCGCGAGCACCGGGCAGCGCTGCGCGTTGGCGTAGTCCACGAGTGCGGCGTACTCGCCCTCGACGGGCCGCGCCAGACCGATGCCGAAGAGGCCGTCCACCACCAGGCCCCAGCGCACGCCCGCGGGGATTTCGGCGGGCCGCGTCGCGATCACCACGCGGTAATACTTCTGCTCGAGCAGGCGCGCCACCACGCGCGCGTCGCCGCCGTTGTTTCCCGGGCCGGCGAGCACCAGCACGTCCTTCGCCCGGTCGGGGATGAGCGACTCCGCCCGCTCCGCCGCGGCGGCGCCGGCGCGCTCCATGAGGGCAGGCGAAACCGCCCCGGCGGCGGCTTCGATCCGGCGGATGTCCTCGGTCAGATAGACGGGCTGCGGCACGTTAGCGCACGATGTCGTACGGTCCGCCGCGCTCCAGCGCGCGCCGGTATGCGGGCCGGGCGTGAATGCGCTCGAGGAACGCCATCAGCCTGGGCCGGCGCTCGTCCAGCCCGCCGCGGGCGCGCGCCACCTCGAGCGGAAAGCTCATCTGGATGTCGGCGGCGCTGAATTCCTCGCCGGCGAACCAGCGGCTGCGCCCGAGCTCCTGTTCCATGAAATCGAGGTTGCGCTCGATGTTCGGCAGCACGTACTGGCGCTTCACGCGCTGCGCGATCGCGCGCGCGACCGGGCGCACGAGGAACGGCACTGGCCCGTGCTCGATGCGGTCGAAGATCAGCTTGAGCAGGAACGGGGGCATCGCGCTGCCCTCGGCGAAGTGCAGCCAGTACAGATAGCGCAGGCGCTCCGGCGTGCCCGCCGGCGGAACAAGCGTGCGCTCGCCGTAGCGCCCGGCCAGATACTCCACGATCGCGCCCGACTCGGCGAGCTTGACGTCGCCGTCCTCGATCACCGGCGATTTTCCGAGCGGGTGCACCGCGCGCAGCTCCGGCGGCGCGAGCAAGGTCTTCGCGTCGCGCTCGTAGCGCCGCACCTCGTAGTCGAGTCCGAGCTCCTCCAGCAGCCAGAGCACGCGCTGCGAGCGCGAGTTGTTCAGGTGGTGCACGACGATCATTTCGGTACGCCGAGCAGCGCCTCCGGTAGCCAGGTCACGATCCCGGGAAAGACGGTAATCAGCGCGATGCACAGCAGCATCATGCCAAAGAACGGCAGCGAGGCCCAGGCGACGTAGTTCGAGTCGCGACCGCTCATCGTCTGCAGTACGAACATGTTGAAGCCGAGCGGCGGCGTCACCTCGGCGATCTCGACCAGCAGCACGATGAAGATGCCGAACCAGACGAGGTCAATGCCCGCCTTCTCGATCATCGGGATCACGATCGAGGTGGTGAGCACGATCATCGAGACGCCGTCGAGCGCCGTGCCGAGCAGCACGTAGATCATCGCCAGCACTGCGATCAGGGTGTACTTGTTCGGCTCGAGGGAGGCCACCCACTCGGCGAGCGCCTTGGGAATGCCGGTGAACGCCATGCACGAGGACAGGAACGCCGCGCCGCCGAGGATGAACATGATCATGCACGACAGCCGCGTCGCGCCCATCAGGCTCTGCCAGAACGTTTCGCGGGTGAGCCCGCCCGACCACCAGGCGATGCCGAGCGAGCCGAGCACGCCGAACGCGGCCGATTCGGTCGCCGTCGCCCAGCCCATGACCATCACCCAGACGATGAACACGATGAGCAGCACGCAGGGGATGAGCAGGCGGCTGCGGTAGAGCTTTTCGCGCAGCGACAGGCGGCTGGTCTCGACCGGGGTCTTGTCGGGGTTGGCGAGCGCCCACACGACGATGTAGCCGGAAAAGAGCGCCATCAGCAGAAGCCCCGGCAGAAATCCGGCGAGGAACACCTTCAGGATCGAGACCTCGGCGGCGACCGCGTAAACGACCATGATGATCGAGGGGGGCAGCAGGATGCCGAGCGTGCCGGCGCCGCAGAGCGAACCGAGACAGATTTTTTCGTCGTAGCCGCGCCTTTTCAGCTCCGGCAGCGCCACCTTGGCGATCGTCGCGCAGGTGGCCGCCGACGAGCCCGACACCGTGCCGAAGATGCCGCAGGCGAGGATGTTGACGTGCATCAGGCGCCCGGGCAGCCACGTCAGCCACGGCGCCAGCCCTTCGAACATCTCCTCCGACAGGCGCGTGCGGTACAGGATCTCGCCCATCCAGATGAACAGCGGCAGCGCGGCGAGCGTCCAGGACGCGCTCGAACCCCAGAACGACTGGAACAGGCTGACGTCGGGCGGCGTGGTCGTGAAGAACTGCAGACCCGCCCACGCCACCGCCGCGAGCGCGATCGCGATCCACAGGCCGCCGGCGAGCAGCACCAGCAGCAGCCCCATCAGCACGAGGGCGATGGCGAGTGTGCCCACGTCAGAGCGTCTCCGAGTAGTCGCCCTGCGCGGCGCGCTCCTCGGCGGCGCGCTGATAGGCGGGCTTTTCGCCGCGCAGCACGGCGAGCAGCTCGTCCAGTACCGCGACGAGGAAGATGAGCACGCCGGCGACGAACGTGAGCTGCGGGATCCAGATCGGGATCTTGAGCAGACCCTGGGCGACCTCCTTGAACTTCCAGCTTTCGTACACGAAGCGCGTCACCGCCCAGGCCATGTATCCGACAAAGAGCGCCGTCAAGGTGAGCGCGCACGCCTCGGCGATTCGGCGCCGCGCCGGCGCGAGCCGCTCGATCAGTAGGCCGACGCGCACCAGCTCGCCGTGGCGGAAAGTGTGCCCGAGGGCGAGAAAGGCGGTCGCCGCGCACAGCCACGCGGCGATGTCGTCCGCGCCGCGGATCAGCAGCCCGAACTCGCGCCCTGCGGCCTGCGCGAGCATGAGCACCGCAATCGCGGCGAGGGAGAGCGCGGCGAGCGCCCCGCTCGCCGCGTACAGACGATCGAGGAGCCGCCTCAAGCGGCCTGCCGCGTCATTTGCTCCGATAGGCCTTGATGATCGCCTCGCCGTCCGCGCCGGCCGACTTTAGCCATTCGGCCGTCATCTGCTCGCCGATCCGGGTGAAGGCGGCCATCATCGCGGCGTCCGGCGTGTGCACCGTCATGCCGTTGTCGGCGAGCAGCTTGTTCGCGCTCGCCTCGCGCTGGCGCGACATTTCCCAGCCGCGCTTCTCGGCCGCGGCCGCGGCCTGCACGAGCGCCTGCTGCTGCGCCGCCGGCAGCCTCTGGTAGGCGCGCTCGTTCACCACCACGACATTCTTCGGGTGCATCGCGTTCGTCATGTAATAGTTCTTGACGAACTCCCAGGCCTTCGACGAGCTGCCGGTGGCCGAGGAGGTGATCATCGCGCTGATGGTTCCGGTGGCGAACGCCTGCGGGATCTCCGGCACCTGGATCACCGTCGGGCTCGCGCCGAGGAGTTCGGCGAGCCGCGCGGTGAGCGGGCTGTAGGTGCGGAACTTGACGCCCTTCAGGTCGTCCACGCTTTTCAGCGGGTTCTTGGTGTAGATCCCCTGTCCGGGCCACGCCACCGAGTAGAGCAGCCGCAGGCCCCGCGCCTGGAGCTTCTTCTCCAGGATCGGCTTCTGCGCCTGGTACAGCTTCCACGCGTTGTCGTAGCCGGCGGCGAGGAACGGCACGTTATCGGCATTGAACACCGGCTCCTCGTTGCCGAACTGGCCGAGCAGGAACTCGGCGATATTGACCTGCCCGGTCGAAACCGCGCGCAGCATGTCCGGATGCTTGATGAGCGAGCCGTTCGAGTGCACGACGAGCTCGAGCTGGCCGCCGGTCGCCTTTTTCACGTCCTCTGCGAACTGGCGCACGTTGACCGTATGGAACTCGCCGTCGGAATACGGCGTCGGCATGTCCCATTTGGTCTGGGCGGCCGCAGCGCCCGCGGCGAGCGCGAGCGCGCCGGCGAGGGCGGCGGCAAGGAAAGTTCTGCGGGGTGTCATCGTTCCTCCGGGTTATCGTGAAAGTTTTGCGGCCACAGTGTCGGCCAACGAAAGCGACGCTGTCAATCCTGGAGACTCGATGCCGAACAGGTGCACGAGCCCCGACACGCCGTGCTCGCGCGGGCCCTGGATGACGAAATCCGCGGCGGGTTCACCCGGGCCCGAGATCTTCGGGCGGATGCCGGCGTAACCGGGCGCGAGCGCGCCGTCCTGCAGCCCCGGCCAGTAGCGGCGGATCGCGCCGTAGAAGCGCGCGGCGCGCGCCGGATCCACGCCGTAGTCAATGCGCTCGACCCACTCCACGTCGGGACCGAAGCGCGCCTGCCCGGCGAGATCGAGCGTGATGTGCACGCCGAGCCCGCCCGGTTCGGGCACCGGATACACCAGGTGCGAAAACGGCGCGCGCCCGGCGAGGGTGTAGTAGTTGCCCTTGGCGTACAGTTCGCGCGGCGCAAGCTCCGGCGGGTAGCCCTCGATGCGGCGCGCGAGGCTCGGCGCGGTGAGCCCGGCGCAGTTCACGAGCAGCGCGCAGCGCACCGGATCGGCACCCGCGACGCGCAGCTCGAAGCCGTCCGGCCGCACCCGCGCGCCCTCCAGCCGGCTCCGCAGCGCGAGCATCGCGCCGGCGCGCTCGGCATCGCCCAGGTAGGCGAGCATCAGCGCGTGGCTGTCCACGATCCCGGTCGAGGGCGAGTAGAGCGCGGCGACGCAATTCAGTTCCGGTTCGAGCGCCACCGCCTGCTCGCGGCTCATCCAGACCACGTCGGTGACGCCGTTCGCATGCGCCTTGCGCTGGATCGCTTCCAGTTCCCCGAGCTGCGCGGCGTCGGTCGCGACGATCAGCTTTCCGGCGCGCCGATGCGCAATGCCGCGCTCGACGCAGTAGCGGTACAGGCGCTCCTTTCCCTCGACGCAGCTTCGCGCCTTGAGCGAGCCCTGCGGATAGTAGATGCCGGCGTGGATCACCTCGGAGTTGCGCGCGCTCGTATGGGTGCCGATGGCCGCCTCGGCCTCCAGAATCACCACTTCCCGGCCCGCCAGGGCGAGCGCACGGGCCACCGCCAGCCCGACGATTCCGGCGCCGACGACGACGGCCTCGATCCGATCCATGGTGGCTGCCGTCAGTCGAGCGCCGCGTAGCGGCGGAACAGCCAGCGCTCGGCGGCGAGAGCCGCGGTGCCGAAGACGGCGATCGCGCAGGCCATCGGCACCGCGGTGCCGGTGAAGGCGGCGCCGAGCGCCACGCTCACCAGAGCCCCGAAACCGAAGGGCAGCACGCCGAGCAGCGAGGAAGCGGAGCCGGCGATCGCCGGAAACGGCGCCAGCGCGGCCGCGGTCGCGTTCGGTACGACGAACGCGCAGCCGAGGATGAAGGCGAGCATCGGAATGCCGATCGCGGCCCAGTGCGCGACGCCGGCGAGCGCGAGGGCGGCCAGCAGCAATCCGGCGCCGGCCGCGAGGCGCGCGCCCCAGCGCACCAGCATCGCGACCCCGAGCCGCGGCACCAGCCGGCTCGCGGCATAGCCGCCGCTCACCTGCCCGAGCATGATCGCCGAAAAGAGCAGGCTGAACTGCGCGGGCGTGAGCGCGAGCGCGTGCACCGCGACCAGCGCGGAGTTGGACACGAAGGCGATGATCGCCATCTGCGCACAGAGCGCGGTGACAAGCGGCGCGGTGAAGCGCGCGTCGGCGAGCAGCCGCGCGAACCCGGCCGCCAGCCGCGCCGGCGCGATCGAGGCGCGCGTCGCCGGCGCGGTCTCGGGTACCCGCAGCAGGACGGCAGCAATCAGCAGCGCCGCGACCGCCGCGTACGCGCCGAACACCGCTCGCCAGCCGCCGAGGGCCAGCACCTGCGCCCCGGCGAGCGGCGCGAACACCGGGACCAGTCCGAAAACCGCGGTCATGCGACCGAGGAGCCGGGCAGCCTGCTCGCGTGCATACAGGTCGCGCACGATCGAGCGCGCGATGACCGGCCCGCTCGACATGCCGGCGCCCTGAAAAAAGCGCAGCGTCGCGATCGCCTCGATGGTGTCGGCGGCTGCGCAAGCGAGACTGGAGGCGAGAAACAGCGCAAGGCCCGCCCCGAGCGCGGGCCTCCTGCCCCAGCGGTCGGATACCGGACCCCAGGCGAGCTGTCCGGCCGCGAGCCCCGCGAGGTAGGTGGTCACCGCGAGCTGTGCCGCCCCCGGCGAGGCGAGCATCTCGCGGCCGATCTCCGGCAGCGCCGGCAGAAACATGTCCATGCCGAGCGCGGTAAGGGCGATCAGCAAGCCGAGCAGCATCGTGAATCCGAGGGAAGCAGCGTCGCGCGATGCGGACACCGGGCCGATTCTAGCCGCCGGAAGCGCCCGGACCGGCGCAGGCCCGAGCTTATAATACGGGCGCAACCGGGCCCTCCCTCGATCGGAAACCGCCACCGGAATCGCCACCGCGCTTGAATCCGTCTGCGATTTATTCGAAGACCGGCAAGGGAGTCCAGGAAGCAAGCGGCAAGACGAGCCATCTCTCGCGCGCCGACCGGGCGGTGCTTGCCGCGTTCGACGGGCGCACGCCGGTCGGCGAGATCGCGAAAAAGTTCGAGAAGATCGCCCCGGAGAAGTTCGAGCAGCTCGTCGCGCTGCTCGACCGCGACGGCTTTATCCGCGAAGTCTCCTCTAGCGCGCTTGGCGCGACGCCGGTCTCACCGCCGCGGCAGGACGCGCCCGTGCCGCCGACCGCTGACGCCGGCGAGGAGCTCGATTTCACCCAGATCCTGAAAGTGCCGCCGCGCGCCCCCGAGCCGCGGCGCCCGACGGTGGATCTCGCCGCCGCAGCGCGCGCGGAAGCGGAAAAGAAAGCGAAAGAAAAGGAAATGCTCGACTTCCGCGCGCGGCAGGAGGCCGCAGCGCGGGCAAAGG
>JBFMFX010000015.1:0-95679 GCA_040752005.1 Pseudomonadota bacterium | reverse complement strand
CGCAAGGGAGAGCCCCGTGCACAGCAGCGCGAGGCCCGCGGCCACGGCAAGCGCCTGCTGCGCCGGCAGCGCCGCCGCGGCATAGGCGGCGGCGCCCACGCCGCCGGCCGCCGCACCCGCGGCCGCGTAGCTGGTGATGCGCCCGGCGTTGAACGCGAGTCGCCTCGCCCAGTGCCCGGCGCGCGGCAGCGGGCGGATCGGGATCACCGTGCGGGCGTCGAACGCGGCGACGATGCCGCCGCACATGAGCGTACAGTGCGCGCCGGAGGCAAGCCCCGCGGCGAACATCGAGAGGGCGAGCGCGGCGACGCCGGCGTCCATCAGATCACCCGCGAGTAGTTGGCGCGCTCGCGCCGCTGGCGCAGGTAGCGGTCGAAGACCGCGCAGATCGCACGCACGAGCAGCCGCCCGCGCGGCGTCACCACGATCCAGTCGGGCTGCACCTCGACTAGCCCGTCGGCCTCCATCGCCGCAAGATCGGCGAGCTCTGCCGCGAAGTAGCGACGGAAGTCCACCAGCCACGCGAGCTCGATCGCCTCGATCGAGAGCCGGAAGTTGCAGATGAGCGCCTGGATCACCGCGCGGCGCACCAGATCGTCGGGCGTGAGCTCCAGCCCCCGCATCACCGGCAGGTGGCCGGCATCCAGCTTCGCGTAATACTCCGCGAGCGTCTTCTCGTTCTGGTAGTACGTCGGCCCGACTCGGCCGATCGCCGAGATGCCGAAACCGAGCATGTCCGCGTCCGGCAGCGTCGAGTAGCCCTGGAAGTTGCGGTGCAGCCGCCCCTGTGCCTGCGCCACCGCCAGCTCGTCGCCAGGTTTGGCGAAGTGGTCCATGCCGATGTAGAGGTAGCCCGCCCCGGTCAACCGCTGGATCGCCAGCGTCATGATCTCCAGCTTCGCCTCCGGCGAGGGTAGATCCTCCTCGCGGATGCGGCGCTGGTGGGTGAAGAGCTTCGGCAGATGCGCGTAGTTGTAGAGCGCGATCCGGTCCGGCGAGATGTCGAGCACCTTGTCCAGCGTCGCGGCGAAGCTCGCCGGGCTCTGCTTCGGCAGGCCGTAGATGAGGTCGAGGTTCACCGAGCGAAAACCGCTCGCGCGCGCCTCCTCGATCACGCGGCGCGTATCCTCTTCGCTCTGCACGCGGTGCACCGCCTGCTGCACCGCCGGGTCGAAGTCCTGCACGCCGACCGAGACGCGGTTGAAGCCGAGCGCCGCAAGGTGCGCCATCGTGCCGGCCGGGGCGCTGCGGGGGTCCACCTCGATGGACACTTCCGCCCCCGGTGCGAGCGCGAACTGGCCACCGATCATCCGCATGAGCGCGTCCATCTCGTCAAGCGCGAGGAAGGTCGGCGTGCCGCCGCCCCAGTGCAGTTGCGCAATCTCGGGCTTCGGTGCCGCCGGCGCGGCGATCCGGGCGCCGGCGAGCGCCAGTTCCTTGCCCAGGTACTTGATATACTTCGCCGATCTGCCGTGGTCTCGCGTGAGCACCTTGTTGCACGCGCAGTACCAGCACAAGGAGCTGCAGAACGGCAGGTGCACATACACCGAAAGCGGTTGCGGGAGGCCGCCGACGTTGCGCCTGGCCATCCAGTCGAGCAGGTCCTGCTCGCCGAACGCCTCGACGAAGCGGTCCGCGGTGGGATAAGAGGTGTAGCGCGGGCCGGTGACGTCGTACTTGCGGATGAGGTCCGGATCAATGATCAGTTCGCGGGCGAGCAGCGGCATGCGGATCACTATGCCCTTCGTCCGCGGCCGGACGTTGACCTGCATCAAGGGGGCTCGCTGACGTGAAGCCGGCGCTGCTCTGGAGCGCGGTGGGCACGGTCGCGGCGCTCGCGGCGGTCAACGTCGCCGCGCTCGCCCTCGGCGGGCCGCGCCCGGTGTGGCTGCTCGCGCTGGAGGTCGCCGCCAGCCTCGCCGTGCTGGCCGTCGCGCTGTCTGTCGCGCTGCGCCTTGCGCGCAGCGCGGGCTCCCAACGCCTCGCCCTCGGCAAGGCGCAGGCGCGGCTGGAAGCCGTGGTGGACTCGGCGATGGACGCGATCCTCACCGTGGACGAAGAGCAGCGGATCGTGCTCTTCAATCGCGCCGCGGAGAAGATGTTCGGTTGCCGGCGCGAGGAGGCGCTCGGCGCGCCGCTCGATCGCTTCATCCCGGCGCGCTTCCGCGCCGCGCACCGCGAACACGTGGCCGAGTTCGGCCGTACCGGCGTCACCCGCCGGGTGATGGGCACCGGGCCGGAACTCTGGGGGCTGCGCTCCGACGGCACCGAGTTTCCGATCGAGGCCTCGATCTCGCAGACGGGCGAAGGCGCCGAAAAGTACTACACGGTGATCGTGCGCGACGTCACGGCGCGCCGGGAAGTCGAGGAGCGGCTGCGGCGGCAGCAGGCCGAGCTGCGCGAGCTGTCGGCACGGGTGCTGGAAGCGCGCGAGGAGGAAAAAGCGCTCCTTGCGCGCGAGCTGCACGACGAGCTGGGCCAGCTGCTGACCTCGCTCAAGCTGGATCTCGCGTGGGCGCGCGAGCGCCTGCCCGCGAGCGATGCGGCGCTCGCCGAGCGGCTGGCGCAGATGAGCGCGGTCGTGGACCGCACGGTCGCCTCGGTGCGGCGCATCTCCTCTGGCCTGCGCCCGCTGATCCTCGACGATCTGGATTTTGCCGACGCGGTGAACTGGCTTGCCGAGGACTTCGCCTCGCATTCCGGCCTGCGCGTGGACGTGGACGTGGGGCTCGACGGCGTCGGCGAGGTCCCGCGGCCGGTGGCGAATACTCTCTACCGCGTGCTGCAGGAATCGCTCACCAACATCGCGCGGCACGCGCAGGCCACCGGCGCCTGGGTGGTGCTGCGCGAGCACGGCGGGATGCTGCACCTGGAGGTCGAGGATGATGGCCGCGGCATAGACCCGCAGGTGCTGGAGCACACCCGTTCGCTCGGCATCAAGGGCATGCGCGAGCGCGTGCGGTACATGGGCGGCGCGCTCGAAATCGGCCGCGCACCGCGCGGCGGCACGCGGGTCCTCGCGCGGGTGCCGCGCCAGCCGCCCGCGGAGACGGTGCGATGATCCGGGTGCTGCTCGCCGATGACCATGCGCTGGTGCGCGAAGGTCTCCGCCGGCTGCTGGAGGCGAGCACCGACATCGTGGTGGCCGCCGAGGCGGCCAATGGCGACGAGGCGCTTGCGCTGGTGCGCGCCAACGACTACGACGTGGCAGTGCTCGACATGACCATGCCGGGGCTGGCCGGAATCGAGCTGATCAAGCGGGTGAAGGCCGAAAAACCGGCGCTGCGCGTGCTCGTGCTCTCGATGCACGACGAGCAGCAGTACGCGGCGCGCGCGCTCCGCGCAGGCGCCTCGGGCTACCTCACCAAGGACAGCGCCGCCGCGCAGCTTGTCGCCGCGATCCGCAAGATCGCGGCAGGCGGCGTGCACATCACCGAGGCGGCGGCGGCGAGCCTCGTCGCCGGCGTCACCGGCGACGGCCCGCCGCACACTCGCCTCTCGGACCGCGAATTCCAGGTGTTCCGTCTGCTCGCGAGCGGCAAGAGTCCGACCGAGATCGCCGACGAGCTGCACCTCTCGGTCAAGACCGTCAGCACGCACAAGGCGCGGGTGATGGAAAAGCTCGGCGTCTCGGGCACGGCACAGCTGGTCCGCTACGCGCTGGAGCACAAGTTGCTGTAGGACGATTCCTACGGCTGCGCGAGGCGAATTCCGATACCTTTCCTTCCGGCCCGACGGCATAGTCGCGGCCTCATGAGGGTTTTTCTCGTCGAAGATTCCCCCGTGTTGCTGGGCCGGCTGCAGGCGATGATCGCCTCGATTCCCGGAGCGCAGCTCATGGGACACGCCGATACGGCGCCGGCCGCGGTGCAGGCGATCCGCGCCGCGCCGCCGGACGTAGTGGTGCTCGACCTGCGCCTTGCGCAGGGCAGCGGCTTCGACGTACTGCGGGCGATCGCGAACCTGCCCGGGCTCGCCGTGTACGTGCTCTCCAACTTCTCCGGCACCGCGGACCGGCGCGCCGCCGCGCGCCTGGGCGCCGCCGCGTTCTTCGACAAGACCACCGAGTTCGAGGCGTTCGCCGCCGCGCTGCGGGCGCGCGCCGCCTCCGCCACCGACCACCCGTAGGAATCCTCCGCGCCGCGAATCAGTCGCGGCTGACGCGGCGGACCGCAAGCGCGCCGATACCGGCCTTGCGTGCCGGTACGCACACTGCACGCCATGAAGGTCTATCTCGTCGAAGACTCCGCGCTGCTGCGCGAGCGGCTGCACGCGATGCTCGCCGCAATCCCCGGCGTGGAAGTGAGCGGCGAGGCCGCAAGCGCCGCCGAGGCGATCCGCGGCATCCTCGCCGAGAAGCCCGACGCGGTGGTGCTCGACCTTCAACTCGCCGAGGGCAGCGGCTTCGACGTGATGCGGGCGCTTGAGCGCGAGCGGCTCGGCGCAGCCGTGTACGTGCTTTCCAACTACGCGGCCGATCCGTACCGGCGTCTTGCCGAACGGCTCGGGGCGCGCGGGTTCTTCGACAAGACCCACGAATTCGAGCGCGTGCGGGACGCGATCGCCCGGCGCGCGATCAACCCACTGGAAACCGATAAGAGGAGAGGAGATGCCGATGCATGCTGTCACGCAAGCGGAAGCGAAATCCCGGACCGTCTTCATGGCGCCGACCGAGCCGGCGCGCAGGTTCCAGGTGAAATGCGCGAGCTGCAATCTGCGCGAGATGTGCCTGCCGCGGGGGTTGGACGCCGATGACGTGGAGCGTGTCGAGAACATCGTGTACGCGCGCCGGCGCGTACGCCGCGGCGAGGCGCTGTTCAACGCCGGCGACGAGTTCAAGGCCGTTTACGCGGTACGCTGCGGATTCTTCAAGACCAGCATCGTGGACGGCGAGGGCCGCGAGCAGGTGACCGGCTTTTTCATGGGCGGCGAACTGCTCGGCATGGACGGCGTCGGCTCCGGGCGCTACCACTGCAGCGCGATCGCGTTGGAGGACAGCGAGGTTTGCGTGATGCCGTTCGCGCTGGTGGAGAAAATGGCGCGCGAGATCCCGGCGCTCCAGCGCAACCTGCACGCGGTGCTCTCGCGCGAGATCGTGCGCGAGCACGGGGTCATGATGCTGCTCGGCTCGATGCGCGCCGAGGAGCGGCTGGCCACGTTCCTGCTCAACCTGTCGCGCCGCTTCATGCGCCGCGGCTACGCGGCCAACGACTTTTACCTGCGCATGACGCGCGAGGAGCTGGGCAGTTTCCTCGGGCTGAAGCTGGAAACCGTGAGCCGCCTGTTCTCGAAGTTCCAGGAAGAAGGGCTGCTGGAAGTGAACCAGAAGCACGTCGCCATCCGCGACAGTGCGCGCCTCGAAGCGCTGCTCGCGGCGCGGCACTGAGCGGCGGGCGGGGAGCGCAATGGAGCGCTACCGGCGCAGCCGCTGAAAAAACGAGGGCTCCGGCTCTTCGCTACGCGGATACCGGCGCCCCCAGCCGGCGCGCGAGCGCCTTTTCCGCCTCCAGCAGGAGCATAAGCGCGGCCCCGAGCAGCACGACCAGCCCACCGTCGGCCAGCGCCACGGGCCGCGTATCGAACCAGCGCTGCATGAACGGCGCATAGGTGAAGGCGAGCTGCGCCGCGCTGACCGTACCGACGGCAAGCAGCACCGCGGGCGTGCCCAGCGCCCCGGCGAGCGTGAGCGAGCGCATGTGCAGATAGCGCACGTTGAAGAGGTAGAAGATCTCGAACGTGACGAGGGTGTTCACCGCCAGGGTGCGCGCGGTTTCCGTGTCGCGCCCGTGCCCGAGCGCCGTGAAGAACACCGCGATCGTGCCGCCGGCGAACAGCAGCGACACGAACGCGACGCGCCAGACGAGGAACGGCGAGAGCAGCGGCGCCTCGAGCGGCCGCGGCGGGCGGCGCATCACGCCCGGCTCGGCCGGCTCGAACGCGAGCGCAAGGCCGAGCGTCACCGCGGTCACCAGATTGATCCACAGGATCTGGGTTGCCGTCACCGGCAGCGTGAAGCCGGCGAGCATCGCCGCCGCCACCGTGAGCGCCTCGCCGCCGTTGGTCGGAAGTGTCCATCCGATCACCTTGCGGATGTTGTCGTAGACGGTGCGCCCCTCGCGCACCGCGTGCACGATCGAGGCGAAGTTGTCGTCGAGCAGCACCATCTCGGCGGCTTCCTTGGCCGCCTCGGTGCCCTTGATGCCCATCGCGACGCCGACGTCGGCCTGTCTGAGCGCGGGAGCGTCGTTCACGCCGTCGCCGGTCATCGCCACCACCGCGCCGCGCGCTTGGAGCGCCCGCACGATGCGCAGCTTGTGCTCGGGGCTGGTGCGCGCGAACACGTCGGTCTGCGGCGTGCGCTCGGCCATCTCGGCGTCCGACCAGGCATCGAGCTCGGCACCGGTGACCGTGCGTGGCGAGGCGGCGATGCCGAGCTCGCGCGCGATCGCGGCCGCCGTCGCGGCATGATCACCGGTGATCATCTTGACCGCGATTCCGGCGGCGCGGCACTCGGCGATCGCCTGCGGCACCTCCGGCCGTGGCGGATCCATCAGGCCGACGAGGCCGAGGAATTCGAGCCGCGCCACGTGCTCGGGCAGCAGCCGGTCCGGAGCCGCATCCAGCCTGCGACACGCGAACCCGAGCACGCGCTCGCCGTCGGCGGCCGCCGCCGCGAGGCACGCCTGCCAGGGCGCGCCCGAGCGCTCGATCGGGACCGACAGCTCCAGCACCCGCTCCGGCGCGCCCTTAACAAAGACGATCGCCTCGCCGCCCGGTCCGCGGTGCAGCGTCGCCATGAAGCGCGCGCCCGGATCGAACGGGATCTCGTCCAGCCGCGGCCATTCCGCGCGCACATGCTCCGGGTTCAGCCCTGCCTTCATCGCGAGCGCGATGAGCGCCCCCTCCATCGGATCGCCCTCGACCGTCCACAGCCCGTCGCGCTGGCGCAGGTGCGCATCGTTGCACAGCAGCGCGCAGCGCAGCAGCGCGAGCGCCTGCTCGATCGCCGCCGCATCCTCGTCGCCGCCGGGCGCTTCCAGCCCGCCCTCGGGCGCGTAGCCCGAGCCGACCACGCGCAGCTCGTGCGCGTGCGTGATCACGCGGCGCGCGGTCATCTCGTTGCGCGTGAGCGTCCCGGTCTTGTCCGAGCAGATCACCGAGGTGGCGCCGAGAGTCTCCACCGCCGGCAGCCGCCGGATGACGGCGTTCCTCGCCGCCATGCGCTGCACGCCGATCGCCAGCGTGATCGTGATCACCGCCGGCAACCCCTCCGGGATGACCGCTACCGCGAGCGCCACCACCGCGATCAGCGCCTGCGGCCATTCCCAGCCGCGGGCGAGCACCGCGAACGCGAACAGCGCCGCCGCACACGCGAGCACTGTCGCGGTGAAGTGCCGGGCGAAGCGCCCGATCTGGCGCAAGAGCGGCGTGGTAAGGCTCTCGACCCCGGCGAGCAGCGCGCCGATGCGTCCGACCTCAGTTTTCGCTCCGGTGGCAACCGCGACGCCGATGCCCTGTCCGGCCACCACCAGCGTGCCGGAGTACGCCATGCTGTGCCGGTCGCCCAGCTCCGCCGCCGGAGGCGCCGGCTCCTCGCGCTTTTCCGCCGCCACCGATTCGCCGGTAAGCAGCGCCTCGTCCACCAGCAGCCCGCGCGCGCGCAGCAAGCGCAGATCGGCCGGCACGCGGTCGCCCGGTTCGAGCAGCACGATGTCGCCGGGCACCAGGTCGGCGACGCGCACGGTGATGCGCCGCCCGCCGCGCAGCACGGTCGCCTGCGGCGCAACCATGCGCTGGACGGCCTCCAGCGCCCGCTCGGCCTTGCCCTCCTGCACGAACCCGACCACCGCGTTCACCAGCACCACCGCGAAAATCACCGCCGCGTCCACGGTGTGGCCGAGGGCGAGCGCGCCGACCGCCGCGGCGAGCAGCACGTAGATGAGGGCGCTGTCGAACTGCGCCAGAAACCGCGCCAGCGGATGCGGGCGCGGCGGCTGCGGAAGGACGTTCGGCCCGTACTCGGCGAGCCGTCGCGCGACCTCGTCTTCGGTGAGACCGTGCGGCGTGCTGCGCAGCGCGGCGAGCACCTCGTGCGGCGCTCGCGCGTGCCAGTCGTCGGCGCCGGGCTGCGGCGTCATGCGGCGCCCTTGGCGCGGCGGGCGAGCAGCTCCTCGACGTGGCGCCAGAGCGACCCCGGCTCGCGTTCGGCGAACTCGTAGCGTACGCGCAGCACCGGTTTGGCGAGCGCGGCAAGGCGCGCGAGATCGGCCGGCGTCGCCGAGACGACGAGATCGGCCCGGGCCGCATTCAGCGTGCGCGCAAGTGCCTGCAGTTGCGCCGCGGAATAGCCCACCGCCGGCAGAACCGGACCGATGTGTGGATACTGCGCGTACACCGCCGCGATCTCCGGCTCGGCGACGCCGCGCGGATCCACGACGATCGCGCCGGCGCGCGTCGCCGCCGCGTAGCCCGCCCCGTGCGGCATGCCGCCGTGGGTGAGCGTCGGGCCGTCCTCGACCACCACCACCCGCCTGCCGCGCACCGCCTCGGGATTCTCGAGCGCGAGCGGCATCGCGCCGCGCACGATCGCCGCACGCGAGTTGAGCGCGCGGCAGCGGGCCGCGAGCGAGTGCACGTCCGCCTCGTTCGCCGCGTCCGACTTCGAGAGCACGATCACGTCGGCCATGCGCAGGCACGCCTCACCGGGATGGTGAGTCGCCACCTGCGCCGGTCGCAGCGCGTCGGCGAGCACGACGAGCAGATCGGGCCGCACGAACGGAAGATCGTTGTTGCCGCCGTCCCAGAGGATGAGATCGGCCTCGCGCGCGGCGGCCGCGACGATGCGCTCGGTGTCCACGCCCGAGTACACCACGTTGCCGAGCGCCAGATGCGGCTCGTATTCCTCGCGCTCTTCCACCGTGCAGCCGGCGGCGTCCAGATCGGCGCTCGCCGCAAAGCGTTGCACCGCCGCGCGCTCCAGATCGCCGTAAGGCATCGGGTGGCGCAGCACCGCGATGCGAAGCCCCCGCTCGCGCAGGCGCCGCGAGAGCCAGCGCGCGAGCGGCGACTTGCCGGCGCCGGTGCGGACCGCGCACACCGCGATCACCGGCACCGGCGCGACGAGCATCGTGCGCGCCGGTCCGGGAAGCGTGAAGTCGGCCCCGGCCGCAGCCGCGCGCGAGGCGAGATGCATCACCTCCTCGTGCGCGAGATCGCTGTAGGCGAGCACGACCTCGTCAACGCCGTGGCCGCGCACGACGCGCTCCAGCTCCTCCTCCGGCACGATCGGGATGCCTTCCGGATAGAGCGGCCCGGCGAGCGAGGCCGGATAGCGGCGATCGGCGATGCCCGGGATCTGCGCCGCGGTGAAGGCGATCACCTCGCAGCCGGGGTCGTCGCGGTAAAGGACGTTGAAGTCGTGGAAATCGCGCCCCGCGGCGCCGGCGATAACGATGCGCCGGCGCTTTCCCGCGGCCCGGCTCATGGCGCGCGCAGCGCTTCCTCGGCGCTCACCCAGGAAAGGCCCTGCGCCTCGGCGACCTCGCGACGCGTGATGCGGCCGCAAAAGACATTGAGTCCGGCGCGCAGACCGGGATCGGAAAGAAGCGCGGCAACGACCCCCTTCTGCGCCAGCGCCTCAACGAAAGGCAGCGTCGCGCGGTTGAGCGCATAGGCCGAAGTGCGCGGCACCGCGCCGGGCATGTTGGCGACGCAGTAGTGCAGCACCCCGTCCACGACGTACACCGGATCGGCGTGCGTGGTCGGGTGCGAGGTCTCGAAGCAGCCGCCCTGATCGATCGAGACGTCCACCAGCACCGCGCCCTTGCGCATCGCCCCGAGCATCGCGCGCGTCACCAGCTTCGGCGCAAGCGCCCCGGGCTGAAGCGCCGCGCCGATCACCGCGTCGGCCTCGGCGAGCGCTGCGGCGATCGCCTGCGGCGTCGCGATCCCGGTCCGCAGTTTCTCCCCGAGCTCCTTTTCCAGCCGCTGCAGCGGCCCGGCCGAGCGGCTGAGCACGGTGACGTGCGCGCCCATGGCCGATGCCACGCGTGCCGCGTTCGATCCGACCACGCCCGCGCCAAGCACGAGCACTTCGGCCGGCGCGACCCCGCTCGCCCCCGAAAGGAGCACGCCGCGCCCGCCGCGCGGCTTCTCCAACCAGTGCGCCGCGACATGCGCCGACATGCGCCCGGCGACCTCCGACATCGGCGCGAGCAGCGGCAGCGTGCCGTCGGGCCCCGCGACGGTTTCGTAGGCGATCGCGATCGCGCCGCTCGCCACGAGCTCGCGCGTCTGCTCCGGATCGGGCGCCAGGTGAAGGTAGGTGAAAAGCGCCTGCCCGGATCGCAGCTGCACCCGCTCGGGCGCGAGCGGCTCCTTCACCTTCACCACCAGCTCGGCCTCACCCCAGACCTCGCCGGGGGGGGGGGCGCGCCCCGCGCCGCCGCGGCGGTAGTCCTCGTCGGTGGCGCCGATGCCCTCGCCCGCGCCGGCCTGCACGATCACGCGGTGGCCGAGGGCGACAAGCCGCGCCACGCTCTCGGGCACCAGCCCGACGCGGTACTCCTCGACCTTGATCTCCTTCGGCACGCCGATGCGCATCGCCCGCAAGCGTACGCGAGGCGCACCGGCCGCGCTTGACGTACGTCAAGCGCACCGTGCCGATCGCGCGCCGCGGCCGGGGCGCGGTGCGGCCGAGCTCCGGCGCGTCCTGCCGCTGCGGCAAAGTTCCGGGTGCCCCGCTACAATGGCCCGCGGCGAACGCACACCAGGGGAGGAGAGCATGGCATTCCGGCGCATTCTGGTTCCGGTGGACGGCAGCGCGACCTCGGCGAAAGGGCTTGCGCAGGCGCTGCGCCTTGCGCGCGAGAACCGCGCGCGGCTGCGGTTGCTGCACGTCGTGGACGCGTACTCCGCGATCAGCGTGCCGGAGATCGGCGCAGCGAGCGTCGCCCCGATGCTCGAAGCGATCAGGGCGGCGGGGGAAAAGACGCTCGCGCGCGCGGCGCGCGCCGCCTGCGCCATCTCGGCGACCGAATTGGCGCCGTCGGTCCAGCGCGTGTGCGCGTGCAGATCGCCGCGCAGATCGGACCGCTCGATCAGGCGCGGCAGCCTGCCCGCTTTCGCCGCCTCGATCTCGCCGCGGTCCTCGCGCAGCTCCGGCGGGATCCACGGCAGTCCGACCGCCTCGTAGACCGACTCCTCGGTCGCGCCGGCGATGCGGTGGCGGCCGCGCCAGACGCCGTATTCGTTGATCTTGAGGCCCCTTGCCTGCGCCAGACGCCGCAGCGCGATGTTGTGCGCCTTGGAACCCGTGAAATAGGCGAGCGCCGCGCCATAGCTTTCCTCGGGCACCGCGCGCAAGTCCACCTGAAGGCCGCTCTTCAGCCGGACGCTGGCGCGCGTCGGCCCCTGCGCGAGCACTTCGGCGACCTCGCTGTAGCCGACGAATCGCCGCATCGCGTCCTCGGTCGCGCCGGCGGCGACGATGTCCACGTCGCCCACCGTCTCGCGGCGCCGCCGCAGGCTTCCGGCCGCCACCACGTGCTTGACGCCGCGCGCGCGCGCGAGGTGCGCC
Source organism: Pseudomonadota bacterium (assembly GCA_040752005.1). Classification (GTDB taxonomy): domain Bacteria; phylum Pseudomonadota; class Gammaproteobacteria; order Burkholderiales; family SG8-39; genus RBG-16-66-20. The sequence continues at coordinate 84,101 of JBFMFX010000015.1, read as the reverse complement.
ACCAGCGCATCGGCGTACTGCGCCGCGGTCGCGAGCTGGAAGCGCTTCGCCGCACCGAGGCGTTCGGCGGCGGCGCGCGCGATCGCGGCCTCGGTCTTCTCGCCGAATCCGGGCAGCGCGCGGACTTTGCCGGCGCGCGCGGCCTGCTCCAGATCGGCAAGGCTCTTCACTCCCAGTCTTTCGACGAGCGCGCGCACGCGCTTCGGGCCCAGTCCCGGAAGGCGCAACAGCTCGGTGACCGCGGGCGCCGACTGCCGCCGCAGCCGCTCGAGCAGCGTCGTGGTGCCGGTACGCGCGATCTCGGCGATCTTCGCCGCCAGGTCCTCGCCGATTCCCGGAATCTTCGGCAGCGGCCGGCCCTCGCGCACCGCCGCGGCCAGATCGAGCGCCAGGTTGCCGACCGAGCGCGCCGCGTTGCGGTAGGCGCGCACGCGGAACGGATTCGCGTCCTGGATCTCCAGGAGGTCCGCGATCTCCTCGAACACGCGCGCGATGTCGGCGTTGTGCACGGGCATCGCCCCTCCCCGTTCCCGGCGTGCCTCAGCCGGAGGCGGCCGCGCCGCCGAACGCGTCCGGCCGCGCCGCGAGGCGCGCGGCGATGCGCTCGAGCGCGCGTTCGCGTGCCGCCTCATCGGCGGTGTCCACACGCTCGGCGATCGCCTGCTCCTCCGGCGCAAGCGGCTGGCGCACCGCGAGCTGGTGCTCCAGGATCGCAGCATCCGCATCGGAGGCGTCGCGCGCGGCCTCCTGCCGCACCCTCACGCGCTCGCGCAGCACCGATGGCGGCGCCTCGCAGACGGCGATCAGGCACGGCACGCCGCGGACAAGCGCCTCCCGGCGCAGCGCCTCGCGCTGTTCGCGCAGCGGGAAGGCCGCATCCACGATCACCGGCCAGCCGGCATCGAGAATCGCGCCGGCGAGCCCGGCAAGGCGCGCGTAAGTGCGCCGCGTCGCCGCCGCCTGGTAGATCCCCTCCCCGGGCGCGGCGGCGGCGCGATCGAGCGGCGCGATTCCCGCCAGGCGCTTTCGCTCCACGTCCGAGCGCAGCCGCACCGCGCCGACGCGCTCGGCGAGCGCGCCCGCCACCGTGGTCTTGCCCGAGCCCGGCAGGCCGTGCATCAGCACGAGCGCCGCGCGCGAGGACCGCGCGAGCCGCTCGGCAGCCGCGAGGTATTCGGCGAGCTGCGCCTCGCGGCCGGAGAGCACCGCCACCTTGGCCCGCACCATCGCGCGATACACCGCGTAGAAGCGAACGAGCGCCATGCCCTCGTAGTCGCCGCTTTCCTCGAGCCAGCCGTTCAGCGCCCGCCACGCAAGGGGCTCCAGCCCGTGCGCGACGAGATCCATGAACAGAAACGCCATCTCGTTCATCACGTCCATCCAGCGCAGCGCCGGATCGAACTCGATGCAGTCGAACGGCAGCGCGCGGTCCTCGATGAAGGCGATGTTGCCGAGATGCAGATCGCCGTGGCACTCGCGCACGAAACCGCCGGCGCGGCGCGCGGCGAACACCGGCGCGAGGCGCGCCGCCTGCTCGCGGGTCCAGGCGGCAAGGCGCGCAAGCCTCGGCTGCTCCCGCGGCGCGAGCGGATCGATCTGGGCGAAGTTGTCGAGCGCCTGCCGCGCGATGGCCTCCGGAGAACCGTGGGGCGAATCGGGCGCCGCGCGGGCGGCGGCGGCGTGAAGCGCCGCGACAGCGCGCACGATCGCGTCCACCTCGGCCGGCCCGAGCGCGCCGCGGCGCGCCATGGCGTCGGCGAGCGCCCCGTCCGGAAAGCGGCGCATCTTCACCGCGTACTCGACCGGTTCACCCGGCGCCTCGAGGCGCAGCCCCTCGGGCGTGGCGACGATCGGCACCACCGCAAGGTAAAGCTCCGGCGCCGTGCGCCGATTCAGGCGCAGCTCCTCCTCGCAATAGCGCCGGCGCGCATCGAGCGTCGAAAAATCGAGGAAGGCGAGGCGCACCGGCTTTTTCACCTTGTAGGCGTACTCGCCCGCAAGCAGCACCCACGAGATATGCGTCTCGCGCACCTCGACCCGGTCCACCGCATGCCGGTAGCAGGCCGGATCGGCGAGCGCCGCGATCAGCTCGTTCATGGATCGAATTTCCTCCTGTCGCTTCCGGCGCCGTTTGATCAAGGTCAACACCGGCACCGCCCCGGATGGATACCGTTCGCGCAGTCTCCAGGGCAAAGGACACCGATGCGCCGCGAAAGAGGACCGTACCGCTACCGCAGGCTCCAGGTGCTGGAAGGCTACGGCGACGACCCCTACCGGCTGCCGCGCAAGCCGCCGAGCCCGGCGCGATGCCCGCGCTGCGGCGCGGTGTTCCGCGACGGTCGCTGGAGCTGGGACCGCGGCGCCCCGCCACGGGCGAAGCTCCTCTGTCCGGCCTGCCGGCGCATCGCGGAGGACATGCCGGCGGGGTACGTCACGATCGCCGGCGAGTACTTCAGGCGCCATCGCGCCGAGGTCCTCGGGCGCGTGCTGCACTGCTCCGAGCAGGAACGGGCCGAGCATCCGCTGGAACGCATCATCTCGATGCGCGAGCAGGACGGCGAGATGCTCGTCACCACCACCTCGACGCATCTCGCCCGCCTCATCGGCCACGCGCTCAAGCGCGCGTTCAAGGGCGATCTGAAGATGGTATACGGCAAGGGCGAAGAACTGTTGCGCGTGCGCTGGAGCCGCGCGAAGTAGGAGGGCAGACGCGCCATGGCGGCCAGGCAGCTCCTGTTCGGCGAGGCGGCACGGGCGAAGATCCTCAAGGGCATCGGCACGCTGGCCGAGGCGGTGCGCGTCACGCTCGGTCCGCGGGCGCGCACGGTGGTGCTCGAGGCCGCGTACGGACCGCCGAAGATCATCAAGCCTGCCGGAGCCGAAAGAGCCCGAGACGCAGGCGGCCGAAGAAGCGTAATTCAGTAGCGCCGGCGCGCGCGTGTGTGCGCCGGGAGAAGGAGCACCGGCGCGGAGGTTTCCTCCAGCAGCGCGAGCAGCTCTTCGAGCCGCGCTGCCGCCTCGCGGGGCGGTGCGAGCAGCACACCGGGCGCTCCTGCGCCGAGCAGCTCGGCAATCTCGCGTGCGCTTTGCGCGCTCACGACCTGCGCCCGTACCGCTCTCGCGCGCGCCGCAAGCTCGGCGCACGCTGCGCGCGCCCAGCGCTCGAGCGGCGATTCCCGCTCACCGACCAGGAGCAGCCGCAACTCTTCGCGCAGCGCCTCGCCGAACGCTTCCAGCGCCGCATCCATCAACGCCGCCGCAGCCGCTTCGCGCTGGATGCGGAACTGCCACGGGACGGACTGCGCCTCGGCTGCGCTGGCGAGCCGGCGCTCGGCCTCCGCCGACTGCGCGCGCAGCAGCCGCGCGAGTGCCCGCGTCTCCAGCGGCCGGCGCGAGGCCGAGGCAAGTCCGATCTCGTGCGCGACCGGCAGGGCGGCGAACTCCAGGAGCCACGGATCCTCGATGAAAAGGCCCAGCAGCTCGCCACCGGCGCGCGCGGCGAGCGCCGCCGCCGCGCGCAGCACGTCCTCCCCTGGCTCGGTCGGGCCCAGCTCGATCACGATACGGCGGTGCATTTGCGCATCATGCGCCCGCGACAGACGCCCGCCTTGACCGCGGTCAAACAACGCCTACGCCAGCGGATCGCGCACATCCAGAAAGGCGTACTTTCTGAAATCGCGATCGCGCGTGCACGGAGTGGTATCAGATGTCAATGCGACGATGGAGCACCGCGCACCGAACCTCGCCCTTGGGCCGGCCTGCCGCCGCCGGCCGGGTCTTGCGCCTCACACCCCGCGCGCAAACCTCCGCTCGAGCCAGTCCTCGATCGCCGCGCGCATGCGCTCGGGGCTTTCGGTCGGGATCCAGTGCCTGGCCGCCAGCTCGACGATCTCGCAGTCGCGCGCGCTCGCGAGCCACGCGCGCACCCGCCGGGAATCGGTAAAGAGCGCACCGGCGGCGAGCAGCGCGAGGATCGGCACGGCGATCGCCGAGGGCGCCGGGCCGGGCGCCACCGTCGCGGCGAGCGCCTGCAGGTATGCGGCGAGCGGGGTCGTTTTCAGGTCCGCCAGCGGCGAGGCGTAGCGCCGCAGCAGCGCCTCGCTCTGCGGCCCTCGCGCGAGCGCAGCGCGCGTTTCGCGGTCGAGCTGCTCCAGGTCGAGGAGCGCAAGGTGCCGGCGGTAGAGGCCCAGCGCGTTCGCGGCGCGCGCGAGCCACGCACCGGCGCGCAGAAGCGGCGCAAGGCGCGCGAGCATCGCGTACTTGCCGACCAGCGCCGCGCGCGGCATCGGCTCGATGAGCACCAGCCCCGCGACGCGCTGCGGATGGCGCGCGGCGAATTCGAGCGCGATATTCGCCCCGAGACAGTGGCCTCCCACCACCGCGCGCGCGGCGCCTTCGCTGTCGAGGATGCGCGCGAGGTCCTCGCACCACTCGTGCATCCCGGCACGGCCGCGCCAGAGCGAGCGTCCCTGCCCGCGCAGATCCGGGCGCAGGATCGTCCAGCGAGACGCCAGCCGGGTGCGTGCGGTGAACTCGGCCCAGCGGCTCAGGTTGCTCGCAAGGCCGTGCACGAGCACCAGCACCCCTTGCGGGGCGGCCGGGCGCGAGCGGGCCCAGACGAGCGCTGCGCCGTCGGGCGCGGTCAGCCCGCGCAGTTCATCCACGCTCGCTCACGACCCTTCCTGCCCGCGGCGGGCTTTGCGCGGCGCGGCGCGTTCGGCCGCTTTTGCCGCGAGCGCCGCGAACTGCACCAGCTTATCCTCGACGCGGCGGTTGATCGTGCCGGCGGGGAATTCCCCCAGCGCGTCGCGCTCGCCGGCGGGTACGCCCGTAAGCAGCGCCACCGCCTCGTCTATCGTCTTCACCGGCCAGATCGCGAAGCGCCCGGCGGCGACCGCCTCGATCACGTCGTGGCGGAGCATCAGGTTCTGCACGTTCGCCGCCGGAATGATCACGCCCTGCCCCGGGGCGAAGCCGCGCGCGGCGCACACGTCGAAGAAGCCCTCAATCTTCTCGTTCACCCCGCCCACCGCCTGGATGTCGCCGTGCTGGTTGACCGAGCCGGTGATCGCGACCGACTGCAGAATCGGCACCTCGGCGAGCGCGGAAAGGAGCGCGCACAGTTCCGCGGCCGAGGCGCTGTCGCCTTCGACGCCGCCGTAGCTTTGCTCGAACACCAGGCTCGCCGAGAGCGCGAGCGGATGGCGCGCGGCGTAGCGCGCGGCGAGAAAGCCCGAGAGGATCAGCACGCCCTTGGAATGGATCGGACCGCCCAGTTGCGATTCGCGCTCGATGTCCACCACCTTGCCGCTGCCCAGGCGCACGCGCGCGGTGATCCGGTGCGGCACGCCGAAGGCGTGGCCGCCGAGCTCGGTCACCGCCAGGCCGTTCACCTGCCCGATGCGCACCCCCGCGGTGTCAATGAGCAGCGTTCCCTTGAGAATCGCCTCGCGCACGCGGTCGCGCAGGCGCCCGGAGCGCGTCCTCTGCGCCTCGATCGCGCGCTCGACGTCGGCGGCCTCGATGAGCGAGCGGCCGGCGGCAGCCGCCCAGTGGTCGGACTCGCGCAGCAGATCGGCGAGCGCCTCCAGGTTCGCCGAAAGCTTGGCGACGTCGCCCGCGCCGCGCGAGGCGTGCTCGATCACGCGCGCGACCGCCGCGGCATCGAGCGGCCGCAGCCTGTTGCGGCGCGCCAGCGTCGCGATGAGCCGCGCGAAGCGTGCCTCGCCCTCCTCGCCGCGCGCCAGGTCGTCCTCGAAGTCCGCCGCGATCTTGAACAGCTCCGCGAACTCCTGGTCGTACGCGTGCAGAAGGTAGTAGAGATAGCGCGGCCCGACCAGCACCACCTTGGTCTCGAGCGGAATCGGCTCCGGCTCGAGCGACACAGTGGACACCAGCGACAGCGCCTGCCCGAGCGATTCGGTGCGGATCTCGCGCGCACGCAGCGCGCGCTTGAGCGCCTCCCACGCGAAGGGCTGCGTGAGCACCTTGATCGCGTCGAGCACCAGATAGCCGCCGTTGGCGCGGTGCAGCGCTCCCGCCTTGATGAGCGTGAAGTCCGTGACCAGCGTGCCCATCTGCGCGATGTGCTCGATGCGGCCGATGAGATTGTCGTAGGTCGGGTTCTCCTCGTGCACGATCGGCGCGCCGTGATTGCCGGTGTGCTCGACGAGCACATTGACCAGATAGCGCCGCAGCGGCTGCTCGGCCGCCTCGGCGAACGCGAAGCCGAGCGGGCCGCCGCGCTCGGCCTCCTTCGGCTGCTGGAAATAGCCGGCGTAGTCGAGCACGTCCTCGCGCACCTCGGCGAGGTACGCGGCCACGGCCGGAAGATCGCGGTATTCGGTCTCCAGCTCCTCGATCAGGCTCTTCACCGCCGCGCTCGTCACCAGGCGGTTGAGTTCGCGCAGCTTTCTCTGCGCCTCGCGGCGCCACTTGGGAATGTCGCGGATGACGGCTTCCAGCGCCTCCTGCAGCTCGGCGATCTTGTTCTGGATGCGTTCCTGCTCGGCCTGCGAAAGCGCCTGGAACTCCTCCGGCCGCATCACCGCGTCGCCCTTCATCGGCGCGAACCCGAACCCGGCGGGCGTGCGCAGCAGCGCGATGCCCTCGGCGCGCGCGCGCTCGCCCACCGCTTCCAGCGCCTCTTCCTGCCGGTGCTCGAACTCGGACTCGATTTCCTTGGCGCGCGCGCGGTACTCGTCGGTCTCGAAAGCGGCCGGGATGCCGGCGCGCAGGTCCTCGACCAGCCGCGCCATGTCGTCGCGGAACTTGAGGGCGCGACCGGCCGGCAGCCTCAACGCGCGCGGCCGGTGCGGCGTGCGGAAGTTGAACACGTAGCACCAGTCGGGCGGCACCGGCGCGGCGCGCGCGGCCTCTTCCAGCACCTGCCGCACCATGGTCCGCCGGCCGAATCCTTCCGGGCCCATGACGTACAGGTTGTAGCCTTCGTGGCGCATGCCGACCGCGAAGCGGATCGCACCTTCGGCGCGCGCCTGTCCCGGCGGCCCGTCCAGATCGCGCAGTTCGTCGGTGGTGCGGAACCCGAGCCGCGCCGGGTCGCAGCGGCGGCACAGGGCTTCGGCGGCAAGCGCAGCGGGAGTGTCGTTCATGGGCGCAGAGCAGACCACGGCGCCGCCGCGGCCGGTTTGACCGCGGTCAAGGCCCGGCGCGACCGCACCAGCAGGCTCGCGACCTCGCCCTCGTCCACCTGGCCGAAGTCGCGGTAAAACTGGCTCACGGCGTGAAATCCGATCGGCACCTCCAGACACACCATCTCGTCGGCGTAGCGCCTGATCCGGGCGAGCGACTCGGCGGCCGCGACCGGCACCGCGCATGCGAGCCGCTGCGGATTCTTCTCGCGCACCGCGTGCAGCGCCGCGATCATGCTCGCGCCGGTGGCGATGCCGTCGTCCACCACGATCGCGATGCGTCCGGTCGGATCGAGCGGCGCCCGGTCAGAGGGTTTTGTCCGCGGTAGTGCTCGAGCGCGGCCGCGAGCCGCCGTGCGGCGTCAGCGCGCGAATCGAAGCGCACGGTCGCGCCCCGCGCCTTACGGCCCGGCCGAGCGCCGCTCGGGCACGTGCAGCTCGGCGCGGCGGCGCTCATCGCAGCGCGGGTGGCGGCGCACGAATTCGCGCAGCACCAGTTTCAGCGCGAGTTCGCGGTCGCGCTCGCCGCAGGCCGCGGCGCGCGCGATGTCGTCGCGGATGATCGCCTTGATGTACATCTCGCCATCGGGCCGGGTGATCAGATAGTGGGCGTACTCGGCGGCGGCGATCTCCGGGATGTGCTCGTGCTCGGCGATGGCGCGCACCTCCTCCTCGGTGAGGCCGCACAGCGCGACGCAGTCCTCGAAGGAGAGCATGGCCGCATCATCCCGCGGGCCGCAGGGGTCGCCTTTGACCCCGGTCAAATGCGCGGGGGCGAGCATCCGTGCGAAAATCCACACCTAGGGAGGGACCGTTCGAGTCATGAGCAAAGGAGCAGAGCGCGCGTTGCCCTCGGCCGGCGGCGGAAGCACCGCGCCGGAGCGCTGGCTGCTGCGCGCCTTGACGGGGGCGCTGCCGGGCGCCGGCATCGAGGCGGTGCTCTGGGACGGCACGCGCGCCGGCGAGTCGGGCGGGCCCCGCGTGCGCATCCGCGACCGTGCCGCGCTGTGGAAGCTCGCGCGCAACCCGGAGCTGCATTTCGGCGACCTGTACGCCGACGGCCGCATCGAGATCGAGGGCGACCTGGTCGCGTTTCTCGAGCGCGCGTACCGGGCGCTGGAGGCGGGCAAACGGGGTCGCAGCTCGCCGCTCGTGCGGCTGTGGCGCGACGTCGCGCCGCGCGCGCGCTCGATCGCCGCGGCGCGCGACAACATCCATCGCCATTACGACCTCGGCAACGATTTCTACGCGCTGTGGCTCGACCGCGAGGCGATGCAGTACACGTGCGCCTACTTCCCCCAGCCCGGGATGACGCTGGAGGAAGCCCAGCGCGCCAAGATGCACCACGTCTGCCGCAAGCTGCGCCTCAGGCCCGGGCAGCAGGTGTTCGAGGCCGGCTGCGGCTGGGGCGGCTTTGCGCTCTTCATGGCGCGCGAATACGGCGTGCGGGTGCGCGCCTGGAACATCTCGCACGAGCAAGTCCGCTACGCGACCGAGCGCGCGCGCTCGAGCGGGCTCGCCGACCGCGTCGAGTACATCGAGGACGACTACCGCAACATTCGCGGCGCGTGCGACGCGTTCGTCTCGGTGGGAATGCTCGAGCACGTCGGCCCGGAGAACTACGCGCGGCTCGGCGCGGTCATTGACCGCACGCTCGCGCCGCAGGGCTTCGGGCTGATTCACACCATCGGGCGCAACCGCCCGGGACTGATGAACGGCTGGATCGAGCGGCGCGTCTTCCCCGGCGCGCAGCCGCCGGCCCTTTCGCAGATGAGCGCGATCTTCGAGCCGTTCAACTTCAGCGTGCTCGACGTCGAGAATCTGCGCCTTCATTACGCCGAGACGCTGCGGCACTGGCGGGCGCGCTTTCAGGCCGCCGCCGACGAAGTGCGCGCCAGCCGCGGCGAGGCGTTTGTGCGCGCCTGGGACCTGTATCTCGCCGGCTCAATCGCCGCGTTCACCACCGGCTCGCTGCAGCTCTTCCAGGTGGTGTTCGCGCGCGGCGAGAACAACGAGCTGCCGGCCTCGCGCCGGCACTTGTACGACTAGCCCCGTGCGGCGGCGCGACGTCCTCGTCGTGGGCGGCGGGCCCGCAGGCTCGACGCTGGCGCGCCAGCTCGTGCGCGCGGGCCTGGCGGTGGCGGTGCTCGACAAGCGGGATTTCCCGCGCGACAAGACCTGCGCCGGATGGATCACGCCGGCGGTGGTGAAAAGCCTGGAGCTGGATCTCGCCGACTACGCGCGAGCGCGCGTGCTGCAGCCGATCCGGCGCTTTCGCATCGCGCGCCTCGGCGACCGGCCGGTGGAGAACGACCACGGTCCGGAGCCCGCGAGCTATGGCATCCGCCGCTTCGAGTTCGACGAATACCTGCTCAGGCGCTCCGGGGCGGAGCTGCTCACCGGTGTCGCGGTCGAGCGCATCGAGCGCCGCGGCTCCGAGTGGGTGCTGAACGGCGAGTTCGCCGCGCCGCTCATCGTCGGCGCGGGCGGGCATTTCTGCCCGGTCGCGAGGCTGCTCGGCGCTGAAGTGGGCCGCGGCGAGCCGGCGGTCGGCGCGCAGGAGTTCGAGGTCGAGATGACGCCGCCCGAGGCGGCGGCTTCGCCCGTGCGCGGCGACACGCCGCAGCTTTATTTTTCCCCCGATCTCGCCGGCTACGCCTGGATCTTCCGCAAGGGCAACTGGCTGAACGTCGGCATCGGCAGGCTCGGCGCGCACAAGGTCTCCGAGCACTTCGACCACTTCGTCGAGCAGATGCTGCGCGACGGAATGCTGCCGCAGCGCCTGGCGCGGCTGCGGCGCAAGGGCCACGCCTACCTCCTTTACACCGACGCCGCGCGGCCGCTCCTCGCCGACGGCGCGCTGCTCGTGGGCGATGCGGCCGGCCTCGCCTATCCGGAAAGCGGCGAAGGCATCCGTACCGCGGTCGAGTCGGCGCTCCTTGCCGCGCGCACCGTGCGCGACTGCCGCGGCGATTACTCGGCGCCGCGGCTCGCGTCCTACGCGCGCGCGATCGAGAGCCGCTACGGGGCGCGCCGGCGCGAGGCCGCCGACGGGCCTGCGCTCGCCGGGCCGCTGAAGCAGCTCGCCGCGGCGCTGCTGCTGCGCAGGCGCTGGTTCACGCGCGAGATCGTCACGCGGCGCTGGTTTCTGCACGAGCACGTGCCGCCGCTTTCCGCCTAGAAGGGAACGCCGAGCCGATGCGCGCCCGGATGTTGCGCTGGCTCGCCGGGCTGCTCGCCGCCGCCGCGAGCGCGTTCCTCCTCTGGCATTACACCCGCCCGCAGCCGGTGCGGGTCGCGGTCGCCGCCGCCGACGAAGGCCGGGTCGAGTCCACTGTCGCCAACACGCGCGCGGGTTCCGTTTCCGCGTGCCGGCGGGCGAAGCTCGCGACGCCGACCGGGGGGCGCATCGAGATCCTCGCCGTCAAAGAAGGCGACCGCGTCAGGCGCGGCCAGCTTCTGCTGCAGCTCTGGAACGAGGACCTGGTCGCGCGCGAACGCGTGGCGCGCGAGGCGCTCGCGGCTGCGCGCAGCCGCATCGCCGAGGCCTGCCAGCTCGCAGACAACGCCGCGCGCGAGGCCGAGCGCGTGCGGCGACTGCGCGCGCAGGGGTTCGTCTCCGAGGACCGGGCGGACCGTGCCGAGAGCGAAGCGCGCGCCCGCGCCGCCGCATGCGAGAGCGCGCACGCGCAGGCCAAGGAGGCCGAGGCGCGCGTGCGAGCGGCCGCGGCCGACACCACGCGCACGGTGCTGCGCGCGCCCTTCGACGGCATCGTCGCCGAGGTGAACGGCGAGGTAGGCGAGTTCCTCACGCCCTCGCCGCCGGGCATCCCGACGCCGCCGGCGATAGACCTGATTGACGATTCGTGCCTGTACGTCTCGGCGCCGATTGACGAGGTGGACGCCGCGCGCCTCGCCGTCGGGATGCCGGTCCGGGTCACGCTCGATGCCTGGCGCGGCAAGCCGTTCCCGGGACGGCTGCGGCGCATCGCGCCGTATGTGCTCGCGCTGGAAAAGCAGGCGCGCACGGTCGAGGTCGAGGTCGAGTTCGATTCGCCCGCCGGGGCCCGCAGTCTGCTCGTCGGCTACAGCGCCGACGTCGAGATCGTGGTCGAGGCGCGCGAGCGCGCGCTTCGCATACCGACCCCGGCGCTGATGCCCGGCAACCGCGTGCTTGTGCTCGGCCCGGGCGGCATGCTCGAAGAGCGGCGCGTCCAGACCGGGCTTTCCAACTGGGAGTACACCGAGATCCGCGCTGGCCTTGCCCCGAGCGAGCGCGTGGTGACGTCGCTGGAGCGCGCCGGCGTCGTCGCGGGCGCGCGTGCGATCGCCGAGGAGCCCAAGCGCGCGCCGTGATCGCGCTCTCGGAAATCGAGCGCGTCTATCGCGTCGGGGGCGAAGCGGTGCACGCGCTGTGCGGCGTGAACCTCGAGGTGCGCGCGGGCGAATACCTCTCGATCATGGGGCCCTCGGGCTCCGGCAAGAGCACGCTGCTCAACATCATCGGCCTGCTCGACCGGCCGGACGCCGGACGCTATCTCCTCGACGGACGCGACGTCACCGCGCTCTCGGACGACGAGCGCGCGCGGGCGCGGCGCGAGAAGCTCGGCTTCGTGTTCCAGTTCTTCCATCTGGTGCCGCGGCTGACGGCGGCGCAGAACATCGAGCTGCCGATGGTGCTGGCGGGCATTGACCCCGCCGAACGCCGCCGGCGCCTGGAGCGCATCCTCGCCGACTACGGTCTGGCGGACCGGGCGCACCACCGGCCGAGCGAACTCTCCGGCGGCCAGTGCCAGCGCGTGGCGATCGCGCGGGCGCTCGCCCTCGGGCCGTCGGTGATCCTGGCCGACGAGCCCACCGGAAACCTCGACCGGCACACCGGCCGCGAGGTGATGGCGGTGCTGGAGCGCGCGCACGAGGCGGGCGCGGCGCTGATCGTCGTCACCCACGATCCGGAGATCGGCGCGCGCGCGCACCGGCGGCTGCGCATGGTGGACGGCGCGATCGTCGCCGAGGCGAGCGGCTAGCCGCGTGCGCGCCGCCGACCTGATCGCATTCGCCTGGGGTGCGCTCGCCGGCTACCGCGCGCGCACCTTCTTCATCCTGCTCGCGATGGCGATCGGGGTGGCGGCGGTGGTCGCGGTCACTGCGATCGGCGAGGGCGCGCGCCTGTACGTCGTCAACCAGTTCGGCGCGCTCGGCACGAACCTGGTCATCGTGCTGCCGGGCAGGAGCGAGACCGCCGGCGCGATGCCGGGGGTGCTGCTCGGCCGCAGCCCGCGCGACCTGACGCTGGAGGACGCGCTCGCGGTGCGCGCCAGCCGCGCGGTGCGGCGCATCGCACCGCTCATCGTCGGCACCGGCGACGTGCACTACGGGGCGCTGCGGCGCGAGTCGCCGGTGCTCGGCTCGACGGCCGAACTGCTCGACATCCGGCGCATGACGCTCGCGCAGGGGCAATTTCTTCCCGAGGGCGACCCGCGCACGGCGGCCGCGGTGTGCGTGGTCGGCGCCAAGGTCGCCGCCGAGCTGTTCGGCGCGCGCGCCGCCCTCGGCGAATGGCTGCGCGTCGGCGACCGGCGCTTTCGCGTGCTCGGCGTGCTCGCGCCGCAGGGCGAGTCGCTCGGCTTCAACACCGACGAGGTGGTGGTCGTGCCGGTGGCCGCGGCGCAGCAGCTGTTCAACACCGAGGCGCTGTTTCGCATCCTCGCCGAGGCGAAGAGCCGAGAGCTGGTGCCGCAGGCGAAATCGGACCTGGAGGAGATCCTGCGCCTGCGCCACGAGGGCAAGCGCGACGTCACGGTGATCACGCAGGACGCGGTGCTCGCCACCTTCGATCGCATCCTCACCGCGCTCACGCTCGCCGTGGGTGCGATCGCGGCGGTGAGCCTCGCCGTGGCGGGTATCCTGGTGATGAACGTGATGCTGATCAGCGTCACGCAGCGCCGCGCCGAGATCGGGCTGCTGAAGGCGCTCGGGGCCACTGCGGCAGAGATTCGCCTCGCCTTCCTCGCCGAGGCGGTGCTGATGGCGCTGGCGGGTGCCGCGGCGGGCATTGCCGCCGGACGGCTCGGCCAGTGGCTGATCGCCGGTATCTTTCCCGCGATCCCGTTCACCGCGCCGTGGTGGGCGCTCCTCGCAGCGCCCGCGACCGCGATCGCGACCGCGATCGCTTTTGCCGCGGCGCCGGCGCGCCGTGCCGCGCGCCTGGATCCGGTGCAGGCGCTTTCGCGCAGGTAGCGATGCGCGCCGCCGACGCCCTCGCCTTCACCGCCACCGCGCTCGGCGCGCACCGGCTGCGCACCTTCCTCACCGCGCTCGGCATCGCGATCGGCATCGCCGCGGTGATCCTGCTCACCGCGATCGGCGAGGGCCTGCACCGCTTCGTAATCGCCGAATTCACCCAGTTCGGCACGAACCTGATCACCGTCGCGCCGGGCCGCGTGCAGACGCACGGCGCCTCGCTCGGCGCGGTGAACACGATCCGGCCGCTTTCGATCGAGGACGCGCTCGCGCTGGCGCGCGCGCCGCACGTGCTCGCCGCCGACCCGATGGTGCAGGGCAACGGCGAGATCGAGCACGGCGGGCGCAGCCGGCGCGTCACCATCTACGGCGTCGGGCCCGCGTTCGCCCGCGCGCTCAACATGCGCGTCGCCGCGGGCGAGTTCCTGCCCGAGGACGACCCGCGCGTCGCGCGCGCGCTGGTGGTGCTCGGGGCGAAAGCGGCGAGGGAACTGTTCGGTGGCGACAATCCCCTCGGCCAGCGGCTGCGCGTCGGCGGCGAGCGCTACCGCGTGGTCGGCGTCATGCAAGCGAAGGGGCAGGTGCTCGGCTTCGACCTCGACGACACCGTGTACATCCCCGCCGCGCGCGCGCTCGACATGTTCAACCGCGAGAGCCTGATGGAGATCCACGTCGCCTACGATCCGCAGGCGCCGGTCGCCGCCGTCGAGGAAGGGTTGCGGCGCATCCTGGTGGCGCGCCACGGCGCCGAGGACTTCACGATCACGCCGCAGCAGAAGATGCTGGAAGTGTTCGGCACGGTGCTCGATGCGATCACCTTCGCGGTGGCGGCGATCGGAGCGATCTCCCTGGTGGTCGGCGGCGTCGGCATCCTCACCATCCTCACCATCGGAGTCGCCGAGCGCACCGCCGAGATCGGGCTGCTGCGCGCGATCGGGGCCACCCGGCGCGTGGTGCTCGCGCTCTTTCTCGCCGAGGGGGCGGCGCTCGCCGCCGCGGGCGGTGTGGCCGGCCTCGCGCTCGGCTGGGGGATCGCCGGCGGCCTCGCGCTCGCGGTGCCCGCGCTGCCGGTGAAGCTCTCTTGGAGCTGGGCACTCGCCGCCGAGGCGGTGGCGATCGCGATCGGCCTCGCCGCGGGTGTCGCGCCGGCACGGCGCGCGGCGCTCGCCGATCCCCTGGAGGCGCTGCGCGGCGAGTAGCCCGCCGGCGCGCCCCGCGCTCGCCTCAATGCGACATCAGCACCGGCACCGTCATCTGCCGCAGGATGGCGCGCGTCGCGCCCCCGAGCAGGATCTCGCGCACCCGCGAGTGGCCGTAGGCGCCCATCACGATCAGGTCCACGCCGTAGTCGAAGGCGCGCGACAGGATCACGTTGCCCGGGTCAATGCCGCCGGCCGGCGTGCGCGCGGCCTCGGACTTCACTCCGTGGCGCGCGAGATAGAGCGCGACGTCGGCGCCCGGCACTTCGCTCGGCGCGGCCCCGGTGTTCACCGTCAGCACGGTCACTTTCCTCGCCTCGCGCAGGAACGGCAGCGCGTCGGTCGCCGCGCGCGCCGCCTCGCGCCCGCCGTCCCAGCACACGAGCACATGTTCGCCCTTCACCACCGGCTCGCCGACGTAGGGCACGACCAGCACCGGGCGGCCGACCGCAAGCAGGATCGCGTCGGCAAAGCCGCTGCCCGATTCGTCGCCCGGATCGGTCTGGTTGACGATGACGAGGTCGGCGTAGCGCGCATGGCGTGCGACGACGACGTCGGCGTCGCCCCGGTCGACACGCCATTCGGTGCGCGTGGCGCCGGAAGCCTTCACCCCTTCGTCGAAGCGGGCCTTCGCCTGCGCGGTGAGATCGGCGATCACCTTGCGCTGCAGTTCCTCCATCATCGCCGCGCCGCCCTCGGCGCGGGCATGGCTCGGGATCTGCATGCCCGGCTGAACGTAAAGCCCGATCAGATGCCCGTCCCAGCGGTTGGCGAGCGCGCCCGCGACCGCAAGACTGCGCAAGCTGCGCGGGCGGCCGTCCACCGGTACCAGCAGTGTCTTGTACATTTCCGACCCTTCCTTGGTGTGGTTGCAGGCAGCTTACGGCGGCCCCGGCGCGCCGGATTGACCTATCTCAAATCTTGCGATCGCCGCTGTCGCCCGCCGTCCTGCCCCTGCCGCGCAGGTAGATCACCCAGTAGACCAGCGACACCAGCACGCTGCCGCCGACGATGTTGCCGGCGATCACCGGTGCAAGGTTGCCGAACATCGCGCCGACGGTGATCGCCTCGGCGCCGGCGGGCAGCGGTGCGCCGCCCGCTTTGAGGAGCAGCGCCATCGGGAAGTAGTACATGTTGGCGATCGAGTGCTCGAACCCGGCGGCGACGAAGGCCGAGATCGGAAAGACGATCGCCACCGCCTTGTCCACGACGCTCCTGCCCGCCATCGCCATCCAGACCGCCATGCACACCAGCACGTTGCACAGCACGCCGAGGAAAAACGCCCGCCAGGCGGGAAGCGCCGCCTTCGCCGCGGCGATCTTGAGGTAGGTCGCGCCGACCGCGCCGCCGTTCATCTGCCAGTGCCCGGAGAGGTACACGATCAGCGCCAGGCCCGCCGCGCCGACGAAGTTGGCGGCGGCGACGATCGCCCAGTTGCGCAGCACCTCGCCGGTGCCGATGCGGCCCTCGGCCCAGGCCATCGCGAGCAGGTTGTTGCCGGTGAACAGCTCCGCGCCGGCAACGATGACCAGAATGAGCCCGAGCGAGAACGCGATCGCGCCAGCGACGCGGCCGGCGGCGAAACCGAGCGAGGCGTCGGCTGCGATCAGCGTGAAGTAGAGCGCGCCGAGACCGATGAACGCTCCGGCGAGCACGCCGAGCATCGCGGTCTGCACGAACGGCAGGCGCGCCTTGGCGACGCCCACCTCCTCGACCCGCCGCGCCACCTCGGCCGGCTTGAATGCATCGGAACCGTACAGTTCTGTCATTGGGGAATCTCCACGGTGTCGCCGATCGCCGGCACGCGCGCGGCCCAGCCGAGGCGTGCGGCGATCGCCGCGCGCAGCGCGTGCGCGGCGAGCGGCTCGCCGTGCACGACGAACGTCTGGCGGGGCGCGCGGCGAAACCCCGCCATCCAGCCCACGAGCGCGTCGCGGCCGGCATGCGCCGAGAGCCCGCCGATGGTGAACACCCGCGCGCGCACCGGCACGTCCTCGCCTTGGAGGCGCACCTCGCGCTCGCCGTCCACGATGCGCCGGCCGAGCGTACCCGCGGCCTGGAAGCCGACGAACACCACCGAGCATTCCGGCCGCGGCAGATTGGCGCGCAGATGATGACGGATACGGCCGCCCTCGCACATGCCGCTTGCCGAAATGATGATGGCGCCCGAGCGTATTTCGGCCAGGCGCCGCGACTCCTCCGCCGACTCGGTGAAGCGCACGCCTTCGAGAATCGGCAGGCGTGCGTGGCGCAGGGTGATGCGCGTCGCCTCGGTCGCCATCGGCGAGTCCACGTACACCTGCGCCGGCGGCACCCGGTTCTGCGCGCGCAGCTCGGCGAGATAGGTGAGCAGCTCCTGCGTGCGCCCGACCGCGAACGCCGGGATGACGACGTTGCCGCGCCGGCTCGCGAGCGTGTCGGTGATCGCGTAGGCGAGTTCGTCCAGCGATTGCGCCAGGCTCTTGTGGTTGCGGTTGCCGTAGGTGGACTCGACCAGCAGCGCATCGGCCTCGGCGATGTGCTCGGGGTCCTCGACGATCGGCCGGCCGGGCTCGCCGAGGTCACCCGAATAGACGAGCTTCGCGCCGGGCAGGCGCAGCTCGAGGATCGCCGAGCCGAGGATGTGCCCGGCGTCGCGGAACGTGCACGTGGCGAGCCGGTGCGGGCGAAAGGCCCGGCCGTACCCCACCGGCGCGACGAGACGCAGGCACTGCCTCGCCTGCTCGGCGGTGTAGAGCGGCTCGCCGCCTTCGCGTTCCGCCTCCTTCTCCTGCAGGTGGCCGGCATCGGGCAGCATCACCCCGAGCAGCTCCTCGGTCGCCGGCGTGCAATACACCCGGCCGGCAAAGCCGCGCGCGGCAAGGCGCGGGATCAGCCCCGAGTGATCGATGTGCGCGTGCGACAGCAGCACGAACGCGATTTCGCGCGGATCGAACGCGAAGCGGCGGTTTTTGCGCTCGGCGAGCGCTCCGCCCTGGAACATGCCGCAGTCCATCAGGAACTTCACCGTCTCGCCGCGCCCGTCCGTCAGCTCGACGAGAAAGCACGACCCGGTCACCTCCCCCGCCGCACCGAGAAAGCGCAGTCGCACGCCTGCGCCTACCTGTCGAACCGGTAGTGCGAGCGGTTGAGGTACTCGGCGATGTCGTCCAGTTCGTCGGGGGAGAAACGCCGCGCGGTGAGCGCGGCGCGCCGGGCAACCTCCTGCCGCAGGGCGGCGAGCGACTTCACCAGCGAGCGCTCGGGAGCGCGCCGGTGGATGCGCTCGTAATGGCACTCGAGGCAGTGCGTCTCGTACAGGAGCCGGCCGCGATCGGCGTCCTGCGCGCTCGCCGCCGGAACCGACCCGGCGCCGAGCACGGCCGCCGCGACGAGCACCGCGTGCCTCACCGGTTCACCTCTTCGGCGCTGCGGCCGAGAAAGCAAGTGAGCGCGCTCGAGGCGGCGGCGAAGGCCCAGCACAGAAAGAAGCCGATCGTGTACACCGCCACGCGCGGCAGCTCGGTCGGCCGGCCGAACAGGTACAGCTCCTGCGGATCGAACACGGTGAAGAACAGGATCTCGCCCACGCCGCCGACGACGAACGAGGGCCACAGGATCAGGATCGCGTTTCTCACAGTCCCTCCTTGGCGATTCGCCAGCGCCCCTGCGGGTCTTCGAGCGCCAGCCGCCAGCGCCCGGGGGGCAGCTCCGGAAGCCTCGCTTCGTACACGCCCTCGCCCGCGCGCGCAAGGCGCAGCCGCGCGTCGTAGCCGGCGCGCGTCGCATGCGCGAGGTGCGCGAAGAGCGCCTCGGGCGCGTCGCCCGCCAGGCGCACCCGCAGCACGCCGCCCGAGCGCTCCACCTCGGCCGAGATGCCGAGTCGGCGCGCCGCCTCCTCGCGCGCGAGCACGCGGTTGATCGCGAGGCCCTTGCGATAATAGTCGTCGGCGACCAGGCCGTCGGCGGTCGCGAATGCGAGCCACGTCGTCACCGCGCCGGCGGCGATCGCGGCCGCCGGCCCCGCCATCAGGGCCCACGGCCAGGGTTCGCGGTACCAGGGTTTCACCGCTCACCTCACGATGAAGACGCTTTTTTCGAGCACCGCGACCGCGGCATCGTCGGCCGCGCGCACGTGGAACTCGATGCGGTGCGCGCCGGCGGCGAGCACGCCCGGATCGGCACGCACGCGCACCGCCACCGAGCGCACCTCGGTCGGGCCGAGCGCCACGCGCGGCGGCGAGGCGAGATCGAGCGAGGGCTGTCCGGCCACGGCGATCTCGAAGACGCGCGGTCGTTCGGCGGTGTTCATGATCTGCAGGCGGTACACGTTCTCGATGCGGCCGTCCTCGGCCTCGCGCGCGATCGCGGCGCGGTCGCGGATCACGTCCACCTTGAGCGGCACGCGCAGCGCAAGGCCCGCCACCGTCGCCGTGCTGATCCCGGCGAGAATCGCGCCGTAGACGAGCACGCGCGGGCGCAGCACGCGCGCGAGCATCTGCGCGCGCGTGAGTTTGCGCTCCATCGCGTTCTGCGTCGAGTAGCGGATCAGCCCCCGCGGATAGCCCATGCGGTCCATCACCTGATCGCAGCCGTCCACGCACGCGGCGCAGCCGATGCACTGGTATTGCAGCCCGTTGCGGATGTCAATGCCGGTGGGGCAGACCTGCACGCACACGCCGCAGTCCACGCAGTCGCCAAGACCCAGTGCCCTGGGGTCGGCGAGGCGCGAGCGCGGGCCCCTGGGCTCGCCCCTTTCCCTGTCGTAGGTGATGATGAGCGTGTCGCGGTCGAACATCGCGCTCTGAAAGCGCGCGTACGGACACATGTAGATGCACACCTGCTCGCGCATCCAGCCGGCGTTGCCGTAGGTGGCGAAGCCGTAGAACAGGATCCAGAACGTCTCCCACGGCCCGGTCGAGGCCGCAAGCACCGCGCCCGCCAGCTCGCGGATCGGCGTGAAGTAGCCGACGAAAGTGAAACCGGTCCAGAGCGCGACCGCGATCCAGGCGCCGTGCTTGGCCGCCTTGAGAAGGACCTTGCGCGCCGTCCACGGTTGGCGATCCAGGCGCATGCGGGCGTTGCGGTCGCCCTCGATCTTGCGCTCGATCCACATGAAGATCTCGGTGTACACCGTCTGCGGGCAGGCGTAGCCGCACCACAGCCGCCCGGCCACCGCGGTGAAGAGAAAGAGCGCGAGCGCCGAGATGATGAGCAGCAGCGCGAGATACACGATGTCCTGCGGCCAGAACACCAGACCGAAGAGATAGAACTTGCGCTGGGCGATGTCGAACAGTACCGCCTGGCGGTCGTTCCAGGTGAGCCACGGCCCGCCGTAGTAGACGAGCTGCGTCGCCCAGACCAGCGCCCAGCGCCAGCCGGCGAACCACCCGCTCACCGCGCGCGGGTAGATCTTGCGCTTGACTTCGTAGAGGGCGATTTCCGCTTCGCCGCCCGCCGAGCCGTTCGGCGGTGGATTCACATCGGCCTTCATCGTCGGGCGGGCGGTCTCGCGGCCGTCGCGCGGCGCGGCTCACTTCGGCGCCGCCGACAGCGACAGCACGTAGGCGGTGAGCAGGTGGATCTTCGCCTCGCCGAGCAGCTCCTTGTGCGCCGGCATCTGGCTCGCGCGCCCCTTGGCGATCGTCTCGACGATGGCGGCCTCGCCCGAGCCGTGCAGCCACACGCGGTCGGTGAGGTCGGGCGCGCCCAGTTGCGGATTGCCCTTGCCCTCGGGACCGTGGCAGGCGACGCAGGTCTGCGCGAACTTCTCCCTGCCGCGCGCGGCGCGGATCGAATCGTGCGCCGAGCCCGAGAGCGACAGCACATAGTGGGCGACGTCCTTGACGCCCTCCTCGCCGAGGACCGGCCCGAAGGGCGGCATGACGCCGTTGCGCCCTTCGGCGATGGAGGCGCGGATCGCCTCGGGCGTGCCGCCCCAGAGCCAGTCGCGGTCGGTGAGGTTCGGAAAACCGCGGCTGCCCGCCGCATCCGAGGCGTGGCACTGCGCGCAGTGGTTGAGGAATAGCTTCTGGCCGATCGCCAGCGCCTGCGGGTCCTTGGCGAGCGCCTGCACGTCCTGGCGGGCGAATTTTTCGTAGAGCGGGCCGTACTGCGCCTTGGCGCGCTCGTTTTCCTGCTCGAGCTGGCCGATCTGCGTCCAGCCGAGAAGCCCGCGGTAGCTGCCAAGCGCCGGATAGAGCACGACGTAGAGCAGCCCGAAGGCGAGCGTCAGATAGAACAGCCACGCCCACCAGCGCGGCAGCGGATTGTGGTACTCGCGCAGATCCTCGTCCCACACATGTCCCGAGGTCTGCGGCTTGCCGTCCACCAGGGGCACGCGATGCACGCTCTGGTGCTTGAGGAACACGCCGCAGGCGACGATCGAGACGACCGTCGCGAGCGCGATGTAAACGTCCCAGAACGCGGAGGTGAACTCGCTCACGGCTCGTCTCCTTCGAACGGCAGCCGCGCGTCGCGCTCGAAGCGGCTGCGGCGCGACGGCGCGTACGCCCACCACAGTATCCCGAGGAAGGCCGCGAACGCAGCGGCGGTCATCAGACCTCTCAGCGTTTCGATGTCCATGGTCGGTGCTCTCCGGTCAGTTCACCTTGCTCTTGAGCGCGGTGCCCAGCCCCTGCAGGTACGCGATCAGCGCGTCCATCTCGGTCTTGTCCTTGAGCTGGGCGCGCGCCCCGGCAATGTCGGCGTCGGTGTAGGGCACGCCGACCGCGCGCAACGCGCGCATCTTCGCCTCGATGTCGCCGGCGTCGGCGGGCGCGCGCTCCAGCCACGGATACGCCGGCATGTTCGATTCGGGCACCAGGGCGCGCGGGTTGCGCAGGTGGATGCGATGCCAGTCGTCCGAGTAGCGGCCGCCGACGCGGGCGAGGTCCGGCCCGGTGCGCTTGGAGCCCCACTGGAACGGATGGTCGTACACGAATTCGCCCGCCACCGAGTAGTGGCCGTAGCGCTCCACCTCGGCGCGGAACGGCCGCACCATCTGCGAATGGCAGTTGTAGCAGCCTTCGCGGATGTAGATGTCGCGCCCGACGAGGGCGAGCGGACTGTAGGGCTTCAGGCCCGCCACCGGTTCGGTGACCGGTTTCGAGAACGAGAGCGGCACGATCTCGATCAGCCCGCCCACCGCCACCACGGCGACGACGAGCACGATCATCAGCGGGAGATTGCGTTCGATCAGGTCGTGAGTGAGCTTCATGGCGTCACGCGTACGCGGGGGCCGGAATGGGTGCCTGGACCGGGCGCGCGCCGGCGACCGTCTTCCAGACGTTCCAGGCCATGATCAGCATTCCGCCGAGGTACAGCAGCCCGCCGAGCAGGCGGATGGCGTAGAACGGATACGTCGCCTTCACGCTCTCGACGAAGGTGTAGGTGAGCGTGCCGTCGGCGCCGACCGCGCGCCACATCAGGCCCTGCATCACTCCGGCGATCCACATCGAGGCGATGTAGAGCACGATGCCGATGGTCGCGATCCAGAAGTGCACGTTGATCGCCGGCACGCTCGCCATCTCGGTGCGCCCGTACAGGCGCGGGATCAGGAAATAGAGCGAACCCATCGAAACGAGGCCCACCCAGCCGAGCGCGCCCGAGTGCACGTGGCCGACCGTCCAGTCGGTATAGTGCGACAGCGCGTTCACCGTCTTGATGGACATCATCGGGCCCTCGAAGGTGGACATGCCGTAGAACGAGAGCGACACGATCAGGAACTTGAGGATCGGGTCGGTGCGCAGCTTGTCCCAGGCGCCCGACAGCGTCATGATGCCGTTGATCATCCCGCCCCAGGAGGGCGCGAGCAAGATCAGCGAGAACACCATGCCGAGCGACTGCGCCCAGTCGGGAAGCGCGGTGTAGTGCAGGTGGTGCGGTCCCGCCCACATGTAGGTGAAGATGAGCGCCCAGAAATGCACCACCGACAGCCGGTAGCTGTAGACCGGCCGCCCGGCCTGCTTGGGCACGAAGTAGTACATCATGCCGAGGAAGCCGGCGGTGAGGAAGAATCCGACCGCGTTGTGCCCGTACCACCACTGCACCATCGCGTCCTGCGCGCCGGCGTAGACCGAATACGACTTCCAGAAAGTCGCCGGCACCGCGGCGCTGTTGACCAGGTGCAGGATCGCCACCGTCAGGATGAATGCGCCGAAGAACCAGTTGGCGACGTAGATGTGCGGCACCCGGCGCTTGAAGATCGTGCCGAAGAACACGATCGCGTAGGCGACCCACACCAGCGTGATCAGCACGTCAATCGGCCATTCCAGCTCGGCGTACTCCTTCGCCTGCGTGTAGCCGAGCGGCAGCGTCACCGCCGCCAGCACGATCACCGCCTGCCAGCCCCAGAAAGTGAACGCGGCGAGCGTGTCGGAGAATAGCCGTGCGTGGCAGGTGCGCTGCACGACATAATACGAAGTGGCGAACAGCGCCGAGCCGCCGAAGGCGAAGATGACGGCGTTGGTGTGCAGCGGCCGCAGCCTGCCGTAGGACAGCCACGGGACGTCGAAATTGAGCTCCGGCCACAGCAGTTGCGCGGCGATCACGACGCCGACCAGCATTCCGACCACGCCCCACACGACTGCCGCGATCGTGAACTGCCGGACGACGGTGTAGTTGTAGGTGTTTTCCGTCTGGCTCATCTCGGTATCTCCCTTCGGCAATGCTAAGGTCTGCTGCACCACGGCGTTTGACCTGCATCAAACGCCGCACCTCAGGGCACCAGCACCGCCGCGCCGGTGAGCCGGCCTTCGCGCAGCCGCGCGAGCGCTTCGTTCGCCTCGTCGAGCGGCAAGGCCGTGGTCTCGATCCTGAGAGGTACGCGCTCCGCGACGCGCATGAACGCTTCACCGTCGGCGCGCGTGAGATTCGCCACCGACCGGATGCGCCGCTCGCCCCACAGGAGCGCGTACGGAAACGACGGGATGTCGCTCATGTGGATGCCGGCGCACACCACGATGCCGCCTTTCTTGACGGCCGCGAGCGCCTGCGGCACGAGCGCGCCGACCGGCGCAAAGATGAGCGCGGCGTCGAGCGGCTCGGGCGGCGTTTCGTCCGAGCCGCCCGCCCAGTGCGCGCCGCAGGCGCGCGCAAGCTCCTGCGCCTCGGCGTCGCCCGGCCGCGTGAACGCGTAGACGCGCCGGCCGTCGGCGCGCGCGACCTGGGCCACCAGATGCGCCGCGGCGCCGAAGCCGTACAGGCCGAGCGCCGCTGCGTCGCCCGCGAACGAGTAGGCGCGATGCCCGATCAGGCCGGCGCAAAGCAGCGGCGCCGCCTCGACATCGGAGTAGCGCGCGGGAACCGGAAAACAGAAGCGCTCGTCGGCGAGCGCGTACTCGGCGTAGCCGCCGTCGAGGTCGTAGCCGGTGAAGCGCGCCCGCTCGCACAGGTTCTCGCGGCCGGCGCGGCAGAACTCGCAGCCACCGCAGCACCAGCCGAGCCACGGCACGCCGACGCGCTCGCCCGCCCGATAGCGCGTCGCGCCGGCACCGCACGCGATCACCTCGCCGACGATCTCGTGGCCGGGCACGAGCGGCAGCTTCGGGCGCGGCAGCTCGCCGTCGGCGATATGCAGATCGGTGCGACACACCCCGCAGGCGCGCACGCGCACGAGCACCTGCCCCGCTGCGGGCTCGGGCACGGCGAGCGCCTCGGCGACGAGCGGCCGGCCGGCCGCGTGCAGCCGCATCGCGCGCATCAGTCCTCGTCCGAGAGCACGTCGGTGCCGGGCCGGTCGAGGTCGTCGAACTGGCCGCTCGCGAGCGCGCGCCAGAACACCCAGCCGCTCAGGAGTACGAGCGCGACGGACAGAGGAATGAGGAGGTAAAGGCTTTCCACGCTTTGCCCTCGTTCGGCGCGGCGGCCGCGCGCGCGGCGTTCAGCACCACGATCAAGGAACTGGCGGCCATGCCGAGCGCCGCCTCCCACGGGCCGATCTGCCCGAGCGCCGCAAGCGGCAGCGCAGCCAGATTGTAGGCGCTCGCCCAGGCGAAATTCTGGCGCACGATGCGCATGGCGCGCCGCGCGACCGCGAAGCATTCGACCGCTGCGCCGATGCGGGCCTCGCCGCGCTCGGCAAGGAGCACGAAATCGGCGCGCGCCTGCGCCGCCTCCGTCCCCGAGCCCATCGCGATCGCGGCATGCGCGCGCGCGAGCACCGGCTCGTCGTTCAGCCCGTCGCCGATCATCACCACGACCCGGCCCTCGTTCTGCAGGCGCTCGACGTACGCGGCCTTGCCCTGCGGCGTCGTCCCGCCCGCGCATGCGCTGATGCCCAGGCGCGCGGCGAACGCGGCGACCGCCGCCGGCCGATCGCCGCTCACCAGATGCAGCGCGAGCCCGGCGCCGCGCAGCGCTTGCACCGCCGCCTGCGCGTCCGGCCGCGGCGCGTCCTCGAGCGCAAATACCGCCAGCCAACCGCGCTCGTCGGCAAGCCAGACCGCGGTGAACGCGGGATCCAGCACGAGCTCGGAGGGCGCGGGCGAGCCGGCGAGTTCCGCGCAGAACTGCGCGGTCCCGATCCGCACGCGCCGACCCGCGCAAAGGGCAGCCATGCCGCGGCCGGGAACGTTTTCCAGAGCGGCGACGGCTGCGCGCGGTCCCGGGCCGTCGAAAGCGCGCGCAAGCGGATGGCTCGCGCCTGCCTCGAGCGCGCGCGCCAGCGCGAGGCACTCGTCGGCACTCGCTGCGCCGAGCGTGCGCACCTCGCGCAGGCTGAAGCGCCCGCGCGTGAGCGTTCCAGTCTTGTCGAGCACCACGTCGGTCGCGCGCGCAAGGGTCTCCAGGGCCGAGGCGCGCGTGAGCACCACGCCCTGCTCGCTGAGCCGGCCGGCGGCGGTGGCGAGCGCTAGCGGCGCCGCAAGCCCCAGAGCGCACGGGCAAGTGGCGACCAGGACCGCGATCGCGGTCCACGGATCGCCTGAGGCCAGCCCGGCCGCCGAGGCGGTCGCGAGCACGATCCACGTCATCGCGTGCGCGATCCGGTCGGCCTGCGCCAGCAGGCGCGGTTTCGCCGCCGCCGCGCGCTCGGCAAGGCGTGCGATCGCCGCCGCGCGCGTCTGCGCGCCGGCGCGCTCGACGCGCATGACGAGCGGCTGCTCCAGGTTGAGCGTGCCCGCGGCAAGCCGCGAGCCTGGCGCTTTCGCGACCGGCACCGGCTCGCCGGTGAGCAGCGACTCGTCGGCACTGGATGTGCCCGCCTCCACCCTGCCGTCGGCCGGAACGCGCTCGCCGGCGCGAACCAGCACCCGGTCGCCGGGCACGAGCGCGTGCGCCGGAACGCGCTCGGCCGAGCCCGGGTCGGCGCGATCGGCAAGGCGCAGCGCGAACGAGGGCACCCAGCGCGCCAGGCGATCGAGCGTGCGCGCGGCGCGCTGGCGCACCGCCAGCTCCAGATAGCGGGCCGCGAGCAGCAGAAACACCAGCATCGCGATCGAGTCGAAGTACACGGCACCCTCGCCGGTGACGGTGGCCCAGGCGCTCGCGGCAAAGCCCGCCGCGATGCCGATCGCGATCGGCGTATCCATTCCGGGCCGCAGGCGCCGCATCTCGCGCCACGCGCCGGAAAAGAACGGCCCGCAGGCAAAGAGAAGCACCGGCAGCGTGAGCACGAGCCCGGCCCAGCGCATGAGGCTTTCGGCTTCCGGCGCGAGCGTGCCGCCGCCGGCGTCCACGTAGGCGGGGAAGGCGTACATCATCGCCTGCATCGCGCCGAAACCGGCGACGAAGAGCCGCCACAGGGCGCCGCGGCGCTCGGCGCGCTCGACCACCGTCTGGCGCTGCGGATCCCAGGGCGCGGCGTCGTAGCCGATCCGGCGCACCGCTGCGATGATCGCCGAGGGACGCGTCGCGCTCGGATCCCAGACGACGTGGGCACGGTGCGTCGCGTAATTGACGTCGGCGCGGCGAACGCCCGGTGCGCGCCGCAGCGCCTGCTCGAGCAGCCACAGGCAGGCCGCGCAACGCACCCGCTCCAGGATCAGCGTCGCCTCGACGAGCCCCTCGCCCGCGGGCGCGGCGAACTGCGCGAGCGCCTGCGGATCATCGTACGCCGTCGCCGGCGCGAAGGACGCGTCGGGCGCTGCGGCGGGCGCCGTGCGCGTCTCGTAGTAGCGCTCCAAGCCCCCTGCGGCGATCGCGGTCGCGACCGCCTCGCAGCCGGCGCAGCAGAAGTCGCGCTCGGCGCCGGCCACCTGCGCGCGCCAGCGGCCGCGCGCCTCGACCGGCAGGCCGCAATGAAAGCAGGCGGCGCTCACCGCGTCGCGCTACGGGGAGCGGGCGCCCGCCTTTTCCTCATCGGAGGCCCAGATGCCGTCCCACTTCTCGCCGGGAAAAGTGAACACCAGGCTCTGCGGTTTGCCCGCCTGCGCCGCCACGTTCGCGGCTGCCGTGCGCGTCACCCCCCCGAGCGAGGCGCTCACCCGGTAGCGGCCCTCGGGCAGCCGCAGCACGCATATCGGACCCGGCGCCACCGTGCGCAGGTGCACCTTGCCGGCGCTGTCCGCGACCGTCACTTCGGCGTCGGCGAGGAAACCGCCGCGCTTTTGCGTCACAAACAGGAGCTTCAGGTTCGCCTCGCCTTCGAGCGCCTTAAGCGCCTGGCGCTCCTCGACGCCGGCGCCGCCGCAGGCGTAGCGCACCGCGCCCTCGGTCAGCAATGCCACGCCTTGCGCGGCGGCCCCCTGCGCCACCGCCGCAAGGACGAGCGCCGCCGCGGCCCTCATTGGATCGCGATGCGCTTGCCGCCGCCGCCCTTCTTCTTCGGCAGCGTCAGCTCGAGCACCCCGTCCTTGTATCTGGCTTCGGTCGCTTTTTCGTCCACCTCGCTGGGCAGCGTGAAGCTGCGCGACACCATGCCGTAGTAGCGTTCGCTGTGCAGCACCTTCTCGCCCTTCTTTTCCTCCTTTTCCTGCTTCACCTCGGCGCGGATGGAAACCTGGTCGCCGTCCACCTCGACCTGGATGTCCTCCTTCTTCACGCCGGGGATCTCGGCCTGCACCTTGTAGGCGCTGTCGTCCTCCTTCACCTCGAGCTTCATCTTCAGCTCGGCGCCGCCGGGAATCGGCAGAGGCTTCACCCAGAAGCCGCGCGCGAGCTCGTCGAACAGGGCATCGAACGGGCTGTAGCGTGTGATGTTCGCCATGCCAGTCTCCTTTCGGGATCGGAGGCATGCTAGGCGCCCGAGGCCGCGGAGTGTTGACCTGCGTCAAACCGAGGCCACCTGGCGCCGGCGCGCGCTCGGCTAGACTCGCGGCCATGTTCCGGCATCGCCTTGCGCCGCTGCTTGCGCCGCGCGGCGTCGCGCTCGTCGGCGCAAGCGAGCGGGCCGGCTCGCTCGGGCGCATCGTCTGGGAGAATCTTACCTCCGCCGGCCCGAAGGGCGGACTGTATGCGGTCAATCCGAAGTACCGCAGCGTCCTTGGCGAGCGCTGCTACGCCCGGCTCGCCGATCTGCCAAGCGCGCCCGAACTGGCGGTGCTGGTAACGCCGGCGCGCACGGTACCTGCGCTCGTCGCCGAGGCGGGCGAGGCGGGCGTGCGCGCCTGCGCGGTCCTAACGAGCGGTTTCGCCGAGGCGGGTGAGGCGGGCCGCGCGCTGCAGCAGGAAATGCTCGCCGCCGCGAAACGCGGGCGCGTGCGGCTGCTCGGGCCGAACTGCCTTGGCCTGATGCGCACTGACGCGGGTCTGAACGCCACCTTCTCGCCGGTGCCGGCGCGCCCCGGAAAACTCGCGCTGGTGTCGCAATCGGGCGCGATCTGCACCGCGATCCTCGACTGGGCGTACCCGACCGGCATCGGTTTCTCCAGCGTGGTGTCGCTCGGCGGCGCGGCGGACGTAGATTTTGGCGAGGTGCTCGACTTCCTCGTCGCCGACCCGGAAACCGAGGCGATCCTGATGTACGTCGAGGGCGTGCGAGATGCGCGCCGCTTCCTTTCGGCGCTGCGCGCCGCCGCGCGCACCAAACCGGTGGTGGTGCTCAAGGTCGGCCGCTACGCCGCGGGTACGCGCGCCGCCTCCAGCCATACCGGCGCGCTGATGGGAAGCGACGCGGTGTTCGACGCTGCGCTGCGCCGCTCGGGCACGGTGCGCGTGCGGACCTACACCCACCTCTTCGCCGCCGCGCGCATCCTCGCCGCGGCGCGGGACATCCCCGGCGAGCGCCTCGCGATCCTGACCAACGGCGGCGGACCGGGCGTGATGGCCGCCGACAGCGCGGCCGAGAACGGCGTGCCGCTCGCGGTGCTGTCGCCCGCGACGATCGCGCGTCTGGACGAGAAGCTGCCGGCGCAGTGGTCGCGCGGCAACCCGATTGACATCATCGGCGATGCGCCGCCGGAACGCTTCACCGAGGCGGCCGCGGCGGCGCTCGACGACCCTGGCGTGGATGCGCTGCTCGCCATGTACAGCCCGGTCGCGGTAACGCCGCCCGAGGCGGCCGCGCGCGCGCTCGTCGAGGCGATCGAGGGCCGCGCAAAGCCGGTGCTCGCCGCCTGGCTCGGGCGGGTGGACCCGACCGCGACGCGCGCCTGGCTGGAGTCGCGCGGCGTGCCCAACTTCTACACCCCGGAGAACGCGGTCGAGGCGTTCTCGTTTTTGTGCGCCTACCGCCGCAACCAGAGGCAACTGATGGAGGTGCCCGCGGCGAGCGCGCCGGCGCGCGCGGCGCACGCACCGGACATCGCCGCGGCGAACGCGATCCGCGACGAGGCGCTCGCCGCCGGCCGCACGGTGCTCACCGAACACGAGGCGAAGCGGCTGCTCTCGCTCTTCGGCCTGCCGGTGCCGCGCTCGGTGCTCGCGCAAACGGCCGAGGCCGCGGTTGCGGCGGCGCGCGAGATCGGCTTTCCCGTGGCGCTCAAGATCCACTCGCCCGACATCACTCACAAGACCGAAGTCGGCGGTGTGCGCCTCGACCTCGTCAACGCCGAGATGGTCGCCGAGGCGTTCGAGGCGATGCTGCGGCACGCACGCGCGCTGCGGCCCGAGGCGCGCCTGGAGGGCGCGACGGTGCAGCCGATGCTGCGCTATCCGCACCAGCGCGAGGTGCTGATCGGCGTCGCCACCGACCCGGTGTTCGGCCCGGTGATCACCTTCGGCGCGGGCGGCGTCGCCGTCGAGGCGGTGCGCGACACCGCGGTCGCGCTGCCGCCGCTCAACGCGACGCTTGCCCGCGAGCTGATCGAGCGCACGCGCGTCGCGCGGCTGCTCGCCGCCTACCGCGACGTGCCGGCGGCCGACATGGAGGCGCTCACGGCGATCCTGGAAGGCGTCTCGCGCATGGTGTGCGGGCTGGCCTGGCTCGCCGAGATGGATCTCAATCCGGTGCTCGCGCACCCGGGCGGCGCGGTGATCGCCGACGCGCGCGTGGTCATCGAGCGACGGCGCCGCGCCGCGCCGCCGCGCTACGGCCACATGGCGATCCATCCGTACCCGGCGGAGCTCGAGGGCGAGATCGCGCTGCGCGACGGCCGCCGCATTCCGGTGCGGCCGATCCGCCCGGAGGATGCGGCGCTGGAGCTGCGCTTCTTCGAGCGCCTGTCGCCGCGCTCGCGCTACCAGCGTTTCCACCACGAAATGGCGCAACTGCCGCCGCAGATGCTCGCGCGCTTCACCCAGCTCGACTACGACCGCGAGCTCGCGCTCGTCGCCCTCGACCCGGAAAGCGGCGAGCTGGTCGGCGTCGGTCGCTACATGCCCAACCCCGACGGCGAGAGCGCCGAATTTGCCCTCGCCGTGGCCGACGACTGGCAGGGCCGCGGCATCGGCCGCGCGCTGCTCGAGCGGTTGTGCGAGTGTGCGCGCGCGACCGGATACAGCACGCTCTGGGGACACATCCTCAACGTCAACACCGACATGCTCGCGCTCGCGGCGCGCCTGGGCTTTGTCGAGGCGGGGCGCGTCGGCGACGTGGTCAGCGTCGTGCGCGCGCTATAGCCGGCGGCTATGCCGGCGATCGCCCGCACCGATTGCTCGGCGCACCGCCTGCCGGTAAGCTGAACGCATGCGCGAAGGAAGTCTGGAAGCCCCTACCCGCCATCCGCTCGACTGGAAGAGCGAGGCGTTCTACGACGAAGACAAGGCGCTCAAGGAAATGGAGCGCGTGTTCGACATCTGCCACGGCTGCCGCCGGTGCGTGAACCTGTGCACGGCGTTTCCGACGCTCTTCGACCTGGTGGACGCCTCCAGCACGCTGGAGGTGGACGGCGTCGCCAAGAGCGATTACTGGAAGGTCGTGGACCAGTGCTACCTGTGCGACGTGTGCTTCATGACCAAGTGCCCGTACGTGCCGCCGCATCCGTGGAACGTGGACTTCCCGCACCTGATGCTGCGCGCCAAGGCCATCAAGTTCAGGAAGGGCGAGGTCAAGCTGCGCGATCGGCTTCTCTCGTCCACCGACGCGGTGGGCAAACTGGCGGCGATCCCGGTCGTCGCACAGGCGGTGAACGCCGCCAATCGCAACGGCGCCGCGCGAATGGCGATGGAGAAGGTTCTCGGCGTGCATCACGAGCGCGAGCTGCCGCCCTACGCGCCGCGCAAGTTCCGCTCTGCCGCGGCGCCCGCCGGCGGCTTCGCGGTGCGCGACGGCAGCCGCACGCCGGGCAAGGTGGCGATCTTTTCCACCTGCTACGTCAACTACAACGAACCGGGTATCGGACACGACCTGCTCGCCATCCTCGCGCACAACGAGATCCCGTGCATGCTGGTGGAGAAGGAGGCCTGCTGCGGCATGCCGAAACTGGAACTCGGCGACCTCGAATCGGTGGCGCGGCTGAAGGAGGTGAACATTCCGCCGCTCGCGAAGCTCGCGCGCGAAGGCTGGGCGATCATGACGCCGGTGCCCTCCTGCACGCTGATGTTCAAGCAGGAGCTGCCGCTGCTCTTTCCGGAAGACGCGGACGTGCAGGCGGTGAAGGAGGCGATATTCGACCCCTTCGAGTATTTCGTCCTGCGCGCAAAGGACGGGCTGCTGAAGACGGACTTCAAGGAAAAGCTCGGCACGGTGTCGTATCACATTCCCTGCCATTCGCGCGTGCAGAACATGGGGCAGAAGACGCGCGAGCTGCTGGAGATGATCCCGGGCACCACGGTGAACACCGTCGAGCGCTGCTCGGGGCACGACGGCACCTGGGGCGTGAAGGTCGAGTTTTTCCGCAACGCGATGAAGATCGGCAGTCCGGTCTTTCGCCAGATGGCCGCGGGCGCGCCCGACTGGGTGAGCTCCGACTGCCCGATCGCCACGCGCCACATCCGGCAGGGCATGGGAGGCGAGGCACCACAGGCGCGCCCCGCGCATCCGCTTGCCCTCCTCAGAAAAGCCTACGGCCTCTGAAAACAGGATCAGACCCGTTTTTGCTCGAGCCGGCGGCATTCGGCCGGGGACCGGAAAACGTGGTCTGACTCTGATCTTTGCGGTGCTGGTTGCGGGCGGCTGCGCCGCGCCGCAGCCGCCGCGCGAGGCGCTGCGTTTCGCGCTGCTGGGTGACGTGCCGTATTCGCAGCCGCAGGCGAACCTGCTCGACGCCGAGATCGAGCGCATGAACACCGAGACGCTCGCCTTCGTCGCGCACGTCGGCGACATCACCTCGGGCCGCGGTCCCTGCACCGACGAGTGGCTCGAGGCGCGCGCGCGACAGTTCGCGCGCCTCCGCCACCCGTTCGTGCTGCTTCCCGGGGACAATGACTGGACCGACTGCCACCGCACCGGATTCGACCCGCTGGAGCGGCTCGCGAAGTGGCGCAGCCTTTTCTGCGTTCCGGTGCCGCTTGCCTCGTTCGCGCGCCAGCCGGGCAAGTACTGCGAGCACGTGCGCTGGGAGGCGGGCGGCGCGGTGTTCGTCGGCCTGAATGTCCCGGGGAGCCACAACAACCTCGGCCGCGATCCGCTGGAGACCGGCGAGCGCATGCAGGCGGTGCTCGCCTGGCTCGGCGAAGCCGAGGCGATCGCGCGCAACCGCGCCTTCCTCGTCATTCTCATGCAGGCGAACCCATTCGTGCGGCCGCGCGCCGGCGGCGACGGCTACGAGGTGCTGCGCGCACGCCTTGCGCGCCTCGCCGAGACGATGCCCGGGCGCGTGGCTCTGGTTCACGGCGACACCCACCGCTTCAAGGACGACGAGCCGCTGCCGGGCCTGCGCCGCATCGAGGTGTGGGGTTCGCCCCACATTCGCTGGCTGCGCGCGACGCTCTCGGGCGAGCGTCTCGTCGTCGAGCAGACGCCGGATCAGCTGTAAAGCGCCGAGAGCTTGCTTCTAGACCGAACCAGGCGCGGCTGGACGATCACGGGGGAAACAGCGACGAGCGGTGTGCGGCGCGTGCGAAGCAGCTCGACCACAGGGCCGTGCAGGAGAGTCATTGCCGGCCCTCCGCATGATGTCTGGTACGGATGGCAATACGCGAAGCCGCGCGCCGCGCTCGCGGCCGCTGCGGCGACACACCAACTGCTGCCGCGGATCCACTTGCAGCCACGCCGCGGGCTGATCGACGAGCTGAAACCGGGGACACACGTCGTGTCGCAAGGGTCCGACATGCGCGACGGCAAGCCCGAACGCGTCATTCCGGCGCGCAACTCCGCGATCTATCTGCGGGCCGTGCCACCGAGGTGACGCGGCAGGCCCGCGTCCGCAGTGGCGCTCTACCAGCGCAGCACGCGCGGCCCGACGAGCGCGCCGAGCGCCGCGGGAACCAGCATGCCGAGGACGTACCAAAGACCCAGGAACGGTGCTGCGAGCTCCGGGCAGTGGAAAGCGTACACGAACGCCCCGACCGCCCCGGCGAAGAGGCCCGACGCACCGCCGGCCCACGCAAGGTGCGTCGGCGCGAAGCCCCGCATGCCCCACAGCGCCGCGGCAAGCACCGGCAGCGACAGCACCGCGATGTTGAACGGGCATGTGGACCACGTCTGCCCGAGCAGGAGCGTCGCGCGCTCCGGCGCATCCGCGCCAGCGAGAACGATCCCGGCGAGGACCCACATTCCGAGCACCGGCGCTGCAAGCGCCACCGGCGCCCGTGCGAGCCGTACGCCTGGTCGTGCGAGGCCCAGCGCCGCGATCGCCCCCGCCGCAGCGAGCCAGGCCACGAACGCGAACTTGACCCACAGCATCGGCGCCCCTGCGTCCTCACCGAGCGTCGTGCGAACGCCGAGCCAGCCCGCCATCAGCGCGCCGGCGAGCAGCACGCCCAGGGCTACGGCAATGCCCGCACGGCGCAGTGGAGCCCGGCGGTCGACCCTCTCGACACCGGTCGCGAGCAGGCGCGCGAGCTCGTCGGTCTTCACGTCGCGTCCCGGATCATGGCTGCGAGCGCCTTGAGGCCGCGGTGCACGGCGACCTTCACCGCCGACTCCGACATGCCGGTGAGGCGAGCGGCCTCGACGACAGAGAGCCCCTGCACTTTCACGTAGACGATCGGCAGGCGCTGCCGCTCGGGCAGCGCGTCGAGCAGCTTCGCGAGGTCGCGCCGCGCCTCGGCGGCGTCGGTATCCGCGGTCGAGAGGCAATCGAGCTCGCCGTCCAGCGGTTCGAGCGTAAGGTTCTCCCGCGACCGCCGACGAAAAAAATCGACGAGCTTGTACCGGGCGATCGCATGCACCCAGGGCGTCAGCGGCTGCGCCGAGTCGAAGGTGTGACGCTGGTTGTGGATGGCCAAAAGCGTCTCCTGCACCAGGTCCTCGACCTCCTCCGGCGCGTGCGGGAGGCGCCGGCGGAGAAACGCGCGCAAGCGCGCGCTCAGCTCGACCAAGAACCGATGGTAGGCCCCGGCGTCGCCATCGAGGCCGCGCACCGCGAGGTCCTTGAGCTGGTCCTCGCTCGCGGTCAATCAGTCCTCATCGCTAGTTCGCTCAAGAAGGCGCTCCGGTTACAGACCGTCGGGCGGATCGGCCGCAGATCGCGCCATGAACTGTAACCGAATGTCCGGGAGGCGCGAACTAGCTCACAGACCCCGCCGCACCGGCGCGGTCGCACCCAACCTCACCAAGGAGTCAGCACGATGAATCGCACTGCGCTTTCCGCCACCGCCCTTGCCATCGCCGCACTCGCCGCCGGCGCCGTCCAGGCCCAGGACAAGGGCGCCTCCATCAAGGGCGAGAAGGAGAAGTGTTATGGCGTCTCGCTCGCGGGCAAGAACGACTGTCAGGCCGGCCCGGGCACCACTTGCGCCGGCACGTCGAAGACCGACTACCAGGGCGATGCCTGGAAGTACGTCCCCAAGGGGACCTGTACGACGATCAAGACGCCGAAGGGCATGGGCTCGCTCACGCCGATCAAGAGCTGACCCCGGCGGCGATGATCTCGGCTGCGTCCGCCGGGCTTGGCCTGAAACCCGAGTACTTCGAGGACGCGCTCGCCGCGCCCGCGGACGGGTTGTGGTTCGAGGTCCATGCCGAGAACTACATGGTCGCGGGCGGTCCTCGCCTCGCCTGGCTCGAGGCGATCCGCGCGCGCCATCCGCTCTCGCTGCACGGCGTCGCGCTCTCGCTCGCGGCGGACGCGCCGCCGGAGGCTGCGCACCTCGCGCGCCTCGCGGCGCTGGTCGAGCGCTTCGAACCCGCGCTCGTCTCCGAGCACCTGGCCTGGTCGACGTGGCGGGGCGAATACCGGCCCGACCTGCTGCCGTTCCCGCGCACGAGCGCGGCGCTGCAGCGCATCGCGGAGAACGTCGAGCGCACGCAGGACGTGCTTGGCCGCCGCATTGCGCTCGAGAATCCGTCGCACTATCTGGCGATCGAGGGCCACGAGTGGGACGAGATCGGCTTCCTCGCAGCGCTCGCGCGGCGCACGGGGTGCGCCCTGCTGCTCGACCTCAACAACGTGTACGTATCGGCGCGCAACCTCGGGCTCTCGGCGGAAGCCTACGTCGACGCCTTTCCCGGCGCGCTCGTCGCGGAGATCCACCTCGCCGGGCACAGCGTCGATCCGTGCCTCGGGCCGCGACTCCTCGTCGACTCGCACGATGCGCCGATCGATCCCGCGGTGTGGGCGCTCTACGATCGGCTCATCGCGCGCATCGGCCCGCGCCCGACGCTGATCGAGCGTGACGGCAACCTTCCAGCCTTCGACGCGCTGATGGAAGAGCGCGCGCGGGCCGAGACCGTGCTGGGCCGGCCCCTGCGACAAGCGGTATGAGCACTGCGCTGCGGCAATTCCAGGACGGTTTCGCACGCGCTCTGCTCGCGACCGAGCCGCGCGCAGACGACCTCCCGCCGGAGATCGCGCGCCTGGCCGCGCAACCGGGCTTTGCCGTCTACCGCAATACCGTGATGAAAGGTTGCATCGACGCGCTGCAGGCCAACTACCCGTCGGTTGCGCGCCTGGTCGGCGAGGAGTGGTTTCGCGCGGCCGCGGCGATCTTCGTGCGCACCCGTCTGCCCCGGCAGCCGACGCTCGCGGTCTACGGGGGGGGCTTCGCCGATTTCCTCGCCGCGTTCGAGCCGGCGGCCGACCTGCCGTATCTCCCGGGAGTGGCGCGCGTCGACCGGTTTTGGACCGAGGCCCATGTCGCGCCCGACGAGGCGCCGGCCGATCCGGCCGCGGTCGCGCGACTGGGTCCCGAGCAACTCGCGCGCACGGTATTGCGGCCGCACGCCAGCGCGCGCTGGGCGTGGTTCGACGCGCAGCCCATCGCCACCATCTGGCGGCGCAACCGATATCCGCTCGAAGGCGGCGAGACCGAGATCGACTGGCGCGGGGAAGGCGTGCTCGTCGTGCGCGCCCGCGGCACCGTCGAGAGCGTCGGCCTGGATGTCGCAGGCTGTGCGTTCCTCGACGCGTGTGCGGCCGGCAGGACGCTGGGCGAGGCGGCGGCAGCCGCCCTGGCGGTGGACGGCGAGGCGGACCTGGCGCGCCTCATGGCGCAGCTGCTCGAAGCCGGCGCCTTTGGGCCGATGGACAGCCCCGATCGCGCACCGAAGGGCCCCACACGATGACGACCGCAGCGGGTTCGACCGCTTCCGGCTCGCGCAGGCTGCGCGCGGCCTGGAATCGCGCCGCGGACACGCTCGAGCGCTGGATCGGGCACTCGCTCCTCGCCCTTGCCGCGCGCTTTGCGATCGCCGGCATCTTCTTCACCTCCGGGCGCACGAAAGTCGAAGGCTGGCTGACCGTGAGTGACTCGGCGGTCGCGCTCTTCGCCGACGAGTACAAGGTGCCGGGCCTGCCGCCCGAGCTCGCCGCGCACCTTGCAACCTACGCCGAGCACCTGTTCCCGATCCTGCTCGTGCTCGGGCTCTGCACGCGCCTCTCGGCGCTCGCGCTGCTCGGGATGACCGCGGTGATCCAGGTCTTCGTCTACCCGGCGGCATGGCCGACTCATCTGTCATGGGCCGGGCTGCTGCTCTACCTCGCGGGGCGCGGTGCCGGCCCGGTGTCGCTCGACCGCGTGTTCGGCGTTCGCTGAGCAACTGTCTCAGGCAGGCAAGCGTCGCGGAGCCAGTTCTCCCGAGGTTTGCCGGTCCTGACCATGCCGTCGAGCATCCGGGATCGCGAGGCGCGAAAGAAGGACGGTAGGCTCCTCGTCCCATCCCCGGCCCGTGACCTCGATCGGCCCGCCTGGCCCGGCGGCCGGGTACCGTGATCGCCACGCCGCCCGGGCCGACGAGCAGGGCGCAAGGCACGCCCGCAACGGACGAAGCAAACGCGCGTGTCGAGGGCGGGATGCAGGCACTCGACGCGGCCGCGGCTTCAAGCGCGGCCTCATATTGAAGTCCCAATTCCGATGCCGGAGTACCGGCTCCCGAGAGCACGCGCAACGAATCGAAAGACACGCTTGCTGGAAAGGTCCCGGCCGATCACAGCGCCTGGTGCGCCAGGCGGCACGGCTGATCGTGGAGGAGGCGCTCGAAGGGGGCGCAGCCGGACGCGCTCGGGCGCGGCGACTTCGAGCGCGGTCAGCCCGCGCCGAGAAGCAACCGAAGGCGCCGAGGGGGTGGATTCGTGCCCTCGAAGAGGGATTTCCTCGCAGCCTGGGCAGAGGCGCCCGGCGCACGAGATCCGCAACCTCGAATCCAGGGTGTCCGCCGAAGTCTGGCGCGAGCGCAAGGCTGCTCCGCTTGCCGCCTACCAGGCCGGCAGTCCGAAAACCGCGCAGATGGCCAGTGATGATCTGTTGCCGCGTACCAGCGCGACTACCTGAGCGCACTGGCCGGCTTACTGGAGGACTTCGAGGCGTGCATCGCGGATCTTGAGCCGCCGATCGCGCACCGGCGTGCGGCGCGCACGACCAACCACCTTGAGCGGCTCTTTGGCGAAGAAGACCGACGAACGAAGGTCATTTCTCACGCCTTTGGCGAGCGCGCCGTGTTGAAACTCAAGTATGCGGCGCTCATTCGCGCAAGCCGGAGGGGGAAACACACCGTGATCACGCCCTTCGAGCCCGAGGCAGCTCGAGCAGCTTGGCGCACACCTGAACCGTGTTCAGGCCGAGCGCACCGCGCCGGCCAAACCGAATGCATCCCGCTCACGAGCCTCCAGCAGAAACGGGACCTGCCCAGCACTTCCTTGTACAGAAACAGGATCGCCCAGAGCGCCGGATTCTGCGTTCCCGGGGACACGTCTCGCTCGGTCGCGAAATGGTCGAGAAAGGCCATCACCTCCGCGTCGCCCATCTCGCGCGGATGCCTTCGATCGTGAAACAAGATGAATTGGCGGATCCAGTACGCACAAGCTTCGCCGGTGCGGCGGCCGTAATACCTCTCGCGGATCCGGGCCACGACCCGATCGAGCGGGCGGGGCGCACCTCTAGCCGCCAGCTCGCAAGGCGTTGATTTGTCGCTCATGTTTCGCGCCCCCGCCGGATAACACCTCATGCGCAACCGCAAGGCGGGCCTCGATCGGTACTGTATATCCGAACAGTCTAGCGAAACGCCCGATTCGTGGCCGGGGATGACAACCAGGGGCGATCGGGAGTCTAATAGTCGGGCAGTTACGCAGTTATCTATCGGTTAAACCGCACGAATTCGCCCAGAGGTGGGATAGATGTCCAAAGGCCACAGATGTCCGGAGTGTGGGAAACAGAGCGGGAGGTACGAGAAGGGTGCATACCATTGCGGTTCGTGTACCTCGGTTTGGTGGTCGTCCTACGATCAACCGTCCGCAGGCAGGCCGCGGAAGGGATACAAGTGCATCACGTGCGGAAATCAGACGATTCACCCCGTTGGTTTGGTCGCAAAAGCCAAGATCTGGCGATGCAGCGTTTGCGCAACAACGATGGTTACGCCCGCCTCGTAAAGTGCGGTTTGACCTGGCGCCAAGGCGGACGCGCGCGACGCGGCAGTGCTCTGCAAATGTAGATGCCGCGCATGCCGGTCGGCTCCACGTCAAACCGCGCCAAAACCGATTGACGGGGACCCTGCTGCCGGGCTCTCTCGGCGTGCGCAAGATGCGTTGGGGTGCCGCAGGTCGTGGCAGGCACGGCGGTTTGCGCGTGATCTATTACCCCCGCAGATCGCGTACCGAGATCTGGATGCTCACGCTCTATGGAAGGAACGTGCGTGAGAACATCCCCGCGCACGTGCTGAAGCAGATGAAAGAGGCCATTGACGATGAAGAAACCCGCTGGCCGCAAGCTCGCGAACCGGGAAAAGTCGCGAAACATCGGAGCGGAGATCCTCCAAGGCATTCGCGACATCAAGGCCGGCCGCATCGGCCGCAAGTTCACCGTGGATTCGTTCGCGATCGTGCGCGCCTGAGAGAAGTCCGGATTGTCGCAGTCGCAATTTGCGAGGCTCCTGGGCGTGTTCGTTCGCACGCTCCAAGAGTGGGAACAGGGGCGGCGCGAGCCGAGCGCGGCCGCTCGGACGTTGATCAAAGTCGCCGAGAAACACCCAAAAGTTGTACGCAAACTCGTCGCATGACTTTGGCGCGGTTTGACAACGCAGCCCAAGCAGACGCGCGCATCACCGCAACGCCTTGCAAGCGGTCAGTGGCCGGCGCGCGCCGGTGGCTGCGGACGTCAGGCGCATACGGGGAGGCGGTGCTTGAGCGGCGGACTGGCAGCGCAAGGGCAGGAGTTCGGCGAGTCGGTTGATCGGGTGGCTGGGGAGCCGGCGCAGCCCGTCGGCCAGGTAAGCGAGGGGTTCCGCCGCGTGCCGCTTGCAGGTCTGGATGCGCGAGAAGGCGATCGCCGCGGCGCGCGCACCGCGATCGGAGCCGGCGAAGAGCCAGCGCTTTCGCCCGAGGGCGATCGGGCGGATCGCGCGCTCATTCGACCCGGCAAGCCCGATCACCCGCCTATATCATGCTTCAAACGGACCTTTCGCGAGGAGGTGCTCGACGCCGACCTGTTCGAGGATCTCGGCCAGCACCTGCGCGCGCCTGAGCGCTGGCAGTGGTACGGCTCGTTTCCGGCTTCGAGAGATCCGCTTCGCGCAAGGCATGCGACGCCGTCACCTGCAGCCGGCACGCACACGTCGGTGCCGTGCCGGTCCTCGATGCTCTTGCCGGTCGCCGCCGCCATGTTGAAGCCGCTCGAGCCGGTCTCGTAGGCGGCGAAAGCGAGCGTCGGCGTCAGCTCGATGTCCTGCGCGATCGCCGGCGCGGCGGCGAGAGTGCGGAACTTCATCGCGCCCCCTCGGGTGGCCGACGTCGCCGCGCGCCCCTAGTCCTGTCCCGCCGCTGCGATCAGGCGCTTGAGAGCCTCGGGGTCGGGATCAATCACGCGGAAATGCTGCGGCAGGCTCTCCAGCGCCTCGAAGCCCCGCGGCCGCTCCGGCTCGCGTCCGAGCGCCTCGCGGATGGTCGGCGCGAACTTCGCGGGGTGCGCCGTCTCCAGGCACACCACCGTTTCGCCCGGCTCCCGCAGCCTGAGCGCGACCCCCACCCCGTCGGCGGTGTGCGGGTCAATCACCACGCCGTAGTCCGCGTGCACCGCCCGGATCGTGGCGATGCGATCGGCGTGGGTCGAGCGGCCGCTCGCGATCCCGCTTGCCGCGATCCGCTCGCGCATGCCCGCGAGGTCGAGTTCTCCGCTCGCCTCCAGCGCGCGCCAGAGCCCCGCCACGCGCGCGCCGTCGCGTCCGACGAGGTCATACACATAGCGCTCGAAGTTGGACGCGCGGGTGATGTCCATCGAGGGGCTGGAGGTGGCCTGCGCCTGCCTGCGCGGGCGATAGCGGCCGGTGCGGAAAAACTCGTCGAGCACGTCGTTCTCGTTGGTGGCGAGAATCAGCCGGTGCACCGGCAGGCCCATCGCGCGCGCCACGTAGCCGGCGTAGAGGTTGCCGAAGTTTCCGGTCGGCACCGCGAACGACACCCGTTCGGCGCCGGCGCGCGTCGCCGCGAACCAGCCTGCAAAGTAGTACACCGCCTGCGCGGCGATGCGCGCCCAGTTGATCGAATTCACCGCGCCGATGCGGTGGCGCGTCTTGAACGCGGCGTCCGCGTTGACCGCCTTGACGAGGTCCTGGCAGTCGTCGAAGGTGCCGCGCACCGCGACGTTGTGGATGTTCGGGTCGGTGAGCGAATACATCTGCGCGCGCTGGAACTCGCTCATGCGGCCGTGCGGCGAGAGCATGAAGACCCGGATGCCGCGCTTGCCGCGCAGCGCGTGCTCGGCCGCCGAGCCGGTGTCGCCCGAGGTGGCGCCAAGGATGGTGAGCGTTTCGCCGCGCGTGGCGAGCGCCTCCTCGAAGAGGTTGCCCAGCAGCTGCAGCGCGAGGTCCTTGAACGCGAGCGTCGGCCCGCCCGAGAGCGCGAGCAGGTGCAGCCCCGGCGCGAGCACCCTGAGCGGCGTGATTTCGTCGCTGCCGAACACTTCCTTCGTGTACGTGCGCGCGACGATCGCGCGCAGGCCGGGCACGTCGTCCATGAAAGGCGCGAGCACCTCGCAGGCGAGCTCCGGGTACGAAAGCCCGCGCCAGGCGGCGAGATCGGCGCGCGGCCAGCGCTCCGGTACGTACAGCCCGCCATCGGGAGCGAGGCCCTCGAGCAGGATGTCGCTGAAGCGCGCCGGCGGCGCCGAGCCGCGCGTGGACACGTAGCGCACGCCGCCCCCTACAGCAGCTCTTCGACGCGGATGCGGCGCACACGGCCGACCACGGTCGCGAGGCGCTCGATCCTGCCGATCGCGGCGCTCACGTTCTTCTCCAGCGCCCGGTGCGTGAGCATGACGATGTCCACCTGCTTTTCGCCCTCGCCCGGCTCCTTCTGCACCATGGCGTCTATCGAGATCCGGCGGTCGGCGAGGATGCGCGTGATGTCGGCGAGCACGCCGGGGCGGTCGAGCACGCGCATCCTCAGGTAGTACGAGGTCTGCACTTCGCCGATCGGCAGGATCGGGGTGCGCGCCAGGCGGTCGGGCTGGAACGCGAGGTGCGGCACGCGGTTCTCCGGGTCGGCGGTAATGAGGCGCGTGACATCCAGCAGGTCGGCCACCACGGCGCTTGCGGTGGGCTGGCTGCCGGCGCCGGCGCCGTAAAAGAGCGTCGGCCCCACCGCGTCGCCCTTGACCAGAATCGCGTTCATCACCCCCTCGACGTTGGCGATCAGGCGCCGCGCCGGCACCAGCGTCGGGTGCACGCGCAGCTCGATGCCCTTGCTCGCCCGGCGCGTGATGCCGAGCAGCTTGATGCGGTAGCCGAGCTGCTCGGCGTAGCCGATGTCCTCGCGGGTGAGCTTGGCGATGCCCTCGGTATAGGCGCGGCCGAACTGCATCGGGATGCCGAAGGCGAGCGCCGAAAGAATGGTGAGCTTGTGTGCCGCGTCCACCCCTTCGATGTCGAAGCGCGGATCGGCCTCGGCGTAGCCGCGCCGCTGCGCTTCGGCGAGCGCCTGCTCGAACGAGACGCCCTTTTGCCGCATCTCGCTGAGGATGTAGTTGGAGGTGCCGTTGATGATGCCCGCGATCCATTCGATGCGGTTCGCCGCCAGCCCCTCGCGCAGCGCCTTGACGATCGGGATGCCGCCGCCGACCGAGGCCTCGAACGCGACCATCACGCCCCGCTTCTGGGCGGCGGCGAAGATCTCGTTGCCGTGCAGCGCCAGCAGCGCCTTGTTGGCGGTCACCACATGCTTGCCGTGCGCGATCGCATCCAGCACCAGCTCGCGCGCGGCGCCGGTGCCGCCGATCAGCTCGACCACGATGTCCACGTCCGGCGCGCGGGTCACCTCGCGCGGACTTGCGCACACCCGCGCGCGCGCGCCGACCACCCGGCGCGCGCGCTCGGCCGACCTGGCCGCGACACGGGTGATGCGGATCGCGCGCCCGGCGCGGCGGCGGATTTCGCCGGCATTGCGCGCCAGCAGCTCCCAGGTGCCGCCGCCGACCGTGCCGATGCCGAGCAAGCCGACGTTAATCGGTTTCATGGCGCCGCAACCTCAGCTCGAGATGACGCTTCACGTCCGGCCATTCGCCGGCGAGAACGCTGTACATGACGGTGTCGCGCACGCTGCCGTCGCGGCGCGGCCAGTGGTGGCGGATGACGCCGTCTTTTCTTGCGCCGAGCGCCTCGATCGCGCGCTGCGAGCGGAAATTGAAGTTGTCGGTGCGCAGGCCGACCACCCTGCAGCCGAGGGCCTCGAACGCGTGCGCGAACAGGAGCAGCTTGCAGGCGGTGTTGACGTGGGTGCGCTGCCAGCTCGCCGCGTACCACGTCCAGCCGATCTCGACGCGGTCGGCCGCCGGGACGATGTCGTGATAGCGCGTCGAGCCGACGATGCGACCGCCTGCGAGTTCGCGCACCACGAAGGGCAGCATGTGCCCCGCGTCCTGGCCGGCGAGCGCCTGCTCGATGTAGGCGAGCGTCTCGCCGGGCGCGGGCACCGAGGTGAACCACAGCTCCCACAGCCTGCCGTCGGCGGCGGCGGCGGCGAGCGCCGGCTCGTGCTCGCGCGCGAGCGGCTCAAGGCGCACGCCATGGCCCTCGAGCGTCGTCGGCCGCGGCGCGATCACGCCACGCCCCGGAGCAGTCCGTCCTTTCTGAACATGTCGCGCACGCCGCGCACCGCCTGGCGCAGACGCTGTTCGTTCTCGATCAGCGCGATGCGCACGTGGTCGTCGCCGTGCTCGCCGAAGCCGATGCCGGGGGCGACGGCGATTTTCGCCTGCGCAAGCAGCCGCTTGGTGAACTCGATCGAACCGAGGCCGGCGTAGGCGGGCGGGATCTTCGCCCACAGGTACATCGTCGCCTTCGGCCTTTCCACCATCCAGCCGGCGTCGTGCAGACCCTTCACCATCACGTCGCGCCGGCGCTGGTAGGTCTGGCGGATCTGCTCGACGCAGTCCTGCGGGCCTTCGAGCGCGAT
Source organism: Pseudomonadota bacterium (assembly GCA_040752005.1). Classification (GTDB taxonomy): domain Bacteria; phylum Pseudomonadota; class Gammaproteobacteria; order Burkholderiales; family SG8-39; genus RBG-16-66-20. Next base: position 40,289 of record JBFMFX010000015.1, on the reverse strand, counting down.
GATCGAGGCCACCTGGATCGGGGTGAACGTGCCGTAGTCGTGGTAGCTCTTGATGCGCGCGAGCGCGTGCACCAGGTCCCGGTTGCCGACCATGAAGCCGATTCGCCAGCCGGCCATGTTGTAGCTCTTCGACAGCGTGAAGAACTCGACCGCCACGTCGCGCGCGCCCGGCACCTGCATGATCGAGGGCGCCTGCCAGCCGTCGAACACGATGTCGGCGTACGCGAAATCGTGCACCACCAGCATGTCGTGGCGGCGCGCGGTCGCGACCACGCGCTCGAAGAAGTCCAGCTCGACGCACATCGCCGTGGGATTCGCCGGAAAGCCGAGGATCAGCATCTTCGGCTTCGGGATCAGCTCGGCGATCGCGCGCTCGAGCTCGGCGAAAAAGTCGGTGCCCGGGGTCATGCGCACCGAGCGGATGTCGGCCCCGGCGATGATCGCGCCGTAGATGTGGATCGGGTACGACGGATTGGGCACCAGCACCGTATCGCCGCGATCCAGCGTCGCGAGCATCAGGTGCGCAAGCCCCTCCTTCGAGCCGATGGTGACGATCGCCTCCGTTTCCGGATCGAACTCGACCCCGTAGCGGCGCCGGTACCAGTCGCAGATCGCGCGCCGCAGCCGCGGGATGCCCTTCGAAACCGAGTAGCCGTGCGTGTCCTGGCGCTGCGCCGCCTCGACGAGCTTGGCGACGATGTGCGGCGGCGTCGGCCCGTCGGGGTTGCCCATCGAGAGGTCTATGATGTCCTCGCCGCGCCGCCGCGCCGCCATCTTCAGCTCGTTGGTGATGTTGAAGACGTACGGCGGCAGCCGCTGGATGCGCGCAAATTCCCGCATAATCGCTACAATTTTATCAGTGAAACTGCATCTGACCGCCGCGGGCGCGGGACGCAACGCTTTCACCGGCTACGGCGAGGGCTGGTTCGCGGTGAACGGCGAGCGCTACAGCACCAGTCTCATCGTGCTGCCCGAGCGCGTGCTCGCCTGGAGCGCGGCGAGCTTCGCCGCGCTCCAGGCGAGCGATTTCGACGTGCTCGTCGCGCAGGCGCCGGAGATCGTGCTGCTCGGCACCGGCGCGCGCCAGCGCTTTCCGGACCCGCGGCTGACGCGCGCGCTCGCCGCCGCGCGCATCGGCCTCGAAGTCATGGACCTGCGCGCCGCCTGCCGCACGTTCAACATCCTGGTCGCCGAGGACCGGCGCGTCGCCGCCGCGCTGCTCATCGCGTGAGCGCGGCGAGCTTCGGCTTCGTTCTCGGCGCGGTCGTGCTCGGCACCGCGGCGCAGCTCCTGCTCAAGGCGGGCGCCAGCGCCGTGCCCTTCGGCTGGGCGCTCGCGCTCGATCCGCGCGTGCTCGCCGGCGTCGCCTGCTACGGGCTGAGCCTGGTCGTGTGGCTGGCCGCGCTCGCCAGTACGCCGGTGAGCGTCGCCTACCCGATGGTGTCGCTCGGCTTCGCGCTGAACGCGGCGCTCGCGGGGTGGCTGCTCGGCGAAGCGGTGACGCCGATGCGCTGGGCGGGCATCGCGGTGATCATCCTCGGTGTGACCCTGGTGGCGAGATCCTGAGATGGCGACACGGCTCTTTTCCGGCTTCGAGACGCGGCGCGTGCGCACGCGCGGCGCGACGATCCACCTGGTGCGCGGCGGCGACGGGCCGCCGCTGCTGCTCTTGCACGGCTACCCGGAAACGCACGCCATGTGGCACAAGGTGGCGCCGGTGCTCGCGCGCGAGTACACGGTGGTGTGCGCCGATCTGCGCGGCTACGGAGACTCCTCCAAGCCGCGCGGACTGCCGGACCACTCCAACTACTCCAAGCGCGCGATGGGCGAGGACATGGTCGAGGTCATGCGCGCGCTCGGATTCGAGCGCTTCCACGTCGCCGGGCACGACCGGGGCGCGCGCGTCGGCCACCGCATGGCGCGCGACCACGGCGCGCGCGTCGCCTCGCTGACGGTCATGGACATCTCGCCGACGCTCAAGATGTACGAGAGCACGAACATGGCCTTCGCCACCGCCTACTGGCACTGGTTCTTCCTCATCCAGCCGGCGCCGTGGCCGGAGAAGCTGCTCGCCGGGCACGTGCCCTACTACATCCTCGGGCGCATCGGACGCGGAAAGGCGGGCCTGGCGCCCTTCTCGCCCGCGGCGCGGCGCGAGTACGTGCGCTGCTTCCGCGACCCGCGCACGATCCACGCCACCTGCGAGGACTACCGCGCGGCGGCCACCATAGACCTCGAGCACGACCGCAGGGATTTGCGCAAGAAAATCCGCATGCCGGTGCTCGTGCTGTGGGCAAAGCAGGGCGTGATCGAAAAGATGTTCGATCCCTTGCGCGACTGGCGCGAGGTGGCGACCGACGTGCGCGGGCGCGCGCTCGACTGCGGGCACTTCCTGCCCGAGGAGAAGCCGCGCGAGGTGGTCGCCGAGCTGCGGCGCTTCCTCGCCCGCGTCCCGCTCTGACGCCGGACGGAAAAGCGCTTTGATTTCAGTCCTCTGCACCCGGCTTGCACCCGGCGCAAAAAACGTGTTCAATGAAAGCGTTGCGGCGCATAGCTGAGACGGTTTGCTAACAAACCCCTGGCATGCCGGATAACACGGTCAAGGACTTCAGCCTTCCTTCGACCGGCGGCGGCGTGTTCCGGCTCTCGGAGCACCGCGGCAAGACGCTGGTCCTTTACTTCTACCCGAAGGACAACACGCCCGGCTGCACCGCCGAGGGCGCGGCTTTTCGCGATCTTCACCGCGAGTTTGCGCGCGCCGGCGCGGCGGTGTACGGCATCTCGCGCGACTCGCTCGCCTCGCACGAGCGCTTCAAGGCGAAGCTGGGGCTGCCCTTCGATCTGCTCTCGGACGCCGACGAAAAGGTGGCGCAACAGTTCGGCGTCCTGAAGACGAAGAACCTGTACGGCAGGAAGGTCCGCGGCATCGAGCGCAGCACCTTCGTGATTGACGCGAAGGGGCGGCTTGCGCGCGAGTGGCGCGGCGTCAAGGTGCCCGGCCACGCAAGGGAGGTACTCGACTTTGTTAAGACCCTCTGATTCGACGCTCGCAGAACAATTCGAAACCGGCAGGATCGAAGCAGCAGGCCCCTCTCCCCTCTCCCCCCCGATGGCGAAACGTCCCCGCCCCGCCGCCCGCAGCAGGACCCGCAAGCTCTTCGTGCTCGACACCAACGTGCTGATCCACGACCCGACGAGCCTGTTCCGGTTCGAGGAGCACGACGTGTACCTGCCGATGGGGACGCTGGAGGAGCTGGACAACCACAAGAAAGGCATGTCGGACGTGGCGCGTAACGCGCGCCAGGCGAGCCGGTTCCTGGACGAGATCATTCCGGCGCGGGTGAAGGACATCGCCGCCGGGCTGCCGATCCGCACGCGCGCAGGCGGCCCCTCGGCGCGCGGGCGCCTGTTCCTGCAGACCGAGGCGATCAACGGCGAACTCCCGGCGACGCTCGCCGCCGGCAAGACCGACAACCAGATTCTCGCGGTGGTGCGCCACCTGCAGAAGAAGGAGCCGCAGCGCGAGGTGATCCTGGTGTCCAAGGACATCAACATGCGCATCAAGGCGCGCGCGCTCGGGCTCGCCGCCGAGGACTACACCAGCGACAAGGTGCTGGAGGACACCGATCTGCTCTACACCGGCATGCGCGAGCTGCCGCCCGGGTTCTGGGAAAGCCACGCCCGCGACATGGAGTCGTGGAAGAAGGAGGGCCACACCTACTACCGCATCCACGGCCCGCTGGTGCCGGAGCTGCTGCTCAACCAGTTCGTCTGGGACGAGTCGGGCGAGCGGCCGCTGTATGCGATGGTGAAGGAAAAATCCGGGCGCAGCGCGGTGCTGGAGACGCTGCGCGACTACAGCCACGCGCGCCACGCGGTCTGGGGCATCACCGCGCGCAACCGCGAGCAGAACTTCGCGCTCAACCTGCTGATGAATCCGGCGATCGATTTCGTCACCCTGCTCGGGCAGGCGGGCACCGGCAAGACGCTGCTCGCGCTCGCCGCCGGGCTGACGCAGGTGCTCGACGAGAAGCGCTACAGCGAGATCATCATGACGCGCGTGACGGTGCCGATCGGCGAGGACATCGGCTTTCTGCCCGGCACCGAGGAGGAGAAGATGCAGCCCTGGATGGGGGCGCTGGAGGACAATCTGGATGTCCTCAACGCCTCGGACGAGGCAGGCGGCGAATGGGGGCGCGCGGCGGCGCGCGACCTGGTGCGCTCGCGTATCCGCATCAAGTCGCTCAATTTCATGCGCGGGCGCACCTTCGTCAACAAGTGGCTGATCATTGACGAGGCGCAGAACCTCACGCCCAAGCAGATGAAGACGCTGGTGACGCGCGCCGGCCCCGGCACCAAGGTGGTGTGCCTGGGCAACATCGCGCAAATTGACACGCCCTACCTCACCGAGGGCTCCTCCGGCCTCACCTTTGTCGTGGACCGCATGAAGGGCTGGGCGCACGCCGGACACGTCACGCTCGCCCGCGGCGAGCGCTCGCGCCTCGCCGACCACGCCGCCACGGCCCTGTAGCGCGGCGAAACCGCCGCCGGCGCGCCCGGAGGGCGGCGGCTTTTTCTGCTAACCTTCGCAGCCTTTCGCACGCTCCACAGGACGAGGACTCTGCCCATGACGATGCTGAGAACCTTGCTCGCGCTCGCCGTGGCGCTCGCCTTCGCGGGCGCCGCCCCGGCGCAGCAAAAGGGCTTTGAGCCGCAGGTCGGCCAGCCCGGCAAGGATGTGATCTGGGTGCCGACGCCGGACGACGTCGTGGACCGGATGCTGCGCATGGCGCAGGTGACCCCGAACGACCTCGTCTACGACCTCGGCGCCGGCGACGGCAAGATCGTGATCGCGGCGGCGAAGAAGTTCGGCGCGCGCGCCGTCGGCATCGAGTACAACCCCGACATGGCGAAGTACGCGCAGGCACAGGTGGAAAAGGCGGGCGTCGCCGGCCGGGCGAGAATCGTCCAGGGCGACATCTTCGCCACCGATTTTTCCCAGGCCACCGTGGTGACGATGTACTTGCTGCCGGCGCTGAACCTGAAGCTGCGGCCGCAAATCCTCGCCATGCGCCCGGGCACCCGGATCGTGTCGCACTCCTTCACGATGGACGACTGGGAGCCGGACGAGGCCTCCTCCATGGACGGCCGGCGGGCGTACTTCTGGGTGGTACCGGCGAACATCCAGGGCCGCTGGACGCTCGAGGCGGGCAGCGAGCGCCTCGATCTCGCGCTCGAGCAGAAGTTCCAGAAAATCGAGGGCACGGTCGCGCTCGGGCCGACGCTGCAGGCGGGGCTGCGCGAGCCGCACCTGCGCGGTTTTCACATCAGCTTCGCCTTCGTGGACAACAACGGCGTGCGCCGCGACTACACCGGGCGCGTGACCGGAAACCGCATGGAAGGGAGCTTTCGCACCGAGGCCGGCGTCGAGGGGCGCTGGGTCGCGAGCAAGCGATAGCGTCGCCCGGGCGCCGCGCGCGCCGGCCGTGCGCCGCCGCGGCCCGCTCGATCCGGGGTCGAGGGCCGAAGTCTAGGCGAGGGTGTTGTGCGTGCCGTCGCAGAAGGGCTTCTTGGCGGTGCGCTTGCATCCGCACAGCCAGACTTTCTGCGGCTCGGTGATCGTGAACTTGACCGGGGAGAACTCGCTTCCCTTGTGCGAGCCGTCGCAGAAAGGCTGGCGCTTGGAGCGCCCGCAGGCGCACCACCAGTAGTCGCCCGGTGCCAGCTCCACGGCGTACGGGGACTTCTGCGCGATATTCGGTTCGGACATCGGGGACTCCTCTTCTCCGGCTAGTAGCCGGTCACATGCGCGAGGTTCTCGAAGCGCGTGTACTGCCCGCGGAAGGCGAGCTCGACCTTGCCGATCGGTCCGTTCCTCTGCTTGCCGATGATCACCTCGGCGCGGCCCTTCGCCTCGGGCTTGTCCGGGTGATAGACCTCGTCGCGGTAGATGAACAGGATCACGTCGGCGTCCTGCTCGATCGCGCCCGACTCGCGCAGATCCGACATCATCGGACGGCGGTCGTTCCTCTGCTCGACGGCACGCGAGAGCTGCGACAGTGCCACCACCGGCACTTCCAGCTCCTTGGCGAGCGCCTTGAGCGAGCGCGAGATCTCCGAGATCTCGGTGGCGCGGTTCTCGCCCTCGCGCGCGGCCGACATGAGCTGCAGATAGTCGACGACGACCAGGCCGAGCTTGCCGCAGCTGCGACGCATGCGCCGCGCGCGCGCGCGCAGCTCGAGCGCATTGAGCGCCGCCGTCTCGTCGATGAAGATCGGCGCGGCGTGCAACCGCTCCATCGCCACCGAGAGCTTGCCCCACTCCTCGTCAGCGAGCCGCCCGGTCCGCATCTTGTGCTGGTCCACCTCCGCGATCGAGCCGAGCATGCGCATCGCGAGCTGCGTCGCGCTCATCTCCATGCTGAAGATCGCCACCGGCAGACCGTTGTCCACCGCCACATGCTCGGCGATGTTGAGCGCGAATGCCGTCTTGCCCATGCTCGGCCGGCCGGCGACGATGATCAGATCGCCCGGCTGCAAGCCCGCGGTCTTCTCGTCGAGGTCGAGGAACCCGGTCGGGATGCCGGTGACCTCGCTCTTGTCCTCGCGGTGGTACAGATGGTCGATGCGCTCGAAAACCCGCGCCAGCACCGTCTGCACCTCCTCGAACCCCTGGCGGCCGCGACTGCCCGATTCGCCCACCTCCATGATGCGCGACTCGGCCTCGTCCAGAATCTGGCCGACGTCCTTGCCGGCGGGGTTGAGCGCGCTTTCCGCGATCTCGGTGGCCACCTGCGCCAGGCGCCGCTGCACCGCGCGCTCGCGCACCAGCTCGGCGTAGCGCCGGATGTTGAGCGCCGAGGGCGTGTTCTGCGCCAGCAGACCGAGATAGGCGACGCCGCCGACGCGGTCCTTGTCCTCGCTCGCCTCGATCGACTCGCCCACCGTCACCACGTCGGCCGGCTTGCCCGCCTCGATCAGCTTGACGATATGGCGCCAGATGCGCCGGTGATCGTCGCGGTAAAAGTCGTCGGCGCCGACGATATCGGCGATGCGGTCGAACGCCTGGTTGTCGATGAGCAGCGCACCGAGCACCGACTGCTCGGCTTCCACCGAGTGCGGCGGCACCTTGAGCGCCAGGAGCTGCGGATCCACCGGCTCGGTTCGCCGGACCTGTGTCTGGGCCATGGGTTGCGACGATGCTACAAAAGAAAAAGGGCCGTCGCCAGCCCTTTTCCTCGCGCCTGTTTCCGCACGCTTTTTTCGCGGCTCAGGTCTCGCCCAGCACGGAAACGTTGACCGTGACCACCACGTCGGTGTGCAGGGCGATCTGGATCTGGTAATCGCCCACCGCCTTCAGGGGCCCCGCGGGCATCCTCACCTGCGCGCGCTCGACCTCGTGGCCCTGCGCCTGCAGCGCCTCGACGATGTCGTAGTTGGTGACCGAGCCGAACAGGCGCCCGTCCACGCCCGCCTTGCGCACGATCTGCAGCGTCAGGCCCTCCAGCTTCGCGCCGCGTTCCTGCGCGCGCGCGAGCGCTTCGGCCTGCGCCTTTTCCAGCTCGGCGCGCTGCTGCTCGAACGCCTTGATGTTCGCCTCGGTGGCGCGCTTCGCCTTGCCCTGCGGAATCAGGTAGTTGCGCGCGAAGCCGTCCTTCACCTTGACCACGTCGCCGAGGTTGCCGAGATTGGCGATCCGCTCCATCAGGATGACTTGCATCGCCTCGCCCTCCTTCAGTGCAGGTCGGTGTAGGGCAGCAGGGCGAGAAAGCGCGCGCGCTTGATCGCCACCGAAAGCTGGCGCTGGTAGCCGGCCGACGTGCCGGTGATGCGCGCCGGAATGATCTTGCCGTTCTCGCTGATGTAGTCGCGCAGCAGGTCCACGTCCTTGTAGTCAATCCATTCGATCTTTTCCGCGGTGAAGCGGCAGAACTTGCGCCGCCGGAACAGGCCGCGCTGCGCCCGTTCCTTGCTCTTGCTCTTTGCCTTTTTCGGCGTGGCCATTGCCTGTTGCTCCTCGGTATGCGTCTATTCGAATTCGATTTGCGTCACGTGCAGCACCGGTTTCTTCGAGCGCCGGCTCTTCGCGGCGAGGAACCCTGCGGCGGTGAGCGTGCGCCCTGGCTCGATTCTCGCCACCAGCCGCGCCAGGGTCTCGAACGCGATTGCGTCGATTTCCGCCTGCACCCTGCGCATCGCGCCCGCTTCGAGCTGCTGCGATTCGTGCCGCAGCCGGAACTCGACCACCGGGATCCCCGCCGGCGTGTGGCGCAGTGCCTTTAGCTCGCTCACCGTGCCGGTGATCTCCAGGCGGTTCGCGTCCCTCAAGCGGTCGGCGCGGGTTCAGCCGCCGGCGCCTCCGGCGCGCGCTCGAGCATCGAGCGCGATTTTTCGTCCTTCATCATCGGTGAGGGCGTGGTGATCGCCTTCGGCATGTGGATGATCAGATGCCGCAGCACCGCGTCGTTGAAGCGGAACGCATGATCGAGCTCGGCGAGCGTCTCGGCGTCGCACTCGATGTTCATCAGCACGTAGTGCGCCTTGTGCACCTTGGCGATCGGGTACGCGAGCTGGCGCCGGCCCCAGTCCTCGAGGCGATGGATGCGCCCTTTCCTCTGCGCGACGATGCCCTTGTAGCGCTCGACCATCGCGGGCACCTGCTCGCTCTGGTCCGGATGGACGATGAAACAGATCTCGTAATGCCGCATCGCGGTTTGCTCTCCTTCTGGGTAAGCCGCCCGTCTGCGGTGGACGGTGCGGCAAGGAACGCGCTCCCGTGGAGCGTAAGGGCGCGGATTATAGGGGAAATCCGCCACGCGCGGCAAGCCGTGGCGTGCCCATCACGCCGCGGCCGTCCGCCGCCTGACCGATTCGTACAGGCACACGCCGGCCGCCACCGCCACGTTCAAGCTCGCCACGCCCCCGTGCGTCGGGATGCGCACCAGCAGGTCGCACGACTGGCGCGTCAGGCGGCGCATTCCTTCACCTTCGGCGCCGAGCACCCAGGCGACCGAGTCGGGCAGGTCGGCCGCGAAAAGCGGCGTCTCGGCGCGTTCGTCGGCGCCGACGATCCAGATGTCGCGCTCCTTCAATTCACCCAGCGTGCGCGCGAGGTTGGTGACCATGAAGTAGGGCGTGAGCTCCGCCGCCCCGCTCGCCACCTTGGACACCGCGGCACTGATTCCGGCGGCGCGGTCCTTCGGTGCGATCACCGCGTGCGCGCCGGCGGCGTTGGCGACGCGCAGGCAGGCGCCGAGGTTGTGCGGATCGGTGACGCCGTCGAGGACGAGCAGCAGCGGCTTGGCGATTTTCTCCAGCAGCTCGTCGAGGCTGTCGGCATCGCGCCGCGGCGCGACGCGCGCGACCACGCCCTGATGCCGGCCGCCGCCGTAGAAGCCGTCGAGCCGCTTCGCCGGCACGCGCATCAGGCGCACGCCCGCTTTCTCCGCCGCCGCCGCAAGCTCGCGCGCGCGCGCGTCGTTGCGCGCCTCGTCAAGAAAGATCTCCGTCACCGAGCCCGGATCGGCGCGCAGGCTCGCCAGCACGGCGTGAAAGCCGAACACCACGCGCGGCTCGCGCGGACCGCGGCGGCTCATGCGGGTACGAAATCCATCTTGCGGCTCTCGACGTCCACGCGCACGAGCTTCACCCGGATCGGGTCCGCGAGCCGGTAGCGCCGCCCGGTGCGCTCGCCCAGCAGCATGTGCCGCTTGGGCTCGAAGCGGAAGTAGTCCCGTCCCAGCTCCGAGATGTGCACCAGCCCGTCCACGAAGTACTCGTCGAGCGTGACGAACAGGCCGAACGCGGTGACGCCGGTGATGCGCCCGGCGAACACCCCGCCCACATGCTCGCGCATGTACAGGCACTTGAGCCAGTTCTCGACGTCGCGGCTCGCCTCGTCGGCGCGGCGCTCGGCTTCCGACGCGTGCCGCCCCATCTCCTCCCAGTCCACGCCCTCGTAGCGCCGCCCGGCGAGGCAGGCCTTGATCGCGCGGTGAACGAGCAGGTCCGGGTAGCGGCGGATCGGCGAGGTGAAGTGCACGTAGGCCTCGAACGCGAGCCCGAAGTGGCCGACGTTCTCCGGACTGTAGTGCGCCTGCTTGAGCGAGCGCAGCAGGATCGTCTGCAGCAGCGCCGCGTCCGGCCGGCCGCGGATGCGATCGAGCAGCCGCGCGTAGTCCGCCGGTCGCGGCCGGTCACCGCCGCCGAGAGAAAGGCCCAGCTCGGCGAGGAACTCGCGCAGGGCGTGCACCTTGTCCGGGTCCGGCTGCTCGTGCACGCGGTAGAGCGTCGGGTGCTGGCGCGCGGCGAGAAACTCTCCGGCGCAGACGTTGGCCGCCAGCATGCACTCCTCGATCAGGCGGTGCGCGTCGTTGCGCGGCTCCGGCACGATGCGGGTGATGCGGCCGCGCGCGTCGAACTCGATGCGGGTCTCGAGGGTGTCGAAGTCTATCGCGCCGCGCTCGCCGCGCGCCCGCGCGAGCGCCTTGTACACGGCGTACAGGTGGGCGACATGCGGCGGCGCCTCGCCCGCCGACAACCACCGCCACACCTGGCCGTAGGTCAGCCGGGCGCGCGAGCGGAACACCGCCGGATAGAAGACGTAATCGGCGATGCCGCCCTTCTGCGTCACCGCCATCTCGCACACCATCGCCAGCCGGTCCACGCCCGGGTTGAGCGAGCAGATGCCGTTGGAGAGCTTTTCCGGCAGCATCGGGATCACGCGGCGCGGAAAGTAGACCGAGGTGGCGCGTTCGCGCGCGTCGCGGTCGAGCGCATCGCCGTGACGCACGTAGTGACTGACGTCGGCGATCGCGACCCAGAGCCGGTGGCCGCGGCCCTCGGGCCGCGCGCACACCGCGTCGTCGAAATCCTTCGCCGTCTCGCCGTCGATGGTGACGAAGTCGAGGTCCCTCAGGTCGCGCCGGCCCCGGTGGTCCTCGGGTCGCACTGCCTCCGGCGCCGCGCGTGCCGCCGCGAGCGCTGCCTTCGAGAACACGTGCGGCAAGTCGAACTTGCGCAGCGCGATCTCGACCTCCATGCCCGGGTCGTCGCGCGCGCCGAGCACCTCGACGACCCGCGCCACCGGCTGCGCGTGGCGCGTCGGCGGCTGCGTGATCTCGACGGTCACCACCTGCCCGGGTCGCGCGCGGCCGGCCGCCGCCTTCGGCACCAGCAGATCCTGCGCGATCCGCCGGTCCTCGGGCACGAGCACGAACATTCCGGGGCCCGCGTGCAGCGTGCCGACGATCCGGCGCCGCGCGCGCTCGAGCACGCGCACGATCTCGCCCGAGAGCCGGCCGCGGGCATCCACGCCGGTGATGCGCACCTCGGCCGAATCGCCGTGCAGCACCTGGCGCATCTCGGCGGCGCTCAGCCAGACCGGCGCACCGCCCGCCTCCGGCACGAGAAAGCCGTGCCCGTCGGGATGCCCCTCGACACGCCCGCGAACGAGCGCCGCCTCGGCGCGCGGGCGCGGAGTCTCAGGCGGTTTTCGCTTTGACATGCTCAAGGTCGGCTCCTACAATCCGCACCCCGGCCGAGGTGGCGGAATTGGTAGACGCACCAGGTTCAGGTCCTGGCGGTGGCAACACTGTGGGGGTTCGAGTCCCTTCCTCGGCACCACTCTGAGGTCCGACGACTTTCCTCCGGGCCGCAGTTCCCGCATCGGTTCGAAGATACCCTAAAGTCCGCGTCGCGGCGGCCGTAAATGGGCGAACGAAGGCCCAACGTGCGCCCGCCGACCGCCGCCACCGACCGATGCGCGAAGCAGAAGCGATCCGCGTCCTGCTCGTAGAGGATTCCGAGGACGACGCGCTGCTCCTGGAGCGCAGGCTGCGCGCGGCGCTGCCGGTGGCCGCGCTGCGCCGCGTGGACAGCGCCCGGAGCATGCGCGCGGCGCTCGCCGAGGGCCCCTGGGACGTGGTGATCTCCGACCACGTCATGCCCGGATTCGATTCCGATGCCGCGCTGGCGCTGCTGCGCGAATCCGGCAGCGACGCACCGTTCATTCTGTACTCGGGCTGCCTGGATGAGGGTCGCGGCGCGCTGGCGATGCGCGTCGGCGCGAGCGACTGGATCGCCAAGCACGATCCGGCGCGCATCGTGCCGGTGATCGAGCGCGAGCTGCGCAATGTGCGACTGCGACGGGACAAGGAGCGCGCCGAGCGCGCGGCGGCGGAGCTCGCGAGCTACGACACGCTCACGCGGCTGCCGAACCGCTCGCTCTTTTGCGAGCAGGCGGGGCTGCGCCTCGATGCGATCGGTGCCGAGGACGGCGCCGCGGCGCTGCTGTACGTGGACCTGGACCGGTTCATGCGCATCAACGAGACGCTCGGCTACGCGGCCGGCGACGCCGTCATACGGCAGATCGCCGTCCGCCTGCGGGCCGAGGTGCCCGCCGGCAGCCTGGTCGCGCGGCTCGGGCAGGACGAATTCGCGATCCTCGTCGCGGTGGCGGGCGGCGCGCGCGAACCGCGCCGCCTCGCCGAGCGGCTGGCGCGGCGCTTCGCCGAACCGATCGTCGTCAGCGGCCAGGAGTTCTACGTCACGCTGTCGGTCGGCGTCAGCCTTTACCCCGCGCACGGGCGCGATTGCGAGACGCTGCTCAAGAGCGCCGAGAGCGCCATGCATTTCGTCAAGCGCCTGGGCGGCAACGGCCACCGGATCTACCAGGCGGAGCTTCAGGCGGCCACCTGCGAAAACCTGCGCCTGGAGAACGAGCTGCGCCACGCCATCGAGCGGCGCCAGCTGCACGTCGTCTATCAGCCGATCTACGACATCGCGACACACCGGGTCGTCGCCGCCGAGGCGCTGTTGCGCTGGCGGCACCCGGAGATGGGGCTTGTGCCGCCGGATCGCTTCATCCCGGTGGCCGACGACACCGGCCAGATCCACGCCATCGGCGCCTGGGTGCTCGAACGCGCCTGCGAGGACGCGTGCGCCTGGGAGCAGCGCTTCGGACGCGGCATTGCGGTAGCGGTGAACTTTTCCGCGACACAGTTCCGCCACAAGCAGTTCCTGGCGCGGGTGCTCGGCATCCTGCGCGCGAGCGGCCTCGCGCCGCACCTGCTCGAGATGGAAATCACCGAGGGCACCGCGATGCACGATGCCGAGGCTGCCGCCGAGGTGCTCGGCGCGCTCAAGCGCGCCGGCGCGCGCATCGCGATCGACGATTTCGGCACCGGCTATTCCTCGCTCTCGTACCTGCGGCGCCTGCCGATCGACATCCTCAAAATAGACAAGTCCTTCATGCGCGAGATCCCGCACGACGCCGAGAACATCGCGATCGTGCGCACCATCCTCGCCCTCGGCCACGCGATGAGGCTCGAATGCCACGCCGAGGGCGTGGAGACCCCGGCGCAGCTCGCGCTGCTGCGCGAGGAGCGCTGCGCCCGCGCGCAGGGCTATCTGCTCGGCAGGCCGCTGGAGGCGCCGGCGTTCGCCGAGCGCCTGGCCGCGGACGGCGCCGCCGAGTTCGGTCCTTCGCTCGCCCTCGCCGGCGGTGCGGGCGGCTAGCCGCTGCGGTCTTCGCAGATCCGGTTGCGTCCGGCGCGTTCGGCGGCGAGCAGCGCCTGGTCGGCGCGGCGCAGCAGCTCCAGCGGGGCGGCGCGGCAGCACTCCTCGGCGGCGACGCCGATGCTCACGCTCAGGGGCGGTGCAGCGCCGTCGCCGGTGCGATGTTCAGGACCTGCCACGGCCGCGCGCAGCCGCTCGGCGAGCACGCGCGCCTCGCGCGGTCCGCTGTCGGGCAGGATGACCAGGAACTCCTCGCCCCCGAGGCGGCCGACGTGCGCGAGCAGCCCGCAGGTGAACGCCTCCTCGGGCGCCGCCAGCCGCAGGCGCGCCGCGAGCATCGGCCGGCCAGGCCGCGAAGGAGCGATTCGGTCCAGAAGCGCGTGTAGTCGAACGCCTCGCACGGACCGTGGGCGTAGCGCTCGATCAGCGAGAACGCCGCCGCGAGCTGCCTTACCGTCGGCACTCCGAGCCGCAGCATCGCCCCCTGCAGCGAGGCGGTGGGCCGGCGTGCCCCGAGCGCCAGCGCATTCGCGGCCTTGATGAGGCGGCTGGTAAGTGCCGGGTCGGCCTGCGCAAGGCGGGCGAACCGGGCGATCGACACGTCGTCCTGGAGCGAGAGCCGCATCATCTCCAGCGCGACGCCGTGCGGCGAGGTCAGTGCGTGCAGCCGGGCGATGTCCTCGCCGCGGCCGGCAGCGAGCGGCAGGGCGTCGCACACGCTCATGCCGCCGACTCCAGCGGCCGGCGTCCGAGCGCGGCTGCCCAGGCGAGCCCGGCACGCGTGGCCGCTTCCAGATCGGCTTCGCCGAGCGCCGGCAGCCGCGCGCGCAGCCGCTCGAGCGCCGGCGCGTCGTCGCGTTCCAGCGCCTGGGCGAGCTCGAGCAGCGCGCCGAGCACGCCGGCGCCCTGCTCGAGCGCTGCGCGGATCTCCTCGTCGAGCGCCAGCCTGCACACCAGCTCGGTGCGCGGCAGGCCGGTGGCCGCATCGAGCAGCGACACCAGGCCGAGGAGAAACGCGCGCTCGCCGGCGCGGCCGAGGCGCTGCGCCAGAATCTCCATCGTCCTGGCGCGTGCCGCCGCGGTCTGCAGCAACGGATCGCTGCCGGGATCCTGCGCGTCGCCGCCGAGGTACACGAGCAGCTGCAACCAGAGGCGCAGCGGACCGCTGCCCAGGTGCAGCAGCGCCTGGCGCAGCGACCCGATCGGACGCGCCAGCCCCGCGGCGGCGCTGTTCACCAGGCGCAGCAACCCAACGACGAGGTTCGGATGGCGCTTGAGCGCGCGTTCGATGTCGCGCTCGGGGGCATCACCGAGCACCAGCGCGAGCACCTCCAGCGCCGCTTCGCGCGCCGGATCGCGGCCTCGCCGGGCGAACGTTTCGGGACGGGCATAGTAGTATCCCTGGAACAGCCCGAAACCGGCGGCGGCAAAGCGCTCGTGGTCGGCCGCCGTCTCGACCTTCTCGGCGAGCAGCGTCACCGGACCGAGCTCGCGCGCCAGCGCGCGCGGATCGCGCCCGCCGATGCCCGGCACGTCCACCTTGATGACGTCGAGCAGCTCGAGCACCGGCGCGATCGCCGCGCGATCGCCCGCGTAGTCGTCGGCCGCGAGGCGAAACCCGCGCGCCTTCAGCTCGCGGCAACGCTCGACCAGCGCAGGTGTGAATTCGATTGTCTCCAGCAGTTCGAGCACGGTGCGCCGGACCGGCAGCAGCTCGACCAGGTCGCTCGCGAGAAACGCCGCGTCCACGTTGATGAAAGCGGGGTGCGCTCCGAGCAGGTCGGCGAAGGCAGGATCGGCGAACGCCTTCGCCGCAACGAAGGCGCTCGCCCGCATCGGATCGCCGATCACACCGCCGCTTGCCGGGCGAAACAGCAGCTCGTAGCCGGCGATGCGGTGGCCGCGATCGAGAATGGGCTGGCGCGCGACGTACACGCGGCTTCAGATCGCCAGGGCAGACGGGCGCACGCCGTCCGCCGCGGTTCGCCGTTCGCGCCTGCCGTGCCGTTCGCCCATTGCGCCACCTTGATAGAATCGCCGCCACCAAGCCGGCTGTGGCCGATTCTGGAACCCTTATCGGCCGTTGCACGCCGGAATAGAGGGCGAATTGACGGTGAGTTCCGAAGCCGCGCTCCGGACGCCCCGCGTACGGTTGCGCCGATGAGCCCTGCCATGAGCCAAGACGTGAGCCCCCGCGGGCGGGCCGCCGCCCGGTTGCGCGCCCTCGTGGTCGAGGATTCCCCGGACGACTACGAACTGCTTCTGCGCGCGCTCGCGGGCGGGCCGTGGCGCGTCTCCGCCGAGCGCGTCGAGAACGCCGATGGCCTGCGCGCGGCGCTCGCCGCCGCCGACTGGGACGTGGTCATCTCCGACCACAACCTGCCGCAGTTCGACTCGCTCGCGGCGCTGGCGCTCGCGCGCGCCGCCGACCCCGAGATTGCGTTCATCATCGTTTCCGGGCGCATCGGCGAGGACGTCGCGGTGGACGCGATGCTCGCCGGCGCCGACGACTACGTGATGAAGCACAATCTCGCGCGGCTGCGCCCGGCGGTCGCGCGCTGCCTGGAAGCGCGCACGCTCAAGCGCCAGATGCGCGCCGCCGAAGCGCGCGAGCGCGAGTCCGAATCGCGGCTGGCGGCCATCGCGGCGCACCTGCCGGGAGTCGTGTTCCAGCTTCGCCAGCCGGCCGAGGGCGCGCCGGCCGAGTTCGTCTACCTCTCCGACGGCGCCGAGCAGCTGCTCGGGCGCCCGCCCGCGCAGCTGCTCGCCAACCCGCGCGAGATCCTCGCCCTCACCTCCGGCGGGCCGGGCGAGCCGCTCGCCGCGCGGCTGCGCGAGTGCGCCGCAAGCGGCGCCGCGCTCGCCTGGGAAGGGTGCATTGGCAGCGGGCCGCAGGCGCGCTGGGTGTCGGTCTCGGCCTCGCCGCGCACGGTGGGCGCCGGCGTGCGGCTGTGGGACGGCATCATGGTGGACGTCACCTCGGTCAAGAACGCCGAGGCGAAGCTTCGCGATCTCACCGCCGACTGGGAGCGGCGCATGGAGGAGGAGCGCGCCGCGATCGCCCGCGAGCTGCACGATGAGGTGGGCGGCGCGCTCGCCGCCCTCAAGGCCGATGCCACGTGGCTGCGCCGGCGCGTGGACGCCGATCCGGCGGTGCAGGAGCGCATCGAGGACATCGAGCGGCTGCTCGATTCGCTGATCGGCTCGATCCAGCGCCTTGCGCAGGCGCTGCGGCCGGGCGCGCTCGACCTCGGCCTGTCGGCGGCGCTGGAGGCGCGCACCGCCGAGGTCGCGCGGCGACTGGGCATCGAATACCATTTCGCCAGCAACGACGAGGAGCTGGCGCTTCCGGGCGAGGCGGCGATGGCGCTCTTTCGCGTCTTCCAGGAAGCGCTCACCAACATCACCAAGCACGCCGCGGCGACGCGCATCGAGGTCGAGCTTTTCGCAACTGCGCAGGAGGTGACGCTGGAGGTGCGTGACAACGGCCGCGGCGCGACGCCGGAGGATCTGGCAAAGCCGGGACGCTTCGGCGTGCGCGGCATGCACGAGCGCATCGCCCGTCTCGGCGGCTGGATCGAGGTGAGCGGCGAGCCGGGCCGCGGCACGACGGTGATGGCCGGCATTCCGCGCACGCGGCACGGAGCGCGGTCATGATTCGTCTCGCGATCGCCGACGATCACGCGATCGTGCGCCGCGGCATGCGCCAGATCGTCGCCGAGGGCGGCGACATCGAGATCGTGGGCGAGGCCGCCGACTACGGCGAGCTGTCGGCGCTGCTGCGGCGGCACGCGTGCGACGTGCTCCTGCTCGACATCGCGATGCCCGGCAAGAACGGCATCGAGATCCTCAAGTCGGTGCGCGCGCAGTATCCGCGGCTGCGGGTGCTGGTGCTCAGCATGTACCCGGAGGAGCTGTACGCGCTGCGCGCGCTGCGCGCAGGCGCCGCGGGCTATCTCACCAAGTCGAGCGCGCCGGAGAAGCTGCTGGAGGCGATCCGGCAGGTCGCCGCCGGGCGCCGCTACATCACGCCGCAGCTCGCCGAGGCCCTCGCCGAGCGCATCGCCGAGCCCGCCGAGCGGCCGCTGCACGAGGCGCTCACCGACCGGGAATTCCAGGTGCTGCGGCTGCTCGCCGCCGGCCGCCGGCTCTCGGAGGTCGCGGCAGAGCTTGCGCTCTCGCCCAAGACGGTCAGCGTGTACCGCGCGCGCGTGCTGGAAAAGCTCCGCGTGCGCACGAACGCGGAGCTCGCGCGCTACGCCGTCGAGCACGGCCTGCTCGAATAGGTCAAGGCGCCACGACGACGCGGTTTTTGCCGGCGCGCTTGGCCTCGTACATCGCGGTGTCGGCACGCGCGATCAGCGCCTCGCGCGTCTCTCCCGGCCTTCGCTCGGCCACCCCGGCGCTGAAGGTGATGAGCACCTTTTCCTCGTTGTGCCGAAGCAAGTGCCGCGTGAGCGCATGCTGCACCCGCATCACGATGCGCGCGGCTTCCTCGCCCGCGCTGCCGGGCAGCAGGATGACGAACTCCTCGCCGCCGTAGCGGGTGACGATGTCGGTAGGTCGTAGCGCCGTGCGTGCCACGCGCGCCAGGTGTGCGAGCGCCGCATCGCCCGCCTGGTGGCCGAGCCGGTCGTTGAGCGCCTTGAAATCGTCCAGATCCAGCACCGCCAGCGAAAGCGGCTCGCCGCGGCGCTCGGCGCGCGCGCATTCGGCACTGAACGCCTCCTCCAGCCCGCGGCGGTTGAGCGCGCCGGTGAGCGCGTCCTCGCGCACCAGGCTCGCGACCGTCTCGAGCTGTTTTTCCAGTTCGGCGATGCGTGCCTGCTGCGCCTGCACCCGCCGGCGCGCCTCGACCAGCTCCTCGCGCGAGCGCACCAGATCGGTCTGCATGCCGCGCGTGTCGGCGAGCAGCTCGCTCACCAGCCCGGCGAGGCCGGCGAGATCTTTCGCTTCCTGGATGCGGCGGGCGTATTCCGACACGCGCGCGCTGTAGGCGCCGGTCGAGGAGCTGATCGCGCCGATACGCTCGATGAACGCGCTCACCATCTCGCGCAGCGCCGCCTGCGCCTCCTCCAGCTGGCGGCGCATGGCGCCCTGGCGCACGATCACCGCGCGCAGGCCGCGCTCGACCTCGCGCATCGCCTCCAGGTCGGGCGGCGCGGCGAGCAGCTTCTCCAGCCGCTCGACCTGCGGCTTTACCCAGCGCTCGTCGGCGACCAGCTCGCCGAGGTTGCGCACGGTGAGCTGAAGCAGCGCGAGCGAAGCGGCGAGCACGTCGGCCTGCGTCTGGCCGCGCAGCTCGAGGTGGATCCAGAACTGGCGCAGCGCCTGCGCCTCGGCGCGCAGCTCGGCCATTTCGCGCGCGGCGCGGATGCGTTCGGCGATCGCCCGCGCCTCCGTCGCGAGCTCCTCGTGGTATCCGAGGCGCGGCACCACCGCGTCGGTGAGCAGGCGCGCCATCTGCTCGCGCAGGAACTGCGCCTGTGCCGCCGCGCCGTCGGGCTCCTCCTCCATCCCCCCGATCTCGCGGTACACGCGCGCGTAGTGCTCGGGCGTGGGCGCCAGACGCCGCAGCGCGAGCTGGCGGATCGTTTCGCGCGCGATCTCGGTCGGTCCCGCACCCGCGGCCACGGCCCGGTCCTCTCCTACAGCAGGTCGAAGAGCGAAAGCGAGGTGACGCGCAGGTAGGAGCGCTGCGCCGCCTCGAGCGCGGTCTGTTGCGCGGCGAAGCGGCTCGCGGCCTCGGCGTAGTCCAGATTCGCGAGGCGCGCGCCGTCGGCTTCATGGCGCAGCTTCTCGGCCGAGACGAGATCTCCGAGCCCGTCGAGCTCGGCGAGCCCCGCGCCGGCGCGCGCACGCGCCTCGAGCACGCGATCGAGCGCGCGATCGAGCGCCTGCAGGCCGCCGGCGAGCGTATTGGCGATCGCCGCGCGGCCGGCCGGGCCGGCAGCCGGCGCCGCCAGGCGATCGGCGAGCGCGCGCAGCGTGTCGAAGACGCTCGCCGCCCCGCTCGGCGCGATGTCGAAGCGGTCGCCGGCAGCCGGGGCGCCGCTGAGCACCACGCGCAGCCCGTCGAACTCGATCGCCCGGCCGCTCGTGTACGTCGCCGCGGCGACGAGCGTCGTTCCGGTCGTCACGTCCACAACGTCGTACACCGGTGGCGTGCCGGCGCCGAACTGGATCCGGTACGTGTGGCCGGTCAGCGCGGCCGGATCGGTCACCGTGCCGCCGTCGTGCACCGCGGTACCGGTGTTGGTCGCCGCGGCGCTGACGCTGAACCGGCCGTTGCCGTCGGGCACGCGGTCGAATAGCCAGGCGCCGTTCACCGACACCGCCAGCAGCCGTCCCTCGGCGACCGCGAGCGCGCGCTCGCCTTCGTCGCCCGCGTAGGTGACGCCCGCCGCGGTCTCGGCGAACGGCTGCGTCGCGCCGCGGTAGCCGGAGAACAGGTACTGCCCGTCGGCATCGCGCGCGTTGGCGAGCGCGAGCAACTCGTCGTAGCGCGCGCGCAGCGCCACCGCGAGGCTCGCACGATCGGCGTCGGTCAGCGTCGGCGCGTTCGCCTGCACCAGCAGCTCGCGCGCGCCCTGCAGCACTTCGGTCGCGCGCCCGAGCACCGATTCGGCCAGCGCGAGGCTGGAGCGCGCCGCCGCCTGCGTCGCCGCGTACTGATCGGCGCGCGCCGCAGCCTGGGCCGTGCGCAGCGCCTGCGCCGCGGCGAGCGGATCGTCCGAGGCGGCGAGCAGGCGCCGGCCGGTCGCGAGCTGCTGCTGCGTGCGCGCCCACTCGGCCTGCTGGCGCGAAATCGTGCGCGCGCCGGATTCGAACAGAAGCGACGTGCTGATCCTCATGCTCATCGCCCTCCGAGTTCGAGCAGCGAGGCGAACAGGGCGTCGGCGATCGCCAGCGCCTTGGCCGATGCCTGCCACGCCTGCTGGTAGCGCAGGAGATTGGCCGCTTCCTCGTCCAGATTGACGCCGCTCAGTTCCTGTCGGCTCGCCTCGGCCTGCGCCGCGAGGCGTTCGAGCGCCTGCTCGTTCACCTGCATCTCGCGCGCGCGGCTGCCCACCGCACCGACGAGCGCGCTCCAGGCCTCGCCGTAGCTCGCCGTACCCCCTTCGATCCCGCGCGCGCCGTGCAACGCGGCGAGCGCGAGCATGTTGCGGTTGTCGGCGACCGCGCCGGTGTTCGCCTGCACCGTGAAGACGTCGCCCGCGGCCGGGGCGCCCTCCAGCGTGAGCGTCCAGCCGTTGAAGCGGATCGGCGCGCCGCTCGTGTACGCGACGCCGGTCGGGTTGCCGGTGCCTGTGCCGCTCACGTCGAACGTGTTCGGTCCGGTGAACGTGATCGTGACCGTCTGCGCGAGATTCGGGTCCGGCGGCGGCGGCGCGTTCACCGCGAGCGCGCTCACGACGCCGCTGCCGGTGTTGCCCGCCGACGTGGCGGCGCGGATCGGCGCCGCGGCGGCGAGCTGCCGCGGCTGGCGCACAAGCAGGGCAAACTCCGCCGCGCCCGATGCGGTCGGCTCCAGGCGAAACGAGTCGCCCGCGGCCGGCGTGCCCGAAGCAAGGGCGAGCGTCACCCCGTCCACCGTCTGTGGCAAGGCGGCGAACGACCAAGACATCCTGTCGGACAGTCGCTCGACCTGCCAGGCGGCTCCGTCCCAGAGCACGCGGTAGGCGCTCGTCGTGAGCGCCGAGGCGTCGGCGAGCGTCGCCGCAAGCTGCGCGGTTCCGGCGTTGGTCGCGCGCGCGGCGACCGCCGGCGCACCGGCGGCGAACAGCGCTCCGCCCATCGCCCCGTCGAGGTCCTGTCCGAGCCGGTGCTGCGCGTTCATCTGCTCGGCGAGCGCGATCGCGATGCGGCCGAGGGCGTTGCGGGCGCCGGCGAGATCGGCGTTGCGAAACTCCAGCAGCGCACCCAGCCGGCCGCCCGAGAAATCGGCCGCGCGCAGGGCGACCGGCGCCGCCCCGGCCTGCAGCGAGATCGCCACATCCCGCGGCGACTCCGGATCGGGGGATGCGGCGAGCGCATACGCGTTGCCGCCCACGACGATCGCCTGCCCACCGGCGACGAACACGTTCAGGCTGCCGTCGGACTGCGCCACGGCGGTCGCGCCGATCTCGCGGCCCAATTCGCGCACCAGAGAATCGCGCGCATCGAGCAGGTCGTTGGGCGGCTGCGCGCGCGACCCGACCGAGCCTGCCTCGAGGATCCGACGGTTAAGCTCGGCGATGCGCGCGGCGGTGGCGTTCACCGAAGCGATCGTCTCCTCGGTCTGGCGGTTGGCGCGAGCGCGCAGGTCGTCGAGCCGTGCATCGAGGCCCCGGAACCGTGCGGCGAGCGCTTCGGCGCGCGAGACGAGCGCCTGACGCGCCGCCGCGTCGGCCGGATGCGCCGCGACCTCGTTCAGGCCGCCAAAGAATTCGTCGAGCGCCGGCGCCAACCCCGCCTGCGGATCGGCAAGCAGATCATCGAGCGCGCGAAGCTGCGCGGCGAGTTCCGCGGCGGCGGCCGCGCGCGAGTCGGCCGCGCGCGCCTGCTGCTCGAGCACCTCGTTCCAGGCGCGGCGCACGGTGGCCACCGCCACCCCGGCGCCGAAGAACCCGGCGCCGGTATAGGCGGGCACCGGCGTGCTCTGGACGATGTTCTGGCGCGAGAAGCCCTCGGTATTGACGTTGGCGATGTTGTGCGCGGTGGTGGCAAGCCCCGCGCGCGCGGCCGCGACGCCGCTGGTGGCGATGCCGAGGATCGAGGTGGCCATGGCAGGTACGCTCTCCGTTTAACGGCCGCGGCGCGGATTTCTCCAGCCTTTCAGGCGAGGCGCTGGGCGATGCGGATCGCGCGCGCGAGCTTTGCGCCGTAGGCCGGGTCGGTGGCGTAGCCGGCGCGCGCGATCGCCTGCGCGAAGCGCTCCGGTTCGCCGCGCGCCGCGAGCGCCTCGGCATAGCGCGGGCTTGTGGCGAGCAGCCGCGCGTAGTCGGCGAACGCCTCGGCGTAGGAGCCGTAGGCGCGAAAGCGCTCGATCCGCCGCTCCGCCCGCCCGCCGACGTACTCGACGGTCGGCGCCTCGACGACCGCGCCGCGCCAGTCGCTTCCCGCCTTGATGCCGAACAGGTTGTACGTGGTGCTGCCGTCGGCGCGGCGGATCTCGCGCGCTCCCCAGCCGGATTCGAGCCCCGCCTGCCCGAGGATGAAGGCCGCCGGCAGGCCGGTGGCGCGGCTCGCCTCGCGCGCGGGCGCAGCCATGCGTCGCACGAAGGCGGCCGCCTTGTCGGAGGCGGCCTCCTCGATCGCCTGCGCAGCCGCCTGCGGACCCGCGGAGCGGACGTTCCTCGCAAGCTGCCGCTCGATGATCGGCGCCAGACCGATCGAGCGTTTCGACAGCTCGGCCGCCCAGGCTTCATCGAGCATGCCCTCGTACAGTCGCTGCGTGTCGCCCGCGAGCGGATCGAACCGCGGCGTCGCCTCGCGCATGCTGCGCAGGAGCATCTGCAGGAAGACGCGCTCGAACTCGACCGCCGCCTGGCGCACCGCCTTCTGCGGATCGGCGCGCGCCTCGCGCCTGAGCGCCGCGAGCGCGGGATCCACCGGCGAGGCCGCCATCAGATGATCTCCAGCTCGGCGCGGAGCGACCCCGCGGCCTTGAGCGCCTGCAGGATCGAGACGAGGTCCTGCGGCGTCGCGCCGAGCAGGTTGAGCGCCTTCACCACGTCGGCCAGGCGCGCGCCGCCCTCCAGATAGAACAGGTCGCCGCGCTCCTGGCGGATCTGCACGTCGGCCTTTTCGGTGACCACGGTCTGGCCGCCGGAGAGCGGGGCCGGCTGGCTCACCTCCGGAGCGGCGCTCACGGTGATCGAGAGGCTGCCGTGCGCGACCGCCGCCGGCGCGAGCGCGACCGCCTGGTTCATCACCACCGAGCCGGTGCGCGCGTTGATCACGACCTTCGCCGCCGCCGTCGGCGTCTCCACCGGCACGTTCTCCAGCTCGGCGAGGAAGGCGACGCGCTCGAACTCGCCGGGCGGTGCCGGAACCTCGACCGTGCGCGCATCGCGCGCCACCGCCGCCGCACCCAGGCGCGCGCGTATCGCCTCGGCGACGCGGCGCGCGGTGCCGAAATCGGACGCGTGCAGCTCCAGCCGCACCACGCCATCGGCGCCGACCGCCGCCGGCACCGCGCGCTCGACGGTGGCGCCCGAGGGAATGCGCCCGGCGTTCAGCTGGTTCACCTGCGCGCGCGAACCCGCGGCGGAGGCTCCGGCGCCGCCCACCACCACATTGCCCTGCGCGAGCGCATAGACCTGGCCGTCGGCGCCCTTGAGCGGCGTGAGCAGCAGCGTGCCGCCGCGCAGGCTCTTCGCGTTGCCGAGAGAGGAGACGGTGACATCAAGCGCCTGGCCCGGCCGCGCGAACGGCGGTAGCTGCGCGGTCACCATCACCGCGGCGACGTTCTTGAGCTGCAGGTTCACGCCCGGCGGCAGGTTCACCCCCATCTGGCCGAGCATCGAGACCACGCTCTGCACCGTGAACGGCGTCTGCGTGGTCTGGTCGCCGCTGCCGTCCAGGCCCACCACCAGCCCGTAGCCGACGAGCTGGTTGGCGCGCGCGCCCTGAAAGCTCGCGATGTCCTTCACGCGCTCGGCGCGCGCCTCGACGAGCACGGCCGCGAGCAACACGACGATCGCCACCGCCAGGCGCTCGATCCACACCATGACGTGCGCGCGCCGCATCGGTCTCAGAACGGCAGGAACGAAAGGAAAAAGCGCGCGAGCCAGCCCATCACCTGAGCCGAATCCACCGCGCCCTCGCCGCGGTACTCGAGCCGCGCATCGGCCACCTGCGTCGAGCTCACCTGGTTGCCGGCGACGATGGTGGCCGGATTCACCACGCCGGAAAAGCGCAGGCGCTCGACCTCGCGGTTGGTGCCGATTTCTTTTTCGCCCGCGACCAGCAGATTGCCGTTGGGCAGCACCTCGATCACCGTCACCGCGATCGTGCCGGAGAACGCGTTGCTCGCGCTCGCCGCGCCCTTGGCGTCGTGCTTGACCGAGGAGGACAGGTCAATGTCGGTGCCGGCGAGCCGGCCCGGAACGCTGCGCACACCAGCGATGCCGCGAAACGCCGGCACGTCGAAGGCCGGCACCTCCGCCTTGATCTCGCCCGAGCGGCTGGCGCTGGTGGCGTTCTGCTGCGCAGCGCTGATTTTCTCGTTGATCACGACGGTGAGCGTGTCGCCGACGAAGCGCGCGCGGCGGTCCTCGAACAGCGGCCGGTACGACTCGGCGCGGTAGATCGCCCCGTCGGTGCGCGCCGGCGCCGGCGCCGCCGGCGCCGGCCGCACGCTGGTCGGCTCGTGCACGCGCACCTGCGGCGCGCTGCATCCGGCGGCCGCGATCGCGGCCAGGGCGATGGCGAACGGGCGGCGCACCGCGGCTTTCCTACACCTGCGCCAGACGCTGCAGGATCTGGTCGGAAACCTGGATCGCGCGCGAATTGATCTCGAAGGCGCGCTGCGCCTGGATCATGTTGACCAGCTCCTCGACCACGTTGACGTTGGAGGTCTCGACGTAGCCCTGGTTGAGCAGCCCCAGCCCGCTGGTGCCCGGCGTGCCGGTGGTCGGCGCCCCCGAGGCCGCGGTCTCGACGAACAGGTTCTGCCCGAGCGGCGCAAGCCCCGCCGGATTGACGAAGTTCGCAAGCTGGATCTGGCCGATCTGCACCGGCGCGGGGTTTCCCGATTGCACCGCGCTCACCACGCCGTCCTGGCCGATGGTGACCGACAGCGTGTTCGCCGGCACCGTGATCCCGGGCTGCAGCACGAAGCCGCTCGCGGTGACCAACTGTCCCTGGCTATCTAGGTGAAACGAGCCGTCCCGGGTGTAGGCGGTGCTGCCGTCGGGGAGCTGGATCTGGAAGAATCCGGCACCGTTGATCGCGACGTCGAAGGAATTCCCGGTCTGCTGCAGGTTGCCCTGAGTGAAGATGCGCGCGGTCGCGACCGGCCGCACGCCGGTGCCGAGCTGAAGCCCGGAGGGCAGCTGCGTGTTCTGCGAGGACTGCGCGCCGGGCGAGCGGATGGTCTGATACAGCAGGTCCTCGAACACCGCGCGCGAGCGCTTGAAGCCGTTGGTGGCGACGTTGGCGAGGTTGTTCGCGATCACATCGAGGTTGGTCTGCTGGGCGTCGAGCCCGGTCTTCGAGATCCAGAGCGAGCGGATCATGCGTGTGTCCTCATGCGGTGACGTTGAGCAGGCTCGCGGCGCGGCGCGCGTTGTCGTCGGCCTGCGCCACGAGCTTCATGTGCAGCTCGAACTGGCGCGCCACACCGATCATGCCGACGAGCGCTTCGGCGGCGTTGACGTTCGCGCCTTCGAGCGCTCCGGCGACGAGCCCCACCTCGGGGTCGGCGGGCGCGGGCGCGCCGTCGCGCGTGCGAAACAGCCCGTCGGCGCCGCGCTCGAGGCTCGCCGCCGGCGGATTGACGAGCTTGATGCGTCCGAGCACCAGCACCGCGGCGAGCGGCCGGCCCTCGGGAATCGCCGAGACAGTTCCGTCGCGCGCGATCTCGATGCGGTGCTCCGGCGGAACGGAAATCGGCCCGCCTTCGCCGAGCACGGCGTGTCCGGCGCGCGTCTGCAGCACGCCGCTGGCGCCCGCCTCCAGGCTGCCGGCGCGCGTGTACGCTTCGCGCCCGTCGGCCGCCTGCACCGCGATCCAGCCCGGGCCCTGCACCGCGACATCCAGCGCGCGGCCGGTGGGCTCGACCGGGCCGGGCGTCAGATCGGCGCCGGTGGCGACCTCTAGGGCGAACACCCGCGCGCCGGAGCCCGCGAGCGGCACCGCGCGTGCGGCGGCGGTCTGCGCGCGGTAACCGGGCGTCGAGACGTTGGCGAGGTTCTGCGCGATCGCATCCTGGCGCGCCATCAGCTGGCGCGCGCCGGAGGCGGCGATGTGCACGAGCCGATCCATCGGCCGCTAGCGCAGGTTCACCATCGTCTGCAGCACCGCGTCCTGCGTCTTGATGGTCTGCGCGTTCGCCTGATAGATGCGCTGCGCGGTGATCATCTTGACCAGTTCCTCGGTGATGTCCACGTTCGCCTCCTCCAGCGCCCCGGACTGCAGCACGCCGAGGTTGCCGGTGTTCGGCGCGCCGACGAGCGGCTGGCCGGAGGCGGCGGTTTCGCCCCACTGGTTGTTGCCGAGCGGCTGCAGCCCCTGCGGATTGGTGAAGTTGGCGAGCACCACCTGCCCCTGTGCCCGCGTCTGGCCGTTCGAATAGCGGCCGACGATCGTGCCGTCGGAGGAGATCGCGTAGCCGGTGAGCTTGCCCGACGGATAGCCGTCCTGGGTCAGCTCGTTCACGCCGAAGCCGGAGCCGAACTGCGTGCTGCCGGTGAAGTCCAGCGCGAAGGCAAGCGGTGAAGTGGCGCCGGTGCCCACCGGCACCGAGAGCGCGAAGGGAAGCGTGGTCGCGCCGGTGTTGATCGTGCCGTCGCTATTGAACGCGAGCGTGCCGATCGGACCGGTGCCGACCTGCACGCCGTCGGAGGCGGCGAACACGCTCCAGCTGTTTGCCGCGGTCTTCACGAAGTACGTGGTCAGCGTGTGCGGATTGCCGAGGCTGTCGTACACCGCAAGCGAGGTCGCGCTGTGGTAGGTCGCCGGATCGGCGAGGTTGAAGCCGGCGGCGGGCAGCGTGCCGCTGCGCGAATCGAGGTTGAGCACGATGCCGGCGTTCTGCGTCGCCGCCGGAGCGAGGTCAGCGCTCGAGATGCGCAGATCCACCGGAGTGGACGCGACGATCGTGCCAGCGGCGGTGGCCGGATAGCCGGTCAGGCGCGCCCCGGCGGCGTTGACGATGTAGCCGTCCTTGTCCAGGGCGAACTGGCCGTTGCGCGTGTAGCTCACCGTGCCGCCGGCCGAGACGCGGAAGAACCCCTGGCCGTTGATGGCGATGTCGAGCGGATTGGCCGATACCGTGATGTTGCCCTGGCCGAAGAGCGGCAGCACCGTCGTGATCGAGGTGCCGATGCCGACCTGGGTGCCGCCACCGCCGACCGCGCTCGCGAAGACGTCGCCGAACTGCGCGAGCGAGCCCTTGAAGCCGACGGTGTTGGCGTTCGCGATGTTGTTGCCGATCACGTCGAGGTTCTTCGCCGCGGCGTTCAATCCCGAAAGTCCCTGCTGAAAGCTCATGAATCGCCTCCTCTACAGAATCTGCTTCACGGCGCCGTAGGGCCGGCGTCCGACGCCCGCCAGATCGAGCTGCACGCCCGCGGCGTCGCGCGCCACACCGAGCACGCGCGCAGCGGCGAGGGCGGTCGCCTCGGCCGCGGCGCCCGAGCGCTCGGCGGCGACGGCGATGCGGTAGGTGCCGTCGGCGAGCCGCTCGCCTGCGTCGCCGACGCCGTCCCAGAAAACGGCGTGGATGCCCGCCGCCCGCGCGCCCAGATCGGCGCGGTGCACGACTCGGCCGGCGGCATCGAGCACGGTGACGGTGACACGGTCGGCGTCCGCGGCGAGTTCGAATCCGGCGCGCGCGCCTTGCGGCCCAAGCTCGATCGCCTCGCCCTCGACGAGGACCTCGCGCCCGATCAGCATCGCCGCCTGCAGCGATTGCGCCTCCTGCGCTCCGGTGGCGATCGCGCGCAGCGTCTCGTTCAACCGCTCGATTCCGCGCACCGTCGCGATCTGTGCCATCTGCGCCGTCACCTGCGCGTTGTCCAGCGGATTGAGGGGATCCTGGTTGCGCATCTGCGCCACCAGCAGCCGCAGGAAGCGGTCTTCGTGGTCCGCGGCGGCCGGCATCGCGGCCGGGCGCGCCGGCGCCGCCGCGGAAACGCCTTGCACTTCGGTCGTCATTGCGCGCTCCTTCAGGCGCCGAGGTTCAGGGTCCTGAGCATCAGCGTCTTCGCCGTGTTCATGACCTCGAGGTTGTTCTGGTAGGCACGCGCGGCCGATACCATGTTGATCATCTCGTCCACGACGTTCACGTTGGACAGCGTCACGTAGCCCTGCGCGTCGGCGAGCGGATGGCGGGGATCGTAGTGACGGCGCGCCGGAGCCGGATCTTCGAGCACCGCCGCGACGCGCACGCCGGCGGTGCCGTCGCGTGCCGGCGTCGCCTCGAACAGCACCTGCCGCGCGCGGTACGGGGACTCGTTCGGCGCCGCGGCGCTCTCGGCGTTGGCGAGATTGCTCGCCACGGCGTTGAGCCGCTGCGCCTGGGCGGCGACAGCCCCGGCGGCGATGTCGAATGCGCGCGCGAGCGACATGGCGCTAGCCCCGGATCGCGTCGAGCAGCGTCCGGATCTGCCCGTTCAGCGCCCTGAGCGCCGCCTCGTAGCGCACCGCGTTGTCGGCGAACTTCGCGCGCTCGGCGTCCATGTCCACGGTATTGCCGTCGGCCGCAGGCTGCGCCTCGGCCTGCGGCTGCGGGCGCGGCAGCGGCGCGCCCGGGCGCGCGAGCGCGGCGCGCAGCGCGCGCGCAAAATCGAAATCCACCGCGCGGTAGCCAGGCGTCTCGGCGTTGGCGATGTTGGAAGCGAGCACGCTCTGGCGATGCGCGCGCAGCTCCAGGGCGAGGCTCTGGGCGCGCAGCGCGTCTTCGATCCGGTTCATCATGTCGCGCCGAGTATGCACGCGCGCGCCGCGGCCGAATCGCGCGATCAGGCCGCAGAAGACGGCGCTATTCCGGGCGCACCGAGCCCGCGCGCGCGCGTACGCTGCCGCCCGGATGAGACATTTCCTTGCGCCGCTCTGCACCGCGGTCGCCCTGTACGCGCCGAGCAGCGTCGCGAACGCTCAGGCCGCGCCGGAGAGCCTGCGCCTGCTCGTCGAGCGCGCGGCGGGCGGGCTTCCCGGCCGCGTCGAGGTGACGGTCGGCGCACCCGACGCGCGCGTGGACCTATCGGCATGCACCCGTCTCGAACCGTTCCTGCCGGCGGGCGCGCGCCCGTGGGGACGGCTGATCGCCGGCGTGCGCTGCGCCGAGGGCCCCGCGGTAACCGCCTGGTTTCCCGTGCAGGTGCGCATCTACGCCCATGCGCCGGTCGCCGCGCGGGCGCTTGCCCCCGGAGCCGAGCTTTCGCCGCAGGACGTGCGCGTCGAGGAAGTCGAGCTCACGCGCGAGCCGCCGGGGGCGATCCTCGACCCTGCGGCGATCGCAAACCGGGTGCTTGCGCGGCCGCTCGCGGCGGGTCAGTTGCTGCGTCCAGAGTATCTGCGCGCCCGCCCGGCGGTGCACGCGGGCGACACCGTGAAGCTGGTTGTCTCGGGCCCCGGGTTCACGATCTCCGCCGATGCCAGGGCGGTCACCGCCGCAGCCGAGGGCCAGAGCGTGCGCGTTCAGACCGCGAGTGGCCGTACGCTCACCGGAATCGCCCGGGCGAACCGGGTGGTCGAGCTCGCGCGCTGAAGATGCCTGCAGCGGATCTCAAGATTGGCCGCTTGCTGCCGATACCCTGGATGCAGCCGGCGCCGGGCCTGCTGCCGACGAGGAGACAGCGATGAAAATCAACGGCTTGGGCGATGGGCCGAAGTTCGAGCGCACCGTCTCGGACGCCTCCGGACCGGCTCGCCCGCGCGAAGGCGCGCAGGCGAGAATCACGCTTTCGGATCTCGCCGGGCAGTTGCACCGCATCGAGGCCGAGATGGGTGCCTCCGCGCCGTTCGATTCGGCCCGGGTCGAGGAAATCAAGGCCGCCATTCGGGAAGGGCGTTTCAAGGTCAACGCCGAAGTGGTGGCCGACCGGCTCATCCAGAGCCTGAAGGAGCTGCTCGGCCCGCGGCCGGGATCGCCATGACGGCGCCGGACGAACTGCTGCAGGCGCTGGCGGCCGAGCGCGCGGCGCTCGCGGCGCTGGTGGCCGTGCTCGAGCGCGAGCAGGTGCTGCTTGCCGCAGGGGAAGCCGAACCGATCGAGGAAATTGCCCGCGAGAAGGAACAGGCCGTTCACCGCGCCGAGGGGCTCGGCGCGGCGCGCGCGCGCCTTGCGGCGCGGCCGGATCAGGCGCAGGGCGAGGCGGCCGCCCAGGCCTGGCGCGCGCTGCTGGGCGAGGCGCAACGCGCCCGCTCGCTCAACGAGGCGAACGGCAGACTGATCGCCGTGCAAGCGGGTTTCGTGCACGCGCGTCTGGCGAGCCTCGTCGGCACCGTGGCCGGCGCGGGCTACGGTCCGGCCGGGCCGATTCCGCCTTCAGGCCCGGCGCGCGTGCTCGGCGCAGCCTGAGCGGCGCCGGCCGGTAAGATGGCGGGTGCCATGCCCCGGCACAGCCGCCGTACCTGGCAAAAGGGCAAGTGCACGAGCGCGCGCCGCGGCACTGACTCCGCGCTCGCCCTGGCGCAGCAGGCGCTCGGCCTTTGCACCTGGGTCTGGGATCTGCGGCGCGACCGGGTGACCTGGTACGGAGACCTGTCGCCGCTTCTCGGGCTTGCTCCGGGCGCGTTCTCCGGGACGTTCCGGGACTATCTCGCCCATGTGCATCCGGAGGACCGCGCGGCGGCGCGCGCCCTCTACGTCTCCTGCCTGCGCGGCGAGCGCGACGAGTACCACGGCGAAGAGCGCGTGCAGCTGCCCGACGGCAGCGTGCGCTGGATGGAGGTCTACGGACGAGCGCTTCGCGGGGCGGACGGCCGCACCGTGCGAATGTGGGGCGTCGTGCGCGATTGCAGCGCGCGCAAGGCGATCGAGGCGCGGGCGGCGCGCTCCGAAGCGAAGTTCGCGGCGCTCTTCGCCACCAGTCCGGTGGCGATCGCGCTTGCCACCGCGACCGAGGGCCACCATCTCGAGGTGAACGACGCCTGGGAGCGCATGACCGGAATCGCGCGCGAGCGCGCGCTCGGGCGCAGCGCGGCGGACCTCCGGCTATGGGCCGAGCCCGCCGACCGGGTCGAGGCGATGGCGCGGCTGGAAGCCGACGGCGCGCTGCGGGGCTTCGCCACCCGCTTTCGCCGCGCCGACGGGGGGCTGCTCGACGTGCTTGTCTCGGCCGCCCCGATCGAGTTCTCCGGCGAGCGCTGCGTGCTCTGGGTCTGGGCCGACGTCAACGAGAACCGCGAGCTGGAACGGCTGCTGCTCGACATCGCGCGCGCGGTCTCGCCGTCCTCCGGCGGCGCGTTCCTGCAAGAGCTGGTGGCGCGGCTTGCGCGCGAACTGTCTGCCGACACCGTCTTCGCCGCAGAACTGGTGGCGCCACGGAACGAGCGCGTGCGCGCGCTCGCGGTCTGGCGCGACGGCGCGCCGGCCGAGGGTTTCGAATATCCGCTCGCCGGCTCGCCCTGCGAGCGTGTGTTCGAGCGCGCCGGCAGCGTCGTGCATCCCGCAGGCGTGCGCGCCCTCTATCCGCGCGACGCCGGCCTTGCGCGCCTGCAGGCCGAGGGCTACGCCGGCACGGCGCTCCTCGATTCGCGCGGCGCGCCGCTCGGGATCCTGGTCGCGGTGTCGCGCCGCCCGATCGCGCGCGAGCGGCTGTGGCGCTCGGTGCTGGAGATTTTCGCCGCGCGCGCCGCCGCCGAAATCGAGCGCGCGCGCATCGAAGGCGAGCTGCGCACGCTCGCCGCGACCCTCGAGCGACGCGTCGCCGAGCGCACCGCCGCGCTCGCGGCCGCCAACCGCGAGCTGGAGAGCTTCGCCTACTCGGTGTCGCACGACCTGCGCGCGCCGCTACGCGCGATCGCCGGCTTCGCGCACATCCTGCGCGAAGACTTCGCCGCCGCACTCGAGGGCGAGCCTGCCGGCTACCTGGCGCGCATCGAGGACAACGCGCTGCGCATGGGCCAGTTGCTCGACGCGCTGCTCGAGCTGTCGCGCAGCGGCCGGGCGGCGCTCTCCCCCGAGCCGCTCGACATGCGCGCGCTGGTGCGATCGGTGCTCGCCGAGCTCAACGGCGCCGAGCGCGCCGAGATCGTGCTGGGCGAGCTGCCGCCAGCGCACGCCGATGCGCGCCTCGTGCACCAGGTGTGGATCAACCTGATCGGCAATGCGCTCAAGTTCTCGCGCCACGCGGCGCCGCCGCGCATCGAGATCGGCGGCGCGCCCGAGGCCACGGGATCGGTCGAGTACTGGGTGCGCGACAACGGGGTCGGCTTCGACATGCGCTATGGCGCGAAACTCTTCGGCGTGTTCCAGCGCCTGCACCCGGCCTCCGCATTCGAAGGCACCGGTGCCGGACTGGCGATCGCCCGGCGCATCGTCGAGCGCCATGGCGGCCGCATCTGGGCGCAGTCGGCGCCCGGGGCGGGTGCCACTTTCCGCTTCACGCTTCCGGCAGCCGCCTCAGGCAGCCCGGCGGTCTAGCGCGGCGAGCGACTCGAGCGGCTGCGGCCGGGCGATGCCATAGCCCTGCGCGTAGTCCACGCCGATCGCGCGCAGCCGCTCCAGGATCTCGCCGCTCTCGACGAACTCGGCGATCGTCGCGATGCCCATGACGTGCCCGACCCGATGGATCGCCTCGACCATCGCGCAGTCTATCGGATCGCGGTGCAGCTGCTTGACAAAACTGCCGTCTATCTTGAGGTAGTCCACCGGCAGGTTCTTCAGGTAGGCGAACGAGCTCATGCCGCTGCCGAAATCGTCGAGCGAGAAGCGGCAGCCGATCGCCTTGAGCGCCGCGATGAAGCGCGCGGCGCGCGCCAGATCGGCGACCGCCGTGGTCTCGGTGATCTCGAAGCACAGCGCCTGCGGCTCGACGCGGCGGCGCGCGAGCGTGTCGCTCTGCCGGATCTGGCGCGCGAGCGCCTGCGCGATCTGGCGCAGCAGCTCGTCGCCGGCGGCATGGCCGCAAGTGTCACTGACCACCTTGAACTGGTCGAGGTCGAGAAAGAGCACCGCATGCGCCGCGCCCGAGCGCCGCACCTCGGCAAGCGCATCGCCCAGGCGGCGCTCGAACTCGCGCCGGTTGACGAGCCCCGTCAGCTCGTCGTGCGTCGCCTGCCACGAGACCTTGCGCGCCATCTCGCGCGCCGCGGTGACATCGCGCAGCGCGACGACCGCGCCGACGATCTCGTGC
The DNA here is from genome assembly GCA_040752005.1 of Pseudomonadota bacterium. Taxonomy (GTDB): domain Bacteria; phylum Pseudomonadota; class Gammaproteobacteria; order Burkholderiales; family SG8-39; genus RBG-16-66-20. Next base: position 6,759 of record JBFMFX010000015.1, on the reverse strand, counting down.
GCGGCGTTGCGGACCGGCGCCGCCGAGTAATCCACCACCAGGCGCGTGCCGTCGGCCCGCTCGAGCAGCGCGCCGCAACCCTGGACGACGATCCCGCCGGCGAGCACCTGGGTCACCGGATCCTCGAGCGGCGCGCCGCTTTCCTCGTCGGCGAGGTTGAGAACTGCCGCCACCTGCGCGCCGGCGGCCTGCATCAGATCGCAGCCGGTCATCCGCTCGGCCTCCGGGTTCATGAACTCGATCCAGCCGGCGCGGTCGGCGACGATGACCGCATCGCCGATCGCCTGCAGCGTCGCCTGGGCGCGCTCCTTTTCGGCGAAGAGCCGTTCGGCGGCGCACTTGCGTTCGGTGATGTCCTCGACGATCCAGATCGTGCCCTTGGACGCGTCCTCGCGCTTGAGCGCGCCGGCGATTAGCGCGCCTCGCTCGCCCGCAGCCGGGCCTGCTGAAGCAGCAGCGTGCCGCACAGCACCGCAAGCAGCGCCGGAAGCAGCGTCGGCATCGCCAGCTCGGCGAGCAGGTGCAGCGTGCCCGCCGAGAAACCGAACCAGGCGGCCCTCCCCAGGCCGGCCGCGATCAAAAGAACGCCCACCGCTCGATCCATCGGCGCGCCGCTCCCTGGACGATGCGATCCCGATCGCCACCTTTACGGGCCGCCGGACAGATGAGCGCGCCTAGCGCGAGGCGGGAGGAAGCTGGTTGAGTTCCAGCCAGTAGCGGCCGGCGTGGGCCACCACCGCGACGTACTCCTGAAAGCCGACCGGCTTGACGAGATAGCTGTTCGCGCCGAGCCGGTAGCTCTCGCGCAGGTCGTGCTCCTCGCGCGAGGACGTAAGCACCACCACCGGCACCGACTGCGTGCGCGGGTCGGTCTTGATCAGGCGCAGCAGTTCCAGCCCGTCCACTCTCGGGAGTTTCAAGTCGAGCAGAACAACGCGCGGCAACCGGCCGCCGGCCCCTGCCTGACCCGTCAGGTACTCGGCGGCCTTGACGCCGTCTTCAAGATGCAGGATCCGTTCGGGGCCCACCAGCCCGCGCAGCGCCCGCAGCGTCAGCTCGGCATCGTTGACGTTATCCTCGATGATCAGGACAGCGATGTCTGCGGCCTCCACGATTCGGATCCGGTCTGAGAGATGATGACGGCGCGCCCCGGGAGATCTTAAGGGCCCTTCGAGCAGAGCCCCGCCGAAATGATAAGCGATACTGCGCCGCCGCGCCCGCGCGCGCTCACCACCCCTTTAGCCGTGAGCGCAGTCGCGCAATCGCCTGTGCGTGGATCTGGCAGACGCGCGACTCGGTTACCCCTAGGACCGCGGCAATCTCCTTCAGCGTAAGCTCTTGCTCGTAATACATGCCCATCACCTGCCGTTCGCGCTCGGGCAGGCGCTCGATGGCGGCCACCAGCGCCTCGCGGAACCTGCGGTCCTCCAGTCGCGCGAGGGGATCGGCCTGCCGGTCCGGGGTGTCCTCGTCCGCGCGCTCGTCCTCGGCCCCGGGCGCGAGATCCTCATAGAAAAGGAGCTGCGTGCCGCGCGCCTCCTCGAGCAACCGCCGGTACTCTTCGAGCGAGAGCCCGAGCTCGTTCGCGATCTCGGCCTCGGCGGGCGCGCGGCCGAGCCGGTGCTCGAGCGCCCGCAGCGCCTTGTCAATGCGTCGCTGCGCACGGCGCACCCCGCGCGGCAGCCAGTCGTGCGCGCGCAGGGCGTCGAGCATCGCGCCGCGGATGCGCTGCGCGGCGTAGGTCTCGAACTGCGCGCCGTGATCGTCCTCGTAGCGCTGGATGGCATCGAGCAGCCCCATCATGCCCGCCTGGATCACATCGTCCAGCTCGACGCTCGCCGGAAGCCGCGCGATCAGGTGGTGCGCCATCCGGCGCACCAGCGGCGCGTGGCGCCGGATCGCCTCGTCGCGGCTCAACGTTCCTTTTTGCGTGTACATCGCGTTCCCGCCTCAGCGCTCGGGTTGCGGCGCGCCGAACTGCGCGAGCGCCCAGTCGTCCATCGCCACCACTAGGGTCGAAAAGCGCGCACACGCCTGCCCGGCCGCAGCGCCGGCGCCGAGCGCGGCAAGCTCCGGCGCCGCGGCAAGGCTCGCGCCCCAGGCAAGCTCGACACCGAGGAACCGGCGTGCGACCTCGGCCATGTGTGCGTGCAGCCCGCGCGCGCGCTCGGGCGTCGCCCGGTTGACGATCAGCCGCGCGCGCCGTCTGCCGTGCCGCCGTGCAAGCTCTTTCAGCCGCGCGTACGTCGCCTTCACCGCTTCCTGCGAGGGCGAGGTGACGAGGAGCAGGTCGGCGTCGGCGGGCACGAGCGCGCAAGGCGCGGCCTCGCGCACCGGGGCGTTGAAGACGAGCAGATCCGGCCGCGCTGCAAGGCGCGCGAACGCTTCGAACAGGCGCATGCCCCCATCCGGCTGCCCGCAGAGCGCGGCGACGCCGCGCGCGGCAGGCACGAGGTGAATTTCTCCCGGCCCCCTGAGGGCGACTTCGCCGTATTCGCGCTCGCCCTCGAGCAGATGCACAAGCTCCCAGCGCCAGGTGAGCGAAAGCGCCGCGGCGGCGTCTCCCGCGGCATCGAGAAGCACGGTGCGCAGCCCGGCCCGCGCCGCCGCGCAGGCCAGCCCCAGCGCCAAGGTCGTCCTTCCCACGCCCCGGCACCCGGCCGCGATCGGAAGCACGCGCAGCTTGCGCGGCGCGAGGACGCGGCGCAGACCCGCCGCCTGATCGGCGCGACCGCTAGGCATGGGCGAGGCTGCGCGCGAGCGCATGCGTCCACACCGCGTCAGCGGCGGCGCACTCCGGCTCCTCGGCGCCGAGCGCGCGCTCGGCAAGCAGCCCGGCGACCGGTGCGTGCAGGTCTTCGGGCACGCGCTGCCCGTCGGCGACCGCGATGATCTTCAGGCGATGGCGCAGGGCGGCATCCAGCGCACCGCCCAGGCTTCGCGCTTCGTCGAGCTTGGTGAGAACGATGCCTTCCAGCCCCGCGCCGCGATAGGCGAGGACCGCGTCCTCGATCGCCTCCGACTGGTTCGCCGCCGAGAGAACAAGAACGCGGCCGATGCGCGGGCGGGCGAGAAGCTCCAGGTGCTCGCGCAGCCGCGCGTCGCGCTGGCCGACGCCGGCGGTGTCAATCAGTACGAGCCGGCGCCCGGAAAGCGCCTCGAGCGCCTGCGCGAGTTCGGCGTCGTCGGCCGCCGCGTGCAGCGGCACGCCAAGGATGCGCGCGTAGGTGCGCAACTGATCGAGCGCCCCGATCCGGTACCCGTCGGTGCTCACCAGGCCGAGCGATTGCGCGCCGTGGCGCACGACCGCGCGCGCCGCGAGCTTGGCGAGCGTGGTGGTCTTTCCGACGCCCGTCGGACCGATGAGGGCGTACACGCCCCCCCGGGCAAGCGGTTCGTCCTGCGGCCCGGCGCACAGAAGATTCTTCGCGATCACGCGGCGCGCCCAGGCGTCGGCCTGTGCATCGGTCTGGCCCTCGGGCACGCGCTCGGCGATCGTGCGCGCAATTTCGGCGCCGAAGCCGGCGGCGAGCAACCGCGCCGCAAGTCGCGCGACCGCAGGGCGCCGGCGCGCGTCCTCGGTCCAGGCGAGTCGCCCGAGCTGCTGCGAGATGCGCGCGGCGAGTGCGCGCAGCTCCTCGAGCATCCGGCCAGCCGGCGCCGCCGCATCGGCTACGGCGAGCCGCTCGAGCGCGTGCGCCGGAGCGGCGAGCAGCTCGACGCCTGCGCTCGTCTGGCGGCTGGAAAGTACCAGCGCGTCGGGTCCGAGCGCGGCGCGCGCCCGGCGCAGCGCCTCGGCCGCGTTCGGCGCGGTGAACCGGCTTGCGACCGCGTTCATGCTCTCGCTCCCAGCGTCTGCACCACGCGTACCGTGCGCTCACCAGGAAGCTCGGCGTGGCAGAGCACGCGCAGCCGGGGCGCGGCGCGGCGCAGCAGCCGCGCGAGCGGAGCGCGCAGCCTGTCCTCGACCAGGAGCGCCGGCGCCTGCCCGAGCGCTTCCAGCCTGCGCACCGCCGCCGCGGCGCTCGCCGCAAGCGCCTCGGCAAGGCCCGGTTCGATCGCCTCGCCCGGCGCCGCCGACTGCCCGAGCACGCGTTCCAGCTCCGGCTCGAGCGCGAGCACCGGCAGCTCCTTCGCCGGACCGAAGATCTGTTGCGTGATCGCCGGCCCGAGCGCGACGCGCACCAGCGCGGTGAGCTCGCCCGCGTCCTGCGTGCGCGGCGCATGTTCGGCGAGCGTCTCCAGAATGGTGCGCAGATCGCGCACGTGAACGCCTTCCTCGAGCAGGTTCTGCAGCACGCGCTGCACCAGCGCCACCGGAACGAGCTTCGGCACGAGGTCCTCGACGAGCTTCGGCGCGTAGCGCGCGAACTGGTCGAGCAGTTGCTGGGTCTCGTTGCGGCCAAGCAGCGCCGCCGCGTTCGAGTGCATCAGGTGCGAGACGTGCGTGGCGATCACAGCGCCCGCGTCCACCACGGTGTAGCCGCGCCCGAGCGCCGCCTCGCGCTGCGCGGCCTCGATCCAGAGCGCCGGCAGACCGAAGGCCGGATCGGTGGTCGGCGCGCCTGGAAGCGGCGGCCCGCTCGCGGCCGCGCCGCCCGGATCTATCGCGAGGTACTGGCCGGGGACCACCTCGCCTTCGCCGATCGCAACTCCCTTGAGCAGGATGCGGTAGGCGGCCGGGCGAAGCTCCAGGTTGTCCCGGATGTGCACCGGCGGCGGCAGGAACCCGACTTCCTGCGCGAACTTGCGGCGGATCGCGCGGATGCGCTTGAGCAGCTCGCCGCCCTGAGCGGTATCCACGAGCGGCACCAGACGGTAGCCGACCTCGAGCGCGAACGCGTCCACCGGCACGACGTCGTCCCAGCTCGCCTCTTCCGCCGGTGCCGGCGCCGGTTCCGGCGCCGGCACCGCGGCCGGTTTGCTTCCGCGGTGCAGCCGCCAGGCGCCCCACCCGAGCACGGCGGCGAGCGTGAGAAACGCCAGGTGCGGCATTCCGGGCACCAGCCCGAGCACGCCGATCAGCCCGGCGGCGATCGCCAGCGCGCGCGGCGAGCCGAGCAGCTGGCGCCCGATTTGCGCGCCGATGTCCTCGCCGTCGGCGCCGGCGACGCGCGACACCAGCAGGCCCGCCGCGGTCGAGATGACGAGCGCCGGCACCTGCGCGACCAGTCCGTCGCCCACCGCGAGCAGCACGTAGCGGTCGGCGGCGACCTCGAACGGCAGGTGGTGCTGCGCCATGCCGATCGCGAGGCCGCCCGCGACATTGATGAAAAGGATGAGGATGCCGGCGATCGCATCGCCGCGGACGAACTTGGAGGCGCCGTCCATCGAGCCGTAGAACTCCGCCTCGGCGGCGATCGCCGCGCGCCGGCGCCGCGCCTCGGCCTCGCCGATGAGGCCCGCGTTCAGGTCGGCGTCAATCGCCATCTGCTTGCCCGGCATCGCGTCCAGCGTGAAGCGCGCCGCCACCTCGGCGATGCGGCCGGCGCCCTTGGTGATCACCACGAAGTTGATGACCACCAGAATCAGGAACACGACCAGTCCGACGGCGAAATTGCCGCCGATCAGGAAGCTGCCGAAGGACTCGATGACCTTGCCGGCGGCGTCGGTGCCGGTGTGGCCGTGCAGCAGCACCACCCGGGTCGAGGCGACGTTGAGAGAGAGCCTGAGCAGGGTGGCGAGCAGCAGCACCGTCGGAAACGCCGCGAAGTCGAGCGGCCGCGCCGCGTACACCGCCGCGAGCAGCACCACGAGCGAGGCCGCGATGTTGAAGGTGAAGAGCAGATCGAGCAGGAACGGCGGCAGCGGCAGCACCATCATCGCCAGGATGGCGATGACGAGCAGCGGCACCCCGAGCCCGCTTGCGGGCAGCACGCGCATGGCCGAGGCGAGTGTCACGGCGCGGCCCCGGGTGCCGGATCCATCGCCGCCGGCACCTCGAACGATCGCGGCGGTTCGGGCGCGGCGGCGCCGACGGCGTGCGCGGCGCGAAGCTGATAAACCCAGGCGAGCGCCTGCGCCACCGCGCCGTAGAGCGCCTGCGGCACCGATTCGCCCACCTCGACGTGGCGATAGAGCGCGCGCGCGAGCGGCGGTGCAGCGAGCAGCGGAACGCCCGCGGCGCGCGCGAGCTCGCGAATGCGCTCGGCGAGCAGCCCCCGGCCCTTGGCGAGCACGCGCGGCGCGGCCATCTCGCCCTCGCGCCAGGCGATCGCCACCGCGTAATGCTCGGGGTTGGTGACGACGACGTCGGCCTTCGGCACCGCCTGCATCATGCGCCGGCGCGCCATCTCGCGCTGCAGGCTCCGCACGCGCGCCTTCAGCTGCGGATCGCCCTCGGTTTCCTTGTGCTCGCGGCGCATGTCCTCCGGGCTCATCCGCAGCGCGCGCGCGTGCTGCCAGAGCGCGAACGGAACGTCAATCGCGGCCACCAGCCCGTAGGCGGCCGCGCACGCAGCGAGCGTCTGCGCGACCAGCGAAAGCGCGTGCGCGACGCCCGCGGCGGCGGGCTCGAGCGCGAGCGCCGCGAACTGCCCGCGCAGCGACCAGAGCGTCGCGGCGGCGAGTGCGCCGATCAGCAGCGCCTTGGCGAGCGCCTTGGCCAGTTCGAGCGCCCCGGTGAGAGAAAACATCCGGGCAAGGCCCTGCAGCGGATCGAGCCGCGCCACATCCGGCGTCACCGCGCGCGCCGAGATCGTCCAGCCACCGACCGCCAACGGCGCGGCGGCCGCGAGCGCGAACGCGGCGGCGAAGAAC
>JBFMFX010000014.1:55468-99556 GCA_040752005.1 Pseudomonadota bacterium | reverse complement strand
ACCTTCTGCTCCTTCGTCATCGTGTCGGCTCTCTCTCTGTCTGCCCTCGGAACAGCTCCGCCCCGAGGGCGCTCACAATTTACCGAAACCGACACCGACTGTCAGATTAAGTGTTACCTACTACACCGGTAGCAATGCCGGCAGGCGAAGATGCCGCCGCCATAGAGGATCGCGACGCGCCGGCCGCAGCCACGCGCGGGGCAGATGAACCAGGGGCGCGTGCCGCCGAGATTGCATGGCGTGCGCACGATGCGCACGGGATACTGCTCGTCCTTCCATTCCTCGCCGCCGCTGCGATGGCGATACATGAGGATCACGCGGTCCGCTTCGGCGCGCATCCGGATCGAGGACACAACCTCGCCGTTGCGCGTCCATTGCCAGCCACCCCAATAGCCAGGCCTCAGCATTCCTTCGCGCGCCCAGCGCCGCACGTCGAGCGCGTGGTAGTCGTCCGTCGTCGACTTCGCGCCGTAGCGCCATCTGTTCCCGCTACCCAGCCCGCCCACAGGATTTTTCCGTAATCATTTGGCAAATCAGCGCAGCAACGAGGCCATCGAAGCTCGTTTTGTTGGTTCGCCGGCGTTATCGCGCATGGTCGCCAGTGTCGAACTCCATCGTTCCATTGCCTGCAATTCCGGTGCTACCCGGGCTTTCAGTACGTCCTTGATGTCATCATCGGCGTGCAGCACCGGATCCTCGACGCGGCCGATGTGCAGATTCGTCGGCCTATTCACGGGCGGGTCGCGCCCCGACAACTTGCTGCACCACCCGTTAGCGGGGCCGGGGCGGCCGGCCCGAGCTTCCCGATCAGGTATTGCGCCGGCCACGCGCGCGCTCCGGCATCGCCGGCTTTTGCCGCCGTCACGACGGCCGCGATCACGTCGCGCCTATCCTCCAAGGGGACGGCATCGGGCAGCGCGGCCATCCAGTCGGCCTGCGTGCGACGATGCGCGAAGATGCCCCATTGAGGGAGAGAGTTCTGCCGCTTGCGCGCCATATCGGTATCCTCAATGCAGCCTTCGCGGCTTCAAAACGAGTGCCCAGGCAGCGCGCTCGGCGTCCTCCCGGCTCATGCCGCCATCGAACTCCATGATTGCGGCGCGTTCCTCGTAGGCTTCCCGCAGGGCCTCGCAATCGTGTATTTCTCCGGGCAGAGCACTGCTGATACCGCGGTTAGAACCGTCCTGTTTGCCCGGATGGCCGTGACGCGGCACTGCCATTACTGCCGTTAGATTTCTTTCGGCAGTATTGGCAGTAGTCTGTTGGACGCTTCCGCCGATTTCGCGGCGTGCGCGCTCCAGCCAGTTCATGCGCCGCCCTTCTTGTGCCCGATTTTCACGGCAGAGTTGATCCGGTAGCGCGTAGTGCGCCGCCCGCTGCCGGGTCCGGTCCCGCCGCTCGTCTCGCTCCTAAGCCAGTCTTCGTCCTCCAGCCAGTCGAGCGCTGCCTGGATCGCATCGTCGGTTGTTAGATTGCGCCACTGGTTGCGGCGCACGTCGCGCAGGGTAAAGCCGTCTTCGAGCAAGCCGCGTTCCAACTTCGCCGCCAGGGCCTGCGCGGCGCGCAGTCCGTCGTCCTTCAGAAGGCCGTAGCAGCGCCGGGCATGGGCTTCGAGGAACTCGCACCAGGCCGCCGCCCGCAGCGCCGCATTCTTCGTCACCGGGCCGCGGGCGCCCTCTGCCGCGCCCTCCACCAGATGGAAAATGAGCGCCAGGGCCGGAAAGAGTTTGTCGAACTTCGCGAGATGCTGGCGGATCATCGGCTCTTCCTCGTTCGGAATGCGTTCCTGGTGGAGATCCTTCGACCATTCGACGAAGACGGCCTGTGCATCGTCATCGAACGAAAACCAGGGGAACTTGGCGAAATCGTCCGCCGGCGCCGCGCCCCATGCCAGCGGATCGAAGTCCGCCAGCGTCTCGAAGACCGCGTAAGCGGCATCGCGCGCGGCCTTATTTGGCGCGCGGTCGCGCCATTCCCATCTACGCGGGTCGGGGTACACCAGCACCTGGAACCGTTGCAGCATGCCGTCGTTCGCGAGCGCGTGCGCGGCCTGTTCCAGGTACATGGTCAGCTTGTCCGGTTGGATTCCGCCGAAGATCGAAACGCACAAATTGGGAATCGAGATATGTCCGCGCCCGATGCGGTCGGTATCGAAGCTCTGGTTGCCGTTCCAGGCTTCGAGGAAGAAAGCGCGCTCGCCCTCGCGGCCCTCGCGCTCCCAGGTGGCGATCAGACCGACCAGCTCATCGCGCAGCACCAGCAGTCCCGCCGGGTTCTCGCGCAGCAGCTCGCCCAGCTTTTCCACGGTGCTGTCGTTGGTCTTGTAGCGCCGCAGGACCGGCAGCTTCGGCGCCCGCTCGCCGTGCTCGCGCAGCTCCCGCGCAAGTGCCGCGGGGTCGCCTTTGCTCGGCTTTTTTGCTGCCTCCTTTATGCGCCCTTCGATGGCGTCCTTCTGCGCATCGAAAACCACTCTCGCGGTCTCGTAGTCCACGAGCGCCGCGCGGTGCTCCGCCAGCGCCTTGGCGATCAGCCGGTCGAGCGGCTTCAAGGCCGCGCCCCACGCCGGCGATTTCTTCGCCGCCGGATCGCCCACGATGCCGCCCCAAAGGTTCGGAACGATCAACCACGAATCGCGCGCCTTTGGCTTGATGGCGCAGCGCGCGCCGATGACCGAGCCCAGCGCGACCAAGGCCGCCGCCGCGACGAACTCGGGCGGGCAGGGCATGCGCTCGGCCTCATCCATGATCCAGGCACGTAGCGCGTGCGGCAGCAGCGTGTCGGCGTCGAAGGTAGGCACAGGTTTCAGCTCGGCGATGATCGGCTTCGGTTGCGGCCACCAATCGGGACTGGCACTGCAACCGACGGGCGCCGCCGCCTCGATACGCGCACGCACCGCCGCAGCCCCTCGGACCCGGTACAGGTCGTTGAAGTCCGTTGCGCCGTCGGGCCGAACATCCCCGAATTCAGGCACCGCCAGCAATCCACCCACTGCCTGAGCTGCTTCGCGCGCCCTGGTCAAACCCGGGTTGCTCGGCGTCGCCGCATCCTGATCCGCGCAGAGAATCAGCCGCAGCCCGGGACGCTGCGCTCGCAGCGCCCGCGCTACAGGTTCCAGGTTGCCGGCGGAGAACGCCACCGCGACCGGGTAGCCCGTTGCCTCGAAGATGCTCGCGGCGGTGGCGTAGCCCTCGGCGATGCATAGCACAGCTTCCGGCTCGCCAATGATGAAGTAGCAGCCGCTCACGCGCCCGCCCGCGAGGAACCGCTTGCTTCCATCGGGGCCGATGAATTGCAGGCTGTGCAGCTCCGTCCCGTCGCGCATCGGCACGACGAGCGCCCCGTCGTGCAGTCGCAGGCCGTGCGCTTTCACGCCCTTGCTTACCAGATAAGGGTGATCGTCCGCCGCCGGAGCCGCCTCCTGCCAGATGGCCGCCGCCTTCGCGCGCGCCTTGGCTTTGCGCTGCGCCTCCTCAACTTCGCGCTCGTGTCGAATCGCGGCCAGCCGCGCGCGGTGCTGCGCTTCTTCCTGCGGCTGGAGCTTTCGCCCGATGTCCGCGCGCCAAGTCTCGGACACGCCCGTGCGCCAATCGCCAAAGGCCCCGCCGGGAATGCCGTCACTGTGCAGGACATACCACCCCGCATCGTCGCTGCGTTTGCCGTTGCTGGCGAAGCGGTGCAGCTTGCCGTCCGCCTCGATCACTTCGGGCGGGTGCAGGCCGGCGTTGTGGATCGCCGTGCGGAATTGTTCGATGACATCACGCATGGCAGTCCCTCAGCGCGCCGCCTTGCGGCTCGCCTCGATGCGGCTCCGGAGCCAGTTCTGGATTTCCGCCTCCAGCCAGCCCACGGCGCGCCCGCCGAGGCTCACCGGCTTCGGGAAGGTGCCCTGCGCGATGCGCAGGTAGATCGTGCTGCGCGAAAGGCCCGTGCAGGTCTTCACTGCCGGAAGGCGAAGGATAGTGTGCGTCATGTTGGCACCTCCTGGGGTGTTGTTGAACATGACGCCCATTGCGGACGAGACAGGGGACTGTCCCGCAAGCTGTCTCGATCCGACCGCGCAAGTCCGCGTCAGCGCGTGAGTTTCTTGGCCTTCGAGACAGTGCGACTCGATGAATGACCGAGCACGCTCCAGGCAGATGCAGGCTTTTTCGGCTCGGCGATGAGCTGCTTCAACCTTGACGGCGAGATACCTTCTTCCTCAGCGACTGCCCTCAGATAAGCGCGAGTGCCCTTGGCCTTTTCCATGCGCACGCGCTCACGCAGCCGCTTCCGTCGTTGTTCCGCAGATTCCGTATCCCCCGCGCCGGCGACCGGTCGATCTACGCAGCGATTCAGCATCCGGCGGTCGATGATGATGCAGTCGTCTTTCAGTTCCAACGCATCGACAAGACGCAACGAGTGCCCCGCAAGCGCGAGCCTCAGTTCGCCCTCGGCGAGCAGTATCAGATGGCTTGCGAGTTTGGAACCCTTGAACATGCCGACTTCCCACCGGCTGGCATTGCTACCCGGGTGGTCGGGTCGCGCCAGGCCGAGCGCCCCGGCAAGCCAGGCGGCAACGGTATCCCCGGAAGCCTGCCATTGCTCCAGGTGCGCAATGGGCACGTTCACGCGATTGATGTCGTCGCGCTTGTCGCAGACCACGAAGGCACGCGCTGCGCCGGCCTGCGCCGGGATGACATGCACCGGCATGACGCATTGCCGCTCGCAGCCGGGACACACCACGCTTGCGGCCGGACGCGCCGGCACGATGAGCTTCCAGGTTTTCAGGGCGGCGACTGCCCCCGCCGGCCATTCCGCCAGCTCTTGCGCACCGAGGTACACCGCCGCGCCGCCGTTCGCGCCAATGCGGGCGAGCAGTTCGGCGAGCACGTCTTGCGGCGTCATGCCTATGCGGCTTCCGCCGCTTCGGTTGCTGGTTCGGGCGCCTCGCTCGGCTCCTTGGGCTCGATGCCGGAGGCGCGCAACATGTCGCGCAGCTTGAGATCCAACTCGTCGTACTTGAGCGAGCACGAATTGGGATGCGTGATGCGGATCGTCACCGCCTTGGGCGGCTTGCCGGCATCGGTCGTCACCGTGGCGGCAAGTTCGACCTGCGTGACGTTGTAATGCTCGAGCGGCAGTGACTTGCGGACCTGCGCGAGCAGCTCGTACACGGCATCGGGGTTATGGGTCGCGTCTGCTTCCAGCGTGATGCGGTCGCCTTTTTTTATCTTCGACGACAGGCGCAACTTCCTCACCTTCACGTTCTGAATCCCGCTCCCGGGCTCGAACACGAAGTGGAAGTCTTTGCGCAGCAGCGGATTGAGGTCGTACACGCGCCCGTCCTTCGGGTCGGGCGGCAGTTCCGGCAGCTTGAGGATCGCAGTGGCGAACATGCCCTGCAGCGGCTCGACGGCCTTGCGCGAGCCACGGTAGTTCAGGTCGAGTGTGCCTTCCATCTGTGAATAGACGTAAATCACCTCGAAGGCCGGGTTGTGGGGGCGGCGGCCGAATTGTCCGTCCACCCATTCGATGGCCTGCTGCGAATAATCCTCCGGATAGGCGAAGAAGTAATCCAGCTCGCCGCGCCGGAACGGCTCCACCACGCAGTTCTTGCCGCGTCCTTCGGTATGGCGGAAGTAATCGCGGATGAGGTCGGAAAGCTCGCGCAGACTTGCATCATCCACGGCAGCCGGAACTCGCGGCAGGTTCTTGCGCTTGCGCCAGTGGGGCAGGGAGTCGGCGTGATAGAACAGGCTCGCGCCCTTCCAGTATCGGTTGTGGTCGAGGAAGGTCACCATCGCCCGCTCGAAATGATTCGACAACCCGGCGAGCTTTTCGACGAAGGCCGTGCGCTCTGCCGGGTCACGCAGGTGCCATTGCGCCTCGTCGAGGATCGCGCGGAAGCCCTTCTCGCAGGAGAGTTCGAAAATCTCGCGGAACTCGGCGTCCATCTCGTTGCGCTGCGCGTCGGGCAGGGCGAGCCACGCATTGAACAACTCGTCCGGCTGCGTTTCCTTCATCGCGGCGAAATCCAGATCGTCGAACAGCCCCCGCGCGTGGAAATAGCGCGCGAGCAGCGCGTTCGGCATCTGCCGGAAGAAGTCCCGCGTCGAGTAGTGCCGGGCCATGCTGTCCCTCCTTGCCGTAAAGGGGGCCGCGCCATTGGACGTAGTGGGATGATACTGTATATTGCAGTATCTTCGCAGCACAACTGCGGCAACGAGGGCACCTATGGCCACGGGCAAAACCAGCACGCTGACTTTCCGAATCGAACCGGCGCTGAAGGAGGCATTGCGTGCCGCCGCCGCGCGCGAGCACCGCTCCATCGCCAACATGGTGGAAGTGCTGATCCGGGACTGGTGCAGCCGCAACGGCATCGCGATCCCCGAGCAGGGCGCGCTGTTCCAGGAGGCGCCCGCGGCCGGCGCTGCCCGAGAACGAAGCAAGTAGGCAGGAACCGCTATGACCGACGACAACAAGACTCTCGCTGCTTCGCCCAACCCGGCCGACGAGCGCCGCGCGCAACTGGCCGCGCTCATTCCCGAAGCCTTCTCCGAAGGCCGGCTCGATGTGGCCGCCCTGAAGCGCGCGCTGGGCGAGCAAGCCGTCATCGAAGGCGGCGAACGCTACGCGCTCACCTGGGCGGGCAAGTCAGACGCCTACAAGGTGCTGCAGACCCCGTCCACCGCGACGCTGCGGCCCGAGCGCGACAAGTCGGTCAACTTCGACACCGCGCAGCACGTCTTCATCGAGGGCGAGAATCTCGAAGTGCTCAAGGTCTTGCAGAAGGCGTACTTCGGCAAGGTCAAGTTGATCTACATCGACCCGCCTTATAACACCGGCTCGGACAGTTTCATCTACCCCGACCGCTTCCAGGAAAGCAAGGAAGACTACCTGCGCCGCATCAACGAGCTGACCGATGACGGCACGCTGATGCGCGAGGGCTACTTCAGGAAGAACAGCAAGGAGAACGGCCACTATCACAGCAACTGGCTGTCGATGATGCTGCCGCGGCTCTACATCGCGCGGAACCTGCTGCGCGAGGATGGGGTGATCTTCGTGTCATGCGATGACAACGAGGTGCACAACCTGCGGTGTTTGATGAATGAGGTGTTTGGGGAGGAAAACTTCCTTGGCACCCTCGTCTGGAAAGGCGCTACGGACAACAACCCTACACGGATTGTTGTCGAACATGAGTATCTCGTGTGCTACGCCAGGCAAAAATCAGCGATTGACCCGGTATGGAAAGACAACTCATCGAGCGCGAAGCTTCTAATCTTGGATGAGTACCGACGGCTGCGGGACATGTTCGCGAGCGACACTGAAAAGATTCAGGCCGAGCTTCGGCGGTTCATCAAAGCAAACGAGGAAAGCTTACAGCCGATTACTCATTACAACCGGGTGGATAGCCGCGGTGTGTACACGGGCAGCCGCAAGGTTCATAACCCAAAACCTGGGGGCTACATGTATGACGTTCCTCACAAGGTAACGGGAAAACCATGTGCTCGTCCGGCAAACGGTTACAGGTATCCGAAGGAGAAAATGCAAGAATTGATCGATGCCGATCAGATTCTTTACGGCGAAGACGAAAGTCAAATCATTCAGATCAAAGAGTATCTCGACGAGTATGAGGGCAAGCTATCGAGCGTAATTCATCTTGATAGCCGCACCGGTGCGAATGATTTAGCTGCTGTCTTTGAGCAACGGCAAGTGTTTACCAACCCAAAACCTGTCGATCTGCTTTCGGGCATTTTCGATTTTATATTGAAAGATGGTGATCTCGTTGTCGATTTTTTCGCGGGCTCTTGCAGCACTTACGAAGCCGTCATCGATTTGAACGCAAGGGACGGAAGTTCGCGGAAAGTTATTTGCGTCCAAATGCCGGAACCGACCGATCCTGATTCGGAGGGACGGAAGGCGGGGTTTGAACTTATCTCGCAAATCGGTCGCGAGAGATTTCGGCGTGTAACGGAGCGCGCAATGTCTACTGGCGACCTGGTGAAGCCGCCGACTAGCAATCTCGGGTTCAGATCGTTTCTCCTCGCCCCCTCCAACTTCAAACAATGGCGCGGCGACGGCATCGACACGCCCGAGCAACTGGCCGAGCAAATCCAGCTCTTTGCCAAGTCTGAGAAGGAGGGCGCGCAGGTCGAGGACATGCTCTACGAGCTGCTGCTGAAGTTCGGCCAGGAGCTGACCACGCCCATCGAGACGCTGGAGATCGCCGGCGGCAAGGTGTTCGCGATCCACGGCCGGCGGATGCTGTTCGTGCTGGAATCGTTCAACGTGGAGATGATTCAGCCGCTGGTGGAGCTGAAGCCGCGCGAGATCATCGCCATCGACGGCGTGTTCAAGGACTCGGACGCGCTGAAGACGAACCTGGACCTGCAATGCCGTGACGCGGGCATCAAGTTCACCTGCGTGTGAGGCGGCGCGCGTGAAGCTCCAGTTCGACGCCAACCAGGACTTCCAGCTCGAAGCCATCCGCGCCGTGGTGGCCCTGTTCGACGGGCAGCCGGATGCCTCGCAGAGCGCGGTGACACGCGCGGATGAACTCTCCAGCCTGAGCTTGACTGAGACGGGCATCGCCAACCGGCGGGTGATCGACGACGCGCAGTGGCTCAAGAACCTCCAGGCGGTGCAGAAGGCGCACGGCATCGAGCCCTCGGCGGCGCTGGCGACCATGACGCTAGAAGACGGCTCTTCCGTTGGCGCTTTCCCGAACTTCACGGTGGAGATGGAGACGGGGACCGGCAAGACCTATGTCTATCTGCGCACGATCCACGAGCTGGCGAAGACCTACGGCTTTCGCAAGTTCGTCATCGTCGTGCCCTCGATTGCCATTCGCGAGGGGGTGCTGAAGAGCCTGCAAATCACGAAGGAGCACTTCCAGACGCTCTACGACTACGAGCGCACGGAGTTCATGGTGTACGACTCGGGCAAGGTGAACCAGCTCCGCAATTTCGCGCTCTCGGACGCGATCCAGATTCTGGTGATCAACATCGACGCCTTCGCCAAGGACACGGCGGAACGCAACGGGAACGGCAATGGTGGTGCGGGCCGAGGCGGCAGAAGTCGCGGCAACGTCATCAACCAGGTGCGGGAAACCGGTGTCGCGCCGATCGAGTTCATTCGGACGGTGCGTCCCATTGTGATCCTGGACGAGCCGCAGAACCTGGAGACGGACATTCGCAAGCAGGCCATCGCGCGCCTCAACCCGCTCTGTACGCTGCGCTACTCCGCCACGCATCGCGCGAGCTACAACCTGGTTTATTCGCTAGACCCGGTGCGGGCCTACGAGCTTGGGCTGGTGAAGCAGATCAGCGTGGATTCGGTGATCGAGCTGAAGGATGCAAATCAGGCCTACGTCGAGGTGAAGGGGTTCCGGGCGGGCAAGCGCAGTGTATCCGCGCGGCTATCCATCTGGGTCAATCAGGCCACCGGCCCAGCGAAGAAGACCGTGACAGTGAAGAACGGCGACGACCTGTACGTCCTGTCGAACCAGCGGGAAATCTACAAGAATGGGTTCATCGTCAACGAGATCGACGTGGCTGAAGGCTTCATCACATTTGCCAACGACGTGCGCGTGCGTCAGGGCCAGCCGCACGGGGCGCTGACCGACGCCATCCTGCGGTTGCAGATCGAGGCCACCGTCCGCCGGCATTTCGAGAAAGCGCGGAAGCTCCATCCGATGGGGATCAAGGTGCTGTCGCTGTTCTTCATCGACCGGGTGGCGAATTACCGCACGTATGCCGAGGACGGTACGGTGGGCAAGGGCAAGTTCGCCGAGTGGTTCGAGGAAATCTACGAGCAATACCGGGCGAAGCCCGAGTTCGCCGGCCTGATGCCGCAAGCGGCGGCGGAGGTGCATAACGGTTATTTCTCACAGGACAAGCGTGCCGTGTCCCCCTTCGAGACCATGACTGGCAAGACCAACGCCGACGTGGAAGAAAGCGCCTTTGAACTCATCATGCGGCACAAGGAGCGCCTGCTGGACCTAGCCGAGCCGCTGGCGTTCATCTTCAGTCATTCGGCATTGCGCGAGGGCTGGGACAACCCGAACGTGTTCCAGATCTGCACGCTCGCTGAGTCCAGCTCCGAGATCAAGAAGCGGCAGGAGATCGGCCGGGGCCTGCGTCTATGCGTGAATAAGGACGGCGAGCGGGTGCGGGACCGAACAGTGAACCGGTTGACTGTGATCGCCAACGAGAGCTACGAGGATTTCGCCAGGCAGTTGCAGGCGGAAATGGTCGAGGCCGGAGTGCGCTTCAAACCCGAGATGGTGAAGAACGAGCGCGACAAGGTGACGGTGCGCCTCAAGAAAGGCTACGACACCGATCCCGGCTTTCTCGATCTATGGAAGAAGATCCGGGCGCGGACCAGATACCGCGTCAACTACAGCACTGCTGATCTGATCGACAAGGCCGCGGCGCGAATCCGGGACAAGATGCCGGACATCGAGCGGCCAAAGGTGGCACTGACCCGTGCGGACATTGCAATCGGGGCTGGCGGCGTGACCGGCACCCAGACCGGTTTGCGCACGCAGACCATCGAAGCCAGGTACGTGATGCCGGATTTTGTCGGGCAGGTGCAGGCGAAGACCGGCTTGGCGAAATCCACGGTCGCGCGCATCCTGCTCGATTCCGGGCGGCTCGCCGATGCGGTCAACAATCCGCAGGCATTCATCGACCACGCCGCCGAGGCGGTCAACGCCGTGAAGCGCGACGTGCTGGTGGAGGGCGTTGAGTACTTCAAGGTCGAGGGCCTGACCTACGAAATGCGCCGGTTCGAGGGCGACGACCTGATGGAGGTCTTTGCATCCAACGTGAAGGCGGTGGCGAAGCAGGAGAAGACGCTCTTTTCGCACATCGTCATCGACTCCAATTCCGACCCCGAGCGGTCATTCGCGCAGGCGTGCGAGGACAACGACGACGTGCTGTTCTACATCAAGCTGCCGCGCTGGTTCCAGATCGAAACGCCTGTCGGTCCCTACAACCCCGATTGGGCGCTCGCTTATCGCAACGACAAGACCCTATACTTCGTCGCGGAGACGAAGAAGACAGGCAGCGGCGATCGTGTCCGTTTCGATCTGCTGCGCCCCATCGAGGAATTGCGCATCGAGTGCGGAAAACGCCACTTCAAGAACTTTGAGGAAGTGCGCTTCCGAGTGGTCAGCACGCTTGCGGAATTGCTGACCTGACCCGGACCGCCCGTTACGCCGCTTGCAGGTTCAACGGCGCAAGCGTCGCGCCGGGCTGCGTCGTCGCGGATTCGACCGCCGCCAGCGCGCATGAAGCCGCGCCCTGGCTCGGTGCCTTCGGTTGGCGCTGTCCCTGCCAACCCGCCTGGCGCGTCGCTGCGCGCGCGGGGCTTCAGCCGCTTGCGCGGCTTGCGCTCCCCGTGCTCGCGCCGCGCCTCCCCTCCGCCCCCCCCGAGGAGGCTCCCCTTGTTCGCCTATGGCCGAGGGCCAGGCCAGATTTTCAGCGCCGCTTCCGCCAGCCATTCCCCTCGCTTGGCGATGGCCGACTCGTCCCATGATTGAAGCGAGATCAGCGGAATGTTCAGCCGGAGGCTGGTATTCGAGATCAGTAGATTGCGCTTTTTCGTAAAGTCGTAATTCCGCGCCTCGCGGTTTACGCTGAGGTTAAGGAGGGTCAGGTTGCCGAGCGTCGCAATAGCGGCCTGCCGCTCAGCGATCATTCTTTGCCGAAGATTCGGCTTATCACCGGTCAGGGAGAGCAATTCGATTTCCGATGCCTCATGTGAGGTCACGGCCGTCCCATCCGCCAGAGGCCAGTGCGCGAACCAGGAGCGAGGCATGATGTGATCCACATCGAGTTGGCTAAGATCGGGCGCGATGGGTTCTTCGCTGCGAACCGTGGTTCTCAGGTGCGATTCCAGTTCCGTCAGGATGGCCCTGATCTTGGGCGTCTCCAGTCTGCCGTAGTAGAGCGGAGCCGAGAGGCAGGCGGCCTTGAACTCCCCGTCTTGGGGCCACCGCGACGCTTCCCCTGTCAAGTTGCCGAGGATTGTGCGCAGCGCGGAAGGCGTCACGCCTGCACTATGAAGCTGCCGCAGTGTCGTCAGGAAAACGTTGTTGTAGTTCTTGTGCGTCAGGCCGCACACGGCACGACGAACGAGGTACGACACCAGATCGCCGAACATCTCGTTCTTGGCGTCGTCGGGAATGGAGGCCGCCGAAATCATCAATGCCAGGGGATGGAGCGTCGTAATGTCGTAGGGGGCGATCCTGCGACCGAACCTCGCGACCGGGCTTGTCCCCGCACCGCCGACCAGTTCTTTGTAGTGCTTGGCGTATTCCGTCAGGGTCAGGAGCTGTTTTTCGGCGGTGGGCGGCGGGGCGCCGGCAGAGGCGAAGCGGCGATACTCGAAGTAGAGTCGGGCAAGATCGATTTCCTCGTGCAACTCGGCTTGCAGCGACGTGTGAATCAGCCATTCCAGTCGCGGTTTCTTCATCCGACCGCGCCGCTGCTCGGCCGTCCAGTATTCCGTCTCGAACGGTGACCAGAGGTTGTCGTAAAGGGATTCGGAGTCGGCTCCCTCTCTATCGGCGCGCATGAAAAGGTAGTTGCGAATCAGATCGGTGGCATGTAGCTGCGCGCCCCTGCCATTAAGGGTCTCGAAGATGATCTGCGCGTCGTCATCGGCTTCGAGGACGATGGACACAACCTTCAGATCGCGGAGGATTGCGAGAATTAGCGCCTCTGCGCGTGCGGCCGTCTCGCCGGAGTCCGATCTAATCCAGGTCTCGAAGCAGCGCGTGAAGTACCACAGGGCCGCTAGCGCGGGCGGATGGTCGATGCCGATTTGCCGCAACTCGCCCCGTTGTGTGAAGTGCAACGGAAACCGGGTGCGCAGGTCGTCGAGGTCGGCAGCTTCGAGGGCAAGCGTGAAACTCTCCCGGTCACGAAACGTCGGCCAGACCTTGTACTTCTCCACGGCTGGATTGCGCATCGTGTCCGGGTTGCCGTTTCGCACGCAGTCGCCAACGATGTTCGTGAAGGCCGCTTGTCCGGCGCGCCGCAATGTGAGCAGGACCGCTGTCAAGATGAATTGAAGGGTCGTGAGGCGCTGTTGTCCGTCAATGATGTGGAACACATCAACGCCGATCAGGCCCTCCCGGGGCTGGGGATCGAGCACGATGGCGCCGAGGAAGTGCGGAGTGGCTTTACGATTGGCAAGGCGCGCTTCCGCCTTTTCGCGGATGTCGTCCCACAGTTGTTCCCATTGATCTTCCAGCGTCCACACATAGGCGCGCTGATAGAACGGCACGCAGTATTGGCGCCGATCTTGGAATATGTTCTGAATCGTTACCGTCTCCGACTTCATGCGTTCCCCCTTCCGCGGCGACTGCCTTACGCCTTCTTGAAGATCGGTATGACCTCGGCGCTCGCCTTGAGCCCGTCAAGGTAGTCCGCCCACGCCTGCATCATCTTGCGCCGCTCGGGCAGATGCTCGGCGAAGTTGTATGCCGCGCTCACGGCATTGCGTTCGGCGTGCGCGAGCTGTCGCTCGATCACCTGATGGTTCCAGCCCTGCTCGTGCAGGAGGGTGGAGGCCATGCTGCGAAAGCCGTGGCCGGTCATCTCGTCTTTGGTGTAGCCCATGCGCCGCAGCGCGGCGAGCACGGCGTTCTCGCTCATCGGGCGGCTGCGCGATCTAGCGCTGGGGAAGACGTATCTCGGCGCGTCGGGCTTGGAGGGGATCGCGCGGTTGGTCAGCGGCTCCAGCTCGCGCAGGATTGCGACCGCCTGCCGTGAAAGCGGCACGATATGCTGCTCGCGCATTTTCATGCGCTCGGCAGGGATGCGCCACTCGGCCTTGTCGAGGTCAATCTCGGCCCATTGCGCCTTGCGCAGTTCGCCAGGCCTGACGAAGACCAGCGGTGCGAGCCGCAGCGCGCACTTGGTGACGAAGAAGCCTTGGTAGGCGTCGATTGCGCGCAGCAGTTCGCCGATGCGCTTCGGGTCGGTGATGGAAGCGTGGTGTTTTTCCTTCGGTGCGGGCAGGGCGCCGCGCAAGTCGCGCGTCGGGTCGCGCTCCGCGCGGCCGGTGGCGACGGCGTAGCGGAAGATCTGGCCGCAGTTCTGCAATGCTCGATGGGCGGTTTCCAGCGCGCCGCGGCTCTCGATCCGGCGCAGGACGGCGAGCAGTTCCGGCGCCTTGATCTCGGCGATGGGGCGCTTTCCGATCCACGGGAACACGTCTCTTTCCAGCCGCCTCAGGATGCGGTCACCGTGACTGGCGACCCATCCGGGCGAAAACTTGGCGTGCCACTCGCGTGCGATGGCCTCGAAGCTTTCGGCTCCCGCCTGCGCGAGCTTCTCTGCCCGCCGTGCCTGTGCGGGATCGATCCCTGCGATAAGCTGCCGCCGGGCCGCGTCGCGCTTCTCCCGCGCGGCCTTCAGGCTCACGTCGGGATAGACGCCGAGCGAGAGGCGCTTTTCCTTGCCGCCGTAGCGGTACTTCCAGCGCCACCACTTCCCGCCGGCTGGGTTGATTTCGAGGTACAGGCCGCCGCCGTCGAACAGCTTGACGGTCTTGGCCTTCGGCTTGGCAGAGCGAATCGCGGTATCGGTCAGCGGCATGTGGGGGCAACTCCATTTCATGGTTCCCTTGTTGCCCCCAAAGTTGCCCCCAAATTGGGGGCAGCTTTCATCGGAAGGCATGGGAACATGCCGGACATTATGCAAGAAAAAACCCACTGTTGACAGTGGGTTGCTGTACTTCTTCGGTTCCCCTTGGACTGGTTATTGGTGGAGGCGGCGGGAATCGAACCCGCGTCCGCGAATCCTCCGCAGTCGGGACTACATGCTTAGCCTGGTTGTTTGGATCTCGCCTTGCGCCCGCCAACCGGCAGGCTGACGCTCGGCCAGCCGCTTCGACGGATCCGACGGGCCAAGCGGCCAGGCCCGGCGGAGAGGCTGGTGTGAATGGCGCTGCACCTTCCTTGCGGAAGGCCTAGCCCGCCAGCAGGCTAGTGCAGCGTCCCGCCGGTATCAGGCGGCGAGAGCGTAACGCTCGTCGTTGGCGTTTGTTGGTTTACGGTTGGATTTACGAGGTGCTCCGTCCCTCGGCATGCCCCGCGCTGCTTCGCGATCCACGTCGAAACCAGGTCGCCCCCGGTGTTCCGTGACGCTCGCACGCATTATCTCACATGGGTTCCGCGAGCCGCGAAATCAAGTCCGCGGGACGGGCGAGGACGGCGTCGGCCGGCCAGGCGTGCGCGTTCTGACCGTAGCCCCACTGGACCGCCACCACTGGCATGCCCGCGGCGCGCGCGGCCTGCACGTCGCGCAGGTCGTCGCCGGCGTACAGGCACTGCCGCGGCGCCAGCCGCAGCGCGCCGGCGGCGTGCAGAAGCGGCGCCGGGTGCGGTTTCAGATGCGGGGTCGTGTCGCCGCACACCACGCACGCGGGACGTCCGGCGAGCCCCAGGGCATCGAGCAGCCGGCGCGTGAGCGCCGTGGATTTGTTGGTGACGATGCCCCACGCGAGCCCGCGTGCCTCGATCGCCGCGAGCAGTTCCGCCATGCCGGGAAAAAGGCGCGTGTGCACGCAGATGCGCGCCGCATAGTGGGACAGGAACGCCTCGCGCAGCGGCGGAAATTCCTCGTGCTCCGGCGTCACGCCGAAGCCGGCGCCAAGCAGCCCGCGTGCGCCGGCGGAAGCGTACGGCCGCAGCGCCGCGAGCGGCAGCGCCTGCAGTCCGCGCTCGCGGCGCACGGCGTTCAGCGCATGGGCCAGATCCGCGGCGGTGTCGGCGAGCGTGCCGTCAAGATCGAAGAGGACGGCGCGCAGGCGGGCAGGCTCCGCCCCTTCAGCCATCCTTCGCGCAGCACAGAAAGTAGTTCACGTCGCAGTCGTCGCTCAGGCGGTACTTCCCTGTGAGCGGGTGGTAGGTCATGCCTGTCATCTGCATCGGGCGCAGGCCGCTGGCGCGGCACCAGCGCGCGAGTTCCGAGGGCTTTATGAAGCGCCGGTAGTCGTGCGTGCCCTTCGGCAGCAGTCCGAGCACGTACTCGGCGCCGATCACCGCGAGGAGGTAGGCCTTCGGATTGCGGTTGAGCGTGGCGAAAAACACCCTTCCGCCCGGCCGGGCGAGCGCCGCGCACGCGGCGACGGTGCTCGCAGGCTCGGGCACATGCTCCAGCAGCTCCATGCACATGACCGCGTCGTACGCTCCCGGGCGCTCGGCCGCGAGCGCCTCGGCCGAGCATTGCCGGTACTCGACCGACAGGCCGCTTTCCAGCAGATGAAGCTGCGCAATGCGCAGCGGCGCCTCGGCGAGGTCGATTCCGGTCACCCGCGCCCCGGCGCGTGCCATGCTTTCGGCGAGGATGCCGCCGCCGCAGCCGACGTCGAGCACGGTCCTGCCCGCAAGCGGCAGGTGCGCCTCGATCCAGGCAAGGCGCAGCGGGTTGATCTCGTGCAGCGGGCGAAACTCGCCCTCCGGATCCCACCAGCGGTGCGCGGCGGCGCTGAACTTCGCCAGTTCCACCGGATCCGCGTTTTGCCGTGTCTCGGCCATGAAAACAAAAAGCCCCGCCGAGGCGGGGCCTGAAGGATAGCGCGTTTCGCGCGCTAGTTCTTGCGGGTGCCGATGACCTCGATCTCCACGCGACGGTTCTTCGCGCGCCCCTCGCGGGTCTTGTTGCTCGCCACCGGCTGCTTCTCGCCCTTGCCCTCGGTGTAGATCCGGTTCGGTTCGACCCCCTTCGAGACGAGGTAGGCCTTCACCGACTCGGCGCGGCGCACCGACAGCCGCTGGTTGTAGGCGTCCGAGCCGATCGAATCGGTATGACCGATCGCGATCACCACTTCGAGGTTGATGTTGCGGATCTTGTTCACGAGGTCGTCAAGCTTGGACTTGCCCTCGGGCTTGATCACGGCCTTGTCGAAGTCGAACAGCACATCCGCAGCCAACGTCACCTTTTCGGCGACCGGCTTGGGCTTCGCAGGCGCCGGCTTAGGCTTCTCGGGAGCCGGTGCCGGCGGCGGTGGCGGCGGAGGTGGGGCCGGCTTGGGTGCGGGCTTCGGAACCAGATCGGGATCGCACTCCGCGGTCGCCATCGCCGGCGTCCAGTAGCCAGCGCGCCAGCACTGGCCGTAGTTGTTCTTCCATACTTGGTTCGCCGGCCCCGTCCAATAGCCCTGCGCCGCGGCGCTAAGCGGCCCTCCGGAGAGCGAGACGGTGGCAGCGACCAGCAAGGGTGTCCAGTTCTTTTTCATCCGATTCCCCTCTGCGGCATTCTGGATTTTCGGCGCCTGTCCGATTTCCTTTTGAATTCAAGGCTATGGACGCGCGCCAAGAAGATTGTGCCACAACTTGACCCGGGTGTCCAAGCCCGCGAAAGCCTGGTTTTGCAATTCTCCCTCGCAAACAACAGGATGGCCCGAGACCCAGACGTGGCTTACCTGTTGCCGGCCCGCGACATAGACGAGATGCGAAACCGGGTCGTAACAAGGCTCCATTTCGGCGCCGTCGAGCCGCACCGCCACCAGATCGGCCTCCTTGCCCGCGACGATGGATCCGATGCGCGCCTCCAACCCTAGCGCCGCCGCGCCGCCGAGCGTCGCGGCGTGCAGCGCCTCGTGCGCCGGCATCGCCTCGGCATCGTGCGCCACCGCCTTGGCGAGCAGCGCCGCGAGCCGCATCTCCTCGAACAGATCGAGCCGGTTGTTGCTCGCTGCGCCGTCGGTGCCGAGCGCGATCTCGACGCCGGCGCGCGCCAGCTTCGCCACTGGCGCGAACCCACTTGCGAGTTTGAGGTTGGACGACGGGCAGTGCGCCACCTTGGCGCCATGGTGCGCGAGCAGCTCGATTTCCGCATCGTCGAGGTGGATGGCGTGCACCGCGATCAGTCCCGGTCCGAGAACTCCGGCGCGGCGCAGGCGTTCGAGCGGGCGAACGCCGTGCTCGGCGAGCGAACGCTTGACCTCTTCCTCGGTTTCGTGAAGGTGGATGTGCAGCGGAATCTCGATTTCGCCGGCAAGAGTCGCAAGCCGGCGGAAGGTCGCGTCCGACACGGTATAGGGGGCGTGCGGGGCGAGACAAAACGAGAGGAGCGGGTGTTCGCGCCAGCGATCGCGCAGCGCGAGGCCCTTGGCAAGGTAGTCATCCGGATCCGCGGCGTAGGCCGAGGGAAACTCGACCACGATGATGCCGAGCGCCGCGCGCATGCCCGCCTCGAGCGCCGCCTCGAGCGCGGCCTCGGGGAAGAAATACATGTCGTTGAAGCAGGTGATCCCGCCGCGCAGCATCTCGGCGCAGGCAAGCAGCGTGCCGTCGCGCACGAACTGCGGCGAGACGTGCTTCGCCTCCAGCGGCCAGATGTGCTCCTCGAGCCAGCGCATGAGCGGCAGGTCGTCGGCGATGCCGCGCAGCAGCGTCATCGCCGCATGCGTGTGCGCGTTGACCAGGCCGGGGATCAGCGCATGCGCGGGCAAATCCACGCGCTCGAAGTCGGCGTAGCGCACAGCCGCCTCGGCGAGCGGCAGCACCGCCTCGATGCGGCCGTCGCGCGCCGCGACCGCATGATTCTCGAGCACCGCCTGCGCGGGCTCGACCGGGATCACCCAGCGCGCGGCGATCAGGAGCTTCTGCGTCATCGGCGAAAAACAAAGCCCCGCGCGGGCGGGGCTTTGGCGTTCGCAACCGGACCTGCGCCTATCGCGGCATCCCCTGCAGTTCGACCTCGACGCGCCGATTCGGCTCGAGGCAGGCGATCAGCGCCTTGCGGTCCTTCGTGTCCGGGCAGCTCTTGACCGGCATCGTCTGGCCGTAGCCGTAGGTCTCGATCCGCGACGCGTCCATGCCCTTGGAGACGAGATACGCCTTCACTGCTTCGGCGCGGCGCTCCGAAAGTTTCTGATTGTACTGCCGCGAACCGAGCCGGTCGGTGTGGCCGTTGACGTTGACGTAGTTGATCGTGCCGACCGTGCCGAGCTTGCCGATGATGTCCTGGTCGAGCCGGAATTTCGCCATCTCGTCGAGAGTCGCTTTGTTGCTCGGGAAGGTGATCACCGAGCGCAGCACGATTGGCTTCGGCGCGGGCTTGGGCGCGGGCTTCGCCTCGGGCTTGGGCGCGGGCTTGGGAGCCGGTGGCGGGGGCGGAGGCGTAGGCTTCGCAGCAGGCTTGGGCACCAGATCCGGATCGCATTCCGCGGTCGCCATCGCCGGCGTCCAGTAGCCCGCGCGCCAGCACTGGTTGGAGGCGTTCTTCCAGACCGCGCCTCCCGGGCCGGTCCAGTACCCTTGCGCGGCTGTGGTACCGGATGCGGCCGCGATCGTCGCGGCCAGGATCAGATGTGTCGTCTTCACCGCGTTCCTCCCTTCTAGGTATCCCGGCCCGATTAAAGCACAGCGCCACGCGTTCGACAAGCGCACCGCAGGCGGAAATCCAAGGGAAAACGAGGGCTTGCGTGCTAAAATCACATCGCTCGCAACAGTCTTCCGCGACGCGCAACCTCCGCGCCGGAACCGCGCGCACAGCGCTCGCCGCCCGCCGCCCGAACCAGAGCCGAAATGGAGAGCTTCGCCAAGGAAACGATACCGGTCAGCCTCGAAGAGGAGATGCGCCGGTCGTACCTCGACTACGCGATGAGCGTGATCGTCGGACGCGCGCTGCCCGACGTGAGGGACGGCTTGAAGCCCGTGCACCGGCGCGTGCTCTACGCGATGCACGAGCTGGGCAACGACTGGAACCGGCCCTACAAGAAATCGGCCCGCATCGTCGGCGACGTGATCGGCAAGTACCACCCGCACGGCGACGCGGCGGTGTACGACACCATCGTGCGCATGGCGCAGGACTTCTCGCTGCGCTATCCCCTGATCGACGGTCAGGGCAACTTCGGCTCGGTGGACGGCGACAACGCGGCGGCGATGCGCTACACCGAGATCCGCATGGCGCGGATCGGCCATGAGCTGCTCGCCGACATCGAGAAGGAGACGGTGGACTTCGGGCCGAACTACGACGGCTCGGAGCGCGAGCCACTGATTCTTCCGGCCCGCATCCCGAACCTGCTGATCAACGGTTCCTCGGGCATCGCCGTCGGCATGGCGACCAGCATTCCGCCGCACAACCTCGGCGAGGTCGTGGACGCGTGCCTGCTGGTGCTCGAAAACCCGGCCTGTCCGATCGAGGAGGTGATCAGCCGGATGCCGGCGCCCGACTTTCCCACCGCGGCGATCATCTACGGCATCACCGGGGTGCACGAGGGCTACCGCACCGGACGCGGCCGCGTGGTGGTGCGTGCGCGCACCCACTTCGAGGACATCGGCAAGGGCGACCGGCAGGCGATCGTGGTGGACGAACTGCCCTACCAGGTCAACAAGAAAGTGCTGCTCGAGCGCATCGCCGAGCTGGTCAACGACAAGCGCATCGAGGGCATTGCCGACATCCGCGACGAGTCCGACAAGGAGGGCATCCGCGTCGTCATCGAGCTCAAGCGCGGCGAGATCCCGGAGGTGGTGCTCAACCACCTCTACAAGCAGACGCAGCTGCAGGACAGCTTCGGCATGAACATGGTGGCGCTGGTGGACGGCCAGCCGAGGCTGCTCAACCTGAAGGAGATGCTCGAGGCGTTCCTCGGCCACCGCCGCGAGGTGGTGACGCGGCGCACCGTGTTCGA
Source organism: Pseudomonadota bacterium (assembly GCA_040752005.1). GTDB lineage: Bacteria > Pseudomonadota > Gammaproteobacteria > Burkholderiales > SG8-39 > RBG-16-66-20. The sequence goes on along the minus strand of JBFMFX010000014.1, from coordinate 78,919 downwards.
TCTGCGCAAGGCGCGCGAGCGCGGGCACGTGCTGGAGGGCCTGGCGGTGGCGCTGTCCAATGTGGACGAGGTGATCGCGCTCATCAAGGCGGCGCCTTCGCCGGCGCAGGCGAAGGAGGCGCTCCTCGCGCGCGCCTGGCCCTCGGCGCTGGTGCGCGAAATGCTCGCCCGGGTCGCCGCCGACGGCGGCACCGAGCGCTTCCGTCCCGAGGGCCTTGCCGCCGAATACGGCCTGAAGGACGACGGCTACCGGCTCTCGCCCGATCAGGCGCAGGCGATCCTCGACATGCGGCTGCAGCGCCTGACCGGACTCGAGCAGGACAAGATCCGCACCGAGTACGGCGAGGTGATGGCGGCGATCGCCGACCTGCTCGACATCCTTGCCCGGCCGGAGCGCATCACCACGATCATCGCCGAGGAGCTGAACGCGGCAAAGGCCGAGTACGGCGATGCGCGGCGCAGCGAGATCGTCACGGTGGCCGAGGACATCTCGATCGAGGATCTGATCGCGCCGCAGGACATGGTGGTGACGTTCTCGCACAGCGGCTACGTCAAGTCGCAGCCGCTCGCCGACTACCGCGCGCAGCGCCGCGGCGGACGCGGCAAGACCGCCGCCGGCACCAAGGACGACGACTTCATCGAGCGGCTGTTCGTCGCGCACTCGCATGACTACCTGCTGTGCTTTTCCAACCGCGGCCGGCTGTACTGGCTCAAGGTGTTCGAGGTGCCGCAGGGCGCGCGCGCCAGCCGCGGCAAGCCCATCGTGAACATGTTCCCGCTGGAGGAAGGCGAGAAGATCACTGCCGTGGTGCCGGTGCGCGAGTTCGACGAGAACCACTTCGTATTCATGGCGACAGCCAAGGGCACGGTGAAGAAAACGCCGCTGGCGGAATTCTCCCGCCCGCGACCCTCGGGGATCATCGCGGTGAACCTGGAGGAGGGCGACTACCTGGTGGGCGCCGCGCTCACCGACGGCGGCTACGACGTGATGCTGTTTTCCTCCGAGGGCAAGGCGGTGCGCTTTCCGGAGTCGGAGGTGCGGCCGATGGGCCGGCAGGCGACCGGCGTGCGCGGCATGCGCCTGCCGGAGGACGGCAGCGCGCGCGTCGTGAGCATGCTGGTGGCGAAGGACGACAAGCGCTCGGTGCTGACCGCCACCGAGAACGGCTACGGCAAGAGGACGCCGATCGCCGAGTACACGCGCCACGGCCGCGGCGGGCAGGGCATGATCGCCATCCAGACGACCGAAAGGAACGGCAAACTGGTCGGAGCGGTGCTGGTGGACGACAGCGACCAGGTGATGCTGATCTCGACGCGCGGCGTGCTCATCCGCACCGAGGTGGCGCAGATCCGCGAGATGGGCCGCTCGACGCAGGGCGTGACGCTGATCGCCCTCGGCGAGGGCGAGAAGCTCGCCGGCATCGAGCGCATCGTCGAGCGCGAGGACGACGAGGGCGGCGGCAACGGCCGCGGCAATGGCGGCGGCGACGGCGGCGGCGACGGGCGCGAGCGCCGCGGCAACGGCGAGGAAGGCGCCGGGCCGGGGCCGGCGCCGGCCCAGCCGACGGTGCACTAGGCGCATGGCGCGGGTCTACAACTTCAGCGCCGGCCCCGCGATGCTGCCGGAGGAGGTGCTGGCGCGCGCCGCCGACGAAATGCTCGATTGGCACGGCTCGGGCATGAGCGTCATGGAAATGAGCCACCGCGGCGCGGAGTTCGTCGGCATCGCCGCCGAGGCCGAGCGCGACCTGCGCGAGCTGCTCGCGATTCCAGCGCACTACAAAGTGCTCTTCCTGCAGGGTGGGGCGACGCTGCAGTTCGCCGGCGTGCCGATGAACCTTGCCGCCGGGCGCGGCAAGGCCGACTACGTCCTCAGCGGCGAGTGGTCGAAGAAGGCGGCGAAGGAGGCGCAGGCGTTCTGCGACGTGCACATCGCCGCCTCGTCGGAGGACCGCGGGTTCACCTGCGCGCCGGCGCAGGCCGAGTGGCGCGTGCGCCCCGACGCCGCGTATGTCCACTATTGCTCCAACGAGACGATCGGCGGCGTCGAGTTCCACTGGGTGCCCGAGACGGGCGACGTGCCGCTGGTGGCCGATGCCTCCTCGCACCTGCTGTCGCGCCCGCTCGACGTGTCGAAGTTCGGCCTCATCTACGCCGGCGCGCAGAAGAACATCGGCCCGGCGGGGCTGACGATCGTCATCGTGCGCGAAGACCTCGTCGGGCGGGCGGCGAAGGGCACGCCCTCGGTGATGGACTACGCGCAGCAGGCCAAGGCCGACTCGATGCTCAACACGCCGGCCACCTACGCCATCTACCTCGCCGGGCTGGTGTTCAAGTGGCTGAAGCGGCAGGGCGGCCTGGCGGCGATCGAGCGGCGAAACATCGCCAAGGCGAAGCTGCTGTACGACGCGCTCGACGCGAGCGCGTTCTACCGCAACCCAGTCGAGCGCAACGACCGCTCGCGCATGAACGTGCCCTTCACGCTCGCCGACCCGAGGCTGGACGAGGCGTTCCTGAAGGGGGCCGAGGAGCGCGGCATGGTGCAGCTGAAGGGCCACCGCTCGGTCGGCGGCATGCGGGCCTCGATCTACAACGCGATGCCGCTGGAGGGCGTGCAGGCGCTGGTGGAGTACCTGAAGGAGTTCGAGAAGCGCCATGGGTAGGACGGCGAAGGTGCAGGTGCTGTGCCTCGACCCGATCGCGCAAGTGGGTCTCAAGCGGCTGCCGGCCGAGCGCTACACGGTGGTGCGGGAGGCCGACGACCCCGACGTGATCCTGGTGCGCTCGCACGACATGCACGCCATGAAGTTCGGCCCGCGCCTGAAGGCGGTCGGGCGCGCCGGCGCCGGGGTGAACAACATCCCGGTCGCCGCGCTGTCGCTGCGCGGCGTGCCGGTGTTCAATGCGCCCGGCGCCAACGCCAACGCGGTGAAGGAGCTGGTGCTTGCCGGGATGCTGATCGCGGCGCGCAATCTGGTGCCGGCGCTCGAATTCGTGCGCGGCCTCGACCGCGGCGCGCCGGACCTGGACAGGCAGGTGGAGGCCGGCAAGAGGGCGTTCGTCGGCACTGAGCTGCCCGGGCGCACCTTGGGCGTGATCGGGCTGGGCCGGACTGGCAGGCTGGTCGCCGACGCCGGCATCCGCCTCGGCATGCACGTGCTCGGCTTCGATCCCGAGATCACGGTCGAGGCGGCCTGGAGCCTGCCGGCGCAGGTGCGCAGGGCGAACTCGATCGCCGAGGTGCTGAAGGCGGCCGACTACGTCACGCTGCATGTGCCGCTCGCCGAGCGCACCCGTCACCTGATCAACGCGAGGAACCTCGCGCACGCCAGGCGCGGGGCGGTGCTGCTCAACTTCTCGCGCGACGGCATCGTGGATGCCCGCGCGGTGCTCGACGCACTCGCCGCCAGGCACCTGCACTGCTACGTCACCGATTTCCCCTCCGCGGAACTGCTCGGGCGGCCGGGCGTGGTGGCGCTGCCGCACCTGGGCGCCTCCACCCGTGAGGCCGAGGAAAACTGCGCCGTGATGGTGGTGGACGAGGTGCGCGAGTACATCGAGGACGGCACGATTTGCAACGCGGTCAATTTCCCGGATGCGCAGATGGGGCGCGAGTCGCCGTGGCGGCTGGCGATCGCCAACACCAACGTGCCGAACATGCTCGCGCAGATCTCGCACGTGATGGGCGAGCGCCGCATCAACATCCACAACATGCTCAACAAGTCGAAGGGCGAGACGGCCTACACGCTGGTGGATGTGGACAGCCCGGTGCCGGAGGCGGCGCTGGAGGCGCTCAAGCGCATCGAAGGCGTGCTCGCCGTGCGCTACATTCCCGCTCCGGGATGAGCGAGAACGACATCGCAAGGCTGCGCGCGGAAATCGACCGCCTCGACGACAGGCTGCTCGCGGCGCTCAACCGGCGCGCGGCGCTCGCGCGCCGCATCGGCGCGCTGAAAGGGACCGCGCCCGCCTACCGGCCCGAGCGCGAGGCGCAGGTGCTGCGGCGCCTGGCGGCGGCCAGCCAGGGGCCGCTTGCGGCCGAGCGCGTGTGCGCCGTCTTCCGCGAGATCATCTCCGCCTGTCGTGCTCTGGAGCAGCCGCTGCGGGTCGCGTATCTCGGCCCTCCCGGCACGTTCAGCGAGGTGGCAGCGCTCAGGCACTTCGGCAGCGCGGTCGAGACGCGCCCCTGCGCCGGCATCGAGGAAGTGTTCCGCGCCGCCGAGACGGGCGAGGCCGATTTCGCCGTGGTGCCGGTCGAGAACTCGACCGAGGGCGCGGTCGGGCGCAGCCTCGACCTGATGCTCGCCACGCCGCTGCGCATCTGCGCCGAGGTGGGGTTGCGGGTGCGGCAGGCGGTGATGCGCCGGCAAGGGAATCTCAAGGGAGTGCGGCGCGTGTACTCGCACGCGCAGTCGCTCGCGCAGTGTCAGAAGTGGCTCGCCCGGCATCTGCCGCAGGCCGAGCGCATCCCGGTCGCGAGCAACGCCGAGGGCGCGCGCCTTGCGGCGAAGGAGCGCGCCGCGTGCGCGATCGGGCCCGCGCTCGCGGCCGAGCGCTACGGCCTGAAGGTGCTCGCCGCCGGCATCGAGGACGAGCCGAACAACCGCACCCGGTTCCTGGTGCTCGGCACGCTCGATCCGGCGCCGAGCGGGCGCGACGCGACCTCGCTCGTGATGTCGGCGCCGAACCGCCCCGGCGCGCTGCACGCGCTGCTCGCGCCGATGGCGAAGCACGGCGTGAGCCTGTCGCGCCTGGAGTCGCGCCCGACCCGCGTCGGGCAGTGGGAGTACTACTTCTATGCCGACCTGGTGGGACATCGCGACGATCCCCCGGTCGCGGCGGCGCTCGCCGAACTGGCGGAACTGGCGCCCTTCCTCAAGATCCTTGGTTCTTACCCGGTGGCCGATTGACCATGAGAATGGATCCCTGCGAACTCGCGCCTTCCTACATCCGCTCGATCGCGCCGTACCAGCCGGGCAAGCCGATCTCGGAGCTGGCGCGGGAGATGGGCCTGAAGGAGGCGGCGATCGTCAAGCTCGCCTCGAACGAGAACCCGCGCGGGATTGGGCCGCGCACGCGCGCCGCGATTGAGGCGGCGCTGCCGGAGATCGCCCGCTACCCGGACGGCAACGGCCACGAGCTGAAGGTGGCGCTTGCACGCCGGCACAACGTGGACATGGGCGCGATCGTGCTCGGCAACGGCTCGAACGACGTGCTGGAGCTGGTGTCGCTCGCCTTTCTCGGGCCGGGCCGCTCGGCGGTCTATTCGCAGCACTGCTTCGCGGTGTATCCCCTCGCCACCCAGGCGCGGGGGGCACGCGGCATCAAGGTGCCGGCGAAGAACTACGGGCACGACCTTGCCGCGATGGCGGCCGCGATCGCGGAGGACACCGCGGTGGTCTGGATCGCCAACCCGAACAATCCGACCGGAACGCTCGCGCCGCCGGCGGAGCTGGAGGCGTTCGTGCGCCGCGTGCCCGAGCGCGTGATCGTGGTGGTGGACGAGGCCTACAACGAATACCTGCCGCCGGAGCTGAAGTCCGAGACGGTGAAATGGCTCAAGCGCCACCCGAACCTGGTGGTGACGCGAACGTTCTCCAAGGCCTACGGGCTCGCCGGTCTGCGCGTCGGTTACGCGCTCGCGCATCCGTCGGTCGCCGACGTGATGAACCGGGTGAGGCAGCCGTTCAACGTGAACAGTCTTGCGCTCGCCGCCGCGACCGCTGCGCTCGACGACATGGAGTTCGTCGCGCGCAGCTATGCCGAGAATCTGCAGGGCATGCGCCAGCTCGAGGAAGGCGCGCGGCGCCTCGGCCTGGAGTGGATCCCGTCGCGCGGCAACTTCATCGCGATCCGGGTGGGCAAGGCGAACGAGATCTATCGGCGGCTGCTTCGGCGCGGGGTGATCGTGCGCCCGGTGGGCGGGCCCTACGAGCTGCCCGAGCATCTGCGCGTCACGATCGGCACCGCGGCCGAGAACGAGAAGTTCCTCGCCGCGCTCGCCGCCAGCCTGAAGGACTGATGGCCGCGCCGGCCCCCGGGGCGCGCTTCGAGCGGGTCCTCGTCGTCGGCGTCGGGCTGATCGGCGGCTCGTTTGCTCTGGCGCTCAAGGCCGCGGGGCTCTGCGGCCGCGTCGCTGGTCTCGGCCGCGGCCGCGCGAATCTCGAGCAGGCGCACGCGCTGGGGATCATTGACGCGATCGCCGCCGGGCCGCAGGCCGCGCGCGAGGCCGATCTGGTGTTCGTCGCAACGCCGGTGGGCGCGCTCGAGCCGGTGCTCGCCGCGCTCGCGCCGCATCTTGCGCCCGGCACGCTCGTCACCGACGCCGGCAGTACGAAGCGCGACGCCGCCGCCGCCGCCCGCAGAGCGCTCGGGGCGCAGGCGGTGCGGTTCGTTCCCGGGCACCCGATCGCCGGTGCGGAGCGAAGCGGCGCGGCGGCGGCGAGCGCCGAGCTGTTTCGCGGCCGCCGCGTCGTGCTCACGCCGCTGGCGGAGAACCCGCCCGAGGCGATCGCCGCGATCGAAGCGGCCTGGCGCGCGTGCGGCGCGCGGGTGTCGCGCATGAGCCCGGAGCAGCACGACGAGGTGCTCGCCGCCGTCAGCCACCTGCCGCACGTCCTCGCCTACGCGCTGGTGCACGAGATCGCCACGCGGCCCGATGCCGCCGAGCTGTTCGGCTTCGCTGCAGGCGGCTTCCGCGACTTCACGCGCATCGCCTCCAGCCACCCGGAGATGTGGCGCGACATCTGCGTCGCCAACCGCGACAAGCTCGCCGCGGAACTGCACGCCTACGCCGCGGCGCTCGAGCGCGTGCGCGCGCTCGTCGCGGCGGGCGACGCGCCGGCGCTCGAGCGGCTTTTCGCCGCGGCGCGTGCCGCGCGCGAGAGGTGGCTCGCAGGCGAGTACGAATGACGGCGCTCGCGCTCGGGCCCTGGCGGCGCGCCGCCGGCAGCGTGCGGCTGCCGGGCTCGAAGAGCATCTCCAACCGCGTGCTGCTGCTTGCGGCGCTGGCCGAGGGCGAAACCGAGGTGCGCGGGCTGCTCGACGCCGAAGACACGCGCGTGATGAGGGAGGCGCTGGCGAAGCTCGGCGTCGCGCTCGATCGCCGCGACCCAGAGCGCATCGTCGTCGCCGGCCGCGCCGGCCGGCTCAGCCTGCGCAAGGACCTCTTTCTGGGCAACGCCGGCACCGCGTTTCGCCCGCTCACCGCGGTGCTCGCGCTCGCCGGCGGGCGCTATCGCCTGTTCGGCACGCCGCGCATGCACGAGCGGCCGATCGGCGACCTGGTGCAGGCGCTGCGCGCGCTCGGCGCGAACATCGTGTACCTGGGCAACGAGGGCTTTCCGCCGCTCGCGATCTATCCTGGCAGGATAGACGCGACCGGGCCGGTGCGGGTGCGGGGCGAGGTGTCGTCGCAATACCTGAGCGCGCTGCTGATGGCGCTTCCGCTTGCCGGAGGCGGCGCGGTCGAGGTCGAGGGCGAGCTGATTTCCAAGCCCTACGTCGAGATCACGATCAATCTCATGCGCCGCTTCGGCGTCGAGGTGGGCCGCACCGGCTGGCGGCGCTTCGAGGTGCCGCCGGCGAGGTATCGCAGCCCCGGCGCGATTGCCGTCGAGGGCGACGCTTCGAGCGCGTCGTACTTTCTCGCCGCCGGCGCGATCGGCGGCGGTCCGGTGCGCGTCGAGGGCGCCGGCCGCGCGAGCATCCAGGGCGACGTGCGTTTCGTCGAGGTGCTGCAGGCGATGGGCGCGAGCGTGGCGCTCGGGGAGGACTGGATCGAGGCCCGCGGCACCCCACCGCTCCGGCCCTTCGATCTCGATCTGAACCACATCCCCGATGCGGCGATGACGGCGGCAGTCGCGGCGCTCTTCGCTCCGGGCACCAGCACGGTGCGCAACATCGCGAGCTGGCGCGTGAAGGAAACCGACCGCATCGCGGCGATGGCGAAGGAGCTGCGCAAGCTGGGGGCGAGCGTGGAGGAGGGCGCCGATTTCATCCGCGTCACGCCGCCGGCGGCGCTCGCCGCGGGCGTCGCGGTGGATACCTACGACGACCACCGCATGGCGATGTGCTTCTCGCTCGCCGCGCTCGGCGGCGTTCCGGTCACGATCAACGATCCCGAGTGCGTCGCGAAGACCTTCCCGGACTACTTCAAGGTCTTCGTGTCGCTTTGCCGTGCCTAGCCCGCGGGCGGTGGCGCGATCGCGTCCTCGTAGCGCGGCCGGGTGCGGATCCTGCCCGCGTGCGCGAAGACGTCGAGCGTCGCCTCGTAGGCCGCGCGCGTGATCTCGACATGCGGCGTCCAGTTGCCGAGCTTCTGGTAGGCGGCGATGGCGGCGGCGAGCGCCGCGCGCCCGACGCCCGGAAAGAACGGCGCCTCCAGCGCCGCGACCTCGGCGGCGGGCGCGGCGATCAGCCACGCCCGGGCCCCGCGGTAGGCGCGCATGAACGCGCGCGCCATGTCGCTCGCCAGCCATTCGCGCGTCGCCGCGAGGCTGGAGAACGCGCACAGCCCGACCGCCTCGCCCACCGCGGCGACGATGTGTCCGCAGCCTTCGTGTTCGAGCTGCTGTGGCGCCGGACCCTGCAGGTGGACGTAGTCGCCCCGTCCGGCGCGGAAGGCCTCGATCATCTTCTCGGCGGATCCGGCGTCCATCGCGCGAATCGCGCCGAAATCCGCGCCGCGGCGGAAGCAGGCGTACCGGAACATCGCCATCGGCTGCTCGCCGTGGTCCACGAGCACTTCGCGCCCTGCGAGCCGCTTCCAGTCGAAGTCCGGTTCCGGCCGGCGGCCGACGAGGAAGAAGCCGTCCTTTTCGTTGATCTGCGCGAAGTGCACTGCGCCCGGCATCCGGCTGCTGTCGAGCGCGACGATCGCCTGCGACGGTGCGGACTGGGCCACATGCACCGAGCCATCCAACAGGGCCGCGATCGCGGATTTTCCCGGCGGCGCCACCGAGTGCCGGGGCCGCAGGCCCTCGCGCTCAAGCCAGCCGCCGGCGATCGCGACGATGAGCGGCGAATAGAACGCCGAAAAGCGCGTGAACTGGATATGAATGGACTCGCTCAACCGGGCCTCCTCGGTTTGCCTGCGCGGCCGGCGTGCAGAGTAGCAGAGCGCCGCGCGGATATGATCGCGGGCGTCCAATGCGCAGCCGCAATCCGCTCCGCAGGCCGCGGTGCTCCGATCCAGGGAGCCCAGACAATTGACTGAGAGGCCCGTGCCCGTCATCGCCATTGACGGTCCTTCGGCCTCGGGCAAGGGCACCGTCGCCAGCCGTGTCGCTGCTGCACTCGGCTTTCATTTCCTGGAAAGCGGCGCGCTATACCGCGTGGTGGCGCTGGCGAGCCTGCGCGCCGGACTTGGGCCTGGGCAAGAGGCGGCGCTCTCTGCGCTCGCGGCCACGCTGCCGGCGGAGTTTCGGGGAGACAGAATTATTCTTTCCGGACAGGATGTTACCGAAGACCTGCGGAGCGAGGAATGCGGCATCCGTGCCTCCGAGATCGCTCGCTTGCCCGCCGTACGGGCGGCGTTGCTCGAGCGCCAGCGAGCATTCCGCCGACCGCCCGGGCTGGTAGCCGATGGCCGCGACATGGGAACCGTGGTGTTTCCGGACGCGGTGCTGAAGATATTTCTCACAGCGAGCGTCGCGGTGCGAGCCGAACGCAGATATAAGCAGTTGATAGACAAGGGAATCCGTGCTAATCTCGCCGCCCTTTCCCGTGATCTGCAGGAGCGGGACGCGAGGGACGCCGCGCGCAGCGTGGCGCCGCTCAGGCCCGCCCCGGACGCCGTTCTCCTCGACTCGTCGGGAATGTCAGTCGAGGAAGTAGTGGACCGGGTGCTGGAGCTTTACCGCCAGCGGGTCGGGGAAGGAACTGGCGGGGCCGCCTGAGGGCGTCCCCTTTTGCAACCCAACCCGCGTCGGCTTGCCGCAAGCCTGCGGAAACAAAGGTTTTCTCAAAACTCATTCATGGCCGCTGTCTCTTCCGCCGCACCCGCTTCGCCGTCCCAGCAGTCCGCTCCCGAGTCGTTCGCCGCCCTGTTCGAAGAAAGCCTGACGCGCAAGGAAATGCGCGTCGGCGAGGTCATCACCGCCGAAGTGGTGCGCGTGGACCAGAACTTCGTCGTGGTCAACGCCGGCCTGAAGTCCGAGAGCCTGATCCCGATCGAGGAGTTCATGAACGACGCCGGCGAGGTCGAAGTGAAGCCGGGGGACTTCGTGGCGGTGGCGATCGAGGCGCTGGAGGATGGCTTCGGCGAGACTCGCCTGTCGCGCGAGAAGGCGAAGCGCATGGCCGCCTGGCTGGAGCTGGAAAAGGCGCTGCAGACCGGCGAGAAAGTCCAGGGCGTCATCACCGGCAAGGTGAAGGGCGGGCTCACCGTGATGGTGAAGGGCATCCGCGCGTTCCTGCCGGGCTCGCTCATCGATCTGCGGCCGGTGAAGGACACGACGCCCTACGAGGGCAAGCAGATGGAATTCAAGGTCATCAAGCTCGACCGCAAGCGCAACAACGTGGTGGTGTCGCGCCGCGCGGTGCTCGAAGAGACCGTCGGCGCCGAGCGCGAGGCGCTGCTCGCCACGCTCACCGAGGGGGCGATCGTCAAGGGCATCGTCAAGAACATCACCGACTACGGCGCGTTCGTGGACCTCGGCGGAATAGACGGGCTGCTGCACATCACCGACCTCGCCTGGCGGCGCGTCAAGCATCCCTCGGAAGTGGTCAACGTCGGCGACGAGGTGACCGCGAAGGTGCTCAAGTTCGACGCCGAGAAGAACCGGGTTTCGCTCGGCCTGAAGCAGCTCGGCGATGATCCCTGGGTCGGCATCTCGCGACGCTATCCGCGCGGCACGCGGCTGTTCGGCAAGGTCACCAACATCACCGACTACGGCGCGTTCGTCGAGATCGAGCCGGGAATCGAGGGGCTGGTGCACGTCTCGGAGATGGACTGGACCAACAAGAACGTGCACCCGTCCAAGGTGGCGCAGGTCGGCGACGAGGTCGAGGTGATGATCCTAGAAATAGACGAGGAGCGGCGCCGGATCTCGCTCGGCATGAAGCAGTGCATGCCGAATCCGTGGGAGGACTTCGCGCGCGAATACAAGAAGGGCGACCGCGTCAAGGGCGTCATCAAGTCCATCACCGACTTCGGCGTGTTCGTCGGACTGCCCGGCGGCATAGACGGCCTGGTGCATCTGTCGGACCTGTCCTGGACCCTGCCCGGCGAGGAGGCGGTCAAGCGCTTCAAGAAGGGCGACGAGGTCGAGACCGTGGTGCTCGGCATTGACGTCGAGCGCGAGCGCATCTCCCTCGGCATCAAGCAGCTCGAAGGCGATCCCTTCACCAATTTCATCGCCGCGCACGACAAGAACAGCGTGGTGACCGGCACCGTCAAGTCGGTGGACGCCAAGGGCGCGGTGATCGCGCTCACGCCGGAGGTGGAGGGGTACCTGCGCGCCTCCGAGTTCTCGCGCGACCGCATCGAGGACCTGCGCACGGTGCTCAAGGAGGGCGACACGGTCACCGCCATGATCATCAACGTGGACCGCAAGAACCGCTCGATCAACCTGTCGGTGAAGGCGAGGGAGCTCGCCGAGGAAACCGAGGCGATGAAGCAGTTGAAGAGCGAGCAGGCGGCGGCGAGCGCCGGCTCGACCAACCTCGGCGCGCTGCTGCGCGCCAAGCTCGACAAGGGCGGCGGCAACCCGAAGTAGCCGGAGCGTTCCCCAGGCTCAGGGAGGAGTCCGATGACCAAGTCCGAACTGATCGCCCGGCTGGCGCAGCGCTATCCGCAACTGGTCGCCAAGGACGCCGAATATGCGGTGAAAATGATCCTCGACGCGATGACGCACGCGCTGCTGTCGGGCAACCGGATTGAGATTCGCGGTTTCGGCAGCTTCGGGCTCAATTACCGGCCGCCGCGCATCGGCCGCAACCCGAAGTCGGGCGAGAAGGTGCAGGTGCCGGAGAAGTACGTGCCGCACTTCAAGGCGGGCAAGGAGCTGCGCGAACGGGTGGACCGCGCCGACGCGGACGCGACCCTGGTCATGCCGCGGCCGCGCCTGAAACCGCAGGCGCCGGCGCCACAGCCGCAGCCACCGGCGTCGCAGCCGCAGGCACCCGCGTCACAGGTGCAGCCGGCACCACAGCCGCAAGGCCCGTCGTCGTCGCCGCAGCCGGCCGCCGCACCGCGGCCGGTGGCGCCGGCCGACGACCCGGATGCGACGTTGGTGATGCCGCCGCGGCCGGGGCGTGCGGCGAACAACTGACGCGCCGGCGGCGACGCCGCGCGCCGTCGCCGGAAGAGGATCACCGCCATGCGAACCCTGACCTGGGCAGTCCGGCTGGTGCTGTTCGTGCTGCTGCTCGCCTTTGCCGCCAAGAACACCGAGCCTGTGACCCTGCGGTTTTTCTTCGACGTGAGCTGGCAGCTGCCGCTTGCCGTACTTCTGCTCGGGTTTTTCGTCGGCGGGGTGGCGCTCGGTCTGATCGCGGCGGCGACGGCCCTGCTGCGCCAGCGGCGCGAGATCGCGCGCCTTGCGCAGGCGCGCGCGAGCGCAGACAAGGAGCCTGCTGCGGCTGCGCCTCCGCGCCCCGCCGAGGGCTGAATGGAGTTCGAGCCCTGGTGGCTGCTCGTCATCCCGATCCTGTTCGGACTGGGGTGGTTCGCGGCGCGCATCGACATCAAGCATCTGGTGCGCGACTCGCGCGCGCTCCCCAACTCGTACTTTCGCGGACTCAACTTCCTGCTCAACGAGCAGCCGGACAAGGCGATCGAGGCCTTCATCGAGGTCGTGAAGGTGGATCCCGAGACGGTGGAGCTGCACTTCGCGCTCGGCAGCCTCTTTCGCCGCCGCGGCGAATACGACCGCGCGATTCGCATGCACCAGCACCTGGTCGAGCGCGCCGACCTCGGCCCGGAGCGGCGCGCGGCGGCGCTCTATGAGCTGGGGCAGGACTACCTCAAGGCGGGAATCCTCGACCGCGCCGAGGAGATCTTTCGGCGCCTCGCCGAGCAGGGCCCGCACGCGGCCGAGGCGCGCGCGTTCCTGCTGCAGATCTTCCAGCAGGAGAAGGAGTGGGCGAAGGCGATCGAGATGGCGCGGCGACTGGAGAAGGAAACCGGCGTCTCGCGTGCGCGCGAGATCGCGCAGTTCCTGTGCGAGCTGGCGGCCACCGACGCGACGCACTCGCGCCCGGACGACGCGCGCGCGCGCCTTGCCGAGGCGCTGGAAACCAACCGCAGGTGCGTGCGGGCGAGCCTCGCCTTGGGGGATCTCGAGCGCGCCGCCGGCAACCTCGACGGCGCCATCGCACACTGGAAGAGAATCGAGTCGCAGAACCCCGCCTACCTCGCGCTGGTCGCGCAGCGCCTGCTGGAAGCGCACCGCGATGCCGGGCGGCTGGAGGAAGGGTTGACGCTGCTCACCGGGTACCTGGAGCGCTACCCTTCGCTCGACCTGCTCGACGCGGTCTTCCAGTACACGCTCGAAGCGAAGGGGGCGGAAGCGGCGTACCGGCTGGTGCGCGACGAACTGCGGCGCAACCCGACGCTGCTCGGCCTGGACCGGCTGCTCGAAGCGCAGATCGTCGCCGCGGCAAACCCGGAGCGCCGCCGCGATCTGGAGCTGGTGCGCAACCTCGTGCACAGCCACACGCGGCGCCTCGCGCGCTACCGCTGCGAGAGTTGCGGCTTCAAGGCGCGCCAGTTCCACTGGCTCTGCCCCGGCTGCGGCGCCTGGGAGAGCTACCCACCGCGCCGCAGCGAGGAGTTCGAGCTCACGCCATGAAGGGACACGCATGAACGTCAGCATCGTCGGCACCGGATACGTCGGGCTGGTCACCGGCGCCTGTCTCGCCGAGATGGGCAACCGCGTGCTGTGCCTGGACGTGGACGAGGCGAAGGTCGCGGCGCTCAACGCCGGCCGGATCCCGATCTACGAGCCGGGTCTGGAGCCGCTGGTCGCCCGCAATCGCGCCGCCGGACGGCTCGCGTTCACGACCGACGCCGCTGCGGCGGCGGCGCACGGCGTGCTGCAGATGATCGCCGTCGGCACGCCGCCGGAGGAGAACGGCGCCGCCGACCTGCGGCACGTGCTCGCCGCTGCGCGCGCGATCGCGCGCCACATGGACGGCTATCGCGTGATCGCGATCAAGTCCACCGTGCCGGTGGGCACCTGCGACCGGGTGCGCGAGGCGATCGCCGCCGAGCTCGTGCGCCGCGGCGCGGCGCACGAGTTCAGCGTCGTCTCCAATCCGGAATTCCTCAAGGAAGGCGGCGCGGTCGAGGACTTCATGCGCCCGGACCGCATCATCGTCGGCTCGCACGACGAGCGCGCCACCGCGCTGCTGCGCGAGCTGTACGCGCCGTTCCAGCGCAACCGCGAGCGCATGATGGTGATGGGCGTGCGATCGGCGGAGCTGGCGAAGTACGCCGCCAACGCGATGCTCGCCACGCGCATTTCGTTCATGAACGAGCTGGCCAACCTCGCCGAGGCGCTCGGCGCCGACATCGAGGAGATCCGGCGCGGCATCGGTGCCGACCACCGCATCGGCACGCATTTTCTCTACGCCGGCGTCGGGTTCGGCGGCTCGTGCTTTCCCAAGGACCTGCGCGCGCTCGTCGCCACGGCACAGAGCGCCGGCCAGCCGCTGCGCGTGGTGGCGGCGGCCGAGCAGGCGAACGAGGCGCAGAAACGGGTGCTCGCGGAAAAGATCAAACGGCGCTTCGGCGCCGATCTCTCGGGCCGGCGCTTCGCCGTCTGGGGCCTCGCCTTCAAGCCCGGCACCGACGACATGCGCGAGGCGCCGAGCCGCGCGCTGATCGCCGACCTTCTCGCCGCTGGCGCCGCGGTGCGCGGCTACGATCCGGCCGCTGGCGCCGAAGCGCGCCGCCTGTATGCGGGCACGCGGAGGGTGGAAATCGCCGCCGGCGCGCTCGAGGCGCTGGAAGGCTGCGACGCGCTCGCGGTGGTCACCGAATGGCAGGAGTTCAGGAGCCCGGATTTCGCCGAGGTGAAGCGGCGCCTGAGGACGCCGGCGATCTTCGACGGCCGCAACCTCTACGATCCGGTCGCGATGCGCGCGGCGGGCTTCGAATACTTTCCGATCGGGCGGGCCGGATGAGCGCCGACGCCGCGCCGCGTGCCGCCGGCTCGCGCGGCGCGCGCATGCCGAACACGCGCCGCGCCCGGGTGCTGGTGGTGGGCGATGTGATGCTCGACCGCTACTGGCACGGCGAGGCGACGCGCATCTCGCCCGAGGCGCCGGTGCCGATCGTGCTCTTTCGTCGCGAGGAGGCGCGCGCCGGCGGCGCGGCGAACGTCGCCGCCAACTGCGCCGCGCTCGGCGCACGCACGCTGCTGCTTTCGGTGGTCGGCAAGGACGCCGAGGGCGAGCGGCTGCGCCTGCTCCTCGAGCAGGCCGGCGTCGAGGTGAGCTTTCACGTGGACGGCTCGATCCGCACCACGCAGAAGCTGCGCGTCATCGGCCGGCGCCAGCAGCTCCTGCGCGTGGATTTCGAGACGCCGCCCTCGCGCGAGGTGCTCGCCTCCAAACTCGCCGACTTCGAGGCGGCGCTCGCGCGCTGCGACGTGGTGATCCTTTCGGACTACGGCAAGGGAGGGCTTGCGCACATCGCGCGCATGATCCGACTCGCGCGCGCGGCCGGAAAGCGGGTGCTGGTGGACCCCAAGGGCGACGACTACTCGCGCTACAGGGGCGCGAACGTGGTGACGCCGAACACCGCCGAGCTGCGCGCCGTGACCGGGTCGTGGAAGAACGAGCGCGACCTCGAGCGGCGCGCGCAGCGGCTGCGCCGCGCCCTCGGCCTGGATGCGCTGCTGCTCACCCGCGGCGAGGAGGGCATGACGCTGTACCGCGCGGGCGGCGCGCTGCACGTGCCCGCCGACAAGCGCGAAGTGTACGACGTGAGCGGCGCCGGCGACACCGTGATCGCCACGCTCGGCGTCATGCTCGCCTCGGGCCTGCGCATGGAGCAGGCGGTGCGCCTCGCCAACCGGGCCGGCGGCATCAAGGTGACCAAGCTCGGCACCGCGGTGGTCACGCGCAAGGAATTGTTCGCAACGCACCCGTAACGGAGATCGCATGCGCACTGTCGTCACCGGCGCCGCCGGGTTCATCGGCTCGCGGCTGGTGCGGGCCCTGAACGAGGCCGGCGTCACCGAAATCCTCGCGGTGGACAACCTCGAGAATGCGGCGAAAGTCTCGAATCTCGCCGGGCTGGAGATCGAGGACTACATGGACAAGCGCGAGTTCCTCGCGCGATTGACCGCCGGGCACTTTGACGGCGCGATCGAGGCACTGCTGCACCAGGGGGCGTGCTCCGACACGATGCACCCGGACGGGCGCTACGTGATGGAGAACAACTACCAGTACTCGAAGGCGCTCCTCGACTGGGCGCAGGAAGAGGAGGTGCCGATGCTCTACGCCTCCTCGGCGGCAGTGTACGGCGCCGGCCGCGTGTTCGCCGAGGAGCGCGCCAACGAGCGGCCGCTCAACGTGTACGGGTATTCCAAGTTCCTGTTCGACCAGCACGTGCGGCGCGCGCTCGCCTCGCGCACCGCGCAGGTGGTGGGGCTGCGCTACTTCAACGTGTACGGGCCGGGCGAGGCGCACAAGGGGCGCATGGCCTCGGTGGCGTACCACGCCTGGCGCCAGTTCCGCGCCGAGGGGAAGGTGAAGCTCTTTGTCGGCTCGCACGGCTACGCCGACGGCGAGCAGCGGCGCGACTTCCTCCACGTGGACGACGCGGTGCGCGTCAACCTGTTCTTCCTCGAGCACCGCGACCTCTCCGGGATCTTCAACTGCGGCACCGGGCGCGCGCAGAGCTTCAACGCGCTTGCCGCCGCGGTGATCAACACGGTGCGCGGCACGGCGCACTCGGCCGCGGAACTGGCGCGCGAGGGGCTGATCGAGTACGTGCCCTTCCCGCCGCAGCTTCGCGAGCGCTACCAGGCCTTCACCGAGGCCGACCTGACACGGCTGCGCGAGGCGGGCTACGGCGGCCGCTTCATGCCGGTCGAGGAAGGCGTCGCCGCCTACGTGCGCGAGCTGGAGACCGCCTGATGCGCACCATCGAGGACTTCATCGGCAACACGCCGCTCGTGCGCCTGCAGCGCCTGCCGGGCGAGGAGAACGCGCGCCGCGGCAACGTCTTCCTTGCGAAGCTGGAGGGCAACAATCCGGCAGGGTCGGTCAAGGACCGGCCCGCGATCGCGATGATCCGGGGGGCGGAGGCGCGCGGCGAGATCCGGCGCGGCGATACGCTCATCGAGCCCACCTCCGGCAACACCGGCATCGCGCTGGCGATGGCCGCGGCGATCCGCGGCTACCGCATGATCCTCATCATGCCCGAGCACCTCTCGGTCGAGCGCCGGCAGACGATGCGCGCCTACGGCGCCGAGATCATCCTCACGCCGCAGAAAGGCGGCATGGAAGCCGCGCGCGACCTCGCCGAGCGGATGGTGAAGGAGGGCAGGGGGGTGATGCTCGATCAGTTCGCCAACCCGGACAACCCGCTGGCGCACTACGTCGGCACCGGCCCCGAGATCTGGCGCGACACGCAGGGGAAGATCACCCATTTCGTCTCCTCGATGGGGACCACCGGCACGATCATGGGCTGCTCGCGCTTCTTCAAGGAAAAGAACCCCGCCATCCAGGTGATCGGCTGCCAGCCGGAGGAGGGCGCGCAGATTCCCGGCATCCGCAAGTGGCCGGAGGCGTACCTGCCCAGAATCTACGAGCGCTCGCGCGTGGACCGGCTCGAGTACGTCGGCCAGGCGGAGGCCGAGGAAATGACCCGGCGGCTTGCGCGCGAGGAGGGCATCTTTGCGGGCATCTCTTCGGGTGGTGCGATGGCGGCCGCGCTGCGCGTGGCGAAGGAACTGAGGAACGCCGTCCTCGTCACGATCGTCTGCGACCGCGGCGACCGGTACCTTTCCACGGGCGTGTTCCCCGACTAGCGCGAAGCCGAAGCGGCCCGTGTTCAACAGCGTCAAGGTCATCGGCGCCGGCCGGGTCGGCTCGGCCGTCGGCGCGCGCCTCGCCGAGCGCGGCATCGCGCTGCGTGAAGAGGCCGAGCTCGTCCTCGTCTGCGTCCCGGACGGAGCGATCGCGAAGGTGGCGGCGTCCATTGCACGGGGGCCGTGGGTCGCGCATGTCAGCGGGGCGACGCCGCTGTCCGCGCTCGATCCGCACGAACGGCGCTTCAGTGTCCATCCGCTGCAGACGTTTACCCGCGCCCGAGGACCGGAGCAGCTCGACGGCGCCTGGGCCGCGGTGACCGCCGAAACGGGGGAAGCGCGGGCGCGCGGCTTCTGGTTGGCGGAGACACTGGGACTGCGGCCGTTTCCGCTTGCCGACGAGCGCCGCGTCCTCTATCACGCCG
This sequence comes from Pseudomonadota bacterium, assembly GCA_040752005.1. Lineage (GTDB taxonomy): Bacteria > Pseudomonadota > Gammaproteobacteria > Burkholderiales > SG8-39 > RBG-16-66-20. The sequence goes on along the minus strand of JBFMFX010000014.1, from coordinate 60,504 downwards.
GAGCGGTCTTCGCGTCGCCGTATTTGGTCGCACTGCATGCGGCGGCGGCGAGGCTGCTGCGCGAGGCGGGGGCGCCGCAGGAGGCGCTGGAGCCGCTCATGCGACGGACGATGGAGAACGGCTTCGAGCTGACCGGGCCGATCGCGCGCGGCGACTGGACGACGGTCGCCGCGCATCTGCAGGCTATCCGGGCGGCGGCGCCGGAGCTGGAGCCGCTCTACTGCGCGCTCGCCGACGCCACAGAGGCAATTGCGCGCCGACAACGCTGACTTTCGACGACGACTTTCGACGAAGGAGAATCGGAGTGACGCCACGCTACGCCGCGCCTGATCGCGCGAAACTTTCCATCCCGGAGCTCACCGAGCTGAAGCGCAGTCGCCGGAAAATCGTCATGGTGACCGCCTACGACGCCCCGAGCGCCTGGCTGGCCGACGCCGCCGGGGTGGATCTGGTGCTCGTCGGGGATTCCGCAGCGATGGTCGTGCTCGGCCACGACTCGACCGTCCCCGCGACGATGGAGGAGATGCTCGTGCTCGCGCGCGCGGTCACGCGCGGCGCCGTTCGGCCGCTGGTGGTCGCCGACCTGCCGTTCGGCTCCTTCCAGGTCTCCGACGCGCAGGCGCTCGAGAACGCGATCCGCCTTGTCAAGGAAGCGCGCGCCGATGCGGTGAAACTTGAGGGCGGCCGCGCGGTGCTGTCGCGCGTCGGCGCCTTGACGCAGGCCGGCATCCCGGTGATGGGGCATATTGGCCTGACGCCGCAGACGGCGACTTCGCTCGGCGGGTTCAAGGCGCAGGGGCGCACCGCCGAAAAGGCGCGGGCGCTGTTCGAGGACGCGCTGGCGCTGGAGCGGGCGGGCTGCTTCGCGCTCGTGCTGGAGGCGGTTCCGGCGCCCGTCGCGGCGCGAATTACCGGCGCACTGTCAATCCCGACGATCGGCATAGGCGCCGGAGCGGGCACGGACGGCCAGGTGCTCGTGTGGCACGACCTGCTTGGTCTTTACGAGGGTCGCGCGGCACGCTTCGTCAAGCGCTACGCGGACATCGCGAGCGAGGTCCGGCGGGCGCTCGAGGCGTACGCGCGCGAGGTACGAAGCGGCGCGTTCCCGGGGCCGGAGCACACCTATGCGATTTCCGAGCAGGAACTCGCGCTTTTCGAGGCATCGCTGAAGGAAACGTTCCCTGCGCTGCACGAAAAACAGGGTCAGACCCGGGTCTGACCCTGTTTTTGCAGGTGGCGCGTAAGATTGGCGACCCATGACTCCGGTGCTTGCCTTCGACATCGAGACGATCCCGGACTGCGACGGCATCCGGCGCGTTCTCGGACTCCCGGTTTCGCTTCCGGACGCCGAGGTCGCGGAGGTCGCGTTTCAGCGCCGGCGCGCGCAGACCGGAAGCGATTTTCTGCCGCCGCACCTGCATCGGGTCGCGGTGATCTCGTGCGTGCTGCGCGAAGGCGAGGGCCTGAAGATCTTCTCTCTGGGCGAGCCGGAGGCGACGGAGCGCGAGGCGATCCAGCGCTTCTTCGACGGCATCGAGCGCTACGTGCCGCAGCTCGTGTCGTGGAACGGCGGCGGCTTCGACCTCGCGGTGCTCGCGCACCGGGCGCTGGTGCACGGTGTGAGCGCGGCGAAGTTCTGGGATCAGGGAGATGACGACCGCGAGTTCCGCTTCAACAATTACGTGTCGCGCTACCACGGCCGGCACGTGGACCTGATGGACGTGCTCGCGCTCTACCAGCCGCGCAACAACACGCCGCTCGACGAGGTGGCGCAGCTCGCCGGGCTGCCCGGCAAGATCGGCGTCGGCGGCGCCGCGGTCTGGGAGGCGTACCGCGCCGGCAGGCTCGCCGAGATCCGCGCCTACTGTGAGGCGGACACCGTGAACACGTACCTGCTGTGGCTGCGTTTTCAGCTCCTGCGCGGCGCGCTCGATGAAAAATCGCACCGCCGCGAGTGCGCGCTGGTGCGCGAAGCGCTGGAGAAGCAGAAAGCGTCCTGGTCGCGGGAGTTCCTTTCGCGTTGGAGCGGTTGAGCATCCAGGCGCTGGACGCCGCCGGACGCGGCGTCGCGCGCGATCCGGACGGCAGGGTGGTGTTCGTCGAGGGCGCGCTCGCCGGCGAGGTCGTCGAAGCCGAGCCGGTCCGCGCGCGCCGCCGGTTTTCGCTCGCGCGCGCCCGGGCGATCCTCGTATCCGCACCCGGCCGGCGCGAGCCGCGCTGCCCGCACTTCGAGCGCTGCGGCGGCTGCGCCACGCAGCACGCGGACGCGCGCACGCAGATGGCGGCCAGGCAGCGCTGGCTCGAAGACTGCCTCGAGCGCATCGGCCGCGTGCGGCCGGAGACGATGCTGCCGATCGTGTACGGCCCGGAATGGGGCTACCGGCGCAGGGCGCGGCTCGCGGTGCGTCTGGTCGAGAAAAAGGGCGGCGTGCTGGTCGGATTTCACGAGCGCCGCTCGAGCTATATCGCCGACCTGCGGCAGTGCGAGGTGCTGCCGCCGGCGGTATCGGCGCTCATCGTACCGCTGCGCGAGCTGGTCGGAGCGTTCAGCGTGCGCGCGCGTCTGCCGCAGATCGAGGTCGCGGTCGGCGATGCGGCGACCGCGCTCGTCTTCCGGCACCTCGAACCGCTCACCGAAGACGACCTCGGGCGGTTGCGCAGGTTCGCCGAGGCACATGGGGTGTGCGTGTGGCTCCAGCCCGGCGGGCCGGAAACTGCACGGCCCTTCCATCCCGCGGACCCCGAACCGCTTTACTACGATCTGCCAGAGTTCGGCGTGCGCCTGCGCTTTCGCCCGACCGACTTCACGCAGGTCAACGCGGCCATGAACCGGGCGCTCGTCTCGCGGGCGGTGCGCCTGCTCGATCCGCGGCCGGGCGAGCGCATCGCCGACCTGTACTGCGGTATCGGCAACTTCGCGCTGCCGCTCGCGCGCGCCGGCGCTTCGGTGCTCGGCCTGGAGGCGAGCGCGGCGCTCGTCGAGCGCGCGCGGGAGAACGCACGGGCGAACGGCCTTGTCGCGCAGTTCGAGCCCGCCGATCTCGCCCGGCCGGCGCTGGAGCGCTTCGGGCGCTTCGAGAAGGTCCTGCTCGACCCGCCGCGCGAAGGCGCGATCGCGGTGGCGAACGCGCTGCCGCGGGCGTGGCCGCGCAGGATCGTGTACGTGTCCTGCGATCCGGCGACGCTGGCGCGCGACGCGAACGCCCTCGTCAACGTGAAGGGCTTTCGCCTCGCCGCCGCCGGCGTCGTCAACATGTTCCCGCACACCGCGCACGTCGAATCCGTCTGCCTGTTCGAGCGCGAATGAGCCAGGGCCGGTTGCGGCACAATGCGCCCATGTACCTGCCGAAACATTTCGAGGAAACGCGCATCGGGGTGCTGCACCACCTGATCCGCGCGCACCCGCTCGGTACGCTCGTCACGCTCGGACCGGACGGCCCGGAAGCGAACCACCTGCCGTTCGAGGTGGATCCCGAGCCTGCCCCCTTCGGCACGCTGAGGGCGCACGTCGCGCGCGCCAATCCGCTCTGGCGAGAGATCTCCCGCGATGGCCGGGCGCTCGCCATCTTCCAGGGCGCGCAGGCCTACATCTCGCCCTCGTGGTACCCGTCCAAGCGCGAGGGCGGAAAGGTGGTGCCGACCTGGAACTACGCAGTGGTGCACGCGCACGGCACGCTGCGGGCGATCGAGGACCGCGCGTGGCTGCGCGCGTTCGTCGAGCGGCTCACCGAGCGGCACGAGAAAGGTCGCCGCGAACCGTGGAAGCTCGCCGATGCGCCGGCCGACTTCATCGAGCAGATGCTCGGCGCGATCGTCGGGATCGAGCTGACGGTGACGCGGCTGACAGGGAAATGGAAGACCAGCCAGAACCGTCCGGCGGCCGACCGGGCCGGCGTGGTCGAAGGCCTGCTCGCCGAAGGAGGCGAGGCCGCCGCGGCAATGGCCGAGCTCGTGCGCCGCGTGGGCACGACCTAGCAAGGCGGCGCGGAAACGAAAAAGGCGCCCGCAGGCGCCTTTCCCGCGCGCCGCGAACCGCTAGTCGCGCTCGCCGGTGAACGCCATCAGTAGTTGCAGCAGATTGGCGAAGATGTTGAACAGGCTGAGGTACACGCCGGTCGCGGCGAGGACGTAGTTCGTTTCGCCGCCGCTGACGATACGCGACAGATCGTGCAGGAGGAAGAGCGAGAAGACCACGATCACGAGACTGGAGATCGTCAGCGCCAGGGCCGGCATCTGCAGGAACAGGTTCGCGACCATCGCCACGAGCAGCACGATCATGCCGACAAAGAGGAACTTGCCCATGAAGCTGAAGTCGCGCCTGCTGGTCGTTGCGATCGCCGCCATGCCGAGGAACACCGCGCCGGTGCCGGCGGCCGCGTAGCCGACGAGCTGTGCGCCGTTCCTGAGCGCCAGGGCGGAGTTGAGCAGCGGCCCGAGGAACCAGCCGAGCAGCCCCGTCATCAGGAGCAGCAGGCCGATGCCGATGGCGCTGTTGCGGTAGCGCACGATGCCGAACTGCAGCCCGATCACCGCAGCGAGCATGACGAAGAAACTGAGGATCGGGGAAGACATGATCACCGAGGCGGTGGCCATGCCGAGCCATGCGCCCGCCACGGTCGGCACCATGGTGAGCGCGAGCAGCAGATACGTGTTGCGCAGAACTTTTTGCGCTTGCGGCGCCAGCACGCCCTCGCGCGGCAGGGCGACGTTGCCGTAAATCTCGTTCGGACGGATGGGTTCCATGGATTTCCTCCTTGGCTTGCCATAAGACTACCAGAGCCACGTAAAGTTTCTACGGGATAGGCGCTGCGGGATAAGGGATTACCCGTATCGGAGCGGGCATTACAATCGCGGCTCGTCCGCAGGCGCAAGGCGAGGCGCCGGACCGGCAAGGCTGGCGAAGCGGTCGGCGCGCAGCGCGCAAGGTGAGCGGCCGGCAAAACCGGAAGGTGGCGACAGGAAGGGTGGCAGAGCGGTCGAATGCACCGGTCTTGACAATTTGCCGGCCGTGGCCGGCCAATTGCGGCGGACGCTCA
>JBFMFX010000014.1:0-55368 GCA_040752005.1 Pseudomonadota bacterium | reverse complement strand
CCGGCCGTGGCCGGCCAATTGCGGCGGACGCTCAACCTTTCGCGCGCAGCGCGCAAGGTGAGCGGCCGGCAAAACCGGAAGGTGGCGACAGGAAGGGTGGCAGAGCGGTCGAATGCACCGGTCTTGAAAACCGGAAGGGCCTAACCGCCCTCGGGGGTTCGAATCCCTCCCCTTCCGCCAGGGCTCCTGCTTGTAACCTGCTCTGCGGCAAGCGCTTTCCGCTAGAATCGCCCATTTTTCCGGCGGCGCACGCGCCAGTTCATGGCCCTCATCGTTCAGAAATACGGCGGCACCTCCGTGGGCTCGGTCGAGCGCATCCGCAACGTCGCCCGGCGCGTCGCGAAGTGGCGCGCTGCCGGCCATCAGGTCGTCGTCGTGCCTTCGGCGATGGCGGGCGAGACCAACCGGCTGATCGCGCTGGCGAAGGAGATTCAGGCGCATCCTGATCCGCGCGAACTCGACGTGGTCGCCGCCACCGGCGAGCAGGTGAGCGCGGGCCTGCTGGCAATGGCGCTCCTCGAAATCGGTGTCAAGGCGCGCAGCTACGCTGGATGGCAGGTCCGCATCCTCACCGACTCGGCGTTCACACGGGCGCGCATCCTCACGATTGACGAAGAACGGCTGCGCCGGGACCTCGCCGTCGGCACGGTGCCGGTGGTCACCGGCTTTCAGGGCGTGGACGCGGCCGGCAATGTCACGACGCTCGGCCGCGGCGGCTCCGACACTTCGGCGGTGGCACTTGCCGCGGCGCTGCGCGCCGACGAGTGCCAGATCTATACCGACGTGGACGGCGTCTACACCACCGATCCGCGAATCGAGCCGCATGCACGCAGGCTGCACACCATCACCTTCGAGGAGATGCTGGAGATGGCGAGCCTGGGCTCGAAGGTGCTGCAGATCCGTTCGGTGGAATTCGCCGGGAAATTCAAGGTGCCGACGCGCGTGCTCTCCAGCCTCACCGATCCGATGATCCCGGTCGCGGAGGAGGCGCAGTCCGGCACGCTCATCACTTTCGAGGAAGATCCGCACATGGCGATGGAACAGGCAGTGGTATCCGGCGTCGCCGCGCAGCGCGACGAGGCCAAGATCACGGTGCACGGCGTGCCCGACCGTCCAGGCATCGCCTACGGCATCTTCGGCCCGATCGCCGATGCCGGCATCAACGTGGACGTGATCGTGCAGAACGTGAGCCACGACGGCATGACCGATCTCTCGTTCACCGTCGCGCGCGGCGACCTCGCGCGGGCGATGAAGATCCTGAACGAGCAGGTCCGGCCGCACATCCACTGCCGCGACATCACCGGCGACGACCGGATGGCGAAGGTGTCCATCGTCGGCATGGGCATGCGCTCGCACGCCGGCATCGCCGCGAAGATGTTCCGCACGCTTGCCGAGGAGGGGATCAACATCCAGATGATCTCGACCTCGGAGATCAAGATCTCGGTGGTCGTTGACGAGAAGTACGCCGAGCTCGCGGTGCGCGTGCTGCACAAGGCTTTCGAACTGGACCAGGAGTAGAATCGCCCGCTCTGGAGTGATGCCCGAGAGGCCACGGCGCAGCCGTCCTTTGCCATCGGGGCGCTTGCGCCCCCGAGGTCTCGCAGGGCATCGTGCGAAGCGGTACGGAGTGATGCCCGAGAGGCCACGGCGCAGCCGTCCTTTGCCATCGGGGCGCTTGCGCCCCCGAGGCCTCGCAGGGCATCGCGCGCAGTGAAACGGAGTGATGCCCGAGAGGCCGAAGGGGGCGCCCTGCTAAGGCGTTATACGAGGCCAAACCTCGTATCGAGGGTTCGAATCCCTCTCACTCCGCCAGGCCGCTTTCCCGCGACACCTTTCAGCGCACCCCGTAATCTCTGCGCGCCCCTTCGGGCGTGACCCGACCCTCGCGCAGGTCGCGCGCGATCGCCTGCGGGTCGCGCTCGCGCGGATCGCCGAAGCCGCCGCCGCCCGCCGCGTCCATCACCACGACGTCGCCCGGTTTCAGGCGCGTCAGGCCGTAGGGGTCGCCCGCTGCGCCATTGACGAGAAAGCGCGCGAGCGCTCCCGGCTTGCCGCCGAAGAGCCCCTCCGGCGGCAGGCGAAAGCGCCCGGACTGGACCGCGAGCATCACCGGGCCGCGTGGCGCGGTTTCGTCCGCGGGCACGCGAAAGACCTCGCGCCGGCCGAGCGCGCCGCGCTGGCGGCCGGCACCGCCGGAATCCGGGATCAGCTCGCGCCGCTCGATGAGAAGCGGCGTGTCGCTTTCGAAAATCTCGACCGGGGTGTTCGCGCCGTTCGCAGGGAAGATGTACGAGCCCTCGCCATCGCGCCGGGCCGAGGCGCCGAGCCCGCCGCCGCGGATGAGCACGGCGTGAAACGGCTCGCCGCCCGCGCGCGCGCCGTAGAACACCTGCATGGTCGCGGGCGTGCCGCCGCCGGCGGCGAGCACGCGCTCGGGCATCGCCTCGGCGAGCGCGCGGTAAATGATCTCGGTGAGGAAGTGCCCGATCTGCATGCGCGCGGCAACCGCCGCCGGCGGCCGGCAGTTGACCACCGAGCCTTCCGGCGCGACCAGCCGGATCGGCGCCGCGACGCCGTGGTTGTTCGGGATCTCCGGATCGAAGATGCTCTTCAGCGCCATGTGCACGTAGGCGTACGTGAAGTTGTAGACCACGTTTCCGCCCCAGCTCACCTGCGGCGAGGAGCCGGCGAGGTCCACGGTGATATCGCTGCCTTCGATTTTCAGCGCGCAGCGCACGACGACGTCGGGCTCGCCTTCGCGCTGCTCGATGCGGCCCTCGGCGCGGTACGCGCCGGGCGGCGCCTTGGCGATCGCCGCGCGCATGCTCGCCTCGCTCCGCGCGATGATCTCGTCGGCCAGCTCGTCCACCCCGTCCAGCCCGTATTCATCGAGCATGCGGCCGATGCGCTCGGCGCACACGTGGTTGGCGGCCAGTTGCGAGCGGATGTCGCCGGTCACCTGCTCGGGCGTGCGCACGTTGGCGCGGATCATGTCGAGCACCGCCTGGTTGAGCGCGCCGCCGTCGTAGAGCTTCACCAGCGGAATGAACAGGCCCTCCTCGAACACGTCGTGGTTGTCGGAGGCGACCCGCCCGCCGATGTCGGCGTGGTGCAGAACGCACGCGGTGAAGGCGGCGAGCCGCCCGCGGTGGAACACCGGCGAGAGCACGCAGACGTCGTTCAGGTGCCCGGCGAGGGCCCAGGGATCGTTGGTGATATACACGTCGCCCGCGCGCAGCGAGCCGGCGGCGAGCTTGCGCACGATGCCGCGGATGCCGAGCGCCATCGCGCCGGACTGGCCGGGCGTGGCGAGAGTTCCCTGCGCCAGTTCGCGTCCTTGCGAGTCGGTGAACATGCAGGTGTAGTCGTGCGCGTCGCGCAGCAGACTGGAGAACGCGGTGCGCGCGACCGCGGCATCGGCTTCGTCCACGATCGAGATGAGCCGCCGCCAGAGGATTTCCAGCGTCACCGGGTCGAAGCGCCGGCGCACGGTCAGTTCCCCTCCGCCAGGTTGATCCACAGGAACCCGTACTCGTCCACGCGGGCGCGGGCGCCTTCGGGAACCAGCACCGTCGCCTCGCGCTCCTCGATGAGCGCCGGGCCGGCGAGCTGCGCCCCCGGCCCGAGACGGTAGCGGTCGTATACCGCGAACGGCACGAACGCGCGCGCCTGGCGCGAATAGGCGCGCCGCTTGCCCTTCAGCGCATCGGCCGCGCGCCGCGCGCCGGCCGCGAGCCTGGGCAGCTCGAGCGGCTTCACCGGCAGGCTCGCGCGGACGCGATAGCTCACGAACTCGACGGGCGCCTCCGGGTAGGTGCGGCCGTACAGGCGCGTGTATTCGGCGTCGAACCGGCGGCGGATTTCCTCGCGCGCAAGGCGCGAAAAATCCCGCTCCGGGACCGCGAACACGGTCTCCGAGCCCTGGCCGACGAAGCGCGCCTCGATCGCACGCGCGTACTCGATCGGTCCCTCGGCGCCGGCGCGGCGCAGCGTCGCCTCGCCTTCGGCCTCCAGCTCCCGGAACAGGGCCTCGACGCGCGCGAAATCGGCGCGCGCAAGCTCCACCTTGTGGCTCCTCACCAGATCGAAGCAGCGCGGAGCGGTGAAGAAGCCGAGCGCCGAGCCGACGCCGGCGTTCGGCGGCACGACGATGCGCGGCGCGCCCAGCTTCTGCGCGAGCCCCGCGGCGTGCACCGGGCCCGCGCCGCCGAACGCGGCCAGCGTGAGCTGCGCAGGGTTGCCGCCGCGCTCGGCGATGTGCGTCTTCGCCGCCGCTGCCATCGTCTCGTTGACGAGGTCGTGAATGCCCCAGAGCGCCTCGACAAGATCCACGCCGAGCGGCCGCGCCAGCCGCTCCTCGACCGCGCGGCGCGCCGCCTCGGCATCGAGCGTCATCGCACCGCCGAGGAAGTAGTCCGGATCGAGATAGCCGAGGAGCAGGTCGGCGTCGGTGACGGTGGGATCGGCCCCGCCGCGCCCGTAGCAGATCGGGCCGGGCTCGGCGCCGGCGCTTTCCGGGCCGACCTGCAGCGTGCCGAAGCGGCTTGCGCGCGCGATCGAGCCGCCGCCGGCGCCGATCTCCATCAGGTCCACCACCGGCACCTGGATGGTGAGGCCGCTTCCTTTCTGGAAGCGCTCGACGCGGCCGACTTCGAACGTGGGCACGACGCCCGCCACACCGTTCTGGATGAGGCAGGATTTCGCGGTCGTTCCGCCCATGTCGAAGCAGAACATCTCCGGCACGTCGAACAGCCGGCTGAAGTACTGCCCGGCGATCACCGCCGCCGTCGGTCCGGACTCGATGATGCGCACCGGGAACTCGGCCGCGGTCTCCGCCGAGGTCACTCCACCCGAAGAGAGCATGATGAACAGGCGCCCGCGGAAGCCCTCGGCCGCGAGGCGCCCGCGCAGCCGCCGCAGGTACGACTCGGTGAGCGGCTTGACGTAGGCGTTGGCGACCGTGGTGCTCGTGCGCTCGTACTCGCGGATCTGCGGCAGGACCTCCGAGGAAATGGACAGCGGTACCCCGGGCAGCGCTTCGGCGAGGATGCGCTTCAGCGCGCGCTCGTGCACCGGGTTTTCGTAGGAGTGCAGCAGGCACACCGCGACCGATTCGGCCCCCAGGCGCGCAAGCGCGCGCGCGGTCTCGCGCGCCTGCGCTTCGTCCAGCGGCTCGAGCACGGCTCCGTCGGCGCGCAACCGCTCGGCGACCTCCAGCCTGCGTTCGCGCGGCACCAGCGGTTCCGGCATGCGGGCGAGCGCATCATAGGCGGCGTAGCGGATCTCACGGCCGAGCTCCAGCACGTCGCGAAAGCCGCGCGTGGTGACCAGGCCCGTGCGCGCGCCCTTTCGTTCGATGATCGCGTTGATGACGAGCGTGGTGCCGTGGATCAGCTCCTCCAGCCGTGCGATCGTGCCGGGCAGGCGTTGTTCCAGCGCGCGCAGGCCGCCGATCATCGCTTCCGACGGATCGCGCGGCGTGGTCAGGCACTTGTAGGTCTCGATGCGGCCGGTCGCGTCCTCCAGCAGCACGAAGTCGGTGAAGGTGCCGCCGACGTCAATCCCGATCCGCATGCGCTCGTGTCCTTGACAGCCTCGGCCCTGAGGTATACGGTATACTGTACACGCACAAACCGGGAACGCGCAATCATGGGGGCGAAGCTCGAAGCGCTCGAACGCCCGGAGCCGCTCGGCGACCGCGTCTACGCCACGCTGCGAGAGTATCTGCGCGCGGGGCGCCTCGCCACCGGCCAGCCGCTGCAGGAAGCGGCGCTCGCGGCGCAGCTGGGCGTGTCGCGCACGCCGGTGCGCGAGGCGCTGGCGCGCCTGGCGAGCGAGGGGCTGGTGGTCGCCGAAGGGCGCAGCTTCACGGTCCCGGCGCTCACCCGCGCCGACATCGAGGAAATCTACGCGCTGCGGTTTCTGCTGGAGCCGGAGGCGCTGCGGCTGGTGGCCGAGCGCAAGCCCGACCGCAGGCAGCTGGCGCCGCTTCGCCAGGCGCTCGCGGACATGACCGAGGCGCACGAGGCAGGCGACGGCCGGGCGTTCATGGACGCGAACTACCGCTACCGCGACGCGTGGATGGCGCTGGTGCCGAACCGGCGCCTCGTTCGCGCGATCGGGCTGTACGCCGACCACGTCCGCTATCTGCGCGCCTTCACGCTGGATGAGCCGGCGGTGCGCGCGCTGGTGCTCAAGGGCCTGCGGCGCCTGCTGGCGGCGCTCGCGGCCGGAGACGGCGCGGCCGCCGCAGCCGCGATGCGCGCGCATCTGGAAAACGCCAAGCGGATTCTCATCGAGAAGATCGAGGTCGAGCGCGAGCCGCGCGCGGCCGCGCGCTGAGGGGGCGCACACCCATGCGCTACAAGGCGGAAATTCCCTACGGCTGCTACTGGAGCACGCCGTTCGCGCGCTGGCAGGGCGCGTTCGCGAACCTGCACTCGATCGAGTTCGCCGCCTACGTCGCGAGGAAGGAGCTCGCGCGGCGCGACATCCCCGCCGAGGCGCTCGATCACGGCGTGCTCGGCTTCAGCGTGCCGCAGAAGCACTCGTTCTACGGCCTGCCGTGGCTCGCGGGGCTCGCCGGGGCGGGCCATGTGGGCGGTCCGACGCTGATGCAGGCCTGCGCCACCGGCGTGCGCGTGCTGCTCGCCGGCGCGCAGGAGATCGAGTGCGGTCTCGCGCAGGCGACGCTCGCGCTCACCTGCGACCGCACATCCAACGGCCCGCACCTCTATTACCCGAACCCGCGCGGCCCGGGCGGCACCGGCGAGCACGAGGACTGGGTGATGGACAACTTCAACTGCGATCCCCTCGGGCCGCACGCGATGATCCGCACCGCCGAAAACGTGGCGGCGAAGCACCGCATCGGCACCGCCGAGCAGCACGAGGTGGTGCTGATGCGCGAGGCGCAGTACCGCGAGGCGCTGGCGAACGAGCAGGCGTTCCAGAAGCGCTACATGACGCTGCCGTTCGAGGTGCCGGACCCGTCGTACCGCAAGGCGCAGGCGAGCCTCGCGGGCGACGAGGGCGTGCGCCACTCGACCCCCGAGGGGCTGGCGAGGCTCAAGCCGGTGCTCGAAGGCGGCACGGTGACCTACGGCGCGCAGACGTATCCCGCGGACGGCAGCGCGGCGATCGTGCTTGCCTCGCCCGAGCGCGCGAGCGCCCTCTCGCGCGATCCCGCGATCCGCATCCGCCTGCACGGTTTCGGGCAGGCGCGGGCGGCGCTCGGTTTCATGCCGGAGGCGCCGGTGCCGGCGGCTCGCCGCGCGCTTGCGCAGGCCGGGATCGGCTTCGGCGATCTGCATGCGGTGAAGACGCACAATCCGTTCGCGGTCAACGACATCCTGTTCTCGCGCGAAACCGGCGTACCGCTTTCGCGCATGAACAACTACGGCTGCTCGCTCGTCTGGGGCCACCCGCAGGCGCCGATGGGCACGCGCGCGGTGATCGAGCTGATCGAGGAGCTGGTGGCGCGCGGCGGCGGCTGGGGTCTGTTCACCGGCTGCGCCGCCGGAGACACCGCGATGGCAGTGGTGCTCGAAGTGAGCGGCCGCCGGGAGGCGCGATGAAGGTCAACAAGATCGATCACATCTGTATCGCGGTGCGCGATCTGGAGGCCGCGCGCAGGATCTGGGAGCCGATCCTCGGCAAGCAGGCGCCCGATGACGCCTACGTGGACGAGCCGGAGAAAATCCGCGTCGCGCGCTACTGGCTGGGCGGCGTCGGCTTCGAGCTGATGGAGTCGCTCACCCCCGACGGCGAGGTGGCGAAGTTCATCGAAAAGCGCGGCGAAGGCGTGATGCTGATCTCGTTCAACGTGGACAGCACGCGCGCGGCGATGGCCGAGCTTGCGGCGAGGGGCTATCCCTTCATCGGGGGGCCGAGGCCGTTTCGCGACTGCGAGTTTGCGTTCGTGCACCCGAAGGCGGTGAACGGAGTGCTGCTCGAACTGATCGACTACAAGTGGCGCGAGCTGGGCGAGGGGGGCTAGGCGGTGGACTTCGACCTCACGCCCGAGCAGAAGCAGGTGCGCGACACCTTCGCGCGCTTTTGCGACGAGCGCATCGCGCCGCAGGCGGCGGCGCTCGATGAGGCGCACGCCTTTCCGCGGGAACTGTTCTCCGAGCTGGGGCGCCTCGGCCTCTTCGGCATGCGCTACCCGGAAGAGCTGGGCGGCGCCGGCATGCGGCTCGTCGAGTTCTGCCTTGCGCTCGAGGAGATCGCGCGCGGCTCGATGTCGCTCGCCGGCTGCGCCGCGATGCAGTCGCTGATGGGGACCAAGTTCCTGCACCTGCTGGGCAATGAAGACATCGTCGAGCGGCTGCTGAAACCGGCGCTGCGCGGCGAGCGAATCGGCGCGATCTGCATGACCGAGCCGGACGCCGGCAGCGACCTCGGCGCGATCGCCACGCGCGCGCGCCGCGTCGAGGGCGGCTACGTCCTGAACGGCCGCAAGACGTGGGTCACCTCCGCTCCGGTCGCCGACTTCTTCACCGTGTTTGCGCGCGCCGGCGACGCAGGCAAGCTCACCATCTTCCTCGTCGAGCGCGGTTTCAAGGGTCTCGTCATCGGGCGGGCGATCGAGAAGATGGGGGTGTGGGCGCTTCCCACCTCGGAGCTTTCGTTCGAGGACTGCTTCGTGCCGGCGAGCCACCGCCTGTCGAGGCAGGAAGGCGACGGCGAGGAGCACCTGCGCAAGACCCTTGCCGAGATCCGGATCATCACCGGGGCGATGGCGGTGGGCCTGGCGCGCGCGGCGCTCGATGCCGCGGTGCGCTACGCCGCCGAGCGCAGGCAGTTCGGCAAGCCGATCAACCGCTTCCAGGCGATCCAGATGAAGCTCGCCGAGATGGCGACGGCGCTCGCGGCGGCGGCCCGCCTCGTCTATCACGCCGCGTGGCTGCGCGACGCCGGCCGCCCGCACCATGCGGCGGCGGCGATGGCGAAGCTCTTCGCGAGCGAGACGGCGGTCAGGATCGCCGACCAGGCGGCGCGCGTCTTCGCCTCCTACGGCTACGCCATGGAATACCCGGCGCAGCGCTACCTGCGCGATGCGCGCTTCACGCTGATCGGCGGCGGCACGAGCGAGATCCTCAAGCTCGTCATCGCCAAGGAGGTCTGCGCGTGAGCGGCGCCAAACGCATCCGCGTGCTGCTTGCCAAGGCCGGCCTGGACGGCCACGACGTGGGCGCGAAGGTGGTCGCGCGCGGCCTGATGGATGCCGGCATGGAAGTGATCTACACCGGCCTGCGGCAGACGCCGGAGGCGATCGCGCGCGCGGCGGCGGACGAGGACGTGGACGTGATCGCGCTCTCCTCGATGGCGGGCTCGCATCTGCCGATCTGCAGGAAGCTGAAGCCGCTATTGGAGGAGGCGGGCCTCGGCGACAAGCTGTGGGTGATCGGCGGCAATCTTCCGGCGCGCGACCACGAGGCGCTCGCCGCGCTCGGCTTCCGGGGAATCTTCCCTTCCAGCTCGCGCATCGAGGACATCGTGAACTTCATCCGGGAGAACGTGCGATGAAACCGAACGACGCTCCGGAGCGCTCGCTCAGGCCGGTCGTGAACGAGTCGGGAATCGAGATCAAGCCGCTTTATACCGCGGAGGACGTCGAGGCGAGCGGCGGCACCGCGATGATCGGGCGGCCGGGCGAGTATCCGTTCACGCGCGGTATCCACCCCGAGATGTACCGCCGGCGGCCGTTCACGATGCGCCAGTACACCGGCTTCGGCAACGCCGCCGATACCAACCGGCGCTTCCACTATCTGATCGCCAACGGCCAGACGGGCCTCAATGTGGCCTTCGACCTGCCGACGCAGTGCGGGCTGGACTCCGACGACCCGCTCGCCGAGGGCGAGGTCGGGCGCGTCGGCATGGCGGTGGACACGCTGCGCGACTTCGAGATCGCGTTCGCGGGCGTGGACCTCGACCGGATCACCGTCTCGCTCACGATCAACGGCGCCGCCGCGATCCTGATCGCGATGTACCTCGCGATGGCGGAAAAGCGCGGCTACGACCTCGCGCGGCTGCGCGGCACCGCGCAGAACGACATTCTCAAGGAGTACATCGGCCGCGGCACCTGGATCTTCCCGGTCGAGCCTTCGATCCGGCTGGTCGGCGACACGATCGAGTACTGCGCGCGGCACGCGCCGAAATACAGCCCGGTGTCGGTCTGCGGCTACCACATCCGCGAATCGGGCGCCGATCCGGTCGAGGAGATGGCCTACGCGTTCTGCATCGCGCGCGCCTACGCCGACGAGGTGATCCGGCGCGGCCTGCACGTGGACGAGTTCGCCGGGCGGCTGTCGTTCAACTTCAACATCTTCGGCAACCTGTTCGAGCAGGTGGCGAAGTTCCGCGCCGGCCGGAGCCTGTGGGCCAAGATCATGAAGGAGCAGTACGGGGCGACCCGGCCCGAGTCCATGTGGATGCGCATGATCGCCGGCGGCGGCGGCGGCGGGCTCACCTTCGAGCAGCCGGAAGTGAACATCGTGCGCGGCGCCTACTACGCGCTTGCCGCGGCGCTCGCCGGCGCGCAGACGATGGCGCTGTGCTGCTTCGACGAGGCCTACACCATTCCGAGCGAATATGCGCAGCGCATCTCGCTTCGCACCATGCAGCTCCTCATCGAGGAAACGGGGCTCGCCGACACGGTGGATCCTCTCGGCGGCTCCTACTACATCGAGACGCTCACCAATCAGATGCGCGCGAAGATGGAGAGGGTCATGGCCGAGGTGGACGCGCAGGGCGGCATCGTGCGCCTCATCGCCGAGGGCGCGATCCAGGCGAAGGTCTCGGCGCAGGCCTACCGGCGCCAGCTCGACATCGAGTCCGGGCGCGTGCGCAAGGTGGGCGTGAACTGCTACCGGATCGAGGAGGCGCCGCGCGAGATCGAATTCCACCCCTATGACGAGGCGGGCGCGCAGGCCCAGGTCGAGGCGCTCCGGCGCGTGCGCGCCGAGCGCGACGGCCGGTCGGTCGCGCGGGCGCTCGAGCGGGTACGCGCGGACGCGCGCGCCGGGGTCAACGTGATGCCGGCGATCATGGAGGCGGTCAAGGCCTACGCCAGCGTCGGCGAGATCACCCGGATGCTGGTGGACGTTTTCGGCCGCTACCGCGAGCCGGTGCGGTTTTGATGGACATCAAGGCGCCGGCGCGGCCCGATGGGAAAAAGGGCGCAGGACCTTTTTCCGGAGGGGCGATGAGCGCAGTCGAGCGCTTCGCGGCGCCCCGCTCGCTGCAGGAGGCGCTGGAGATCCTGCGCGCGGGCGAGGTGACCGTGCTCGCCGGCGGCACCGACCTCATGCCGCAGTCGCATTCGGGAAAGCTGCCGCTCGCGCGCGTGCTGATGAGCGTGCGGCGCGTGCCGGAGCTGCAGGGGATCACCGAGACGGAGGGCACGATCCGCATCGGCGCGGCGACGACGATCCGCGAGCTGCGCGCGAGCGGCCTGGTGCGCGGGCGACTGCCGATCCTCTGGCAGGCGTGCGACCGGTTCGCGAGCGACCAGGTGCGCAACGCCGCGACGATCGGCGGCAACGTCTGCAACGCCTCTCCGGCGGGCGACACGCTGGTGCCGCTGCTCGTGCTCGAGGCGCAGGCCGTGCTGGTGTCCAAGCCGGACGGGGCGATCGAGGAGCGCCGGCTGCCGCTGGCGGAGTTCTTTCTCGCTCCGGGACGCACGCGGCGGCAGCCAGAGGAGCTGCTCAGGGCGATCGAAGTGCCGACGCCGCCCGCGAACTTCGTCTCGGAGTTCTACAAGTTCGGCACACGGCCCGCGCTCGATATCTCGGCGATCTCGATCGGCTTCGGCGCGGTGCGCGAGGGCGGCGTGCTGCGGCAGGTGCGCATCGCGCTCGGCGCGGTCGCGCCGACTCCGATGCGCGCCTCCCGCGCCGAGGCGGCGCTGGAAGGCGCGGCGCCGGACGAGCAGGCGCTCGCCGCGGCGGCCGCGGCCGCGCTGGAAGAGACCCGCCCGATCTCGGATGTGCGGGCCTCCGACTGGTACCGCCGGGAGCTCGTGCGAAACATGCTGCCGAGGGTTGTTCGCCATGCCTGCGAGAGTTGACATCGAATTTACGCTGAACGGCGTGCGCACCCGCGCCAGCGTGCCGCCGACGATGAGCACGCTCGCGATGTTGCGCGAGGTGCTCGGCCTCACCGGCACGAAGTACGCGTGCGGCGAAGGCGAGTGCGGCGCCTGCACCATAGTCGTGGACGGCCGCTCGGTGAACTCCTGCCTGATGTTCGCCGCCGAGTGCGACGGGCGCGAGGTCGTCACCATCGAGGGCATTGCGGCAACTGAATGCGGCGAGCGGCTGGTGCGCGCGTTCACCGAGGCGGGCGCAGTGCAGTGCGGCTTCTGCACTCCGGGGCTGGTGGTGCAGGCAAGCGCGCTGCTCGCCGCCAACCCGCAGCCGAGCGAAGCGGAAATCCGGCGCGCGATCGAGGGCAACCTGTGCCGCTGCACCGGCTACCGCAAGATCATCGACGCCATCGCCAGCGCAAGAACAGGCTCCGACCCCGTTCTTGCCGGCGGGAGCGAGGGGCGATGAGCGCCGTTCCGGACAATCGTGGTCTGACCCCGAGTTCGCTGATCGGCGGGCGCATTCCGAAGATGGATGCGCCGGAGAAGGCGAGCGGACGGGCGCGCTATATCCACGACCTCCAGCTGCCCGGGATGCTGCACGCGAAGATCCTGCGCTCGGCGCACGTGCACGCGAGAATCCTCGCGATCGACACCGCGCAGGCGAAGAAGCTGCCCGGCGTGCACGCGGTGATCACGGCCGCGGACGTTCCCTGGCAGCGCCCGATCGGGGTGGCGAAAGACCACCTGCCGCTCAAGACCGACCGCGTGCGCAGCCTGCGCGACGAGATCGCCGCGGTCGCGGCCGACACGCCGGAGATCGCCGAGGCGGCGCTCAGACTCATCCGCGTCGAGTACGAGCCGCTTCCGGTCCTCACCGATGCGAGCGAGGCGCTTGCCCCGGGCGCGCCGCTCATTCACGCCGACCGCCCCGGGAACATTGCGATGACCTTCGACTATTCGCACGGCGACGTGGCGCAGGGCGAGGCCGAATCCGACGTCGTGGTCGAGGACGTCTTTCGCCTTCACTACGTCACGCACTGCTGCATGGGCGTCTCCGGCGTGATCGCCGAGTTCGAGCCGAACGGCAACCTGCGCCTTTACTCCAACACGCAGGTGCCGTTCCTGCACAAGCGCGAGTTCGCCGAGCTGCTCGGCATCGACCCGGGGCGCATCCGCATCATCCAGCCGCCGATCGGCGGCGCGTTCGGCTCCAAGCTCGACATCTATCCCTTCGAGCCGATCGCGATCTTTCTTGCGAGGATCACCCGCCGGCCGGTGAAGCTCGTGTTCACCCGCGAGGAGGAGTTCCTCGCCTCGCCCACGCGCCAGCCGGTGCTCTTCAGGCTGCGCTCGGGCTGCAAGAAAGACGGCACGCTCACCTTCCGCATCGCCGAAACCCTGCACGACAACGGCGCCTACACGTCGTGGGGCGCGACCACCCCGTTCGTGATGATGCAGACGGTGTCGTCGCTCTACCGCGTCCCGCACTGCAAATACCGCACCCGGGCGGTGTACACGAACAACCCGTACGCCGGGTCGTTCCGCGGCTACGGCAACCTGCAGGCCACGTTCGCGGTGGAAGCCCACATGGACCGGCTCGCCGATGCGATCGGCATGGATCCGCTCGAATTCCGCCTGAAGAATGCGCAGGAACCGGGCGAGACGACGCCGCAGGGCATGCACTTCAGGACCTGCGGTCTGAAGGACTGCCTGAAGTCGGCGGCCGAGCGAAGCGGCTATGTCGAGAAGCGCCGCGCCAACCGCGCGCGGCAGGCCGACGCGAATCCGGTCAAGCGCGGCATCGGCATGGCCTCGATGCTGCATGTGGGAGGCGGCGCGAAGATCTATCCGTCGGACGGCTGCGGCACGATCCTCAAGCTCGACGATTTCGCGCACGTGACGCTGATCACCGGCGCCTCGGAGATCGGGCAGGGCTCGGAGACGGTGCTCGCGGAACTGGTGTGCGAGGAGCTCGGCCTGCCGATCTCGGCGGTGACGGTAGTGAACAACGACACCGACATCACCCCGTGGGACGTCGGCGTGCACGCCTCGCGCACCACCTTCATCGCCGGCAATTCGGCGATCGGCGCCGCGCGCAAGGCAAAAGCGAAGATCCTCGCCGCCGCCGCGGCGAAGACGGGCCATGCGCCCGAAGACCTCGACCTGCGCGGCGGCTGCGTGGTGCTCAAGGCAAGCGGCGAGCGCGTGATCGAACTGGGCAAGCTCATCCGCTCGCTGCACTTTCAGGACAAGGCGGAGCTGGTGATGACCACGCACTACTACGAGCCGCCCTCGAAGCATCAGGACCGCGAGTTCAAGGGCGACGTGTCGGCAGCCTACGCCTGGGCGACGCAGGTCTGCGAGGTGGAGGTGGACACCCGGACCGGGATCGTGCGGCTGCTGAAGGTCACCGGCGCGCACGACGTCGGGCGCGTGCTCAACCGCCTCGGCATCGAGGGCCAGATCGAAGGCGGCGTGGTGATGGGCCAGGGCTATGCGCTCACCGAGAACCTGATCGTCGAAGGCGGCGTCATCCGCAACCCGTGCTTCCGCGACTACAAGCTGGTGACCGCGCCGGAGATCCCGGAGATCGACGTCGAATTCATCGAGACGATGGACGGCGAGGGGCCGCAGGGGGCGAAGGGCGTGGGCGAGGCGCCGGCGATCTGCATCGCGGCGGCGGTCGCCAACGCCATCGAGAACGCGACCGGTGTGCGCATCACCGCGCTGCCGTTCACGCCGGAGAACGTCTATCGCGCGCTCGCCGGCGCGGCGCAACCGCCGCGGTGGAGACTGGCCGATTGAAGCGCCGCACGGTGCTCAGCCTGGAGCAGGCGCTGTCGCTGCCGTACGCGACCTTGCGCTTCGTGCACCTTGGCTGGCGCGTGATCCGCATCGAGGCGCACGGCGCGGGAGGGCTTCCCGGCGATCCGAACCGCTATATCGGCACCGAGGTGGCCGATGCCGACCGGCGCAGCTACTTCATCGCGCCGAACGTCGGCAAGGAGGCGATTGCGCTGAACCTCAAGAGCGCGGAAGGACGCGAGGCGCTGAAGCGCCTCGTGCGCGCGCTCGACGTGGACGTGTTCTGCTGCAACACCGTGCCCGAGCGCTACCGCCCGCTCGGTATTGACTACGAGACGCTCTCGGCGGTGAAGCCCGACCTCGTCTGGGCGGGCATCTCGGCGCTCGGGCCGCAGTACCCGGAAGTGCCGGGCTACGATCCGGTGATCCAGGCGATGGCGGGCTACGTCGACCTCACCGGCGACCCGGAAGGAACACCGGTGCTCTGCGGCGTGCCGGTGATCGACCTGAAGGCGGGCGACGAGGTGTATGCGAACGTGCTGCTCGCCCTTGCCGAGCGCGCCGAGACCGGCCGCGGGCGCGCGATCCACGTCTCGATGCTCCAGGCGGCGGCCTCCTGGCTGATCACCACGCTGCCGCTGCTCGACTTCGACTGCGAGCCCTGGGAAGTGAGCCGTGCCGGCAACGAGCACCGCAAGTTCGTGCCGACCAACGTCTATCCGCTCGCCGACGGCTACTTCTACATGGCGATCGGCAGCGACGCACAGTGGCGCCGGCTCACGGCGTTGCCGCGCTTCGCGTCGCTGGCGAGCGAGGTGCGCGCCACCAACGCCGGCCGCATCCGCGACCGCAAGGCGCTTCACCGCGACATCGCCACGATCACCGCGCGCGTGACCGGCGACGAAGTGATGGCCGACCTGCGCGCGGCGCAGATCCCGCACGCGAGGATCCACAGCGTCGCCGCGGTGCGGGAGCTGGAGGCCCTGCGCGGGCACCTGACCGAGACCGCGACGCCCGGCGGCCGGCGGGTACGCATGCAGCCGATGGCGGTGGATCTGCCGGGGGCGGCGCGCACTTTCCGCTTTGCGCCGAAATACGGCGAGCACACGCACGCGGTGCTGCGCGAGGCGGGGTTCTCCGACGAGGAGCGCCGCGCGCTGGCAGCCGCGGGCGCGATTCCGGCCTGATGCGGGGCGCGCTCTGGGCGAGCGGCTTTCGCCCGTTTTTCCTGCTCGGCGCGGCCTACGGCCCTGTGCTCATCCTTCTCTGGTACGCCGAGCGCGCCGGATGGGGGCTGGCCGGTCCCGGCGGGCCGCTCGGGCACGGGCACGAACTGCTGTTCGGCTTTGCCACGGCGATCGTCTGCGGCGTGCTGCTCACCGCGCTGCCGAGCTGGGCGGGCGCACAGGAACTGCGCGGCGTGCCGCTCGCGCTGCTTGCGCTCGTCTGGCTTGCCGGGCGCGCCGCGTGGTGGGCAGGCGATCGGCTGCCTGCGGTCGCGGCGGCGATCGCCGACTGCGCCCTCGTGCCGGCGATGCTTCTGGCGCTCGCGCCGGCGCTCGCCGGAGCGCGCAAGCGCTTGTTCGCGTGGTCGCTGCCGCCGCTTCTTGCGCTTGCGCTCGCCAACGCGCTCTTTCACCTCGCCCGCGCCGAGGAGCTGGACGATGGGGCGCGCTGGAGCCTGCGCCTCGGGCTGCACGCGCTCGCGTTCCTGTATTCGCTTTACGGCGGGCTGCTCACACCGGCCTTCACGCGCAGCTTTCTGCGCGCGCGCGGCGAGCCGGCCGCCGCCATCCACGTGCCGCTGGAGTACGCGACCGCCGCGGCGATGCTCGCCTTCGCCGCCGCCGATCTCGCCGAAGCATCCGATGCGTGGATCGCCGCGACAGCGGCGGCGGCCGTCATCGTGCACGCGGTGCGCTTTGCGCGCTGGCGCGGCTGGCGCACCGCTTCCGAGCCGCTTCTGTGGACGCTGCATCTGGGCTATGCGTGGCTCATCGGCGCGCTCGCGCTGCGCGGACTTGCCGCGCTCACGCCGGCGGTGCCGGGCGAGGCGTGGATCCACGCCTTCACCGTCGGCGCGCTCGGTCTCACCATGACCGGCCTGATGACGCGCGTTGCGCTGCGCCACACCGGCCGGCCGCTCGAAGTCGCCCCGGCGATGCGCGCCGCGTTCTTCGCCGTGCTCGCGGCGGCGGTCGCGCGCCTTGCGTGGTCGGTGCACGGGCTCGCCGAGTGGGTGCTCGCCGCGTCCGCGCTGCTGTGGGCAGGCGCGTTCCTCACGTATCTCGCGGTGCACGGGCCGATGCTCGCCGCACCCAGCCTTCCCCGCCGTTGAACGGAGTCATGCCATGAAAGCGTGGCTCGCGGCCCTGTTCGCCGTCTTCTCCTGCCTTGCCGCCGCGCAGGGTTTTCCGTCCAAGCCGCTCAGGATCCTCGTTCCGTTTCCGCCCGGCAGCGGAACCGATGTGGCGGCGCGCGCGCTCGCCGAGCACCTGCAGCGCGACCTCGGACAGCCGGTGGTGGTGGACAACCGCCCCGGCGGCAACTCGGTGATCGCGACCGAGGCGGCGGCGCGCGCCGAGACCGACGGCCAGACGCTGCCTCTCACCACCGACTTTCACTCGATCAACGCCGCCTTCGGCCTGAGGCTGCCCTACGATTCGCTGGCCGATTTTGCGTTCGTTGCGCGCGCGTCCACTTCGCCGTTGATGCTGGTCGCGCATCCGGACGCGGGTGTGAAAACGCTCGCGGCGGTTGCCGCGGCGAAAGCGGCCCCCGGCAAGCTCAGCTTCGCCTCGCTCGGCAGCTCCAGCCCCCACCATCTCGGCTTCGAGTGGTTCAAGCGCATGGCGGGCATTGACATGCTCGATGTTCCCTACAAGGGTGGCGGGCCGGCGCTCGCCGTCACCGGCCCGCAGCGGGCGGCGGTGGCGCCGGAGGTTCCCACATTCGCCGAGTCGGGCTATCCGCAGTTCGTGCTCCTCAACTGGTACGGGATCCTCGCGCCGCGCGCCACGCCGCGCGAGGCGGTGGCGCGGTTCAATGGCTCGATCGTCGCCGCGCTGAAGGGAACCGAGGTGCCGGCGCGCCTTGCGGGCGCGGGAGTGGATGCGGCACCGAGCACGCCGGAGGAGCTGGAGCAGTGGGTGCGCGAGGACATCGCGCGCTACCGGCGCATCATCGAGCTGACGGGCGCCAGGCCCGAGGGGCGCTAGCGGCGATGCACGCGCCCGGGGATTGGGCCAGCCGCATCGCGGCGCGCGAACGGCGCGCGATCGCGCGCGCGATCTCGGCGATCGAGAACGAGGCGCCGGAAGCGGCCGCGCTGCGCGCGGCGCTCGCCCCGCGCCGGGGGCATGCGCGCGTCATCGGCGTCACCGGGGCGCCGGGCACCGGCAAGTCCACGCTGGTTGCCGTCCTGGTCGGCGAATTGCTGCGACGCGGCCGCACCGTGGCGGTGGTGGCGGTGGATCCTTCCAGCCCGGTCACCGGGGGCGCGGTGCTCGGCGATCGCGTGCGCATGATGGCGCTCCAGAACGATGAGCGCGTCTTCATCCGCTCGTTCGCCGCGCGCGGCCACCTCGGGGGGCTCGCGCGCGCCGCGCGCGCGGCGATCGAGGTGCTGGATGCGGCGCATTACGACGTGGTGATCGTCGAGACGGTGGGCGTCGGGCAGTCCGAGGTCGAAGTCGCATCGGTGGCGCAAACGCGCATCGTCGTCTGCGCCCCGGGCGCGGGCGACGAGTTGCAGGCCATCAAGGCCGGAGTGCTGGAAATCGCGGACATCCTGGTGCTCAACAAGGCGGACTTCCCGCAGGCGGCGCGCGCCGAGCAGGCGCTCGCCGGCATGCTCGCGCTGCGCGCTCGCAGCGCCTGGTCGCCGCCTTTGCTGAGGACGGTGGCGACGGCCGGCGAGGGGGTGGCGGCCCTCGCCGACGCGATCGAGCGGCATCAGGCTTTCGT
Organism: Pseudomonadota bacterium; assembly: GCA_040752005.1. Lineage (GTDB taxonomy): Bacteria > Pseudomonadota > Gammaproteobacteria > Burkholderiales > SG8-39 > RBG-16-66-20. The sequence continues at coordinate 36,503 of JBFMFX010000014.1, read as the reverse complement.
TGGCGCGCCGCGCGCCGCGCACCCCGAGCCGCGAATCGAGTACCGCGTGCGCAAGAAAGTGGCGCGCATCCACGACCCGCGCCGCGACTTCGCGCTCGCTGAGATCGAAAGCGAGGTGCGCGAAGATCCGCTCACCGGCGAGACCGCGCGTATCTGCCACTTCGCCTTTCCGCCGCGCGAGGTGCCGGAGCTTGCGCAGCTTGCCGAGGCGACGCGCGCCGCCTGCCCCTTCTGCCCGGAGCGGATCGAGGCGGCGACGCCGCGCTATCCCGAGGACACGCTCGCCGGCGGACGAATGCGGCGCGGCGAGGCGCTGCTCTTTCCGAACCTCTTTCCCTACGACGACGTCTCGGCGATCGTGGCGATCGAGCGCGCGCACTTCGTCCCGATGCACGCACTGCGCGCGGACCGAATCGCCGACGCGCTGCTGCTTGCGCGCGACTTCATCGTGCAGGCGGCGGCGCGGTTCTGCGGGCGCGAGGTGTACGGCATCGTCACCTGGAACTACATGCCGCCGTCGGGTGCCTCGCAAGTCCACCCGCATCTCCAGGTGATCGTGACCGACGCGCCCGGCAACGCGCTGCGGCGCGAGCTCGACGCCGAGACACGCTTTCTGCAGCGTCACGGCATCGCCTGGCCGCGGGCGCTCGTCGCCGCGGAGCGCGCCGCGGGTGAACGGCTGGTGCTGGAGGAGGGGCCGGTGAGCTGGTGGGTGCCGTTTTGCCCTGTCGGGATGCTCGGTGACGCGCAGGCGCTCATCCGCGGCCGCGCCACGCTCACCGAGTGCGGCGAGGACGAGATCCGCACGTTCGCAGGGACGCTCGCGCGGCTCGCTGCCGCCTATGCGCGCCTGGGGCACTGGAGCTTCAACCTGACGCTCTTTCCGGATGCCGAAGGCGCGGTCCGCGGCCGGCACTGGCTCGGCGCGAGGCTGCTGCCGCGCTTTTACCTGCACCCGCAACTGCATAATTCCGATGTGGCCTACCTTCAGCTCCTGCTCGGCGAGAAGTTCGCCCTGATGCGGCCGGAAGCGCACGCCGCGGCGCTGCGCGAGGCGCTCGGCGCGCGATGAACGTGCGCCCCGCGATGCCGGCACGCCGGCCGGCGACGGTGGTCGAGCTTCTCGCCGAGGCAGCCGAGCGTGCTCCGCGACGCGAGGCGCTCGTTTGCGGCGGGCGCCGTCTCACGTACTCCGAATACGCTTCGTCGGTCGCCGGTTTTGCGCGCGAGCTGCAAGCGCTCGGTGCGCGCGGCGAGCGCGTCGCGACGCTGCTTCCCAACTCGATCGAGGCGTGCGTGGCGGCGTTCGCGGTGCTTGCGGCCGGCGCGCAGCACGTGCCGCTCAATCCGCTTTACACGGCGCGCGAGCTCGACCCGATCCTGAGCGATGCCGCGCCCCGGGTGCTCGTTCTGGATGCGGCGCTCGCCGGCGCGATTGCGCCGCTCGCGCGCTCGGCGGGTGTGCCGCACGTGATCGCGCTCGGCGCGGGTGCGCGGCTGCTCTGCGAATGGCGCGGCGCGCGGCTCGCGCTCGGCGAGCTTCCTGACCCGGAGAGCCCCGCGCTGCTGCAATACACCGGCGGCACCACCGGCCGGCCGAAGGGCGTCAACCTCGCGCACCGCGCGGTCGCCACCAATGTCGCGCAGCGCGAGGGGCTGCTTCCGACCGGGGAGGGCGAGAGGATCCTGTGCGCGATGCCGGTATCGCACGCCTACGGCATGGCGATGGGGCTGTTTCTCGCCGCGTGGTGCGCCGGGACGCTGGTGCTGCTGGCGCGCTACGTGCCGGAGGACGTGCTCGCGGCGGTCGAGCGCGAGCGCATCACGATCTTTCCCGGCAGCCCGACGGTGTTCACCGGACTGCTCGCGCACCCGCGTTTCGCCGCAGCCGACTGGTCGAGCGTGCACACCTGCTACTCCGGTGCGTCGGCGCTGCCCGAGAAGACGCTCGCGCGCTGGCGCGAGGCGGTCGGCGCGCCGGTGTACGAGGGCTACGGCCAGACCGAGGCCGGCCCGGTGATCTCGTTCAACCCCGCCGGCGGACCGGTGAAGCCGGGCTCGGTGGGAATCGCGGTCCCGCTCACCGAGATCGAGATCGTGGACGTCGCAACCGGCACGCGCGTGCTCGCGCCGGGCGAGCGCGGCGAGATCCGCGTGCGCGGGCCGCAGATCATGCAGGGCTACCGCAACCTTCCCGAGGAGACGGCGCAGGCGCTGCGCAGCGGCTGGCTGCATACCGGCGACATCGGCGAGCTGGACCGCGACGGTTACCTTTACATCCGCGACCGGAAGAAGGACATGCTCATCGTCGGCGGCTACAACGTCTATCCCCGGGAAGTGGAAGAGGTGCTCGTCTCGCACCCGGCGGTGCTGGAAGCGGCGGTGGTCGGAGTCGCCGACGAGTACCGCGGGGAGCTGCCGGTGGCGTACGTCGTCCTGCGGCCGGGCGCCGCCGCGACCGCAGACGAGCTCACCGCGCACTGCCGCGCCAATCTCGCGCGCTACAAGGTGCCGGCGCGCATCCGCGTGCTCGCGGCGCTGCCGAAGACTTCGGTGGCGAAGACCGACAAGAACGCGCTGCGCAGGCGGGCCGCGCAGGAGGAGCGTTGAGCAGCGAAGCCCGTTACCTTCGCCTTCGCGCCGACACGCTCATGGGGATGTTCCGGCGCCTTGCGCCCGAGGAGCGCGCGCGGGCGCTCGCGGCGCTCGCGCGCGCGACCGCCGAGGCGGGCGGCGACTCGGCGCGGCGCTATCTCGCACGCGTCGCCGGCGACAAGCCGGGGCTGCTCGACCTCGTTGTGAAGAGCGCGGCGGAACTCGGCTGGGGTATCTGGCGCTTCGAGCGCAGTGCAGCTACCCGCCTCGCGCTCGAAGTGGCCGACAGCCCGTTCGCCGCGGGCTACGGGGCGGCCGAGGCGCCGGTCTGCGCGCCGATCGCCGGCATGCTGGCCGCGGTTGCCAGCCTCGTGCTCGAGGCCGAATGCGAGGCGCGCGAGATCGAGTGCCGCGCCTGCGGTCCGGGCGCCTGCCGCTTCGAGGCGATCGCAAGGCAAAAGCCATGAGCCGAGGATCGTTTCGCAGTCTGCTCGCCGCCGACGGCCCGCTGGTTCTGCCCGGAGCGCACGACGCGCTTGCCGTGCGGCTCGTCCGGCGGGCGGGATTTCCCGGATTCTTCATCGGCGGTTTCGGCGTGGTCGGCGCGCGCTTCGGCCTGCCCGACGTCGGCCTCAAGGGGCTCGGTGACATCGCCCCGGCGGTGCGCGACATTCTCGCCGCCTGCGACCTGCCGGTGCTGGTGGACGCCGACGACGGTTACGGCGACGTGAAGAACGTCGTGCACGCGCTGCACACCTACGAGGCGATGGGTGCGGCGGCCTGTTTCTCGAGGACCAGCGCTGGCCGAAACGCTGCGGCCACCTCGAAGGAAAGCGGGTGGTGCCGGTCGAGGAGCACGAAGCGAAGATCCGCGCGGCGTGCGCCGAACGCATGAACCCGGACACCTTCATCATCGCCCGCACCGACGCGCGCGCGGTCACGGGGCTCGATGACGCGATGCGCCGCGCCGAGCGCTACCTGCGCGCTGGCGCCGACGCCATCTTCATCGAGGCGCTGCGCACGGTCGAGGAGCTGGAACGCGTCGGCAAGGCCTTCGATCTGCTCGTCGCCAACCCGCTCGCCGGCGGCGTGTCGCCGATCCTTTCGCCGGTGGAGTACTACCGGCTCGGCTTCAAGATCCTGCCTTACGGTATCGACCTCATCCTGCGCGCGGCGCGCGCGATACGGGAGGCGCTCGAAGACATGCGCGCAGGCCGCTTCGAGCGCTTGCAGGCCGGAATGACGCTCGCCGAGTATCTCTCGCTTGTCGGGTTCGAGGAATGGACCCGGATCGAGGGCCGCCGCTAGCGCGGCCGGCGCGCAGCCCGGACCGCCGAGAACTGGATGGAAGCACTGCTCGTTTCGACCGGTATCGTCGCCCTGGCCGAAATCGGCGACAAGACCCAGCTTTTGTCGCTGGTTCTCGCCACGCGCTTTCGCAGGCCGATCCCGATCGTCCTCGGCATCCTCGCCGCCACGCTGTTCAATCACGCACTCGCGGCGGCGGCCGGCAACTGGGCCCAGGCCGCGCTCGGAGCGTTCGTCCTGCGCTGGATCCTCGGCCTGTCGTTTCTCGCCATGGCGATCTGGGCGCTGGTGCCCGACGCGCCGCAGGAGGCGAACGTCGAGCCCGGGCGCTTCGGCGTCTTCGGCACGACGCTGATCTCGTTCTTTCTCGTCGAGATGGGCGACAAGACGCAGGTCGCCACCCTTGCGCTCGCAGCGCAGCATGCGGCCTTCACCAGCGTGGTGATCGGAACGACGGCGGGGATGATGCTCGCCAACGTCCCGGTGGTGCTTCTCGGCGAGCGGATCGCGCGGCGCCTGCCGATGCGTGCCATCCGGGCAATCGCGGCCGCCGTGTTCGCGGTGCTCGGTGCCGCCGTTCTTCTGGAGCTGCGCGGCGCGGGCTGAACAGGCGCGTGCTTGCCTACCGCGCACCCGCCGCCAGGCCGAGATAGGTCTCGGCGACACGCGGGTTCGCGGCAAGCTCCGCCGCCGGTCCTTCGAGCACCAGATCGCCGGTCTCGAGCACGTAGCCGTAGTCCGCCACCTGCAGCGCCGCGCGCGCGTTCTGCTCGACCAGCAGAATCGAGACGCCGGTGCGCTTGAGCTCCGCGATCACCCGAAAGATATCGCGCACGATTCGCGGCGCGAGCCCCAGGCTCGGCTCATCGAGCAGCAGCAGCCGGGGTTTCGCCATCAGCGCGCGGCCGAGGGCGAGCATCTGGCGCTCGCCGCCGGAAAGCGTCCCGGCGAGCTGGCGAGCGCGCTCCTTCAGGCGCGGAAAGAGCGCGTAGACGCTGGCGAGGCTCGCCTCGATCGCGCGCGCCGGCTCGCTGCGGCGGTGAAATGCGCCCAGGCGCAGGTTGTCCTCGACCGAAAGTTCGGCGAACAGCTCGCGGCGCTCGGCCACCATCGAGACCCCAAGCGCGACCCGGTCCTCGGCCGCCAGGCCATCGAGCGGGCATCCGCCATAGCGCACCGAGCCGCGCGCTGCAAGCAGCCCCATGATCGCGCTCAGGAGCGTGGTCTTGCCGGCGCCGTTCGGCCCGATCACCGTGGCGATCGCGCCCTCGGCGACCGCGAGGCTCGCGTGGCGCAGCGCCTCCACCTTGCCGTAGGCGACCGTGAGGTCGCGCACTTCCAGCAGCACGCTCACGCCACGCCCCCGAGGTAGGCCTCGATGACGACCGGATCGGATTGCACGGCCGAGGGCAACCCTTCGGCGATGCGTTCGCCGAAGTCCATCACCACCAACCTGTCCACCAGCCCCATCACGAATTCCATGTCGTGCTCGACGAGCAGAATGCTGACGCCCTCGGCGCGCAGCCGCCGCAGCAGCTCGGCGAGGGCGCGCTTTTCCTGGTAGCGCAGGCCCGCCGCCGGTTCATCGAGCAGCAGCAGCACCGGATCGGCGGCGAGCGCCCGCGCGATTTCCACCAGCCGCTGCTGGCCGAGGGGAAGGCTTGCCGCCGGATCGGCGAGGTGCGATTCGAGGCCGACGCGCCGGATCTGGCGCGCGGCTTCCGCGAGCAGCCGCCGCTCCTCGCCACGATCGAGCCGCAGCATCGCTGCGACAGTGCCCTTGCCGCCGCGCAGATGCGCGCCGATCGCGACGTTGTCGAGCACGCTCATCGCGCCGACGAGGTTCACGTGCTGGAAGGTGCGCGCGATCCCCAGCTTCGCGATCCGGCGCGAAGGCAGCCCGTCAATGCGCTTGCCGCGGAAGCGGATCTCGCCGCTGTCGGACGCGAGCACCCCGGTGACGAGGTTGAAGACGGTGCTCTTGCCGGCGCCGTTCGGTCCGATCAACCCGAGGATCTCGCCGGCGCGTATCGCGAAGGAGACGTCACGGACCGCGGCGAGGCCGCCGAAGTTCTTGCGCAGTGCGCTCACTTCGAGCAGCGGCTCTCCGGCGGCCGGCCGCTCGCGGCTGGCAAGCTCGGGCGCCCCGGCGGGCACCGCGGAGCGGCGAGCGCCGCCGGCGAGGCGGGCGAGCAGCGGCGCGAGACCGTCGCGGGCGCGGTGCAGCAGCGGCAGCATCAGCAGCCCGAAGACGATCACCTCGTAGTTGCCGCTTTGCTCGAAAAACTTCGGCAGGATGTCCTTCAGCCACTCCTTGAGGAGCGTCAGAAGCGATGCCCCGACCACCGCGCCCCAGACGTTGGCCGCACCGCCCACGACCGCCATGAACAGGTACTCGATGCCCAGATGCACGCTGAACGGTCCCGGGCTGACGAAGCGCAGGAAGTGCGCGTACAGCCAGCCCGAGAGCGCGGCGAGCAGTGCGGCGTAGAGGAACACGACCAGCTTCAGCCGCGCCGTGTCCACGCCGAAGGCCTCGGCCATGGTCGCGCGAAAGCGCAGCGCCCGGATCGCGCGGCCGGCACGCGAGTTGAGAAGGTTGGCCGCCGCGACCAGCGCCGCGAGCGCCACCGCCCAGATGAGCGCATACGATTCGCGGCCGGTATCGAGCAGCCAGCCGCCGATCCCGACCGGCGGGATGCCCTGGATGCCGTTGTAGCGGCCGAGGATCTCCAGATTGCCGAAGGCGTAGTAGAACGCGATGCCCCAGGCGATGGTGCTGATCGGCAGGTAGTGGCCGGACAGGCGCACGGTGATGAGTCCGAGCCCGAGCGCGGCCGCCGCGGTGAAGGCGAGGCCGGCGGCAAGGCCGAGCCAGGGCGAGGCTCCGTAGATCGTGGTGAGCACACCGGTCGCGTAAGCTCCGAAGCCGACGAACACCTGCTGGCCGAAGGACATGAGCCCCGCGACGCCGGTGAGCAGAATCAGGCCGAGCGTCACCAGCGTCGCGAGGCCGATGAAGTTCATCAGCGTGACGTAGAACTCCGGCAGCAGGAACGGCGCCGCGGCGAGATAGAACATGAAAAGCGCGATCAGGACGCGGCCACGGCTCACTCGCGTTCCTCCTCTTCTTCGACGTGGCGCGAGCGCAGCGACAGCCAGATCAGCACCGGAATGAGAACGGCGAAGACGATGGTTTCCTTGTAGGTGCTCGCCCAGAACGAGGAGAACGCTTCCAGGAGCCCCACCGCGACGGCGCCGACGGCCGCAAGCGGATAGCTCGCCATGCCGCCGAGGATCGCGCCGACGAAGCCCTTCAGGCCGATGAGAAAGCCGGTGTCATAGTACAGCGTCGTGATCGGCGCGATGAGGATGCCCGAAACCGCCCCGATCAATGACGCCAGCGTGAAGCTGAGGTAACCGGTGAGCGCCGTGGGGATTCCCACCAGCCGCGCGCCGACACGGTTCATCGCGGTCGCGCGCAGCGCCTTGCCGTAGATCGAGCGCTCGAAGAGCAGCCACAGAAGGAAGATCAACACGACGCTCGCGGCGAGCACCCACAGGCTTTGCGCGGTGACTTCCACCACCCCGAGCCGGAACTTCGCCTCCGCGATCGGCCGCGCGCGCAGACCCTCGCCGCCGAAAAAGACGAGCGACAGGCCGACGAGCACATAGTGTACCGCCATCGAGACGATGAAGAGCACGAGCACCGAGGCGCTGGCGAGCGGTTGATACGCGACGCGATACAGGATTGGCCCCATCGGCACGACCATCGCGAGGACGAGGAGCACTTGCACCCACTGCGCCGGCTGGCGGGGCGCCGCCCACCCCACGAGCAGCGCGACCGCGGCAGGCAGCGCGAGATAGAGCAGGCCGATGCGCGGCAGCGCGGCGAAGGCGCGCGCGCGCAGCGCCGCCGCGGCCTCGACCGCGGCGGCGGCGAGCCCGCCGAACACCAGGATCCAGACCGTGCCGGGCATGCGCCCGGCTTCGAGCAGCGACAGCGACAGCGCGGCGAAGGTGACGTACTCGCCCTGCGGCACGAAGATGACGCGAGTGACCGCGAACACCAGCAGCAGTGCGAGCGCGAGCAGCGCGTAGATCGCGCCATTGGTGATCCCGTCCTGGACGAGCCAGGCGACGATGTCCGCGCTCATGTCCCCCCGGCCTGCGCCCGCAAACAAAAGGGGACGGTCGCCCGTCCCCTGCGCGGTGCGCGTCGCGCCCTACTTTACTTCATCAGGCGCCACTCGCCGTTTCGCACCTGCACGAGCACCCGCGAGCGCTCGTCCTGGCCGTTGTGGTTCTGCGGCGTGATGTTGTAGACGCCGTGCGCGCCGATCACGTTCTTCACGTTCTCCAGCGCGTCGCGCAGCGCGGCGCGGAATTCGGGTGTCCCCGGCTTCGCCTTCTTCACCGCTTCCGGAATCGCGGCGCCGAGGATCCTCACCGCGTCGTGGCTGTAGCCGCCGAAGGCGTTGCGCGAGCCGGCGCCGAACGCCTGCTCGTAGCGGCGGGTGAAGTCGAGCGACACCGCCTTGCTCGGATGGCTGTCGGGCAGGTCCTCGGGCACCATCAGGGGTCCGGTGGGCGCGATCGCGCCCTCGACGTTCTTGCCGCCCACCTTGATGAACTCGCGGTTGACGGTGCCGTGGTTGTGGTAGATGCGGCCCTTGTAGCCGCGCTCGACGAGCGCGACGTGCGGCAGCGCCCCGCCGGTGCCGGAGCCGCCCACCACCACCGCATCCGGGTTCGCGGCGAGGATCTTGAGCACCTGCCCGGTGACGCTGGTGTCGGCGCGCGCGTAGCGCTCGTTGGTGACCACCTTGTAGCCGTGCGAGGCCGCCCAGTGCTCGGTCGCCTTGTACATCAGGTCGCCCCAGGCGTCGGAGAACCCGATGAAGCCGACCGTCTTCACGCCGTTCGCTTTCATGTGCTCGGCGACCGCGCCCATCATCAGCTCGGTCGGCTGCGGCACGATGAAGGTCCAGTGATAGCGCTCCGGCGGCAGCGAGATCGGCGTCAAGCAGAGGTACGGCGTCTTCGTCTCGAACGCGACCTGGGCGATCTGCAGCGACGAGGGAACGCCGTTGGAGCCCATGACGACGTCCACCTTGTCCTCGGTGATCAACTTTCTCGCGTTCTTGCCGGCGTTGGTCGCGTCCGAGCCGTCTTCCAGAATGATGAACTTCACCGGCTGGCCGCCGAGGGTGTTCGGCATCAACTGGAACGCGTTCTTGTAGTGGATGCCGAGCGACGCGCCCGGGCCGGTCGCTCCGAGCGTGACGCCAACGGTGACCTGTGCGTGAGCGGCGGTCGCCCCGAGCGCGGCCGCGGCGAGCAAGGCGGTGAACGTGCGATTCATGCGAGCCCCTCCTGTCGTGTACGGTATACGGTATACTCACCACCGATGGAAGTCAAGGCGAGCAGAGGGCGGCGCCCGCGCGCATCGCCGGGCCGCTACCGCCTCGGCATAGACGTCGGCGGGACCTTCACCGACTTCTTTCTCGCCGGTCCGCGTGCCCTCGCCGCAGTGCACAAGGAGCTTTCCACGCCGGCTGAGCCGTCCGCGGCGGTGCTTGCGGGTCTTGCGGCGCTCGCGCGCCGACAGGGTCTCGAGCTGGCGGGGTTTCTGCGGCGCGTCGGACTCATCGTGCACGGCACGACGGTGACGACGAACGCGGTTCTCACCGGCCGCACCGCGCGCACCGGCCTGATCACCACGAAGGGCTTTCGCGACGCGCTGGAGATGCGCCGCGGCATACGCGAGGAGATGTACGACAACCGCTGGCATCCGCCGGCGCCGCTGGTGCCGCGCTGGCTGCGGCTGCCGGTGGCGGAGCGGATTGGCCCGGGAGGCGACGTGATCGCGCCGCTCGATACCGCCGGTGCCGAGCAAGCGCTCGCGCGGTTGCGCGAGGCGGGGGTCGAGGCGGTGGCGATCTGCTTTCTGCACGCACATGCCAATCCGGCGCACGAGCATTGCGCCGCCGCGATCGCCCGCCGCGTTCTGCCGCAGGCGTACGTGTCGGTATCCTCGGAGGTGTTGCCGCAGGTTCGCTTTTACGAGCGCGTGAGCACCACCGCGTTCAACGCTGCGGTGGGACCGATTCTCGCGCGTTACCTCGACAGTCTCGTGCGCAGGCTCGACGCGGCGGGATTCGGCGGCACGCTGCTCGTGATGCAGTCGAACGGCGGTGTCGCCTCGCCCGCCGAAGTGGTGCGGCGCGCCGCGGCGACGCTTCTATCCGGACCGGCGGCTGCGCCGGCGGCGGGGCTGGCGTGTCTGGCCGCGCTGGGAGCCCGCAGCTTCATCAGTGTGGACATGGGCGGCACGAGCTTCGACGCTGCGCTGGTGCGCGACGGCGAGCCGGCGCTGACCAGTACCGGCACGGTGAACCGCTACGCGCTTGCGCTTCCGGCGATGGAGATTTACACGATCGGGGCAGGCGGCGGCTCGGTCGGCTGGATCGACGAGGGCGGGTTGCTCCGCATGGGGCCGCAGAGCGCCGGTGCCGATCCCGGTCCGGCCTGCTACAGGCGCGGCGGCACCGAGCCTACCTGCACCGACGCGAATCTCGTGCTCGGCTACCTTTCGGCCGAGTATTTCGCCGGCGGGCGCATGCAGCTGGATGCCGCCGCCGCAATCCGCGCGATCGAGGAGAAGATCGCCCGGCCGCTCGGCCTTTCGGTACCCGAGGCCGCGCACGGCATGGTGCAGGTCATCAATGTCAACATGGCCTCGGCGATCCGCGAGATCTCGGTGAAGAAGGGCTACGATCCGCGCGAGTTTCCGCTGGTCTGCGCTGGCGGCGCGGGCCCGCTGCACGCCGCCGCGATCGCCGCGGAGCTCGACATCCGGCGCGTGATCGTGCCGCGCGACGCTGCCATCTTCTGCGCTTCCGGGATGCTGCGCACCGATCTGCGGCACGACTACGTGCGAAGCTGCACGCAGACGCTCGGGGCGCGCGGCGAGGGCGGTGCTCGCGTGCGCGAGGCGGCGCGCGAGATGCTCCGCGAGGCCGAGCGAACGCTCGCAGCCGAGGGCGTACCGCGCGGGCGCCGCAGGATGAGGTTCCTGATGGATTTGCGCTATGGCGGGCAGTATCACGAGGTCACCGTCGAGGTGCCGCGCGAGGCGCTGCTGCGCGCCGACTGGGACGAGGTGCGCGAGCGCTTTCACGACCGTCACGACCGGCTCTACGGCTACTGCCTGAGGGAGGAAGGCACCGCCGTGGAGCTGCTCAATTTACGGCTTGCCGCGACCGGGGTGACGCCGAAGCCCGCGCTGCGGCGCGAGCCGCGCGCAAAGGGCGACGCGCGTCGCGCGCTCAAGGGACGGCGGCCGGCGTACCTCCCGGAAAAGAAGGGGTACCGCGAGGTCCCGGTCTATGATGGAGATCGCCTGCGCCACGGCGACCGGCTGGCCGGACCTGCGATCATCGAGAGCGCGAACACCACGATCGTCGTACCCGCCGGCTGGCGGGCGGGGTACGATGCGCTCGGCAACTGCATTCTCGGCGCGATGCGAGCGCGATGACCAGGCGCACGAACGACCCGATCGACATCGCGGTGCTCGCGCGCCGGCTGAAGTCCATCACCGAGGAGATGGGGCTCACGTTGCTACGCACGACGCGCTCGCCGATCCTCAACGAGGCGCGCGACTTCGTGACCGGCCTTTATGACGCGCGCGGGCGGATGCTGGAGCAGACCGAATACATCCCGGTACTCGCCTTCGCGCTTCAGCCGGCCTGCGAACAGGTGGCGCGTTTCTTCGGCGACGATCTGCACCCGGGCGACGTGATCCTGCACAACGACGTCTTCTCCGGCGGCAACCAGAACAATGACGTCGCGGTATTCAAGCCGGTCTTCGACGGGCGAACGCTCGTTGGCTGGGCCGCCTGCAAGGGCCATCAAGCCGATATCGGCGGCGCGGTGCAGGGCGGCTACAACCCGGAGGCGCGCGAGGTGTGGCAGGAAGCGCTCCGCATTCCGGCAGTCAAGGTGATCGAGCGCGGCAAGCTCCGACGCGACGTCTGGAACCTGATCTTCGCCAATATCCGCCTGAAAATTGTCGAGGAGGACATCCGCGCGCAGATCGGGGGCGCGACCGTGGGCGAGCGCCGGTTCAGGGCACTTATTGCGCGCTACGGCCGCGCGAGGCTGCAGGCGCTCATCGAGGCGCTCTTTGACAGCACCGAGCGGCGGGTGCGGCGCGAGATCGCGCAGATTCCCGACGGGACCTACCGCGGCGAGTCGTATGCCTTCTACGACGGTGTCACCGCGGGAACGAAGATGAAAATCAACCTCGTGGTGACGGTGAAAGGGGAGGAGATCACCTTCGACTTCACGGGCTCCTCGCCCCAGACGCCCGGGTTCGTCAACGCGCCGGCTTCCGCCACGTCGTCGGCGCTGCTGCTCACGTTCCTGATGCTCATCAACCCGGACATCCCGCACAACGCAGGCATGCTGCGGCCGATCCGGATCGTCAATCCGGAAGGCTCGTTCCTCAACGCGCGTTTTCCAGCGGCGACCACGTTCGGCAACTCGATCACCGGGCCCACGTCGGACGCGATATTCCGTGCCTTCGCCGATGCCCTGCCCCGGAGGGTGTGCGCGGGGTGGAACCGCTTCCTCGGCTTTGCCGTGTCCGGCCACGACCCGCGCAGGAACCGTCCCTACGTGGACATCCTGTTCCTCGCGTTGAAGGGAGGTTCGGGCGCGACATGGGGCGCCGACGGCTACGATCACATCGGCCTCATCAATTGCGCCGGAGGGATCCTCGCGCAGGATTACGAGATGTTCGAGATCCACGATCCACACCGTCTGATCCGGCACGAGTACCTTCCGGATTCCGCGGGCGCCGGACGCTGGCGCGGCGGACTCGGCGTCGAGACCGAGTTCGTGATCGAGGGCGACAACGTCACCGGGGTTGCGTTCGGCGACGGCGTGGACGAGCAGGCGCGCGCCTTCGGCCTGTTCGGCGGCAAACCCGGTGGCGCGAACGAGATCCGGCTCACGTACCCGGACGGGACGATACGCCGGCCGAAGACCAAGGAGATCGTGCGCGGCATTCCGCGCGGTACGGTGTTCTACCAGCGCGCGGGTGGTGGCGGCGGCTACGGCCATCCCTTCGAACGACCGGCCGCACAGGTGCTGGAGGACGTGCGTCGCGGCCTGGTGAGCGTCGAGGCCGCGCGCACCGAGTACGGTGTCTGGATCGAGCCGGAGACGCTTGCGCTGGACGAGGCGAAGACCGCGGAGCTGAGGCGCACGGGACGATGAGCGCGCCGCACATCGATCACATCGGCATTCTGGTGTCCGACCTGGATGCGGCGGTGGACCGCCTCGGGCCGCTGTTCGGCGGGGCACCGCGAACCAGGGATCTGCCAGAAGTCGGCCTGCGGGTTGCCGAGTTCCGCTGTGCAAACGTCACCGTCGAGCTTCTGCAATACACCGGGAAAAACGACGCTTTCGCGCGCCGGGTGATGGGCGAGCGGCCAGGTCTGAACCACGTCTCTGCGCGGGTCGAAGACCTTGACCGCGCGATGCGCGACCTGATGGCGAAGGGCCTGCGTCCAATGCAAGGCTTTCCGCGCGAGGGTGCCCACGGCCGCGTTGCCTTTTTCGAACCGGACGCTGCGACCGGGCTTCTATTCGAGATCTGTCAGCCTGATGCACGGGCGGAGGATCATTGACATGGAACTGGGGCTCAAGGGACGCACCGCGCTCATCACCGGAGGATCGAAAGGCATCGGGCTCGCAATCGCGCGGCGGCTCGCATCCGAAGGCTGCGACCTGCATCTTGCGGCTCGCACCGCTGCCGACCTGGAGGCTGCACGCGAGGAACTGTCGGCCGCGCACGGGGTCGCGGTCACCACTCACGTTCTGGACATGAGCCAGCGCGGCGCAGCCGAGCGGCTCGGTGCCGCCTGCGGCGATCTGGACATCCTCGTCAACAATGCGGGCGCCACCCCGCGCGGCACGCTCGAAGAGGTGGATGAAGCGCGCTGGCGCGCTGCGTTCGACCTCAAGGTGTTCGGCTACATCAACCTATGCCGGGTGTTTTATCCCCGCATGAAGGTGCGGCGCCGCGGCGTTATTGTCAACATCATCGGCAACGGCGGCGAGCGCGTGGATTACGGCTACATCGCCGGGGCCGCGGGCAACGCGGCGCTGATGGCGTTTACGCGCGCGCTCGGCGCGGGCAGCATGGATTTCGGCGTGCGGGTGGTGGGCGTCAACCCGGGGCCAGTCGCCACCGAGCGCCTCGTCGGCCTGATGAGGAACGAGGCACAGACCCGCTACGGCGATCCGGAGCGCTGGCGAGAGTTCGAGAAGCGCTTTCCGCTCGGGCGCTCGGCGCGCCCGGACGAAATCGCGGCCACGGTGGCGTTGCTCGTGTCCGATCTCTCCGGCTACACCAGCGGAACCATCGTGACCATCGACGGCGGGCTCGCGCACCGCGGCTCGCTCATCTAGCGCCGATGCTCGATCCGGAAACCGAAGAGTTTCGCGCCCATGTCGCGCGCTGGGTGGACGAGCGGCTGGCCCCGGTAGCGGAGGCGCTTGACCGGGCAGGCGAGTTTCCACATGCGCTGTTTCGCGAATTCGCCGCTCTCGGCTATCTCGGAACGCTTTATCCGGAGTCGGCGGGAGGAGCGGGCGTTGCGAACCCCAACCTCTGCTTCGCGGTTCTGTGCGAAGAGCTGGCGCGCGGCTCGATGGGATTCGCCGCCGCGGTGCTGATGCAGGGCTCGACCGCGACCTGGACGCTATGGCGCTGGGGTAGCCCGGCGCTGCGCGAGCGCTATTTCGCGCCGGCCCTGCGCGGCGAGAAGATCGCGGCCTACGCCATCACCGAGCCGAACGCGGGATCGGACGCCGCCGCGGTTCGCACGCGCGCGACCAGGGTAGAAGGCGGCTATGTGCTCAACGGGCGCAAGATCTTCACCACGCACGGGACCGTCGCCGACTTCATCACCGTGGTGGCCACCACCGATCCGGCGCGCGGCCTCAAGGGTCTGGACCTGTTTCTGGTGGACACCAAGTCGGCCGGCTTCTCGGTGAGCCGCAAGCTCGCCAAGTTCGTGATTCGCTGCTCCGACGCCGCCGAACTCGTCTTCGAAGACGTGTTCGTGCCGGAAGAGTGCCGGCTGGGTGGCGGCGAGGAGGGGGCATTCCTCAACGCCTACCGCGCGCTCACGCCCGATCGGATCTTCACCGCGTCGCTCGCGATCGGCAACGCGCGCGCCGCGTATGATGCGGCGCTTCGCTACGCAAGGGAACGCGAGCAGTTCGGGAGACCGATCGGCAAATTCCAGGCGGTTCAGTTCAAGCTGGTGGACATGCTCGCCACGATCGAACAGGCGCGCGCCTACACCTACGCGGTCGCGCGCCGTGCCGACCGGGGAGAGGACATCACCCGCGAGGCTGCGCTTGCCAAGCTCATCGCCGCCGAGGGCTGCCACGATGTGTGCGAAATGGCGCTTTCGATCTTTGGCGGCTACGGACTGACCGACGAATTCCCGGTGCAGCGCTTTCTGCGCGATTCGTATTTCCCGATTGTCGGCGGCGGCACGAGCGACATCATGCGGCTCGTCGTCGCGCGCCGGCTCGGACTCTGAGGTTCAGCCGGGATACCAGCGTGCCTCGCGCTTCTCGGCGAAGCTTCTCAGGCCTTCGATGGCCTCGGCGCTGCGGCGGCCTGCGGCCTCCCCGGCTCGCACACCTCGTGCACCAGGCCGATCGTCGCCCCTGCGCCCGCGATGACACCGGCGGCGCGCAGCTCGGCGATTCTCGCCTCGGAGTATCCCGCCTCGGCGAGCAGCGCCTCGGTGTCGGCGCCCATCGCCGGGGCGGCGCGCGCCGGCGGGTTCGCGCCCGGCACGCGGATCGGCGAGGCGAGCATGCGGGCGCTGCGCCCGTCGGGGTATCGGAATTCGGCAATCGCGCCGCGCTCGGCGACAAAATCGCTCGCGAGCGCCTGCGCGACGTCGTACACCGGCGCGCAGGGGACCTTGCCGGCCAGCTGCGCCAGCCACTCCGCGGTCGTGCGCCGCGAAAGCTCCGCATCGAGCATCTGCGTGATGCGCTCCCGGTTGGCAAGCCGCGCCCTGAACGTGGCCAGCTCGGGATCGGTCTTCCATTCTGGCCTGCCCAGCTCGTCGGCGAGCACGCCCCAGAATTTTTCCTTGTTGCACATGATGAAGATCCAGCCGTCGCGCGTGCGGTAAAGCTGGCTTGGCACCAGGCTCGGGTGCGCCGAGCGCGGCGCGCGGCCGGTGACCGCGCCCGCGTTCAGGTACCACGTCGCCGGGTAATTGAGCATGTGCAGCGCCACGTCGAAGAGCGAGGTGTCCACGTCCATGCCTCGGCCGGTCTCGCGCGCCCGGATCACGCCGGCGAGCAGGCCGAAGGCGGCGGCGAGTCCCGTCATCAGGTCCACGACAGACAGGCCGAAGCGCACCGGCGGTCCCTCCGGCTCGCCGGTGAGCGACATGTGGCCGGCCTCGGCCTGCATCAGGTAGTCGTAGCCGGGCCAGTGCCTGCGCGAGCCGGTGCGGCCGTAGGCCGAAAGATGCGCGCAGACGATGCGCGGGTTCGCCGCCTTCAGTTGCTCGTACGTCAGGCCGAGCTTCTCCGGCAGGTCGCCGCGCAGGTTGTCGAGCACCGCGTCGGCGCGTGCCGCGAGCGCGCGAAACGCCGCCCTTCCTTCCGGGTGCTTGAGATCGAGCGTGACGCTCCTCTTGTTGCGGTTGAAGGTCTGGAAGAACTGGCTGTCGCCGGGACCGAAAAAGTGCGGCCCGACGCTCCGCCCGACGTCGCCGCCGTCCTTATGGTTCTCGATCTTGATCACGTCGGCGCCGAGGTCGGCGAGATACGAGCTGCCGAACGGGCCCGCGCCGTACTGCTCGACCGCGAGAACGCGAAGTCCCGCAAGCGGCAGGCGGGACTCCGGCAGGGGCGAGATCATGGAGCGCCGGCGCCGGCGGCGCAGAGCACGGCTTCCAGCTCGGCTGCGCCGGCCGACTCCAGGTCGAGCACCCGGTCGCGGATGCATCGTGCGGCAGACTCCGGCACGGTGAGCGCGCAGTTGTCGAAGAACTTCGCCTCGATCTCGGCGTTCGAAAGCGGCCGGTCGGGGTTGCCGCGATTCACGGCGACGCGCTGCGCAAGCGTGCGGCCGTCTTCCAGCGTGACGATCACCTCGCCGCCATAGTGTTTCGGGAAAGTGCTCGCCTCGTCCACCGCATACTGCACCTTGTCCATCAGCGACTCGATTGCTGCCTGCGTGAATGCTTCGGGCCTGAGGTCCGCGAGGCCGAAACGCCCCCGCGCAAGGCCGCAGGCGACGGCATAGGGGAGGCTGAATTTGGCGTCGTAGTCGTTCTTCGGCCGGCGCTTGGCAGCGAGCGGCTCGCAGACCGATTTCACGACCCCAGCGGGAACGAGCGCGCGCACCACGCGCACTCGCGCCGGATCCACGCCCTCGCGGTGCAGCGCGATCGCCGCTTCCACGCAGGCGTGCACAAAATGGCAGGCGGGGAAAGGCTTTACCGACACGTTCTCGATTTCCCAGACCCGGCCGAGGTTGGCGGTCGCAGCCGATAGGTCGCACGCGGCGAATTCGGCCGGCGGCAGGTGGCTGCGGAACAGGCCGAAGCGGCCCTCGTACGCCTCGCGCGGGGCGGGGATGTCGTCGGCGGCCAGCGCCGCGGCGGTGATGCCGCAAACTGCCGCCCAGCCTGGATGCAGGCGCTTGGTCCACGAACCGTCCTCGATGAACTGCAGGCTGCCGCTCGCGAAGGAAAGCGCGATGCCTTGCGCTGCGGCGAGCCGCGGCGCCTCGAGCTTCATCAGCCGGCCGGCGACGAGGGTCGCGGCGAAGGCGCCGATCAGGCCGGTCGGATGAAAGCCGACCTGATGAAAGGCGCCCTTCGCGACGCTCGCCAGGCGTGCGCCCGCCTCGACCCCGGCGACGTAGGCGGCGAGCAGCTCGGCGCCCGATGCGGCCTGCTCGGCCGCGACGCCAAGCGCGGCAGGAAGCGTGCTCACCGTGAGGTGGATGACGCCCGCCGGATGCGTGTCGTCGTAATCGAGCCCGTGCAGGAGCGCGCCGTTCGCGAGCGCCGCATCGCGCAGCGGCAGCCGCAACCCCATGCCGATCACGCCGCGCCGTCCCGGCCCGGCAAGGCGCGCGACCGAGCGGACGATTCGCTCGGCGAACGGTTCGCGCCGCGCCGCGAGCGCGCAGCCGATCGCATCGAGGATGAGGTGCTTGGCCCGGCGTGCGACGCGCTCCGGAATCGAGTCGCCGGTGAGCCCGGCGGCGAACTCGGCGAGCCGCTGCGACAGGCTCGGTGCCGTGTCGCTCGCAGCTGGCGCGGGAGTCGCCGGCGAGGCGTTTCCAGCCGGTCGCATAATTGTACGGACAATAACCCGGAGGCGCCGCGCCGTCAAGGCGGCGCTCAGCGGCGCAGCTCGATGCGGTAGCGGTAGCGGCTCGCCGGGTGCAGGTTGTCGGCGAGTTCGAGCACCCGGCCGCGCTCGTCGAAGTAGCGGCGCCGGATCGCCAGCGCCGGCGCGCCCGCCGGCACGCCGAGGCGGGCCGCGTCCTCGGCCTCCAGCGCGACAGCCGAGATCGTCTGCTCGACGCGCTCGATGCGCAGGCCGAACTCGCGCTCGATCAGCGCGTACACCGGGCCTTTCGCGCCGCGCAGCCTGTGCGCGATTCCGTCGAGCGCCGGATTGAGGTAAAGGCGCGTCACGCCGAAGGGCTCGCCGCCGGGCCGCTCGCGCCTGAGCGCCACCGCGAAGATCCACTCCTCGCCCGGCGTGGCGTGCAGCACGCGCGCGAGCGCCTTCGCGAGGCCGGTGCGGCCGATGTAGACGTACTCGAAATCGGTCGCGAGCGCGTACTGGGCGAGATCGCGCAGCGACGTGATGCCGTGGCTGTAGCGGGTTTCGTCCGGAAGCGCGGCGACCAGGGTGCCGGCGCGCCGCCGGCGCCGGACCAGCCCCTCGGCGGCAAGCACCCGGATCGCCTCCCGGATCGTGTGGCGCGACACCTTCAGGCGCCGGCACAGCTCGTGCTCGGTCGGAAGCTGCGCCCCGAGCGCGTAGCGCCCGGCGGCGATCGCGCGGCGCAGCTCGCGTGCGATGCTCAGGTAGCGCGGATGCCGGGGCGCGGCGCGCGCCCGGCCGGTGGTTGCCGCTCTCATGTATTGTCCGTACAATTCTATCAGCTTTCGGATCCGCGCAGCGGGGGAGCAGGTCATGGCAGGAGAATCCGTCCAGGTCGGCGAACGCACGTTCCGCGAGCGCTTCGGGCGGTACTACGAGGACTTCCGGGTCGGCGACGTGTACCAGCACCGACCGGGCCGCACGATCACGCAGTACGACAACATCGCCTTCACGCTGCTGACGATGAACACGCATCCGCTGCACTTCGACGAGGAGTACGCAAGACACAGCGAGTTCGGCCGCTGCGTCGTGTGCAGCCCGTTCACGGTCGCGCTCATGGTCGGCATGAGCGTCACCGACGTCAGCCAGAAGGCGATCGCCAACCTCGGATGGACCGACATCCGCCTGACGCACCCGCTCTATCCCGGCGACACGCTCTACGCCGAGTCGGAGGTGCTCGACAAGCGCGAATCGAAGAGCCGGCCGCAGGCCGGCATCGTCACCGTGCGCACCACCGGGCTCAATCAGAACGGCGTCAGGGTGTGCGAGTTCACCCGCACGATTCTGGTGATGAAGCGCTCGGGCAACGAGCTCGAGCTCAGGGCCAACTACTAGAGCGCGAAGGAGACGATGCGATGAAGCCGACGCCCGCGCCGCGCAGCCCGCGCCGTACCGATCCCGCCGAGGAGGCGGCGCTGCTCGAGGCCATCGATCGCTGGCTGGAGAAAGAGGTGCGCCCGCAGGTGATGCGCCTGGAGCGCGACGACCTCTACCCGCACGCGATGGTCGAGACGATGAAGCAGATGGGGCTGTTCGGCGCCGTGCTCGACCCGAAATGGGGCGGGCTGGGATTGTCGGCCTCGACCTACGCCAAGATCGTGATGAAGATTTCCGCCGTCTGGATGTCGCTCACCGGGATCTTCAACTCGCACCTGATGATGGCGGTGCTGGTGGAGCGGTTCGGCACCGAAGAGCAAAAGGAACGGTTCCTGCCGCGCATGGCGGCGGGCGAGCTGCGCGGCGGGCTTGCGCTCACCGAGCCGGACGCAGGCACCGACCTCTCCGGCATCCGCACGCGCGCGGTGCGCGAGGGCGACCATTACGTCGTCAACGGCACCAAGCTCTGGATCACGAACGGCGCCGAGGGCAACTGCTGCGCGCTCCTGGTGAAGACCGATCCGACGGCCGAGCCGCCACGCAGGGGCCTTTCGATGTTCATCGCGGAAAAAGGGCCCGGCTACACCGCCCCGCGCAGGCTGGAGAAGCTCGGCTACAAGGGCATCGATACCGCCGAGCTCGTCTTCGACAATTACCGCGTGCCGGCGGCGAACCGCATCGGCGCGGAAGGGCAGGGCTTCTACCTTGCGGTGAGCGGGCTGGAGCTCGGCCGCATCAACGTCGCCGCGCGCGGCGTGGGCGTGGCGAAGGCGGCACTGGACGAGTCGGTGCGCTATGCGCAGATCCGCAGAACCTTCGGCAAGCCGATCTGCGAGCACCAGGCGATCCAGTTGAAGCTCGGCGAGATGGCGACGCGCTGCGAGGCGGCGCGGCTGCTCGTCGAGCACGCGGCGCAGGCCTACGACGAAGGACGGCGCTGCGACATGGAAGCCGGGATGGCGAAGTATTTTGCCTCGGAGGCGGCGCTGGAGAACGCGCTCGAGGCGATGCGCATCCACGGCGCCTACGGCTATTCGAAAGAGTATCCCATCGAGCGGCTGCTGCGCGATGCGCCGCTGATGTGCATCGGCGAGGGCACCAACGAGATGCAGCGCATCATCATCGCGCGCCAGCTCATCGAGCGGAACCGGATCTGAGCGCCGCATTCGGCCGCGGCGCGAGCCCCAGGTGCGCAAGCAGGGCGAGCTGGCGCGCGAGCACCTCGCGGCGGTAGCGCGCGGTGTCGGTGCCGCTCCAGTCGAAAAAGCCCCGGCCTTCGCGCAAGCCCCGCCGGCCGTCCTTCATGTAGCGCTCGACGATCTCGGGCGGGGCGAAGCGCGCCTCGCCTGTGGCCGCGGCGAGATAGCGGCTCGCGTAGTACAGAATGTCGAGCCCGCCATAGTCGGTGAACTCGACCACGCCCATCGTCGCGTAGCGGATGCCGAAGCCGTAGCGCACGGCGCGGTCCACGTCCTCGGGGGTGGCGATTCCCTGCTCGATCATGCGCGCCGCCTCGTTCATGACGAGCGACTGCAGCCGCGGCACGATGAACCCTGGGGCAGGCGAGCAGCGCACCGGCTTCTTGCCGATCGCCTCAAGCAGCGCCTCCAGCCGCCCGGTCACCTGCGGATCGGTTCCCGGATGGGGCGAAACCTCGACGAGCGGAATGAGGTACGCGGGATTGAGCCAGTGCGAGTTGAGAAAGCGCTCGGGCCGCGGCACCAGCGCCGCGAGCTCGGTCGAGAGCATCGTCGAGGTCGTCGAGGCGACGATCGCATCCGGGGCAAGGTGCGCGCCGGCGAAGGCGAAGGCCTGCGCCTTTGTCTCGCGCACTTCCGGCACGCCCTCGAAGAGAACGTCCACCCGCGCGAGCGCAGCCGGCGCCTCGGCGCGCGGAACGAAGCGGATGCGCGCGAGCATCGCCGGGATCTCGGCGGCGTCGAACGCGCCTGCTTCGGCGAGCGCCGCCAGGCTCGCGCGCACTTCCTCCAGCGCCAGCTCGCCAAGGCGCGCCGCTTCCTCGGCCGGCCGCTCCTTGGCGTCGATCAGCGCCACCTCGTGGCCGGCATAGGCGAACGCGTGTGCGATGCCGCGCCCCATGCGGCCGGCGCCCAGCGTGCCGATTCGCGCAAGCCCCGTCACGGCGCGAGCCCCTCGGCGAGCAGCCGCAGCAATTGCGCGCGCTCGAGCTTGTCGAGTCCGAGCGCTTCCAGCGTCCGGGGGCTGCGCGCATAGAGGTCCTCGCCGAGCGCCGCCGAGGCGATCGCAAGCAATCCCGAGGCGACCGGCGTGGCAACGCCCGCCCGGCGCGCGACCGAAACGAGGAACGCGAGTCCGAGCGCCACGTCCTCGCGCATGTAGCGGTGCGTGCGCAAGTCAATGCGCTCGCGCCAGTCGCCGGATTCGACCAGCCGGTCGTGCGCATCGCCGTACATCCAGCGGTCGCTCTCGTAGTGATCGCGCAGCGGATAGTGGTACGGCGCGTAGCCGAGCGCCTCGCGCACGGCGATCCGCTCGGCGTCCAGCGCGTCGGTCACCCGCCGGATCGCCGGCTGCGTGCCCTCGGCGTGGATGTCGTAGCGCTCGGCGTGCTCCAGCGGTCCCGCGTTCATCAGGATGAGCGGCGGGTGGATGATCGGGCCAGCGTTCATCAGCGCTGCCGAGAGCGCGTCCTCGACCGGGTGCGCTGCCGGATAGGCCTGCCGGATCACCGCCATCGCCTCCTCGGTGCGCCGCGCCGGAAACACGCCGCTCGGCAGGCGCCTGGCACGGATCGTGATCGAGACTTCATCGGGCGCTCGCTTTCGCGCAAGGTAAGGAAGCGTGCCCGCCTCGGCGAAGGCGGCCTTCGCGCGCGTGACGGCAGCCATCGCGTAGCTGCCGAACGTGCCGGGGGGCAGATACACGACCTGATCGGGGCCAAGGAGCGGCGCGAGCGCGCGCGCGAGCTCTTCTTGCGCGGTCGCTGGAACCGGCGCGAGCACGAGTTCGGCGCCGCCGACCGCCGCGGCCAGATCGGTGGTGGCGAGCGCAAGCCGCACCCGCCGCGCGCCGCGCGCATCGCGAAGTCCGATCGCGCCGCTTTCGAGTACCGGCGCGAATGCGCTTGCATCGCGCCGCCACAGCCGCACCTCGTGGCCCTGCTCGGCCAGATCCGCCGCCGCGGCGTAAGAACCGTTGCCGCCGCCGAGGACTGCGATTCTCATCGTCGGGACCTCCGGGAGACCGGACGTGACGTTTACCGGGAGGCGAGACACTGCCTGAAGTGCCGCAATAACGCAATGCGCACCCGGCGCCGCCCACCATGCGCGGTGCCGCCACCCGGGCGCGGCCAGCCGATACAATGCGCGCGCGGGCATAAGCCATGGACCGCACCGAGCGCTTCTACAGGATAGACCGCATGCTGCGCGCCGGCCGCAGCGTGGCGTTCTCGGAGCTTCAGGAGGCGCTCGGCATCTCGCGCGCGCAGCTCAAGCGCGACCTCGCGTACATGCGCGACCGGTTCAACGCCCCGATCGAGTTCGACCGCGCTACCGGCGGCTATCGCTTCGGCCGGCCGCTCGCCGGGCCGCGCTACGAGCTGCCCGGGCTGTGGTTCTCGGCGGCCGAGATCCACGCGCTCCTCACCATGCGCCATCTGCTGGAGAACCTCCAGCCGGGGCTGCTCGCGCCGCACGTCGAGCCGCTGCTCGGGCGCATCGAGGCGATCCTTGGCGCGGGCGATCACGCAAAGGAGGAAGTGGGGCGGCGCGTGCGGGTGCTGCACCTCGCGGCGCGCAAGCTCCGGCACGAGCATTTCTCGACGGTGGCGCATGCGACGCTCAGGCGCCGGCGCCTGCAGATCCGCCACTACAACCGGATGGAGGACCGCGAGACCGAGCGCGTCATCTCGCCGCAGCGGCTGGTGCACTATCGCGACAACTGGTACGTGGACGCGTACTGCCACCTGCGCGCGGCCCTGAGGAGCTTCGCGGTGGACGCGATTCGCGCGGCCGAGCTGCTGGAGGAGCGCGCGAAGGACGTCCCGGCCGCGGAGCTGGACGCGTATCTGAAGAGCGGGTACGGCATCTTCGCCGGGCGCGAGGTGGCGTGGGCGAAGCTGCGCTTCTCGCCGCTTGCCGCGCGCTGGGTGGCAGCGCAGACCTGGCACTCGAAGCAACGATCGGCCTTCGAGCCCGACGGCAGCTACCTGCTGGAGATCCCCTACGCCGACGACCGGGAACTCGTCATGGACATCCTCAAGTTCGGCCCGGATGTGGAAGTGCTCGCGCCCGAGGCGCTGCGTGCGCGCGTGGCCGAGCGGCTGGAGGCGGCGGCACGGCGCTATCGCGAAAGCCGCAGGCTCGCGCCTTGAGCCCGGCCCAGGGCATGCTTGGAGCGATGACCGTGCCACTCGATGTTCTCGTCGTCCTCGCGCCGCTTGCCGCGATCGGCCTGCTCTGGCTGATGAGCGAATGAGTTGCGGCCGTGGCGGCCGCGCCCGGCTTGCACGCCGCGCGCCCATGCGGCGGCCGGCCATCGCCCAGATAGGTGCTCGAACGCTTCTCCCACAGTTGCGCGTCGTCGTGAAGTGCATCCTGTGCAAGTAGGGCTATCCGCCGGACAAGCAGGAGAGGGCCGCCCAGACGGTGCTCGGGCAGGCGGCGCTGCTTTCGGCGCAATGGGTGGCGGTGTGAACACGGCCGTCTAACAAAAGCCTGCAATGAGCCGCGCGCGGCAGCGCGCATTCGCTTGCGCCACCTGCCGCATTGCCGCGGCGAAGCGGACTTGGCCAGCGCCTGAGCCGGGAGCTGTGCGTCCGCTAGAATCGCCGCATCGTCGAGGAGGCACCGATGAGCGCGCCTGTCACGCGAATTTGCCGCTACACTGCCGATGCGATTCTCGTGCGCGGCGCTCCTCGAAGAGATCCTCGCTGCGCCCGAGGGCGAGGCGGCGCGTGCGAAGGCGATCGCGCGCCGCCACCGCGAGGCGAGGCACCCGGTGCCCGGCTTCGGGCACCCTCACCACAAGCCCGACGATCCGCGCTCGCCGCGGCTCATTGCGATCGCCGAGGAGGCGGGCGTGCCGGGCGGGCACATTCGCGCGCTCAGGCTTCTTGCCAAGGAGGTGGATGCCGCGTGGGGCCGGCATCTCACGACCAACGCCACCGGCGCGGTGGCGGCGCTGCTGGGCGAGATCGGCATCCCGCAGTCGGTGATGCGGGGCGTCGCGGTGGTGAGCCGCGCCGCGGGCCTTGTGGGCCACATCCGCGAGGAGCAGACGGACCCTGCCGCGCGCTTCATCTGGGACCTCGTCGCCGAGCGCGTGCCGTATGCAGGAAAATGAGGGTCTGACCCCGTTTTCTGGCGCTTGCGCAAGCTTGACGTGCGTCAAACCGGTGCCTTTGCGCTGATGGTTTGCTTCGCTGCATGAAGCTCATCGCTCTTTCCGGCGACGATCTGGGCCCGGCGAAGGTTGTCGTCGTGCGCGAGCCCGGGCTGGGTCTGGAGGCGGCACTGGTGGTGGACAACACCTCGCGGGGCCCGGCGCTCGGCGGGCTTCGCATGGCGCCGGACGTGACGCTCGAAGAGTGCGCGCGCCTAGCACGCGCGATGACGCTCAAGAACGCGGCGGCGGGCCTTGCCCACGGCGGCGCAAAATCGGTGCTCGCGGGCGATCCGCGCATGCCGGCGGAGAAAAAGGAGCGGCTGATCCGCGCGTTTGCCCGTGCGTTGCGCGACGAGACCGATTACATCTTCGGCCCGGACATGGGCACCGACGAGCGCGCGATGGCCTGGGTGAAGGATGAAATCGGGCACCGCGCGGCCGGTTTGCCACCCGAGCTTGGCGGAATACCGCTCGACGAGGTGGGCGCGACCGGCTTCGGCCTTGCGCACTGCGCCGAGGTGGCCGCGCCGCGCGCGGGCGTCAAGCTCGCCGGCGCGCGCGTCGCGGTGCAGGGCTTTGGCGCTGTGGGCAGGCACGCGGCGCGCTTTCTCGCCGAGCGCGGTGCGGTGCTGGTGGCTGCCTCCGACACGAAGGGCACGCTCTACGATCCGGCCGGACTGGATGTCGCGGCACTCGCTGCGCTGAAGGAGGCAGGAAGGAGCGTGCTCGATTCACCGGTGGGCCGCAAGCTCGGCGCCGATGCGATCCTGGAGGTCGAGTGCGAGATCTGGATCCCGGCCGCCCGCCCGGACGTGGTGCACGAGGAAAACGCCGGCCGTCTGAAGACGAAGCTGGTGCTGCAGGGTGCGAACATCCCGTTCACCGAGGGTGCCGAGCGCACACTCGCCGCGCGCGGCGTGCTCGTCGTGCCCGATTTCATCGCCAATGCAGGCGGTGTGATCTGCGCCGCGATGGAATACGCCGGGGCGACCAGGAGCGCGGCCTTCGACACCATCGCCGAGAAAATCCGCGCCAACACCGAGGCGGTGCTCGCCGAAGCCGCACGCAGCGCGCGCCTGCCGCGCGAGGCGGCGGTGGAGCTCGCGGTGCGCGGCGTGCGGCGCGCGATGGCGCTGCGCCGCTTCGGAGTTTTTTAGGAGGAGGAAAGCCATGATCCCGTCGCATCCGCTGCTCACCGCCACGCACGAAGTCTTCAACCAGCCGCCGCCGCTGGAGAACTTCAACCTCTGGACGCTCAACGTCCCGCTGCAGGAGGCGGTCGCGCGCGAGGGCGCGGGCTGGGCGCGCGAGTGGCTCGCCGCGCGCGGCGCGGAGCTGGGCGGCAACCGGATGCGCGAATGGGCCGAGCAGGCGAACCGCAATCCGCCGGTGCTCAAGGCGTTCGACGCGCGCGGCATGCGGCGCGACGAGGTCGAGTTCCACCCGGCCTACCACGAGCTGATGGCGTATCTCAAGCGCCACGGCGCTTCGGGCGAGCCTTGGGCGAACCCGGTGCCGGGCGCGCACGTGAAGCGGGCCGCGTTCTACATGCTCTTCGCGGAGGTCGAGGACGGCACGCTCTGCCCGACCACGATGACCTACGCGGTGGTGCCTTCTATTTCCCGCGATCCGGCGCTCGCTGCCGAGTGGCTGCCGCGCGTCTATTCGCCCGAGTACGACCCGCGTTTCATTCCTGCGGGCGAGAAAAAGGGCGTCACGCTCGGCATGGGCATGACCGAGAAGCAGGGGGGCTCGGACGTGCGCGCGAACACCACGCGCGCCGAGCCCGCCGGCGGGCGCGAATACCGCATCGTCGGCCACAAGTGGTTTTTTTCCGCGCCGATGTGCGATGCGTTTCTCGTCCTCGCGCAGGCACCGGGCGGGCTTTCCTGTTTCCTGCTGCCGCGCTTTACACCGGACGGTCGGCCGAACGAGATCCGCATCCAGCGCCTGAAGGACAAGCTGGGCGATCGCGCCAACGCCAGCTCCGAGGTCGAGTTCTGGGGCTCGCGCGCTTGGCTGGTCGGCGAGGAAGGCCGCGGCGTGCCGATCATCCTGGAAATGGGCACCTATTGCCGGCTCGACTGCGCGCTCGGCACCGCGGGCCTCATGCGTGCCGCGCTCACGCAGGCGCTTCACTATTGCTCGCACCGCAGCGCCTTCGGCAGGCGGCTCATCGAGCAGCCGCTGATGCGCAACGTCCTTGCCGACCTCGCGCTCGAATCCGAGGCTGCGACGGCGCTCGCGCTGCGCCTTGCGCGCGCGTTCGACGCGCAGAAGGACGAGGCCGAGGCGCTGCTAAGGCGCGTGCTCACGCCGGCGGCCAAGTACTGGATCTGCAAGCGCGGCCCGGCGCTCGGGGCCGAGGCGATGGAAGCCCTGGGCGGCGCGGGCTACGTCGAAGAAAACGTCATGCCGCGCATCTACCGCCAGATGCCGCTCAACTCCATCTGGGAAGGCTCGGGCAACATCATGTGCCTCGACATCCTGCGCGCGATGCGCAAGCACCCGCGGACGCTCGAGGCGCTTGCGGCCGTGATCGAGCCAGCGGCGGCTCGCGAGCCGCGCCTTGCGCGCTTTGCGGCGAAGCTGAAGGACGAGCTGAGACGGCCCGAGGAGCTGCAGACGCGTGCCCGGGCGATCGCACAGGCGATCGCGCTCGCGGTGCAGGCGGCGCTGCTTGTCGAGCACGCGCCCGATTTCGTCGCCGATGCGTTCTGTGCCTCGCGCCTTGCCGAGGGCGCATACTCGGGCGGTGCGTTCGGCGCGCTGCCCGCGACGGCCAACTTCGGCGCGATACTGGCGCGCGCCTGGCCGCAGCACTAACCGCTGGTGCGGGCCGCGGACGGCGCCGGCCGCGCCGGGGCTGCGCGGCGCCCGAGACCGGCGCTCGCCCGGCCAATCGCGCTCGCGCAGGCGAACGGCGCATGTAGGCGATGAACACCCGCCGCCCGCTCGATGGCGCGGCAGTTGCGCTGATGGTGTTGCTCTGCCTCGTCTGGGGGGTCGGGCACGCCGCGGCGAAGATAGCTGCCGAGGGAATTTCGCTCGTTTTCCAGTCGGGGCTGCGCTCGCTGATCGCGACGCTGCTCTTGCTCGCCTGGGGCCGCTGGCAGGGGATCACGCTCTGGAACCGGGATGGAACGCTCGTGCCAGGTATCTGGGCGGGGCTGCTCTTCGGCGGCGAGTTCCTCTTCATCTTCGGCGGGCTCGCGTACACCGACGCCGCGCGCATGGCGGTCTTCATCTATCTCGCGCCCTGTCTGACGGCGCTGGGGCTTCACCTGCTCGTGCCGCAGGAGCGGTTGCAGCCACTGCAATGGGCGGGCATCGCGGTCGCTTTCGCCGGCATCGCGGTCGCGTTCGCCGACGGATTCGCGAGCGGGCGCAACACCTGGATGGGCGACGGCGCCGGGGTGATCGCGGCGGCGCTGTGGGCGGCGACCACCGTCGTCATCCGCGCGACGAGGCTCGCTCACGCCAGCGCGACGAAGACGCTTTTTTACCAGCTCGCGGTGTCCGGGCCGATGCTCCTTGCTGCCGCGGTCGCGATCGGCGAGCCGGGGCTAACCCGGCTTACCCCGGTCGTGCTGGGCGCGTTCGCCTACCAGTGCGTGGTGGTCGCGTTCGCGAGTTTCCTCGCCTGGTTCTGGCTGCTGCGGCACTATTCTGCCGCGCGACTCTCGGTGTTCACGTTCCTCACCCCGCTCTTTGGCATGCTGGCGGGCGTCGCGATCCTGGGCGAGCCGCTCACGCCGCGCTTTGCCGCCGCGGCGGTTCTGGTGGGCGGCGGGATCTTCCTCGTCAACCTGCGCGCCGCGCGCTGACGCGCCGGTAGAATCGCCCCCATGGAGCAGACGGCAAGCGCGCAGGACGCATCGGCGCAGTTCAAGCAGGCGATGCGCGCCTTCGCCGGCGCGGTGACGCTGATCACCAGCAGCCACGCCGGGCACCGCTACGGCATGACCGCGACAGCGGTGTGTTCGGTGAGCGCCGATCCGCCGACGCTGCTCGTCTGCATCAACCGCGCCACCACCACCCACGGGGCGATCGCCAGAAGCGGTGCGTTCTGCGTGAACGTCCTGCGCGACTCGGACCGCGAGCTGTCGGCGATCTTCAGTGGCGCGCAGAAGGGCGAGGGGCGCTTTCGCTACGGCGAGTGGCTGCGGCTTACGAGCGGCGCGCCGGTGCTGGCAAGCGCGCTCGTGTCCTTCGACTGCCGCGTCGCGGCGCGGCATGACCACGGCACGCACAGCGTGTTCTTCGGCGAAGTGCACGATCTGCGCATGGGCGCGAAAGGCAAGCCGCTCCTCTACGCCAACGGCCAGTACGCGAAGCTCGCAGCGCTTCACCACGGCGAGCCGCTGCCCGAGGGGCTGGACTACTGGGGCTTCTGAGTGCAGGCGCCGCCGCCGCACGAGGTGCGTCCGCCCGCGGGGCTGTGGGAACTGTATCTCGGCTTTCTCTCGATCGGGGCCCGCTCCTTTGGCGGCGTGCTTCCCTGGGCGCACCGGGTCATGGTCGAGGAAAAGCGCTGGCTCGCGCCGGCGGAATTCGCCGAGGTGATCGCGCTCTGCCAGTTTTTGCCGGGTCCGAACGTCGGCAACGCCTCGGTGGTGCTCGGCCGGCGCTGGTTCGGACCGGCCGGCGCCGTGGTCGCATTCGCCGGGCTGATGGCGCTGCCCCTCGTCTGGGTGCTCGCGCTCGCCGTTCTCTACGCCGACTGGGCGACGCACCCGGCGGTGCGTGCCGCCGTCACCGGAATTGGCGTCGCGGGCGGCGGGCTCTTCATCGGCACCGCACTCAAGCTGGCCAAGCCTCTCGCGGGCAGACCGTGGGGAATCGCGCTGGCGGCCGGTTGCTTCGCCGCGGTCGGGATCGGTCGCGTCTCGCTTTTCGCCGCGCTGCCGGTCATGGCGCTGCTGGCGTGGTTCGCCGCGCGCAAGGGCAGGCTCTGATGGGCGAGGTGGTGCTCCACTTCGCGCTGTTGTCGCTCATCTCCGTGGGCGGTATTCCCTCGGTGATGCCCGAGATGCAGCGGCTGGTGGTCGAGACGAAGGGCTGGGCGAGCGCCGCGGAGTTCACGCAGCTTTTCGCGGTGGCGCAGGCCGCGCCCGGCCCCAACGTGCTCATCACCGCGCTCGTCGGCTGGAAGGTGTACGGGATCGCCGGAGCGCTCGTCGCGCTTGCGGCGTTTTGCGCGCCGGCGGCGGCGCTCGCGTATTCGGTGGGCGGGTTCTGGGACCGCATGCGCGCGGCGCCGTGGCGCCGGGACGTGCAGCGCGCGCTGGTGCCGGTGACCGTGGGACTGGTGCTCGCGGGCGGCTGGGTCCTCGCCACACCGCTCGGCGCCGAGGACTGGCGCAGCGGCGCGATCGCCGGTGCGAGCGCCGCAGCGCTGTGCGCGACGCGCGTCAATCCGCTCTGGATCCTCGCCGCAGGCGGCGCGCTCGGGCTGGTGCTCTACTGAGAGCGGCGGCGAGAGGCGCTGCGGTATAATCCGCGCCCTCGCGCCCGTAGCTCAGTTGGATAGAGTACCTGGCTACGAACCAGGGGGTCGTGGGTTCGAATCCTGCCGGGCGCGCCATACAATCAATTTCTTATGGAGCATCTCTGAGTGGCTTCTGGTCCGAGCTAGCGCCGGGCTAGCGGCCGCTTCGGGGGTATCGCGCAAAGAGGGAACCGATGGAGCTGAAGGACATCTTCCGCTACGAGGAGCGCAGACTCTACCCAACGATGATGGGCCTTCGCCGCTGCTACGATCAATTGCGCAACCGATTCGAGGAGTTCG
This sequence comes from Pseudomonadota bacterium, assembly GCA_040752005.1. Lineage (GTDB taxonomy): Bacteria > Pseudomonadota > Gammaproteobacteria > Burkholderiales > SG8-39 > RBG-16-66-20. The sequence continues at coordinate 5,599 of JBFMFX010000014.1, read as the reverse complement.
TCAGATGTTTCCCGCCCCAAGCCGGGACTTTGCATGATGTAGCCGAGTTCGTAGGCGAGCCTGATAAGCCGCTTCTCACTGCCCGATTCTGCGGCAAGGAGTTCCGCTTCCGCTTCGACATGGCTCAAGGTGGAAACCGCGGTCAGGTGCGGTGCTTGGTGTTCTCGCCGGGCGAGCCCGATGCGAAGGAACAGGAACTCGGCCGCTTCACGTTCAACGGCGAAGGGATAACCGACATAGTCCCGCCCGGGCCGAACGCCGATCCGTTGCCTATGAACCAGCAGATCCCGGCCTATTGCATCGCCGGTAGTTTCCTAACCGCGGCGATTGAGCAGGCCCAGTAGCTACTCCGAGAGCGGGCTCTTTTCGAGTTGCCCCGTTTCCGTGGACGGTTTAGCGCTTGGGTTACAAGCAGTTGGCCGCCCGCTGGGCGCCTCAAACGCAAGCGAGCGCCGCGGGCCTGTGGGGAACCGTGTGCTCGTGATGCATTGAATGATGACGCCGTTCGAACTCGATCGGCGAGATTCTGGCAAGGCTCGAATAACGTCGTGTCGGATTGTAGCAGCCTTCGATGAACTCGAAGATCGCCATGCGTGCCTCGGCCTTGGTCGCAAGGCGCCGGCGATCCAGGAGCTCGTACTCTAGCGTCGCGAAGAAGCTCTCGCACAGCACGTTGTCGAATCAATCGCCCACCGTTCCCATGGAGGGCCGCACGCCGGCTTCCTTGCAGCGAGCCCCGAAGGCGATCGAGGTGTAGTGCGTGCCGTGGTCGGAGTGATGCACGACGCCTTTCGCACGCCCCTACCCGAGCGCCATGTCGAGCGCCGCGAGCACCAGTTCCGTCCTCAGGTGCTCGGTCATCGCCCAGCCCATGCGATTCTTCGGCTGAAGGCATCGAGCACCACCGCCAGATACAGGAACCCGGACCAGGTCGCAATGTAGGCGATGTCGGCGACCCAGAGCCGGCTGGGAGCATCGGTGCGGAACTCCCGTTGCACGAAATCGGCCGCGGGCTGCGCATCGGCCTTCCGCGTCGTCCTGATCACGAACTTGCGGCGGCATACCCCGCGAAGGCCCTGTGCCTTCATGAGCCGGGCGAGACGCTTCTTGCCCACGCGGATGCCTTCCTCGCGCAGGTCTTCCAAGATATCAGGTGCCCCGTAGGCACCCCTGGAGCGCGTATGGTAGTGCCGGATGCCCGCCGTCAGCCTCGCATCCTCCAGGGCGCGAGCCGAGGGTTTGCGCGAATTGCACGCGTAATAGCCGCTCGGGCAGACCCCGAACACGCGGCACATCGTTCGCACCGCAAATTCGACCTGGTGCGCCGCTAGGGAAGCTCTGCACAAGTGACCGAATCGGAGCGTTCCGTTGTGATCATGTGCGAGTGTGAGGTTAAAGAGGGTCTGAAGCAGGGTGCGAAGAACCCGTTGGGGTCGTTTCGGGGTCCGGAATCGGCATTTTCGCCCTCACAGGACGCACTGCGCCCCCGCCGGCAACAATCGGTAGCGCACCCGGTACAGATTGGCCAGGGCGAACATCGAGACGGCGCGCACGGTGTTCCTGTACAGGCCCCGATAGCGCGTCTTGGCAAAGCCCCACAGGTGCTCGATGACATGGAAGGGGAACTCGCCCCAGGCGCGCGCTCGCGAGCGAATCCGGTTGATGCGCTTCTGGTGCTCGCTGAGCGCCCGGCCGGCACAGGGCCTGCGGGCGACCCGGTAGCGCATGCCTGCTTGCTCGAAGCGCCGACGGTGCTCCTTGCTCCAGTAGGCCGAATCGCCCAGGATCTGCCGCTCCTGGCCATGAAGCAGCTCAGGCAGCCGACTGATGTCGGTCTCGTTGGCCGGGCCACTGGCCACACCGTGCACCAGCCCCCGGGGGTCGGTGCCGATGTGAAGCTTCATGCCGAAGTACCAGTTCTTGCCCTTCCTGGTCTGGTGCATTTCCGGGTCACGCGCTTGCTTTGCGTTCTTGGTCGAGCCGGGCGCGCAAATGATCGTCGCATCCACGATCGTGCCTTCTTTGAGCATCAGGCCCCGTTCTTCGAGCCGCTTGCGCCCCTGCGAAAAGATCGCCTCGGCAAGCCGGTGCTGCTGCAGCAGGTGCCGAAAGCGAAGGATGGTCGTTTCATCGGGCACCTGGTCCTCGGCAAGCTCGATGCCGGCAAAGCGGCGCATCGGCTCGATGTCATAGAGCGCGTCCTCGGCCTGCGGATCGGAGAGGTTGAACCACAGCGGCATGAAGTACACCCGCAGCATCCTCGCCGGCGGCATCGGCGGGCGGCCCCGCCCGGCCTTGGGATAGTACGGCTCGATGAGCGCCACCAGCCGCGCCCAAGGCACCACCGCGTTCATCTCGGCAAGAAAGCGCTCGCGGCGCGTGGTCTTGCCCTTTGCACTCCAGGCCGCCGAGGCAAACGTCAGCTGCTTCATCTTCTTCCTCCCGTGAATCGCACTTGCTCGCTCTCGCTTCAGACACGATTCACGGAGACTTGTTCAGAGGTTCCCTAGAGCTTGTCGAGTCCGCGCCGTGCGAAGCACAGCGGAATAGGCGAAACGAGGACCATCGCTGCGTTCGAAAAGCAAGCCTGCGCAGCCGGCCATCTCGCGTAGAACCGTGAGCGGGACGAAGTCAGGATCGAGCAAGAGCTCGCAGACAATGAGCCGGCCCCCGGGCTTCAACACGCGGCGGATCTCGCGCAGCGCAGCGAGCGGATCGGGGATTTCTCCCAAGACGCCGATCAGGTACGCGGCGTCGAAGCAGCGGTCCGGATACGGAAGCTTCCTAGCGTCTCCTAGCGCCGGTACCACATTGGCGAGGCTCACTGCGGTTGCCCTTCGCACCAGCTCGTCGATCATCTCCCGCTGGATATCGATCACGTCGAGGATCCCGCCCGGCTGCAGCGCGCGAGCGACCGGCAGCGCGTGCACACCGATGCCGGGCCCGACCTCCAGCACGCGTTCGCCGGGAACGGGCCGAAGCACCTGCAGGAGCCGATGCGGCGAATGTGGGCCACGCGGAAGCTCGAGCAGCCACCGCATGGAGTAGGGCATCGGTACCGGCGACCTGCGGCTCCAGGTGCGGCCGGCCGCGTCCGCGCCAAATGCGAACGTGGCGACAGCCGCGGCCGCCAGCAATCTGCCGGACAGCGCCAGCGCGGCGGCGAGAACCCAAGCCGCGAGCCCGAGAAAGAAGATCCAGACTCTCACAGTGGTGGGCGCGTTGGGTCGCATATCGTTACCTCCCTGAGGCCGCTCCGCCGATACCATCCGTTCTGACAGCGCCACGAAAAACTTGTGCCGCTCTTCGCGCGCTTAGGGCGGCCGGCGAAGCATCGCGGACTCCTTCTTCACCAGTGGTCCGTTTTACCGCGCGGCCCCCGCTTTCCGTCGAATGACATAGGTGGCATCAAGCCGCGCGACCTCGGCGTCGTGCTCGTCGCGCACGACGCTCGAAAGGGAGAACTCGCACTTGCCGCTTCGGCCGAGCTCGGTCGCGATGCGCAGCTTCATGTCGGGCTCGAGCGAGAACGCGACGCGGATCTCCCCGTGAGCCGGAGCGAGGTACCGGATCGCGGCGTGCTTGGTGACCATCCGGTGCTCGCGCGGGCTGAACTGCCAGAGCACCGCGACGCCGTGCACGCTTTCCGCGAGCGCGAGGATCGCCCCGCCGTGGACCGAGCCGCCGTCGTTCGTGTTGCGCCTGCGGTGCGGCAGGCGCAATGCCACGCGGCTCGAGTCGGGCGCGACCTCGACCACTTTGAGGCCGAGGGCGCGGTTGAAAGGCACGCCGTGCTCGGTGAAGAGCCGCTTCGCGGTCTCGCCCGCCCATCGGCGCGGCGACGGCGGCTCCGGCGGGGCGAGCGCCGACGCGCCCCGGCGGAACGCCTCATCCGACCCGAGCACGAAACGCTCGCCCCGCAGCCAGCGCAGCACGTCCCAGGCGTCGAGCGAAAGACAGAGGACGAGGGTTGCGGCGAGCACGACGAGATAGCCGTAAAGCCACGGTTCGCCCTGCAGCCGGACCTCGCCCAGGATCAGCGCGTACGCGACGTAGACGAGCAGCGGCAGCCAGGGAAGAAGGTGCGCGACGCCGAGAATCCGCGTGAGGCCTCGCTGACGCCAGGCGATCGCGAGCAGGAGCGGCCCGGACGCGACGTAGGCGATGAGGATCCAGCGTCCCTCCGGCCGATCGAGGAAGGCGAGCGCGGCGAGAAACACGGCATTGAGAAAGAACAGCCACGCCTTCACCCAGCGCTTCATCGAAAGCCAGGAGCGGGCGATGTCGCCCCAGACGCTCACGGTTCGCGCCGGTGCTGCCACCTGCGCTAACCGGCGCCTGCCGGGCGGCAGGCTTCGGAGGTCACGAACACGAGCGCCAGACCACGCGCAGGGACGTTGACTTCCACGGCGTATCCGGCGCCGGCCGGCATCTGCCGGGCTACGACGTCGAGGCCCTTCGCTCGCATGAATCGGACGAACGAATCGGGATTCGCGATATCGCCCAGGTCCGTCACCTTGCGTTTTAGCGATCCGATCTCGAAGCAGGTGCCTTCACGGGACATCAGGTACCAGCGCTGCTGCCGCGGTTGTCCCACCGGCCAGCCGCGCCGCCAGCTGCAGCGGCCCGCGGCGAAGTACTCGTCCGAGGCACAGGATTCGAGGCATCGGGTATCGTCGAGGTGCCGTGTCCCCTCGTGGACGAAATCGCCGTCCGCAGCGCGCCGGAAAATTTTCCAGGGTCCGGTGCGGTTACCCCACATCGAGATTTCCGAGAGCGCCAGACCTTCGAAACCGGTGCGTCGAGGATCGAGTGCGCACCGGAAAATATGGGTACCTGCGCGCCCGCGGACGAAGTAGTCGCTCCCGAGAACATATTCGCCGTGCACGAACGCCTTCAGCGGATCCGGCGTCCTGAACTGCTCGGCTCCGCACGGTGCGGCAGCGACCAGCGCCGCTACCGTTGCCGGCAGGATGTTCGCGGGTTGGTGGAGGCAGATCACTTCATCATGTCGCAGATCGGCGCGAACTGCTCCAGGTCGATCCGATCCGCGCCGGCGAATTCGGCGCCAGCGGCAGCGGGCGGCTCGCCGGCGGAGCGCAGAAAGCCGATCAACATCTGGCCGCGGCGCGGGCGCTCCTCGAGCTTCACGACATGCCGGTAGCCGCCGCGCAAGTGCGCGAGCTGCCGGATACTGCAAAGGAGAAAGAACGACGAGCCGACCGAGGAGCCGACGGAGTGAATCGTGATCTCGAGGACTGAGGCGCGTGCCCGCCGCTCGATCTCCTTCACCACGATGTCCATCTTTGTGCCCGGATCGCGTTTCGAGCGCGATTCGAAGAGCGGCGCGTCGGCGGCGGTCCCGTTCACCCAAAACAGGACCGCGGCGAGAATCCCTATAACATGCGGCCGGTGAAGCCGAAACTTCCGCCCAGGCTCGCGAAAACCGTCGAGCATCGTGCCGCTACCGGCGGCCAGCGCACGAGTGCGATGCTCGATCTGCTCGGCCGGAGGCGTGCGCTGCGGGTCATCTGGGAACTGCGGGGCGACCGCCGGCTCACGTTCCGGGCGCTCCAGGCCGCCTGCGACGGCATCTCGC
>JBFMFX010000013.1:0-105012 GCA_040752005.1 Pseudomonadota bacterium | reverse complement strand
CGACCGGCGCGGCGCGCCCGGAAGCGGCCGACCTGCTCTACTGCCTGGCGGCGGCGTTCCTGCCGCCGCCGGCTGAGCTCACCGGTCGCGCGTGGTGTCACGCGCTCGCGGTCGACCTCGACGAACTCGGGGCCGAACTCGAACTGGACGCGGCACCGGCCGTAAGAGCGCTGCGCCAGATGGCCGCGACACCGGCCGCCGACGAGCCGTGGCTGGTCGGGTTCAGCCGCCTGTTTCTCGTGCCTCCGGTTGCGGTGACGCTGAACACCGGGATCTACCTCGAAGGCGCGCTCGGCGGGGCGAGCGCCCAGATGATGACGCAGTGCTATGCGGCCGCCGGCTTTGCGCCGCGCGAAGATTTCCACGATCTGCCCGACTACGTGGCGACCCAGCTCGAGTTCGTCGCCGCGCTGCTGGAACGCGCGGCCGGCAGCGATGCCGATGCCGCGGCGATGGCCGCCGAGTTCGTCGACGGTTTCGTGCGGCACTGGCTCGAGCCGTTGCGCCTCGCCTGCGAGCGCGCCGCCGACCGGAGTCCGGTCGCGCCCGTTTATGCGTCGCTGGCCGCCTTCGCGCGCACTGCGGTGGACGCGCTACTGTAGCAAGCTTCTCCTCGAAAGCGCGCCGGCACCGCGCCTCCTGGCGTCCGGCGCGATTCTTTTCGCGTGCCTCGGCGTACTCGCGCCCGCTGTCGCGGAGATGAGTGCCGGAGAGTATCAGGCCGGATCGCGCCGGCTGTCGCCGGCCGAGCGCGCGCGCGAGATGCAGCGCATCGAGGAGGAACGCGAACGCGAGGCGCAGCGCGAACGCGAACGCCGGATGCAGGAGGAAGCGGCGCAGCAGGCGCGCGCCGCCGCGCTGGCGGCGCGCCCGCTCGGCGTGCGGCTCGTCGAAGCGCGCTGCGGCGTGTGCCACCCGCCCGATTACTTCGAATCTCGCGGTCGGACCTACATTGGCTGGTGGGCCACCGTGCTGCGGATGGAGGTCTTCAACGGCGCGCGCCTCGAAGCCGGCGAGCGCGCTCCGATCGTCGCTCAACTGTCGAACTCGCACCGCGCGACCGCCGCCCGGCAGGCGATCGAATGGCTGCTCGTGGTGCTCGCGGCCGCGGGTGCCGGTTGGCTCGTCCTTCGGCTGTTGCGGCGCCGCCGGTAAAGCCGATCGCGCGCTGCTCGGCACGGTCGCCGCCGGCCGGTGCGCCAGCGCATGTGCGAGATCTGTTTCTTCGCCCTCGACTATCGCGGGCAGCACGGGCTCGGTGCCCGAAGCGCGGATCAGGATGCGCCCGCCGTCGGCGATCCGGCCGCGCACGATCGCGTACAGCAGCTCGTCGCCGTTGGAGGTGCGGCCGGCGGGGTCGGCAAGACGCGGCCGGCATCGCGGTCGAACTTGAACGACCACGGCCGGGGAAAATTCGGCGACCCTTGACACTCCCATCGTTCCAGCAGGGTGTGTTTCCTGACCCGGATTTCTCGCAGTAGGAAACAGGACGTCGGGGCCTGAGTCGAAAAGGTGTCTTGGCAAGGACACTCAAGAACGACTCAAGGGGGTCGCCGATGCAGACACGGTGTAAACCGCGGCGGTTCGAGTTTGAAGCGGTTGGCGGGGGTTCGGTGGTGGCGGCGCTTGACGGAGGAGCGGTCAGCTCGGATGCCGGAGCGCTGCTACTTGGGAAGGCGGCTCAGGCGAGCGGACCGATCGGGCGCCTGGCGGGGTGTTTTGAGGATCGGCGCGATTCGGACCTGGTGGAGCACTCGGTGAAGATGCGGGTGGGGCAGCGCGTTTACATCTTTTGCGGCAAGCATTTGTCGGTGGCGAAGCTGTGGCCCTCGAACATCGATGCTTCGGCCGAAAGCCTTGAGGAGATCGAATCCGTACCTCGGGCAGATCCGGGCCCGCTGGCCGGCGGCGGGCATCCTGCTGCGGGCCGATTCGGGCTTTGCGCGCGAGTCTCTGATGAGCTGGTGCGAGGCTCATGGCGTCGGTTACGTCTTCGGCCTGGCGAGAAACGAGCGCCTGGAGGCGCAGCTTGCGGCCGAGCTCGAACGGGCAAGCGCGGTGCGAGGCGCGCGGCGCGCCCCCGCGCCCGTTCGAGGACTTCGGCTACCGCACGCTCGATAGCCGGAACGCCCGGCGCCGAGCGACTGGGAGGGCCGAGCACCGGCCCGCCGGTCCCAACCTCCGTTTCATCGTTCCCTCGCTGCCGCCATAGCAGCGGGACGCGCGCACGCCGTACGAGGAGCTTTACTGCACCCGCGGCGGCATGGAGGACCGCATCAAGGAACAGCAGCTCGATCTGTTCGCCGACCGCACTTCGACGGCGAGCATGATGGCCAACCGGTTACGCCGGTGGTTCGTCTCGACGGCCTATGTGCTGCTCGATCGGTTGCGCGAGCTCGCTCTGCAGGGCACAGCGATCGCGAGCGCCACGGTTGCCACCGTGAGGCTCAAGTTGGTCGAGATCGGCGCGCTGCTGAATAGCACGGGCGCGAGAAGCGCACTCGCCTCCGGCACAGTCATGCACTTGATGGCGGCAAGCGATCGGCTTGCGAAACTGTTGCAAGCGAGCATTTCTTCGACGCGATGCGCGCTCTGCGGGTGCGACATTGCCGGCAGTGAAGGCGATGCAAGGGGGGCGATTCGTCGCGGTCGCGGCGACGGGCGCTCCGAGGGCGGCCCTCGATGGGCGCCGCCTACAGTTCGGTGTCCAACGCCCGCAGCATCCGTTCCAGGGCGGAGGCGAGGCGGGCGAGCCGCTCGTAGTCCACCTTGTCCGGCGTGTCGCTCGGCAGGTGGTAGTGCGGATAGCGGTAGGGCGCGGTGTCGGTGATCATCACGGCGGGAATGCGACGGCGCCAGAACGACCACTGGTCGGACCAGTCCACGCCCGGAATGAACGCCGGCGCGGCGATGCCCTCGGAGGGAAAGCGCGCCTCGCGGCGGAACGCAGCGAGTGCCCGATGCAACAGCGGGCGCGAGGCAAGGTTGGCGACGAAGGCGATGAAGTCGCCGCGATCCGGGTAAAAAAAACCGAGCGGAAAGGGATAGCGCTGGCTCCCCGGACGCTCGGAGTAGTAGCCGATCGTCTCCAGGGAAAACATCGCGGCGACCGCATCGCCGCGGCCGAGCAGTTCGTCGACATAGACGCGACTTCCCATCGCCGCAGTCGCGAAATAGGGTGGCTCTTCGTTGGCGAAGAACGCGAAGCGCAGCGTATGCCGCGGCTTTGCGCCCGCGCACGCCCGCGCAAGCTCAAGGAGTGCGGCGACGCCCGAGCCGTTGTCGTTTGCGCCGGTCGCGCCGAACACCGAGTCATAGTGCGCGCCGAGGACGATCGAGCGCGCTTCGCGCCCGGCAAGCACCGCTTCGAGGTTGCGCACGAGGCCGCCGCCCGAATCGTAGCTCTGGGAGCGCACCGCGTAGCCGGCAGCGCGAAGCTCAGCCTCGATGTAGCGCGCCACTGCTTCCAGCCGCTCGGGCGTGCGCGTGTTGTGCTCGGCGCTCGCCACCGCGGCGACGTGTTTCCGCAGCCGTTCGGCGAGCGCCGCTTCCTCGGCGCCGAGGGGCGGCAATGCGCCGCGCCAGGACGCGCCTGGGACCGAAACCATGTACCACAACAGCGCCGCGACGGCTGCCGCGGCGGCTGCCGCGGCGGCGGCAAGTAGCGCCGCGTTCACCCCTGCACGCCGGCGATGTCCGCCTGCGTGGTGAAGCTGTCGGCGTAGAACTCCTCCTCCGGCAGGCGGCAGTGCGCCGTGAAGTCGCGCTTCGCGGACTCGACCATGATCGGCACCCCGCAGGCATAGACCTGGTGGCCGGAGAGGTCGGGGAAGTCCTCCATCACTGCGCGATGCACGAACCCGGTGCGCCCGGTCCAGTGGTCCTCCGGCAGCGCGTCGGAGATCACCGGCACGTACCGGAAGCGGTCGGCGTGTTCGGCGGCCCAGCGCTCGGCGAGCGCATTCATGTACAGGTCCTTCGGACGCCGCCCGCCCCAGTACAGCACCGCCGGCCGGGTGATCCCCTTGTGGAACATGTCCTCGATGATCGCCTTGATCGGCGCGAAGCCGGTGCCGGAGGCGACGAACACGATCGGCTTCTCCGACTCCTCGCGCAGAAAGAAGGTGCCGAACGGACCTTCGAAGCGCAGGATGTCGCGCTCCTTCATCTTGCCGAACACATGGTCGGTGAACTGCCCGCCGGGCACATGGCGCACGTGCAGCTCGATCAGCTCCTGATCGTGGGGGGGATTAGCCATCGAGAAGCTGCGCCGTGCGCCGTCGCGCAGCAGGAATTCGATGAACTGGCCGGCGAGATAGGCGAGCCTTTCGTTCGCCGGCAGCTTCAGGCGCAGCACCATCACGTCGTCGGCGAGCCGCTCCATTTTCTGCACGCGGCAGGGCAGGATCCGGATCTGGATGCCCTTCACCGCGCCGACGGTGCGCGCCTCGATGACGAGATCGGTGAGCGGCTTCGCCTGGCAAAAGAGCGCCTTGCCCTGGGCCCGCTCGGCGTCGGTGAGCGCCTTCTTCTGGTAGGTGCCGTAGTCCACCTCGCCGGAGAGGATCTTTCCCTTGCAGCTCCCGCAGGCACCGCTTTTGCAGCCGTAGGGCAGCACCAGCCCCTGGCGCAGCGCAGCGGCGAGCACCGATTCGCCTTCCTCTACCTGGAAGCTCTGCCCTGCGGGCTGGACGGTGACGGTATGCATAAAATGGGCGCGATGAAGCGGCTCCTGATTGCGGGCTTCGGAGACATCGCGCGCCGCGCGCTTCCGGCGCTCGAATCCCGTTTCGAGTGCCGGCGCGGCTCGCGCGCCGACGGATTCGACCTCGATCGGCCCGAGACGCTTGCGGACCTCGCGGCCGAGGCGGTGCTGCATTGTGCGCCGCCGCCGCCCTCGGGCGAAGCCGACACCCGCACCGCGAACCTGCTCGCGGCGCTCGCGAAGGGCCGCATTCTACCGGCGCGGATCGTGTACGTCAGCACGAGCGGCGTGTACGGCGACTGCGCCGGCGCGCTCGTGGACGAGAGCCGGCCGATTCAGCCGCGCACGCCGCGGGCGCGGCGGCGCGCCGATGCCGAGCGCCGCCTCACCGAGTGGTGCGGGGCGCGCGGCATCGCGCTCGTCATCCTGCGCGCGCCCGGGATCTACGCCGCCGACCGGTTGCCGCTCGATCGCCTGCGCCGCGGGATTCCGGTGCTGCGCGAGGAGGACGACGTCTACACCAGCCACATCCACGCCGACGACCTCGCCGCGATCGCCGTGCGCGCGCTAGAGGAGGAGGCGCCCGGCGGGATCTACAACGCCGCCGACGACAGCCGCCTGAAGTTGGGCGAGTGGCTCGATCTCGTCGCCGACGCCACCGGCCTGGCGCGGCCGCCGCGCGTAGCGCGCAGCGAGGCTGCGGCGTGCATCCCGGCCGAGATGCTTTCCTTCATGGGCGAGTCGCGGCTGCTGGACAATACGCGCCTGAAACGCGTGCTGGGGGTGCGCCTTGCCTACCCCACCGTCATCGAGGGATTGAAGGATGTCCGCACTGCTCGTTCTCACCAACCTGCCTGACCGCGCCGCCGCCGAGAAAATCGCCGATCTCCTGATCGAGCGCCGCCTCGCCGCCTGCGTCAACATCCTCGCGCCGTGCCGCTCGGTGTACCGCTGGAAGGGTGCGGTGCAGCACGACGAGGAGCACCCGATGCTCATCAAGACCACCGCCGAGCGCTACCCGGCGATGGAGGCGGCGATCCGGCAGGCGCATCCGTACGAACTTCCGGAGATCGTCGCAGTCCCAATCGAGCGCGGCCTGCCCGCCTACCTCGACTGGGTGGCCGCGGAAACCGCGCCATCGGCATGATCCGGCTGCTTGCCCTGCTTGTCGCCCTGGTTCTCGGGACCGCGCATGCGGTCAACCCGGAGGACCTGCTCGAACCGGAACAGGCGTTCCGGATGTCCGCGCGCGCGCTCGATTCGAGCGCGATCGAGGTGAGCTTTTTGATCGCGGACGGCTACTACCTGTACCGCGACAAGCTCCGCTTCGCCGCGCAGCCCGGCGCGAGGCTCGGGGCGCCCGAGCTGCCGCCCGGAACGCGCCACAAGGACGAGTTCTTCGGCGAAGTCGAAACGTACCGCAAGAGCGTCGTGATCCGCGTCCCGGTGGAACGCCACGACGGCACGGTAAGGCTCACCGTCACCTCGCAGGGCTGCGCCGACGCCGGGGTGTGTTACGTGCCGATGGAATCGCAGGCGACGCTGCGGCTTGCCGCGCATGCGACCGGCGGGCCGGCGGCGGCGCCTTCCGCGGCGGGCTGGGACGCGCTGGTGGAGCTCTGGGGCCGGGCGAGCGACTTCGAGGTGGCGCGGCTGTTCGAGTCGGGCGGCACGCTGGTGGTGCTCGCGAGCTTTCTCGGCTTCGGACTGCTGCTCGCGTTCACGCCCTGCGTGCTGCCGATGATCCCGATCCTGTCGGGCATCATCGTCGGCGACGGTGCGCGCATCGGCAAGGCGCGCGCCCTCGCGCTCTCCGCAAGCTACGTGCTCGGCGTCGCCCTCGCCTATGCGGCGGCGGGTGTCGCCGCCGGATGGTCGGGCGCCTATCTTGCCGCCGTGCTGCAGAACGCCTGGGTGCTCGTCGGCTTCGCGCTCGTCTTTGTCGCGCTCGCGCTCTCGATGTTCGGCCTGTACGAGCTGCAGCTCCCCGGATTTCTGCACACGCGCCTGGCCGCGGTCCAAGCACGGTTGCGCGGCGGGCGTATCGCGTCGGTGGCGGCGATGGGCGCGCTCTCGGCGGTGATCGTCAGCCCCTGCGTCGCGGCGCCGCTCGCGGGCGCGCTGCTCTACATCGCGCAGACGAAGGACGTGGCGCTCGGCGGCGCCGCGCTCTTTGTCATGGCCCTCGGCATGGGCGTGCCGCTCGTCGCCGTCGGCGTCTCCGAAGGCGCCCTGCTGCCGCGCTCGGGGCCGTGGATGGCGCACGTCAAGCGCTTCTTCGGCGTGCTGCTGCTCGCGGTGGCGGTCTGGATCGCCTGGCCGGTGCTGCGCCCGGGCAGCGGTGCGACGGAGTTCGTGCGCGTCAACTCAATCGCCGAACTGGAGGCGAAGCTGCAGTCTCCCGGGCGGCCGGTGATGCTCGACTTCTACGCCGACTGGTGCGTGTCGTGCAAGGAAATGGAGGCGCTCACGTTCAGCGATCCGCGCGTGAAGGCGAAGCTCGAGCGGATGCTGCTGCTCCAGGCCGACGTCACCGCCCACACGCCCGAGCACAAGGCGCTGCTTCAGCGCTTTCGGCTCTTCGGCCCGCCGGGCATCGTGTTCTTCGACGCGCGCGGCGAGGAGATCCGCGGCCTGCGCGTGATCGGTTACCAGAACGCCGAGCGGTTTCTGGTCACGCTTGAGCGCGCGCTCGGCGAGCGGCCCTGAAAGCGCGCTTGCGCCGCCACCTTCTCGGCATAGACCATGTGGTGATCGCGGTGCGCGATCTGGAGCGCGCGCGCGAGACATGGCGGCGCATGGGCTTTGCGCTCACGCCGCGTGGCTACCACACGCTCGGCTCGCAGAACCACTGCATCATGTTCGGCCGCGATTACGTCGAGCTGCTGGCGGTGCCGCGGCCGCACCCGGCGCTCGCCTACTACTCGGATTTCCTCGCGCGCGGAGACGGGCTCGCCGCGCTCGCGCTCGCCACCGACGACGCGGTCGCCGCCCACGCCGAGCTGGCGGCGGCGGGCATCGGTGCCGATCCGCCGCTTGACTTTTCGCGCCCGGTGCAGCTCGCCGACGGTGCGCGCGATGCCGCCTTCCGCATCGTGCAGCTGCCGGTACAGGCCACGCCCGGCTGCCGCGCGTTCCTCTGCCAGCACTTCACGCGTGAGCTGGTGTGGCGCGCCGAGCATCAGGCGCACGCCAACGGCGCAACCGGCATCGCGGCGCTCGCCGTGGTGGCCGAGGATCCCGCGGGCGCGGCGCGCGACTACGCGCGCCTGTTCGACGTGCGCCCGCAGCCGATCGCCGAAGGCAAGCTCATCGCCACCGGCAGCGCGCCGATCGCCGTTGCTTCGCGCGCGAAGCTCGGCCACAGGCTCGCCGGTGTGGAGCTGCCGGGGCGGGCACGGCCGCTCGTCGCGGCGCTTTTCATCCGGGTCGCCGACCGTGGCCGCGCGGCGCAGGCGCTGCGCCGCGGGGGGTTCGAACCGGTCATGCTCGCCGACGGCTCGTGCGCCGTGCACGCCGAGCGCGCGTGCGGCGTGACGCTCGTCTTCGGCTGAGTCAGCTCTTCAGCGCCCGCGCCGCCTCGAGCGCGAAGTAGGTGAGGATGCCGTCGGCGCCGGCGCGCTTGAAGGCGAGCAGCGACTCCATGACGCACGACTCGGGCAGCCAGCCATTGGCGATCGCCGCGCGCAGCATCGCGTACTCGCCCGAAACCTGATAGACGAACGTCGGCACGCGGAACTCGTCCTTCACCCGCCGCACGATGTCAAGGTACGGCATGCCCGGCTTCACCATCACCATGTCCGCGCCTTCGGCGAGGTCGAGCGCCACCTCGCGCAGCGCCTCGTCGGAGTTGGCCGGGTCCATCTGGTAGGTCTTCTTGTCGGCGCGGCCGAGCGCCTTCGCCGATTGCACCGCCTCGCGGAACGGACCGTAGAAACCCGAGGCATACTTTGCCGAATAGGCCATGATCCGTGTGTGGATGTAGCCCTTCGCCTCCAGCGCTTGGCGGATGCGGCCGATTCGTCCGTCCATCATGTCCGAGGGCGCGACGATGTCCACGCCCGCCTCCGCCTGAACCAGCGCCTGCTTCTCCAACACCGCGAGCGTCACGTCGTTGATGATGTACCCGGTGCCGTCCACCACCCCGTCTTGGCCGTGGGAGGTGTACGGGTCGAGCGCCACATCAGTCATGACACCGAGCTCGGGAAAGCGCTTTTTGAGCGCGGACACCGCGCGCGGCACAAGCCCTTTCGGGTTGCATGCCTCGCGGCCGTCCGGGGTCTTGAGCCGCGCCTCTATGGCGGGAAACAGCGCAAGCACCGGGATACCCGCCTTGACGCACAGCTCGGCGTGCCGCAGCAGCCGGTCCACGGTCATACGCTCGACCCCGGGCATGGAAGCCACTTTCTCCGTACGGTTTTTCCCCTCGATGATGAAAACCGGATAGATGAGGTCGTCGGCGCTGAGCGAGGACTCGCGCATCAGCCGGCGAGAGAACTCGTCCTTGCGCATGCGGCGCATGCGAATCGCGGGAAAGGCGGCGTACGGGGTCATGGCGCTATTTCCGGGCAGACAAGAAGGGCATGCGGAGGGGGGCGGCCGGGAACTTTTTTTCGCTGCGGGAATCATAAAGCCAGATGGCGTAAGCCGTCTCCCGCTTCTCCTCCCTGAGCGGGTAGCCTTGATTCCATTCAAGGCGCTTCGCCCCCGGTTGCTTTCCCCTTTACCGGGGGTCTTTTATTCCGGGCCGCGGGGCCAGCGCCCCGCTGCCCTTTTTTTTCTCCGGGCCATTCCCCGAGCCAGCGCTCCAGCAGCGCGCGCGCCTCGGCAACACCGCTCCCACGGGTGGCCGAAAAAACGATGACCTCGGCCTCGCCCGCTTCCTCGCAAAGCGCGCGGCTCACGGCCGTTCGCGCGGCCTCGGCGGCGGCGCGCGGGAGTCGGTCCGACTTGGACAGCAGAACGAGAAGCCGGGTACGCAGCGGCCGCAGCCACTGCAGCAGGCGGCGGTCATGCACCATCATCGGGTGGCGCGCATCCATCAGCACCACGACCCCGGCGAGCGACCTGCGGCTGGAGAAGTACGCCGATACGAGCTTTTCCCAACCGGCGCGCATCGCGAGCGGCACGGCGGCGAAGCCGTAGCCGGGCAAATCCACAAGCCGCGCGCCGGACGCGAGCGCGAAGAAATTGATCGTGCGCGTGCGACCCGGTGTCTTGCTGGCGATCGCCAGGCGCCTGCGACCGGCAAGCGCGTTGATCGCGCTCGACTTGCCGACGTTGGAGCGTCCGGCGAATGCGACCTCCGGCCGATCATCGGGCGGGAAACCCGAGGGCGAGGCCGCCGAGGCGAGGAACCGGACTTCGCCAAAAACCGACATCGGTACGCCGCTTGCGGGGAAATTCTAATAAAATCGCCGCTTTCGCACGCCTTGATCAGGGAGTTCCTGCATGATCCGTTCGTGGGCGGTCGCCGCCGGCGTCGGTTTGGCTTGCGCCGCCAGCGCGCTGGCGCAGTCGTCGGCGAAGCCGGATCCGGCCAAGGGACAGGCCATCGCGAGCCAGGTCTGCGCCGCGTGCCACGGCGCCGATGGCAACAGTCCTGCGCCGGCCAATCCGCACCTCGCCGGGCAGATTCCGGAATATCTGTTCAGACAGATGGCGAGTTTCAAGGCGCAGGGAAACAGAAAACCGGAACGCGAAAGCGCGGTGATGACGGGCATGGTGGCGGCGCTGTCGGAAGATGACATGCGCAACCTCGCCGCTTATTACAGCGCGCAAAAACTGAAGCCCGCGGTGGCGCGCGACAAGGAGGCGGCCGCGCTCGGGCAGAGAATCTACCGCGGCGGCATCATCGCCTCGGGCGTTCCCGCCTGCGCCGGCTGCCATGGCCCGACGGGCGCTGGCATCCCTAGCCAGTACCCGCGCATCGCTGGGCAGCACGCGGAGTACATCGAGGCGCAGCTCAAGGCGTTCCGCGCCGGCACCCGGGCGAACGACCCGAACGGCATGATGCGCGGGGTGACCGTGCGGCTGAACGACGGCGAGATCCGGGCGCTCGCCGAGTACGTCGCCGGACTGCGCTGAGCGGATAAAAAACGCCGCCCGCAGGCGGTGTTCGCGCCGCGGGCGGCGCCCCGCTACTTGATGCCGAGGATCGCCTTCGCCTTTGCGAGCGCGGCCATGGACTCGGCGTGCCTGCCGGCCTTGTGGTGCGCCTCGCCCTCGGCGCGCAGCTTCTTCACTTCGTCCATCTTGGCCATGTCGAGCTTCGCCGCGGGCAGCGCGTCGTCAATCGCCTTCATCTCTTTCGGGCAGCTGCTCGCCAGCGCCGGGCCGCTTGCCAGCGCCAGAAGCGCGGCGAGCGCGATGGCCGGACCATGTCGTTTCATGACTCGTCTCCTGTTCGAACGTTGAATGACCGGATGTTGCGCGCCCGCGCCGGAGCGGGCGCCAACACAACCGTAAACAGCGCCAGCGGCCCGGTATTCCGCCGGCGCCGGCGGGAATAACGGCAGCGCTACACTGTTATCAGACATGGGCGACGCGCAGGAGATCGTCAGGCTGATCCCGCGGCTGCGCCGCTACGCGCGCGCGCTCGTGGGCGACGCGGCGGCGGCCGATGACCTTGTGCAGGACACGCTGGAGCGCGCCCTGGCGAAGCTCCATCTCTACCGGCGCGGCACCGACCTGCGCGCCTGGCTCTTTACGGTGATGCACAACGTGTACGTCAATCAGTTGCGCGCGGCGCGTCCGGTCGCGCCGCTCGAAGAGGAGATACCGGAACTCGCGCAGCCGGGGCGCGAGGCCGATGCGCTCGACCTGCGCGACCTGGAGCGGGCGCTGCGGCGCCTGCCGCCGGAGCAGCGCGAGGTGCTGCTGCTGGTCGCGCTGGAGGACATGAGCTACGGCGAGGCGGCGCGCGCGCTCGGCGTCCCGATCGGCACCGTGATGTCGCGTCTGTCGCGCGCGCGCGAGAAGCTGCGCGCGATGCTCGCCGGGCTGCCCGCCGGCGCCCGGCTGCATGTGGTGAAGTAGGGTGACATGGAAAGCGAGCCGCAAAAGGACGCCGAGCTGAAGGCGCTGTCGGAGGCGTTGCACGAGCTGTACGACCCGGTGCTCGGCGAACCGGTGCCGGAGCGCCTGCGCATCGCGGGCGGGGGCTCGCGCTGGCGCGGCCTGGCGCGCGCGGCAGGCTTCGTCGCCGTTGGCGCGGCACTCGGCGCGCTCGCCGCGTGGCAGTTGCGCGGCGAGCGCGCGCCGCTTCCGGTACAGGCGGAGGCGCCGGCGTTCGTCAAGCGCGCTGCGATCGCGCACGCGACGTACTCGCCGGAGGTGCGCCATCCGGTCGAGGTGGGCGCGGACCAGGAGGCGCATCTGGTCGCATGGCTCTCCAAGCGCCTCGGCGCCCCGGTGCGCGCACCGAAGCTCGAAGAAGTGGGCTACAGCCTGGTCGGCGGGCGCCTGCTGCCGGGAGACAGCGGTCCGGTCGCGCAGTTCATGTACCAGTGCAAGCAGGGCACGCGCGTGACGCTCTACGTGCGCACCGACGGGCGCGAGAACCGCGAGACCGCTTTCCGTTACCAGGCCGAGGGCAACGTCAAGGTGTTCTACTGGATCGACCGGCGGTTCGGCTACGCGCTTTCCTCCGCGGACATCCCGAAGGAGCGCCTGCTGGCGGTCGCCGAAGCCGTCTACCGGCAGCTCAATCCGGAATAGCGACCCGCGCCGGTCAGTGCGCCGGCCGCTCGACGCGGCGCAGGACGTAGCCGCCGGACTTCTCGTCCGGCTCCAGGCGCAGGAGCCCCCGGCGCTCGGCCTCCTCCAGCAGTTCGGAGAAGGCGCGAAAGCCATAGTAAGACTCGTTGAACCCGGGTTTTCTGCGCTTGAGCGCCTGCTTCACCATCGAACCCCAGATTTTCTCGCCTTCGCCGCGCTCGGCGACCAGCGCATCGAACGTTTCCAGCACCAGGTCGAACGCCTCCTGCGCCTTGTCCTCGCCGGGCGCGCCCGGCGCCGCCGCCTTCTGGCCCTCGCGGCGCTTCTTTTGCGCCCGGCGCTTCGCTTCGTCCTCGCGCACCAGGTCGTCGTAGTAGATGAACTCATCGCAGTTGGCGATGAGCAGGTCGCTGGAGGAGTTCTTGACTCCGACGCCGATCACGGTCTTGTTGTTTTCCCGCAGCTTCGACACCAGCGGCGAGAAGTCCGAATCGCCGCTGATGATGACGAAAGTGTCCACGTGGCTCTTCGTGTAGCACAGGTCGAGCGCGTCCACCACCATGCGGATGTCGGCCGAGTTCTTGCCCGACTGGCGCACGTGCGGGATCTCGATCAGCTCGAACGCCGCGGCGTGCATCGCCGCCTTGAATTCCTTGTAGCGCGCCCAGTCGCAGTAGGCCTTTTTCACCACGATCGAGCCCTTGAGCAGCAGCCGCTCGAGCACGCGCGCGATGTCGAACTTGTCGTACTTCGCTTCCTGCACACCGAGCGCGACGTTCTCGAAGTCGCAGAACAGCGCCATGTTGCGGATTTCGGGACTTGCAGCCATTTCAGGTATCTCCGTCTAGAGCTCGCGGCGCGCTCGGCGCGGCGAGCGCGGCGTCCACTGCCATGCCCTGCGCGCGGCGCTGGTTGGCGAGGTCCACCAGCAGGATCGAGTTTTTCGCCACCAGGCCGATGAGTAGCGTCAGGCCGATCGTCGAGTAGATGTTGAGGGTATGCACCGGGATCCTCGGGCCAAGCCATGAGCCGAGCTGCACGAGCGGCACGAACAGCCACAGCGCGAACACGCCACCGATGATCGCGAGCGGCACCGCGAGCATCACGAAGAAGGGCTGCAGGAACGAGTTGAACTGGCTCGCGAGCACCATGAACAGCAGCCCCAGCGCGCGCGCTCACCATGCGAGGGCCTGCTCGTGCGCGAACAGCTCCTCGATCGCCTCGCGCCGGCGCACCAGATGTGCCTCGGCGCCGCTCACCATGACTTCGGCCGCGCGCGGGCGCGTGTTGTAGTTCGAGCTCATCGTCATTCCGTAGGCGCCGGCCGCCATCACCGCGAGGAGATCTCCCGGGCGCGGCGCAAGGCGCCGCTCGCGGGCGAGGAAATCGGCGCTCTCGCACACCGGGCCGACCACGTCGTAGACGTCCTCGCACGCGCTGCCGTCCGGTTCGCGCACCGGCAGCACCTCGTGCCAGGCGCCGTAGAGCGCGGGGCGCAGCAGGTCGTTCATCGCCGCGTCCACGACGACGAAGTTCTTCGTTTCGCCGGGCTTCACGTACTCGATGCGGGTGAGAAGCGCGCCGGCCGCGCCCACGAGAGCTCGCCCCGGGTCCACCACGAGCTTCTCCGGGCGCCCGGCGAGGGCGGCGAGGGCGGCGCTGAGGAATTCCGCCGGCGCCGGCGGCTGCTCGTCTCGGTAGCGGATGCCGAAGCCGCCGCCGAGGTCGAGGTGCGACAGCGCGATGCCTTCGGCCTGCAGTTCGGCGGCAAGGGCGCCGATGCGCGCCGCCGCGTCGGCGAACGGAGCCACGCTCAACAGCTGCGAGCCGACATGGCAGCCGATGCCGATGGCGCGCACGTTGCGCCGGCGCGCGGCGTCGCGGTACAGGCGCAGCGCATCGTCATAGGCGACGCCGAACTTGTTCTCGCGCAGGCCGGTGGAAATGTACGGGTGCGTGCGCGGGTCCACGTCCGGGTTCACGCGGAAGGCGACCGGAGCGCGCACCCCGAGCCGCGCCGCGACCGCATCCACGCGCGCAAGCTCCGCTTCCGATTCGAGGTTGAGACAGAGCACGCCGGCGGCAAGCGCTTGCTCGATCTCGGACTCGCGCTTGCCGACGCCGGAAAACAGCACCTTGCTCATCGCGCCGCCGGCGGCCGCGACGCGCGCAAGCTCCCCCCCGGAGACGATGTCGAAGCCGGCGCCGAGCCGCGCCATCAGGGACAGCACCGCCAGGTTGGAATTCGCTTTCACCGAATAGGCGATGAGCGCGGGCCGGCCGGCGAGCGCGGTGGCGAACTCCGCGAAGGCGCGCTCGATCGCCGCGCGCGAATACACGTAGCAGGGCGTGCCGAAGCGGCGGGCGATGTCCTCGAGCGCGACGCCCTCGACGCACAGCGCCCCCGCGCGGTAGGCAAAGGCCATGGCGCTAGCGCTTCTTCGCGTCTTCGGGCCGCTCCTCCGCCTCCTCCTGCGGCGCCGCCGGGTAAGGCACCGGCCGGTACGGCTCCGGCTTGGCCGGCTTCACCCCGGGGGGCGGACTGTCGCGCAGATACAGCGGTCCGCGCTGGCCGCAACCGGCGAGCACGGCCACGAAGCCCGCGAGGGCTGCGGCAAGGAGCACACGGCACGAATGCATGGTCGGACGGGCGGGCCGGGAACGTACAATAAGCGATGTTAGCAGGCCATGCGGACCAGCCGATGACCGAGAGCGAATTCGAGCTGCTCGCCGACGAGACGCTCGCGGCGCTGGAGCGCGCCTTCGAGGCGGCGGCGCCGGACGCCGACGTATGCCTGAAGGGTACCGGGGTGCTGGAGATCGAATTCGACGACGGCTCGAAGATCGTGGTCAACCGCCACACGCCTGCGCGCGAAATCTGGGTCGCGGCGCGCTCGGGCGGTTATCACTTCCGCCACGACGCCGGCGAGTGGCGCAACACCCGCGACGGCACTGAACTGTTCGCGGCGCTTTCGCGCCTTGCCTCGGAGCAGGCTGGCGCTCCGGTCGCGCTGCGGGCGTCCTAATTCATGGACGGTGGGGGCAGCGGATCCGGCGCTGCCGGATTCCTCGGCAGGAACTCTCGGTAGAAGAACTCGACACCGGACTTCGCCTCCGCCGGCGCTGCCGGATCCGGGTCGGTCGGGGCGGTAACCACGCCCTCGGGGATGCTGCGCGGGGCCTCGGGCACGCCCTTGAGCGCGCGCCCCATGAACTCGATCCAGATCGGCAGCGCGACACGCCCGCCGGTCTGGTTGCGGCCGAGCGATTTCGGCTGGTCGAAACCGACCCAGGCGACGCCGACGAGCGTCGGGTGGTAGCCACAGAACCACGCGTCCACGAAATCGTTGGTGGTGCCGGTCTTGCCGGCGAGGTCACGCCGGCCCAGCCGCGCGGTGGCCGCAGCGGTGCCGTAGCGGGTCACGTCCTGCATCATCGAGTCCATGATGAAGGCGTTGCGCTCGTCGAGAACCCGCAGCGACGCGTCGCCGGCAGTCTGCGGCCGCGCGGCCCCGATCGTGTTGCCGCGGTCATCCACGATTCTCTGGATGAAATACGGCTGCACCAGGTAGCCGCCGTTGGCGAACACCGCGTAGGCGCGGGCCATCTGCAGGGGCGTCACGACGCCAGCTCCCAAGGCGAGGGTCAGGTAGGGTGGATGCTTGTCGGCCTCAAAGCCGAAGCGCCGCACGTAATCCTGCGCGTACTTCGGCGTGATGTCCTGCAGGATGCGGATCGAAACCATGTTCTTGGACTTGGCGAGCGCCGTGCGCAGGCGCATCGGCCCTTCGAACTTGCCGTCGTAGTTCTTCGGCTCCCAGCGCTGGCTTCCGGTCACCTCGGCCTCGACCACGACCGGTTCGTCGGGGACCACGGTCGCCGGCGTGTAGCCTTTTTCCAGCGCCGCGGAGTAAATGAACGGCTTGAACGCCGAACCGGGCTGGCGCCAGGCCTGCACCACATGGTTGAACTTGTTGCGCTGGAAGTCGAATCCGCCCACGAGCGCCCGGATCGCGCCATCGCCCGGGTCGAGCGCGACAAACGCCCCGTCGGCCTCCGGCAGCTGAGCGATGTGCCAGACGCGCCGGTCATCGCGCTGCACGCGCACGATGGCGCCACGGCGAATGCGCCGCGGCGCGGCCGTTTTTTCGTCCAGTGCCCGCGCCGCGAAGCGCAGCCCCTCGCCGGTGACCGAGATGAGCTCGCCCGACTTCAACACCGCGCGCACCTCGCGCGCATTGGCCGAGAGCACGAGCGCAACGCGCAGGTCGTCGGCGTCGGCATGCTCGGCGAGCGCCTCCTCGTAGTCCTCCTCGGTCGCCTCGTCCTTCAGCGCGACGTAGGCCTCGGGGCCGCGATAGCCTAGCCGACGGTCGTACTCGAGCAGGCCCTTGCGCAGCGCCGAATAGGCGGCTTCCTGTTCGGCGCGGCGAATGGTCGTATAGACCCGGAAGCCGCGGCTGTAGGCCTCTTCTCCGTATCGCTCGTACAGCGCCTGGCGCACCATCTCCGCCAGATGCTCCGCGCGGACCCCGGCGAAGTCTTCAGGCGTCCGACGTACCTGCAGCGGCGCCTGCAGGGCCTCGGCATACTGGGCCTCCGAGATGTGGCCGAGTTCCTTCATGCGCCGCAGCACGTACTGCTGGCGCTGGCGCGCGCGTTGCGGATTCGCAACGGGGTTGTAGGCCGAAGGTGCCTTTGGCAGGCCGGCGAGCACCGCCGCTTCCGCCAGCGTCAGCCGGTCGAGCGACTTACCGAAGTAAATTTGGGCGGCGGCGGAAAATCCGTAGGCCCGCTGGCCGAGGTAGATCTGGTTAACGTACAGCTCCAGGATCTGATCCTTGGTGAGGCTGTTCTCGATCTTGAAGGCGAGCAGCGCCTCGTAGAGCTTGCGCGTGAGGGTCTTTTCCGAGGTCAGGAAGAAGTTGCGCGCAACCTGCATCGTAATCGTGCTTGCGCCCTGACGGCGTCCGCCCTGCACGAGATTGGCATAGGCAGCGCGCGCCACGCCGAGATAATCCACGCCCGTGTGCTGGTAAAAGCGCTCGTCTTCTGCGGCCAGTATCGCGAGCTTGAGCAGCTCGGGCACCTCGCGTATCGAAACTACCGAGCGGCGCTCTTCGCCGAACTCCGCGATCAGCGCGCCTTCGACGGTGTAGACCCGCAGCGGGACCTTGGGCTGGTAGTCGGTGAGGATGTCGAGCGCGGGAAGCTGCGGCCAGGCGAGGGCGATCACCAGCCCGGCCAGGCACGCCCCCAGAACCGAGAAACCTGCCACCAGGGCAAGCGGAAACGCCAGAAAGCGCAGCCACATCAAGGACGTTGACGCTGCTCGGGTCGGCCGTTGCGCGGGGGAGGGAACACGGCGCATTATAGGCGTCCCCCATGGCGGGACGATTAACTAGACACCTGGGGGAGTTGTTGTTAGCATCTCACGCAATTTCTACGTATCTGCCCTAACCGGCCGATACGAAAGGGAAAACTTGGTGAACCTCGACCTCTTCAAGGCGAAGGCCCCGCCGCTGTTCGGCCTGGACATCAGCTCCTCGTCGGTCAAGATGCTCGAGCTAGTGGAGGCGGGCAAGGGAACCTACCGCGTCGAGCGCTACGTCATTGAGCCGCTGCCGAAGGATGCGGTGGTGGACGGAAATATCAACATTCTCGAGGCGGTGTCCGACGCTGTCGCGCGCGGATACAAGCGGCTCGGGACCCGCACCCGGCACGTCGCCATGGCGGTGCCGACCGGCGCGGTCATCACGAAAAAGATCATTGTGCAGGCCGGGCTGCGCGAGGAGGAGCTGGAAGCGCAGGTCGAAACCGAGGCGAACCAGTACATTCCATTCGCGCTCGAGGAAGTCAATCTCGATTTCCAGGTGATCGGGCCGGCGCCCTCGGGCCCGGAGGAGCAGGAAGTGCTGATCGCCGCCACGCGCAAGGAAAAGGTGAGCGACCGGCTCGCGGTCGCCGAGTCGGCGGGGCTCAAGCCCTTGGTGATGGACGTCGAGTCGTTCGCGCAGATGGCCGCGCTCAGCCTGGTCGTCAAGCAGCTGCCCGGCGGCGGCAGGGACCAGAACATCGCGGTGGTGGACGTCGGCGCGAACGTCACCCAGGTGACGGTGATCCGCAACGAGCAGTCGGTGTATGCGCGTGAGCAGGCCTTCGGCGGGAACCTTCTCACCGCGGACATCGTCTCGCGTTATGGCATGAGCCCGGAGGAGGCCGAGAACGCCAAGCGCTCGGGCGGCCTGCCCGACGACTTCGAGACCGAGGTGCTGCGCCCGTTCATGGAAAACCTCGCCACCGAGGTGCAGCGCGCACTGCAGTTCTTCTTCACCTCGACTTCCTACAACAGCGTGGACCACATCCTGCTCGCGGGCGGCTCGGCGGTGATTCCGGGCCTGGACGAGGTGGTGCAGACGCGCACGCAGATCCCGACCGCGGTGGCGAACCCCTTCGCCGCCATGGCGCAGCCCTCGCCGCGCGTGCAGCTGAAAAAGCTCATGCAGGACGCGCCGTCGCTGATCGTCGCCTGCGGGCTGGCGCTGCGGCGCTTCGATCCGTCATGAACGTGCGCATCAACCTGCTGCCCCACCGCGAGGAGCGGCGCAAGCGCGCGCGCACGCACTTCGCCATGCTTGCCGGAATGACGGCGGCCCTCGGGATCGTGATCGTCGGCGCCGTATACATGCTCAACGAGCGTGCGCTCGCCGAGCAGCAGGAGCGCAACGCCTTCCTCAAGACCGAGATCGCCAAGCTCGACAAGGAAATCGACGAGATCAAGAAGCTCAAGGACGAGATCGCGGCGCTGCTGGCGCGCAAGCAGGTGATCGAGACGCTGCAGTCCGACCGCGCCCAGACGGTGTATCTGCTCGATGACCTGGTGCGCCAGATGCCGGAGGGCGTGTTCCTGAAGAGCCTGAAGCAGAAGGGGCCGGCGATCGAGGTGGTGGGCTACGCGCAGTCGAACGCCCGCGTGTCGGCGCTGATGCGCAACATCGAGTCCTCGCAGTGGCTGGCGAACCCGAACCTGATCGAGATCAAGGCGGCGAACCTCGGCAAGATGCGGGTTTCCGAGTTCAACTTGAAGTTCGCGCTCAAGCGCCCGGTTCGCGACGAAGGCAAGGACGCCAAGGGCGCGGCGAAGACCGCACCGAAGGCCGCGGGCAAGGGCTAGCGCAATGGCGATCAACTTCAATCAGATCGTCGAGGACATCCGGCGCACGAACTGGAAGGACCCGGGCACCTGGTCGGTCGCGCCGATGCTGATGGTGCTCGTCGCGATTCTGGTGGCGATCCCAGCGCTCGGCTGGTTCCTGGTCTGGCAGGACCAGTGGGATCAGATCGAGCGGGAGCGGACCACCGAGGCCAAGCTGAAGGAGGACTACCTCAACAAGAAGAAGCAGGCGGTCAACCTCGACCTGCACAGGCAGCAGTTGCGCGAGATCGACACCCAGTTCGGCGCGCTGCTCAAGCAGCTGCCGAACAAGGCGCAGATGGACGCGCTGCTGGTGGACATCAATCAGGCGGGGCTGTCGCGCGGGCTGCAATTCGAGCTGTTCAAGCCCGAGGCCGAGTCGACGAAGGAGTTCTACGCCGAGCTGCCGATCAAGATCCGCGTCGTCGGCACCTACCACGACATGGGCAATTTCGCCGCCGACCTCGGGCAACTGTCGCGCATCGTGACGCTGAACGACGTCGCCATCGAGGCGCAGAAGGACGGCAATCTGGCGATGGACGCAACCGCGCGCACGTTCCGCTACCTTGACGAGGAAGAGGTGGCGGCGCAGAGGAAAGCGGCCGCGGCGGCGAAGAAGGGGCCGGCGAAGAAATGAGGCGCGCCGCTGTCGCACTGCCCTGGCTTGCCGCTGCCGGCGCGGCGCTCGCGCTTTCCGGCTGCGGCGGCGAGCAGTTCGGCGACCTCAAGCAGGAGCTGGCGCAGATGACCAAGGACCTGCGCGGGCGCGTGGATCCGCTGCCGGCGGTGAAGGCGTACGAGCCGGTGCCGTACCGCGGCGAGAGCCTCATCGATCCGTTCATGCCGAGTCGCATCGTCGTCGCGCAGGCGGGCGGCGGTGCCGGCGCCGCGGGCGGACTTGCGCCGGACATGAACCGGCCGCGCGAACCGCTGGAGGCGTTTCCGCTCGACAGCATCCAGATGGTGGGCACGCTCAAGCAGGCG
Source organism: Pseudomonadota bacterium (assembly GCA_040752005.1). Lineage (GTDB taxonomy): Bacteria > Pseudomonadota > Gammaproteobacteria > Burkholderiales > SG8-39 > RBG-16-66-20. The sequence goes on along the minus strand of JBFMFX010000013.1, from coordinate 84,409 downwards.
AGCGAAATCTATGCCCTGGTCAAGGCGGGTCAGAATCTGTACCGCGTGAAGAAAGGCAACTACATGGGGCAGAACTTCGGCCTCATCACCGCGATCGACGAGGGGCAGATCAGCCTCAAGGAAGTGGTTCAGGACAGCGGCGGCGAATGGGTGGAACGCACCGCGACGCTGCAGCTGCAGGAGGCCCCGGCAGGGGCGAGGAGATCACCATGACACACAGCATGCGGAGCCTGCTCCTGGCGCTGGTCGCGTGGTTCGGCGGCGGCGGACCCGCGCTGGCGCAGGCGAACGCGATCGAGTCGTTCGATGTGGCGCAGCAGGGCGGAAACATCGTGGTGCGGATCACCACCCGCGAGCCGCTGAAGAGCGTGCCGCCGAGCTTCTCGGTGGTGAACCCGCCGCGCATCGTGTTCGACTTTCCCGGCACCGCGAACGCGCTCGGGCGCAACGCGCAGGAGATCGGGCAGGGCGAGCTGCGCAGCATGAACCTGGTGCCCGGCGCCGACCGCGCGCGGCTGGTGCTCAACCTGCGCCGGCCGGTGACGCACGAAGCGGTGCTCGACGGGCGCACACTGGTGGTCACGCTTGCCGCGGCGGCGACGGCGCAGGCGCCGGCCGGCCCGGTGGCGCAGTTCGCCGAGGGCCGGGCGGACGTGAAGCACGCGGTGCGCGAGATCGATTTCCGCCGCGGCCGCAGCGGCGAAGGCCGCGTCATCGTGGACCTGTCGGACACCTCCACCGGCATCGACATCCGGCAGCAGGGCCAGAACCTCGTCGTCGAGTTCCTGAAGACCTCGCTGCCCGAGAACCTGCGCCGGCGCCTCGACGTGGTGGACTTCGCCACTCCGGTGCAGACCGTGAGCACCTTCCAGCAGGGCGAGAACGTGCGCATGGTGATCGAGGCAAAGGGCCAGTGGGAGCACAACGCCTACCAGTCGGACACCCAGTTCGTGGTCGAGGTGAAGCCGGTGACGGCGGACCCGTCGCGCGCCGCGCCGCGCGGCCGCTATACCGGCGAGAAGCTCTCGCTCAACTTCCAGAACGTCGAGGTACGCGCGGTGCTGAACGTACTCGCCGACTTCACCGACCTCAACATCATCACCAGCGACACCGTCGGCGGCTCGATCACGCTGCGGCTGAAGGACGTGCCCTGGGACCAGGCGCTCGACATCATCCTGCAGACGCGCGGCCTGGACATGCGCCGCTCCGGCAACGTGATCTGGATCGCGCCGCGTGACGAACTGGCCACGCGCGAGAAGCTGGCGCTGGAGGCGCAGAACCAGATCAGCGACCTGGAGCCGCTGCGCACCGAGTCGTTCCAGCTCAACTACACCAAGGCCGAGTCGTTCGTGAAGCTGCTCACCGACGAGAAGCAGAGAATCCTGTCCAAGCGCGGCAGCGCGGTGATCGATCCGCGCACCAACCAGGTGTTCATCCAGGACATCAGCGCCAAGCTCGACGAGGTCCGGCGCCTGGTCGCCAAGGTGGACATCCCGGTGCGCCAGGTGCTGATCGAGGCGCGCATCGTCGAGGCGAGCGACACCTTCTCGCGCAACCTCGGCGCGCGGCTCGGCTATAACGATGTCGGCGGCAATCATCGGCTGCTCGGGCAGAACAGCCCGCGCTTCAGCTTCGGCGGCGGACTGAACAATGTCGGCAGCCAGGCCGCCGGCGGCGCCCAGGGCGGCTCGGCGTCGTTCATCCCTGGCAGCCTGTCGGTCAACATGCCGGCCGCGGGCCTGAACGCGTTCAGCGCGGGGCAGTTCTCGTTCATCCTGTTCAATTCCAGGGCGACCCAGTTCCTCAACCTGGAGATCTCGGCGCTCGAGGCAGACGGCAAGGGCAAGGTGATCGCCAGCCCGCGCGTTCTCACCGCCGACCAGGTGGAGGCGGTGATCGAGCAGGGAACCGAGATCCCGTACCAGCAGGCGACTTCGTCGGGTGCGACCGCGGTGTCGTTCCGCAAGGCCAATCTCGCGCTCAAGGTCAAGCCGCAGATCACCCCCGACGGCAACATCATCATGACGCTGGACGTCAACAAGGACCAGCCGGGCACGGTGACACCGGCCGGCGTGCAGATCAACACCAAGCATGTGAAGACCGAGGTGCTGGTCGAGAACGGCGGCACGGTGGTGATCGGCGGCATCTATGAGGAAACCGACCGGCGCGACATCACGCGGGTACCGTTTTTCGGCGAGCTGCCCTACATCGGGTTCCTGTTCCGCAACACCACGCAGCAGACCCAGAAGACCGAGCTGCTGGTGTTCATCACGCCGCGGATCATCAGCCAGCGGCTCACCGTGCGTTAGGCCCCGGTTTCTTCTCGGACGAGCGGGCGGCCGGGCATTCCCCGGCCGTTTTTCTTCACCCGTACAATGGCGCGGTGAGGCGCAGAGACAACATCATCCTCGTCGGCCTGATGGGCGCGGGCAAGACCACGGTCGGCCGCATCCTCGCCCGGCGCCTGAAGCGCGAGTTCCGCGATTCGGACCAGGAGATCGAGGCGCGCTGCGGCGTGACGATCCCCGTGATCTTCGACATCGAGGGCGAGACGGGCTTTCGCGTGCGCGAGGCGCAGGTGCTGCAGGAGCTGTGCGCGCACGAGGGCATCGTGCTCGCGACCGGAGGGGGCGCGGTGCTCGCCCGGGTCAACCGACGCCGGCTCGCCGAGGCCGGCGTGGTCGTGTACCTGCACGCCCGGCCCGCGGAGCTGTGGCAGCGCCTGCGGCGCGACCGCAACCGGCCGCTGCTCGCCACGGCCGATCCGCGCGCGAAGCTGGAGGCGCTCTACGCCGAGCGCGATCCCCTGTATCGCGAGATCGCGGACCTCGTGGTCGAATCTGGGCGCGGCAGCGCCGCGGCGCTCGCGCGCGAGCTGCTCGCGCGCCTGGAGGACGAATGCCGGTCGTCCGCGTAGCACTCGGGGCGCGCGCCTACCCGATCCACATCGGGGCGGGGCTGCTGGAGGACGCCGCGCTCTATGCGCCGCATGTGCGCGGGCGCGCGGCGGCGGTGGTCACGGACACGGTGGTGGCGCCTCTGTACCTCGCGCGCCTCGAGCGCGCGCTCGGTGCCGCCGGCGCGCGGCCGGTCGCGATCACCGTCGAGGCCGGAGAGCAGGCGAAGCGCTGGGAAGTCGTCGATCGCGTGGTGGATGCGCTGCTCGCCGCGCGGATCGGGCGCGACGCGATCCTCGTCGCTCTGGGCGGCGGAGTGGTGGGCGATCTCGCCGGCTTCACCGCCGCGGTGTACCAGCGCGGCATTCCTTACCTGCAGGTGCCGACGACGCTGCTGGCGCAGGTGGACTCCTCGGTCGGCGGCAAGACCGCCATCAACCACGCGCGCGGCAAGAACATGATCGGCGTGTTCCACCAGCCGCTCGCGGTGATCGCCGACGTCGCCGCGCTCGACACGCTGCCGGAGCGGGAGCTGCGCGCCGGCCTTGCCGAGGTGATCAAGCACGCGCTCATCCTGGATGCGGAGTTCACCGGGTGGCTGGAGGCGAACGTGGAACGGCTGCTTGCGCGCGAACGCGCGGCGCTCGCGCACGCGGTGGCGCGCTGCTGCGAGTTGAAGGCGCGCGTGGTCGCCGAGGACGAGCGCGAGTCGGGCTTGCGCGCCATCCTCAACTACGGCCACACGTTCGCGCATGCGATCGAAACCGGCACCGGCTATGGCGCGTGGCTGCACGGCGAGGCGGTCGCCGCCGGCATGGTGATCGCCGCCGAGCTGTCGCAGCGCATCGGAATGCTCCCGGCGGAGCAAGTCGCACGCGTGCGTCGGCTGCTGGAGCGGGCGCAGCTGCCGGTTGCGGGGCCGGCGCTCGCACCCGAGCGCTATCTGGAGCTGATGCAGGTGGACAAGAAGGTTGCCGCCGGGCGCGTGCGCTTCATCCTGCTGGAAGAAATCGGCCGCGCGCGTGCGCGCGACGATGTTCCCGAGGCGCTGGTGCGCGACGCGCTGCGGGCGGCGACTTCGCCCGCCCGGTAGGCACGCACGCGGGCCAACCCCTTGTTGCACAAGGGGTGTGAAGGTATATTCCAAAATTCGCCCGGAATTCTTGTGCAACGCGGCAACATTCCGGCCGCAAAACGAGTACCGATAATGCAATCAAGGGCTTAGACGTGGAACAGCCTTCACTGCCGGCCCCGCAGGGACTCTACCACCCGAGCCGCGAGCATGATGCCTGCGGGGTCGGGTTCGTCGCGCATATCAAGGGCCGCAAGTCGCACTCGATCGTCGAGCAGGGACTGACCGTCCTGCGCAACCTCACCCACCGCGGCGCGGTCGGCTGGGACCCGAAGCTGTCCGACGGCGCCGGGATCCTTATTCAGATCCCGGACCGGTTCCTGCGCGAGGAGATGGCGAAGCAGGGCGTGCGGCTGCCGCCGCCGGGGCAGTACGGCGTCGGCATGGTGTTCCTGCCGCGCGAGCCGGCGAGCCGGCTTGCCTGCGAGTACGAGATCGAGCGCGCGGTGAAGGAAGAGGGCCAGGTGCTCCTCGGCTGGCGCGACGTGCCGGTGGACAACAGCGACCTCGCCGAGCCGGCGAAGAAGCTCGAGCCGGTGATCCGCCAGGTGTTCATCGGGCGCGGGCGCGGCGTCACCGTCACCGACGCGCTGGAGCGCAAGCTCTACATCATCCGCAAGAGCGCCGGGCACGCGATCCAGGCGCTCAAGCTGCGCCACGGCAAGGAGTTCTACGTGCCGTCGATGTCGGCGCGCACCATCGTGTACAAGGGCATGCTGCTTGCGCACCAGGTGGGCGAGTACTACCTCGACCTGAAGGATCCGCGCGTCGAGTCGGCGCTCGCGATGGTGCACCAGCGTTTTTCCACCAACACGTTCCCGTCGTGGGACCTCGCGCACCCGTTCCGCATGATCTGCCACAACGGCGAGATCAACACGCTGCGCGGCAACGTCAACTGGATCCGGGCGCGGCAAGGGGCGATTTCCAGTCCCATCCTGGGCGACGACCTCGCCAAGATCTGGCCGCTCATCTACGACGGGCAGTCGGACTCGGCGTCGTTCGACAACGCGCTGGAGCTGCTCGTGATGGGCGGCTACTCGGTGGCGCACGCGATGATGATGATGATCCCGGAGGCGTGGGAGAACCACACGCTGATGGACCCGGCGCGGCGCGCGTTCTACGAGTATCACGCCGCGATGATGGAGCCTTGGGACGGCCCGGCCTCGATCGCCTTCACCGACGGGCTGAGGATCGGGGCGACGCTGGATCGCAACGGCCTGCGCCCCTCGCGTTATATCGTCACCGACGACGACCTCGTCATCATGGGCTCGGAGTGCGGCTGCCTGCCGGTGCCGGAGGAGCGCATCGTCAAGAAGTGGCGGCTGCAGCCGGGAAAGATGTTCCTGGTGGATCTGGAGCGTGGCCGCATCGTGGACGACAAGGAGCTGAAGGACCAGCTCGCCACGGCCCGGCCCTACGCCGAGTGGATCGAGCGCATCCGGGTCAAGCTCGACGAGGTCGAGAGCGATCGCCAGCGCCCGCCGCGCTCGTCCGTGCCCCTGCTCGATCGCCAGCAAGCGTTCGCCTGGACGCAGGAGGACATCAAGTTCCAGCTCCAGCCGATGGCCGAGAAGGGCGAGGAGCCGGTCGGCTCGATGGGCAACGATGCCGCGCTCGCCGTGCTGTCGCGGCGCAACAAGACTCTGTATCACTACTTCAAGCAGCTCTTCGCTCAGGTCACCAACCCGGCGATTGACCCGATCCGCGAGGAGCTGGTGACGAGCCTGGTGTCTTTCATCGGCCCCAGGCCCAACCTGCTCGGCATCGACGAGATGAACCCGCCGCTGCGGCTCGAGGTGTCGCAGCCGGTGCTCGATTTCTTCGAGATGGACAAGATCCGCCACATCGAGCGCTACACCGGCGGCAAGTTCCGTTCGTTCGAGCTGGACATCACCTATCCGGTCGCCTGGGGTGCGGAGGCGATCGAGGCGCGCCTGGCGTCGCTGTGCGCCCAGGCCGAGGACGCGGTGCGCTCGGGCTACTCGATCCTCATCATCTCGGACCGGCGCACCGACCGCGAGCGCGTGGCAATTCCGGCGCTGCTTGCGCTCTCGGCCGTGCATCAGCATCTGGTGGCGAAGGGGCTGCGCACCTCCACCGGGCTGGTCGTCGAGACCGGCTCGGCGCGCGAGGTGCACCATTTCGCGCTGCTGGGCGGCTACGGCGCCGAAGCGGTGCACCCGTATCTCGCCCTCGAGACGCTGCTTGATCTCGGCGCGCGCGGCGAGCTCGGCGACGGCGTGGACGGCAGCAAGGCGATCCGCAATTTCGTGAAAGCCGTCGGCAAGGGCCTGAAGAAGGTGATGTCGAAGATGGGCATCTCCACGTACATGTCCTATACCGGGGCGCAGATCTTCGAGGCGGTGGGCCTCGCGCGCTCGCTGGTAGACAAGTACTTCACGGGCACCGCCTCCAGCGTGGAGGGTATCGACGTCTTTCAGGTCGCCGAAGAGGCGATCCGCGCGCACCGCGCCGCGTTCAGCGAGCGCGACCCGGTGCTTGCCACCGCGCTCGACACCGGCGGCGAATATGCCTGGCGCGTGCGTGGCGAGGACCACACCTGGACGCCGGACGCGATCGCCAAGCTGCAGCATGCGACGCGGCAGAATTCCTTCGCCACCTACAAGGAGTATGCGCAGCTCATCAACGATCAGTCAGCTCGCCACCTGACGCTGCGCGGCCTGTTCGAATTCCGCTTCGACCGCTGCCAGCCGATTCCGATCGAGGAGGTCGAGCCCGCCGCCGAGATCGTCAAGCGCTTTTCCACTGGTGCGATGTCGCTCGGGTCCATCTCGACCGAGGCGCACACCGTGCTGGCGGTGGCGATGAACCGCATCGGCGGGCGCTCGAACACCGGCGAAGGCGGCGAGGACCGCCGCCGCTACGCACCGATCCGCGCCGGCGAATCGCTGATGACGCGACTCGGGCGCGACCGGGTGGAGGTGGATATCCCGCTCCGGGAGGGCGACTCGCTCAATTCCAAGATCAAGCAGGTCGCCTCCGGGCGCTTCGGTGTCACCGCCGAGTACCTCGCCAACGCCGAAATGCTGCAGATCAAGATCGCCCAGGGCGCCAAGCCGGGCGAAGGCGGCCAGCTGCCGGGGCGCAAGGTTTCCGAGTACATCGCCGAGCTGCGCTACTCGACCCCGGGCGTGGAACTGATCTCGCCGCCGCCGCATCACGACATCTACTCGATCGAGGACCTGGCGCAGCTCATCCACGACCTGAAGAACGCCAACCCGGATGCGTGGGTGAGCGTGAAGCTCGTCTCCGAGGTGGGCGTGGGCACGATCGCCGCGGGCGTGGCCAAGGCGAAGGCCGACCACGTCACCATCGCCGGCCACGACGGCGGCACCGGCGCCTCGCCCTGGTCCTCGATCATGCACGCCGGCACGCCCTGGGAGCTGGGCCTCGCCGAGACGCAGCAGACGCTGGTGCTCAACCGGCTGCGCGGGCGCATCTCGGTACAGGTGGACGGGCAGCTCAAGACCGGGCGCGACGTGGTGATCGGGGCGCTGCTCGGCGCCGACGAGTTCGGTTTCGCCACCGCGCCGCTCGTGGTCGAAGGCTGCATCATGATGCGCAAATGCCACCTGAACACCTGTCCGGTGGGCGTGGCGACGCAGGACCCGGTGCTGCGCCGCCGGTTCCGCGGCCAGCCCGAGCACGTGGTGAACTACTTTTTCTTCGTCGCCGAGGAAGCGCGCGAGCTGATGGCGAAGCTCGGCATCCGGCGCTTCGACGATCTGATCGGCCGCACGGATCTGCTCGATACCCGCAAGGGGATCGAGCACTGGAAGGCGAAGGGACTGGATTTTTCCCGCATCTTCTACATGCCGCAGATGCCGGCGGAGGTGGCGCGCTACCACTGCGAGGCGCAGAACCACGGACTGGAGAAGGCGCTCGACAACCGGCTGATCGAGCTGGCGGCACCGGCCCTCGAGCGCGGCGAGAAGGTGACGATCGAGATGCCGATCCGCAACACCCACCGCACCGTGGGCACCATGCTCTCGGGGCGCGTGGCGAAGCGCTATGGGCACGAGGGGCTGCCCGACGGCACGATCCACGTGCGCCTGGCCGGATCCGCCGGCCAGAGCTTCGGCGCGTTTCTCGCGCGCGGCGTGTGGCTGGATCTGGTCGGCGACACCAACGACTACTGCGGCAAGGGCCTCTCGGGCGGGCGCATCTCGGTGCAGCCCTCACCCAAGTTCCGCGGCGAGCCGACGGAGAACATCATCACCGGCAACGTCGTGCTCTACGGCGCGATCGAGGGCGAGGCCTATTTCCGCGGCGTCGCCGGGGAGAGGTTCGCGGTGCGCAACTCCGGTGCGCAGGCGGTGGTGGAAGGCGTCGGCGACCACGGCTGCGAGTACATGACCGGCGGCACCGTGGTCGTGCTCGGACCCACCGGGCGTAACTTCGCCGCCGGCATGTCGGGCGGCATCGCCTACGTGCTCGACGCCGACGGCGACTTCGCCCGGCGCTGCAACACCGCGATGGTGGCCTTGGAGCCGCTGCTGTCGGAGCGCGAGCAGGAGGCGAAGCTCGGCCGCGAGTACTGGCACAAGGCGCGGGCCGACGAGGCGATCGTGCGCGAGCTCATCGAGCGCCACGTCCGCTATACCGGCAGCACCCGGGCAAGAGAGATTCTCGAGCGCTGGGCGGATTTCCGGCCGAAGTTCGTCAAGGTCTTCCCGCACGAGTACCGGCGCGCGCTCGGCGAGCTTGCCGCGCGCAACAGCCGGCTCGCGGCCTGATCGCTGCGCGCCGGAGGCAGGCATGGGCAAGATCACCGGTTTCCTCGAATTCGAGCGCGTGCACGAGGCGTACGAGCCGCGCGAGACGCGCAAGCGCCACTACCGCGAGTTCATCGCGCGGCTGACCGACGAGCAGGCGAAGATCCAGGGCGCGCGCTGCATGGACTGCGGCATCCCGTTCTGCATGAATGGCTGTCCGGTGAACAACATCATTCCGGACTGGAACGATCTCGTCTTCCGCGGCGACTGGAAAAGCGCGATCGAGACGCTGCATTCGACCAACAACTTCCCGGAGTTCACCGGGCGCGTGTGCCCGGCGCCGTGCGAGGAGGCGTGCGTGCTGCGGATCAACGACGATCCGGTCGGCATCAAGTCCATCGAGCACGCGATCATTGACAAGGCGTGGGAAGAGGGTTGGGTGCGCCCGCAGCCGCCGGCGCACCGGACCGGCAAGCGGGTGGCGATCGTCGGCTCCGGGCCGGCGGGGCTCGCCTGCGCGCAGCAGCTCGCGCGCGCCGGGCACGAGGTGACCGTGTTCGAGAAGAACGACCGCATCGGCGGGCTGCTGCGCTACGGCATTCCCGACTTCAAGCTGGAAAAACACATCATCGACCGGCGGCTGGAGCAGATGGCGGCCGAAGGCGTGCGCTTTCGCACCGGCGTCTACATCGGCCGGGCGCGCCCCGGCAGGGGCATCCTCAACGACGCGACGCAGATGCTGCCGGCGGAGAAGCTGCTTGCCGAGTTCGACGCGGTGGTGCTCGCCGGCGGCTCGGAGGTGCCCCGCGACCTGCCGATCCCGGGACGCGAGCTGGAGGGCGTGCACTTCGCGATGGAGTTCCTGCCGCTGCAGAACAAGCGCGTCGCCGGCGACGTCGGCGTGCCCGACCTCTGGGCGAGCGGCAAGCACGTCGTGATCATCGGCGGCGGCGACACCGGATCGGACTGCGTCGGCACCGCCAACCGCCACGGCGCCGCCTCGGTCACCCAGCTCGAGCTGCTGCCGATGCCGCCGGATGTCGAGGACAACCCGGTGTGGCCGTACTGGCCAACGCGGCTGCGCACCTCGTCCTCGCACGAGGAAGGCGTCACGCGCGACTGGTCGGTCGCGACCAAGGCGTTCGTCGGCGAAAACGGCCGCGTCAAGGCCCTGAAGGCGGTGCGCCTGGAATGGAAGGACGGCAAGCCGGTCGAGATCCCCGGCTCGGAGTTCACGCTGGCGGCGGATCTGGTGCTGCTCGCGATGGGGTTCGTCTCGCCGCTGCAGACGCTGCTCGCGGAGTTCGGCGTCGAGCGCGACCCGCGCGGCAACGCGTGCGCGCCGACCGACGGCAGCGGCGCCTACGCCACCAGCGCGCCCAGGGTCTTCGCCGCCGGCGACATGCGGCGCGGGCAGTCGCTCGTCGTCTGGGCGATCCGCGAAGGGCGCCAGTGCGCCCGCGCGGTGGACGAGTTCCTCACCGGCTCATCCGAGCTGCCGCGCTAGAATCGGGCGCGGTGCCGGAGCATAGCGGCCAGCGCATCTTCCGTCTCACCGACGCCGAGCTGAAGGCCATCGGCGCGCGCGGCATCGTGCGCGCGTTCCCGAAGAACACGATCATCGTCAACGAAGGCGACGCGACCGACTCGCTCTACATCATCCTCGAGGGCCGGGTGAAGGTGTTCGTCGCCGACGAGCAGGGACGCGAGGTCGTGCTCTCGACGCAAGGGCCGGGCGAATATTTCGGCGAGATGGTGCTCGACGAAGGCCCGCGCTCGGCCTCGGTGATGACGCTGGAGCCCGCGCGTTTTCTCGTGCTGCCGCAGGCCGACTTCCGCGAGTTCGTGCTGAGCAATCCCGCGTTCGCGCTGAGCGTGATCGAGAAACTGATCCACCGCGTGCGCGCGCTGACCGAGCGGGTGAAGACGCTCGCGCTGATGGACGTCTACGGGCGCGTCGCGCGGCTGCTGCTCGAGCTGGCCGAGGAGCGCGAGGGCGTGCTGGTGATCGAGGAGCGCCTGACGCAGCAGGACATCGCCAGCCGCGTCGGCGCCTCGCGCGAGATGGTGAGCCGCATCATGAAAGACCTCGCCGTCGGCGGCTACATCTTCCAGACGCGCGAGCGGATCGTGCTGCTGAAGAAGCCGCCGGCGCGCTGGTAGCCGGGCGGCGCGGGCGCTTTCCGCACGCGCGCCGCGCCCGGCTAGAATCCTCCCGGACCCCGATGTCGCTGCACGTCGTCATTCTCGCCGCCGGGCAGGGCAAGCGAATGAACTCCGCGCTGCCCAAGGTGCTGCACCGCATCGGCGGGCGGCCGCTGCTCGCGCATGTGCTCGCGGCAGCGCGCGCGTTGCGGCCGCGGCGGGTGCACGTCGTCTACGGCCACGGCGGCGAGGCGGTGCGCGCCGCGTTCGCCGGCGAAAAAGTCCGGTGGGTGGAGCAAAAGCGCCAGCTCGGCACCGGACACGCGCTGGCGCAGGCGCTGCCGGCGGTGCCGCGGCGGGCGACCGTGCTGGTGCTCAACGGCGACGTGCCGCTGGTGCGCCCGCGGATGCTGCGCCGGCTGGTGCGCGCGGCTGGGCGCGGGCTCGCGATCGCCACCAGCGATCTGTCCGACCCGGCGGGCTACGGCCGCGTCGTGCGCGGCGCCGACGGGCGCGTCGCGCGCATCGTGGAGGAAAAGGACGCGACGCCCGAGGAGCGCGCGATTCGCGAGTGGTACTGCGGCTTTCTCGCCGCGAACGCCTCGCGCCTTGCCGGCTGGCTGGGCAGGATCGGCAATCGCAACGCGCAGCGCGAGTACTATCTCACCGACGTGATCGGCGTCGCGGCCGCGGCCGGCGTGCCGATCGTGGCGGTGAAGGCCGAGGATCCGTGGGAGGTGGCCGGTGTCAATTCGCGCGCCGAACTCGCCGCGCTGGAGCGCGTCTGGCAGCAGGCGCAGGCGAGGCGGCTGCTCGAGGCGGGCGTGGCGCTCGCCGATCCGGCGCGCGTGGACGTGCGCGGCGAGCTCGCCTGCGGACGCGATGTCGCGATCGACGTCAATTGCGTGTTCGAAGGCAGGGTGCGGCTCGGCGACGGCGTGACGGTAGGGCCGAACTGCGTGCTGCGCGACGTGACCATCGGCGCCGGCACCGAGATCCGGGCGTTTTCCGTCCTGGAGGGCGCGGTGATCGGCAGGCACTGCCGCATCGGCCCGTACGCGCGATTGCGCCCCGGCGCGGCGCTCGGCGCCGAGGTGCACGTCGGCAACTTCGTCGAGGTGAAGGCGAGCCGCGTCGGCACCGGCTCGAAGGCGAATCACCTCGCCTACATCGGCGACGCCGAAGTCGGCCGGCGCGTCAATATCGGCGCCGGCACCATCACCTGCAATTATGACGGCGCCGCCAAGCACCGCACCGTGATCGAGGACGACAGCTTCATCGGCTCGGACGCGACGCTGGTCGCGCCGGTGCGAATCGCGCGCGGCTCGTACATCGGCGCCGGCTCGACGATCACGAAGGACACGCCGGCGGACCGGCTGACGCTGGCGCGGGCGCAGCAGGTCACGGTGCCCGGCTGGTCGCCGCCGGGGAGGCGGCCGAAGGCTCGGGAAAGCTAGCCATGTGCGGCATCGTGGGAGCAGCGGCGCGGCGCAACATCGTGCCAGTTCTCGTCGAAGGTCTGAGGCGCCTGGAGTACCGCGGTTACGACTCCTGCGGCGTGGCGGCGCTCGCCGACGGCGTGATCGCGCGCGTGCGCTCGGTCGCACGGGTGGCCGATCTCGCAGCGCGCCTGCAACGCGAGCAGCTTGCCGGGCAGACCGGCATCGCGCACACGCGCTGGGCGACGCACGGCGCTCCCGTCACGCACAATGCGCATCCGATCGCCTCGCGCGGCGAAATCGCGCTGGTGCACAACGGCATCATCGAGAACCACGAGGAGCTGCGCGCCGAGCTGAAGGCGAAGGGCTACGCCTTCGAGACGCAGACCGACACCGAGGCGATCGCGCACCTGGTCCACGACTGCTATCGGGGCGATCTTTTCGACGCCGTCGAGCGCGCCGTGAAGCGACTCCTGGGCGCCTACGCCATCGCGGTCGTGGCGAAGAACGAGCCGCATCGTGTGGTGGGGGCGCGGATGGGGAGCCCGCTGGTGGTCGGCGTCGGAGCGGAGGAAACGTTCGTCGCCTCGGACGCGCTCGCGCTCGCCGGCGTCACCGACCAGATCGCGTTCCTGGAGGAGGGCGATGTGGTCGAGATCAGGCCGGGCGGCTTTCGCGTGCACGACGCCGCCGGCCGCGAGGCGAGGCGTCCGGTGCGTACCGTACAGGTGGCCGGCGCCGCGGCCGAGCTGGGCCCGTACCGGCATTTCATGCAGAAGGAGATCTTCGAGCAGCCGCGCGCGGTCGCCGACACGCTGGAGGGCATCGAGCGCATCTCGCCCGCGCTGTTCGGCGATGCCAAAGGCACCGTGCTTGGACGCGTCGAGTCGGCCCTGGTCCTTGCCTGCGGCACCAGCCACCACGCGGGCCTCACGGCGAAGTACTGGCTGGAGTCCATCGCCCGGCTGCCGACACAAGTCGAGATCGCGAGCGAATACCGCTACCGCGAGACCGTGCCCGACCCGAATGCGCTAGTCGTGGCGGTGTCGCAGTCGGGCGAAACCGCCGACACGCTCGCCGCGCTCCGGCACGCGCGTTCGCTCGGACAGAAGAAGACACTCGCGATCTGCAACGTCGCCACCAGCGCCCTGGTGCGCGAGGCGCGCCTGAAGTTCCTGACCCACGCCGGCGTGGAAATCGGCGTCGCCTCCACCAAGGCGTTCACCACGCAGCTCGTCGCGCTGTACCTGCTCGCGCTGACGCTGGCGAAGCTGCGGCGCCGGCTGCCGGCTGCGGCCGAGCACGAGCACCTGCGGTGCCTGCGGCATCTGCCGAAAGCGCTCGGCGCGGCGCTCGCGCTTGAGCCGCAGGTGATCGCGTGGTCCGAGCGTTTCGCGGCGAAGGAGCACGCGCTCTTTCTCGGCCGCGGCCTGCACTATCCGATCGCGCTCGAAGGCGCGCTCAAGCTGAAGGAGATCTCCTACATCCACGCCGAGGCCTATCCCGCCGGCGAGCTCAAGCACGGCCCGCTCGCGCTGGTCACCTCGGAGATGCCGGTGGTGACAGTGGCGCCGAACGACGCACTGCTGGACAAGCTCAAGTCCAACATGCAGGAGGTGCGCGCGCGCGGCGGCGAGCTTTACGTGCTCGCCGACGCCGATACCCGCATTGGCGCCGAGGACGGCGTGCACGTGATCCGGCTGCCCGAGCACTACGGGTGGCTTTCGCCGGTGCTGCACGTCGTGCCGCTGCAGCTGCTTGCCTATCACACGGCGCTTGCGCGCGGCACCGACGTGGACAAGCCGCGCAACCTCGCGAAATCGGTCACCGTGGAGTGAACCTCGACGCGATCGTCGTCGGCGCCGGGCACAACGGGCTGGTGTGCGCCTGCTACCTCGCAAAAGCGGGGCTGAAGGTGAGGGTGTTCGAGCGGCGCGCGCGGCCGGGCGGCTGCGCGGTCACCGAGGAGTTCCACCCCGGCTTTCGCAACTCGGTCGCCGCCTACACCGTGAGCCTGCTCGCGCCGAAGGTGATCGGCGACCTGCGCCTTGCCGAGCACGGGCTGCGGATTGTGGAGCGGCCGCTCGCCAACTTCCTGCCGCTCGCCGGCGGCTACCTGAAGGTGGGCGGGGACCTCGCGGCGACGCAGCGCGAGGTGGCGCGCTTTTCCGCGCGCGACGCCGAGCGACTGCCGACCTACTCCGAGGCGCTCGGGCGGGTCGCGGACGTGCTTCGCGCGCTCGTGCTGGAGACCCCGCCCAACGTCGGCGGCGGATTCGCCGATCTCGGGCGCGCGCTGCGCGCGGCGAACCGGCTGCGTCGCCTCGACATGGAAGCGCGGCGCGATGTGCTCGCGCTCTTTCTGGGAAGCGCCGCCGACTTTCTGGAGCGCTGGTTCGAGTCCGATCCGATCAAGGCGGCGTTCGGCTTCGACGCCGTGGTCGGAAACTTCGCGAGCCCCTACCAGCCTGGCACGGGATACGTGCTGCTGCACCACGCGTTCGGCGAGGTGAATGGCAAGCGCGGCGCCTGGGGCCATGCGCTGGGGGGCATGGGCGCGGTGAGCGAGGCGCTCGCGGCCGAAGCGCGGCGCCTCGGCGTCGAGATCGAGTGCGGCGCGCCGGTGGCGGAAATCTCGCGCCGGCGCGTGCGGCTGGAAGATGGCCGCGAATTCTCCGCGCGCGCGATCGTCGCCAACGTGGATCCGAAGCGCCTGTTTCTGAAGCTGGTCGAGCGCTCGGCGCTGCCCGCGGAATTCGTCGCGCGAATCGAGCGCTACCGCTGCGGTTCGGCGAGCTTTCGCATGAATGTGGCGCTGTCCAGCCTGCCGCGCTTCGAGTGCCTTCCCGAGCCAGGGCCGCATCTCGCTTCGGGCATCATCTTCGCGCCCTCGCTCGCCTACATGGAGCGCGCGTATCTGGACGCGCGCGCCGAGGGGATTGCCCGCCGCCCGATCGTCGAGATGCTCATCCCGAGCACGGTGGACGAGACGCTTGCACCGAGGGGCGCGCACGTCGCCAGTCTCTTTTGCCAGCACTTCGCGCCGGAGGCGGACTGGGCCGCGCGCAAGGGCGAGGCGATCGAGCGCATTTTCGACGTCGTGGAGTCTTTTGCGCCCGGCTTTCGCGCGAGCGTGATCGCGCACTCGGCGCTCTCGCCCGCGGACCTCGAGCGCGAGTTCGGGCTCACCGGCGGTGACATCTTCCACGGCGCGCTCGGGCCCGACCAGCTCTGGTCGGCGCGCCCGCTGCTCGGCTACGCCGACTACCGCACGCCGGTGCCCGGCCTGTATCTGTGCGGCTCCGGCGCGCACCCGGGCGGCGGGGTGACGGGCGCACCCGGGCACAACTGCGCCCGCGAGGTGCTGCGCGACTTTGGCCGGCGCATGCCGGCCTGATTCGGCCGCATCGCGCTCAGAGGGCCTGCGGGCTGTACCCGGCCTCGGCGATCGCGCGCAGTACCGCCTCTTTTTCCGCCTTGCTCTGCACCCGCACGCGGTGCTCTTCGAGCGCGATTTCCACCTGCGCGGCGGGATCGAGCGCCTTCACCGCCCGGGTGATGGTGCTCGCACAGTGGCCGCAGGTCATGTCCGGAACCTTGAACTCGATCATCGGCTGCTCCTTTTCGGCGCTCAGAATGAAGCCTCCCATCATAGTAAAGTCAAGCGCTTGACTTTCCCATCATGTCAGACTTTACTGGTGACGTCACGTCACCGCGCCGGGAACCGCCGCCATGGACACGAGCCTCCGCATCCGCCTGCCGATCGAGGGCATGACCTGCGCTTCCTGCGTCGCGCGGGTCGAAAAGGCGCTGAAGTCGGTGCCGGGGGTGGCGGGCGCCGAGGTGAACCTCGCCACTGAAACGGCAAGCGTCGCGCTCGCCGCCGGCGCCGATCCGCAGGCGCTCGTCGAGGCGGTCCGCAAGGCGGGCTACGAGGCACGCCTTGCGCCCGAGCCGCGCGCGGCGGCGCCCGGACGCGACACTTCCTGGTGGCCGGTCGCGCTCTCGGCCGCGTTGACGCTGCCGCTTTTTGCGCCGATGCTGGTTCAGCCTTTCGCCCCGGGCTGGGCGCTGCCGGGGTGGGTGCAGTTCGCGCTCGCCACACCGGTACAGTTCTGGCTCGGGGCGCGCTTTTACCGCGCCGGCTGGAAGGCGCTTGCCGCGGGCAGCGGCAACATGGACCTGCTGGTCGCGCTGGGCACCAGCGCCGCCTGGGGCCTTTCCGTGTACCTGCTGGTCCGTCACTGGGGCGAGCCGCTGCCGCACCTTTACTTCGAGGCCGGTGCCGCCGTCATCACACTGGTGCTGCTGGGCAAGTGGCTGGAAGCGCGCGCCAAGCGCCAGACCACCGCGGCGATCCGCGCGCTCGCGGCGTTGCGCCCCGAACGCGCGCGGGTGCGGCGCGGCGCAACCGAGGTCGAGCTGCCGGTCGAGGCGCTTGCCGCCGGCGACCTCGTCGTCGTGCGTCCCGGCGAGCGCATCGCCGCCGACGGCGTGATCGTCGAGGGCGCGACGCACGTGGACGAATCGCTGCTCACCGGCGAATCGCTGCCGGTCGCAAGAGGTCCCGGCGAGCGCGTGACCGGCGGCGCGGTGAACGGCGAGGGGCTGATCGTGGTGCGCGCGACCGCCGTCGGCGCGCAGTCGGTGCTCGCGCGCATCATCGAGCTGGTCGAGACCGCGCAGGCGCGCAAGGCGCCGATTCAGCGGCTGGTGGACCGGGTGAGCGCGGTGTTCGTTCCGGTGGTGCTCGCGATCGCCGCCGCCGCATGGCTCGGCTGGGGACTCGCGACCGGGGCGTGGGAGCAGGCGCTTCTCAACGCGGTTGCGGTGCTCGTCATCGCCTGCCCGTGCGCGCTCGGGCTCGCCACCCCGGCGGCGGTGATGGCCGGTACCGGAGTCGCCGCAAGGCACGGGGTTCTGATCAAGGACGCCGAGGCGCTGGAGACCGCGCATCGCGTGCGCGTGGTCGCATTCGACAAGACGGGCACGCTTACCCGTGGAAAGCCCGCGTTGCTCGGCATCGAGGTGGCGCCGGGCGGCGCGCCGGCGCTCTGCGACGGCGAAGCCGCCCGCCGTGAGGCGCTGGCGATCGCGGCCGCGGTGCAGAAAGGCAGCGAGCATCCGCTTGCCCGCGCGGTCGTGGCCGCGGCGGAGAAGGAATCTCTCGCCCTGCCGGCGGCGCAAGACCACAAGGCGGCGCCCGGGCGCGGCATCGAGGCGCAAGCGGCAGGGCGCAGACTCGCAGTCGGCTCGACCCGCTGGATGCGCGAGCTGGGCGTAGATCTTGCGCCGCTCGAAGAGCGCGCGGCGCAGTGGCAGCGCGAAGGGCAGACGGTGGCATGGCTTGCCGAGCTGGGCGAGACCCCGCGCGCGCTCGCCCTTCTCGGTATTGGCGACGAGCTGAAGCCGGAGTCGGGCGAGGCGGTGTCGGCGCTTGCGCGGCACGGAATCGAGGTGGTGATGATTACCGGCGACGGACGGACGGTCGCTGGCGCGGTCGCCGCACGCCTAGGGATCCGCGAATTCCACGCCGAGGTACTGCCCGAGGACAAGGCGCGCGTCGTCGAGGCGCTGCGCAACGCGCGCGGGGCGGTGGCGATGGTGGGCGACGGCATCAACGACGCGCCGGCGCTCGCCGCGGCCGATCTGGGCATCGCGCTCGGCTCGGGAACCGACGCCGCGATGCACGCCGCGGGAGTGACACTCATGCGCGGCGACCCGCGACTGGTCGCCGCCGCGATTGACGTGTCGCGGCGCACCTACGCCAAGATCCGGCAGAACCTGTTCTGGGCCTTCGTCTACAACGTGGTGGGCATCCCGCTTGCGGCGCTCGGAATGCTGAGCCCGGTGGTCGCGGGTGCCGCGATGGCAGCAAGCAGCGTGAGCGTGGTGAGCAACGCGCTGCTGCTCGCACGCTGGAAGCCGGGACCCTGAAGGGGCGCCGATGGGAAAGACCGACGCATTCCTCGCGCACGCCGAGGCGATCGAAAAGGGGCTCCTCGACATCGGCCGCGCGGCCAGGGCAAGCGGCGTGTCGGTGAAGATGATCCGGCATTACGAAGCGATCGGGCTGCTCAAGGACATCGCGCGGACGTACGCCAATTACCGCCTCTATACCGAAAGCGACGTCCACACGCTGCGCTTCATCCGGCGCGCCCGCGCGCTCGGCTTTTCCATGCAAGACATCCGCGAGCTGCTGTCGCTGTGGCAGAACAAGGCGCGCTCGAGCGCCGCGGTGAAGAGAATCGCCGCCGCGCACCTGGAGACGCTGCGGCGGCGCATCGCGGAGCTGCAGGCGATGGCGGCGACGCTGGAGCACCTGGTCGCGCATTGCCATGGCGATCACCGGCCGGAGTGTCCGATCCTGGAAGACCTGGCGAGCAGTGCGGGCATGCGGCGATGAAGGCGGCGAGACGCCGGGAACCCGAGGCGGCGGACGTGGTCTAGGTGCAATGCGTGTGTTAGGATTCGCCGCCCCGATGAACGCCCTGCGCGCCTTCCTCGTCATGCTGCTCGTCACGGCGCTGCCGCTACGCGCGACGGCTTCGGTGACTGCAGTGTTCTGCCTCGCGGGCAGCCACGACGCGCCGGCGCAGATGCACGGCGACGCGCATGGGGCGAGCGAGCGTGGGACCGCGCAACCCGAAGAGCGCTCCGCGGGCAGCCCGCTCGGCCACCACTGCGGCTTTTGCGCCAAGCACTGCAGCGGCGCCGCGTACGGGCTGGCTGCCGACGCGCCCCGGATCGCGGTGGCGGTGCCCCGGTATCCGATCCCCTTCGGCATTCGGCCGATTCCCGGCTTCTTCCCCGAGCATCCCGAGCGGCCGCCGCTCCCTCTCTAAGCGCAGACCGAAGGCGGCGCTCGATGCGCCGACCCGCACGCGCGAGCGTGCCCTCGATCGCACTTGGAGAGTCATGCCGAAGAAGACCGTTTTTGCGCTCGCCGCGGCTTTCGCGGCCGGCGCCGCCGCGCAGCAGGCCGCGCGGCCCGATCCCGCCGATCCGGCGGCCGCCGCGAAGGCGACCGCCTACGAGCCTGCGTTGAAAGACTACCGACCCTACGCCGAGCCGACGCTCGCGCGCTGGCGCGAGGCGAACGAGGAGGTGAGGCGCCTCGGCGGCCATCGCGGCCAGGCGCCGGCAAGCGGCAAACCCGCCGCGCAGCCAGGCGACGGAGCGCGCCGATGACAGGCCGCGCTCGTTTCGCGCTCGCGGCTGCGGCGCTCGCCCTCGGCGGTTGCGCGAGCTTCTCGCAGGACGGCGGCTTCGGCGCGGTGCAGGAGGCCGCGCGCGAGCGGCTCGGAAAGGAGTTGCGCTGGAAGAGGACCGACGCCGACGCGCAGAGCATACGCGCGAGGGTGCGCGAGCTGCTGGCGCGGCCGCTTTCGGACGACGATGCGGTGCAAGTCGCGCTGCTCAACAGCCCCGCGCTTCAGGCGGCGTACGCCGAACTCGGCATCGCCGAGGCCGATCTGGTGCAAGCGGCGAGCGGCCCGAACCTGCGCCTGCACGCCCTGCGCACGAAGTACGGTAGCGAAGTGGCGAAGGTCGAGGAGAGCTTCAGCTTCGAGATCCTCGGCGTACTGCTGATGCCCTTGCGCCGGAAGATGGAGGCACGCCGTTTCGAGCGCGTACAGGCGGACGTGACCGCCGAGGTGCTGCGCACCGCGCTAGAGGCGCGCAAGGCGTGGATCGCCGCGGTCGCCGCCGAGGAAGCGCTGCGCTACGCCGAACAGGTGAAGACCTCGGCCGAGGCAGCGAGCGAGCTTGCGCGCCGCATGGCCGAGGTGGGCAACTGGCCCAAGCTCAACCACATGCGCGAGCAGGCGTTTTACGCCGAGGCGGCCGCGCAGCATGCGCGCGCAAAGCACGCGGCGGTCGCGGCGCGCGAACGGCTAGCCCGGAGCCTCGGTCTGTGGGGCGAGGACCTCGCGTTCCGGCTGCCCGAGCGGCTGCCCGATTTGCCGCCCGCGCCGCGCGTCTACGACGACCTGGAGCGGCGCGCGATCGAGCACAGGCTCGACGTGCGCGCCGCGCGCCGGGAATTGGACTGGCTCGCCGAGGCGCTCGGCCTTTCCAAGGCGACGCGCCTCGTGAGCGCGGTCGAGTTCAGCCGTGCGCGCACCAAGGAAGGCCCCGA
Organism: Pseudomonadota bacterium; assembly: GCA_040752005.1. Lineage (GTDB taxonomy): Bacteria > Pseudomonadota > Gammaproteobacteria > Burkholderiales > SG8-39 > RBG-16-66-20. The sequence goes on along the minus strand of JBFMFX010000013.1, from coordinate 63,917 downwards.
CCCGTTCGCCTACGGCTACGTGCTGGGGCTGGAAATTCCGATCTTCGATTGGGGACGAGCGCGGGTGGCGCGCGCCGAAGCGACCTACCGCCAGGCGGTCGAGCGGCTGGTGGATACGGCGGTCCGGGCGCGCTCCGAAGTGCGTGAATCCTACGCCGCCTACCGTAGCGCCTACGACCTCGCGCGCCACTACCGCGACGAACTGGTGCCGCTCAGAAAGCGCATTTCCGAAGAGGTGCTGCTGCGCTACAACGGCATGCTCGCCAGTGCGTTCGAGCTGCTCGCCGACGCGCGCGAGCAGGTGGCAACCGTTACCGCGTCCCTGGAAGCCAAGCGCGATTTCTGGATGGCGGATACCGAGCTGCAGGCGAACCTGTCGGGCAGGACGATGCACGCCAGCGCCGAGCCGCCTGCCGCTCCGGCGCGCATGCCGGCCGGTGCCGGCCGCGGCCATTGAAGGGGAGACCAGGATGAATTCTCGCAGAACGTTCTTGCGCAACCTCGGCGGCAGCGCCGCCGCCGGCCTGTTCGGCGCGGCGCTGGTGTCGCGCGCGGCCGCCGCCTCGCTTCCGGAGGCGCCGAGCATGGACAAGCCCGAGACTCAGCCGCCGCTCGTGCCGCCGAACGGGCGGCCGTACCAGCCGGTCGTGACGTTGAACGGCTGGACGCTGCCGTGGCGCATGAAGGATGGCTGGAAGGAGTTCCACCTTGTCGCCGAGCCGGTGCGCAGGCAGCTTGCGCCGGGCATGAGCGCGCACCTGTGGGGCTACAACGGCCAGTCGCCCGGTCCGACGATCGAGTGCGTCGAGGGCGACCGGGTGAGGATCTTCGTCACCAATCGCCTTCCGGAGCACACCACCATCCACTGGCACGGGGTGCTCCTGCCGAACGGCATGGACGGCGTCGGCGGGCTCACGCAGCCGCAGATCCCCGCCGGCAAGACCTTCGTCTACGAGTTCGAGATGAAGAAGTCGGGCACCTTCATGTACCACCCGCACGCCGACGAGATGGTGCAGATGGCGATGGGAATGCACGGCTTCATCGTGGTGCATCCGAAAAACCCGCAGTTCATGCGCGCCGACCGGGACTTCGTGTTCCTGATTAACGCCTTCGACATCGAGCCCGGGAGCTTCACGCCGAAGGTGAACACCATGCTCGATTTCAACCTCTGGGCGTGGAACTCGCGCGTGTTCCCGGGCATCGATCCCCTGGTCGTGCGCAAGGGCGACCGGGTGCGCATCCGCATCGGCAACCTGACGATGACGAACCACCCGATCCACCTGCACGGCTACGAGTTCGAGGTGACCGGCACCGACGGCGGCTGGGTGCCAAAGAGCGCGCGCTGGCCGGAGGTGACGGTGGACGTCGCGGTCGGCCAGATGCGCACGATCGAGTTCGTCGCCAACGAGCCGGGCGACTGGGCATTTCACTGCCACAAATCGCACCACACCATGAACCCGATGGGCCACGACGTGCCCACCATGCTCGGCGTGAACCAGCGCGGCGTGGCGGAGAAAATCCTGCGCCTGGTGCCCGATTACATGGTGATGGGCGAACGCGGCATGTCCGACATGGGCGAGATGGAGATGCCGTTGCCGGAGAACACGCTGCCGATGATGACCGGCACCGGGCCCTTCGGCGCGCTGGAGATGGGCGGCATGTTCACAGTGGTCAAGGTGCGCGAGGGGCTCGCGCGCGACGACTACCGGGATCCCGGCTGGTACAAACACCCGCCCGGCACCGTCGCGTACGAGTGGACCGGCGCCCCGCCCGCCGCCGAGCGCCGGCCGCCGGCGCCCGCCGGGCAACGCATTCTCAGGGTTCGTAAACCGTCCGGCCACGCCGGACATTGATCGCCATCGAAGGAGAAAAGCGCCATGCACCACTTGAGGAAAAGTGCCATGCACTACTTGAGGTTCTGGGCTGTCGCCGTCGCGGGATGGATGTTCGCGACCGGTGCGCTCGCTCACGGCGACAGCCACGAGAACACGCTCGCTGCCGCCGCCGCGGCTGCCGCCGCCGACGACAAGCCCTTCGGGCGCGCCGGAGACCCGAAGAAAGTGTCGCGCACCATCCGCATAGATATGACCGACGAGATGGAATACCTGCCGAACGGGCTGCGGCTGCGCGCCGGCGAGACGGTGAAAATCACGGTACACAACAGGGGGCGGATCGTGCACGAGCTGGTGCTCGGCACGATGGACAGTCTTAAGGAGCACGCCGAACTCATGCGCAGGCACCCGGAGATGGAGCACGCCGAGCCTTACATGGTGCACGTGCGGCCGGGAAAAACCGAAACCATCGTCTGGGAGTTCACCCAGCCTGGCGCCTTCTACTACGGGTGCTTGATTCCCGGTCACTTCGAGTCCGGCATGGTCGGCCTGATCCGGGTTCTTCCCAATCGCAGTGGCAAATGAGGAGATCGCAGATGAAGACAGTCGCAATGATCGCCGTCGCCGCCGCGCTCGCCGCGCCGGCGCTTGCCCAGCAAGGCGGCCCCGCGAGCCACTCGGCGCACGGCGGCGGCGCCATGGCTCAGGCCGCCACGCTCGCCGAGGGCGAGATCCGCAAGGTGGACCGGGAGGCGAAAAAGCTCACGATCAAGCACGGCCCGATCGCCAACCTCGACATGCCGGCGATGACGATGGTGTTTCAGGTCAAGGACCCGGCGCTGCTCGACAAGGTGAAGCCGGGCGACCGGGTGAAGTTCCAGGCTGAAAGGCTCGGCGGCGCGTTAACCGTGACGAGCCTGGAACCTGCGCAGTAGGTCGCGTGGGCGCAGTGTCATCTCGCCGCATGGCGCGATGCACCGCGCTGCTCGCGCTCGCCGCTGCCGGAGGCGCCGCACCGGAGGTGGCGGCGCTCGCAGCCACCAACCGATCGAACGGCGCCGAGGCCGAGGCGCGGCTGCTCGCCGTGCTGGAACGGCTCGCGCGCGCCGAGGCGAGTGCGGCGCTCGCCGAGCTGGAGGCACTGCTCGAGCGCCATCCGAACTTTCGCCTCGCGCATCTGGTGCGCGGCGACCTGCTGCTCGCACGCGTGCGACCAATCGCCGAGGTCGGCAGCACCGGGCATGCGGCGCGCGAGCGCCTGGAGGAGTTGCGCGCCGAGGCGCGCGCGCGTCAGCGTGCGCGCGGCGAGCGGCCGAACGGGGATCTGATGCCGCGCTATTTTGTCCACCTCGATCCGGCGTACAGGCACGCGATCGTCGTGGACGCAAGGCGCTCGCGGCTCTACCTGTACGAGAACGCGCCGTCGGGGCTGCGGCTGGTGCTCGACTACTACGCGACGCTCGGCCGGCGCGGCGTCGCCAAGGAACGCGAGGGCGATCAGAAGACGCCGATCGGCGCATACCGCATCACGTCGCGGATTCCGGGATCGAGACTGCCCGACCTGTACGGCTGGGGCGCGCTGCCGCTCAGCTACCCGAGCGAGTGGGACCGGCTGCGCGGCCGCACCGGCTACGGGATCTGGATCCACGGCGTGCCCTCGGACACCTACGCGCGCGCGCCGCAGGCGAGCGACGGCTGCATCGCGCTCGCCAATCCGGAGCTCGAGGCGCTCGCCGAGCGCGTGCAGCCGGGCGCGACGCCGGTGGTGATCGCCGATGCCGCCCAGTGGATGCCGGCGCACGCGCTGCGCGCCGAGCGCGAGGAGTTTCTGCGCGCGCTCGACGCCTGGCGCGCGGACTGGGAGAGCCGCGACAGCGGGCGCTATCTGGCGCATTACGCCCGGAGCTTTCGGAGCGGCGGCATGGACCTCGCGGCCTGGAGCGCCCACAAGCGCCGCGTCAACGCCGCAAAATCGTGGATCAAGGTCTCGCTCGGGGCGCTTACGGTGCTGCGCGTGCCGGGCGAGGGCGATCTCATCGAGGCGACATTCGAGCAGGACTACCGCTCGAGCGATCTCGTGCAGCGCACGCGCAAGCGCCAGTACTGGGTGCGCGAGGACGGGCGCTGGAAGATCGCCTACGAGGCTGCGGCCGGCCGGCCGGTGGTGGCGCTGCCGGAGTCGTATTCGAAGGCGGGCCGGTGATGCGCCGCCCCGGCGCTGGACGCGCGTGGGTACTCGGCAGCTCGGCCCCCGGGGCGGAGCACGCTGCGGCGGCAAGGGTGACGGTGAAGGCATGAGGCTGAACGCGATTGCATCGCTCGTTGCGCTCGCCGTTCTCGGCGGATGCGGCGAGCGGGCGGCCGAGAGCGGATCCGCGCCACCGGCGTCGCTCGCCGCGGGCGCGGAAATCTATGCGCGGCACTGCGCCGCCTGCCACGGTGCGAACCTCGAAGGCCAGCCGAACTGGCGCGAGCGGCGGCCCGACGGCCGGCTGCCGGCTCCGCCGCATGACGCGAGCGGCCACACGTGGCACCACTCCGACGAGGTGCTGTTCAACATCACCAAGTTCGGGATGGTGCCGCCGTACGCCCCGCGCGACTACGCGAGCGACATGCCGGCGTTCAAGGACAAGCTGACGGATGGAGAGATCCGCGCCGTGCTCGCGTACATCGAGAGCCGCTGGTCGGACGACGTGAGGCGGGTGCGCGCCGAGATGCTGCGGCAGGCCGGCCGATGAGCCGGGCGCGTCCCGGGGAAGCGGAGAGCCTTTGACCTGGGTCAAGACGGCGGCCGCAGGTGCGGCTTGAATGACGGGTGATGAGCAGGTACGCGCGAACGCTGGATGCGGTCGAGGCGGCGCGGCGCGGGCCGGCCGCGGCGTGGCTTGCGATCGTGCTGCTCGTGCTGGGCTTCGTGCTTGTCTGGCAGCTGTGCGAGCCATGGAGCGCCGCGCCGATCGCACCGATCGCCGCGCTCGCTGCCGCCGGGCCGGTCTTCCAGGCGTTACAGCGGATCGCGCCGCCGGGCGCCTTCCTGCCCGAGCCTTCGTACTACGCCCGCTCGGCGCGCATCCAGCGCTGAGCCCTCCCCGGCGGTGACGCTTGCGCCGGGCAGTTGCGCCCGGCGCACATGACGCACGTGTTCCTGACAGAGGCGATGTGACGATGATTCCTGCGGTACGCGCCAGCGCTCCGGGGAGGGCCGGAATCGGCGCCGGCGCCTGCGACCCCGGCTCGGGCGCTCAGGCCTTGCGCGCCGACCGATGACGGCGATGGCGACCGATCCGGTCTGCGGCATGCGCGTGGATCCCGCCCGCGCAGCGGCAAGCCTCGAGCACGCCGGCACGACGTGGTGGTTCTGCTCGGCGCACTGTCTGGCGAAGTTCGAGGCCGATCCGGCGCGTTATCGCGATCGGGCCAAGGGCGGGGCGCGCCTTGCGCCGGCGGGCGCGGCCGGGGGCGCGCCTCTCGAGCAGACGCCACCCAAGCCGGGTGCGGCGCTCGCCAAGGACCCGATCTGCGGAATGATGGTGGACAAGGCGAGCGCGCTTCGCAGCGAGCGCGGCGGGCGCACCTGGTACTTCTGCTCGACTGGCTGCCAGCGCACATTCGAGTCCCCCGAGCAGGAGCTGAAGTCCATGCGCACGCGGGTCGCGATCGCGCTCACCGGCGTGCTCGCGCTGGCGGTCCTGAGGGCGGGCGCATTCCTTGCGCTCGCCGCCGGCGCGACCCTGCTCACCTGGGCGCCGATCCCGGCGCTGCCCTGGTTCACCTGGGGAATGTGGCTCTTTCTGCTGGCGACGCCGGTGCAGTTCATCGGCGGTTGGAGCTTCTACGTCGGCGCCTGGAACGCGATCCGCACGCGCAACATCAACATGGACTTCCTGATCGCGCTCGGTACGTCGGTCGCCTACTTCTACAGCGTCGCGGTGCTCTTCTTTCCGCAAGTCCTGCCGGTGAAGGTCGAGGAGCGCGACGTGTACTTCGAGGTCTCGGCGGTGATCATCGCCTTCGTGCTCCTTGGCAAGTACATGGAAGAGATCATCAAGACGCGCTCCTCGGCGGCGGTGCGGCGCCTGCTCGAGCTCAGGCCGGCGACCGCGACCGTGATCCGCGGCGGCGCGGAGATGGAAGTGCCGGTCGAGAGCGTCCTGGCGGGCGAAGTTTGCGTGGTGCGGCCCGGCCAGCGTATCCCCACCGACGGCGAGGTGATCGAGGGGACCTCGTCGGTGGACGAATCCATGCTTACCGGCGAATCCATGCCGGTGGACAAGGGCCCCGGCGCTCCGGTGATTGGCGGCACGATGAACCGCAGCGGCCTGCTGCGCGTGCGCGCGACCCGCGTCGGGGCCGATACTGCGCTCGCGCAGATCATCCGCCTGGTGGAGGACGCGCAGAGCTCGAGCGCGCAGATCCAGCGCATCGCCGATCGGGTGACCGCGTACTTCGTGCCGGCGGTGGTGGCGGTCGCCCTGGCCGCCTTGTTCGGCTGGTGGATCGCGGGCGATTTTCCGCAGGCGCTGCTTGCGTTCGTCGCGGTGCTGATCATCGCCTGCCCGTGCGCGCTGGGCGTGGCCACGCCCGCCGCGCTCATGGTCGGCGTCGGCAAGGGGGCGGAGGCCGGAATCCTCATCCGCGGCGCCGAGGTGCTCGAGCGCGCGGAGGGCCTTACTACCGTGGTGTTCGATAAGACCGGCACGCTCACCAGAGGCGAGCCGAGCGTCACCGACCTGGTGCCGCTCGCCGGGCATGGGGAGGACGAGCTTTTGCGCATCGCCGCGAGCGTCGAGGCGGGCTCGGAGCACCCGCTGGGCGAGGCGATCGTGCGGGCGGCCAGGCACCGCGGCATCGAGCCCGCCCGGGTCGAACGCTTCGAGGCGGTAGCGGGGCATGGCATCAAGGGCGAGGTCGAGGGCGTGCGCGTGCTCCTCGGCAACCGTCGCCACCTGAGGCACGAAGGCGTGGATCCGGCGCCGGCCGAGGAAACGATGGCGCGCCTTGAGGCCGAGGGCAAGACCGCGATGCTGGTCGCGGCGCACGGCGCGCTCCTCGGCGTGATCGCGGTCGCCGACACGCTCAAGCCCGGCGCCGCCGAGGCGATCGCCGAGCTGCGCCGCGAGGGCATCGAGGTCGTCATGCTGACCGGCGACAACGAGCGCACCGCAAGGGCCATCGCGCGCGCGCTCGGCATGGACCGGGTGATCGCCGAGGTGCTGCCGGAGGACAAGGCGAAGGTCATCAGGCAGCTGCAGGCGCAGGGGCGGCTGGTCGCGATGGTGGGCGACGGCGTGAACGACGCGCCGGCGCTCGCCACCGCGCACATCGGCATCGCGATCGGCTCGGGCTCGGACATCGCCAAGGAGACCGGCGGCATCGTGCTGGTGCGCGACGACGTGCGCGACGTCGTCAGGGCGATCCGCCTGTCGCGCGCCACCCTGCGCACCATCCGCCAGAACCTGTTCTGGGCGTTCCTCTACAACACGCTCGGCATCCCGGTCGCGGCGCTCGGCCTTCTCAACCCGATCCTCGCCGCCGCCGCGATGGCGCTCTCTTCGCTCTCGGTGATCGTCAACTCGGCGCTGCTCAAGCGCCTGCGGCTCGCGGGGGCGCCGTGAAGTACCACTACGTCTGGTTCGTCTGGTCGAGCGCCTTTCTCGTGCCCTGGCTCGCGCTGTATCTCGCGCGCCCGGCGTTCCGGCGCCCGATGCTCAAGGTGAGCGCGGCGACGAGCCTGCTCGGCCTGAGCGAGCCGCTGTTCGTGCCGGAATACTGGAACCCTCCCAGCCTGTTCGAGCTGGCGCGGCGCACCGGCTTCGACCTCGAGAGCCTGATCTTCTGCTTCGCGATCGGCGGCATCGCCGCGGTGCTCTACGACGCGCTCGCCGGGCACCGCCTGCAGCCGGTGCCGCACGCCGAGCGCCACAGCCGCCGCCACCGGCTGCACCGCCTCGCGCTCGTGGCGCCGTTCCTTGCCTTCGCGCCGCTCTACGCGCTGCCGTGGAACCCGATCTACCCGGGGATCGTCGCCCTCGCCATCGGCGGCGCGGCGAACGTGCTCTGCCGCCCCGATCTGGCGCGAAAAACGCTCCTCGGGGGCGGCCTCTTTCTTGCGCTGTACGCGCTGTTCGTGCTGCTTCTCGATCGGTCGGCGCCCGGTTACATCGAGGCGGTCTGGAACCTTCCGGCACTCTCGGGCGTGCGGCTCGCCGGCATTCCGCTGGAAGAGCTCGCGTTCGGTTTCGCCTTCGGCATGTACTGGGCGGGGGTGTACGAGCATTTCACCTGGACGCGCGGCGCGTCGCACGCGCCGGCCGGACTCGGCGCGCCGCAAAGGAGCGCACGTGGCTGAGCGGCCGCACGGAAACCACGGCCCGGCGGGCGGTCGCGGCCGGTGGGTGTTCTGGGGGTTCCTGCTGATCGCGGGGTACTTCCTCGTCACCGAGCATCGCGCGCACGCGATCGAGTTCCTGCCGATCGTGCTGCTTCTCGCCTGCCCGCTGCTGCACCTGATGCATCACCGCTCGGGGGCGCACGGTGGCCAGGACGGGAACCAACCGGAGAGGACGGATCCCCGATGAACGAGCCCGGTCAGGCGCCGGCCTACGGCCTGTGGTCGCTGGTGATCATCAATTCGGCCGTCTTCGTCATCTTCGCCTTCAGCTTCACGCAACCGCGCAGCCGCCGCGACTGGCGTTCCTTCGGCGCGTTCTCGGCATTTCTCGTCGCGCTGTTCACCGAGATGTACGGTTTTCCGCTCACGATCTACCTGCTGTCGGGCTGGCTCGCGCGCCGCTTTCCGGAGGTGGATGTCATGTCGCACGACGCTGGACATCTGCTCGAAGTGATGTTCGGCTGGCGGACCAACCCGCACTTCGGCCCGTTCCATCTGCTCGGCAACGCCTTCATCATCGCCGGCTTCTGGCTGCTTGCCTCGGCGTGGAAGGTGCTCTACGAGGCGCAGCGCCGGCAGCGCCTTGCGAGCACCGGCCCGTACGCGCGGGTGCGCCATCCGCAGTACGCCGCGTTCGTGCTGATCATGTTCGGCTTCCTGCTGCAATGGCCGACGCTGCTGACCCTGGTGATGTTCCCGGTCCTCGTGTTCATGTACGCGCGCCTTGCAAAGCAGGAGGAAACGGAGATGCTGGCGCAGTTCGGCGAGGAGTACCGCCGCTACCGGGACTCGGTGCCGGCGTTCATCCCCGGACTCGGCCGCTCGGCTCCGACGCAAAAGGAGGAAACCCCGTGAACAGATGCTGATCGGGCGAGACCGACCAAAACGACGCTGTGCAGGAGAACCCACGCGTGGCGCAGGCGCTCGCCGACGAGGCCCGCGCCGCGGCGGGGGATTTCATCCAACCTTCGAACCAAGGAGAGACACCATGACACGCCGACTGATTGCCGTTACGCTGTTCGCCACGGCGCTCGCCGCGCCATCCCTCTGGAGTGCGGCGCAGACGCCGGACAGGCCCGCCGCCAGGCCGCGCGCCGGCGCGCAGATGGATCCGAAGATGCGCGAGCAGATGCTGGAGCGCATGAAGCAGATGCAGGCGCAGATGGACAGAATCCACAAGGTCGCCGACCCGGCCGAGCGCCACAAGCTCATGGCCGAACACATGAACAGCATGCACGAAACGATGCAGATGATGCGCGGGATGAGCGGCGCAATGATGATGGGGATGGGAGGCGGCGCCATGATGGGCGGCGGCCGCGGCCACAGCCCCGAGATGATGGAGATGCGCATGGACATGATGCAGATGATGATGGAGCAGATGATGCAGCACCAGCAGATGATGGAGCAGGCGGTGAAGCCGGCGGCCAAGTGAGGCGGCCGCGGCACGTGCAGCGTTCGCCTCGCTCCTGGGCGCTCGCGCGTTGACCGGCACGAGGCGCGCTGCTAACCTTCAAACGATGGGCGCGATGCGACATGGCGCGGCGTTGCTGTTTGCGTGCGTGCTCGCCTTGGGCGCCGCGCCGTCATTCGCCGCGACCGCCGTCGGCGCCTCCGATGGGCAGGCGGTCGCCGCCCAGGACTGTGGCGGCGGTTGCGCCGAGCGCCTCGCGCCGGACGCCGCCTGCGCGACGGCGGGGCCATCGTGCCTGGCGGCGGCTGCTTCACACATCGCGCACATGTTCTCCGGCGCCGCACCGGCGGACGTCCTGCCGCGGCTGCGCCCGCGGCCGTACCGCGATCCGGCGCGGGCGCCGGACACGGCACCTCCGAAGCCTCTCCTCGTCTAAGCAGTTGGGTCCGGGCCGCGGCGCGCGTTTCGCGTGCGGGCGGCATATCCGTTCGCGAGTCGCAAGCATGGAGGCACGATGGGCTTTGCCGGCGCAACCTCCGCCACAACATGTTCTCGGCGCCGATTTCTCGGCGGCCTGACGGCGCTCGCCGCCGCGCCGCTCCTGCCGGCCGCGGCGCCTCGCCCGGCGCGCGAGCAGCCGGCGCTCGTCGAGGCCCATCTCGCCGCCGCGCCGGCCGCCGTTCAGCTGGTGCCGGAGGGCTATCCGGCCACCGCGGTGTGGGCCTACAACAGCACCACGCCCGGTCCGGTGCTCCGCGCGCGTCAGGGCGACCGGCTGCGGATCAGCGTCGAGAATCGGCTCGGCGAAGACACCACCGTGCACTGGCACGGCCTGCGGGTGCCGAATGCGATGGACGGGGTGCCGGTGCTGACCCAGCCGCCGATCCGCCCGGGCGAGCGCTTCGTGTACGAGTTCGCGCTGCCGGATGCGGGAACGTTCTGGTATCACCCTCACCAGCGCAGCTTCGAGCAGATCGCGCGCGGCCTGGCTGGCGCGATCGTGGTCGAGGAGCGCGAGCCGCCGCGCGTGGACCGCGACCTCGTCTGGGTGCTCGCGGACTGGCGCCTGGACGCCGGGGCCGCGCTCCGCGGCGGCTTCGGCGATTTCATGGACATGAGCCATGCCGGCCGCATCGGCAACACCGTGACGCTCAACGGGCGCGTGCCGGAGCGCTTTGCCGTTCGCGCCGGCGAGCGCATCCGGCTGCGCCTGATCAACACCGCCTCGGCGCGCATCTTCGCGCTCGAATTCCGCGGCCATCGCCCGCGCGTCATCGCGCTCGACGGCCAGCCGGTCGCGCCGTACGAGCCGGCCGATGGCGTGGTGTTGCTCGCGCCGGCGCAGCGCGCCGACATCGTGCTCGACATGACCGCGGCGCCCGGCAGCCGGCACGAAGTGCGCGACCTGTTCTACCGCGGCCGCGAATACCGGCTTCTGGAACTCGCCTATTCGGAAGAACCGGCGCTTGCGCGGCGCGACGCCCCGGTCGAGTTGCGCCCCAACCCGATTCCCGAGCCCGATCTGAGCAGCGCCGAGCGCCACTCGATCGTCCTCGGCGGCGGCATGATGGGAAGCATGCGCGGCTTGCCGCGCGGCAAGGCCTGGGCGATGAACGGCCGCGCAGGCGGCTGCGGCGAGGGCGTGGCGAGCTTCGAGCCGCTTGTCGTGCTGCGGCTCGGCCGCAGCTACGTCCTGGCGATCGAGAACGACACGGCATGGCATCACCCGATGCACCTGCACGGATTCTCCTTCCGCGTGCTCTCGCGCAACGGCCGCCCGAGCGCGCGCCGCGAATGGCGCGACACCGTGCTGCTCGATCCGCGCGAGCGCGTCGAGATCGCCTTCGTCGCCGACAATCCGGGCGACTGGCTGTTGCACTGCCATGTGCTCGATCACGCCGCCGGCGGCCTGACGGCAGTGCTGCGGGTCACATGAACGCGGTGGCGCACCGGTGCCGCGTCGCCCTCGCCGCAAGGACGACCCGGATGGCGCGGGAGGCGAGCGCGCCGGCTGCGACAGCCGCGTCGGAATCGAGGCAGATGAGGAAAGACGTTCCGCCACCGGGCGGCGTGCCGCGGCACCGGCCATGAGCGAAGAGTCTGCACCGCGTTCCGTGCTGCGCTTTCGGCTCGCGATCGGACTCGGCGCCTGCGCGGTGCTCGGCATCGCGGCATTCGGCGTGTACCAGGCGCTGCGCGAGGGCGCGCCGGCGCCGCGGGCGACGCTCGCGGCGGCGGATGCGGCAACGCACGGATGGTCGAGCGCGCCCCTGGCGCTGCCCGAGGTCCGTTTCCAGGACGGTGAGGGCAGGCCGGTGTCGCTGGCGGATTTCCGCGGCAAGGTGGTGCTGCTCAATCTCTGGGCGACCTGGTGTGTGCCCTGCCGCGAGGAGATGCCGGCGCTCGATCGCTTGCAGCAGGCGCTCGGCGGTGGCGCGTTCGAGGTGGTCGCGCTCTCGCTCGACGGCGGAGGCGCCGAGGCGGTGCGGCGCTTCTACGACGAAGTCGGCGTGCGCGCGCTCAAGGTGTACGTGGATCCCGCGATGAAGGCGAGCGCGATGCTGCGCGCGCCGGGCGTGCCGACCACGATCCTCGTGGATCGCGACGGCGGCGAGCGCTGGCGCAAGACCGGGCCGGCGCGCTGGGACGCGCCGGAGATCGTCGAGGCGCTGCGCGCGCGGCTCGGCCCGCTCGCGGCGCCGAATGCGACGCGCGCCGGAGGCGGGGCATGATCGAATCGGGCGCGGCCGGATTCGCCACCGCGTTTGCGGCGGGTGCGGTGTCGTTTCTTTCGCCGTGCGTGCTGCCGCTGGTGCCGGCATACGTGTCCTACATCGCCGGCCAGCCGCTTTCGGCGGCGCTTTCGCCTTCTCGCGGCCGGCGCCGGCTCGCCGCCGCGGCGCTCAGCTTCGTCTTCGTGCTCGGCTTCGGCACCGTGTTCGTCGCGCTGGGCGCGAGCGCGACCGCGCTCGGGAGTTTGCTGCTCCAGTACCGCTACGAGGCGAATCTGCTCGGCGGCGCGCTCGTCATCGTCTTCGGCGCGCTGCTTGCCGGTGCCGATCGGTGGATGAAGTGGTCGCAGCGCGATCTGCGCTTTCATCCGCGCCTTGCGGGCGGACATCCGGCCGCGGCCTACGCCCTCGGCCTCGCGTTCGGCTTCGGCTGGACGCCGTGCATCGGACCGGTACTCGGGGCGATCCTCACCTTGAGCGCGGCCCAGGCATCGGTAGGCAAGGGCATGGCGCTGCTCGCCTTCTACGCCGCCGGGCTCGGCGTGCCGTTCGTCGTCGCGGCGCTCTTTACGCGCGAACTGGCGGGGCGGCTGCGCGCGCTGTCGCGCACCGGCCGGACCCTGCAGGTCGCGGCCGGCGTGGTCCTGATGGTCATGGGCGTGGCGATGGTGACCGGGCAGCTCACGAGATTCAGCTACTGGCTGCTGCGCACCTTCCCGGCGCTCGGGAGCATCGGATGAGCGCTCGTGAACGGGAATCGTCGCGCGTGCCGCGGAACCGGCCCGGCGCCCGGCGGTCTTACTGGCATGTTCCTGTCGCGCCTCGTCGCGCTGCTGCTGGCCGCGGTGCTCGGCGCGCTGCCGATCGCGCATGCCGGCGAGGGATCGGCGGCGGGCTGTGCCTCGCCGCAGACCCTGGCCGCCGGCGGCGGATGCTGCGACCAGGACGCGGCAGCCGATCCGAGCGATCTCGCGTGCCAGGCGCTGTGCCCGGTCCCGGTTTCGGGGGCCGCGAACGCGGCCGCACCCGAGGTCTTCGCATCGCCTCCCGCATCGGAGCGCGCGGCGCTTTCGATCGGAGCGCCGCGAGCCCCCGACACCGCTCCTCCCAGGACGGCCCTTTCCTGAGGCGGTCGCGCGCCTCGGAGGAGAGCGCGCGAAGCGGTCGGTCGAGTAGAGCACGTCGCCAGGTGGCGCGCACGCCCCTGCGACGGACACGCAACGGCAAAGGAGGCATCGCATGAGCAGATCGGTTGGAACGGCGGCGTTGATCGCCGCACTGATCGCGGCGGCAGCCGCGATGGCGCAGGATGAACCGTGGCGCGCAGGCGAGGCGGCGGTGGGCGAGCGCGCCGACGGCGGCTGGATCGAGCGTGGCTTCGCGCGCCTGGAGCGCGCCATCGCGCGGCTCGAGGCGCGCCTTTCCGGCGGCGGCTCGATGACGGCCGGTTGCGAGCAGATGATGGGCGAAGGCGGGATGGGGGGCGCCATGATGGGAGGCGCCATGATGGGAGGCGGCATGATGGGAGGCGCGCGGCCGAACCAGCAATGGTCCCGGCCCGGTGAGGCGCCGTCGCGATGAAGCGGCAGGCGGCCCTTTGCCTGCTGGTGCTGGCGATCGCGACCGCGGTGCCGGCGGCCGCGGCGGGCGATGCCAAGCGCGGAGCGGTAGCATTCCGTGCGTGCGTCGCCTGTCATTCGCTCGAGCAGGGCGTGCATCTCACCGGCCCGAGCCTTGCCGGAATCTGGGGTCGGCCGGCGGGCGCGGCGGCCGGGTTCCGGCGCTACTCGGCGCCGCTCAGGCGTTCCGGAATCGTATGGGACGAGAACAGTCTGGATGCCTGGCTGCGCGACCCGCAAGCTCTGGTGCCGGGCAACACCATGCTCTTTCAAGGGCTGGAAGATGCGCGTGCGCGCGCGGATCTGATCGCGTTTCTGCGCGCGGCTTCGCAGGAAGGCGCGCGCGGCAGCGCGCCGGCGGGCATGCGGCTGCCGCGGCTGCGCGAGGCGCCGCCGAGCGCGCGGGTAAAGGAGCTGCGCTACTGCGGCGACACCTACTACGTGACCAACGGCGAGGGGGCGACGCGGCCGTTCTGGGAATTCAACCTGCGCTTCAAGACCGATTCGAGCGCCGCAGGCCCCGCGCCCGGGACGCCGGTGCTGGTGGCGCAGGGCATGCAGGGCGATCGAGCGCAGGTGGTGTTCGCCGGCCCGCGAGAGATCTCGGCCTTCGTTCGCGAAAGGTGCGACGAATGAACCGGCGTGGAGTCATCGCGCTGGTCTCGGCGGCGGCATGCCTGACGGCCGCACCGGCCGCGGCGCAACTGGCGATCGGCACCGGCGGCGGGCTGCTCGACCCCGAAGACGCCTTTCGCATCTCGGCGCGCGCGCTCGATGCACGCACGGTCGAGGTGGAGTTTCGCATCGCCGAGGGCTACTACATGTATCGCGATCGCTTCAGCTTCGCGACCGGATCGGGCCGGCGGCTCGCCGGCGTCGAGCTGCCGCGCGGCACGCCGAAAGACGACAAGTTCTTCGGCAGGACGCAGACGTATCGGGACCTCGTGCGCATCCGCGTTCCGGTGCCGGCCGAGGAGGCCGCGAGCGCAAGCGTCAATCTCAAGGTGACGTCGCAAGGCTGCGCGGACACCGGAGTGTGTTACCTGCCGCTCGAGCAGACCGTGCGGGTCGCCTTGCCGCAGGAGAAACGCCGGTGAGGCGCGCGATCCTCGCATTCGCGCTGCTCGGGGCCGCTGCCGCGGCGCTCGGCGACGAGGCGTCGGTGCGCCGCATGCTCGAGAGCGGCCTCGGCGGCGCAGGCCAGATCGAGAGCGTGCGCAAGGCCCCGTTCGCCGGCCTGTACGAGGTGGTGCTGCGTGCTTCCGACGGCCGGCGGATCTACTACGTCGACGGCGAGGCAAGCGTGATCATCGCCGGGCAGATTTTCGACGCAAAGAGCGGCCGCAACCTCACCGAGGAGCGTCAGCGAGAGCTGAACCGCGTGACGTGGGAATCGCTGCCGCTGCAATGGGCGATCACCAGCGTGCGCGGCAGCGGGCGGCGCAAGATCGCGATTCTTTCGGATCCGAACTGCCCGTTCTGCAAGCGCTTCGAGGAGGACCTGGCGAAACTGGACGACATCACGGTGCACATCCTGCCCTACGCGGTGATCAGGCCGGAGTCCGTCCGGCAGGCAAAGGCGGTATGGTGCTCGAAGGACCGGGTCAAGGCGTGGAACGACCTGATGTTCCGGCGCATCGAGCCGAAGGCGCCGACCGGATGCGACAACCCGATCGAGAAGCTGATCGAGTTCGGACGGCGCATCGGCGCCAACTCGACGCCGACCTGGTTCCTGGAGACCGGCGAGCGCTACAGCGGTGCGCTGCCCATCGAGGAGACACGCCGGCTGCTCGACGCCGCCTCGCCAGCGCGGCGCTGACCCGGAAGGAGAGGCGAAGATGAGGATTTCGCTTGCGATAGCTCAAGGGCTCCTTGGGGCGCTCGGCGTGCTGGCGGCGGCGGTCCAGGCGCAGCCGGTCACGCTCGCGCACGTGCACGGGCTCGCGTACAGCGCCGACGGCGGCAAGCTCATGGTTCCGAGCCATCACGGCCTCGCGGTCTACGCAGGCGGCCGCTGGTCGAAAGCCCCGGGCCCGCTGCACGACTACATGGGCTTTGCCGCCACCGCCAGGCACCTGTATTCGAGCGGCCATCCGGCGCCGGGCTCCGGGCTCGTCAACCCCTTCGGCCTGATCCGCAGCGCCGACGGCGGCAGGACCTGGGAAAAGCTCGGACTGCAAGGCGAGAGCGACTTTCACCTGCTCGCGGCAGGCTGGACGAGCGGCGCGATCTATGTCTGGAATCCGGCGCCGAGCTCGCGGATGAAGGAACCCGGGCTGCATTTCACGCGCAACGACGGTGTCGTGTGGAAGCGCGCCGCGGCGCTCGGCCTGCGCGGCGAGCCCGCGGCGCTCGCCGCGCACCCGGAGGATCCGGCGCTCCTCGCCGCGGCGACGCGCGGCGGCATCTTCGTCTCGCGCGACTTCGGCGAGCACTTCGCGCCGGTTGCAGCCGGCCCCGAGGGGCTCGCGGTGTTCTTCGACCTGGACGGCAAGCACCTGTGGTACAGCACCTGGAACGGAACGGCGCGCCTTGCGCGCGCGCCGCTCTCGGGCGGCGTGAACACCGAAGTCAAGCTGCCGCCGCTTGCGCGCGACGCGGTCGCGTACATCGCGCAGAACCCGGCGCGCCGCAGCGAGTACGCGATCGCCACCTTTGGCCGCGATGTGTACGTCTCGGGCGACGCGGGCCGGACCTGGCGCGCGATCGCGCTGCGCGGCGAGGGGAAATAGGCGCGATGGCCTGGTACCGCGACCGCGCGGCGCTGCGGCTCATCGCGCTCGGCTACCTGCCGTGGCTCGCCGGCCTGAACCTCGCCTGGGAGGTGAGCCAGCTTCCGCTCTACACGCTGTGGCGGGAAGGCAGCCCGACCTGGATCGCGTTCTCGGTCGCGCACTGCACCGCCGGCGACGTGCTGATCGGCGCGAGCGCGCTCGCCGCAGCGCTCGTTCTGACCGGCGCGCGTGAGATCGCGCGCTGGCGCTGGGGGCTGATCGCGGCGGTCGCGACCGTGCTCGGCACGGTGTACACCGGCTTCAGCGAGTGGGTGAACGCCGGGCTGGCGCAGAACTGGCAGTACACTGAGCACATGCCGGTTCTCCGGGTGGGCCCTGCGACGGTCGGCCTTGCGCCGCTCGCGCAGTGGCTCGTTTTGCCTGCGCTCGCGCTGCGGCTCGCCCGCACACGCGCCGCGCGGCCCGTGGGCTCGCCGGTGGCCGGCGGGTGGCGGCGCTCGCGAGGTCTGCGATGAACGAGGAGCGGGCGCGGCCCATGCCCCCTGACCCGCTGCGGCGCAGGTTGACACAGGCCGGCTGCGCCGCGGGCGCGGCCGCCCTGGCGGGTGCGGCGATTCCGTTTGTCTGGAGCCTTGCGCCAAGCGAGCGCGCGCGCGCCGCGGGCGCACCGGTCGAGGCGGACCTGTCGCGCCTTGCGCCGGGCGAGCTCGCCACCGTAGAGTGGCGCGGCAAGCCGGTGTGGCTGCTGCGCCGCACCGACGCGATGATCCGCTCGCTCGCCTCGGCGCGCGGCGCGCTCACAGACCCGGATTCGACCGTGCCGCAACAGCCCGAGTACGCGCGCAATGCGACGCGCTCGCGCCGGCCCGACCTTTTCGTGGCGGTCAGCCTGTGCACGCACCTGGGCTGCGTGCCGAGCTTCGTGCCGGAGCCGGAGTCGCTCCAGCCCGGCTGGCCGGGAGGTTTCTACTGCCCCTGCCACGGCTCGAAGTTCGACCTCGCCGGCCGCGTCTTCAAGGGCTCGCCCGCGCCGACCAATCTGGTGATTCCGCCGCACTGGTTCCCGAACGAGCAGCGCGTCGTGATCGGCGCCGACGAGTCCGGGACGACCTGATGCGCGCATGCTCGCATGCAGGCGCTGCAAGGTTTGCGCTCATGCGCCGACTGAGCGACACCTGCTTGCTGCACGAGGTAAGGTCATGCTGATCCGCCGCGCGAGTCGCATTGCACACACCGAGGTCACGCCGCGCCGTATCTACGAGCGGCGGCGCGAATTCCTGAAGCTCGCTGCCGCAGGCCCGATTCTCGGGGCCGCCGGCACGCTGGCGCACGGCGCCGCGGCCCAGGAAAAGACCCTCGGCCTTGCGAGGCTCGAGGGCGTCGCACGCAGCCGCTACAGCACCGACGAGCCGCTGACAGCCTATCGGCATGTCACCACCTACAACAACTTCTACGAGTTCGGCACCGACAAGGACGACCCTGCGCGCCGCGCCGGCCGCATGCGCGTGCGACCCTGGACCGTGGTCGTCGAGGGCGAGGTGGCCAGGCCGCGCACCTTCGGCATCGAGGAGCTGCTCGCCTTTCCGCTCGAGGAGCGCATCTACCGGCTGCGCTGCGTGGAGGCCTGGTCCATGGTGATCCCGTGGATCGGGTTCGAGCTCCGGCACCTCGCGAAGCTCGTCGAACCCACCTCGCGGGCGAAGTTCGTCGAGTTCGTCTCGGCGCTGCAGCCCGAGAACATGCCGGGAACGCGCCTGCCGGTGCTCGAGTGGCCATACGTCGAGGGCCTGCGCATTGACGAGGCGATGCACCCGCTCACCATCCTCGCCGTCGGCCTCTACGGCGAGGTTCTGCCGAACCAGAACGGTGCGCCGGTCCGGCTGGTGGTGCCGTGGAAGTACGGATTCAAGTCGGCGAAGTCGGTGGTGCGCATCCGCTTCGTCGAGCGCCAGCCGCTGACGGCGTGGGAAAAGGCCGCGCCGCACGAGTACGGCTTCTACTCGAACGTCAACCCCAATCGCGACCACCCGCGCTGGTCGCAAAAGCGCGAGCGTCGCATTCCGGACTTCTTTGCCCGGCGCGAGACGCAGATCTTCAACGGTTACGGCGAGCAGGTGGCGAGCCTGTACGCCGCCATGGATCTGACGAAGTTCTACTGATGCCGCCGGCGGCGAAGCGCGTCGCGGCACTGAAGGCTGCGCTGTTCGTCGTCGCGCTCGCACCGCTCGGGCGGCTCGCCCTCGGCGCGCTCGTCTTTCCGGAGTGGCTCGGCGCGAATCCGGGCGAGTTCATCGACCGCGACACCGGTCGCTGGACGCTGCGGTTCCTGCTCGCCACGCTCGCCGTGACGCCGCTGCGTGCGCTCACCGGCTGGGGCTGGCTGCTGCGCCTGCGGCGCATGCTGGGCCTGTTCGCGTTCTTCTACGGCGTGATGCACCTGTCGAGCTACGTCGCCTTCCGCCGCGTGTTCGACGCCGCCGAGATCGCCCGCGACCTCGCCGAGCGGCCGTTCATGACGGCGGGGTTCGCCGCGCTCGCGCTCATGGTCCCGCTCGCCGTCACCTCGACCGACGCGATGGTGCGACGGCTCGGGGCGCGGCGCTGGCGGGCGCTGCACCGCCTCATCTATCTGATCGCGCCGCTCGGGGTACTGCACTACTGGTTCATGGTCAAGCGCGACATCACCCAGCCGGCGATCTACGCCGCGTTCCTCGCGGTGCTGCTGCTCTGGCGCGTGGCGGCATGGCACGGCAGGCGCCGCACCACCAGATCGCGCAGTCCGGCGCGCGCCGGCGCCGGGCGGCCCGGACCGCTCACCGGTGTTTGATCTCCATCAAGCGCCGTGCTGCCGGCGGTGGCATGCTCGAACCACCAAGCAAGGGACCCTGTCTCATAAACGAAATGCACGAGGCGCAAACGTTGACGCCCCATGCACGCGCTGCTAGCCTCGATTCGATGGACTCGCGGCTTCGCCTGCTGATCGTCTGGCTGCTCGTCGCGGCGTTCGCTGCTGGCGTTCCGGCGGCAACGCTCGAGGCTGCGCTGGCGATGCAATGCCCCGCGACGGCGCAGGCCGACGACTGCTGCGGCGGCGCGAGCGCCGATTCGGGCTGTACGGCGCACTGCGCGGCGAGCTGCGCACCAGTCCTTGCGCCGGTAGCGCCGACAGCCGCGGCGCAGCCGCGAGCGGCGCTCGCCATCGCTTTCGCGCGGCGCGCGCGCCGCTCGCGCGCGCGCGCGCCGGATGCCGCGCCTCCGAAGCCTCTCCTCGCCTGATTCGTCCGGCTCGAAGCCGGTGCGCGGCGCGGCCGCGCGCAGTCACATTCGCCCCGCGACCGGGGCACGACGATGGAGAGATACATGCGGAGGTTGCGGCAATCTCGTTGCAGGCAGCAGCGTTTTTTTCTGGCGCGCTGCGCGCCATGGCGGGGGACGATCCGGCCGACCGGAGCCGGGCACCGTCCGACGGCGCCGAACGTCGCCACACCGGCGCGCCGCGTCCGATTGCCATCGAGTGATGCAAAGGAGCCCCAACTATGCGACACCTACCGCTTGCCTGGATCACCGCTGTTACGCTCGTGGCCGCCGCCGCACCGGCGCTCGCCGAGTCGGATGCGCACGATGCGCTGCGCGCGCTTGTCGCCGAGGCGCTGGAGAAAAACCCCGAGATCCGCGCCGCGCGCGCTGAGGCCGAGGCTGCGCGCCAGCGCGTGTCCCCGGCCGGGGCGCTCGATGACCCGATGCTGGAGGCGGGGCTGGTCAACGTGCCGACCGACACCTGGCGCCTCAACCGCGAGGACATGACGATGCGCATGCTCGGCCTGTCGCAGCGGCTGCCGTTTCCCGGCAAACGGGCGCTGCGGCGTGAGCTCGCCGAGCGCGAGGCCGAGAACGCCGAGCACGCCTGGCGCGAGACCGCGAACCGCGTCGCGCGCGAGGTGAAGATGGCGTACCTTGACCTCGCGCTCGCGCGCGAGAGCGCGCGGTTGGTGCGGGAAAACATCGCCGTGCTGGAGCAGTTCCTGCGCTTCGTCGAGAGCCGCTACGCCGTCGGACAGGGGGCGCAGGCCGACGTGTTCAAGGCGCAGACGCAGCTCGCGCGCATGCGCGAGGAGCTGCTGCGCATGGAGCGCGAGCAGCCGGTGATGGAGGCCGAGCTGGCGAGGCTGCTCGGACGCGACACCGCCGCGCCGATCGCGGCCCCGCTGCCCGCGCCGCGCGACGCGAAGCTCGATCTTGCGGCGCTGCGCGAGGCGGCGCTCGCGCGCCGGCCGCAGCTTCTTGCGCTGCGCAACACGGTGGACCGTAGCGCCGCGGCGATCGAGCTGGCGCGCAAGGACTACAGCCCGGATTTCGAGCTGCGGCTGCAGTACGGCCGGCGCGAGAACATGCCCGACGGCACGAAGCGCCCCGACATGATGAGCTTCATCGTGGCGATCAACCTGCCGATCTGGGGCGGCGAGAAGATTGATCCGCGCATCGCCGAGGCGCGCGCGATGCGCGATCAGGCGGCGAGCCTGTATCGCGCGCAGCAAAACGAGGTGTTCGCGAGATTGCGGCAGCAGATCGAGATCGCCGAGCAAAGCCGCAGGTCGGTGGCGCTCTACGACAGCGCGATCCTGCCGCAGGCGCGCCTGGCGGTGGAGTCGGCGCTCGCCGCCTACCGGGTCGGGCGGGTGGACTTCCTCACGCTGCTCGACAGCCAAATGAACCTGTTCAATTTCGGCATCGGCCGGGCGGCGGCGGTGGTGACTTTCGCGAAGGCGCTCGCGGAGATCGAGCTGCTCACCGGCGCGCCGCAGGGCTAAGAGGGGGGCGAAGCGATGACGCGCATGCAAGCGGCGGTTCTCGGGGCGGTGCTCTTTGGCGCGGCGCTCGCCGCGGGCTACTGGTGGGGCGCAAAGCGCGCCGTGCAGGGGACGCAGGCGGCGCCTCAGGCCGGCCCGGTCGCGGCCGCGACGGCGACAAAAAAGGAGCGCAAGATCCTCTACTACCGCAATCCGATGGGGTTGCCGGACACCTCGCCGGTGCCGAAGAAGGACCCGATGGGAATGGACTACATCCCGGTGTACGAGGGCGAGGAGGCAGACCGTTCCGCGCCGCCCGGAACGGTGCGCATCGCGCCGGAAAAAATCCAGCTCCTCGGCGTGCGCACCGAGCCCGCCGAGCCGCGCGCGCTCACCCGCACCGTGCGCGCCGTCGGCACCGTGCAGCCGAACGAGCGGCTGCTCTACAAGGTTGCGCCGCGCTTCGAGGGCTGGATCGAGAGGCTTCATGTCAACACCACCGGGCAGGCGGTCGCGCGCGGCCAGCCGCTGATGGAAGTGTACAGCCCCGACCTGGTGACCGCTCAGGAGGAGTACCTGATCGCGCTGCGCGCGGTGGCGGAGCTGCAATCGAGCGGCCCGCAGGCGCAGGCGCTGATGCAGCGCCTAGCCGAGGGCGCGCTGCGCCGGCTGCGCAACTGGGAAATCTCCGAGGCCGAACTTCAGGCGCTGCAGCAGGAGGGCAGGCCGCGGCGGCTGCTCACGTACCGCTCGGCGGCGAGCGGCGTGGTGCTGCAGAAGCCGGGCGTCGCGGGCATGCGCTTCATGCCCGGCGAGGTGCTCTTCGAGATCGCCGATCTGTCCTCGGTGTGGGTGCTCGCCGACGTGTTCGAGCAGGAGCTCGGCCTGGTGCACGTCGGCCAGGAGGCGAAGCTCCGGATCGCCGCCTATCCGGGCAAGAGCTTCTCCGGGAAGGTGGTGTTCATCTATCCGACGCTCGATCCGGCCACGCGCACCGCACGCGTGCGCATGGAATTGCCCAATCCGAGCCTGCTGCTCAAGCCCGCGATGTACGGAGAGGTGGAGCTCGCCGCCGGCCATGCGCGCGGCAAGGTGCTCGCCATTCCGGATACCGCGGTGCTCGACAGCGGCACGCGGCAGGCGGTCCTCGTGCGCCGGGGCGAAGGGCTGTTCGAACCCCGCACGGTGAAGCTCGGCATGCGCGCCGACGGCTACATCGAGGTTCTCGAGGGCCTCGAGGCGGGCGAGCAGGTGGTGGTGCGCGCCAACTTCCTGATCGACGCCGAGAGCAACCTGAAGGCGGCGTTCGGCACCTTCGGCGGGGGGCACGGTGGCCACGGCGGTCCGGCGAAGTCCGAAGCGGGAACACCCGAAGCGGCCCAGCCGGCGCCGGCGGCGGGCGGCGAGCCGCACAAGGCGAAAGGAACGGTGGCGGCGATCGACGAAAAAACCGGGAGCGTCGAGATCAGCCACGAGGCGATCCCCAGCCTGAGGTGGCCGGCGATGCAGATGGAATTCAAGGTGAAGGACAGGGCGATGCTCGCCGGCCTCAAGAAGGGCGCGGCGGTGGAATTCGAGCTGACGCAGGGCGGCCCCGGGGAATTCGTCATTACGCGCATCACGCCGGCGAGTGCCGCCGCGCACCGGGGGCATTGACATGCTAAACCGCATCATCGAGTGGTCGGCGCGCAACGTCTTTCTGGTCCTGCTCGGGACGTTCTTCGTGGTCGCTGCGGGGGTGTACGCCGTGATCAAGACGCCGGTGGACGCGATTCCCGATCTTTCCGACGTGCAGGTGATCATCTACACCGAGTACCCGGGGCAGGCGCCGCAGGTGATCGAGGACCAGGTAACCTATCCGCTCACCACCGCGATGCTCGCGGTGCCGAAATCCAAGGTGGTGCGCGGGCTGTCGGTGTTCGGCGCCTCGTTCGTGTACGTCATCTTCGAGGACGGCACCGACATCTACTGGGCGCGCTCGCGCGTGCTGGAGTACCTCAACTACGTCTCCGGCCGGCTGCCGCGCGGCGTGACGCCTTCGCTCGGGCCGGATGCTACCGGCGTAGGGTGGGTCTATCAATACGCGGTGCTGGCGAAGAACCGCACGCTGGAGGAACTGCGCTCGATCCAGGACTGGTTCGTCCGCTACCAGCTCACCAAGGCGCAGGGTGTGGCGGAGGTAGCGAGCGTGGGCGGCTTTGCGCGGCAGTACCAGGTGACCGTCAACCCGCGCCTGCTGCAGGCCTACGGCGTGCCGCTCGCCAGGGTGATGCAGGTCATCCGCGATTCCAACCGCGACGTCGGCGGGCGCGTGGTGGAACTCGCTGAGACCGAATACGTGGTGCGCGGCCGCGGCTATCTGCGCGGCGTCGCCGACATCGAGGCGCTGGTGGTGAAGGCCGAAGGCGGCACGCCGGTGCTGGTGCGCGACGTGGCGCGCGTCGAGCTGGTGCCCGAGGAGCGGCGCGGCATCGCCGAGCTGAACGGCGAGGGCGAGGTGGTAGCCGGGATTGCGGTCGCGCGCTACGGCCAGAACGCGCAGGACGTGATCCATAATCTGAAGACGCGGATCGCCGAGATCTCGAGCGGGCTTCCCGAGGGCGTGTCGATCCAGACCGTGTATGACCGCGCCGAGCTGATCCATCGCGCGATCAAGAATCTTCAGGGAACGCTGATCGAGGAGAGCCTGATCGTCGCGCTTGTGTGCATCGTGTTTCTGTTCCACGCGAGAAGCGCGCTCGTGGCGATCGTGATGCTGCCGATCGGCGTGCTGATCGCGTTCATCATCATGCATGCCATGGGGCTTAACTCGAACATCATGAGCCTCGGCGGCATCGCGATCGCCATCGGTGCGATGGTAGATGCGGCGATTGTGATGATCGAGAACGCGCACAAGCACCTGGAGCGCCTGGCGCCCGGAGTGCCGCGCCTGCCCGCGATCATCGCGGCGTGCAAGGAGGTGGGCCCGGCGCTCTTCTTCAGCCTGCTGATCATCACGGTTTCCTTCCTTCCGGTGTTCACGCTGGAAGCGCAGGAAGGCCGGATGTTTAAGCCGCTCGCCTACACCAAGACCTTCGCCATGGCGGGCGCGGCGTTACTCTCGATCACGCTGGTGCCGGTGCTGATGTGGCTGTTCATCCGCGGGCGCATCCCAGCCGAGCACAAGAACCCGCTCGTGCGCTTTCTCATCTGGGGTTACCGGCCGGTGATCGGCCTGGTGCTGCGCTGGCGCAAGCTCACGATCCTCGCCGCGGCCGCGGTGCTGGGGGCCACTGTCTGGCCCGCGATGCAGCTCGGCACCGAGTTCATGCCGACCCTGAACGAGGGCACGCTGCTTTACATGCCCGCGACGCTGCCTTCGGTCTCGGTGACCAAGTCCGCGGAGCTGCTGCAGGCGCAGGACAAGATCATCAAGACGTTTCCCGAGGTGCAGTCGGTGTTCGGCAAGGCGGGCCGCGCCAACACCGCCACCGACCCGGCGCCGCTCGAGATGTTCGAGACCGTGATCAACCTCAAGCCGCAGAGCGAGTGGCGTCCCGGCATGACCATGGACAAGCTGATCGCGGAGCTCGACGCGGCGCTCCAGTTTCCGGGAGTGGCGAATGCCTGGACCATGCCGATCAAGGCGCGCATCGACATGCTCTCGACCGGCATCCGCACGCCGATCGGCATCAAGGTGTACGGCAAGAACCTCGCCGAGATCGAGCGCGTCGCCAAGGAAGTCGAGGCCGTGGTGCGCACTGTGCCGGGCACGACAAGCGCGTACGCCGAGCGGCTGACCGGCGGCTACTACATCGAAATCGAGCCCGACCGCCTGGCGCTCGCGCGCTACGGCCTTGCCGTGGGGGATCTGCAGGACGTGATCGCAACCGCGCTCGGCGGCGAGATGGTGACCACTACCGTCGAGGGCTTGGAGCGCTATGGCGTGGTGGTGCGCTATCCCCGCGATCTGCGCAGCGACCCCGAGGCGATCGCCACGCAAGTCCTGGTGCCGGTGATGCAGGCAGGCGAAGGCGCGATGCCGGGCGCCGCGCGTCCGGCGGGCGCGGCCGCGACGTCGATGGACGGCGCCCGGCCGATCCGGACCGTGAGCGGGACGATGCTCCCGCTCGGGCAGCTGGCCAAGGTGAAGCTCGTCAAGGGGCCGCCCAACATCCGCACCGAAAATGCGCTGCTCGCCGCGTACATCTACGTGGACATCCGCGGCCGCGACATCGGCAGCTACGTCGCCGATGCGCAGAAGGCGGTGCGCGACAACGTCAAGTTCCCGCCAGGCTACTTCGTCGCCTGGAGCGGACAGTTCGAGTACATGGAGCGCGCCAAGGAGAAGCTGAAGGTGGTGATCCCGCTCACCATCCTGATCATCTTCGTGCTGCTCTACTTCAACTTCAAGCGCGTGACCGAGACGCTTATCGTGATGCTGTCGGTTCCGTTTGCGCTCGTAGGCGGAATCTGGCTGATGTACCTGCTCGACTATAACCTGAGCGTTGCAGTCGCGGTCGGATTCATTGCGCTGCTCGGCGTGGCGGCGGAGATCGGCGTCGTGATCCTGATCTACATAGACCACGCGCTCGCGGCCGCGGCCGACAAGCGCCGCGCGGCGGGCGAGGACCTCACCGCCGCGGACCTGCGCGAGGCGATCGTGCAGGGCGCTCTGATGCGCGTGCGGCCGATCATGATGACGGTGGCGGCGATCATCGGCGGATTGCTGCCGATCATGTGGGGCAGCGGCACCGGTTCGGAAGTCATGCGCCGCATCGCGGCGCCGATGGTGGGCGGGATGGTTTCGGTGACGATCCTCGCGCTGTTCGTGATCCCGGCGATCTACGCGGTGATCAAGGCGTGGCAGATCGGGCACGGCGTGAAAGCCGCGGATATTGCCGTTTCCTAGTCGGCCATGGACTTCCACGACTTGCCGAAACGCTGGCTTGCGGGGCATCGGGAGCGCAAGCACGGCAGGCACTGCAGCTGCCGGCCGCTCGCCGACGCCGCGACTGCCGCCTCGGACGCGATCGACTACGGTTTTTGCCGGCGCGTGCTACAGCGGCGCTGGCGCATGGCCTGCGACCACATCCCGGAGATCCGCCCGCGAAAGTCACCCCGCGGCTGCCGCCGTACGATTCGCGCGATCCGCTGCCGCTCCTGCTGATCGCCAATGCCGAACTCTCGTCCGACTGAGGTCGTTGCGGCGCGCGAGCTCGATCTCACGCTGGTGATCGCCGACCTTTCCGGCTACACGGCGCTCACCGAGGCGCACGGGGCGCTGCGCGCCTCCGAGATCGTGCTTCGCTTTGTGCGGCTGGTCGAGGCGAGCTGCGAGCCGGGCGTGGCGCTCGTCAACAGCACCGGCGACGAGGTGTTCTGCACCGCGGCAGCAACGCTCGCGGGGGTGCGCAGCGCGCTCAAGCTGCGCGATGCGGTAGAGCGCGAACCGGGGTTCCCGCGCATCCGCACCGGGATTCATCGGGGCGCGGTGGTGGAGCGCGCCGGACGGCTCTTCGGGGCACCGATCAACCTGACCGCGCGACTCGCGGGGCAGGCCCGGGGCGGGCAAATCCTGTGCACCGAGCCGATCGCGCAGGCGGTGCGCACGCTCGCCACGATCGAAGCGCGCCCAATTGGAAAGCGCCGCTTCAGGAATGTCGCTCATCCGGTCGCGGTCTTCGAGCTGGTACGCGTCGGCGACCGGCGCGTGGCCGCCGCGATCGACCCCGTCTGCCGCATGCAGGTCGCCCTCGCTCGCGCCGCCGAAAGCATCGTGCACGAAGGCAAGGTCTACCGATTCTGCTCGCTGGAGTGCGCGCGTGCCTTCGCGGCTGCGCCGGAGCTGTACACCGGTTCCGGCGGGTTATGATCGGTGCGCGGCAGGGCGGCGCGCATCGGGTGTCGAAACGCCGTCAGCGCGCTCGCGGCGCTCGGCCTCGCTGGCGCCGGTCGCGGTGCCGCTCGCGCCGCGCGGCGGTGTGGCGCATGGCGTGGCACCTGGCCGAGTCGGAACAGGAGGCACCGCGTGCTGAAGTGGTTGATGGCATTCGTCGCTGCCGCGATGCTCGCGGCTCGCGCCGCAGGCGAAGAGCTGCGCTTTCACGTGCACGGGCTTGCGTTCTCGCCCGATGGAAGAGCGCTTCTCGTCGCGACGGAGCGGGGGCTGGTAGCGTACCGGGAAGGAACCTGGTCGCGCATTCGCGGTCCCGCCTACGACTTGCGGGCGCTGTCGGCCAGCCGCGACGCGCTGATCGCGAGCGGCTACCGCAGGCCCGGCAATCCGCCGGCAGAGCCGCTCGGTTTGGTGCGCAGCGGCGACGGCGGCGCGACGTGGGAATCCGCGCTGCTCGAAGGCGAGGCGGCATTCCACGTCGCCGCCGCCGGCTACCGCTCCGGGATGCTCTACTTCTTCAGCCCGCTGCCGCTGCCGCTGCTTCCGGTCCCGGGCTTGTACGCGGCGCGCGATGGCGCCCGGAGCTGGGAGCGCGTGCCGGCGCGCGGCCTGCAAGGCTGGGTGCTCGGACTCGCGGTCCATCCGGAGCACGCCATGACGGTCGCGGCGGCGACCACCACCGGACTGTTCGTCTCGCGTGACGGCGGCGCGCGCTTCCGGCGCCTTGCGCGCGGCGGCGTCGTTTCCGCCGTGGCGTTCGGTGGCGGCAGCGCGGACCTGTACTACGTCTACGCCTATTCGCGCACGCTGATCGTGTCCTCGCTCGACGGCCGGCAGCGCAGGCACATCGAGCTGCCGGTGGCGTGGACCGACGTGGTGGATCGCATCGCGGAAAATCCGGTCGACCCGAGACAGATCGCGATCGCCACGCGCTGGCAGGACGTGTATCTCAGCGTCAACGGTGGGGCGACGTGGGACCGCATCGCCGCGGGCGGACGCGAACCGGCCGAGGACGACGAGAATCCGGGCAGGAGCGGGCCGTGAAACGGCGCGAATTCCGCGCCTGAGCGAACGCAGGGGCACGCCGCCTACACCGCGAGCGCCGGGATGACGAGCAAGTACGCGTTCAGCAGATAGAGACCGGAGGCAATCAGCAGCAGGCCGCCCGCGACCTCGAAGGCGCGATGCCACTTGGCGAGCGGCCTGAGCGATTCGAGCCAGCCGAGCGCGAGCGCGCCGATCAGGATCGGCAGCGCGCGTCCGAGCGCGAAGGCAAGGAGCAGCGTCGCACCGAAGGCGGGCGAGCCGATTGCCGCGGCGACTCCGAGCAGCACCACGAGCGCCGGCGTGCAGAAGGGACACACCGCCACCGAGAACGCGGCGCCGAGCGCGGCTGCGCCCCACAGCCCGGTTGTGCGCGGCGCGCGCAGCGCGATCGCCGGCAGCGGAAGCCGCAGCCAGCCCGGCCAGGCGGCACCGAGCACGATGAGCAGCGGCCCGAGCACGAGCCCCCACTGCCGGCCGAGCAGCCGCTGCAGCCCGTCGCCGCCGAAGCCGGCCGCAAGCCCGAGCGCGGCGTGCGCCGCGAGCATACCGCCGATGAACATCGCGCCGCAGCCGATCGCCTCGCGCGGCGCGCGCGCCCGGGTGACGTACCCGAGCGAAACCGGAATCGCGGCGAGCGCCACCGGGTTGAAACTGAAGAGAAACCCGGCGCTGAGCCCGACGACAAGGGATGCGAGCGTCGCCTGCTCGGCGGCCTGGCGCAGCGCTTCGTAGTCCATGTCAGCGCCGGGCGGCGGCGAGCCGCCGCGCGATCGCGGCGCGCAACTGCGCCTCGCTCGGAAGCGTCGCGAACACCAGCTCGCCGTCCAGCGCGATCGCGGGCGTGCTCAGCACGCCGAGCGAGATCGCGTAGCCGGCTTCCTGTGTCACGTCCACCTCGCGCCAGCGCACCCGGCCGCCGCCCGCCTGCTCGGCGGCCGCCCGCAGCCGCTCGCGTGCCGCTGCGCAGCGCGCGCAGCCGGGCGCGGTGAAAACTTCGACGCGGATCTCAGCTCGCACCACGCCTTGCGGCCTGTACCGGGGGGCAGGGCACGCTGCCATAGCTGCAGAACACGCAACAGTCGCCGGGCTTCGGCTTCAGTCGCGCGCCGCAGGCGGGACAGGTCCAGAAGAACAGGCACGCCTCCGTCGGCATCGACTCGGAGCTTGCGCGCCCGCACGACGGGCAGGTGAGCGTGCTCTGCAACAGCAGTGGGGAGTTCATGGGCTCTTTACCTGCGCGGCAAACCCGACGCGCCGGGTGGCCTCGAGCAACGCCTCGACGCTCGTCCTCGCATCGTCGAAGGTCACCGTGGCTTCCTTCGGCTCGTACGTCGCCTTGACCTTGATGACGCCGGGGACCCGCTCGAGCGCCTTGCGCACGGTGATCGGGCACGCTTCGCAGGTCATGCCCGGAACCGAGAGAACGACCGTCTTCTCGGCAGCGGCCGCAGTCGCGGGCATTCCGAGCGCCGCGCCGAGCGCGAGCCAGGCGAGGAACACGCTGCGCATCATGGCGCGGCTCCTAGTAAAACAGGGGAAGGAAATACGGATACGCGATCGCCGCGAGTACGAGCGCCGCGATCAGCCAGAACGCGATCTTCTGCCCGCGGCCTGCCTGGGGCAGGGCACAGGCGGTGCCCGGCTCGCAGGCCGCCGCCGGCCGCGCGCGGAAGATTCGGTGCGCGGCGAGCCCGATGAAGCCGAGCGCTGCGACGATGAAGATCCAGCGGTACGGCTGGAGCGCCGAGAGGTTGCCGATCCAGGCGCCACTTGCGCCGGCGCTCACCAGTGCGAGCGGCCCGAGGCAGCAGGCCGATGCGCCGAGCGCGGAGAGAGCGGCGCCCGCGAGCCCGGTGTTCGCTCCGGCCTTTTCGGTGCCGGTTTCCCGCCCGGCGCCGATCGCAGCGTCTGCGACGGCCTTGCCTGTCTGCATGTCCACCTCCAGAACTGGTCCAGCGACACCAAGTCTAAACTCCGTACTCGAGTACGGAGTCAAGGCCGGGCGAGCCGGCTGCGGCCCGGTGTCTGCCGGAGGCTTTGTCGTTTCATGGGCGCCAGTCTGACGATCGGCCGGCTCGCGAGGCGGGCGGCGGTCAGCGTGGAGACGATCCGCTACTACCAGCGCCTGCGCCTGCTCGAGGAGCCCCCGAGGCCGCCCGGGGGTGTGCGCCGCTACGGCGAGGGCGCGATCGCGCGGGTGCGCTTCATCAAGCGCGCGCAGCAGCTCGGTTTTTCGCTTGCCGAGATCGGCCGGCTGCTGGCGCTACAGGACGAGCAAAGCTGCCGCGCGGCGCGCGCGCTGGCGATGGAGAAGCTCGCGCTGGTCGAGGCGCGTCTTGCCGATCTGGAGCGCATGCAAGCGGTGCTCAAGGATCTGGTCGCGCGCTGCGAAGCGCGCCGCGGCAGGGTTGCCTGCCCGATCATCGAGAGCCTTGCGGCAGATGCGCCGCCCGCGCAGCAAGCTCGCGGCGCGCCTGCCGGACCACTGCGGCGCCCGAAGTGATGCCGAGCGCCGCGAGCGCGAAGGCGACCGCCACGTCCGGCCACACCGAGGCGATGCCGAAAACGCCGGCCGCCGCCGCCAGCACGGCGAGGTTTCCGAGTGCGTCGTTGCGGCTGCACAGCCAGACGGAGCGCATGTTGGCGTCGCCGTGGCGGAAGCGGTAGAGCAGAGCGGCGACGCCGAGGTTGACACCCGCCGCCGCGATCGCCACCACGCCCATCGTGAGCGGCTCGGGCGGCACTCCGGCGAGCGCCTGCCAGACAGCGTACGCGAGCGCGCCGGCGCCGTAGGCGATCATCGCGACGCCCTTGGCAAGCGCGACGCGGCTCACCCATGCGCCGCCCGCCGCGAGCGCCGCGAGGCTTGCGGCATAGTTGCCCGAGTCGCCGAGAAAATCCACCGCGTCGGCCGCGAGCGCCGAGGAGCCGGAGGCGAGGCTTGCCGCAAGCTCGACGACGAACATGATCGCGTTCGCCACCAGGGCGATTCCGAGGATGCGCCGGTAGCCCCGGCGGCTCGCATCGGGGTCCGGAAGGGCACAACACGCCTCGCTCATGCGAACCGATTGGGAACCCTGTAGCCGGTATAGAGTCAAGCTTGCGGAGGACGCCTATGAGAATCGGTGAGCTTGCCCGGCGTGCCGGCGTGGACGTGCAGACGGTGCGGTACTACGAACGCGAAGGACTCCTTGAGGCGCCCGGGCGCACGCCCTCGGGCTATCGTGCCTACGGGCCGGCGCATCTGGAGCGATTGCGGTTCGTGCGCCACTGCCGCTCGCTCGATATACCGCTCGCCGACATCCGGCGCGTGCTCGCGCTCGCGGATAGCCGCAGCGTCGCTTGCGACGAGGTGAATCGGCTCGTGGATGTGCACCTTGCGCGCGTGCGCGAACGGCGCGCGGCGCTCGAGCGCCTGGAGCGGCAGCTCGCCGCGCTGCGTTCGCAGTGCGCGAGCGGCCACCGCATCGCCGACTGCGGGATCCTGGAGGAGCTGATCCACGCGGCGCAGGGCGAGGCCTGCGCCTGCCACGCGGAAGGCGAGCGCCGGTGAGCGCGCTTGCGGCGGCGGCGGGGCTTTTTACGCTCACCGCGGTGGCGGAGATCGCGGGCTGCTATCTCGTGTACCTGTGGCTTCGCCAGGGCGCAAGCCCCTGGCTTCTCGCACCGGCGGCGGCGAGCCTGGCGCTCTTCGCGTTCCTGCTCACGCTCCATCCGGCGGCGGCGGGCCGCACCTATGCGGCCTACGGCGCGGTTTACATCGCGCTCGCGATCGCGTGGCTCTGGGCGATCGAGGGGATCCGCCCGACGCTCTGGGACGCGGCCGGCGTCGCGGTCGCGCTCGCCGGGACGGCGATCATCGTGCTGCAGCCGCCCGCGTAGCGCCGGCCTCTTC
This sequence comes from Pseudomonadota bacterium, assembly GCA_040752005.1. Taxonomy (GTDB): domain Bacteria; phylum Pseudomonadota; class Gammaproteobacteria; order Burkholderiales; family SG8-39; genus RBG-16-66-20. The sequence goes on along the minus strand of JBFMFX010000013.1, from coordinate 31,590 downwards.
GCCGCCGGCCCGCGCGGCGCGCGGCGGTGTCAGTGCTCGTGCCGGTGATGCAGGTCGGGATAGTGCCGGTGCGAGTGGGTCAGCGGCTCGTGCCGGTGCGGGTGCACGTGCGGCTCGCGCCCGTCCCAGGCGAAGTGATGCTCGTGCCGGTGATGCTCGTCGTGCACGTGGGGGTGCGTGTGCTCCAGCGCCTCGTGCGTGTGCTCGTGCTCGTGGACTTCGGTGACATGCAGCCACACGCCTGCCGCCATCAGCGCGGCCGCGATCCAGAACGCCGCACCCGCCGGCTCGCCGAGCGCGAGAGCGAGCGCGGCGCCGAAGAATGGCGCGACCGAAAAGTACGCCCCGGTGCGCGCGGTGCCGAGATGGCGCAGCGCGACGACGAAAAGCGCGAGGCTCACGCCGTAGCCGAGAAACCCCACTGCCCCGGCGGCGGCGAGGACGGCGCCTGAGGGCAGCGCTGCGCCGAGCGCCATCGCGAGCGCGAGATTGACCGTGCCCGCGATCAGTCCCTTCAGCGCGGCGATCGTCGCCGCATCGGCGCCGGAAACCTTGCGCGTGAAGTTGTTGTCCAGCGCCCAGCCGAGGCATGCGCCGGTGACGAGCGCCGGCCCGTGGATGGTGCCTGCGCGCGGCGCCTCGCTCCAGGAAAGGATCACGGCGCCTGCGACGATCGCGAGCATGCCGGCGAACACCCGGCGATCCACGTTCTCGCGGAAGACGACCCACGCAAGCGCCGCGGTCAGCACCGCTTCCAGATTGAGCAGCAGCGAGGCGGTGCTCGCCGCCGTGCGCTGCAGGCCCAGCACGAGCAACAGCGGCGCGACGACGCCGCCCGCCGCGATCGCCGCGGCAAGCCATGGCCAGTCGGCGCGCGCAAGCGGCGCGCCGGCGAGCGCGCGCGGGCGGGCAACCAGCCAGACCGAGAGCCCGAGGCCGCTGCCGAGGTAGAGAAGGGCGGCCAGAAGCACCGCCGGCATCTCGCCCGCGAGCAGCTTGGCGAGCGGTGTGCTCGCGCCGAAGAGCGCGGCCGAGGCGAGGGCGCAGCCGATGGCGAAGCGCATGCCCGAGCCTCGCGCCTGCGGCCGGCGCCGTCAAGCGCGGCGCGCGAAAAACCTAGCGCTCGACCGGCAGCCCGGCGGCGCGCCACTCCGGAAAGCCGTTCTCCAGCCGCCGGGCGCGGAAGCCGCGCTTCCTGAGCCGCGCGACCGCCTCGAACGACATCAGGCAGTAGGGCCCGCGGCAGTAGGCGACGATCTCGCGCCGCTTCGGCAGCCGGGCGAGGGCGCGCTCCAGGCGATCGAGCGGCACGTTGATCGCCCCCGGCAGGTGTCCGGCGGCGTATTCCTCCTCGGGGCGCACGTCGAGCACCGTGACCAGCCCCTTCTTTGCCCGCTCGAGAAGCTCCTGCGCCGGCACCGGCTCGAGCGCGTCGCGGTGCGAGAGCCAGTCGCGCAGCAGCCGCTCGACGTCGGCCACCCGGCGCTCGGCCGTTTCGCGCAGCGCGGCGACCAGGCGCGCGACGTCGTCGCCGGCGAGCGCGTAATACACGCGCAGGCCTTCCTTGCGTGCGTGGACCAGCCCCGCCTGGCGCAGGGCCTGCAGATGCTTGGAGGCGTTGGCGACCGTGAGCCCGGCCATCGCGGCGAGCGTCTCGACGCTGCGCTCGCGCTGGGCGACGTATTCGAGGAGCTGCAGCCGCGCGGCGCTGGCGAGCGCCGCCCCGACCCGGGCGATCGCCTCGTACAACCGCTGCTTCGCGGGCTCGCTTGACATGGTCCGGCGCAAATTCTACTATTCAACCGATTAGTTGATCAAGGACCGGCATGCCGTTCCCGCTCGAAGGCGAAGCCGCGCTGCGGCTGGCCTCGTTTCTCGCCGTGTTCGCGCTGATGGCGCTGTGGGAGGCGGCGGCGCCGCGGCGCGCGCGGGCGTTTGCGCGCCGCGCGCGCTGGCCGCACAACCTCGGCCTGCTCGCGCTGGACGCCGCCCTCCTCAGGCTGGTCGCGCCGGGGGCGGCGATCGCGGTGGCGGCGGCGGCCGAGGAGCGCGGCTGGGGACTGCTCAACGCGCTGCAGCTTCCCGGCTGGCTTGCGCTGCTTGCCGCGGTGGCGCTGCTCGATGCCGCGATCTGGGCCCAGCATGTGATGTTCCACGCGGTGCCCGCGCTGTGGCGGTTGCACCGGGTGCACCACAGCGATCTCGACGTGGACGCGACCACCGGTACGCGCTTCCATCCCCTGGAGATCCTGATCTCGGTCGGGGTGAAGTGCGCCGCGGTCGCCGCCATCGGCGCGAGCGCCGTCGCGGTGCTTGTCTTCGAGGTCCTGCTGAACGCCACCGCGGTATTCAACCACGCCAACGCCCGCATCCCCGAACCGATCGAACGCTGGCTGCGGCTCCTGGTCGTCACCCCGGACATGCACCGGGTGCACCACTCGATCGCGTACAACGAAACAAACAGCAACTTCGGTTTCAACCTGCCGTGGTGGGACCGGCTCTTCGGCACGTACCGGGCGCAGCCGGCGGCCGGCCATGAGCGCATGACGATCGGGGTGGACGCGTTCCGCACCAGGCAGGACCTGCGGCTTGACCGGCTGCTCGTGCAGCCTTTGCGCGACACGGCGGGCGGCTACGCGATCAACCGGCGGCCCGAGCGCGGCGCGGAGGAAGCGAGGCACGCATGAAGACGCTGTTCATTCTCAACGATCCGCCGTACGGCACCGAGCGCTGCTACAACGCGCTGCGCCTGGCGCGCGCGCTCGCCGACAAGGGCGCCGCGGTGCGCGTGTTCCTGATGGGCGATGCCGCGGCCTGCGCGCACAAGGGACAGAAGGTGCCCGCGGGCTACTACAACGTCGCCGACATGCTGGGGGCGGTCGCGCGCCGCGGCGGCGAGATCGCCGCCTGCGGCACCTGCATGGACGCGCGCGGCATCGGCACCGACCAGCTCGTCGAGGGCGCGCAGCGCGGCACGCTCGATCAGCTCGCCGAGTGGGCGATCGCGGCCGACAGAATCATCGTGTTCTGAGCGCGGAGGCCGCGTGGGGCGCACCGTCCTCGTGCTCGGCGCAGGAATCGGTGGTGTGGTCGCGGCCGAGACGCTGAGCAGGCTGCTCCCCGCCCGGGACCGCGTCATCGTGGTGGATCGCGCCGAGCGCCACGTCTTCCCGCCCTCGTTGCTCTGGCTGATGGTCGGCGCGCGCCGGCAGGGGGACATCGGCAGGCCGCTGGAGCGGCTCGCCAAGCGCGGTATCGAGGTGCACCGCGGCGAGGTGACCCGGATAGATCCGCAGTCCGTCGCGGCGGAGGTGGACGGGCGGCGGATAGAGGCCGACGCGATGGTGATCGCGCTGGGTGCCGAGTACGCGCCACAGGCCATTCCCGGACTTGGCGAGGCGGGCCTGTGCCTCTACACGCTCGACGGCGCCGCCGCGATTCACGCGGCACTCGAACGATTCGACGGCGGACGGCTTGTGATCCTCACCGCGGCGCCACAGTACAAGTGTCCGGCGGGCCCGTACGAGGCAGCGCTGCTCGCCGAGGACTTTCTCGCGCGAAAGGGTGTGCGCGAAAGAACGGAGATCAGCTTTTACGCCGCCGAGCCGGCGCCGATGGTCGTCGCCGGCCCCGAGATGGGGCGCGCGGTGCGGGGGCTGATCGAGGCGCGCGGCATCCGCTACCATCCCGAGCACCAGGTGACCGCCGCCGACGCGGCAAGCCGCTCGCTGCGCTTCGCAAACGGCACCGAGGTGAGCTTCGACCTGTTGCTTTACGTGCCGCCGCACCGGGCACCGGCGCCGGTGCGCGAGGCCGGGCTGACGAACGAATCCGGCTGGGTCCCGGTGGATCGCCACACGCTGCAAACGCGCTTCGCGAACGTGTATGCGATCGGCGACGTGACGATCATTCCCCTCAAGATGGGCCGCCCGTTGCCGAAGGCGGGCGTGTTTGCTCACGGCGAGGCGGAGGTCGTCGCGCACAACCTCGCGCGTGACTGGACGGGCACGGGGAAACCGCGACGGTTCGACGGCCACGGGTCATGCTTCATCGAAACCGGCGGCGGGCGCGCGGGCATGGGCTCGGGCGACTTCTACGCCGAGCCGCTGCCGCGCGTCACCGTGCGCAGTCCGAGCGTGCTCTGGCATGCGGCGAAGGTGCTGTACGAAAAGTACTGGCTCTGGAGCCGGTTCTAGCGAGAGGCCGCCGGGCGCGCGACCGTCCGGCAAAGCAGGCGTGCGCGGACTCTTCGGCGGATCAGGCGAAGCGCCGGAAGGGGCGAGCGCCCCTCGCGCCGATTGCGGTCGCGCGGCGGTGAAGCGGCGTCAGGAGGGCAGCGTGGTCTTGCCTGCGGCGCGATACGATGCCTGGTACCACACCGGGCGAGGGGCGTGGATAGGGGAGACGGAGTTCGGGCTGCTGTGGCGCGCTCTCGCCCCGCGCGCGGGCGAGCGGCTCCTCGACGTGGGCTGCGGCACCGGCTGGTTCGCGCGCCGCTTCATGCAGCTCGGCGTCTCGGTGGTCGGCCTGGATCCGGACCGCAGCGCGCTCGCCTTTGCGCGCGATGCGGGATTGGCGGCGTGCGTGGCCGGCCGCGCCGAGCGGCTGCCTTTCGCCGACGCGAGCTTCGACCTTGCGATGGCGGTCACGTCGCTTTGCTTCGCCCGCGACGAGGCAGCGGCGCTGCGCGAGATGCTGCGCGTGACGCGCCGCCGCCTTGCGCTCGGATTGCTCAACCGGTACAGCCTCCTCTACCTCGAAAAGGGACGCGCCGGCGGCACGGGCGGCTACCGCGGCGCGCGCTGGCATACCCCCGGCGAGCTGCGCGCGGCGCTGTCCGCGCTGCCGATCCGGAACCTGCGCCTTCAGTCCGCGATCTTCCTGCCCGGCGGAGGGCCGATCGCGCGCTGCCTCGAGCGCTGCCTGCCGCGGGCTTTGCCGCTCGGCGCGTTCCTTCTTGTCTCGGCCGACGTCGCCCCGCCGGCCGTTGAAACACCCGCCGCCGGGCATTGATTCCCCGGCTGCGGCTCTCTAATCTCGCGCGTTCAGCGCAAGGAGAATCCCATGTCGCCGGTCATTGATGTCCACACCCACATGCTCAACCAGGAGTGGCTTCGGCTGCTGGAGCGCCACGGCCGGCCCCGCTACACGCTGAAGAAGGTCGTCGGCGGCCTGCGCGCGATCCATCTGGACGGCGCTCCTTTCATGACGCCGGTGCCGGAGATGTTCGACTGGGACCTGAGGATCCGCAACATGGACCGCGCCGGCATTGACGTCGCGGTGGTTTCGCTCACCTGCCCGAACGTGTACTGGGGAGGGGAGAAGATCAGCGCGCGGGCAGCTCGGGTGATGAACGACGAGATGGCCGAGGCGAGCCGCACCTGGCCCGACCGCATCCAGTGGTTCTGTTCGCTGCCCTGGCAGTACGAGCGCGCGGCGCTCGCCGAACTGGCGCGCGCGCTGGAGGCGGGCGCCTGCGGTGTGATGGTGCTCGCCAACGTGGACGGGCGGCCGCTCACCGATTCCGCGTTCGAGGCGATCTGGCGCGCCATAGACCAGGCGAAACTGCCGGTGCTCGTTCACCCGACCGCCCCGCCGGGCGTGGCCGAGATGAAGATGGACGAATTCCAGCTCACCGCCTCGGTGGGCTTCACCACCGATACCACGCTCGCTGTCGCGCGCATGATCTACGACGGCTTCTTCGACCGCTTTCCGAACCTGAAAATCATCGCCAGTCACGGCGGCGGCGCGCTCCCGTACCTGATCGGCCGGCTCGATCAGTGCTGGGAGCACATCCCCGCGTGCCGGACGAAGACGCGCGAAAAGCCGAGCCTTCACGCCCGGCGCATCTACGCCGATGCGGTGGTCTTCACCGACGAGGCGCTCGCGATGGCGGTGCGGGTGTTCGGCTCGGCCAACGTCCTCTACGGCTCGGACTATCCGCACACCATCGGCGATCCGATCGGGTGCCTCGCGCGCGTGGACCGGCTGCCCGAAGGCGTGCGCAGCCGCGTGCGCGGCGAGAACGCCGAGCGGATCTTCAACTTCCGATGACGATCTACAAGGAAGGCCGGGTCCTGCGGCCCTCGTTCCCGGTGAGCGAGGCCGAGCGCGCGGCGCGCGCCGAACGCGCCGCCTCGCCGATCACCAGGACCGCGGGCGAGCGAAAGCCCAGGCGCGCGATGTCGGCGGCGAGCGCGCCGAGCGTGCTCACATGGCTGCGCTCGCCCGGCTGCCAGGCCGATTGCACCACCGCCGCGGGCGTGGCGGGGGCGAGACCGCCGCGCACGAGCGCCTCGCAGATCGCGGCGCAGCGTGCGATGCCCATGTACACGACGATCGTGAGGCCGCTTTGCGCGAGCGAGCGCCAGTCAGGCTCGGGCGCGCCGTCGGCCGTGTGGCCGGTCACCAGCGCGACCCCGCGCGAGCACTCGCGGTCGGTGATCGCGATGCCGGCGCGCGCCGCCGCGGCGAGGCCGGCGGTGACGCCCGGGATCGCCTCGACTTCGATTCCTTGCGCCGCGAGCCTGCGGCACTCCTCGCCGCCGCGGCCGAAGACGAACGGATCGCCGCCCTTCAGGCGCGCCACCACCTTCCCGGCGCGCGCCTCGCGCACCATCAGACGCTCGATGAACTCCTGCGGCGTGGACTTGCAGCCGCCGCGCTTTCCGACGTACACGCGCCGCGCCTGCGGCGGCGCGAGGGCAAGCACACGCGCGTCCACCAGTGCGTCGTAGAGCACCACGTCCGCCTCGCCGAGCGCGCGCAGCGCTTTCAGCGTGAGCAACTCCGGGTCGCCCGGCCCGGCACCGATCAGGTAGACCTTGCCCGGCGCCATGGCTTCAGGCCGCCGCGCGCGCGGCGGCGAGCAGGGCGCGCAGCTCGGGAAGGCAGGAGCCGCAGTTGGTACCGCATTTGAGTTCGGCCTGCAGCGCGCGGAGCGTGCGCGCGCCCTGCCCGAGCGCGGCGGCGATCGCGCGCTCGTCCACGCCGAGGCACACGCACACGGTGCGCGAGGGAACGCGGTCGAGCCCCGGAGGCACCGCGACCGGCATCGCGAGATAGCGCCGCAGCGCGCCGACCGGCGCGCCGCGCAGCCAGGTTTCGCGCAGCCAGTGTTCCGAGCGCGTATCGCCCGAAAGGCGCACGGCGCGGATGGCGTCGGCTTCGAGCGCGATGCGCCGCCCGATCGCGCGGCGCGGGTCGTCAAAGCGCAGCGTATCCGGACCGGCGAGGCCGAAGGCGCGGTCGAGACGCTCGAGCACCTCCGCGCTCGGCGGATGCTCGTCGGCGAGGCGCAGCAGCACGCCGCGCTCGCCGGCGGGCACGCGCTGCACGAAGGCGAACGCGCGCATGGCGAAATCGAGCCGCTCGAAGAGGGCGTCGCCGTCGGCGTCAGGAGCGCTGCCGAAGGCGACCAGCCGCCAGCCGAGCTCGGCGCGCTCGACGCGCACGGCGCAGTGCTTGAGCTCGGGCTGGCGCGAGTGCGGGTCGAGGGCGGCGAGCGTCACGCTGTTCGCTCCGAACGCCGCTGCGCCGCCGAGGTAGCGGCTGCCCCAATGCATCGGCAGGCACGCGATCCCCGGCCGCAGGTCTTCGCTCGCCTCGACCAGCACATGAAGCGAGCCGCGGCGCGAGCTGACGCGCGCGAGCGCGCCGGGCTGTAGGCCCGCGCGCTCCAGATCCGACGGGTGCATCGCAAGGCGCGGCTCGGGGGCGTGCGCGAAAAGCGCCGGCACGCTGCCGGTGCGGCTCATCGCGTGCCACTGATCGCGCAGCCGCACGGTGGTGAGCCGGATGGGATAGTGCGCGTCGGGACGTTCCGCCGGCGCGCGCCAGTGCGCGACGACGAAGCGCGCCCGGCCGTCGGCGGTGGCGAACACCGCGTCTTCGTACAGGCGTTCTCTGCCGGTGCCCGCTCCCTCGGGATACGGCCACTGCTGCGGGCCGCGCGAATCGAGCAGCGCCCAGGAAAGGCCGGTGATGTCCAGATCGCGCCCGCGGGTGCTTTCCCGGTGCTCGTCGAACACCTCCTCGGCCGAGCGCCAGGGAAAGAGCGTCGGCTTTCCCGGCCGCAGGCGCGCTTCCAGCCGCCGCCCGAAATCGCGCGCGATCTCCCAGTCCGGACGCGCGAGCCCCGGCGCGGGCACCGCGGCGCGCACGCGCGAGATGCGGCGCTCGGAGTTCGTGACCGTCCCGTCCTTTTCGCCCCAGGTCGCCGCAGGCAGCAGCACATCGGCAAGGCGCGCGGTTTCGGTCGTGCGGTACGCTTCCTGCACCACCACCAGTTCGGCGCGCTCGAACGCCTCGCGCACCAGGCGCTGCGACGGCAGCGACTGCGCCGGATTGGTGCAGGCGATCCAGAGCATGCGGATCTCGCCCGCGCGCGCCGCCTCGAACATCTCCACGGCGGTGCGGCCGGGCCTCGCAGGCAGCCGGTCCACGCCCCAGAGGCGCGCCACCTCGGCGCGGTGCGCCGGGTCGGCAGCGTCGCGGTGCCCGGGCAGCAGGTTCGCCATCGCGCCGACCTCGCGCCCGCCCATCGCGTTCGGCTGTCCGGTGAGGCTGAAGGGTCCGGCGCCCGGCCGGCCGATCTGGCCGGTGGCCAGATGCAGGTTGATGAGCGCAACGTTCTTGTCCGTACCGCTTGCCGACTGGTTGAGCCCCTGGCAGTAGAGCGACAGCGTCGGCCCGGCGCGCGCAAAGAGCCGCGCTGCCGCGATCACCTCGTCCTCGCCGATGCCGCAGGCGGCGGCCGCCGCGCGCGGCGTGTACTCGCGCACGGCGTCGCGCACCGCCTCGAACCCGCTCGTGTGCGCGGCGATGAACGCCGAGTCGGCGAGCCCTTCCCAGAGAATGACATGCAGCATCGCGTTGAAGAGCGCGACATCGCTTCCCGGAACGATCGCCAGATGCAGGTCGGCAAAGCGCGCGGTCTCGGTGCGCCGCGGATCCACGACGATCACCTTCAGCGCGGGGTTGCGGGCACGCGCCGCCTCGATACGGCGAAAGAGCACCGGGTGCGCCCACGCCGCGTTCGACCCGGCGATGAACAGGCAGCGCGCGTGCTCCAGGTCTTCGTAGCAGGCGGGTGGCGCGTCGGCGCCGAGCGTGCGCTTGTAACCGGCGACCGCCGAGGACATGCAAAGCCGCGAGTTGCTGTCCACGTTGTTGGTGCCCACAAGCGCCCGCGCGAGCTTGTTGAAGACGTAGTAGTCCTCGGTGAGAAGCTGCCCCGAGAGGTAGAAGCCGACCGAATCCGGCCCGTGCGCGGCGATGCATTCGGCGAAGCGCGCCGCGAGATGGTCGAGCGCGTGCTCCCAGCTCACGGGCGCGCCGCCGATTTCCGGCGCGAGCAGCCGCAACCCGCGCTTTTCGGGCGCGGCGCTCGCGGCGAGCGCCACTCCCTTGCTGCACAGGCGCCCGAAGTTGGCCGGATGCGCCGGGTCGCCGCGCACCGCGGCGATCGCCCCGCCCTCGGTCTCGACGATCACGCCGCAGCCCACACCGCAATAGGGGCACGTCGAGGCGATCGCCGCGCGCATCTCAGCCCTCGGCGAGCAGCACCGCGCCGTCCTCGACCCGGACCGCGAAGCGCCGTGTACAGCCCTCGTCGGGCGCGGCCGCGCAGCCGTCGGCGAGCCCGATCGTCCAGCCGTGCAGCGGGCAGGCGACGCTGCGGCCGAAGACGATCCCCTGCGACAGCGGCCCGCCGCGGTGCGGGCAGCGGTCGGCGAGCGCGAACACCTCGTCATCGAGCGTGCGAAACAGCGCGATGTCGCCGTGCGCGCGCGAGCGCACCACGCGCGCGCCGCGCCGCGGGATGTCGGTGAGCGCGCACACGCGCCGCCACTCGCGCGTCATGCCGGGATCGCCTCGAACCGCTCGCGCTCGGCGCCCTGCGCGCGCTCGGCCCAGGGATCGGCGTAGCCGGCGAGCGCGAAGCGCAGTCGCGCGCACAGCTCCTTGCGGCCGCGCTCATCCTCGACCACGCGCTTGCGCACGTAGTCCATGCCGACGCGCTTGACGAAATGCACGGTGCGATCGAGGTAGCGCGCCTCCTCGCGGTAGAGCTGCAGGAACGCAGCGGCGTACTCCAGCACCTCTTCGCGTGTCGCCACCTTGCACAGGAACTGCGCCACCTCGGTCTTGATCCCGCCGTTGCCGCCGACGTAGATCTCCCAGCCCGAGTCCACGCCGATCACGCCGACGTCCTTGATGCCGGATTCGGCGCAGTTGCGCGGGCAGCCGGAGACGGCGAGCTTGACCTTGTGCGGCGCCCACATGCCGTAGAGCGACTTTTCCAGCGCGATGCCGGTCGCGGTCGAGTCCTGCACGCCGAAGCGGCACCACTCCGAGCCGACGCAGGTCTTCACGGTGCGCAACGCCTTGCCGTAGGCGTGCCCCGAGGGCATGCCGAGGTCGGCCCACACGCGCGGCAGGTCCTCCTTCTTCACGCCGAGGAGGTCAATGCGCTGGCCGCCGGTCACCTTCACGGTCGGGATGCGGTATTTCTCGACCACGTCGGCGATGCGGCGCAACTGGGCCGCGCTGGTGATGCCGCCCCACATTCGCGGCACGACCGAGTAGGTGCCGTCCTTCTGGATGTTGGCGTGCATGCGCTCGTTGACGAAGCGCGACTGCGGGTCGTCCTCGGCCTCGTGCGGCCAGGCGGCGATGAGGTAGTAGTTGAGCGCCGGCCGGCAGGTGGCGCAGCCGTCGGGCGTGCGCCATTCGAGGAACTTCATCGCCGCCGGAATTGATAGGAGCTTGTGCTCCCGGATCGCCTTGCGCACCTCCTCGTGCGTCAGGTCGGTGCAGCCGCAGAGCGGTCTTGTCTTCGCGTCCGCCGGCTGGTAGGCGCCGCCGACGGCGGAGGCGAGGATCTGCTCGACCAGCCCGGTGCACGAACCGCACGAGGACGACGCCTTGGTGTGCCGGCGCACGTCCTCCAGCGTGAACAGGCCCTTTTCCTTGATCGCGCGCACGATCGCGCCCTTCGCCACGCCGTTGCAGCCGCACACCTCGGCCGTATCGGGCAGCGCCGCCGCCCGGCTCTCGCCCTTGTGCCCGGCATCGCCCAGGTGCGAGCGGCCGAACATCAGGTGGTCGCGAATCTCGCCGATCGGCTGGCGGTCCTTGAGAAGCTGCAGGTACCACGCCCCGTCCACGGTATCGCCGTAGAGAACGGCGCCGACGATGCGCTCGTCGCGGATGACGAGCTTCTTGTAGATGCCGCCGGCGGGATCGTGGAGCACGATCTCCTCGGCCTGCGCGCCGCCCGCCAACTCGCCCGCCGAGAAGAGGTCGATGCCGCTCACCTTGAGCTTGGTGGAAACGACCGAGCCTTCGTAGCGGGCGATGCCCAGATGCGCGAGGTGATTGGCGCACACCTTCGCCATGTCGAAGAGCGGCGCGACCAACCCGTAGGTCGCGCCGCGGTGCGCCACGCACTCGCCCACCGCGTAGATGCGCGGATCGTAGGTCTGCATGGTGTCGTTCACCACGATGCCGCGCTCGACGCGCAGCCCGGCAGCCTCGGCGAGTGCGGTGTTCGGGCGGATGCCGACGGCCATCACGACGAGGTCGGCCGCGGCCGAGCCGCCATCGGCGAATCGCACCGCACAGGCGCGGCCCGACTCGCCGGCGACGATCTCCGCGGTCTTCGTCTCGAGCAGGAACCGGATGCCGCGCCGCTCGAGCGCGCGCTGCAGCATCTGCGCGGCGGTGCGATCGAGCTGGCGCTCCATGAGCCAGGGCATGAGGTGCACCACGGTCACGTCCATGCCGCGCGCGGCGAGCCCGTTCGCGGCCTCCAGGCCGAGCAGCCCGCCGCCGATCACCACCGCGTGAGCGCCGCGCCGCGCCGCCGCGATCATCGCCTCGGTGTCGGCGATGTCGCGGTAGGTGAGCACGCCCGGAAGGTTCGCGCCCGGCACCGGCAGGATCACCGGGCTCGATCCGGTGGCGAGGATGAGCCGGTCGTAGCGCTCGGCGGTGCCGTCCTCGGCGATCGCCAGGCGCCGGGCGCGATCGAGCCGCACCACCTTCTTGCCGAGGTGCAGCCGGATGCCGTTCCTTGCGTACCAGGCGAGGTCGTTGAGAACGATATCGGAGAATGCCATCTCGCCGGCGAGCACCGGCGTGAGCAGGATCCGGTTGTAGTTCGGGTGCGGCTCGGCGCCGAACACCGCGATGTCGTACAGATCGGGGGCGAGGTGCAGCAGCTCCTCGAGCACGCGCGCGCCCGCCATGCCGTTGCCGACCAGCACGAGCTTCAGGCGACGCATCGCGCTGCCCTCATGCGGCCGGACGCAGCTGCCGGCGGTAGAGGAACTCCATCACCGTCGCGCGCAGCTCCATGTAGCGGCGCCGCCCGGCGAGGGCGACGCGGTCGCGCGGCCGCGGCAGATCCACCTCGATGATGCCGCCGACGCGGGCCGCGGGGCCGTTGGTCATCATCACCACGCGATCGGAGAGCAGCACGGCCTCGTCCACGTCGTGGGTCACCATGACCACCGTGGTCGCGGTCTGCGCGACGATCCGCATCAGCTCGTCCTGCAGCGTCGCTCGCGTGAGCGCATCAAGCGCGCCGAAGGGCTCGTCGAGCAGCAGCACCCGCGGCTCGATGGCGAGCGCGCGCGCGATGCCGACGCGCTGCTTCATGCCGCCGGAGAGCTCGTGCGGGTAGCGCTGCTCGGCGTGCGCCAGGCCGACCAGCGCGAGCGCGGCACGCGTGCGCTCTTGCAGCGTTTTGCGCGGCTCTTTCGCGCCGAACACGCGCTCGACGGCGAGGTACACGTTGCCGTAGCAGGTCAGCCAGGGCAGCAGCGAGTGGTTCTGGAACACGACGCCGCGGTCCGGGCCGGGACCGGCGATCTCGCGCTCGGCAAGCAGCAGCACCCCGGTGCTCGGGCGCAGCAGCCCGGCGATCAGGTTGAGCAGCGTGGACTTGCCGCAACCGGAGTGGCCGATGAGAGAGACGAACTCGCCCTTTCGCACCGCGAGGTCCACGCGCTCGATCGCGACGAACGGCCCGGCGGCGGTCTGGAAGGTCATTCCGACGTTCTCGATGCGCAGGTACCTGTCCATGCGCTTTGCTCAGGCGTAGCGGAAGCGGCGCGCGAGGAGCACGAGCACCTGTTCCAGCGCAAGGCCCACGGCGCCGATGGTGAGAATGGCGATGAGGATGTGCTCGACCTTCAGGTTGTTCCATTCGTCCCACACCCAGAAGCCGATGCCGACGCCGCCGGTGAGCATCTCGGCGGCGACGATCACCAGCCAGGCGACGCCGATCGAGAGCCGCACGCCGGTGATCACGTGCGGCAGCACCGCCGGCAGCAGGATCGCGGTGAACACCTTCCATTCCGGCAGAGCGAGCACCCGGGCGACGTTCAGGTAGTCCTGCGGGACCTGGCGCACGCCGGCGGCGGTGTTGACGATCATCGGCCACAGGCTGCAGACGAAGATGACCCAGACCGCCGCCGGATTCGCCGCCTTGAACACGAGCAGGCCGATCGGCAGCCAGGCGAGCGGCGATACCGGCTTGAGAAGCGCGATGATCGGAGCCGCCATGTGCGACAGAAACCTGAAGCGCCCGATCAGGAAGCCGAGCGGGATGCCGAGCGCGGCGGCAAGGCCGAAGCCGATGGCGACGCGCCTGAGCGAGGCGAGCACGTTCCATCCGATGCCCTGGTCGTTCGGCCCCTTGGAGTAGAACGGATCGGCGAAGAGCACGGCGGCGGCATCCCACACCGCCGCCGGGCCGGGAAGGCCACCGCCCTGCCGGGCGACGAGCGCCCAGAGCCCGACGAAGGCCGCCAGTCCGGCGCACGTGCCGAGCGCGGCGAGCACCCAGTCGGGGGCGCGCGCGCCGCGGTGGCCGGCCGCGGCCGGGCGCGCACCGGCGGCGTCGGCGCGCGCGGCAAGCTCACGCGCGGCCGGATGCGGCGCGCTCGTGGGCGCAGGACGCACCCGGGCCAGAGGAGCGCTCATCTCAGACCACCCTCACCTTGAAGGCGCTCGCGTAGCGCTTCGGGTCTTTCCCGTCCCAAAGCACGCCGTCCATCAGCTTCGCCGAGCGGATCTCGCTCTTTGGCACCGGCGCTTTGGCGAGCGCAGCCGCCTCGCGATAGATGTCCAGCCGGTTCACCTTCCTCGCGACCGCGAGATAGTCCGGATCCTCCTTGAGCAGCCCCCAGCGCCGGTGCTGGGTCATGAACCACATGCCGTCGGAGAGGTACGGGAAGGTGACATGGCCGTCGTTGTAGAACTTCATGTGGTCGCGGTCGTCCCAGACGCGGCCGACGCCGTTGTCGTAGCGCCCGAGCATGCGCGCGACGATCACCTCCTTGTCGGTGTTGACGTAGGACTTGTCGGCGATGATCTCGGCGGTCTTCTGCCGGTTGACGAGCGAGGCGTCTATCCACCGGCCGGCCTCGATCACCGCCGCCGTCATGGCGCGCGCGGTGTTCGGATGCCGCTGCACGAACTCGGCCGTGCAACCGAGCACCTTCTCCGGATGGTCCTTCCAGATGTCCTGAGTGGTATTGACCGTGAAACCGATCCCGTCGGCGATGGCGCGGTTGTTCCACGGCTCGCCGACGCAGTAGCCGTCCATGTTGCCGACGCGCATGTTCGCCACCATCTGCGGCGGCGGCACGGTGATCGTCTTCACGCCGGCGAACGGATGGATGCCGTGCGCCGCGAGCCAGTAGTAGAGCCACATCGCGTGCGTGCCGGTGGGGAAGGTGTGCGCGAAGGTGTACTCGCGCTTCTCGCGCGCGATCAGTGCGGCAAGGCCCGCGCCGTCCTTTGCGCCCTTGTCGTGGAGCCTGCGCGCGAGGGTGATTGCCTGGCCGTTGTGGTTCAGGCCCATGAGCACGGCCATGTCCTTGCGCGGCCCCCCGATTCCGAGCTGCACGCCGTAGATCAGGCCGTAGAGCACGTGCGCGGCGTCCAGCTCGCCGTTGACGAGCTTGTCGCGCACCGCGGCCCAGGACGCCTCCTTCGAAGGAACGATGCGCACGCCGTACTTTTCGTCGAACTTCATCGCCGAGGCGATCACGACCGAGGCGCAGTCGGTGAGCGGGATGAAGCCGATCCTCACTTCCTTCTTCTCGGGGGCGTCCGAGCCCGCGGCCCAGGCGCCGACGCGCAGCGCGGCCGGAATGAGCGTCGCGATCGCGGCGGCGCCCGCCTTGCGCAGAAACCGTCGCCGTGCCCCGCCTGCAGTGCTGTTCATGCCGCCCTCTCCAAACAAAAAAGGCGCTCGCGCGGACCCGGTCGGATCCGCGTCGAACGCCGTTGTTCGCGCCGGACGCGCCTTTGCGCCCGGCCCTTTCAGTCAAGCAATGCTCGTGCCACCGCCGATTCCCTGCGTTTCAATGCGTTGGCAGGCACGCCGGCGCACTCGGAGGGTGCGCCCCGGCGGGGCGACGCACCGCGGCGAGTCGCCGTTCAGCTCTTGCCGAGCAGCTCGGCGCCTTCGATCACATGGCGCCGCTAACCCCGGAAGAGCCAAAAAAAAAGGCCCTTACGGGCCCACACCTTCGCGGCGCGGCGCCGCCCGGCACTGCCGGGCGGCCCGGCGGCAGCCGGTCCAGCCGGCGGCTACGCGGCTTTTGCGGCCGCGCCCTTCGCGTCCATGCTCAGCGCCCCGGGGCCCTGAACGGCGACATAGAGCAGCCCGCCGATGATCGCCAGGTTCTTCAGGAAATGGTTCAACTGATTGCCGTACTGCGCAGCGTCATACTCCCAGAAGCGATGCCCCAACAGCGTCGCGATCACCACGAACACAATGAACAGCCAGCTGACCCACTTGGCCTGCCAGCCGACGATGAGCAGGATCGCCCCGCCGACCTCGATGACGATCGCGAGCCAGAGCATCAGCTCCGGCGCAGGAAGCCCCAGGTTGGCGAAATAGCCGACGGTGCCCGCCGTATACATGAACTTGCGGATCCCCGCGACGAGGAACAGCACGCCGACCAGGATGCGGCCGACGAGCAGCAATTGGGGTTGTGCAGCGGCGTTCATGCTTTCTCCTCCTTTCACGCTTCGGGTTGACGGCCGTTCCCGGCGGCTGCCCCGCCGCCCGGGGGGTGCGGCGCGGTTGAAGTCTAGCCCAGACGCGCAACGGGATGGCGCCGCGCGCTTGCCGCACCACAGCAAAGACGCGCTCGCGCCGGGGGGAGATTCGCCGCCCAAAGCGCAATCAACGCGAGCTCGTCGCGGCTCTGCGGGCGCGGCGCGCAACACGGCTTTGCGCACCCGTCGCCTCCGGAGGCAAACGCGAACCGCGATCCATGGGCGTCGCGATTTTCGGCAAGGACGCTGGGCGTGTTCGGTTGCCGCAATCTCGGCTCGATCACGGCGGAGCGCGCGATCGGCCTGAGGATGAAGGTGATCGCCCGTGATTCCTATCTCTCGCCCGAGCGCGCGGTAAAGCTCGGAGTGGAGAAGGTCGAGGTCGGGGATTTGCCTCGGCGCGCGGATCTCATCACGCTGCACACGCCGAAAGCGCTCGCGGCGATGAAAAAAGCATGCGCATCATCAGCCGCGCGCGGCGGGCCGTTCGATGAGGCGGCGCTCGCCTCGGTGGCGCGCGCCATCATCGCGCGGGAGGCCACGCGCGATGGTCACTGCGAGCGCTGCGCGCTTTGCCGCAGGTGCAGTGGGTCAAGCCGCCCAAGTTTTACGGAAGCCGGCAACCGCAGCCCGGGTCGAGCGGAACAAAGCCCGGGGCCATGCTCGCCTCCCACGCAGGTTCTACGCGCTGCTCCCGCAAGGGTACAGGGTAATGAGCGCGTTGTTCCGCCGCGCCCCTTACTCCTCCTTGTACCCATACTGCGGGGCGTTCCCCGTCGCGCCGTAGTACTTGTAGGGCAGGAATTTTCCGGTCATGCCGATCTTCACGCGGTCGCCCTTCGGGTCCGGCTGGCGCTCGATCGTCATGTCGAAGTCGATCGCCGACATGATGCCGTCGCCGAATTCCTCCTCGATCAGCGCCTTCCACGCCGGCCCGTTCACCAGCACCAGCTCGTAGAAGCGGTAGATCAGCGGATCGGTCGGCGGCATCGGCGAATTGGCGCCGCGCATCGGCACCTCGTTGAGCATGGCTTCCTCCGCCTTCGAGAGCCCGAACAGCCGCGCCGCCGCCGCCGCTTGTGGCTTGGTCAGCTTGTGGTTGCCCAGGATCGCGCCGGTGATCAGCACCGGCGAGGCACCACCGATCTGCTCGCAGACGTATTTCCAGCTCCATCCCTTTTCGCGCTTGATGTCGAGAAGTTTTTCGGTCAGCGCGGCGCGGTTCATCGTGCTCTCCCTTGCTCGTTGCGTTGCATTGCGTTGCCCTGCGTGTCCCGGATGCGGCGCGGCGCGTCAGCGGTGCGCCGCGGATCCGGGACCGCTCAGGACCGCGGCGGGCCCGGGTCTGCGGTGCATCACTTCGAGCGGCACCGCGCCCGGAACAGCCGTGATGGCGTCCGCCACGCCCGGCTTGACCACCGGCACGCTGCGCGGATCGTAGCGGCCGCACATTTCCCTGGCGAAAGTTTTGCTACGCGCCACCAGAAAATCAATGATGTGGTTGCGCACCGCGTAATACAGCGGGTGGCGGTGCACATCCGTGCGCGCGCGCTGCTTCGGCAGCGGGTTCTCCACGATCTCCGCGATCAGCGCGCCCGGGCCGTTGGTCATCAGCACGATGCGGTCGGCGAGGTAGATCGCCTCGTCCACGTCGTGCGTGATCATGAACACCGTCTGCCCGGTCTCCTGGCAGATGCGCCGCACCTCGTCCTGCAGCGTGCCGCGCGTGAGCGCGTCCAGCGCCGAGAACGGCTCGTCCATCAGCATGATCTTTGGCTCGATCGAGAGCGCACGCGCAATCCCCACCCGCTGCTTCATGCCGCCGGACAGCTCCGCCGGCCGCTTGCCCTCCGCGCCGGACAGCCCGACCAGGTCAATGAATTTCTGCGCGCGCTCGCGCACCCGCGCCGAGCTCCACTTGCGCCACTTCGACGCCACCGCATAGGCGACGTTGCCCATCACCGTGCGCCAGGGGAGCAGGGCGTGCGTCTGGAAGATCACGGCGCGGTCGAGACTCGGGCCCTCGATCGCCTCGTTGTCCACGATCACGGTGCCGGCCGACGGGGCGTCGAGCCCGGCGAGGATGTTGAGCACCGTGGTCTTGCCGCAGCCGGAGTGGCCGATCAGGCAGGTGAACTCGCCGCGCTGCATCGAAAGCCAGAGATCCTCGAACACCGTCGTGGTGCCGCCGCCGCGCGCCGGAAAGCGCCGCGCAATGCCCTCGATCGAAATGAACTTGTGGCTCATCGCCTCACCCCGGCCGCATCAATCGTGGTCACTCCGGGAACGTCACCAGTCGCGTCATCCGCGCCAAGATGAGGTCGAGTGCCATGCCCACCAGCCCGATCAGCAAAATCGCCGTGATCACGTTACTGATCGATAAATTGTTCCATTCATTCCAGACGAAGTAACCAATGCCTGTCCCGCCGACCAACATTTCGGCGGCGACGATGACCAGCCATGCGATCCCGATCGAGATTCGCATGCCGGTGAGAATGGTCGGCGCCGCTGCCGGCAGCACGATGGTGAACGCGCGCCGCGCGGTTCCCACTTCCAGTGTGCGAGCGACATTGATCCACTCGCGGCGCACGGTGGCGACGCCGAAGGCGGTGTTGATGAGCATCGGCCACAGCGAGCAGATGAAGATGACGAAGATGGCCGACCATCCGGAGTCTTTGATCGTATAGAGCGCGAGCGGCATCCAGGCGAGCGGCGAAATCGGCTTGAGCACCTGGATGAACGGATCGAGGGCGCGGCTCATCAGCGGGGACATGCCGATCAAGAACCCGGTCGGAATCGCGACCAGCACCGCGAGCAGATAGCCCATCAGCACCCGTCCGAGCGAATAGCCAAGTTGATTTCCCAATCCCTTGTCGTTCGGCCCGTTGTCATAGAACGGCCGGCTCAGGTGCTCCCAGATTTTCTCGCCCACATCCAGCGGACCCGGCATGGCTGACTTGCCCTGCGTCGCGGTCACGCCCATGAGCTTGGCGTATTCGGGATCCATCGGCTGCACGTTGGCGACGCTGCGCGTACCGGCGTGCCACACCGCCACGAAGGCGAGCAACATGAGCACAGATACCACGGCGGCGCGCAGCGACAACGGTGTGGACATTGCGGTCACGCCGATCGCTTGATGGCGAAGCTCTTGAGGTACTCTTCGGGCTTGTCCGGATTGAAGGCCTTGCCCATCACCGAGAAACCTTTGCTCATGCCGGCTGGCGGAGTCAGCCCGACCTCCTTCATCAGCTTGGCGGTGTCGGTTGCGAGATAGACCTGTCGTGCGATGGCCTTGTAATCCACCTCGCCCTTGATCTGGCCCCATCGCTTCATCTGCGTGAGAATCCAGATCGCGAACGACTCCCACGGGAAGGGATCGAAGTCGATGCGCCTGGGATCCGTTTTCACCATGCCGAGTCCGTCGGCATAGGTTCCCGTCAGCACCTGTTCGACCACGGTGACCGGCTGGTTGAGGTAATTGGCCGGCGCGATCGCTTCCGCGATCTGCTTGCGGTTTTCGGTTTTTGCCGCAAACGCCGTCGCATCGATGATCGCCTTGAGCAAGGCTGCATAGGTATTGGGCATCTGCGAGACGAACTCTCGCGACGCCGCGAACGCGCAGCACGGATGCCCGTCCCACAGTTCCTTCGACAGGACATGGATGAATCCGACGCCGTCGTATACCGCCCGCTGGTTGAACGGGTCAGGCCCGAGGAATCCGTCGATATTGTCGGCACGCAGGTTTGCCACCATCTCCGGTGGCGGTACGGCGCGGATCTGAATGTCGGTATCGGGATCGAGCCCGTGCTCGGCCACATAGTACCGCAGGAGGTAGTTGTGCATGGAATAATCGAACGGCACAGCGAACTTGAATCCCTTCCATGATTTCGGATCGCGCTTCGCCTTGTGCTTGATCGAAAGGGTGATCGCTTGGCCGTTGATATTCTCCACCGCCGGCATGGTGTAGGGGATCGGTTTCGATCCGGCACCAAGCGTGATCGCGAGCGGCATGGGCGAGAGCATGTGCGCGGCGTCGTATTCCTTGTTCAGCGTCTTGTCCCGGATCACCGCCCAACCCGCCGTCTTGATGACTTCGACGTCCAGACCGTGCTTGCGATAGAAGCCCATCGGGTGCGCCATGATGATCGGCGTGGCGCAGGTGATCGGGATGAAGCCGACCTTCAGATTCTTTTTCTCAATCGGCCCGCTTTGCGCGAACACTTCGGTCGCGGTCTTGAGCGGAAAGAATTGACTCAGCACCGCAAGCGCGGTGGATGCTCCCAGCGATCGCACGAACGCACGTCGCCCGACATCATTCGGGAAGATCGCACGCATCACCGCCGACGCCACGACCTGCTCATAGCGCTTCTCGTCGTTCGCCGGCCGGTTTCCGAGCTGCGCCTGAATTTCCTGATCGTGCTCGGATTGGCTGGCGTGGCAGCCGCAACAGCGGCCGTGCCGCCCGCCGCTTGCTGTACTGTGCATTGCGTCCCCTGGTAAGCAAAAATGGCGCTCGAGCACATCCGGTCGGATCCGCGTCGAACGCCGTTGTTCGCCGCGGGCACGCCTTTGCGCCCGGCCCATCGCTGGTTTAGCAATCCGCATGCCAGCGCCGCTCGCGAGGAGATCAATGGGTTGACCACGGCGCAGGCGCACTCCAGCGGTGCGCGGCGGTGCGCGCGCGCACCGGAACCGCTCCCCGCTCAGCCCTTGCCGAGCAGCTCGGCGGCCTCGATCACCTGCCGGGCCGCCTCGGCAAGGCGCAGATTCCGCGACATCGCAAGGCGCCTGAGCAGGTGAAACGCCGCGTCCTCCGCGAGGCCCTTTTCGCGCATGATCAGCCCCTTTGCACGCTCGATGAGCTTGCGCTCGCGCAGCTCGCGCCTCGCGTCTTCGAGCCCGGCGCGCAGGCGCTGGAATTCCTCGAAGCGCGCCACGGCGGCGTCCACGATCGCGCGCACCCGAGCCGGCTCCGGTGCGGGCTCGCCGACGACGCATGCCGAGACGCCCGCGCGGGTCGCGGCGCGGATCGCCGCCGAGTCCGCCTCCAATGCAAACAGCACTACCGGGCGGGGATTGGTGCGCGAGAGCGCGGCCAGATGCCCAAGCAGGTCAGGTTCCGGCGACTCGGTGGCGATCACGACGACTCCGGCATGCGTGTTCGCGACCGCTGCGCTCAGTTTGAGCGCCGAATCGAGCGTCGCGACGATCCTGTGCCCGGCGCGCTCGAGGCCTTCGCGCAGGATGCGCGCGCAATCCGGGACCTCCTCCAGGAGCAGGATGCGAAACATGCCGGTTGTTGCGTTGCAACATGCATGCCAGGCCAGTAACCCGTTATCTTTCAACCTGCTCTGGCTTCATAGCCGGGGCCGCATGCGCGAGTTCGGCAGACGCGGGCGCCGGCGTGCACCGGATCCGGGCGAGCGAGCAGGCGTAAGCTGCGAAACGGCGAAGCGCAGGCGCCACATGCGCGCCCGTGCGGTCGCGGAGGTGAACGGCCGGGCTCGTCCGACGGGGCGGGCCCGCCCGCCGAGGAGATGCGAATGACCGACCTGTCCGAGCAGAGGAGCCTCGTCTACAAGGCGCGGCACAAGATCCGCTTCGTCACCGCGGCGAGCCTCTTTGACGGGCACGACGCCTCGATCAACATCATCCGCCGGATCCTGCAGGCCTCCGGGGCCGAGGTGATCCATCTCGGGCACAACCGCTCGGTCGAGGAAATCGTCACCGCGGCGCTCGACGAGGACGTGCAGGGGATCGCGGTTTCTTCCTACCAGGGCGGGCACGTCGAGTTTTTCAAGTACATGGTGGATCTGCTGCGCGAGCGGGGCGGGGCGCACATTCGCGTCTTTGGCGGCGGCGGCGGCGTGATCGTGCCGGCGGAGATCCGCGAGCTGGAGGACTACGGCGTTGCGCGCATCTACTCGCCGGAGGACGGCCAGCGCCTGGGGCTGCAGGGCATGATCAACGACATGCTCGCGCGCTGCGACTTCGACACCGCCGGGCACGCCCCGAAGGACGCGGCCGAGCTGCTCAAGCGGCTCGCCGCGGGCGATCGCCGTGCGCTTGCGCAGGCGATCACGCTCTTCGAGCTGGGGCAGGCGGACCGGGGCTTGCGCGAGGGAGTCGCC
This sequence comes from Pseudomonadota bacterium, assembly GCA_040752005.1. Classification (GTDB taxonomy): domain Bacteria; phylum Pseudomonadota; class Gammaproteobacteria; order Burkholderiales; family SG8-39; genus RBG-16-66-20. Next base: position 9,373 of record JBFMFX010000013.1, on the reverse strand, counting down.
GCTGCGGCGCACAAGAACAAGGCGCCGGTGCTCGGCATCACCGGTACCGGCGGCGCGGGCAAGTCCTCGCTCACCGACGAACTGGTGCGCCGCTTCCGGCTGGATCAGGGCGACCGGCTGAGGATCGCCGTGCTGTCGGTGGACCCGACGCGCCGGCGCACCGGCGGGGCGCTGCTGGGCGACCGCATCCGCATGAACGCGATCCAGGGCGCGAACGTGTACATGCGCTCGCTTGCGACGCGCGAATCGGGGGCCGAAATCGCGCGCTGCCTGGGCGATGCGATCGCCGCCTGCCGCGCCGCCGGCTACGAGCTTATCTTCGCCGAGACCGCCGGCATCGGCCAGGGCGACGCGGCGATCGTGCCGCTTGCGGACGCGACGCTGTACGTGATGACGCCGGAGTTCGGCGCGGCGAGCCAGCTCGAGAAGATCGACATGCTCGACCTCGCCGACTTCGTCGCGATCAACAAGTTCGACCGCAAGGGGGCCGAAGACGCGCTGCGCGACGTGAGAAAGCAGGTGCAGCGCAACCGCGAGGCGTTCCGCAGGAAGTCCGAGGAGATGCCGGTCTTCGGCACCATCGCCGCGCGCTTCAACGACGACGGGGTCACCGCGCTCTATCACGCCGTCGCCGACCGCCTCGCCGAAAAGGGGCTGCGGCTTGCCGAGCGGCGGCTGCCCCGGCCGAAGTCGAAGGTGTCGTCCAACGTGCATCAGATCGTGCCGCCGGGCCGCGTGCGCTACCTCGCCGAGATCGCCGAGTGCGTGCGGAACTACCACCGCCACGCACTCGAGCAGGCGCGAATCGCACGCGAGCGCCAGAGCCTCGCCTACGCGCGCGAGGCGCTCGCAAAGGCGGGCAAGCCGACGGCCGAGGTCGAGGCGCTGCTCGCCGAGAAGGACGCGCAACTGGACGCGCGCTCGAAAAAACTCCTCGACATGTGGCCGCAGACGCTCGCGGCCTATTCGGGCGAAGAGTACGTCGTGCGCATCCGCGACAAGGAGATCCGCACGAAGCTGCGGCACGAGTCGCTCTCGGGCACGAAGGTGCCGAAGGTCGCGCTGCCGCGCTTCGAGGACGCGGGCGAGATCCTGCGCTGGCAGCTGCGCGAGAACGTCCCCGGCTCGTTTCCGTACACCGCGGGAGTCTTCGCCTTCAAGCGCGAGCACGAGGACCCCACCCGCATGTTCGCGGGCGAGGGCGATCCGTTCCGCACCAACCGGCGCTTCCACTTCCTGTCGAAGGACATGCCGGCCAAGCGCCTCTCGACCGCCTTCGACTCGGTGACGCTGTACGGCTTCGACCCGGACGAGCGGCCCGACATCTACGGAAAAGTGGGCAACTCCGGCGTCTCGATCGCGACGCTGGACGACATGAAGGCGCTCTACGACGGCTTCGACCTGTGCGCGCCGAACACCTCGGTCTCGATGACGATCAACGGCCCGGCGCCGACGATCCTCGCGATGTTCTTCAATACCGCGATCGACCAGCAGATCGAGAAGTTCCGCAAGGACAACGGCCGCGAGCCGACCGAGGAGGAGGCGGCCAAGATCCGCGCCTGGACCCTGTCCACCGTTCGCGGCACGGTGCAGGCCGACATCCTCAAGGAGGACCAGGGGCAGAACACCTGCATCTTCTCGACCGAGTTCTCGCTCAAGCTCATGGGCGACATCCAGGAGTACTTCATCCACCACGACATCCGCAACTTCTACTCGGTCTCGATCTCGGGCTATCACATCGCCGAAGCCGGGGCGAATCCGATCAGCCAGCTCGCCTTCACGCTCGCCAACGGCTTCACCTACGTCGAGGCGTATCTGGCGCGCGGCATGCACGTGGACGATTTCGCGCCGAACCTGTCGTTCTTCTTCTCCTACGGCATGGACCCGGAGTACTCGGTGATCGGGCGCGTCGCGCGCCGCATCTGGGCGATCGCGATGCGCGAGCGCTACGGGGCGAACGAACGCAGCCAGAAGCTCAAGTACCACTCGCAGACCTCCGGCCGCAGCCTGCACGCGCAGGAGATCGCCTTCAACGACATCCGCACGACGCTGCAGGCGCTGATCGCGACCTACGACAACACGAATTCCCTTCACACCAACGCTTACGACGAGGCGATCACCACGCCCACCGAGGAATCGGTGCGGCGCGCGATGGCGATCCAGCTCATCATCAACAAGGAGTGGGGCCTGGCGAAGAACGAAAACCCCAACCAGGGCAGCTTCATCATCGAGGAGCTCACCGACCTGGTGGAGGAGGCGGTGCTCAAGGAATTCGAGGCGCTCTCGGCCCGCGGCGGCGTGCTCGGGGCGATGGAGCTGGGCTACCAGCGCGCCAAGATCCAGGAGGAGTCGCTTTACTACGAGCACCGCAAGCACGACGGCTCGTATCCGATCATCGGCGTCAACACCTTCCGCAACCCGCACGGCGATCCCATCCCGGAAAAGCTCGAACTCATCCGCTCGACCGAGGAAGAAAAGCGCTCGCAGCTGCGCCGCCTGCGCGAGTTCCAGCAGCGCCACGCCGCCGAGGCGCCGCCGATGCTCGCGCGCCTTCAGCAGGCGGTGATCGAGAACCGCAACGTCTTCGAGGTGCTGATGGACGCGGTGCGCGTCTGCTCGCTCGGCCAGATCACCCGGGCGCTGTTCGAGGTCGGCGGGCAGTACCGGCGCAACATGTAACCGAGTGGCGCGCGTCGGCGCTCGCATCGCGGCGCGGCGGGCGCCGTGCGAGGAGGGCAAGAGCGCGGATTCGCGCCGGGTGATCCGCCGTGGATGTCGGCCACTTGATCGAAACGCACGGCTACTGGGTACTCGCCGTCGGCTGCCTGCTCGAGGGCGAAACGATCCTCGCGCTGGCTGGCTACGCCGCGCACCGCGGCTACCTCGACTTCGGCTGGGTGCTCGCGGTCGCCGCCGCGAGCGGCTTCGCCGGCGATCAGCTTTTTTTCTGGCTCGGCCGTCGGCACGGCGCCGCGGTTCTGGCGCGCCTGCCGGGCGTCGCGGCGCAGGCCGGGCGCGTACGCCGGCTGATCACGCGGCACCACGCCTGGGTGATCATCAGCGTGCGCTTCGCCTACGGGCTGCGCATCGCCGGACCGATTCTGATCGGGGCCGCTGGGCTGTCGCCGCGGCGCTTCGTGCTGTTCAACGCGCTGGGCGCGGCGCTGTGGGCGGTTGCGATCGCCGGCATCGGCTGGATCTTCGGTCAAGCGCTGCAAGCGATCCTCGGCGAGCTGCGCCGCTATGAGGCGGCGATCGTGATCGGCGCGCTGGTCGCTGCCGCGGTGTTTGCGGCGGCGCGGTTCCTGCGGGGCAGACGCCCGCAGCAGCCGGCGCCGCGCTCCGCAGGGCGCCTTTTCGGTCATGTTGCACGCCAAGGTCAACCGGATCGAAAAGGCGACCAACACGATATGTGATCCAGGTTTCGCTTCGGGCCGCAAGCCCGGCCGCTGGCGCGCGCCCACGTCGCCGGCTCGACGCAGAGTTACGCGGCGTACGATTTTGCGGCGCATTTGTGCCGAAAATCGGTGCGCCGATACCGCTCTCGATCTCCGACACCCTGCTCCCACAACCCGGCTTTTGCCGAGCCGAAGTCGCTGATCTGAAAGACGGCCGGCATTGCGGACATGGTGCGACCGGCGTCGGAGTCTTTCGCGCACCGGATCCAGGCCGCTTACGGCTCCCTGGCGCAAGGCGGGCACGACGCCGCGAGCGGTGTCGAGGGACTTGTCTTCGGAAAGCGGGGAACTCGACGATCTCGTCGCCACGCGGCAGCTCAAGCATCAACCCGACCGACACACCGATCACGCCGGCGCCGCCGGTTACGGCTCAACTCGGATTCTCTAGGCTGAACCGCTGCGCGTGATCGTCATAGGCGAACACTTCGGCGTAGCGCCCCCAGCTCGTCACCGCCTCCAGCGTCTGCTCGGCCGCCTTCTCGGTCATGTAATCTTCCAGCTCGTCGAGGAAGCGGCTGCGCGGCGCGGTGTGGCTCGCGCGCTCGTCGAGCACGCGGCGGATGTGGCCGGCGAGCGGCACGTACGCGAGCAAGTGCTGCGCAAACAGCTTCTTGCGCTCGTCCACCCCTGCTTCGGCGAAGCGCCGGCCGGCATCGGTCAGGCGGATGTCGCCGCCCGCGAGTTCCACGAAGCGCAGCATCTCCAGCGTCTCCGCCACCGGGAACAGTCGATCGACGTCGATGTGCAGCGCGCCGCCCAGCACCGGCAGATCGGCCTTGCCGGAATACGGCGGCGCGGCCAGCGCCTCCAGCAGGCCCGCGAGCAGATTGGTTTCGACCCGCGGCAGGATCGTTCCGATGCCGGTACCGGGAAAGTGTTCGGGCCGCGCTGCCGCGGCCCGCGCCGGCCGCTCGGTGAGCGCGACGTACAGGCGCTCGACGACGTCGCGGAATAACGGGTCGGCGTGGTCGCGCGGTTGCGGAAGATCCACTGCGACCTCGGCAATGATGCGCCCCGGCTGATGCGAGAACACCAGCACGCGGCTGCACATCAGCACCGCTTCCTCGATGTTGTGCGTGACCAGGATCGCGGACTTGATCGGCAACCGCCCCTCTCCCCACAAGTCGAGAAAATCGCTGCGCAGCGTCTCCGCCGTCAGCACATCGAGCGCCGAGAACGGTTCGTCCATCAGCAGCAGGTTTGGATGGACGACGAGCGCGCGCGCGAACCCCACGCGCTGTCGCATGCCGCCCGAGAGCTCGCGCGGATACGCCGATTCGAAACCGTCCAGCCCGATCAGGTCGATCGCAGCCAGCGCGCGGCGGCGGATCTCGTCGTCGGGCAGGCCCAGCGCCTCCAAACCGAGCTGCACGTTCTCCAGCACCGTGAGCCAGGGAAACAACGCGAAGGTCTGGAACACCATCGCGATGCCGGGCGCCGGCCCCGTCACCGGCTGCCCGAGATAGCGGATCGTCCCCGCGCTCGGCCGCTCGAGCCCCGCGATCAGCCGCAGCAGCGTGGACTTGCCCGAGCCGGAGCGGCCGAGCAGGCCGACGATCTCGCCTTCGGCCACCGTCATGTCCACGCCGTCGAGCACCCGCAGTTCGCCGCCGTCGGGCTTGGGAAATGATCGCCGCAAGCCGCGGGTCTCCAGCAGCGCGCCTGCGCGCGCCGAAGCGATGGGCGTAGCGGTCGAAGTCTGCGTGTTCATTCGCCCTACCCCAGCTTGTAGCGGCGCTCGGCGCGTTCATATAGCGGCCGCCAGAACGCCCGGTTGATCGTCACCACGAACAGGCTCATCACCGCGATGCCGAGCACGATGCGATGAAAGTCGCCCGCCTCGGTGGCGCGCGCGATGTACGCGCCCAGCCCGTGCGCCTGCAGCCGCGTGTCGCCCCAGGTTGCGACCTCGGCCACGATGCTCGCGTTCCACGAGCCGCCTGCGGCCGTGATGGCGCCGGTGACGTAATAGGGAAACACCGCCGGCAAGGCGATGCGTTGCCACCACAGCCATCCGCTCACGTGAAAGTTGGCGGCGGCGTGGCGCAGCTCGGACGGAATCGCCGCCGCGCCGGCGATCACGTTGAAGAGAATGTACCACTGCGTGCCGAGGATCATCAGCGGGCTCAGCCAGACATCGGGGTCGAGCCGCCAGGCGACGATGGCCGAGACCGCGAGCGGGAACAGCAGGTTGGCGGGAAACGCCGCGAGGAACTGCGCGACGGGCTGGATCGCGTGCGCGAGCGCCGGGCGCAGCCCGACCCATACGCCGACCGGCACCCAGATCAGGCTCGCCAGAGCGATCAGCAGCGCGACGCGCGCAAACGTGGCCAGCCCCAGGGCGAGCACGGTGGCGACTTCGGCGGGTGCCACACCTGTCAGGGCAAAGCGTATGACCTGCCACAGCGCCCAACCGGCCACGAGCACGAGCGCCGAGTTCCACACGAGGTCGCCCCAGCGCGAACCCGCGGCCGCGCGTGTGCCGACCGGGTTGAGCGGCCCGATCCGATAGGTGCGCCGCCACAGCGCGCCCGCTGCCGCGAGCGCCGCGCGCACCATGCGCGATCGACGCAAGATGGCGAGCACCCAGGAGCGCGCCGGCGGCACCCCCGACTCCTGCTCGAAGCGCAGCCCGTCGGCCCAGGCGACCAGCGGGCGAAACAGCAACTGGTCGTAGATCACGATCACGACGAGCATCGCGCCGATCGCCCAGCCGACGGCGGCCAGATCGCGGCTCGCGACCGCCAGCGCGATGTACGAACCGACGCCCGGCAGCGTGACCTGCGTGTTGCCGACGCTGATCGCCTCGGCGGCGACGACGAAGAACCAGCCGCCCGACATCGACATCATCATGTTCCAGACGAGCTGCGGCATCGCGAACGGTACCTCCAGGCGCCAGAAGCGCATCCACGCCGACATGCGGAAGCTGTCCGCCGCTTCGCGCAGCTCGGCCGGCACCGTGCGCAGCGACTGGTAGAAGCTGAACGCCATGTTCCACGCCTGGCTGGTGAAGATCGCGAAGATCGCCGCGAGTTCCGCGCCGAGCGCCCGCCCGGGCGCGAGCGACATGAAGAACACCACCGTGACGGAGACGAAGCCGAGGATCGGCACCGACTGCAGGATGTCGAGCAGCGGGATCAGCAACCGCTCGGCGCGCCGGCTCTTGGCCGCGGCGGTGGCGTACGTAAACGTGAAGGCGAGCGACAGGGCGAGTGCCGCCAGCATCCGCAGCGTCGTGCGTGCCGCGTCGTGCGGCAGCGTGGCCGGATCGAGCGCCACCGGCGCAGCTTGCAGCGCCGGCAGCGGCTGCATCAGTTCGCGGCTCGTCTCGGCCAGGAAGACGATGACGCCGAAGGCGAGCAGACCGGCGAGCAGGTCGAAGATGCGCGGCAGCAGTTTGGGTTCGACTCGTCTGTCCATCTCCGTCTATCCGGTCGAGGGGCAGGCACGTCTGCGGAGACTGATCCGGAAGGCGCGGTGCCCGCCCGCGCACCGGCGGGTCAATACCACAGCCCGCTCCAGTGCCAGCGCGGCCGGCGGCGGATTTCCGGGCCGCCGAAGAACGGGTCGTCGCCATAGTCCCAGGGCACCGCGGCCCGCTCGCGCCGCCACGCGCGCTCGATTTCGGCCAGCCGCCGGATGCGCTCGCCGGTTTCCGGGTGCGTGCGCAGCCAGCGCGGCGGGCGCGCCATGAACAGGCGCTCCAGCCACCCGCCTTGCAGCCGATCGAGTGTCGCCAGCGCCGCCGCAAGGCCCATCGGGTCGCCGGTGAGTTCGGCCCCGCGTGCGTCGGCGTCGTACTCGCGCGTGCGCAGTAGCGCCAGTTGCAGCAAGGCGGAGGCGACCGGCGCGAGCACCATCACCGCGAGCGGCGCGATCGGAACCTCGGCGTTCGCGATCGCGGCGGCGGGAAGCCATGCGATGAGAAGCATCTGGCCAAAGAACGACAGCAGGCCCGTCATCCTGCCCACCACGTCGGCGAGCGTCATCACCCAGACGTCGTTCGCCGCAAGATGCGCCACCTCGTGCGCGAGCACGCCCGCGAGCTCGCGCGGCGCAAGGCGCCGCAGCAGCCCGTCGGTCACCGCGATCGCCCCGTCCTCCGGATGACCGGTCGCGAAAGCGTTCATCACTTGCGTCGGGACGTACCACAGGCGCGGCGCGCGCGGCAGCGCGGCGCGTTCGGCAAGCGCGGCGACGAGGCGATAGAGCCCCGGTGCCTGCGACGGCGCAAGGGGCATCGCGCCCGACAGGCGCAGCACGAGTCGCGGCGAAACCCGCGGTCCGAGCGCCGCGGCGAGCGTGACGGATGCCGCGGCGACGACGAGCCCGTCGGCGCCGAAAAGCACCCAGCCGAGATAGCCCGCGAGCACGGCCATCGCCGCGAGCAGCGCAAGGGTCCGAAGCGCGTTGGCGAGGCGGTGCGGCACGGTGCGTGATCGGTTCGGGCCGGGGCGAGCCCGGCATTGCCGGTGCTACCATCGGCGCCCCCCGATTGTCCACGAGAATCTCCCCATGAACCGAACCGACGCCAGCTCCGAGGTGCTCGTCGCGCGCGACGGGCCGGTACTCACCGTCACCTTCAACCGTCCGGAGGCGCGGAACGCCATGACCTGGGGCATGTACCAGCGGCTCTACGAGGTCTGCGAGGAGGTGGACGCGGATGACACCGTGCGCGTGCTGGTGCTCAAGGGCGCCGGCGGCAAGGCCTTCGTCGCCGGGACCGACATCAGCCAGTTCACCGAGTTCCGGGGTGCCGAGGACGGCCTGCGCTACGAGCGCGACGGCGACCGGCGTACCGGGCGCCTGGCGCGGGTCACCAAGCCGGTGATCGCGCAGATCGAGGGCCCGGCGGTGGGAGGGGGCTTCGGCATCGCCGCCGGCGCCGACATCCGCATCGCGACGCCCGCCGCGCGCTTCGGCCTGCCGATCGCGCGCACGCTCGGCAACTGCCTCTCGATGGCGAACTATGCGCGGTTCCTCGACCTGCTCGGGCCCTCGCGCCTGAAGGAAATGGTGTTCCGCGCGCGGCTGATGGACGCGCAGGAGGCGCTCGCCGCCGGCTTCGTGCACGAGATCGTGCCGCCGGAGGCGATCGAGGCGCGCGTGCGCGAGATCGCGCACGAGGTGGCGTCGCATGCGCCGATCACGATCGCGGTCACCAAGGAGGCGGTGCGGCGCATCCTGCAGGCTCGCGCGCTCCCGGACGGCGACGACCTGGTCGCGCGTACCTACGCGAGCGCCGACTTCAGGGAAGGCGTGCGCGCCTTCCTGGAAAAGCGCAAGCCGCAGTGGACCGGGCGCTAGGGACGCCCGGCGATTCTCAGTCGTGCTGCCGGCGCTCCGCCGCGGCGGCCATCGGCATGATGCGGTCGGCCGCCGCGATCGCCATCGCCGAAAGCAGGAACGTGATATGGATTCCGGCCTGCGCAACGATCGTCTTCGCGTCGTAGGCGGCGGCGTTGATGAAGGTCTTGAGCAGGTGGATCGAGGAAATGCCGATGATCGCGGTGGCGAGCTTCACTTTCAGCACCGAGGCGTTGACGTGCGAGAGCCACTCCGGCTGATCCGGGTGGCCTTCCAGCCCCAGCCGCGACACGAACGTCTCGTAGCCGCCGACGATCACCATGATGAGCAGGTTGGAGATCATCACCACGTCGATTAGCCCGAGCACCACCAGCATGATCACCGTTTCGTCGAGCTTGATCGCCTTCTGGCCGCCCTCGACGCTCACCGCCTCGATCACGTGCGCGAGCGCTTCGTTGTTGCCGAAGGCGGCAAGCAGCAAGTAGTACAGCTCCTGCCAGAACAGCCATACGTACACCGCCTGCGCGACGATCAGGCCGACGTAGAGGGGAAGCTGCAGCCAGCGGCTGGCGAAGATGAACGCCGGCAGCGGCCGCAGCGGCCGCGCC
>JBFMFX010000012.1:0-107399 GCA_040752005.1 Pseudomonadota bacterium | reverse complement strand
CGGCCTGTTCGGCGCGGGCGTGTCCTGGGTCTACGTGAGCCTGCACCGCTTCGGCGGCATGCCCGCGCCGCTTGCCGCCGTCGCCACGCTCGGCTTCTGCGCCTTGCTCGCGCTCTTTCCGGCGGCGGCGGCGTGGCTGGAGGCGAGACTTGCGCGCGGCGCGCCGGCGCTTGCGCGCGCCGCGCTCGCCTTCCCGGCCGCGTGGGTGCTCACCGAATGGCTGCGCGGGTGGGTGCTCACCGGCTTTCCGTGGCTCTCGCTTGGCTACGCCGCGACCGACGACGCCCTGGCCGGCTTTGCGCCTCTGGCCGGCGTGTACGCGGTATCGCTCGCGCTTGCCGCCGCCGCCGGTCTCGCCTGGTGCGCTGCGCGCGGTCACGCGCGGCGCAGCGCGCTCCTCGCCCTCGCCTTGCTGCTTGCCGCCGGCTACGCGTTGCGGCTGGTCGAGTGGACCCGGCCCGCCGCTGCCCCGCTTTCGATCGCGCTGCTGCAGGGCAACGTCGCGCAGGAGACGAAGTTCAGCGAGGAGCGCTACGAGGCGATCCTCGAAACCTATGCGCACCTCGCCGAGGAGACACGCGCGCGGCTCATCGTCCTGCCCGAAACCGCGCTGCCGCGCTTTCTCGACCGCGTCGATCCCGCCTACCTCGCGCGCCTGCGGGCCGCCGCCGAGCGAAACCGCGGCGACCTGCTGCTCGGCGTGCCCACGCGCACCGGCAGCACCTATTACAACAGCGTGGTCAGCCTCGGGGCCTCGCCGGCGCAGGCCTATCACAAAGTGCACCTCGTGCCCTTCGGCGAATTCGTGCCGCCGGGCTTTTCGTGGATCGTGCGCGTGCTCGCCATCCCGCTTTCGGACTTCTCGCGCGGGCGGCCGGATCAGCGCCCGCTGGCGGTGGCCGGCGAGCGCGTGGCGATCAACATCTGCTACGAGGACGCTTTCGGCAGCGAGATCCGGCGCATGCTTCCCGAGGCGACGCTGCTCGTCAACGTCTCCAACGTCGCCTGGTTCGGCGACTCGCTCGCACCGGCCCAGCATCTGCAGATCGCGCGCATGCGGGCACTGGAGGCCGGGCGCTGGCATCTCACCGCCGCGAACACCGGAATCACCGCCGCGATCGCGCCGGACGGATCGGTGCGCGCGACCATGCCCCAGTTCACGCGCGGCCGCGTCGAGGCCGAGGTGCGCGGATACGCGGGCGCCACGCCCTGGATCGTCGCCGGCGACGCGCCGGCGATCGTGCTCGCTGCGCTGATTCTGACCGCCATCGCGCGGCGCGCGCGCGCCGTTCGCTAAAATCGGGCGCCGATGCACACCTTCCAGAGCCTCATCCTGCGCCTTTCTCAGTACTGGGACCGCCGCGGCTGCGTGCTGCTGCAACCCTACGACATGGAAGTCGGCGCCGGGACCTTCCACACCGCGACGTTTTTGCGCGCGATCGGCCCGGAGCCCTGGAAGGCGGCGTACGTGCAGCCGTCGCGGCGCCCGAAGGACGGGCGCTACGGCGAGAACCCGAACCGCCTGCAGCACTACTACCAGTATCAGGTGGTGTTGAAGCCCTCTCCGGCAGATATCCAGGACCAGTACCTCGACTCGCTGGTCGCCCTCGGCATCGATCCGCGCGAGCACGACATCCGGTTCGTCGAGGACGACTGGGAATCTCCCACCCTCGGCGCCTGGGGTCTCGGCTGGGAAGTGTGGCTCGACGGCATGGAGATTACCCAGTTCACCTATTTCCAGGAAGTCGGGAGCCTGCCCTGCCGCCCGGTGCTCGGCGAGATCACCTACGGTCTGGAGCGCCTGGCGATGTACCTGCAGAGCAAGGAATCGGTGTTCGACCTGGTATGGGCGCCGGGCGTCACCTATGGCGATGTGTACCGCCAGAACGAGGTCGAGCAGTCGCGTTACAACTTCGAGCTGGCGAACACCGACATTCTGTTCCGCCACTTCGGCGAATTCGAGTCCGAGGCGCAGCGCCTGGCCGAGGCGCGATGCGTGCTGCCCGCCTACGAGATGGTGATCAAGGCCTCGCACGCGTTCAACCTGCTCGATGCGCGCGGCGCGATCTCGGTCACCGAACGCGCGACGTACATCGCCCGCGTGCGCGCGCTCGCGCGCGCGGTGGCGCAGGCGTACTACGAGTCGCGCGAGCGGCTCGGCTTTCCGATGCTCGCGCGGGCGACGGCGTAGATGGAAGCACCGCTGCTCGTCGAGCTCCTGACCGAGGAGCTGCCGCCAAAGGCGTTGCGCGCGATGTCGGAGAGCCTGCGCGAGGCGCTGCTCGCCGAGCTGCGCCAGGACGGCTTCGTCGGCGAGGCGGTCCAGGCGCGCGCGTTCGCGACCCCGCGGCGCCTCGCCGTCCTCGTGCCGGCGGTTCGTGCGGCCGCGCCCGACCGGGCGGACGAGCATCGGGGCCCCCCGGTGAGCGCCTCGCCGCAGGCGGTCGAGGGATTCGCCCGCCGGCACGGCGTCGCGGTGAGCGACCTGGTGCGGGTCGAAACGGAAAAGGGCGCGCTGTACGCATGCCGCAAGATCGTCCGGGGCGCCGCGCTGGAGGCGAGCCTTGCGCTCAAGGTCGAGCGCGCCCTCGCCCGGCTGCCGGTCCCGAAGCGCATGCGCTGGGGCGACGGCGAGGCCGAGTTCGTGCGGCCGGTGCACGGCCTGGTGATGCTGCACGGCGAGCGCGTCGTCCCCGGGAAGGTCCTCGGCCTGGCGTCTACCAACCGCACCCGCGGCCACCGCTTCCTCGGCGCCGCCGAGATCGTGCTGCGCAGCCCCGAGGAGTACGAGCGCAGGCTGCTGGAAGAAGGCCGGGTGATCGCCTCGTTCGAGGCGCGCCGGCGCGAGATCGAGGCGCAGCTTCGGACCGAGGCCGCGCGCCTGAACGCGAGCCTCGGCGAATACGAAGGCCTGCTCGACGAAGTCACCGCGCTCGTCGAGTACCCGACGGTGTACGCCGGGGCGTTCGACCCGCGCTATCTGGAAGTGCCTGCCGAGTGCCTCGTGCTCACCATGCGGCAGAACCAGAAGTATTTTCCGCTGTTCGACGCCGCCGGAAGGCTGCTGCCGCGCTTTCTGATCGTCGCCAACATGCGCGTCGCCGATCCCCGGCACATCATCGCCGGCAACGAGCGCGTGGTGCGGCCGCGCCTGGAGGATGCGCGTTTCTTCTACGAGCAGGACCGGAGGACGCGGCTGGAGGCGCGCGTGCCGCAGCTGGCGCGCGTGGTGTACCACAGGAAGCTCGGAACCCAGCTCGAGCGCGTCGAGCGCCTGCAACTGCTCGCGGGCCACATCGCGCGCGGGCTTGGGGCCGATGCCGCGCTCGCCGAGCGCGCCGCCTGGCTCGCCAAGGCCGATCTGCTGACCGGCATGGTGGGCGAGTTTCCGGAGCTGCAGGGGATCATGGGTCGCTACTACGCGCGCCACGACGGCGAGCCGGAAGCGGTCTGCGAGGCGATCGGCGAGCAATACCTCCCTCGCTTTCCGTCGCTCGCGAGCCCGCGCCACCGGGTGAGCGCCTGCCTGTATCTCGCCGACCGCATGGACATGCTCGTCGGCCTGTTCGGGATCGGCGAGACGCCGAGCGGCGAGAAGGACCCTTTCGGACTGCGTCGGGCGGCGTTCGGCGTCATCAGCGTCTTCGAGCTGCTCGGCGCCGCCGAGCGGCCCGCCGGCCGCGGCGCTCCGGACGTGCGCGAAATCCTGGCGCATGCGTCGTCGCTGTTTCCGCCGCGCACGCTTTCGCCGAGTGCCGCGGACGAGGTATACGACTTCATCCTGGAGCGTTACCGGCACAGCCTGGCGGCGCACCATGACAAGGATTGCGTCGAGGCCGTGATCCGCAAGCGCCCGCCGCTTGACGAGGTGCTCGCCCGCGTGCGCGCCGTCCAGGAGTTCCGCCGCGCCCCGGAGGCGGCGAGCCTCGCCGCGGCGAACAAGCGCATCCGCAACATCCTGCGCAAGTCCGAACTGGCCGACAGCACGCTGCAGGAGTCGCTCCTCGCCGACCCGGCGGAGCGATCGCTGTTCGCTTCGGTGCGAGCGGTCGAGCCGGACGTCGCACAGCGCATGGCGCGTCGCGACTATGCCGGAGCGCTCGCCGCGGTCGCGACCCTGCGCGGACCGGTGGACGCCTTCTTCGAGAGCGTGCGCGTCAACACCGACGATGCCCGCCTGCGCGCCAACCGGCACGCGCTGCTGCGGCGACTGGGCGCGCTGCTCAACGAGGTCGCCGACATCTCCAGGCTCGCCGCGTGAAGCTGATCGTTCTCGACCGCGACGGCACGATCAACTACGACAGCGACCAGTACATCAAGTCGCCGGCGGAGTGGAAGCCGATCCCGGGAAGCCTGGAGGCGATCGCGCGCCTGAACCACGGCGGCTGGCGCGTGGTGCTGGCGACCAACCAGTCGGGTCTGGCGCGCGGCCTGTTCGACATGGCGACGCTGAACGCGATCCACGCCGAGATGCACCGCGCGGTGGCGCACGCCGGCGGGCGCATAGACGCCATCTTCTTCTGCCCGCACGCCGCGGACGCGAACTGCGCCTGCCGCAAGCCGAAGCCCGGAATGCTCCACGAGATCGCACGCCGGCTGAATGTCGAGCTCGCCGGCGTGCCTGTCGTCGGCGATTCGCTCAAGGACCTGCAGGCGGCCGCCGCCGTCGGTGCACGGCCGATGCTGGTGCTCACCGGCAAGGGGAAAAAGACGCGCGAGGCGGGCGAGCTGCCGCCCGGCACCGAGATCTATGCGGACCTCGCCGCGATCGCCGCGCGCCTTGCGCCATGAGGGCGCTGCGCTCGGCGCTGTTCTATCTCGCCCTGCTCGCCGTCACGCCGCCGTACGCGCTCGCCGCGCTCGCCTGCGCGCCGCTGCCGCCGCTCGCGCGCAACCGCGCGATCGCGTTCTGGACCCGCATCGCGGTGGCGCTTGCGCGCGTGCTGCTCGGCATCCGCTACCGGGTGGAGGGCGCCGAGCACCTGCCGCGGCGTCCGGCGGTGGTGCTCGCCAAGCATCAGTCGGCCTACGAGACGCTCGCGTTCAATCAGATCTTTCCGCCGCAAGTGCACGTGCTCAAACGCGAGCTGCTCTGGATCCCGTTCTTCGGCTGGGGGCTGGCGCTCATGAGCCCGATCGCCATCGACCGCGCGCGCGGCGTGCGCGCGCTGCGCCAGATGGCGCGCCGCGGGCGCGAGCGCCTGGCGCAGGGGTTCTGGGTCATCGTGTTCCCCGAGGGCACGCGCGTCGCCCCCGGCGAGCGGCGCCGCTACCGGCTGGGCGGCGCGTGGCTCGCGGTGCACGCCGGCGCGCCGGTGGTACCGGTCGCGCACAACGCGGGGCTCCTGTGGCCGCGCAAGTCCTTCCTCAAGCGCCCGGGCACGGTGACGTTCCGCATCGGCCGGCCGATCGAGACCGCGGGACGCGATCCGGCGCAGGTGAACGCCGAGGCCGAGGAATGGATCGAGGCGCAGCAGCGCGAGCTGTGCCCCGCGAACGACGAGACTGACGGTTCAAAACGGAGGACGCGATGAGGATCCTTCATACCATGCTGCGGGTCGGAAACCTCGAGCGCTCGGTCAAGTTCTACACCGAGGTGCTCGGCATGAAGCTGCTGCGCACCACCGACCGACCCGAGCAGAAGTACTCGCTCGCCTTCGTCGGCTACGACAGCGAGGACAGAGCGGCGGTGCTCGAGCTTACCTACAACTACGGCGTGGACCGCTACGACCTCGGCACCGGGTTCGGCCACATCGCGATCGAGGTTCCGGACGCAGCCGCCGCCTGCGCGGCGGTGCGCGCCAAGGGCGGCACCGTCACGCGCGAGGCCGGGCCGGTGAAGGGCGGAACGACCGTCATCGCCTTCGTGCAGGATCCCGACGGCTACAAGATCGAGTTCATCGAGCGCAAGTAGCCGCGATGCGCAGGTAGTCCTGCGGCGAGAGGTTTTCGGGACGCAGCGCCGGGTCGAGGCCCAGCGCGGCAAGCTCCTGCGGCGCGAGCCCGAGCGCATTGCGCAGGGTCTTGCGCCGTGCGCTGAAGGCGCGGCGCACCAGCGCGGCGAAGGCGGCCGGGGGTTCGGGCGCGCCGAGCGGCCTCATGCGCACCAGCGCCGACTCGACCTTCGGCGGCGGCCGGAAAGCACCCGGCGCCACGACGAAAAGCCTTTCCATCGCGAAGCGCGCCTGCAGCATCACCGACAGACGACCGTACTGCGGCGTCGAGGGCGCCGCCACCATGCGCTCGACCACCTCGCGCTGCAGCATGAAGTGGCAATCCCGCACCCGTGCGCCGAGATCGGCGACGCGAAAAAGCAGCGGCGTGGAGATGTGGTACGGCAGATTCCCCACCAGGCGCGCCCCGGCGGGCAGCCGCGCAAGGTCGAAGTCGAGCGCGTCGGCGCAGTAAAGCTCCAGGCGCTCGGCCGCAAACTCGCGCGCCAGCCGCGCGGCGAGATCGCGGTCAATCTCGATTGCAACGAGCCGCCCTGCGCGCGCGGCAAGAAGGCGCGTGAGCGCGCCCTCGCCCGGCCCGATCTCGACGAGCAGCTCATTGGGCTGCGGCGCGATCGCGGCGACGATGCGCGCGAGCACCGCGGGATCGTGCAGGAAATGCTGCCCGAAGCGCTTCCTCGGGCGGTGCCGCATCAGAGGCTCTCTAGCCGGATCTCGACGTAGGCGCGGTCGCGCAACTGCCGCAGCCACTCCTGGTACGCCTCTTCGGACTTCCTCTCGCGCAGCGCAAGCCGCGCCTGCAGGCGCCGGCGCTCCGGGGTGAGGCCGGCAGTGCGGCGCTCCAGCACCTGGATGAGGTGCCAGCCGAACGGCGTCTTCACCGGCTCGGACACCTCGCCCGGGGCGAGCGCGTTCATCGCACGCTCGAATTCCGGCACCGTGTCGCCCGGGAACAGCCAGTCGAGGCTGCCGCCGCGCGCCGCGGTCGGGTCCTCCGAATGCTGGCGCGCGAGCTCGCCGAAGTCCGCCTTGCCGATCACGATGCGCTCGCGCAAATCGGCGAGCTTGCGCCGCGCCTCGGCCTCGGACACCGTTTCACTGGTGCGCACCAGGATGTGCCGCACCCGCGTCTGCGTCACCTGCGCCTCGCCGCCGGCGCTGCGCGCCTCCAGGAGCTTGAGCACATGAAAGCCGCCCGGGCTGCGCAGGACCTCGCTGACGTCCCCGGGCTTCATGTTCCTCAGCGCCGCGGCGAAGATCTCGGGCAGTCGGTCGGCGGCGCGCCAGCCCATCGCGCCGCCGGAGAGCGCGTCCGCGGCGTCGGAGTAACTCGCCGCGAGGCGCGCGAAGTCGCCGCCGGCGAGCGCCTCGGCGCGCGCTCGCTCGGCCTTGGCGCGCGCCTCGGCGATGCGCTCGGGCGAGGCCTGCTCGGGCAGGCGCACCAGGATGTGGGCGAGGTGGTATTCGGTGCGACCGTCGCCGGCGGCGCGGTTCTGCTCGAGGAACAGGTCCACCTCGGTCTCGCTCACCTCGACGCGATCGTCCACCTCGCGCTCGCGCAGCCGCGCGAGCAGAATCTGCACGCGCACCTCCTCGCGAAAGCGCTCGAAGGCGACGCCGTCGCGCTCCAGCGCGCGGCGGAACTCGGCCAGGCTCAGGCCGTTGTCCTGGGCGATGCGCTCCAGCGTGCGGTCGAGCTGGACCTCGTCCACGCGGATGCCGTTCTCCTGCGCCAGCTGCAGTTGCACCTTCTCCAGAATGATGCGTTCCAGGAGCTGGCGCTCCAGGACCTGACGGTCGGGCGGCGGCGTGCCCTGGCGCCGCAGCTGCCGTTCGGTCGCCTGGACACGGCTGTGCAGCTCCGACCAGGTGACCACGTCGCGGTTGACCACCGCGACGATGCGGTCCACGAGCGCGATGCCCTGCGCAGCCGCCGCGCCGGCGGCGAGCGCGAGCGCTGCGAGCGCAATCCAGCGCGCCCCCCGCATGGCTAGAACACCTGCTCGAACGGCAGCCGCGGGCGCGCGCTCGGCGGCACGAGCGACGCGTCGGCCGGATTGGTCACGGCGTAGCCCGGCACCTGGCGCTTCAGGTAGGTGACGGTGTCGTCCGAGCCGATCTGCCCGAGCCCGTTCAGCTCGAGCTGAAACAGCAGCGTGGTGCTGCTGATCTGCGTCGCCGCCTGCACGCGCGAGAACACGGCGCGGAATACCCAGCAGCCGGCGTTGTACTCGATTCCGCCCAGCCCTTCCAGCAGCCGCTTGTCGCGGAACGAGTAGTTCACCCGCCCGATCGCGTACCAGCCGGGCTGCACCGGCCACTGCCCCGAGAGATCCACCTGCTGCAGCAGGTCGCGGTTGAAGCGGTAGGTGGCGTTGACCACCTTCGCGATCTCGGGCGAATAGCGCAGCGACACCCCGTAGCGCTCGGCGCGCGACTCGCGCGGCGAGTATTGCATCGTGCCGTCGAACGACCAGTCGCGCCAGAGCCGCCCGCCCACCGAGGCGATGAGGTCGGAAGAGTCCACGCTGCGCAACGGCGCAGTCGCGGTCAGGCCGACGCGCTCGTTCTTGAAGTAGTAGCGCTGGCCGATCGTGGCGCGCGCCAGCTCCTCGCCGCGCGCATCCAGCACCCGCGAGGTCGCCGCGAGCGTCACCTGGTTGGCGTCGCCGAAGCGGTCGCCGCCGCTGAAGCGGTTCTCGGTGAACAGGTTCGCGTAGTTGAAGTCGGCGAGGGCGGTGTCGAACAGCGGGATCTGGTCCTGCGCGCGGTACGGAACGTACACGTAATACAGGCGCGGCTCGAGCGTCTGCGTGAGCGTGCGGCCGGCCAGGCGCGCTTGGCGCTCGAACACGAGGCCCGCGTCCACCGACAGCCACGGAATGCTGAGCGAAGGTCTGTCGGGCTGGGTCGGCGCGGTGCGCGACAGGTTGTAGCTCACGGCGCGCAGGCCGAGCTTGGGCGTCAGGAAATAGCCCGGCGCGAGCACCGGGGCCGCGAGCGTGGGGTTGAACGCCAGCCGCGAGCCCTCGACCAGCGTGCGGTGCGCAAAGCGCACGTATTCGCCCGGCACGGCGAGGTCGAGCAGTCCGCCGAGATCGTTGCGCGTGGCGCTGAACTGCACCTGCGGCAGACGGTCGTAGGGCTCGACGATCGGCGCCAGCGGGTCCTGCAGCGTCTGGAACCTCTGGATCCGGAACTGCATGCCGACCGGCACACCGCCCAGTGAGGTCGAGTAGTTGACGATTCCCTCGCGCTGCAGGTTGGCCACCGAGACGTTGCGCACCTGCGAGCGCAGGTCCGCCAGATAGCGGTCGTCGGACACCTTGTTGAAGTCGAGCCGGGCGTTGAGGCCGTCGCCGAGGCGCTGCTCGTGCACCAGTGACAGCCCGCTGCGCGGGCGCTCGAGCTCGCGGTCCCTGAACAGGTACTCGTGCCGCAGCTCGCCCGTGTAGTTCGCCCCGAGGTAGCGCAGGTGCGACCTGAGCTGCTCGCCGCGCTTGCTCATGTGCACCGGCGTCAGCGTCAGGTCATACTCGGGCGCGATGTTCCAGTAGTACGAAACCCCCAGCTCGAGGCCGCGGCGGGTGGACTGCGCGTAGTAAGGCGCGAGAAAACCGCTCTTGCGCCTCTTTTCCAACGGAAACGACGCATAAGGCAGCGCAAACAGCGTCGTGCCGAGGAATTCGAGGCGGGTGTTGCGCGCGCGCGCCTGCTCGGCCTCGTAATCCAGTTCCAGCTCGCCCGCCTCGATGCGCCAGTCCTCGCGCCCGGGCTCGCAGCTGGTGTAGGAGCCCTTGGTCAGCCGCAGCCGGTCGCGGCCGAGGAATTCCAGGCGCTCGGCCCTGCCGCGCGCCGTCTGCTCGCGGTTCAGGATGAAGGTCGGTTCCTCGAACACGCCGGTGTTGGAGCGGGTGTCGTAGCGCAGGCTCGGCCCGAAGAAGCGGTCGGCGCCGCGCTCCAGCCGCACGCCCCCCTCGGCCTCGATCCTGCCCAGCTCGCGGTTGTAACGCAGTCGCTCGCCGAACACCGTGACGTCGTCGCGGCGCAGCTCCACCGCCCCGCGTGCGCTCACCTCGATGTCGGAGACGCCCTCGATGCGCTCGGCCTCGATCGTGGTCGGGCCCCTGTCGCCAGCGGCGCTCGCCTGCGCGAGCGCGGCCGGCGCCCCGAGCGCGAGGAGGGAGAGCGCGGCAAGCCGGGCCGCAGAAAACCGCATCGGCGCGAATCGAACCGGGAGAGAATCCGGGGACCGAAAAGTGGCACAATTCGCCGCATTCCGCAATGGATTCGAGGTTCGTCGCGCTCCGGCGCTGGCTTGCGGCGCAGGTTCGCGGCGCCCCGTTCACGATCGCTCCGGCCTCCGCCGACGCGAGCTTCCGGCGCTACTTCCGCGTGCGCCTGGCAGACGGCGTGAGCGTGATCGCCATGGACGCGCCGCCGGAGCGCGAGGACTGCGCGCCGTTCGTGCGCGTCGCCCGCCTGCTGCGCGCGGCCGGCGTCAACGCACCGGCGGTGCTGGCGCAGGACCCGCAGCAGGGTTTTCTGCTGCTCACCGACCTCGGCACGCTCACGTATCTGGACGCGCTCGGCAGCCGCGATCCGGCGCCGCTCATGCGCGACGCCACCGAAGCGCTGGTGCGCTGGCAGCTCGCCACGAGGGCAGGCGAGCTGCCGCCGTACGACGAAGCGCTGCTTGCGCGCGAGATGGCGCTCTTTCCCGAGTGGTATTGCGCGCGCCATCTCGGCCGCTCGCTCGCGCCTGCGCAGCAGGAGGCGTTCGCGGCCGTCGCGCGGCTGCTCGTCGCCTCGGCGGCTGCGCAGCCGCGCGTGTACGTGCACCGCGACTACATGCCGAGGAACCTGATGGTCGCCGAGCCCAATCCCGGCGTGCTCGATTTCCAGGACGCGGTCGAGGGGCCGATCACCTATGACATCGTGTCGCTGCTGCGCGACGCCTTCATCAGCTGGCCGGAGGAGCAGGTGCTCGACTGGGCGGTGCGCTACTGGGAGCGCGCGCGCGGCGCCGGGCTTCCGGTCGAACCCGACTTCGGCGAGTTCTGGCGCGCGTTCGAGTGGATGGGCCTGCAGCGGCACCTGAAGGTGCTCGGCATCTTCGCGCGCCTTCACTACCGCGACGGCAAGTCCGGGTATCTGCAGGACACGCCGCGCTTTCTCGGCTACGCGCGTGCGACGGCGCGCCGCTACCGGCTGCTGGCGCCGCTTGCGCGACTGCTGGACGAAATCGAGCGATGAAGGCGATGGTGCTCGCGGCCGGGCGCGGCGAGCGCATGCGCCCGCTCAGCGACACGATTCCGAAGCCGCTGCTGGAGGCGGGCGGCAAGCCCCTCCTTGCCTGGCACCTGGAGCGCCTCGCCGCCGCCGGCTTTCGCGAGGTGGTGGTAAACGTCGCGCATCTGGCCGATCGCATCGTTGCGCGCTTCGGCTCGGGCGCGGATTACGGCCTCGCCATCGCCTGGTCGCGCGAACCCGAGCCGCTGGAGACCGCAGGCGGCATCGCGGCCGCGCGCGCGCTACTGGGCGATGCGCCCTTCGCCCTGGTCAACGCCGACGTGTTCGCCGACTATGACTATCGGCGGCTACGTCGCGTCGCGCTCGGCGAAGACCTCGCGCACCTGGTGCTGGTGCCCAATCCGCCGCACCACCCGCAGGGCGATTTCTCGCTCGCAGGCGAGCGCCTGGGACTGGCAGCGGCGCCGCGCTACACTTACGCGGGCATCGCGGTGCTCGCACCCCGCATCGTCGCCGGCATCGCCGCCGGAACGCGCGCGCCGCTCGGGCCGCTGCTGCGCGCCGCCGCCGCGGGCGGGGCGGCAAGCGGCGAAGTCCACCGCGGGTTCTGGTGCGACGCGGGCACGCCGGAGCGGCTCGCGGCGCTGCAAGCCCGTCTGCGAGAAAGGAACGCATGACGCCGCAGGATTTCCCGGTCTCGGTCTACCGCGCGCGCCGCGCCCGGCTCGCCGCCGCAATCGGCGAAGGGCTGGCGGTGATCCCGACCGCGCCCGAGCGCGTGCGCAACCGCGACACGCACTATCCGTACCGCCACGACAGCCATTTCTATTACCTCACCGGCTTTCCCGAACCGGAGGCGGCGCTGGTGCTCGCCGGGGGCGCCGAGCCGAGAAGTCTGCTCTTCTGCCGGCCGCGCGACGAAGAGCGCGAGATCTGGGACGGAGTGCGCTGGGGACCGGAGCGCGCCCGCGAACATTTCGGCGTGGACGAGGCGCACCCGATCGGGGCGCTGGACGAAATGGTGAGCACGCTGGCCGCCGACCGGCCGGCGCTCTACACGCCGCTCGGCGCCGATCCGGACTGGGATGCGCGCGTGATGCGCTGGTTGAATGCCGTGCGCGCCCGCGCGCGCGCCGGCGTGACCGCGCCCGAGCGGCTGCACGACGTGCGCGCCATCCTGGACGAGATGCGGCTGGTCAAGGACGCGCACGAGCTGGCACTCATGCGCCGCGCCGCCGCGATCAGCGCCGGCGCGCACCGGCGCGCCATGACCTTCGCGCGCCCCGGGCGCTACGAGTACGAGGTGGAGGCGGAGCTGCTGCACGAATTCCGCCGCCACGGCGCGCGGTTCCCCGCTTACGTACCGATCGTCGCCGGCGGCGCCAACGCCTGCGTGCTGCACTACGTCGCCAACGATGCCGTGCTGCGCGAGGGCGACCTGCTGCTCATTGATGCGGGCTGCGAATTCGAGGGCTACGCCGCCGACATCACCCGCACCTTTCCGGTCGGGCGCGCGTTCAGCGCCGCGCAGCGCGCGATCTACGAGCTGGTGCTCGCCGCGCAGGCGGCCGCGATCGCCAGGGTGCGCGCCGGAGCCGGCTGGAACGAGCCGCACGAGGCGGCGGTGCGGGTGCTCGCGCAGGGGCTGCTCGACCTGGGACTGCTCGCTGGCAGCCTCGACGAAGCGCTGGAGAAGGAGACCTACAAGCGCTTCTACATGCACCGCACCGGACACTGGCTCGGCATGGACGTGCACGACGCCGGCGAGTACAAGCGCGCCGGAAACTGGCGCACGCTCGCCGCCGGCATGGTCCACACGGTGGAGCCGGGGCTGTACATCCGCGCCGCGGCCGACGTTCCGCAGCGCTGGCACGGGATCGGCGTGCGCATCGAGGACGACATCGCGGTCACCGACGAAGGCTGCGAAGTGCTGACCGCAGCGGCGCCGAAATCGGTCGCCGACATCGAGGCGATCCGGCGTGAAGCGCTCTGAGATCGCGATTCGCGGCGCGGGGCCTGTCGGATGCGTGCTCGCGCTCGCGCTTCAGGGCGCGCGCCGCCCGGTCGTGCTGGTCGCGCCGCACGTACCGGACGGCAAGGCGCGCTTCCGGCCGATCGCGCTGTCGCACGCAAGCCGGCTGATCCTGGCGCGCGTCGGCGCGTGGGACGCCATCGCGGCCACACCGATCCGGAACATCCACGTCTCGCAGGCGCGCGGCTTCGGCCGCACGCGCATCGAGGCGCAGGACGCCGGCGTGCCCGCCCTCGGCTACGTCACCGGCTATGACGAGCTGGTCGCGGCCCTGCGCGGACTCGTTCGCGCCCGCGGCATTCCGATCGCGCAAGCCGCGCCGGCCGCGGCGCTGGTGGTGCATGCCGAGGGCGCCTCGGCGGAGGCGAACGAGAAGACCTACGGCCAGGACGCCGTGGTCGCGCGCATCGAGTGCCGGCCGTCAGCCGCGCACACCGCGTTCGAGCGGTTCACGAGTGAGGGCCCGCTTGCGCTTCTTCCCTTGCAGGGATCGTATGGACTGGTCTGGGCGATGCGTCCGGCGCGCGCCGCGCAGCTTGTCGCCGCACCCGAGGCGCAGTTTCTCGACGCCCTGCAGGCCGCCTTCGGCGCGCGCGCCGGGCGCTTTGTCGCCGCCCGCGAACGCAACCGCGTGCCGCTTGCGCTGCGCGTGCGCGCTTCGCGCATCGGCGTTCGCGAGGCGTTCATCGGCAACACGGCGCAGACGCTGCACCCGGTCGCCGGCCAGGGACTCAATCTCGGACTGCGCGACGCCTGGGACCTGGCGCGGCTGTTGCAGGAGGCGGACGATCCCGGCGAGGCACCGATTCTGGCGCGCTTCGCCGCCACACGCGCGCTCGATGCGCGCGCGACGATCGGCGTCACCGATCTTCTCGCCGGCGCGTTCCTTGCCGACGACCCGATCAGCCGCGCCGTTCGCGGCGCGGCGCTCACCGCGCTCGACGCGTGCGCGCCGGCGCGGCGCTTTTTTGCGCGCCGCATGATTTTCGGCACGAACGCGGTGCCGTAAATTCTGCCGCCGCTGTTTGCGAAATGCAACAGCGATGCCCGCCGGCGCCGAAAGCGGATAGAATGCACCGCCTTCACGCACGCGTTTCCACAAGACCAGAATTCGATGCAGCTCGGCGCGCATGTCCTGGCGAGCCGCGTGTTCGCCGCTCCGATGGCGGGCGTCACCGATCAGCCGTTCCGACGCCTGGCGCGGCGCTACGGCGCGGCGCTCGCCACTACCGAGATGATCGCGGCGCGACCGGAGCTGCGCGGCACGAGAAAATCGCGGTTGCGGCGTGCGCACGCGGGCGAACCCGGCCCGGTTTCGGTGCAGATCGCCGGCGCCGACCCGGGCAAGATGGCCGATTGCGCGCGCTTCAACGTGGACGAAGGTGCGAGCATCATCGATATCAACATGGGCTGCCCGGCGAAGAAGGTCTGCAACGCCGCCGCGGGCTCGGCGCTGCTCGAGAACGAGCCGCTGGTGGCGCGGATCCTGGAAGCGGTGGTCGCGGCGGTCGCGGTGCCGGTGACGCTCAAGATCCGCACCGGGCCCTCTCCGGCGCGCAGGAACGCGGTGCGCATCGCGCGCATCGCTGAGGACTGCGGAGTGAAGATGCTGGCCGTGCACGGCCGCACGCGCGCCTGCGGCTTTCGCGGCGAGGCGGAATACGACACCCTCGCCGAGGTCAAGCGCGCGGTGCGCATTCCCGTCATCGCCAACGGCGACATCGCGAGCGTCGCCAAGGCGCGCGCGGTGCTCGAGCGCACCGGCGCCGACGGCGTCATGATCGGCCGGGCCGCGCTCGGCCGGCCGTGGATCTTCCGCAGCCTCGCGCACGCGCTCGCCACCGGCGAGCAGGCGCCCGGCCCGACGCTTGCCGAGATGCGTGCGGTGGTGCTGGAACATCTGGAGGGGCTGTATGCGCTCTACGGCGAGGCGGCGGGCGTGCGGATCGCGCGCAAGCACATCGGCTGGTACGTGCGCGACCTGCCCGGCGGGGAGACGCTGCGGCGCATCGCCTGCGCGACCGAGTCCGCCGGCGCGCAGCTCGCGGCGGTGCGCCGGTTCTTCGACGCGCTCGAATGGCAGGGAGCGCAACCCGCGATGAAGGAAGCGGCATGACCCGCAACACCGAGCTTGCCGAAGCGGTCCGGCGCTCGGTCGAGCGCTACTTCAAGGACATGGACGGGGAGAAGCCGACCGCCATCTACGACATGGTGCTGCGCAACGTCGAGAAGCCGCTCATCGAGACGGTGCTGCACAAGGCGGCGGGCAACCAGTCGCAGGCCGCGGCCATGCTCGGCATAGACCGCAACACCCTGCGCAAGAAAATTCAGCAGCTGCGGATCAAGGCGTGAGGGTCGCGCGGGCGCTCATCAGCGTCTCCGACAAGGCCGGCATCGCCGGCTTCGCGCGCGCGCTCGCGGCGCTCGGCGTCGAGATCCTTTCCACCGGCGGCACCGCGCGGCTGCTGGAAAAGGAAGGCGTGCCGGTCATCGAGGTATCGGCCTGGACCGGTTTTCCGGAGATGCTCGATGGCCGCGTCAAGACGCTGCACCCGAAGATCCACGCCGGGTTGCTCGCGCGGCGCGACTCGCGCGAGCACCTGGCGCAACTGGAGCGCGCCGGCATCGCGCCGATTGACCTCGTCGTCGTCAACCTGTATCCGTTCGCGGCCACGGTGGCCGACCCGGCGTGCACGCTGGCGGAGGCGATCGAGAACATTGACGTCGGCGGCCCGGCGATGCTGCGCGCGGCGGCGAAGAACCACTCCGGCGTCGCCGTGGTGACCGACCCGGCCGATTACGACGCGGTGCTCGAAGAAATCCGGGCCACCGGCGGCGTGTCCGACCGCACGCGCCTTGCGCTCGCGACGAAGGCGTTCGCGCACACCGCCGCCTACGACGGCGCGATCGCCAATTACCTCTCGGCGCTCGACGGCGAAGGCCGGCGCCGCGCCTACCCGGACGTGCTCACGCTGCAGTTCTTCAAGCGCCAGGACCTGCGCTACGGCGAGAACCCTCACCAGTCGGGCGCGCTCTACCGCGACGCGCACCCGGTGGCGGGCGCGATCGCCGGTTACACGATGCTGCAGGGCAAGGAGCTCTCTTACAACAACATCGCCGATGCCGACGCCGCCTGGGAATGCGCGAAGAGCTTCTCCGAGCCCGCGTGCGTCATCGTCAAGCACGCCAATCCCTGCGGCGCCGCGGTGGGCGAAACGCCGCTCGCGGCCTACCGCAAGGCGTTCGCCACCGACCCGGTATCGGCCTTCGGCGGCATCCTCGCCTTCAACCGCGCGCTCGACCGGGCCACCGCCGAGGAGATCGGCCGGCAGTTCGCTGAGGTGATCGTCGCCCCGCGCGTCGAGCCCGCCGCACGCGAGGCGCTCGCGACGAAATCGAACCTGCGCGTGCTGGAGGTGCCGCTCGCGCACGAGGCGCAGGCGCACGACTACCGGCGCGTCGGCGGCGGGCTGCTGGTGCAGTCGAGCGACGCGCGCACCGCGGCGCGCGCGGAGATGAAGGTGGTGACGAAAAAGGCGCCCACCGAGGCGCAGTGGACCGATCTGCTCTTTGCCTGGAAGGTGGCGAAGTTCGTGAAGTCGAACGCCATCGTCTTCTGCCGCGGCGGGGCGACGCTCGGCGTCGGCGCCGGCCAGATGAGCCGCGTGGACAGCGTGCGCATCGCCGCGATCAAGGCGGCGAACGCCGGGCTCGACCTGGCCGGTTCGATCGTCGCCTCCGACGCGTTCTTTCCGTTCCGCGACGGGCTGGACGCGGTGGCCGACGCCGGCGCCGCCGCGGTGATCCAGCCCGGCGGCAGCGTGCGCGACGCCGAGGTGATCGCGGCGGCCGATGAGCGCGGCGTGGCGATGGTGTTCACGGGCGTGCGCCATTTCCGCCACTAGCGCATGAAGCTGCTGGTGATCGGCTCGGGGGGCCGCGAGCACGCGCTCGCCTGGAAGCTCGCCGGCAGCCCGCGGGTGCAGAAGGTGTTCGTCTCGCCCGGCAACGGCGGCACCGCGACCGAGCCCGGACTGGAAAACGTCGCCCTCGGCGCGACCGACGAGCTGATCGAATTCGCCCGGCGCGAGAACATCGCGCTCACTGTGGTCGGTCCGGAAGCGCCGCTCGCTGCCGGCATCGTGGATGCGTTCCAGGCCGCCGGCCTCAGGATCTTCGGGCCGGTGCGCGCCGCGGCGCGGCTCGAAAGCTCGAAGGAGTTCGCCAAGGGCTTCATGGCGCGCCACGGGATTCCGACCGCGCGCCATGCGGTGTTCGGTTCCGCCGCGCAGGCGAAGGCGTACGTCGCGCGCCACGGCGCGCCGATCGTCGTCAAGGCCGACGGCCTTGCGGCCGGCAAGGGCGTGGTGGTGGCGGCGAGCGTCGGCGAGGCGCACGCGGCGATTGACGCGTTCATGGAGCGCGGCGCGCTCGGCGAGGCCGGACGCCGCGTCGTCATCGAGGAATGCCTCGAAGGCGAGGAGGCGAGCTTCATCGTGATCTGCGACGGCCAGGTCGCGCTGCCGCTGGCGAGCAGCCAGGACCACAAGCGACTCGCCGACGGCGATCGGGGCCCGAACACCGGCGGCATGGGCGCGTACTCGCCGGCGCCGGTGGTGACCCCGCGGGTCCACGCGCGCGTGATGCGCGAGATCATCGGGCCAGCGATCGCCGGCATGGCGAAAGAGGGCACGCCGTACGTCGGCTTTCTCTACGCCGGCCTCATGATCGACCGCGCCGGCAATCCGAAGACCCTCGAATTCAACTGCCGGCTGGGCGACCCGGAGACGCAGCCGATCCTGATGCGCCTGCGCTCGGACCTGCTGGAGCTTCTGGAGCGGGCGCTGGAAGGCCGGCTCGGCGCGGCGCAGGCCGAGTGGGACCGGCGCGCCGCGCTCGGCGTCGTGCTCGCCGCCGCGGGTTATCCGGATGCGCCGCGCAAGGGCGATCCGATCGAGGGCCTGCCGCCCCCCGCCGAGGACTGCCGCGTGTTCCATGCCGGCACGCGGCTCGAAGGCGGACGGCTGCTGACCGCCGGCGGCAGGGTGCTTTGCGTCACCGCGCTCGGCGATTCGCTGCGCATCGCGCGCGCCCGCGCCTACGAGGCGGTAGAGAAAATCCGCTTCCCCGGCATGCAGTACCGGCGTGACATCGGTTACCGGGCGCTGCGCGAGGCGCAGGGCGCGCCGAACAAGGCGGGCTGAGCGGCGTGGACCCCGCCGCGGTACGCGAGCACTTCGCCGCCTTCGCCGAGCGCCTGGCGCGCGCGCTGGAGATGCTCGACGGCGCGCGCTTCCGCGCCGACGCCTGGCAACGCCGCGAGGGCGGTGGAGGCGTCACGCGCGTG
Source organism: Pseudomonadota bacterium (assembly GCA_040752005.1). GTDB lineage: Bacteria > Pseudomonadota > Gammaproteobacteria > Burkholderiales > SG8-39 > RBG-16-66-20. Next base: position 88,813 of record JBFMFX010000012.1, on the reverse strand, counting down.
CTCGAAGACGGACCGCTCTTCGAGCGCGCCGGTGTCGCGTTCTCGCACGTCTTCGGTCGGGCGCTGCCGCCTTCGGCGAGCGCCGCGCGAGCACAGCTCGCCGGCCGCGCCTTCGAGGCGAGCGGCGTGTCGGTGGTGCTGCATCCCCGCAACCCCTACTGCCCGACCGCGCACATGAACGTGCGGTTGTTCGTTGCGACGAAGGAGGGCGAACCGCCGCTCTGGTGGTTCGGCGGCGGCATGGACCTCACCCCTTACTACGGCTTCGAGGAGGACGCGCGCCATTTCCACACCGTGTGCCGGCGCTCGCTCGAGCCCTTCGGCGCCGACCTCTATCCGCGCTTCAAGCGCTGGTGCGACGAGTATTTCTTCCTCAGGCACCGGGGCGAGGCGCGCGGCGTCGGCGGCATCTTCTTCGACGATCTCGCCGAGCCCGACTTCGCGACCGCGTTTGCGCTCGTGCGCTCGGTCGGCGACCATTTCCTCGCCGCCTACGGCCCCATCATCGAGCGCCGGCGCACGATGCCCTGGGGCGAACGCGAGCGTGCCTTTCAGCTTCTGCGCCGCGGCCGCTACGTCGAGTTCAATCTGGTGTACGACCGCGGCACGCTCTTCGGGCTGCAATCGGGCGGGCGCACCGAATCCATCCTGATGTCCATGCCGCCGCTCGCGGCCTGGCGCTACGACTGGACGCCCGAGCCTGGCTCTGCCGAAGAGCGCCTCGCCAAAGACTTCCTGAGACCGCGCGACTGGATCTAGCGCCGGGAGCAAAAACAGGGTCCGACCCGGGTCCGACCCTGTTTCTCTCCGCGGCGGCTCAGGGCAGCTCCGCGCCCATGCGGTGGTGGCGTTCGGCCTCCTCGGCGCGCCCTTCGCGATCGGCAAGGCGCGCCAGCGCCAGATGCGCCGCGCGCGAGCTTTCGAACGACAGGCTCGCCTCGAGGTAGTCGCGCGCCTTGCCCCACAGGCCCGCCTGCTGGCACAGCCGCCCGAGCGCGAGCAGCAGCTTCGGCTCCTTCGGCCGCGCCGCAAGCCAGCGCTCGGCGCGCTCGATCCTCGCGCGTGCCTCGCGCTCCAGCTCCTCGCGCGCGAGCGCCGGCAGCTCGGCGTACTGCTCGACGAGCGCGTCGTTCCAGTCGGCGGCGAGGCTTGCCTCAAGCGCCTCGCGCGCGAGCGCCGCGTCGCCGGCGGCGGTGGCGAGCCGCGCCGCCGCCGCAGCGACGCGCGAGTGCACGCGTTCCCCCGGCGGGATCCGTTTCCAGCGCGCTGCGAGCGCCGCCCGGTCGCCGCCCGCGCGCTCCAGCAGCGCGACGTGCGCCTGCACGCGGTGCTCCTCGGCCACCGCCGGGGCGATCGCGGCGCGCTTGCCGAGCAGCGCCGCAAGACGCAGCACCTCCTCCCAGTTCTGCAGGCCGCGCTCGGCGCGAAGGAGCATGCGCGCCGCGGCGATCGAGCGCGGTCCGGTGCCGGCGAGGCTCTTCAGCGCGTCGCGTGCGGCGACGAAATCGCGCTCGTCCAGCGCGAACTCCGCGCGCGTGAGCAGCGTCGCGGCGGCGAGCGTCTGGCCGCCGGCCTCGGCGCGCTCCAGCCACTGCTCGCGCCGGTCGCGATCGCGCAACTGGTGAGCGGCGCGCGCGGCAAGCAGCGCCGCGACGCCCGGGGCGGCGCCCGCCTGCCACGCGAGCGCCGCCTCGCGCTCGGCGCGCGCGTAGCGACCCTCGAAGTACGCCTGCAGCGCGGCGGCGAGCGCGAGCTGCGCCTGCGTCTGCCTGCGCCGCTCGCGCCAGGCGCGCACCTCGGCCGGCAGGGCGAGCGTGTGATGCACCAGTCGCAGCACCGCGTACGCGAGCACGAACGCGCAGGCGAGCACGACTGCCACGAGCGCGAGCGAGGCCTCGATGCGCCAGGGCGGCAGCACCAGCACCACCACGCCTTCGGTGACGCGGCCGAGCACCGCCAGCGCCACCGCCGCCGCGAACGCCGCGATCAGCCACAGCAGGCCCCGCATTGCGCCCCCTTCAGCCGCGCTCGCGGCGCGTCTTGACACCGCGCACCGCGTCCAGGCTCTCGGTGAGCGAGGGCACCTCGAACGAAAGCGTCGCCGCAGACAGCGACCTCAACTGCGCGAGTGCCGCCTGCGCCGGCTTCGAGCGCGCGTCGAAGTAGCGCTGGATCCAAGCCTGCGCGGTGCGCAGGTCCTCGCGGTAGCCGGCCTCGTTGCGCGACAGCAGCGCGATGCGCGCGCTGAGCAGCCGCAGCTTTAGGTTTTCGCGCAGGAAATACGCCTGCGGCGGCGGCACGAGCGGCGGGGCATCGCCCTCGATGCGCCGCACCACCACCAGGCCCTTCAGCTCGCGCCAGATCTCGGCGCCGAGGCGGGCGAGCGCCCCTTCCTCCCCCGCCGCCGGCTCCTTCGCGCGCGGCTCTCGCGGCGCGCGCTCCTCGTAGGCGAGCGGCAATCCGTCCACCGCGGCGATCAGCCCGTCCAGGCGCAGGCTCATCCCGGCCAGATCCAGCGCCGGCAGCGCACGCAGCCGCTCGATGTCGCGCGCGAGCGCCCGGCGCACCGCGAGGAACTGCGGCCGGTCCAGGCGCGCAAGGCGCGATTCCGCGAGCTGCAGCGCCAGCAGCGCCGCGCGCACGTTGCCGGAGAGCTGCAGCTGCTGCTGCGCGATCGCGAGCACCTGCTCGATCTCGGCGAGCTGCCACTCGTCACGGCTGCGCGCGAGCTCCTGATACAGCGATTCCAGCGCCGCCTGCTGGCTCTGCGACTCGGCAAATTTCGCCTCCAGCGTGCCGATCCGTGCCTGCAGCTCGCGCACCGCCTCCTCGGCGCGGCGCGACTGCGCCCGCGCCTCCCGGCCGTCGGCCTCGATGTCGCGCAGGCGCCGCGCCAGCTCCTCCTGCGTCGCCTCGATCCGGCCGCGGGTGTCGACCCACAGCGCCGCCACCACCGCGGCGAGCACGGCGAGCGCGGCGGCAAGGATCCAGCGCCGGCCCGCGCCGGGTCCGGTGCCGCCCGCCTGCTCGGAGGAAGGTTCGCTCATCGCGGTGCGAAGGACTGTGCTGCGAAGTATGCCACCAGCCGGTCGCGCATCTCGTCATCGCTCGGCCCGGCGACGAGGATCCGGGCGAACCCGAGGTCGGCCGCCGCCTGCGCGACGCGCGGGTGCGGCACGAAGAGCGGCGTCGCGCGCGCGGCGCGCACAGCGGCCTCGCCGATGAGCGCGCACAGGTTTTCGAGCGCCGCGGCCGAATTCACTGTCGCCGCGTCCACCTCGCCGCGCGCCCAGGCCGCGGCGAGCGCCGTGGCCTCGGTCCGCGACCGCGCGCGGCGATAGCACTCGGCGTACTCGACCTCGGCGCCGCGCGCGACGAGGCTCTCGCGCAGCACTTCCCTGCCCCCCTCACCGCGGAAGATGAGCACTCGCGCCGCACGCATGTCGGCGAGTTCCGGTCGCGCGAGCAGCGCCTCGCTGTCCGGCTGCGGTCCCTGCGGCGCGATCACGCCGCCGATGCCGCGCTCGGCGAGTGCGCGCGCGGTACCCGCGCCTACGGCGGCGACGCGCACCTGCACCGGCCAGGCGCGCCCCAGCGCCGCGAGGCCCCAATCCACCGCGTTGCGGCTGATGAAGATCGCGAGGTCGAACTGCTCCAGGCGCGCGAGCACGGCGGCGAGCGCCGCCGGATCCGAGGGCGGCAGGATTTCCAGTGCGGGAAAGAGGACCGGTTCGCCGCCCGCCTCGCGAATGAGCCGCGCAAGGCCCGCCGCCTGCCCGGCCGGGCGGGTGACGACGATCCGCCGCCCGGCGAGCGGCAGGCTCATGTTCCGAGCGCGGCGAGAATCTCGGCCGCGCCGCGCTCGCGCAGCATCCGCGCCGCCGCCGCCCCCAGCGCCTCGGGGTCACCGTCCGGGCCCTCGCATTCGGCGCGCGCCACGCGGCTGCCGTCGGGCGAGGCGACGAGCGCGCGAAGCACGAGGCGCCCGTCGCGCGCCTGCGCAAAAGCGGCGAGCGGAACGGCGCAGTTGCCGCCGAGCGCACGGCTCACGGCGCGCTCGGCGCGCACGCACGCCGCCGCCACCGGGTCCTCCAGGTCCGCGGCAAGCCGGCGCACGTCTTCGCGCGCGGCAAGACACTCGATGCCGAGCGCCGCCTGCCCCGGCGCGGGCAGGCTCTCCTGCGGCGCGAGCAGCGCCCGGATGCGCCCGGCAAGGCCCAGCCGCTTCAGGCCGGCGACCGCGAGCACCGCTGCGTCGCACTCGCCGCGGTCGAGCTTCGCCAGGCGCGTCTCGACGTTGCCGCGCAGCGGCACGATCGCAAGGTGCGGATGCGCCGCCCGGATCTGCGCCGCGCGCCGCAGGCTGGAGGTGCCGACCACCGCGCCCGCCGGCATGTCGGCGAGCGAGCCGTAGCGCGCCGAGCAGAACGCGTCGCGCGCATCGTCGCGCTCGGCGATCGCGGCGAGCACGAAGCCCGGCGGCAGCTCGGCCGGCACGTCCTTCATGGAATGCACCGCGAGGTCGGCGCGCCGCTCCAGAAGCGCCGCCTCCAGCTCCTTGACGAACAGCCCCTTGCCGCCCGCCTTGGCAAGCGAAGCGTCCAGCAGTTCGTCGCCTTTCGTGGAAAGCGGCAGCAGCTCGACGGCGAGCCCCGCGTGCGCGGCCTGCAGCCGCGCCCGCACGCGCTCGGCCTGCCAAAGCGCGAGCCGGCTTCTGCGCGTGGCGATCACCAGTCGGCGCAAGGGCTCAGCCACGGCGAGCCTCGGCGATCGCTTCGCGCACCGCGTGCCACTGGCGCCGGCTGACCGGCAGCCGCTCGGGCACCCCCTCCAGCAGCACCTCCCAGCGCGGCTCGCCATCGGCTTCGCCCGCGGCGCGCTCGAAGCCGCGGATCGCGGCGCGCGCCACCAGGCAGTTGCGGTGGATGCGAACGAACCGCCCGGCGAACTCGCGCTCCAGGTGCACCAGCGACTCCTCGATCAGATGCTCGCCGGCGCGCGTGCGCAGCGTCACGTACTTGTGCTCGGCGCGCAGGTAGAGCACCTCGCGCACCGGCACCAGCGTGATCCGGTTGCGCGCGGTCACCGAGAAGTACTCGCGTGCGGTGCCGGCCGCGCGCGCCAGGCGCTGCGGCTCAACCGGACCGGTGGCGGCGGCCTTCTTGAGCGCCGCAGCGAGCCGCTGCGCCCGCACCGGCTTCAACAGATAATCGAGCGCGGCGAGCTCGAACGCCTCGACCGCATGCCGGTCGTGGGCGGTGACGAAGATCACCGCCGGCGGCCGCTCCAGCCCGGCTGCGTGGCGCGCGACCTCCAGCCCGCTCATTCCGGGCATCTGGATGTCGAGCAGCAGCACGTGCGCCGCCGCCGCGGGCAGCCGCTCGAGCGTTTCGATGCCGTTCGCCGACTCGCCCGCGAGCGCGGTCGGCACCTCGGCGGCGATGTCCCCGAGCAGCGCCTTGAGGCGCTCGCGCGCCGGCGCCTCGTCATCGGCGATAAATACGCGCAGCGGCTCGCTCACGACGCCCCGCTCCGGTAGGGAATGTCAATCTCGACGCGATAGCGCCCGTCGGCCGAGGCGGTCTCCAGCCGCGCCTCGGCGTCATAGAACAGGGCGAGGCGCTCGCGGACGTTTTCCAGCGCCATGCCGCTGCCGTGGCGATGAGGGTGCCCTGCGCCCTCGGGCGCCGGCGCCAGGGTGTTCTCGATCACGGCGCGCACGCGCTCGCCGCGCCGCTCGATTCGCACCCGCACCTCGCCCTGGCCGGCCGCTGGCTCGACGCCGTGGTACACGGCGTTCTCCAGAAGCGGCTGCAGCACCAGCGGCGGCAGCAGCGCGTCCACCGGCGCCGCGTCCAGCTCCCAGGTGAGCCGCAGCCGCTCGCCCAGGCGCAGCTGCTCGATCGCGGCATAGCGCTCAAGGAGCGCGATCTCGTCGCCGAGGCGCACGAACGACCGTCCGTCGGTGAGCAGCGCGCGGAAAAGCTCGGCGAGATCCTCGATCACCTGCTCGGCGCGCCGTGGCTCGCGGCGCATCAGCCCGAGCACCGCGTTCAGGCTGTTGAAGAGAAAGTGCGGGCGGATCCTCGCCTGCAGCGCCGCCAGGCGCGCCTCGGCGAGCGCCGGCGAAAACGCCCGCTCGCGCAGCCGCAGCCACGCGAGGATCAGTGCCGCGCTGGCGAGCGCAAACGCGAGCGTGCGCCCGAGGCTCGCGCCGGCGAGCTCGCCGAGCATCGCGTGCGCGCCCGCCGCGAGCAGCGCGACCAGCGCGAGCACCGCGACGCCGCCGGCGGCGTACGGCAGCGGCGCGAGCCACGGCGCGGCGAGCCAGAGCGCCGCGAGGCTCGCGATCAGCACCGGCTCGACCAGCGCCGCCGAGCGCACATACGCCTGCACCGCAGCGGCGAGATCCGGGTATGCAGCGAGCGCGGCGGCGAAGGCGAGCATGTTGACGGCGACGAGGATGCGCGCGATCACGCCGAGGTTGCGGAAGTCGGGCAGACCGTCCGCCCGCGGGTTTTGGCTTATACTGGCCATCGAGTGCGCGCGGTCTTTCCGCCGCATTCTATTCCGTATGGGTTCCCCGAAACCAAAGAGGCGCGGCGCGCGCCTGCCCCGGCTGCAGCGCGCGGGGCGCTGGTCGGGCCGCTTCAGCGAACCGGTGGACGCGTTCGTGCAGCGCTTCACCGCCTCGGTCGGATTCGACCGGCGGCTCGCGCGCGAGGACATCGCCGCCTCGATCGCGCACGCGCGCATGCTCGCCGCCTGCGGCATCATCACGCGGCGCGACGCGCGGGCGATCGAGCGCGGCCTGGAGCGCATCGGCGGGGAAATCGCCGCCGGGCGCTTTCGCTGGTCGGTGGCGCTGGAGGACGTGCACTCGAACATCGAGCGCCGCCTGATCGCGCTCGTCGGCGAAGCGGGCAAGCGCCTGCACACCGCGCGCTCGCGCAACGATCAGGTGGCGACCGACCTGCGGCTGTGGCTGCGCGGCGAAATGGACGAGATTGACCGGCGCCTGGCGAAGCTGCAGGCGCGGCTCGTCGATCAGGCCGAGCGCCACGCGGCGCTGGTGATGCCCGGCTTCACGCACCTGCAGGTGGCGCAGCCGGTCACCTTCGGCCACCATCTGCTCGCCTGGTTCGAGATGCTCGCGCGCGACCGCGCGCGCCTCGCCGACTGCCGCCGTCGCGTCAATGTGCTGCCGCTCGGGGCGGCGGCGCTCGCCGGAACGTCCTTCCCGATCGACCGCCGCAGGGTCGCGCGCGCGCTCGGCTTCGAGACGGTGGCGGCCAACTCGCTCGATGCGGTGTCCGACCGCGATTTCGCGATCGAGTTCGCCTCCTGCGCCGCGATCGCGATGATGCACCTGTCGCGCTTCGCCGAGGAGATCATCCTGTGGATGAACCCGCGCTTCGGCTTCGTGCGCATCCCCGACCGCTTCTGCACCGGCAGCTCGATCATGCCGCAGAAGAAGAACCCGGACGTGCCGGAACTGGTGCGCGGCAAGAGCGCGCGGGTGTTCGGCCATGTCACGGCGCTGCTCGCGCTCATGAAGGCGCAGCCGCTCGCCTACAACAAGGACAACCAGGAGGACAAGGAGCCGCTGTTCGACACCGTGGACACGCTCAAGGACGCGCTGGAGGCGATGGCCGGTATCGTCGAGGGCATGGAGCCGGTGCCGCCGGCCATGCGCGCCGCGGCGCTGGAAGGTCATGCCACCGCCACCGACCTCGCCGACTACCTGGTGCGCAAGGGCGTCGCCTTCCGCGATGCGCACGAGGCGGTGGCGCGCGCGGTGCGCGAGGCCGAGCGCCGTGGCTGCGCGCTCGCCGAGCTGCCGCTTGCAGTGCTCAGGCGCTTCAGCCCGGCGATCGGCGCCGACGTGGCGCGGATACTCACGCCCGAGGGCTCGGTCGCCGCGCGCAGGCACGAGGGCGGCACCGCGCCCGCGCAGGTGCGCCGGGCGGTGGCCGCCGCGCGGCGGCGCATGGCGAAGGGGCCGGAATGAGCGAAGCGCTCCGGTTCGAGCGCATCGGCAAGTACCCGGTGCTGCGCAAACTGGGCGAAGGCGCCACCTCCGAGGTGTACCTGTGCCAGGACCCGTTCGCCGGGCGCGAGGTCGCGGTGAAGGTGGTGTTCACCGAGGCGTTCAGGGATCCGGAGCGCGGCAAGCTGCTGAAAAAGCTCTTCATCACCGAGGCCTCGCTCGCCGGCAAGCTCGGGCACCCGCACATCTGCCAGATCTACGACGCGGTCGCCGAGCCCGACCTGCACTATATCGTCATGGAATACGTGGACGGCGGCACGCTCGAGCGCTACTGCAGCCCCGAGGCGCTCCTTCCGGTGCCGCGCATCGTCGAGATGATCTTCAAGTGCACGCGCGCGCTGGATTACGCGCACCGCATGGGCATCATCCACCGCGACATCAAGCCGGCCAACATCCTGCACACCGGCCAGACCGACGTGAAGATCACCGACTTCGGCGCGGCGCTGATCACGAGCGGCGAGACGACGCAGGTCGCGGCGATCGGCTCGCCGGCGTACATGTCGCCGCAGCAGGTGAAGGAGCACCCGCTCGATCACCGCACCGACATCTACTCGCTCGGCGTGGTCATGTACCACCTGCTCGCAGGGCGGTTGCCGTTCCAGGCGAGCAACAATTTCAGCCTGATCTACCAGATCACCAACGTCGAGCCGCCGCCGCCGTCGTCGTTCCGGCCGGAGATTCCGCCCGGGGTGGACGAGATCGTGCGCCGCGCGATGGCCAAGGACCTGGAAGCGCGCTACGCAACCTGGGAGCAGTTCTCGCTCGATCTGGCCGAGGTGTTCCGCGGTGGCGTGCCGGGAGCGCGCGAACCGGAGATCGCCGATTCGGAGAAGTTCGAGACGCTGCGCGCGCTCCCTTTTTTCGAGGACTTCACCGACCCGGAGCTGTGGGAAGTGGCGCGCATCTCCTCCTGGCGCGTCGCACGCGTGGGCGAAACCCTGATGCGCGAGGGCGAACCGGGCGATCACTTCTGCATCCTCGCCCAGGGGCAGGTGAAGGTCACCAAGCGCGGCAAGCTCCTCAACGTGCTCGACCGCGGCGAGTGCTTCGGCGAGATGGCCTACCTGCAGAAAGGCGGCGAGCGCCGCCGCGTGGCCGACGTCACGGTGATGACGGAGGCCAAGATCATCACCGTGCCCACGGACAGGCTGGAGGCCGCCTCCGAAGGCTGCCGGCACAAGTTCGACCGCGCCTTCATGGCGATGCTGGTCGAGCGGCTGATGATGGCCAACCTCCGGCTCTCGGGCGTCTGAGCCGGAGCGCGCGCTCGCCTCGCGCTCAGGTCTACGCCCGCGCGCCCTCGAGGAGTTTCTGCAGCTCGCCCGACTGAACCATTTCGCGCATGATGTCCGCGCCGCCGATGAACTCCCCGTTCACGTAGAGCTGGGGGATCGTCGGCCAGTTGGCGTAGCGCTTGATGCCCTCGCGGATCGCCGGATCCTCGAGCACGTTGACGGCCACGAAGTCGCGCACGCCGCAGGCGTGCAAGGCCTGCACCGCGAGCGCCGAGAAGCCGCACTGCGGAAACTGCGGCGTGCCCTTCATGTAGAGCACGACGCGGTGCGAGGTGACCTGCTGGCGGATTTTTTCCTGGATGTCCATGGCGCGAATTCTATCGCGTTCCGCCGCTCACCCGGCCGATTCCGGCGAGGTCCGGCCATGTGGCGATGCGGCGAAGCCCCGCGCGCGAGAGCAGCCCGCGTACCGCCTCGCCCTGCCCCGCACCGTGCTCCAGAAGACACCAGCCGCCGGGCAGCAGAAATGACCCTGCGGCTTGTGTGATTTCCCGGATCGCCTCCAGCCCGTCGGCACCGGCAAGGAGCGCCGCGCGCGGCTCGTAGCGAAGCTCGGCGAGGTGGGGGTCGCCCTCGGCGACGTACGGAGGGTTGGCGAGCACGACGTCGAAGCGGTCTCCCGCCACCGGCTCGAACCAATAGCCGCAGCGGAACTCCAGCTCCAGGCCGAGACGCGCCGCGTTCGCGCGCGCCACCGCGAGGGCCGCCTCGCTCGCATCCACCGCCACCACGCGGGCGCGCGGCCTGTGCCGCTTCACGGCAAGCGCCACCGCGCCGCTCCCGGTACCGAGGTCGAGCACCGCCGCGCTCGCGCCCCGCGGGATTCGCTCGAGGGCGAGGTCCACCAGCAGCTCGGTTTCCGGGCGCGGCACGAGCACCGCCGGATTGACTTGCAGCTCGATGTCGTAGAACTCCCTGCGCCCGAGGAGATAGGCGACCGGCTCGCCGCGCGCACGGCGCGCCGAAAGCTCGAAAAACGCGCGTTCGACCGGCGGCGCCAGCTCGCGCTCGGGCCGCGCGACCAGGCTCGCCTGCGAAAGGCCCGTAGCGGCGGCGAGCAGCAGCCGCGCCTCGCGCGGCTCGATCCCCGAGCGCCGGATTGCCTCGGCCACCTTCATGCGGTCGCTTCCTCCGAGAGCTGCGCGAGCTGCTCGGCCTGGTGCTCGGCGGCGAGCGCGTCAATGATCTCGTCGAGCTCGCCGTCCATGATGCGGTCAATCTTGTACAGCGTCAGCCCGATGCGGTGGTCGGTCACGCGGCCCTGGGGAAAGTTGTAGGTGCGGATGCGCTCGGAGCGGTCGCCCGAGCCGATGAGGCTCTTGCGCGTCGAGGCGGTCTTCGCCTGCTGCTCGCGCTCGCGCCGGTCCTTCAGGCGCGCGGCGAGCACCGCCAGCGCCCGTTCGCGGTTCTTGTGCTGCGAGCGCGAGTCCTGGCACTCGACCACGATTCCGGTGGGCAGGTGCGTGACGCGGATCGCCGACTCGGTCTTGTTGACGTGCTGGCCGCCCGCGCCCGAAGCGCGGAAGGTGTCAATGCGCAGCTCCGCCGGATTGAGCACCACCTCCTCGATCGCGTCGGCCTCCGGCAGCACCGCCACCGTGCAGGCCGAGGTATGGATGCGGCCCTGCGCCTCGGTCGCCGGCACGCGCTGCACGCGGTGGCCGCCGGACTCGAATTTGAGCCGCGAGTACGCGCCCGGCCCGGCGATGCGCGCGATCACTTCCTTGTAGCCGCCGAGGTCCGAGGGGCTCTCGGAGACGAGCTCCACCTGCCAGCCGCGGCGCTCGGCGTAGCGCGTGTACATGCGAAAGAGGTCGGCGGCGAAGAGCGCCGATTCCTCGCCGCCGGTGCCGGCGCGGATCTCGAGAAAGACGTTGCGCTCGTCGTTCGGATCGCGCGGCAGGAGCGCCGCCTGCAGCTCTCCTTCGAGCCGGCGCATCGTGTCTTCCGCCGCCTTCAGCTCCTCCTCGGCGAAGCCCTTCATCGCCGGATCCGCGGCGATCTCGCGCGCCGCCGCCGCGTCGCGCTCGGCCTGCCGGTAGCGCTCGTAGAGCTGCGCGAGGCGCGCCAGCTCCGCCTGCTCGCGCGCCAGGCGCCGGTACCCTTCCATGTCGCGCGTCGCGCCCTCGGCCGCAAGGCGCGCGTTCAGCTCCTCGAGCCGGCGGGCGGCGGCCTCGAGCTTCGCGCGCAGCGTCGTCTTCAAGGCCCGAGGCGGAACAGCCGCGCCAGCGTCCCGGCGAGCGTGCGCCGCTCTTCCTCCGTCGCGTCGTTGAGCGCCTGCGTCGGCGGGTGCATCAGCTTGTTGGTCAGGCCGTGCGACAGCGCCTCGAGCACTTGGCGCGGGTCGTCGCCGCGCGCCATCCTACGCAGCGCGCGCTCGAGCTCGTGCCGCCGCGCGTGCTCGGCCTGCTCGCGCAGCCGCCGGATGAGCGGCACCGCCTCGCGCGCGCGCATCCAGTGCATGAACTGGCCGACCTGCGTCTCGATGATCGCCTCGGCCTGCGCGAGCGCCGCGCGCCGCGCGTCCATGTTCGCCGCCACCAGGTCGCGCAGGTCGTCCAGCGTGTAGAGGAACACGTCGTCGAGCTCGCCCACCTCCGGCTCGATGTCGCGCGGCACGGCGAGGTCCACCATGAACATCGGCCGGCGGCGGCGGCGCTTGAGCGCCCGCTCGACCATGCCCTTGCCGAGGATCGGGAGCGAACTCGCGGTGCAGGAGACGACGATGTCGTGCTCGTGCAGGCGCTCGGCCAGTCCGCGCAGCTCGATCGCGTGCGCGCCGAAGCGGTGCGCGAGCGCCTGCCCGCGCTCCAGCGTGCGATTCGCGACCGTGACGCGCGCCGGCGACTGCGCGGCGAAGTGGGTGGCGCACAGCTCGATCATCTCGCCCGCGCCGATGAAAAGCACGCTGCGGTCGGTGAGCGTCGGAAAGATCCGCGCCGCGAGCTTCACCGCCGCCGCCGCCATCGAGACGCTCGCCGCGCCGATCTGCGTGCTCGAGCGCACCTCTTTGGCCACCGCGAACGAGCGCTGAAAGAGCCGGCCGAGCACGGTGCCGAGCGTGCCGGCGGCTTCCGCCGTGCGCGCCGCCTGCTTCATCTGGCCGAGGATCTGGGGCTCGCCGAGCACCATCGAGTCCAGGCCCGAGGCGACGCGAAAGGCATGGCGCACCGCCTGCTCGCGGGGCAGGGTATAGAGGTAGCGCTCCAGCTCGCCCGGATCCACCCGGTGCCAGGCCGCGAGCCACTGCGCCGCCGCGGCCGGCCCCGCGCCGGCCGCCTCCCCCGAGAGGTAAAGCTCGGTGCGGTTGCACGTGGACAGGATCGCGGTTTCGGTGCCGAGGCGCCGGCTCGCTTCGGCGAGCGCCTCGCCCAGGCGCTCGACGTGAAACACCACGCGCTCGCGCACTTCGAGCGGTGCGGTGAGGTGATTGAGCCCGAGGGCGAGGAGGGTCATGCCGCGGCCGGCGCAAGTGCCTGACGAGCGGCGATTTTAACCCCCGCTCGCGGGGCGCGGCGCGCCGAGCAGCTCTTCGATTTTCTCCGCTGGAACCGGCGGGCTGAACAGATAGCCCTGCATCTGGTCGCAGCGCAGAAGCCGCAGCAGCCGCGCCTGCTCCTCGGTCTCGACCCCCTCGGCCACGCTCGTCAGGCGCAGCGCCTGCGCGAGCGACAGGATCGAGGTCACGATGCTCGTGTCCTCGGCGTTGTCGGTCATGCCGCGCACGAAGCTGTGGTCTATCTTCAGCGTGTCCACCGGCAGCCGCGACAGATACGCGAGCGAGGAGTGCCCGGTGCCGAAATCGTCGAGCGCGATGCCGATGCCTGCCGCACGCAGCTCGCGCAGCTTGGCGATGCTCGCCTGCACGTCCTGCATCAGCAGGCTCTCGGTGATCTCGATGTCCACGCCGCCCTCGGCGCCGCCGGCGGCGGCGAGGAACGCGGCGACGAAGTCGCGCTGGCGCAGCTCGAGGGTCGAGACGTTGACCGCGACGCGCGGCGGTCTCAGGCCCTTTGCCTGCCAGCCGCGGTAGGCTGCGGCGGCCAGCTCGACGGCGAGCCGGCCCGCCTCCAGGATCAGGCCGCTGCGCTCCAGCACCGGCACGAACAGCGCCGGCGAGATCGGCTTTCCGTCCTCCCCGCGCCAGCGCATGAGCGCCTCCAGGCCGACCATGCGGCGCGCGGCAAGCTCCACCTTGGGCTGGAAGTGCAAAAACAGCTCGCGGTCCTCGACCGCGCGGCGCAGGCGGCGTTCCAGCTCGAGCTGCTCGCGCACGCGCGCGTTGAGCTGCGGGGCGTAGAGGATGAAGCGCTCGCGCGTTTCCTTGGCGCGCTTGAGCGCGGCCTCGGCGTTCTGAAACAGCGTATCGGCGTCGGCGCCGTCCTCCGGGAACAACGCGATGCCCGCCCGCGCCGACATGCGGACCTCGCCCCCCGCGAACGGTATCGGCGCCTCGAACAGCCGCGCCGCCTTCGCCTGGATCACGCCCCCCGCCTGCGACAGATCGCCTGCGTCCGGGCGCATGACCGCGAACTGATCCCCGCCCAGCCGGGCGATCCGGTGCACGTCGCCGACCGCCTCGCGCAGGCGGCGCGCGATCTCGCGCAGCACCTGGTCGCCCGCGCCCTGGCCGAAGGTGTCGTTCACCGCCTTGAAGCGGTCGAGATCGAACACTGCGAGCGCCAGCGTCGTCTTTCTGCTCGCGCAGGACTCCAGCGCCTGCGCGAGCCGCTCGCGGAACAGCGTCCGGTTCGGCAGGGCGGTGAGCGGATCGTAGAGCGCGAGGTAGTTCAGCCGCTGCTGCTTCGCCTGGAGGTCGAGCGCGAGCGCGAGGTTGCCGACCAGCTCGCCGATCAACGCCAGCTCCTCCTGGTCGAAGTAGCCGGTCTCCGCCGCGCTGAGCAGCACCGCGCCGATCACCTCGCCCTCGACCTGAAGCGGCAGGATGGCGAGCGAGAAGTTACCCTCGCGCGTGAGCGCCTCGCGCTCCGGGATGCGCTCGTCGTTGCGCACGTCGTTCGAGATCATCGGCTGGCGCGCGCGCAGCGCCCGGGCAAGAAGGCTCCGTCCCGCCTGCGGGTCGGCGTTGTGCACTTCGATCAGGCGCCGGAACGTGCCGCTCGATTCGTCGCTGCTCGCCGCAACCGCAAGGCGGCCATCGGCCTCGCGCAGCACGACGCGCGCCATCGCGAAGCCGCCGCGCGCGACCGCGATACGGCAGAATTCCTCGAAGATCTGCTGCCGCTCGCGCGGGCGCATCAGCGTCGTCGTCACCGCTCCGAGCAGGTCGCGCATGCGCGCAAGGCGCGCCAGCCGCTCGCGCTGCCGCACCATCTCGGTCACGTCGCGCATCACCCCGTCGAGCCGCGCCGGGGCGCCGGCTGCATCGCGCACCAGGCGCGCGCGGTCCTGGATCCAGCGCACCTCGCCGTCGGGCCGCACGATGCGGTACTCGACGCCGTACCCGGCTCCCTCGATGAGCCGGCGCCGCGCCTCGATCACCGCCGCCCGGTCCTGCGGATGAACGCACTCCAGCCACAGGTCCGGGTTCGCGAGGAACTCGGTCGGCGGCCGGCCGTAGATCGCAACGCACGCCGGGCTGACGTACTCGATCCGCTCGGCCGGCAGCTCCATGGACCAGAGCACGTCGGGCAGCGATTCGAAGATGCTCTGCAGCCGCTCGCGCACCCGCGCGAGCTCGCGCTCGGCGGCGCGCTTGGCCGCGCGCTCGCGCGCGATCTCCAGCGCCCGCTCGAGCGCCGGCGGCAGCCGCATCAGGTTCGTCTTCAGAACGTAATCGGTCGCGCCGTTCTTCAGCGCCCGGATCGCGTACTCCTCGCCAAGCGTGCCGGAGACGAAGATGAACGGCACCTCGGGCGCGAGCTCGCGCGCGAGCGCGAGCGCCGCCATGCCGTCGAACCCCGGCATCGAGAAATCGCAGATGATGGCATGCGGCCGGAACTCGGCGAGCGCGCGCCGGTACGCCTGCTCGTCCTGCACCACCTCGTACTCGAACTGGAGCCCGGCGCGCTTGAGCTCGCGCACCTCCAGCTCGGCGTCGGTGGCGACGTCCTCGACCAGCAGCAGGCGAACCGGCTCAGCCATGCCGCGCGCCGTCGGCACCCGCGCCGGGCGTGCGGTTGGTGAGCAGCCAGTACAGGCCAATGCGCGCCGCCGCCTCGACGAACGCCTCGAACTGCACCGGCTTGACGACGTAGCCGTTCGCCCCGAGGCGATAGCTCTCCAGCATGTCGCGCTCCTCGGCCGAGGAGGTCATCACCACCACCGGCGTCATGCGGGTGCGCTCGTCAGACTTGAGGCGCCGCAGCACCTCGATGCCGTCCACCTTCGGCATCTTGATGTCGAGCAGCACCAGCCTCAGCGTTTGCGCCGCGTCGCGCCCGCCGTAGCGCCCCTCGCCGAACAGGAACTCGAGCGCCTCGGCGCCGTCCTTCACCCAGTGCAGCCGGTTGGCGAGGTTCATCCGGCGCAGCGCGCGCAGCGTCAGTTCGGCGTCGCGCGGGTTGTCCTCGGCGAGCAGGATCTCGACTTCGGCGAATCCGCTCATGCGACCGCCTCGCGCGCGGCAAGCGCGAACGTGAAGCACGCGCCCTCGCCCGGCGCGCCCTCGGCGCGCACGCGCCCGCCGTGCCGCAGCACCACGCGCTGCACGATCGCCAGTCCGACTCCGGTGCCCGGGAATTCCTCCTCGCTGTGCAGCCGCTGGAACACCCCGAAGAGCTTCGCGCCATAGCGCGGATCGAAACCCGCGCCGTTGTCGCGCACCCAGTACTCGATTTCCTCGCCCGCGACGCGGCCGCCGATCTCGATGCGCGGATCTGGGCGCCTGGCGCTGTACTTGAGCGCGTTGTCGAGCAGGTTCAGCCACACCTGGCGCAGCAGCGCCCGGTCGCCCACGGCGGCGGGCAGCGCCGAGATCTCGATTGCCGCCGCCGGGTAGCGCGGCGACAGTTCCGCGACCACCTCGCGCGCGAGCGCGGCCATGTCCACCGGCGCGGCGCGCAGCGGCTGGCGAGCGACGCGCGAAAAGGCAAGCAGATCGTCTATCAGCCGGCCCATGCGCGCCGCCTCGGCACGCACGATACCGAGCAGCCGGCGGCCCTCTTCGTCCAAGCGCGCGGCAAAGTCCTCCTCGAGCATGCGCGCGTAGCCGTCCACCGCGCGCAGCGGCGACCGCAGATCATGCGACACCGAGTAGGAGAACGCCTCCAGCTCTCGGTTGGCCGCCGCGAGCTCGGCGGTGCGCTCGGCGACCTGCCGCTCGAGCGCGGCGCGAAACCGCTGTTCCTCGGCGGCGCGCCGCCGCCGCGCGGCGAGCGCCGCGCCGAGCGCGATCGCGGCGCCGGAAAGAAGCAGGATCGCCGCCCCGTCGAGGAGCAACTGCCGCAGCAGCGCGTCGCGAGCGGCGAATGTCGTCTTCGCCGTTTGCACGGCGAGCACGCCCCAGCCGTAGGCCGTCGCTGTGTAGCCGGCGACCACCTCCTCGCCTTCGAACGCGACTTGCGCGACTGGCGATCCAGGCGCGGCGGCACGGATCGCCCGGACGAGCGCGCTCGCCTGCGGCGCCTCGGCCTCGGGACTCAGCTCGCGCGCCGAATCGAACGCGACGCGCGCCTCGCGGTCCACGATCAACAGCCGGCTGCCCGAATCGCCACCACCCGAGCGCGCCCAGGCGAAGATGCTCTCGGGTTTCACCTGCATCACCAGGATGCCGGCGACGAGGGCACCCTCGCCCCGGATGGGCACCGCGACCGCGAGCACGTTGCGGCGAGGCTCGGCGACCCTGCGGTAAAGAACCGACACGTAGGGTTTCCACTCCCGGCTCACCCCCGGGTACCAGTCGTGGTGCGCGAAGTTCTGGCCGACGATCGCCGCGAACGCCGGCTCCACCGCCATCACGGTGCCTGTCGTGTCGGTGAGGACCACACGGTCAACGAAGGGGAAATCCTCTGGAACGCGGCGCAGAATCGCCACCGCCTCCTCCCAGCGCCCGGCGCGCACCAGCTCCTGGAACCGCACGCGCGTGGCGAGCGAGACGCCGAGGTCGGTCAGCAACTGGAGCTTGTCGGCAAGGGTGGTGACCGCGAGCGCGCCGGCCGAGGCGCGGCGCGCGAGCGCCGCTTCCGTGAACTCGGCCTTCAGCATTTCATAGCGGTGCACGAGCAGCGCCCCGATCGCGCCGGCGGCGGCGAGCACCAGCGCGAACCCGACCCCCTTCGCGCCCAGGCGATCGGCCGCGAACGCGCGCCGCGCGGGCGGCGGCGCCACTTCCGCTCCGCCTGCGGGGCGGGGATCCCCGTTCACGGTTCCGGCAGGTTCCGACACAAAGCTCTCCATGCGAGACCGATCTGCACCTGCGCAGCCGGGCGCCCGGTGCGCCCGGCGCAGTCTCAACGCCCCCCTGCCGATTTGTCTTCTGTGCGCTTCGGTACCCGCGCTCCAATCCTACTATCCGGATGCGGGGCCGGTGTCGGGAAAACTTGACGGCGCTGCGAATTCGTACCGGTTCTGTGAAATATTCGATCCATCTCGGAACGAGATTGATCTGTCCGTCCGACGGATCAGCGCATGCCGGCGAGCCCGTGGCGGATCGCGAACTTGACGAGCGAGGGAACGCCCGCGAGGCCGAGCTTTCCCATCAGGCGGCTGCGGTAGGTCTCGACGGTCTTGGGCGACAGGCTCAGGCGGGTGGCGATCTCGGCCGCGGTGAGCCCGTCCACCGTGAGCTGCAGCACCTGCCGCTCGCGCGCGCTTAGCCGGTCAACGAGCGTTTCGACCTCGCCCGCGTGCGCCGCCTGGCGCGCCTCGGGCAACTCGATCGCGATCCCGGCGACGCCGAGCCTGCCGCGCTCGTCGGGGAAAGGGAAGCGCAGCGACAGCATGCGAACGCGACTGCCGTCGGGCAGCGGCACGGTATACAGGCCCTGCACCGGCCCGCCGATCCGCAGCGCCCGCTCGTCATCGCGCCGGGAGCGCCGCGCCAGAGGCTCCGGCAGGATCGCGAGGTTGTCGCGCCCCAGCACTTCGTCGCGCCTCCTGCGCCAGACGCGCGCGAAGCTTTCGCTGACCCAGACGTAGCGCAAGCGCGCGTCCTTGATCCAGGCGATCGCCGGCATGCGGTCGAGGAATTCGCGCAGGAGCCGGCCGCTTTCCTCGAGCGCCCGGGTGCGCGTGGCGACGAGCGATTGCAGCGCGCGCCGCGCCTTCAGCAGCCGCTCCTCGGCGCGCTTGCGCTGCTCGATGTCGGTGGCGATGCCGCACCAGAGCGCGCGCCGGCCGCCCACCCTCCGCACCGGCTCGATCGAGCACAGATGCCAGCGGTACGCGCCGTCGGCGCGCCGGATCCGCAGATCGAGGCGACACCCGCGCCCGGTGCGCAGCGCCTTGCGCAACCGCGCGGCGCCGCGCTCGCGATCATCCGGATGGATCAGCGCGCTCCAGCCGAGCGCCCCGAAGTCGGCGGCGCCCAATCCGGTGTACGCGACGGCGCGCGCGTTCACGAACTCGACGGCGCCGTCGGCTCGCATCGTCCAGAGAATGTGCGGCAGCGCGTCGGCGACGCGCCGCAAGAGCTGCCGCGGCAGCCGGACTCCCGGCGCGGCAGGCGCTGTGGCTTCGCGAGCCGCCTTGGCGTTCATCGCTCGAGCATCCGCGGGTCCATCGGGATTCTACGATTCGGCCGCGCGCCGGATCGCGGCGCCGCGAAGCGCTGTCAGGCGAGCGATTGCCGCCGGGGGCCGACCCGGCGGCGGGATGCGCGGGTGCGGGGCGCCAGGCCCCGATCGGTCGGTGGTGGCCAAGGACGGAATCGAACCGCCGACACAAGGATTTTCAGTCCTCTGCTCTACCAACTGAGCTACTTGGCCCGGGCGCGATTGTAACCGCGCGGGAGGGAATTTTAGCTGCGGCACGCCGGCAGGCGCCGGCTCGACTTTGGCTCCGCTTCGCTACGCAAAAGCCGGTGCTTTGTTCTGCCGGCCGAGCGAGCCGGCCCGGCGCGGTTGCGGCGCGCGTGCGAAGGCGGCGGGCTCTATCAGCCGCCCTGCGAGTGCTTCGGCTCGGGCTTCTCCAGGCTGTAGCCGAGTCCGCGCACGGTGACGATGCGCACGCCGCCCGGTTCGAGCTTGCGGCGCAACCGGTGCACGTAGACCTCGATCGCGTTGGGCGACACCTCCTCGCCCCATTCGCACAGGTGGCTGACGAGCTGGTCCTTCGACACCAGCCGCCCGGCGCGCTGCAGGAAGATCTCCAGCAGGCTCAGCTCGCGCGCCGAAAGCTCCACCGGCACGCCGTTCAGGCGCGCGACGCGCCCAACCTGATCGTAGGCGAGCGGCCCGTGCACGATCAGCGTCGGGCCGCCCGCCATGCCGCGGCGCGCGAGCGCGCGCACGCGCGCGGCGAGCTCCGCCAGCTCGAAGGGCTTGGCGAGATAGTCGTCGGCGCCGGCGTCCAGCCCGCGCACGCGGTCGCTCACGCTGTCCAGGCCGGTGAGCAGCAGCACCGGAAGGTGCGACTGGCGCGCGCGCAGCCGCCGCAACACCTCCAGCCCGGATTTTCTCGGCAGCCCGATGTCGAGGATGAGCAGATCGAACTCGTTCGCCTCCAGCGCCGCGTCCGCCTCGTCGCCGGTCTGCACCCAGTCCACCGCGTAGCCGCACTGGCGCAGGCTGCCGATGACCGCGCTGGCGAGGGTCGCGTCGTCCTCTGCGATCAGGATGCGCAACGTCGTCCCCTCCTCGCGCCGAGTGTACAAAAGAAAAGGGGCGCTCGCGCGCCCCTTTGCGAATGCGGCCTCGCGGCCGGGCTCACATGTCCATGTCGCCCATGCCGCCGCCCATGCCGTGGCCGTGCCCGGCCTGCTTCTTCTCCTCGACCAGTTCGGCCACCATCGCGTCGGTGGTGAGCATCAGCCCGGCGACCGAAGCGGCGTTCTGCAGCGCGAAGCGCACGACCTTGGTCGGGTCAATCACGCCCATCTGCACCATGTCGCCGTACTCCTCGGTCTGGGCGTTGAAGCCGAAGTTGCCCTTGCCCTCGATCACCTTGTTGAGCACGACCGAGGGTTCGGCGCCGGCGTTGGCGACGATCTGGCGCAGCGGCTCCTCCAGCGCCCGCATCACGATCTTGATGCCGGCATCCTGGTCGTGGTTGTCGCCCTTCAGCTTGCCTTCGATCGACTGACGCGCCCGCAGATACGCCACGCCGCCGCCCGGGACGATGCCCTCCTCGACGGCCGCGCGCGTCGCATGCAGCGCGTCCTCGACGCGGGCCTTCTTCTCCTTCATCTCGACCTCGGTGGCGGCGCCGACCTTGATCACCGCCACGCCGCCGGCGAGCTTGGCGACGCGCTCCTGCAGCTTCTCCTTGTCGTAGTCGCTGGTCGCCTCCTCGATCTGCACGCGGATCTGCTTGACGCGGCCCTCGATCTGCTTCTTGTCGCCGGCGCCGTCAATGAGGGTGGTTTCCTCCTTGGCCACCTCGACCTTCTTGCAGCGGCCGAGGTCCTTGAGCTGCGCGTTCTCGAGCTTGAGGCCCAGCTCCTCGCTGATCACCGTGCCGCCGGTGAGGATCGCCATGTCCTCCAGCATCGCCTTCCTGCGGTCGCCGAACCCCGGGGCCTTGACGGCACAGGTCTTGAGGATGCCGCGGATGTTGTTCACCACCAGCGTGGCGAGCGCCTCGCCCTCGACTTCCTCGGCGATGATAAGCAGCGGCTTGCCCGCTTTCGCCACCTGTTCGAGGATCGGCAGCAGCTCGCGGATCGAGCTGATCTTCTTGTCGTGCAGCAGGATGTACGGATCCTCCAGCACGCAGATCTGCTTCTCGGGGTTGTTGATGAAGTAGGGCGACAGGTAGCCGCGGTCGAACTGCATGCCCTCGACGACTTCGAGCTCGTTCTTCAGGCTCTTGCCGTCCTCGACCGTGATCACGCCCTCTTTTCCGACCTTGTCCATCGCGTCGGCGATGATCTTGCCGATGTCCACGTCGGCATTGGCCGAGATGGCGCCCACCTGGGCGATTTCCTTGGACGTGGTGCAGGGCTTGGAGATTTTCTTCAGCTCCTCGACCACCGCGTCCACGGCCTTGTCAATGCCGCGCTTCAGGTCCATCGGGTTCATGCCCGAGGCGACGTACTTCATCCCCTCGCGCACGATCGCCTGGGCGAGCACGGTGGCGGTGGTGGTGCCGTCGCCGGCGACGTCGGAGGTCTTGGAGGCGACCTCCTTCGCCATCTGCGCGCCCATGTTCTCGAACTTGTCCTTCAGCTCGATCTCCTTGGCGACCGAGACGCCGTCCTTGGTGACGGTCGGGGCGCCGAAGGAGCGCTCGAGCACGACGTTGCGGCCCTTCGGGCCGAGCGTGACCTTCACCGCGTCGGCCAGGATGTCCAGGCCATGAACCATCTTGGCGCGCGCGGATTCGTGGAAACGTACTTCCTTGGCAGGCATGTCCTACTCTCCTCGATGCTTCAAAAGCGTTTGTGTGCGGATCGCGGCGGCGGACATCAGGGCTCGATGACGCCCATGATGTCTTCTTCGCGCATCACGAGCAGCTCCTCGCCCTTCACCTTCACGGTCTGGCCGGAATACTTGCCGAACAGCACCCGGTCGCCGACCTTGACGTCGAGCGGAATGAGCTTGCCGTCCTCGGTTTTCTTGCCCTTGCCGACGGCGAGCACCTCGCCCTGATCGGGCTTCTCGGCTGCGGTGTCCGGAATCACGATCCCGCCAGCGGACTTGCGCTCCTCCTCGATGCGCTTGACGATCACGCGATCATGCAGTGGACGAATCATCATGTTTCTCTCCCATAAAACCTTGCTGAATCAAAAGGTTACGGTGCGCACCGGCATGCGAAAACGCAGCCTGTTAGCACTCTGCTTGAGCGAGTGCTAATGATAGTGGCCAACCTCGTCGAATTCAAGCGTTTTCTAGAATCCGCCGGTGGCCCTGCCTAGACCTTTCGGCGTCGCGCTCCTTTGCATCGCGCTTTCGGCCGGCGCCGACGAGCGCCTGCCCGGCCCGGTGGCGCAGGCGCTCGCCGCCGCGCGCATCCCCCCGGCGGCGGTCGCGCTGGTGGTGCAGCAGGCGGGCGGCGCACCGCCCGTCCTTCGCATCAACGAGGCGCTGCCGATGAACCCGGCCTCGGTGATGAAGCTCGTCACCACTCTGGCCGCGCTCGAAGTCCTCGGCCCGGCGTTTCGCTGGAAGACCGAGGTCTACCTCCAGGGCGTGCTGCGCCAAGACGTGCTGCAAGGCGACCTGGTGCTGAAGGGCGGCGGCGATCCCCGCCTCGACCTCGAATCGTTCTGGACGTTGCTGCGCGCGCTGCGCGCCAAAGGCCTGCGCGAGATCCGCGGCGATCTGGTGCTCGACCGCGGCTATTTCGCGCGCGCGAGCGCCGACCCCGCGGCCTTCGACGGCGATCCGTTCCGGCCGTACAACGTGCTGCCGGATGCGCTGCTCGTCAACTACAACTCGTTGCGGTTCGTGTTCATGCCGGGCCGCGAAGGCGAGGCACCCCCGGTACGCATCGCGGTCGAGCCGCATCCGCCGGCGCTCGAAGTGATCAACGTGCTGCGGCTCGCCAACGGTCCCTGCGCCGAGGGCCGCGCCTTTCGGGAGATGCTCGCGCCGACCTTCGAGCCGGCGCGCCAGCGCGCGATCTTCACTGGGCGCTATCCAGCAAGCTGCGGCGAAAAGGATCTCCACGTCGCGCTGCTCGCCCCGAACGATCACGTCGCGGGCGTCATGCGCCAGCTCTGGGGCGAGACGGGCGGACTCTGGACAGGCGCGGTGCGCGAAGGCGCGGCACCGGCAGGCGCGGCGCCATTTTACGTGCACGAGTCCCCGCCGCTCGGACTGCTCGTGCGCGACATCAACAAGCTCTCGAACAACGTGATGGCGCGGCACCTCTTTCTTACGCTCGGCGCGGAAACCGCCGGTACCCCGGGCGATGCGGAAAAAGCCGCCGCCGCGATCCGCGGCTGGCTTGCGCGCAAGGCGATCGCGGCGCCGGAGCTGGTGCTGGAGAACGGCTCCGGCCTGTCGCGCATCGAGCGCCTGAGCGCGGCGAGCCTCGCCGCACTGCTTCAGGCCGCGTGGAAATCGAGCGTGATGCCGGAATTCATCGCCTCGCTTCCGATCGCCGCCCTCGACGGCACGATGCGCCGGCGCCTGAAGGGCGAGGCGGTCGCGGGTCGCGCGCACATCAAGACCGGACTGCTCGCCGATGTGCGCTCGATGGCCGGGTACGTGCTCGATCGCGCCGGACGCCGGATGATCGTGGTGATGATCATCAATCACCCGAATGCGCCGCAGGCGCAGGCGGCGATGGACGAGCTGCTGGGCTGGGTGTACGAGCGCGGCTGAGCCGGCGCCCGCCGGCCGCGGGCGCGAGGCCGTTCACCCGGCGAGGCTCAGAGCCCCAGTTCCTGCCACAGCGCGTCCACGCGGCGCTTGACCTGCGGGTCCATGGCGATCGGCCGGCCCCAGGTGCGGCTGGTCTCACCCGGCCACTTGTTCGTCGCATCCAGTCCCATCTTCGAGCCCAGGCCCGCCACCGGGCTCGCAAAATCGAGATAGTCAATCGGCGTGTTCTCCACGATCAGCGTGTCGCGCGCGGGATCCACGCGCGTGCTGATCGCCCATATCACCTCCTTCCAGTCGCGCGCGTTGACGTCCTCGTCCACGACGACGATGAACTTGGTGTACATGAACTGGCGCAGCACGCTCCAGACGCCGAACATCACGCGCTTGGCGTGCCCGGGATACTGCTTTTTCATGCTCACCACCGCCATGCGGTACGAGCAGCCCTCCGGCGGCAGGTAGAAGTCGGTGATTTCCGGAAACTGCCGCGTGATCAGCGGCACGAACACTTCGTTCAACGCCACCCCGAGCATCGCCGGTTCATCCGGCGGCTTGCCGGTATAGGTCGAGTGATAGATCGGATCGCGCCGCATGGTGATGCGCCGCACGGTGAGCACCGGAAAGCGCTCGGCCTCGTTGTAGTAGCCGGTGTGATCGCCGTGCGGGCCTTCGAGCGCGGTATCGCCCGGCCGGATCTCGCCCTCCAGCACGATCTCGGCGCTCGCCGGCACCTGCAGGTCGCTGCCGAGGCAGCGCGTGACCTCGGTGCGCGCATCGCGCAGCAGCCCGGCGAACTGGTACTCGCCGAGCGCGTCCGGAACCGGGGTGACGGCCGCAAGAATCGTCGCCGGGTCGGCGCCGATCGCCACGGCGACGGGAAACGGCGTGCCGGGGCGGGCGATCTGGTGGTCGCGGAAATCGAGCGCGCCGCCGCGGTGGGCGAGCCAGCGCATGATGACGCGGTCGGGCGCGATCACCTGCTGGCGGTAGATGCCGAGGTTCTGGCGCGCCTTGAACGGCCCGCGCGTGATCGTGAGGCCCCAGGTGATGAGCGGCCCGGCGTCCTCCGGCCAGCAGGTCTGCACCGGAAGCCTGCCGAGGTCCACGTCCTTTCCTTCCCAGACCACCTCTTGGCAGGGCGCCGAGCGCACCTCCTTCGGCTGCATCGCGAAGAGTTTTTTCAGCAGCGGGAGCTTTTCCCACGCGTCGCGCAGCCCGTGCGGCGGTTCTGGCTCGCGCAGGTACGCAAGCAGTCTGCCGATCTCGCGCAGCGCCGCGGCGTCCTCGGCGCCCATCGCGAGCGCGATTCGGCGCACGGTGCCGAAGAGATTGCCGAGCACCGGTATCGTGTATCCCGCCGGGCGCTCGAAGAGGAGCGCCGGGCCGCCCGAGCGCAGCACGCGGTCGCAGATTTCCGTCATCTCCAGACGCGGCGAGACCTCGGCGGCGATACGCCTCAGCTCGCCCATGCGCTCGAGCCGCGAAAGAAAGTCGCGCAGGTCCGCGTAGCGCATCGCTCAGCTCCGGTGCGCCAGCTCTCCGAGGCGATCGGCGAGCGCCTCGGCGAACGCGGCGAGCGCCGCATCGCGGCCGCGCGCGGAGAACGAGCGCTCGGCGGCGCCGAACGCGATGCGCACGGAGGCGAGATGCGCGAGCGCGACCGTCTCGCTCCCGGCCGCGCCGGTGTGGACCAACCGCCCGGGGTACAGGGCGAGGCGCCCGCCGCCCGGCAGCTCGGTTTCCGCGAGAAGCTCGTCCGCCCTCACACCTGGTACGAGGCGACCAGGCCGGCGAAGATCGCCGCGCCGACCCAGTTGTTGTGCCGGAAGGCGCGAAAGCATCCCTCGCGCGAGCGATCGCGGATCAGACGGTAGTGAAAGAGCGCCATCGCACCGGCGACCGCGAGCCCGGCATAGTACGGCCAGCCCAGGCGCAGCGCGACGCCGAGCGCGGTGAGGATCGCGAGCATGCCGGCATAGGCGACCATGACGCCGGCGACGTCGTAGCGCCCGAGCGTGAGCGCCGAGGTGCGGATGCCGATTTTCGCGTCGTCGTCGCGATCCACCATCGCGTACTCCGTATCGTAGGCGAACGAGTAGCAGATGTTCGCCGCGAGCAGCACCCAGCACTCCCAGGGCAGCGCCTCGCGCAGCGCCGCATAGGCCATCGGGATGCCGAAGCCGAAGGCGACGCCGAGCACGAGCTGCGGCAGCGCAAAGAATCGCTTGGTGAACGGATAGACCGCGGCGATCGCCAGCGCGACGAACGAAAGCAGGATCGCGAAGCGGTTCAGGAACAGCACGAACCCGAAGGCGATGGCGGCGAGCACGGCGGCCACCGCCAGCGCCTCGTGCGGGTGGATCTCGCCGGCGGCGAGCGGGCGGGCGCGCGTGCGCTCGACATGCGGGTCGAAGTGGCGGTCCGCCCAGTCGTTGAGCGCGCATCCGGCCGAGCGCATCAGGATCGTGCCCATCACGAAGATGACCACGATCGCCGCCGGCGGCCGGCCGTCGGCGGCGAGCCATACCGCCCACAGCGTCGGCCACAGCAGCAGCAGCGCCCCGATCGGCTTGTCGAGTCGCACCAGCCGCTCGTAGGCGTCCAGTCGCCGCAGGAGAAACGCCGCGTCCACGCGCCGAGGATAGCAGGGCCGCGCCGTCAGGCGCGCGCCAGCTCGCGGCGCGCCCCCAGCCAGCGCTCGACGTGGCGCGCCGCCGCCGCCGGGTCGGCATCGAGCAGCTCCTCGGCCGCCTCGCGCGCCGCCCGCGCGAGCGGCTCGTCGGCCGCGAGATCGGCAAAACGCAGCAGCGGCAGGCCGCTCTGGCGCTCGCCGAGGTACTCGCCCGGGCCGCGCAGCGCGAGATCGCGCTGCGCGATCTCGAAGCCGTCGCGCGATTCGTAGATGATTTTCAGCCGCTCGCGCGCCGCGGCCGAGAGCGGATTGGCGTAGAGCAGGATGCACACGCTCTCGCGCCCGCCGCGGCCGATGCGGCCGCGCAACTGGTGCAGTTGCGCGAGGCCGAAGCGCTCGGCGTGCTCGATCACCATGAGCGTCGCGTTCGGCACGTCCACCCCGACCTCGATCACCGTGGTCGCCACGAGGAGCTGGATGCGGCCGGCGGCGAACTCCGCCATCACCGCCGCCTTTTCCGCCGGCGCAAGGCGCCCGTGCACCAGCCCGACGCTCAGGCCGCGCAGCTCGGCGGCAAGGCGCGCATGGGTGTCGAGCGCGGTCTGCAGGTCGCCTTCGCGCGAATGCTCGATCACCGGGCAGACCCAGTACGCCTGCTCGCCGGCCGCGCACGCCTGGCGGATGCGCGCCAGCACCTCGCCGCGGCGCGAGGCGGCGACCAGGCGCGTCGCGACCGGCCGCCGGCCGGGCGGCATCTCGTCCACCACCGAGACGTCGAGATCGGCGAAATAGGTCATCGAGAGCGTGCGCGGGATCGGCGTCGCGCTCATCATGAGCTGGTGCGGCACCAGCGGCTCGGCGGGGTCGCCCTCGCCCTTTCGCCGCAGCGCGAGCCGCTGGCGCACGCCGAAACGGTGCTGCTCGTCCACCACCGCGAGGCCGAGGCGCGCGAACGCCGCGCCCTCCTCGATCAGCGCATGGGTGCCGATGCCGATCGCCGCCTCGCCCGTCGCGAGCGCGGCGAGCGCGGCGCGCTTTTCGGCCGCGCCGAGCGCCCCGTGCAGCCACGCGATGCGAACGCCGAGCGGCGCCAGCCACTCCGAGAACTTGCGGAAGTGCTGTTCGGCGAGGATCTCGGTCGGCGCCATCACCGCCGCCTGCCAGCCCGCGTCCACCGCCGCGAGGCAGCCGATCGCCGCGACGATCGTCTTGCCGCTGCCGACATCGCCCTGCAGCAGCCGCTGCATCGGATGCGGCTGCGCCAGATCGGCGAGGATCTCGGCCATTGCGCGGCGCTGCGCGCGCGTGAGGCGAAACGGCAGCGTGCCCAGAAAGCGGCGGAGGAGCGGCCCGTCGCCCGCGAGCACCGGGGCGCGGCGCTCGCGGCGCGCGCGGTAGGCCATGCGCATCGAGAGCTGCTGCGCGAGCAGCTCGTCGAATTTCACCCGCCGCCACGCCGGGTGCGTACGGGCGGCGAGCGCCTCGCGGTCGGCCTCCGGCGGCGGCTGGTGCAGCGTTCGCACCGCCTCGGCGATCCCCGGTAGCCCGTAGCGGCGCAGGAACCGTTCCGGGAGCGTTTCTTCGAGCGGCGCCGCGGCGAGCGCCTCCAGCACCATCTTGCGCAGCACGCCCTGCGCCAGTCCGGCGGTGGTCGGATAGACCGGGGTGAGCGTGGCCGCGAGCGGCTCGCCTTCCCGGACCAAGCGCCAGCGCGGGTGCACCATCTCGGCGCCGAAAAACCCCGCGCGCACCTCGCCATAGGCGCGCACGAGCAGCCCTTCGTCGGCGGCGCGCCGGAACGCCTGCAACTGGCTCGGGTAGAAATTGAAAAAGCGAAGCACCAGCCCTTCGGCGCGCACGAGAAGCTGGCGCCGCGGCCGGGTGGCGACCTCGGCGTGCTGCACGCGCGCCTCGACGAGCACCGGCTTTCCCGCGGGCGCGTGCTCGGGCGCCGTGAGCGCGGTCTCGTCCTCGTAGCGCAGCGGCAGATGAAACGCGAGCTCCGCCCGCGAGCGGATGCCGAGCTTTTCGAGCTTCGCGGCAAGGCCGCGCGCCGCTCCCGGGGCCGGCGCGGGCCGTGCCCGCGATTTCACTTCGCGTACAGGATGCAGTCGATCTCCACCAGCGCGCCGCGTGGCAGGCTGGCGACGCCGACGGCGGCGCGCGCCGGATACGGCTCGCGGCAATACTGGGCCATGATCTCGTTCACGCGCGCGAAATGCGCGAGGTCGGTGAGATAGACCGTCATGCGCACCGCGTGCTCCAGGCCCAAGCCCGCGGCCGCAGCCACCGCGGCCAGGTTGCGGAACACGCGGTGGATCTGCGCGTCCACGCCCTCGACGAGCTGCATCGTGGCCGGATCGAGGCCGATCTGGCCCGAGAGGTACACCGTGTCCCCGGCGCGCACCGCCTGCGAGTAGGTGCCGATCGCCGCGGGCGCGTCCTGCGTGTGCACCGCGGTCTTCATGTCCTAGAATCTTAGCCGAAATGGCATCGGCCGCGATCGCCAGCCTGGAGAAGCTGATCGGCACCCCGCGCGACGGCGCGCTGCTGCGCTACTCGCTCGGGATGGAATACCTCAAGGCGGGCGATCCGGCGGCCGCCGCGCGCGAGTTGACCGAGGCAGTGACGCGCGACCCGACGTTCTCGGCGGCGTGGAAGCTGCTCGGGCGCGCGCTCGCCGAAGCCGGGCGCGGCCGCGAAGCGCTCGAGGCGTGGCGCAAGGGAATCGAGGCGGCGCGCGCCAAGGGCGACCGGCAGGCGGAAAAGGAGATGACCGTGTTCGCAAGGCGCCTCGAAAGGAAGCTCGCGCCATGAGCGCGCGCACGAAATCGCAGCGGGCGCTCAATGTGCTGGGCGAGCCGCTCGCCCCGTGTAGCGTGCGTCCGATGACCGGGTTTTACCGCGACGGCTGCTGCAACACCGGCTATGATGACGTCGGCATCCACACCGTCTGCGCGCGCATGACGAAGGAGTTCCTCGAATTCTCGAAGTCGCGCGGCAACGACCTCAGCACGCCCGCGCCGCAGTTCGGCTTTCCGGGCCTGAAGCCCGGCGATCAGTGGTGCCTGTGCGCGGGCCGCTGGAAGGAAGCGCTCGACGCCGGTGTCGCGCCGCCGGTGGTGCTTGCCGCGACGCACGAGGAAACGCTTGCGATCGTGCCGCTTGCCGAACTGAAGCGCCACGCGCTCGATCTGTCCTGAAAGGGCGCCGCCGATGCGCGCCGACCCGCAGGATCGCCCGCACCACCTGCGCGAGGCGCCGCGGACCTCGCTTCTACCGTGGGTGCTGGCGCTGGCGGCCGTGCTGGTCGCGCTCCTTGGCGGCTACTACGCCTGGTTTGTTGGCAAACCCGCCGCGGTGCCTCCGCCGGCGGCAGCGCCTGCCGCCGAAGCCCCGCCGCGCGAGGCGGGCCCTGCGGTCCGCCATCCGCTGCCGGCGGCCGAGCCCTCCGTGCCGCTTCCGTCGCTCGACGTGAGCGATTCGCTCCTGCGCCAGACACTCGCCACGCTGCTGGGATCGAAGGCGTTCAACGAGCTCGTGTTCCCGAGCGGCATCGTCCGGCGCATCGTCGCCACGGTGGACAACCTGCCGCGTGCGCGCGCCCCGCGGCGCGTGTTTCCGGTCTACGACGTGCCCGGCGGCTTTCGCGCGAGCGGGGGCGGCGAGCAGCCGGCGATCGCGCCGGAGAACTCGGCGCGCTACGCGCGGTACGTGAGCGCGCTCGAATCGCTCGATGCGCAGGCGCTGGTGAAGGCCTACGTGCAGCTCTATCCGCTTTTTCAGCGCGCCTACGAGGAGCTCGGCTATTCCGGCAGGCACTTCAACGACCGGCTGATCGAGGCGATGGACGACCTGCTCGCCGCCCCAGAGGTCGGCGCGCCGATACGCCTGATCCGGCCCAAGGTGCTCTACGAGTACGCCGACCCCGATCTCGAGACGCGCTCTGCCGGCCAGAAGATCCTCATTCGCATGGGGGCGGACAACGCCTCCCGCGTCAAGGCGAAGCTGAGGGAGATTCGCCGCGCGCTGATCGCCGCCGCCGCGCAGCCCGCAAAGGCGCCGGGCTCGTGATGAAGGCAGCGGCGCGCGCCGCGGCAAACGACGCGCGCGGGTTTGCCTTGCCAGGAAGCGGGAGTGGTGGAGTGGAAGGGGATCGAACCCTCGACCTCGGCATTGCGAACGCCGCGCTCTCCCAGCTGAGCTACCACCCCACGGAAGGGGCGCAATTTTACCGGAGAATCACCGCACCGGCGAGATGGCCCGCGGCACGCCCCCGTCCGGGCTATCATCGCAGACGAAAAGGAGACGCCATGCAGATTTCGCCGCCGTTCGGCTACAAGGAAGTGGTCGCCCTCAACCGCAAGCAGAAGGTCCGGCTGCTTGCGCCGGGCGAGGTCCCGGAGTTCGCGCGCGCCCTCAACGCGATCCCGGTGAGCTACACCGAGTTCGCCCACGCGGCGCGCGACTACCCGATCGTGTTCACGAGCGGCGACGAGGGCAAGACCTTTGCGCCGGTGGCGGTGCTCGGCTTCGCCGCCGGCGAGAACCTCTATCTCGACGGGGCGCGCTGGCGGCGCGGCGTCTATGTTCCGGCCTACGTGCGGCGGTTTCCGTTCTGCATGGTGAAGGTGCGCCTGAACAACGTCGAGCAGCAGAACCGGCTCATTTGCATCGAGAAGGCGTACGCCGACGATGCCGCCGGCGAGCCGATGTTCGACGACAAGGGCGAGCCGCTCGCGAAATGGAAGGACATCGAGCGCATGCTCACCGAGTACGAGGTGGATCTGGAGCGCACGCGCGAGATGTGCGCGATCCTGGCCGACTACGCGCTGCTCGAGCCCTTCGTCGCGCAGGCGAAATTCGACAAGGGCGGCTCGGCGCAGCTCGCCGGCATGCACCGCGTCGCGGAAGCGAGAATCGAGCACCTCAACGCGAGCCAGCTCAAGAACCTCGCGAAGAAGGGCATTCTCGGCCGCATCTACGCGCACCTCCTGTCGCTCGACAACTTCGGACGGCTGCTCGACCGCAAGGCGCAGGCGCAGGAAGTGGGCCGGGCTGGATTCGAACCAGCGACCAAGGGATTATGAGTCCCCTGCTCTGACCGGCTGAGCTACCGGCCCCGCGCGAAGTCTACCGCCGCAAACGGAAAGGGCCGCGTGTCGCGGCCCCTTCGTCTTCCCCTGCCGGAAAATCGGGACCTGACCCTGTTGTTCAGCTTTCCTGGTCGAGGAAGCTCTTTAGCCGCTCCGAGCGCGAGGGGTGGCGGAGCTTCCTCAGCGCTTTCGCCTCGATCTGGCGGATACGCTCGCGCGTGACGTCGAATTGCTTGCCGACCTCCTCCAGCGTGTGGTCGGTGCTCATCTCGATGCCGAAGCGCATGCGCAGCACCTTCGCCTCGCGCGGCGTGAGCGTATCGAGCACCTCCTTGGTGACTTCGCGCAGCGACGCGTAGGTCGCCGCATCCACCGGCGCCATGGTCGAGGTGTCCTCGATGAAGTCACCCAGATGCGAGTCGTCGTCGTCGCCGATCGGGGTCTCCATCGAGATCGGCTCCTTGGAGATCTTGAGGATCTTGCGGATCTTTTCCTCCGGCATCTCCATCTTCTGCGCCAGCGTCGCGGGGTCCGGCTCCTGTCCGGTCTCCTGCAGGATCTGGCGCGAGATGCGGTTCATCTTGTTGATCGTCTCGATCATGTGCACCGGGATGCGGATGGTGCGCGCCTGGTCGGCGATCGAGCGCGTGATCGCCTGCCGGATCCACCAGGTGGCGTAGGTCGAGAACTTGTAGCCGCGCCGGTACTCGAACTTGTCCACCGCCTTCATCAGGCCGATGTTGCCCTCCTGGATGAGGTCGAGGAACTGCAGGCCGCGGTTGGTGTACTTCTTCGCGATCGAGATCACCAGGCGCAGGTTGGCCTCGGTCATTTCCCGCTTGGCGCGCCGAGCCTTGGCCTCGCCGGTGGACATCTGCTTGTTGATCTCCTTGAGGTCGCGGATCGGGATGCCGATGCGCTCCTGCACCGCCTGGATTTTCGACAGGTGCTCCAAGATCGAGGGCTCCAAGCGCGCGAGCGCCTCGCTCCACGGGTGCCCGGCGTGGATCTCGGCGGTGAGCCAGCGGCGCGAGCCCTCGGTGCCGGCGAAGATCTTGATGAAGTGCGGCCGCGGCATCTGCGCCTTCTCGACGCACAGGTCGTGGATCGCGCGCTCGTGGCTGCGGATCTCCTCGACCAGCCCGCGCACGCTGTCGCACAGCCGCTCGACGGTACGCGCGGTAAAGCGGATCGTCATCAGCTCGGCGCTGATCTGGTCGCGCACCCGCAGGTATTCCTTGTCGCGCGGGCCCTTGCTCTCCAGCACGCGCTTCATCCGCTCGTAGAGCCGGCGGATGCGCGCGAACTTCTCCAGCGCGTCGGCGCGCAGCTTCATCAGGCTCGCCGACTGCGCCGCCGCGGCCTCTTCCTCGCTCTCGATCTCCTCCTCGAGCGCCTCGTCCTCGTCGGCGCCCGATTCGGCCGCCTCCGCCTTCTTCGGATCGAAGTCGTCCTTGGCGTTCGGGTCCACCAGTCCGTCCACCACTTCGTCAATGCGCAGCTCGTCCTTTTCCACCTTCTCGGCGAGCTCCAGGATCTCGCGCACCGTAGTCGGGCAGGCGCTGATCGCCTGGATCATGTGGCGCAGGCCCTCCTCGATCCGCTTGGCGATCTCGATCTCGCCCTCGCGGGTGAGCAGCTCGACGGACCCCATCTCGCGCATGTACATGCGCACCGGGTCGGTCGTGCGGCCGAACTCCGAATCCACGGTCGAGAGCGCGGCTTCGGCCTGCTCCTCGACGTCCTCGTCGGCGGCCGCGACCGCCGGCGTCTCGGCGGTGATGAGCAGCTGCTCCTGATCGGGCGCCTGGTCGTAGACCTGGATGCCCATGTCGCCGAAGGTCGAGATGATCGCCTCGATCTGCTCGGCATCCACCAGGTCGTCGGGCAGATGGTCGTTGATTTCGGAGTAGGTGAGGAACCCGCGCTCCTTTCCGAGCTTGATCAGGTTCTTGAGGCGGGTACGGCGGGTTTCGGCATCCTCCTTGGGAAGCTGCGCGTCGGCGAGCAGCGCGTCGCGCCGGCCCTTGCGGCCCGGACGGCCCTTCGCCTTGACCGCGGCGACTTTCGCCTCGAGCAGCTCGAGCGCCTGCTTCGCGCTCGGGGTGCCCTGCGCCTTCGTCTTTTTCGCCTCGGCCTCGGAGCGAGCCAGGGTGCCGCGGCCGCGGGCGGCCGCGGACTTGCGGCTGGCGAGCTTTACGGGGGGCTTTTTTTGCGCCTTCGACCTGCGCGCGGGCGCAGGGGCGGAAGACCTTGCTTTCGCTTTCTTCAACGCCCTGATTTCACTCGCCTTTTTGGTCGCCTTGGCGCCCGCCTTGGCCTTTGCCCTGCGCTTTGCCTTTGCCATCCTCGCCCCCGAATGCCCCCGGACATCCCTTTCCGGAGAAAAACATTAAATTTTACCCGATTCCTTGAATTTCAAGCCCTTTGCGCCTTCAGCTCGTGCAGTTCCTTGAGGCGCCGATTGAGCTCGGCCGCGAGCGCGGGCTCAGCCTTCACCCGCTCGGCGAGCGCGCGGATTTCCTCGTTCTTGCGCCGGATGCGCAGCGCCAGCATGATCTGGCGGAACTCCTCTTCGGCGGCATTGTCGTCCAGCCCGGCGCCGATCGCCGCCGCCATCGCCTCGGCCACGACGTCCTCGAACGCCGTGCCCTGAAAGCGCTCGACGAGCAAGGCTCCGCGCGCCCCCTCCTGCGGCGCCTCGCCAAGCGCGCGCAGCACCGCCGTTTCCGGCAGCGCGGGATCGAGCAGATCCGGTTCGATGCGCACCGCAAGGGCCGGATTCGACAGCACACAGCGCAGCAGGTTCCGCTCCTGCGTCGCAGCGAGCGCGGGCGCGGCGCGGGCAGGCGCAGCGCGCGCGTAGGCCGGCGTGGTGGCGCCCGGCGCCGCGGTGAGGCGCTCCACGTCCTCGGGCGCAAGGCCCGCAAGGCGCGCGATCTCGCGCCCAATCTGAAGCCGCAGCACCCTCCCGGCGATCTTTTGCAGGTGGGGCGCCGCCTTGGCGACCAGCCGCGAGCGGCCTTCGGCGGTCGCGAGATCGAGCCCGGCCTGCAGCTCGCCCACCAGGAACGCCGACAGCGTCTGCGCCTCGCGCACCAGGCGCTCGAACGCTTCCCTGCCGCGCGAGCGCACGAAGCTGTCCGGATCCTCGCCCTCCGGCAGGAACAGGAACCGGATTGTTTTCGCGTCCGTGGCGAGCGGCAGGCTCACCTCCAGCGCGCGCCAGGCTGCCTTGCGGCCGGCGGCGTCGCCGTCGAAGCAGAACACCAGCTCGTCGGCGAGGCGAAGCAGCCGCATGACGTGCGCCGGGGTGGTCGCGGTGCCGAGGGTCGCGACCGCGTTGCCGACGCCGAACTGCGCCAGCGCGAGCACGTCCATGTAGCCCTCGACGACGATCACCCGTCCGGTGGTGCGGACCGCCTCGCGCGCCAGCGCGAGGCCGTACACTTCTCGCCCCTTCTCGAACAGAGGCGTCTCTGGAGAGTTGAGGTACTTGGGCTCGCCCTCGCCCAGCACCCTGCCGCCGAAGCCGACCACCGCCCCGCGCAGGTTGTGGATCGGGAACATGACGCGGTCGCGGAAGCGGTCGTAGCGCCTGCCCTCGCTTTCGACGACGAGGCCGGCCGCCACGAGCGCCCTGTCGTCATAGTCGGCGAAAGCCGCCCTGAGCGCCTGCCAGTCGGCCGGGGCGTAGCCGATGCGGTAGCGCGCCGCGATCTCGCCCGAGACGCCCCTGCCCTTCAGGTAGGCGATCGCGCGCGGGGATTTCCTGAGCTCCGCGCGGTAGAACTCCATCGCCCGCTCCATGACCGGCAGAAGGTCGGTCTCGCGCTGCCTGCGCGCCGCCGCGTCCGCCGAGCGCGGCTGCCATTCCGGCATCTTCATTCCGGCCGAATCGGCGAGCGCCTTCACCGCCTCGACGTAGCCGAGGCTGGAATAGGCCATCAGGAATCCGATCGCGTTGCCGTGCGCGCCGCAGCCAAAGCAGTGATAGAACTGCTTGGCCGGACTGACGGTGAAGGAGGGCGTCTTTTCGCTGTGAAAGGGGCAAAGGCCGAGGTAGTTCGCGCCCGACTTCTTGAGCGGCACGTGGCGCGAGACGACCTCCACGATGTCCACGCGGTTGAGGAGGTCCTGCTTGAAGCTGTCGGGTATCACCGGCGCGGGATCCGGAGGACGGGGAAATTCTCCCGCGAAAAGGCCCGCAGCAGAACGCGGCCCGCGCCTTGCTCAGCCGCCGAGCTTCGAGCGCACCAGAGCCGACACCTTCGCCATGTCGGCCCTTCCCGCGAGGCGGGACTTGAGCAGGCCCATGACTTTGCCCATGTCCTTCACCGAGCCGGCGCCCGACTCGGCGATTGCCGCGGCCACCGCCGCCTCGATCTCCGCCTCGGCGAGTGGCTGCGGCAGGTACGCCGCGAGCACCTCGATCTCGTACTTCTCCTGCTCGGCGAGGTCGGCGCGGCCGCCCTTCTCGAACTGGGCGACCGACTCGCGCCGCTGCCGGATCATTCTCTCGATCACCGCGAGCACCGCGGCGTCGTCGAGCGCGACGCGCTCGTCCACTTCCTTCTGCTTGAGCGCCGCCGCAAGCAGCCGCAGCGCCGCGAGGCGCCGGACGTCGCGCGCGCGCATCGCCGCCTTCACGTCTTCCTGGATGCGGTCCTTCAGCGACACCGGCTATTCGAAACGAAAAGCGCGAATCGTGCGGCCCCTCGGGCCGGCTCCGACTCGCGCCGGGGGTGGAAGCGCTCCGTGCGTCTCAGTAGAACTTCGGCGGCAGCATCTGGCTGCGCAGCCGCTTGTGATGGCGCTTGACCGCTGCGGCGAGCTTGCGCTTTCGCTCGGCGGTCGGCTTCTCGTAGTACTCGCGGGCGCGCAGCTCGGTGAGCAGCCCCGCCTTCTCCACGGTGCGCTTGAAGCGGCGCATCGCGACCTCGAACGGCTCGTTCTCCTTGACGCGTACGGTCGGCATCCTCTGGTTTCCGTTCCCCTAGCTCTCGAAAAGGGGTTGAATTATATCCGCATCCCGCCGCGCCCGGCTACCATCGGCGCATGCTGATCCTCGGCATCGAGACGTCCTGCGACGAAACCGGCATCGCGCTCTACGAGTCGGCTCCCGGCGCGGGGCATCCCGGGCGGTTGCTCGCCCACGCGGTGCATTCGCAGGCGGCGATGCACGAAGCCTACGGCGGGGTGGTGCCGGAGCTCGCCTCGCGCGAGCACCTGCGGCGGCTGGTTCCGCTCGCCCGGGGGGTGCTGCAGCGCGCGCGCCGCCGCATCAAGGAACTCGACGCGGTCGCCTACACGCAGGGGCCGGGGCTGGTCGGGGCGCTGCTCGCCGGGGCGGCGTTCGCGCAAGGCATCGCGTTCGCGCTGGGGGTGCCGGCGATCGGCGTGCATCACATGGAAGGGCATCTCCTTTCGCCGCTGCTTTCGGCGCGCCCGCCCCGGTTTCCGTTCGTCGCGCTGCTTGTCTCCGGCGGCCACACCCAGCTCGTCAGGGTCGAGGCGCCGGGCAGGTACGCCCTGCTCGGCGAGACGCTGGACGACGCCGCTGGCGAGGCCTTCGACAAGACGGCGCAGCTCCTCGGCCTCGGCTACCCCGGGGGGCCGGAGGTGTCGCGGCTGGCTGAAGCGGGGGTCCCCGGCCGCTACCGCCTGCCGCGGCCGATGATCGCGAGCGGCGATCTCGACTTCAGCTTCTCGGGGCTGAAGACCGCCGTCCTGCACCTTGTGCGCAGCCACCCGCCGGAGCGGCAGTTCCACGCCGATGTCGCACGCGCGTTCGTGGACGCGGTGGTGGAGGTGCTGGTGGCGAAGTGCGTCTCGGCGCTCGAGCGCACCGGCCTGACGCGGCTGGTGGTCGCCGGCGGCGTGGGCGCCAACCGGCAGCTGCGTGCGGCGCTCGATGCGCGCGCCGCGCAATCGGGCTTCGAGGTCTTCTACCCGGAGCCGGAGCTGTGCACCGACAACGGCGCGATGATCGCGTTCGCCGCGGCGCTGCGCCTGGCCGCGGGCGCGGCGCCGGGCGCCGCGCCGCGCGCGTTCTCGGTGTACCCGCGCTGGGAGCTGGCGGCGTCTGCCTAGCGCCCCTCGCGCGCGCGGCGCGCGGCGTATGCCTCGAGGTGGGTCGCCGCGATCTCCAGCATCGGCGTCTCCAAGCGGTGCCTGCGCGCGGCCGCGAGCAGCGCCCCGAGGATGTGCTCGCCCTCGGTCGGACCGCCCACCTCGATGTCGCGCAGCATCGAGGCGGTGAAGTCAGAACCGCGCTTGGTGAGCAAGGCGCGGTAGCCCTGCAGCGTAGGCTCCGGTGTCGGTCGGCCTTCGGCGCGTGCTACGGCCGCGCACTCGGCGAGCAACTGCAGCGTCAGCTTTTCGCCCGAGGCGGTCGCGGCGATGTCGCCCACTGCCGCACGCATCAGGCACGTGATTCCGGCGAGCGTGGCAAGGAGCACCCACTTATCCCACATCGCCTGCTCGATGTCGGCAAGGTGCTCGAAGTCGAACTTCACGCCCGCTAGCGCCGCCGCGAGCGCGTCGCACAGGGACTTTTGCGAGTCCGCGCGCTCGCCGAACACCATGCGATGGAAGTTGTTGAGGTGGCGCACCTCCCCATCCGGAGCGAGGGTGGCGGCGATGTACGCGACCCCGCCCAGCACGCGCTCGCGCCCGAAGCGCGTATCGAGCGCCTCGAGATGGCTCATTCCGTTCAGCAGCGGCAGCACCGCGCACCGCGCGCCGATCGCCGGCGCGATCGCCTCGATCGCGCCGGCGAGATCGTAGGCCTTGGCGGTGACGATGACGAGGTCGTATTCGGGACGCACCGCCTCCTGCGTCACCGTCCTCACTGCCAGCCGGACGTTGCCGGCGGGACTCGCGATCCGCAGCCCTTCGCGCGCAAGCAGCGCCGCGCGCGCCGGCCGCACGAGGAAGGTCACGTCCATGCCTTTTTCGGCCATGCGGCCGCCGAAGTAGCCGCCGACCGCGCCCGCGCCGAGCATCAGCACTCTCATGGCTTGCCGAGGCGGCTTTCCTCGCCGCGCAGGATGCGGCCGATGTTCTCATGGTGGCGCCAGATGAGGAGCAGCGCCATCGCCAGCACCGCCGGCACCAGCGGCCGCGCGCCGAACAGCCAGAACGCCCATGCGGGTGCGAACAACGCCGCGATGATCGAGGCAGCCGAAACCATGCGAAAGAACGCGAGAATGATCGCGAACGTGGCGATCGCCCCCAGGCCCAGCCAGAGATCCAGCGCGAGCAGCACGCCCGCCGCCGTGGCGACGCCCTTGCCGCCGCGAAAGCGGTGCCAGAGCGGATAGACGTGGCCGAAGAACGCCATCGCACCGGCGATCGGCGCGGCATGACCGGCCGCCGGCGGCTCGCCGCTCCACAGCGCCGCCAGCCAGACCGCGGCCGCGCCCTTCAGCGCGTCGCCGGCGAGGGTCAACGCCGCCGCGACGCGGTTTCCCGACCGAAGCACGTTGGTCGCGCCGGGATTGCGCGAGCCGTAGCTGCGCGGATCGGGCAGCCCCATCAGCCGGCTGACGACGACGGCGAACGAGATCGAGCCCAGGCCGTAGGCGGCGAGCGCGATCGCGGCGAGCTCAATCTCCTGGAGCATGGAGAGCGATTCTATAATCGAGAAGCATGGACTCGATCCTGCTGCGCGACCTGCGCGTCGAGGTGCTGATCGGCATTCATCGGCGCGAGCGGTACGCGCCGCAGACCGTGTCGCTCGACCTGGACATCGGCCTGCCGGGCGAGGCGGTGTTCGCGAGCGACCGCGTCGCCGACACGATTGACTACGAACAGGTCGCGCGCCGCATCCGCGAGCTTGCGGCGAGCGGACATTTCCGGCTGGTGGAGACTTTTGCCGAGCGCATCGCGCGGATCCTCATCGAGGAGTTCGGCGCGCCGTGGGTGCGCGTGACCGCGGCCAAGATCGGCATCCTCGCCAACGCGCGGCTGGTCGGCGTCTCGATCGAGCGCCGGCGCGCCTAGCCCGGCACGCCGGCCTCGACGAGCACCGGCGCCAGCGCGCGCACGATTTCCCTCGGGTCCACGCCGACGAGAAAGCCGCGCCGGCCGCCGTTGATGTAGATGCGCTCCAGCGCCAGGATCGAGCGCTCCATGTAGATCGGCAGCGGCTTGCGCAGCCCGAACGGCGAGCAGCCGCCGATCTGGTAGCCGGAATGGCGCTCCGCATCCTGCGGCCGGCAGGGCTCGATGCGCCGCGCGCCGATCTGCCGCGCGAGCGCCCGGGTGGACACCTTGCGGTCGCCGTGCATGAGGACCACCAGGGGCCGGCCGCGCTCGTCCTGCATCACGAGCGTCTT
The DNA here is from genome assembly GCA_040752005.1 of Pseudomonadota bacterium. Taxonomy (GTDB): domain Bacteria; phylum Pseudomonadota; class Gammaproteobacteria; order Burkholderiales; family SG8-39; genus RBG-16-66-20. The sequence goes on along the minus strand of JBFMFX010000012.1, from coordinate 49,011 downwards.
GACCACCTGGTGCTCGGGCACGCCGAGCGCGGCCGCGGACGCCGCCGTGCCGCCATGCTCGACGTAGTGGTAGGAGTGCTCCGTGTAGGCGATGCCGCGCTTTTTCAGGAATGCGGTGCCGCGCGTCTCGGCCATCAGCCGCGAGGGTGGTGTTTCTCGTGCAGCGCCTTCAGCCGCTCGCGCGCGACGTAGGTGTAGATCTGGGTGGTCGAGATGTCGGCGTGGCCGAGCAGCATCTGCACCGCGCGCAGGTCGGCGCCGTGGTTGATGAGGTGCGTGGCGAAGGCGTGGCGCAGCACGTGCGGCGAAAGGCTCTTTCCGGGAACGGCGCGCGCGCCGTAGCGCCTGAGGTTGAGCCAGAATGCCTGCCGCGTCATCGCCGCGCCGCGCGCGGTGACAAAGAGCGCCTCCGACATCCTGCGCCCGAGCAGCACCGGACGCGCGTCGAGCAGATAGCGCCGCGTCCATTCGACCGCCTCCTCGCCGAGCGGCACCAGCCGCTCCTTTGCGCCCTTGCCGAGCACGCGCAGCACGCCCGCCTCCAGATTCGCCTCGAACGTCCTGAGGCCGACCAGCTCCGACACCCGCAGCCCGGAAGCGTAGAGGATCTCCAGCATGGCGCGGTCGCGAAGCCCGAGCGGCGTGTTCGTGTCGGGCGCGGCAAGCAGCGCCTCGACGTCGGCCTCGGTCAGCGTCTTCGGAAAGCGCGGCGCGCGCTTCGGGGGTTCGAGCCTGAGCGTCGGGTCCGCATCCATGAGGCGCTCGCGCACGCACCAGCGATAGAAGCGCTTGAGGCTCGAGAGCCGCCGCGCGGCGCTCGAGGCGCGGCCGCGCCGGGCGGCGAGAAAGGCAAAGAGGTCCGCCTCGGTCGCACGCGCCAGCCCCTTGCCGCCGAGGTGCGCCGCGAGGCCCGCGAGGTCGCTGCGATAGGCGGCAAGCGTGTTCTTCGCCAGCCCCTCCTCCAGCCAGAGCGCGTCGCAGAAGCGGTCGAGGAGCGCGTCATCGCCGTCCGCGGGCGTAGCGCGCGCCGGGCTCATTCGGCGGCGAGCGCCTCGATCCGCGCGAGCAGCTCGTCCGGAACCTCGATTCCCCCGGCGCGCGCGCTTCGTTCGGCGGCGAAGCGGCGCGCCCCCGGCAGCCGCACGCCTTCGTCGGCGAGCATCGCCCGCACCACCGCCTCGACGCGCTCGAAGTAGCGGCTGCGCCCGGCGAGCGCCGCCGGATCCACCGCGAGAAACGCATGGCCGATCCGGGGCTTGTTGCCCTGCTCGGAGAAGAACGAGTCCGCCTCCGGTCCGATCGCGGCGCCGGTGAGCGCCGAGCACACCAGTTCGAAGGCGAGCGCGAGCATCGCGCCCTTCGCCCCGCCGATCGGAAAGAGGCTGCCGTGCTCGATCGCCTCCTTCGGATCGGTGGTCGGGCGCCCCTCGCGGTCGAGCGCCCAGCCCTCGGGGATGCGCTCGCCTTTCTGCATCGCGAGCATGATTTTGCCGCGCACCACCGTCGTGAGGGCGAGGTCTATGACGAGCGGATCCGCGCCCGCCCGGGGAAACGCGAACGCCACCGGATTGGTGCCGAAGAGCGCTTTCTTTCCGCCCCAGGCGGGAATCGCCGCCGGCGAATTGGTGAAACCGATGCCGACCATGCCCGCCTCGGCGACCGGCAGCAGATGGATGCCGAGCACGCCGATGTGCGCGCTGTTGGTGATCCCGGCAAAGCCGATACCGTTGCGGCGCGCGCGCTGGATCGCCTCAGCGATCGCCCACTCGGCCGACTCGTAGGGCAGGCCGTCGGCGTTGTCTATCAGGCACACCGCGGCCGATTCGGCGAGCAGGCGCGGGCGCGCTGCGCCGTCGGCGCGGCCGTGGCGCAGAAAGCCGCAGTAAAACGGCACGCGCGACATGCCGTGGGTGGGCAGCCCCTGCTCCTCGGCGCGCACCAGGTGACGCGCCGCCGCCTCGGCCATCGCGCGGCGCGCCCCGGCGCGCTCCAGCGCCCGGCAGGCGAGCGCACGCAGCGAATCGCTCGTCATTTTCACGCCGGCGATTCTATACAATCGTCCTGTCTCGACCGGGGAGGTGCGCCATGGGCAGGATGATCGAACTCAAGGCTTCCGACGGACATGCGCTCGGTGCCTGGCTCGCCGAGCCCGCGGGCAAGCCGCGCGGCGGCGTGGTGGTGATTCAGGAGATCTTCGGCGTGAACCGCCACATCCGGTCGGTCGCCGACGGCTATGCGGCCGACGGTTATCGCGTGGTCGCGCCCGCGCTCTTCGACCGCATTCGCCGCGGCTACGAAACCGGCTACTCGCAGCCGGAGATTCAGGCAAGTATCGAGCTGATGCAGAAGCTCGACTGGAAGCAGACCCTGCTCGACGTGGAAGCGGCGATCGCGGAGGCGGCCAGGGCCGGAAACGTCGGCATCGTCGGCTACTGCTTCGGCGGCACGGTGACATGGGTTGCGGCAGCGCGGCTCGCCGGGCTCGCGTGCGCGGTGTGCTACTACGGCGGCGGCATGCCGAACTTCATCGGCGAGAAACCGAAGTGCCCGGTGCTGTGCCACTTCGGAGAGCTGGACCAGTCGCCGAGCCCCGAGCAGGCGAGGGCGATCGTGAAGGCGCACCCGGAGATTACGGCGCATTTCTACGCCGGTGCCGGGCACGGGTTCAACTGCGACCAGCGCGCCTCCTACCACGCCGAGGCGGCGCAGCTCGCGCGCGCGCGGACGCTCGAGTTTTTCCGCAAGCACATCGGGTAGCGCGCGGCCCTACGCCGCGCCGCGAAGCAGCGTCTCGCCCGGCCGCACGCGAGTGAAGGCGACCGGCTTCATCCGGATCTCCACCCTGCCGCCCTCGAGGCGCGCGCTCGTGTAGGTGGAAGCTTCCAGCGGTCCGGTTTCCGGATAGTCCTCGCGATAGTGCGCGCCGCGCGAATCGCGCCGCGCGGCGGCCGCCCGCGCGATCACCTTGCTCACCTCGACCAGGCTCTTCAGATTCAGCCAGTCGTGCCAGGTGAGGTTGAAGGCGCGATTCGTGTCCGTGATTCCGGTCGCCGCAAGCTCCGCCTCGATCGCCTCCAGCTCCGAGATCGCGGCCGCGAGGCCCCCGGCGTCGCGCAGGATGCCGACCTTCTGCCACATCAGCTCGTGCAGCCGCTCGCGCAGCGACTCCAGCGCGCCGTGCCGGCCGCCCGGCCGCGGCTCGCAGCGCCGGATCGCCTCGGCGATCGTGTCGCGGTCCGGCTCGCGCAGCGCCCCTTCGCGCCTGACCCACGCGGCCATCGTCTCGCCCGCGACGCCGCCGAACACGGTCGAGTTGGCGACGCCGTTTCCTCCCAGTCGGTTCGCGCCGTGCACTCCGCCGGAGTCCTCGCCGGCCACGAACAGACCGGGCAGCTCGGTCGTGCAATCGGGGCGGAACTCCACGCCGCCCATCATGTAGTGGGCGGTCGGCACCACCTCGACGAGGCCTCCGGCGAGGTCGAAGCCGCAGTCGGCGCAGCGCTCGACCATTCCCTTGAACTCGCGCCGCACGCGCTCGGGCCCGAGGTGGGCCATCGAGATGTAGAGTCCTCCGTTCGGCCCGGTGTTGCCCTTGCGGATTTCGCTGAACATCGCGCGCGAGACGACGTCGCGCGTCGCGCGCTCGGCGGCCGGATCGTATTTCGGCATGAAGCGCTCTTTCGCGCCGTCGAGCAGCCAGCCGCCGGCGCCGCGCAGCCCTTCCTCCAGCACCGTGCCCGTCATGCGGGTGTACGGCCCGGCGAGAAGGCCCGTCGGATGGAACTGCACCATCTCCATGTCGCGCAACGGCAGCCCGGCGCGCAGCGCCATGGCGAGCCCGTCGCAGCTCTTGTCCCCCGAGGGCGTGTGGTACTTGTACATCGTCGGGCCGCCGCCGGTGGCAAGCAGCACCGCCTTGGCCCGCACGAGCACGTATTCCCCGGTGCGCATGTCAATCATCAACGCGCCGGCGATGCCGGAGCCGTCCTTCGCCTTCACCAGCTCCACCGCCCGGTGCTCCTCCAGCCTGCCGATTCCCCGCGCCCACACCTGTTCGGCGAGCCGGTTCATGATCTCAATCCCGGTGAGGTCGCCCTTGTGCACGGTGCGGTCGAACGTCTGTCCGGCGAACGCCTTCTGATGCAGGGTGCCGTCCGGATTGCGGTCGAAAAAGCATCCCAGCTCGTTCTCCAGCTCGCGGATGCGCTCGACCGCCAGCGTCACCAGCTTCCACGCCAGCTCCTGATCGGGAAGCCACTTGCCGCCCTCGATCGTGTCCATGAAATGGCGCTCGACCGAGTCGCGCGGATCGAGCGCGACGTTGTAGCCGCCTTGCACCATGCGCGTGCAGCCGCACTTGCCGAGCAGCCCCTTGACGGCCACCGTGACGGCGAGCGACGGATCGGCCTGATGCGCGTGCAGCGCGGCGAACAGACCCGCGCCGCCGGCGCCGAGGATCAGGATGTCGGTGGATTCGGTGCGCACGCTCAGCTCACCGCTGGACGTCGCCGGTGCGCGAGCTGGATCGCGATCGCGACCCCGAGGAGCACGACGCCGGTGGCCTCGAGGTGGCCTTCGCTCACCCAGGTGCCGGCAAAGAACCGCTCGCGCAGCGCGTGGGCGAACAGGACGACCAGACCGGCGGCGAGCATCAGCAGCCGCTCAGGCCCGGTGGCGCGGCGCAGGAGCCACGCCTCGGCCGCGCCGGCGAGCGCGATCAGCACCACCAGCGCGAGCAGCGTGATCCGCAGCACGTCAATCCAGCTTCCGCCCTTGGGCACGCTGAGGAGCAGCCCCTCTCCGATCGGGTCGAGGACGAACATGAACGGCACGACGAACGCCGGCAGCGTGTATTTCCACGACTGCAGCGTCGTGCGGTACGGATCGCCCCCGGTGATCGCCGCGGCGGCGAAGGGCGAGAGCGCGGTGGGCGGGGACACTTCCGAGAGCACCGCGTAGTAGAAGATGAACATGTGCGCGGCGTAGTCCGGAACGCCGAGCGTGATGAGCGCCGGCGCCGCGATCACGGCGCAGATGATGTAGCTGGCGGTCACCGGCACCGCGAGGCCGACCACCCAGACGATGAGCGCGGTGTAGAGCGCGGTGAGCACGAGGCTGCCGCCGGCGTAGGTGATGACGATCGAGGAGAACTTGAGGCCGAGGCCGGTGAGCGTCACCACGCCCACGATCAGCCCGGCGGCCGCGCAGGTGGCGCCGACGTTGATCATGCCGAGCGAGCCGGCGGCGAGCGCCTTGACGAGCTTCGACTCGGCGAGGAGCGCGCGCGCCCAGCCGCTTGGCCGGTCGCGCACGAGCCGCAGGTCCAGCAGCGCGCACTCCGGATCGAGAAAGCTCGTCGCCACCGCGACCATCGCCGCCCAGAAGACGGCGCCGATCGGCGAGAAACCCATCAGCATGAACACGACGATCGCAACCAGCGACACGAAGTGGAACCACTGGCGCTTCGTCAGCTCCCAGGCCGACGGTCCGCGCGCGAAGTCCACCATGCGCATGCCATACTTGCGCGCGTCGATCTCGACCATCAGAAAGAGCGAGAAGTAGTACAGGCACGTGGGGACCACCGCCATTCGGATGACGTCGAGATAGCTGATCTTGAGGAACTCGGCGATCAGGAACGCCGCGGCGCCGAGCACCGGCGGCGAAAGGATCGCGCCGAGCCCGCCGGCGGCGAGCAGCCCGCCGGCGGCGTTGCGCTCGTAGCCCGCTTTGGCGAGCATCGGATAGGCCACCGTGCCGAGCGTCACCGTGGTCGCCACGCCCGAGCCGGAGGGCCCGCCGAGAAGAAACGACGACAGCACCACGGTGCGCCCGGCGCCGGTGGGCTTGCCGCCCAGCGCGGCGAACGAAAAATCGAGGTAGAACTTGCCCGCGCCGGAGAACTGCAGGAACGCGCCGTAGATCGTGAACAGGATGATGAGGGTGGAGGAGACGTCCACCGCGGTGCCGAAGATGCCCTCCAGCGTCATGTACATCGTGCCCACCAGCCGCCCGAGGTCGTAGCCGCGGTGCGTCCAGGGCGCCGGCAGCCACGGCCCGAGCATGGCGTAGGCGAGAAACAGCAGCACGACGAACGGCATGATCCAGCCGGTGGTGCGGCGCGCGGCCTCCAGCACCAGCACGATGAGCGCGATGCCGAGCGCCATGTCGGTCGCATCCGGCGCGGTCGAGCGGTCGAGGAAGGCGTCGCCGCCGGCGACCGCGTAGGCCATCGCCGCGACGCCCACCGCGGCGCAGGCGGCGTCCAGCCACGAGAAGCGGTCGCGCCAGGCGCGAATCGCGGGAAAGAGCAGGAACGAGAAGAACAGGATGAAGGCCACGTGCACATAACGCAACGTGGTCGTGGTGACGATGCCATAGGCGGCGTAGAGATGGAACAGCGACATCGCCACCGCCATGGCGAAGAGGAACGTCCCCCAGCCGCCGGTGAAGCGGTGCTGGACGCCCTCTTCCTGCTCGAGGTACTGCTCGACCTTCCTCAGGGCGTCGTCCGCCCCGGGCGCGGCCATGCCCGGCCCCCGCCGCGCCGCTCAGTTCAGCTTGATGCCTTTTTCGGCGAAGTACTTCGCCGCGCCGGGGTGATACGGGATCGGCGTGGCCGCGTTCGACTGGTACTTGAGATCGAAATTGCGCGCCTCGCCGTGCACCTTGATCAGCTCGTCGCGCTTCTCGAAGATGGTCTTCACGATGTTGTAGGCGATCGCCTCCGGCATGTCGGCGCGCGCCACGATCAGGTTCCACACCGTGGCGATGTGGTTGGTCGTGTCCTGCCCCGGATAGGTCTTCGCCGGGATGGTGTCGCGCACGTAGAGCTGGCCGTACTTCTGGTTCATCTTTTCGACCACGTCGGCGTGGTCAATCAGCTTGATCTTGATGCCCGGCGTGGCGGCGAGATCGGTCACCGAGGCCGTCGGCAGCCCGCCGACCCAGAAGAAGGCGTCGAGCTTGTTGTCCTTGATCGCGTCGGCCGATTTCTCCGGCGTCAGCCGCTCGCGCCGGAAATCCTTCTCCGGGTCAATGCCCGCCGCTTCGCAGACACGGAATGCCATGAGTTCCGTCGCGCTGTTCGGCGCGCCGGTCGAGACGCGCTTGCCTTTCAGGTCCGCGAGCGTCTGGATGCCGCGTCCCTCCACCGTGACGATGTGCATGCGGTTGGGGTAGGCGACCATCAGCGTTCGCACCGGCACCGGCGCGCCGGAGAACTTGCCCTGGCCCTTGTAGCCGTCCCAGGCGGCATCCGCCATGGAAAGCGCGAGGTCGGACTTCTTCTGCATCATGAGCTGCAGGTTCGCCACCGAACCGGCGGTCGCCTCGGCGTTCGCCGAATATCCCGGCACATACTTGGACAGGATGTTGGCGATGCCGCCGCCCAGGGGGTAGTACACGCCTCCGGTCGGGCCGGTCGCGATCGAGAGGTTGACCTTGTCTTGCGCCAGCGCCGTCCCGGCGACGCCGAGCAGCACGGCGGCCATCCATCGGCAGATCGTGTTCATCGGTTCTCCTTTGTTCGCAAGCGGCAATTCTACTTCGGCCGCACGCCGAGCCGGGCGAGCGCCTCGGCGCGCCTGGCCGCCGCTGCGGCCTTCACTTCGGCGTACAGGCTCGCCCCGTGGCTGTCCATCGCGACCACGAGAGGCCCGAAGCCCCTGACGCGGAACTTCCACAGCGATTCCGGGTGCAGGTCGTCCAGATCCACGTCCTCGATCGCCTCGACCCAGGTGGTCTCCAGCGCCGCCGCGCCGCCCACGATCGCGAGGTACGCGCCGCCCAGCTCCCGGAACGCGGCTGCCGAGCCTTCGCGCAGCCCCCCCTTGCCGATGATGAGCCGCACACCGTACTGCTGCATCAGGGGACGCGTGAAGCGCTCCATGCGGTCGCTGGTGGTGGTGCCGATGCAGATCGGCGCATAGCCGGCCGGGTGCGCGGCCGACTTCTCCACCCTGCGCACGTTGGGCGCGGTGTGGATCACCGCATGCCCGGCGAGATCGAAGCGTGTCGTGCGCCCACGATCGAACAGGTGGATCTGCGTCGCGTCGCGGATGCCGTAGAGCGTGCCGTTCAGCGTCACCGTGTCGTTGACCCGTAGCGCGCGCGCTTCGGCCTCCGTGATCGGCGGAGAAAGATCGAAATGCGCCATCGCTAGTCGGCGACTCCGAGCAGTGCGGGTTTGAGATCGGCCTGCACCGGCCTCTCGCCAAGCCAGACGCGCAGCAGCGCGCGGTAGAAGTCCTCGCCGGAAATCGGCGCGCCGGCGGCGCGCCCGTCCACCGAGAGCACCGTTCCGGCGCCGGTCCAGTCGAGCGTGATCCGCATGCCTTTCTTCGCCTCGCCGATCCCTTTCATGAGCTCGACGAATTGCCGCATGCGCGGCTCGATCGCCTTGAAGTCGGCCTCGCTGTGGTTGTCGCGCAGTCCGTCGGCGAGCGCCTCGACGAACTGCTCCGCCCCGACGTCGCGCAGCATGTGGATGGCGACGCGCTTGGGTCCCGGCAAGCTGATCGCCTCGGCCGCCGCCCGCCGCTTCTCCGGCAGGTAGAGCCCGATCGCATAGACCTGGAAGAACGCGCGCTTGCGCAGGCCGGCGCCGTTCAGCGTCAGCTCCGCGCTTCCCACCCGCTCGCGCGGCTCGAACTTCACACCGGCGATCTCCGCGGCGCCGGCAGCAAGCGCTACCGCGGCAAGCAGGGCGGGTACGAGCCGGCTAATAGCCATAGGTGATGCCCGAAGCGCGCAAGACGGCGCGCGCGCGGCGCGCCGAGTGGCACTGCATGTTGACCGCGACCGGGTTCATGGTGATGTGCGTCGCCGCGAGTTCCACGTGCACCGCGAACGCGGTCGAGTCACCGCCGAGCCCCTGCGGGCCGACGCCGAGCAGGTTCACCGCGCGCGTCAGCTCCTCCTCCAGCTTCGCGCCCTCCGGATCGTCGCAGCGCGTGCCGAGCGGCCGTGTCGCCGCGGTCTTGGCCAGATGCATGCACAGATCCGCGGTGCCGCCCACTCCCACGCCGACGATCGTCGGCGGGCAGGTCTTGCCACCCGCCTCCAGCACGCAATCCACCACGAAGGTCTTGATCGCCTCCACGCCTTCGGCCGGCACCGCCATCCTCAGCCACGAGTTGTTCTCCGAGCCCGAGCCCTTGGGGATCATCTCGATCTCCAGCACCTCCTCGTCCTCGATGAAGTCGAAGCGGATCACCGGCACGCCGCGCCCGCAGGAGGTCTGCTCGTTCACCCGCGTCATCGGGTGCACGATCGAGGAGCGGAACGCGTACTCGCGCGTCGAGCGCGCGCAGCCGCGGCGGATCGCCTCGCGCAGACCCGGCCCGTCCACCTCGACGTTGCGGCCGATGCGCACGTTGTACACGGGGATGCCGGTGTCCTGACAGAGCAGGTTGTCGGTGCTTTCGGCGACGCGGATGTTGGCGATCAGGGTATCGAGCACGCGCCTGGCGCCCGCGTGGGTTTCCTGCGCGGCGAGCGCGTCGAACCCCTGCTTGACGTCCGGCGGCAGGAGCTTGAGCGCGCGGATGTAGAGCTCCTTTGCCGCCTCCTCGACCTGGGCCAGATCTATTCTCACTTCACGACGATCTTGCGCTCGCGCACCACGCGCGCCCAGAGCTGCGATTCCTCGCGCATCTCGCGCGCCATCTCCTCCGGCGAGTTGCCGACCGGCACCAGCCCCTGCACGAAGAAGCGCGCCTTGAGCTCGGTGCTCTCCAGCGCCTTTTTCGTGTCCCGATAGACCTTCTGCACGATCTCCTTCGGGGTGCCGGCGGGAGCGACGATGCCGAACCAGCCGACGTTCTCGAAGCCCGGCAGCGTCTTCGCGATCGGCGGCACCCCGGGCAGCGCGGCAAACTCGGTCTTGCTGGTGACCCCGAGCGCGCGCAGCCGGCCGCCGTTGACATGCCCCACGGCGGCGGCGACGTTGGAGAGCACGAAGTGGGTCTCGCCGCCCACGAGCGCGGTGAGCGCCGGCCCCTCGCCCTTGTAGGGCACCTGAACGGCGTCGATGCCGGCCGCGTTGACGAAGTTCTCTGCCGCAAGGTGCGTCTGCGAACCGATGCCGGCGTGCCCGAAGGTCAGCTTGCCGGGCTGCGCCTTGGCGGCATCAATCAGCTCCTTGACCGTGCGGTAGGGAGAGTTGGCCGGTACCACCAGCACCTGCGGGCCCATGACGACCTTGGTGACCGGGATGAAGTCCTTGTCCGGGTCGTAGTTGAGCTTGGCGTACACATGCTGGTTGGCGGTCATCACCGAGCCGGAGGGAAAGAAGAGCGTGTAGCCGTCGGGCGCGGCGCGCGCGGCTTCCTGCGCGCCAATGCCGCCCGCCGCCCCGCCGCGGTTCTCGATCACGATCGTCTGGCCCCATATCTCCTGGAGCTTTTGCGCGACCAGCCGCGCCGAGATGTCGGTCGCGCCGCCCGGCGGGAAGGGAACGATGAATTTCACCGGCTTCTGCGGCCAGCCTTGCGCGTGCGCGCCGGATGAAAGGGCGAACAGCAGCCCGAATGCGAGCGCCGCGCCGACCGAGGCCGCGCCAAGGTTCTTCAGCCAGTTGCGCCAGGAAAGGAACTCGATCATAAGAATCCTCACGCCTCCGAAAAGATGGATCGCCAGGGCGAGCACGATCGCCCATTCGCTGGCCCGCACCCACGGCTGCTCGGTCCAGCGCAGGAACGATTCTAGCCTTGCCTCGCCTTCGAGCGCCTGTCCGAGGGCCCAGAAGTGAAGCGGCAGGAAAAGCGCGAGCGCGACCCCGGAGATCCGGTGCGCGAGGGCGTAATACCTGCCGCCGCGGCTCATGCGAACACCGCGAACACCGCCCGCATGCCCATGGCAGCGAGCAACGCCGCGAACACGGCGAGCACCGCGTCCCGAGAGCGACCGCGCCAGCCGAACCATTCGGCGAGCACCGCGCGCAGGCCGATCGGCGCATGCACCGCCGCCGCGGCGACAAAGAGCGAGTAAAACGCCAGCCAGGCGAGGCTGCCCCGGGTACGGCCGAGGATCTCGGCGGCCGTGAGCCCACCCTGTACCGCGTAGGTCATGGTCGCCAGGTGCACCAGGACGGCGAGCGCGAGCACCGCGGCGCTCGCGCGCTGCGCGATCCAGAGCAGGGTCTCGCCGCGCATGCCCGTCATGCGCTCAAAGCTCCCCGCGCAGCGCGGCGGCCGCCACCGCACGCTTCAGCCCCGCGATCGCCGCGGTCGGCGCAAGATGCTTGGGGCAATGCTCGGTGCAGCTCATGTGCGTGTGACAGGCATGGCAGCCGGTCTCGCCCGCCACCGCGCGCAACCGCACGATGCCGGCCCCGTCGCGCTCGTCCTGCACCAGCGTCCAGGCGCGGTTGAGCGCCGCAGGACCGAGATAGCCTGGCACGCGCGCCACCACCTCGCAGGCGGCATAGCACACGCCGCAGCCGATGCACTCGATGCCGGCGTCGGCGAGCTGTCTGGCCGCCGAGGCCGGCGGCACGCGGGCAAAATCGTCCCGGCGCGTCGTGCGCGCCTCGAAGCGCCCCTTCGCGCGCGCCCACTTGTCGAAGAACTCGCGCATGTCGCAGACGAGATCCCGGATCACCGGCAGGTTGGCGAGCGGGGCGATCCGCAACCGGCCGCCGACGACCACCTTGTCCACATGGGTGCGGCAGGTCCAGCGCGGCGCGCCGTTCACCGTCATGGCGCAGGAGCCGCACATCCCGACCCGGCAGGCGAAGCGGTAGGCGAGCGTGGGATCGAGCGCGCGCTGGATGTACGTCACCACGTCGAGCACCGTCTGGCTCGCGCGCCGCGGCACATCGTAGTCGCGGAACGCACCGTCCGCTACTCCACGCCAGACGCTCACCCTGAGCGTCGCGCTCACGCGTAGCTCAGAAGCAGTCGCGCGGTTTCCTCCGGCGCGCTCACCATCGCGTCGTGCCCCGCGGCAAGCTCGACGAACGGCCAGTCCGGCCTGCCCCGGTAGCGCGCCTTCATCGCCTCGAGTCCCGCGTACACCGGGGCGCGGCAGTCCACGTAAACCTTGGGCAGCCCGGCGCCGATCGGGCCGCCCCAGCGCATCTTCTGATCGAACGGTGCGAACGGGTGCGGTGTCATGCGCCGCTCGACCCAGGCGAGGTCGGCCGGGTCAGTAAGGCCGAACACCGCGGCCTCGGGAACGGGAATCGAGGTGCCTCCGCTCGATTCCAGCGCGGCCTTGCGGCGCGCGGCGGCCGTTTCCGGCGGCACGATGTCCGACCACGCCTCGCCGTCTTCGACCAGCGCCGCGTCGAGATAAACGAGCCGGCGGATGCGCTCGCTTGCGCGCGCGGCGACCCCGGTGATGACGATGCCGCCATAGCTGTGGCCCACCAGCACGACACCGTCCAGCTCCTCGGCTTCGAGCACACCGACGACGTCCTGGATGTGCGTGTCGAGCGTGACCGCGCCCGAAAGCAGGTGCGCGCGCTCGCCGAGGCCTGTCAGCGTCGGGCAGAACACGCGCTGGCCTGCGGCGGCGAGGCGCTCGGCCACGCGCCGCCAGCACCAGCCGCCGTGCCAGGCACCGTGCACCAGAACGAATGTCGCCGGCGCGGCGCTCACGGCGCAAACGCCCTACGCGCTCTCGTACAGCCTCGTCAGCACGAACTCGCGGTGTCCCAGGACTTCGGCCGCGGTGAGCCGGCCGTTCGCGACGCGGAACATGTACTCGAGCAGTTTGTCGCCCGCCTGGTCCATGGTGAGCTCCTTGCGCGCGATGCCGGTCACATCCACGTCAATGTGCTCGGCCATCGTCCGCACCGTCCTCGGGTTCGCGCACAGCTTGATCACCGGCAGGATCGGGTTGCCGATGACGTTCCCCTGCCCGGTCGGAAAGAAGTGCACCGTGAAGCCGGCGGCAGCGCACAGCGTCACCATCTCGGCGGCGGCCGAGGACGAGTCCATGAACCACAGCCCCGGGCCCGTGGGCGTTTCGGCTTTGTCGAGCACACCGTCCACCATGCACTTGCGTCCGATCTTCTGGATGTTGCCGAGCGCCTTTTCCTCGATGGTGGTGAGACCCCCGGCGATGTTGCCCTTGGTAGGCTGCGACTCCATGAGATCGCTCGTCTTGTGCCGGTTGATCACCTCCTGGTAGCGGTCGAACATGAACTGGAACTTCTCTCGCACCTCCTCGGTCCGGCAGCGCGCCGCGACCAGGTGCTCGCCGCCGGTGAGCTCCGTCGTTTCGCCGAAGAGCAGCGTCACCCCGTGCGGGTAGAGCTTGTCGAAGGCGTTGCCCACCGTGGGATTCGCGCCGATGCCCGAGGTGGTGTCCGACTCGCCGCACTTGGTGGAGACCCACAGGTCCTTGAGCGGCCGCTCCTCGCGCCTGAGCTCGGAAGCCCATTGCACGAATTCCCGCGCCGCCTTCGAGGCGCGCATGATGGTGTCGTGGTCGCCATGCTGCTCGATGCCGAACCAGGCCACTGGCTTGCCGGTCGCGGCGATGCCGTCGGCGACCCGCTTCGCCCACTGGTCCTCAATGCAGATCACCACCACCGCGGCGACGTTGGGATTGGAACCGGTGCCGATGAGCGTGCGGAAGTGGAGCTCGAGGTCGGCGCCGAACTGCAGCCGGCCGTAGGGGTGCGGCAGCGCCATCGTGCCCTTGATGTTGTGCTCGACCGCCTGCGCGGCGGCGTTCGACAGGTCGTCCACCGGCAGGATGATCACGTGGTTGCGCACGCCGACGCGGCCGTTCTCGCGCCGGTAGCCCCAGAAGGTCGCTTTTGCCAGATCCATCGCCATCGTCTCGTTCCTCACCAGCGCTTCGTCTTGAGGTTATGCACGTGCACGTGCGCGCCTTTTGCGATCGGCGCCACCACCTTGCCGATGTCCACGCCGTACTTGATCACGGTGTCGCCGGGCTTGTAGTCCCTGAGGGCCACCTTGTGGCCGATCGGGATGTCGTCCAGCGCCTTCACCCGGACTTCCTTGTCCTCTTCCATGATCCAGCCGGTCAGCTCCTCGCCGGCCTTCACGCCCTCGACGACGACGACGCCGACGCCGTCGCCTTCCTCGTGCACCACGAAATGGATCATTCAACGCTCCGAAACGGTAGGGCGTTATTCTAGGCGCATGACGAGCCGCCGCCGCTTCCTCGGTTCGCTATGTGTGCTCGCCGCGGCGCCCGTGGCGCGCGCGGTGCGCCTGCGCGAGGATCCGTTTCGCCTCGGCGTCGCTTCCGGCTACCCGCATCCGGGCGGGTTCGTGCTCTGGACGCGGCTTGTCGGCGATTTCGGCCCGGTTTCGATTCCGGTGCGCTGGGAGGTCTTCGCCGACGAGGCGCTGCGCGCACCGGTTGCCGCAGGTACCGTCGAGGCTTCCCCCGAATGGGCGCATTCGGTTCATGTCGAGCTCTCAGGACTCGATCCCGCGCGCTGGTACTGGTACCGCTTTCGCGCCGGCGAGGCCTTCAGCCCGATCGGCCGCACGCGCACCGCTCCGGCGCCGGATGCCCTCGCCCCGCGGCTGCGCTTCGCGCTCGCCTCGTGCCAGCAATACGAGCAGGGGTTCTACGGCGCCTATCGCCACATCGTTGCCGACGCGCCCGACCTGGTCGCCTTCGTCGGCGACTACATCTACGAATCCTCCTGGGGGCGCGATCACGTACGCCGGCACGACGCCGGCGAGCCCTATACGCTCGACGAGTACCGCGCCCGCTACGCGCTCTACAAGTCCGATCCCGATCTCCAGGCCGCGCACGCCGCCTGCCCGTGGATCGTCACCTGGGACGATCACGAGGTGGACAACGATTACGCCGACGATCGCCCCGAGGACGGCATGCCGCGCGGCGAGTTCCTCGCGCGCCGGGCCGCCGCCTACCGCGCCTACTACGAGCACATGCCGCTGCCGGCACGCATGCGACCGCAGGGACCGGACATGCGCCTCTACACCCAGCTCGGCTGGGGAACGCTCGCGCGCTTCTACGTGCTCGACGACCGCCAGTACCGCTCGTACCACGCCTGCCCGCGACCCGGCCGCCGCGGCGGCTCGAACACGGTCAACATCGCCGACTGCCCGAAGCTTTTCGACGAACAGCGCACGATGCTCGGCCGCGCGCAGGAACACTGGCTCGCGCAGGCACTCGCCCGCTCGCGGGCGCGCTGGAACGTGATCGCGCAGCAGACCCCGATGGCGCAGTTCGACCAGCTCCCGGGCGAGGGCCGGCGTGCCTGGACCGACGGCTGGGACGGCTACCCAGCGGCGCGCGCGCGGTTCCTCGACACGCTCGTCGAGCAGCGCGTGCCCAACCCGGTGGTGCTCGGCGGCGACGTGCACTCGTTCAACGTGAATGACCTCAAGCGCGACTTCGACGATCCGCGCGCGCCGGTGGTGGCGACCGAGTTCGTCACGAGTTCGATCACCTCGCAGGCCTGGCCGCAGGAGCGGCTGGAGCCACTGCTTGCCGACAACCCGCACATGAAGCTCGTGGACAGCCGCTACCGCGGCTATCTGCGCTTCGAGATCTCCCCGCGCGAGGCGCGGGCCGACCTGCGCGCGATGGAGTCGGTCGCGCGGCCCGATGCCGCGTGCTTCACGCTCGCCAGGTTCGCCGTGGAAGACGGGGTACTGGGCGCAAAGCGCCTCGCCTAACGGCAGCGCAGATTCGCCGCCGCGTCCTCGATCGGCCGGGTGCAGTCCTGCTCGTTCACGCGGCGCGCCTCGCTCATCGGCGGCGGCGCGCCGCGCGGCGAGTCGGGATCGAGCGCGAGGAACGGATTCGCGCGATAGCGCACCGCGCCTTCGCGCGATTCGACATACGCCGCGCCAGCGAGAATGCCGATCGCGATCAGGGCGGCACTGCCGGAGCCGGCGCGCACGTTCACGCTGCCGGTCACGCCGCCCGTGCCCGGTGCCGTGCCGCCGAGGGTCCATTGCGTCTGCGTGTGCGCGCACCCGGCGAGCCACGCCGCGGCCACCACCGCGATCGCGCGAATCATCGGCCGATTCTACGCGGTGGCGCGAACGAGCCGGTCGCGCACCGCGTCCCAGGCCGGGTCTTCGGGCGGCGCCTCGATGAGGATGCGCTCGCAGCCGGCGCTGTCCAGCTCGCGCAGCGCGCCGTAGAGGCGCTGCGCGTAGGCCTGCGGATCGCGCGGCATGCGCAGCCAGTAGTCCACGCGCTCGTCCGGGCGCGAAAAGGCGAGCACCGCGACCTTGTCCTTCCATTTCGCGATCTCGGCATCGAGCCGGTGCGGCGGCACGAGCATCGCAGGCGTGCGCGGCGCGTAGTGGCGCTCCAGCCCCCCGGAATGGCGCGGCGCATCGGCTTGCTTGGCGGCGACCTTCTCGCCGATCACCGCCTCGATCTCCGGCGCGGTAATGCGGCCCGGGCGCAGCAGCACCGGCCCCGCGCCCGAAAGATCGAGGATGGTGGATTCGATCCCCACCTCGCTCGGACCGCCGTCGAGCACCAGATCCACGTCGCCGCCGAGATCGGCGCGCACATGCGCGGCGGTGGTCGGACTGACCTCGCCGAAGCGGTTCGCCGAGGGGGCGGCCACGCCGCTGAAGCGCCGCCCCCCCTCTTCGCCGCTGAATTCGGCGAGCAGCGCCTGCGCGACCGGATGCGCCGGCACGCGCATCCCCACCGTGTCCTGCCCGCCGGTCACGAAGTCACCGGCGAGCGCCGAGCGCTTGAGGATCAGCGTCAGCGGCCCCGGCCAGAAGCGCGCCGCGAGCCGGCGCGCGGCCTCGGGCACCTCGCGCGCCCAGGTGAACGCGAGTGCCGCATCGGCGAAGTGCACGATCACCGGGTGATCGGGCGGACGGCGTTTCACCGCGTACAGGCGCGCCATGGCTTTCGGGTTCGAGGCATCGGCCCCCAGGCCGTAGACGGTTTCGGTCGGAAAGGCAACCAGACCCCCCGCGCGCAGGATCGCCGCGGCGCGCCGGACCTCCGCCATCGGGTCCAAGCGCGACCCCCGTCTTACAGCGCGAGCGGCGGCGTCTTCAGCACCGTCTCGGTCTGGCGGCGGCGGAAGTCGTCGAGCTTGGCCGCGAGCGCGCGGTCAGAAAGTGCGAGCAGCGCCACGGCGAAAAGCGCCGCGTTCGCCGCTCCCGCGTCTCCGATCGCGAAAGTAGCTACAGGGATGCCTTTCGGCATCTGCACGGTGGAAAGGAGCGAATCGAGGCCCTGCAGATGTTTGGAGGGCATCGGCACGCCGAGCACCGGCAGCGTCGTGTGCGCCGCGACCACGCCGGCGAGGTGCGCCGCGGCGCCCGCCGCCGCGATGATCACTTTCGTGCCGCGCCCCGCCGCACCCTCGGCCCATTCGGCCACCGCCTTCGGCGTGCGGTGCGCCGACATCGCGCGCGCCTCCCAGCCGACGCCGAATTCCTCCAGCACACGCGCCGCCGCCTTCATCGTGTCCCAGTCCGAGGTCGAGCCCATGACGATGCCGACCTGCACGCTCATGCGAGTTTCCTCCCGGTGAGTCTTTCCAGCGCTTCGCGATACTTTTCCGAGGTGCGCCGGATGACCTCGGCCGGAAGCCGCGGCGCCGGCGGCATCTTGTTCCAGTCGAGCGTTTCCAGGTAGTCGCGCACGTACTGCTTGTCGTACGAGGGGGGCGAAACGCCGACGCGGTAGCCGTCCGCCGGCCAGAAGCGCGACGAATCCGGCGTGAGCGCCTCGTCAATCAGCACGAGGGTGCCTTGGTCGTCGGTGCCGAACTCGAACTTGGTGTCGGCGATGAGTATGCCGCGCGTGGCGGCGTAATCGGCCGCCTCGCGGTAAAGGCGGATGCTGATGCTGCGCACCTTTTCGGCGAGCTCCCGGCCGACGATCTCGCAGGTGCGCTCGAAGCTGATGTTCTCGTCGTGGCCTTCCTTCGCTTTGGTCGCCGGAGTGAAGATCGGCTCCGGCAGTTTCTCCGCCTGGCGCAGCCCGGCGGGAAGGCGTATCCCGCACACCGCGCCGCTCGCCTGGTAGTCCTTCCATCCCGAGCCGATGAGGTAGCCGCGCACCACCGCCTCGATCGGCAGGGGCTTCAGCTTACGCACCACCACGGCGCGGCCGCGCACCTGCGCCTTTTCGCCTTCGTCCGCCACCACGCTCTCCGGGTCAATGCCGGTGAGATGGTTCGGGACGATGTGCGCCAGTTTCTCGAACCAGAAGTTGGAAAGCGCCGTAAGCACCCGCCCCTTGTCGGGAATGGGATCCGGCAGCACCACGTCGAAGGCCGAAAGCCGGTCGGTGACCACAATGAGGAGGCGGTCGTCGCCGACCGCGTAGATGTCGCGCACCTTGCCGCGCCCAAGGCGCGGCAGACTCTTCAGGTCCGACTCGTAGAGCGCATCGCTCATGCGACCTGCTTCTCCAGCTCCGGCTTCCACTTGCCCTGGGCGGCGAGCGCGTTCATGTGCGCACGGTGGTAGAAGGCCTTCTGCGCCGCCGCGACATTCGCCGCCTGCCCGCGCCAGGTGGTCAGCGCCGGATTCTGCAGCGCGCGCGAGTAGGAGAAGGTGAGCGGCCAGGGCAGCCCCTTCATCGCCGCCATCGCGTTCAGATGCGCGGTCGCGGCGATGTCCGACTGCCCGCCCGAGAGGAACACGACGCCCGGCTGCGCCGCCGGCACCGTGCGCTTGAGCACCCGCACGGTCCGCTCGGCCACTTCCTCGACGCCCGCCTGACGGGGATTGGCCTTGCCCGAAACGACCATGCTCGCCTTGAGGATCACGTACTCGACCGCGACGTTGTAGGCCGCGAGCGCGGCGTAGGTCGCGCGTAGCGTCGCCTCGGTCACTTCCTCGCAGCGCTCGATGGTGTGCGCGCCATCGAGCAGCACCTCCGGCTCGATGATCGGGACGATGGACGCCTCCTGGCACAGCGCGGCGTAGCGCGCGAGCGCATGCGCGTTGGCGTACAGGCAGGTATGCGTCGGAATGCCTTCGCCGATCGTGATCACCGCGCGCCACTTGGCGAAGCGCGCCCCGAGCTTGAAGTATTCCGCCAGCCGCTCGCGCAGGCCGTCCAGCCCCTCGGTCACCTTCTCGCCCGGGCAAAGCGCAAGGGGCTTCGCGCCGGTATCCACCTTGATGCCGGGAATGATGCCCTTGCCGGTGAGATAGTCCGCAAACGGCACGCCGTCGTTGGTCTTCTGTCGGATCGTCTCGTCGTACAGGATCACGCCGGAGATGAACTGCTCGATGCCCGGGGTGGTGAACAGCAGCCCGCGGTACGCGCGCCGGTTCTCCTCGGTGCAGGGCACGCCCACCGCCTTGAAACGCGACTCGCAGGTGCCGCTCGATTCGTCGGCGGCGAGAATGCCCTTGCCCTTTGCGACCATCGCGGCCGCGGTCCTGGAAAGTAACGACTTGTCCATGACAGTCCTCGAACGTTCCTCATCGGGATGGGTTCGGAAAGCAGCGTCGCATTCTACCGCCATCCCCGTCCCCGGGACCGCGCTCACGCCCTGACTATCGGGGCTGCAGCGCTCCATCCTGAGGCTCGGCGGCGAGCGCGCTGGCGAGCACCTCGAGCACCCACTGGTTCGAATTCTGGTAGCGGGTCGAGCACGCGTACGCGACCATGTTGTAGGGAAGCCCGTGCAGCCGCTCCGGCAGGTCGCTCGCCAGCACCTCGGCCAGGCGCCGGCGCGCGAGCGCGCGGGCGCGGGTGCCGCGCCGGTTGCGACGCGGTATCGGCCGGTGATACTTTCCTCGCGGGGCGCAGGAGCTCGGGGAGGAAGGCACATGGCCCAGTCGGCGGCACTGGTCGAGGCGCTCAAGCGTGAGCTGCGCGCGCGCCGACTCACGTACGCCGACGTGGCAAAGCACCTCGGCATGAGCCAGGCGAGCATCAAGCGCATCTTCTCGCGCGGCGACCTGACCCTCGAGCGCGTGGACAAGGTGTGCGAGCTGCTCGGCATGGAGTTCTCCGACCTCGCGCGCCAGGTCGCCAGTCCGGAAGCGGTGATCTCGCGCCTGACCGAAGAGCAGGAAAAGGAGCTGGTCGCCGATCCGAAGCTCATGCTGGTGGCGCTGTGCGCGCTCAACCATGCACCGTTCGAGGAGATCGTGAGTACCTACGAGCTGTCGGACGCCGAGTGCATCCGGCTGCTCGCGCGCCTGGATCGCCTGAAGTTTCTCGAGCTTTTGCCGGGAAACCGCTACCGGCTGCTGGTGAGCCGCGCGTTTTCCTGGATCCCCGACGGGCCGATCCACCGCCTGTTCAAGCAGCGCGCCTGCCAGGACTTCTTCCGCGCCAACTTCGACCGCGAGCACGAGCTGCTGGTGCTGGTGAACGGCCGGCTGTCGAAAGCCTCGATCGCCGCCGTGCTCGCGCGGCTGCGGCGCGCCGCGGCCGAGTTCGCGGAGCTGCGCATTGACGACGCGCGACTGCCTGCCGAGGAGCGCCGGGCGATCACGCTGCTCATCGCTGCGCGCAGCTGGGAACCGGACTTCGTGCGCCAGTTCCGGCGCGCGCGGCGCGCCGCTACCGGCGCCGCAGCCACCGCACGAGCGACGGCGCGAGGAGCAGCAGCGCGGTAAGACCGAGCAGCGCCGAGGAGATCGGCTGCGTCAGGAACACGCTCGCGTCGCCCTGACTGATGGCGAGCGCGCGGCGGAACTGCGTCTCGGCGAGCGGCCCGAGGATGAGGCCGATCACCGCCGGGCCGACCGGAATGTCCCAGCGCCGCATGGCGAAGCCGAGCAGCCCGAACACGTACAGCATCGCGAGGTCCACCCACGACTGGTGCAGGCTGTAGGCGCCGAGCGTGGCGAACACCAGAATCCCGGCGTAGAGCTGCGGCTTCGGGATCGAAAGCACGCGCACCCAGATGCCGATGAGCGGCAGGTTCAGCACCAGCAGGATCGCATTGCCGACGTACAGGCTCGCGATCACGCCCCAGACGAGCTCCGCCTGCGACTGAAACAGCAGCGGTCCGGGCTGGATGCCGTAGTTCTGGAACGCCCCGAGCAGGATCGCGGCGGTCGCCGAAGTCGGGATGCCGAGGGTGAGCAGCGGCACGAGCACCCCTGTCGCGGCGGCGTTGTTCGCCGCCTCCGGACCCGCGACGCCCTCGATCGCGCCGCGGCCGAACTCCTCGGGCCGCTTCGACAGGCGCTTTTCGAGCGCATAGGAAAGGAACGTCGGAATCTCCGCGCCTCCGGCCGGGATCGCGCCGAACGGAAAGCCGATCGCGGTCGCGCGCAGCCACGCCGGCCAGGAGCGGCGCCAGTCCTCGCGCGACATCATCACCCGGCCCTTGACTCGCTCGATCGTGCTCGCGAGCCGGCTCTGATAGGCGGCGACATAGAGCGCCTCGCCGACGGCGAACAGCCCCACCGCGAGCACCACCACGTCCACGCCGTCGAGCAGCTCCGGCACGCCGAAGGCAAAGCGCGCCTGTCCCGTCTGGCTGTCAATGCCGGCGAGCCCGAGCAGCAGTCCGATGAACAGGCTCGTCAGCCCCCGAACGGTGGAGCGCCCGAGCACCGCCGAGACGGTGGTGAAGGCGAACACCATGAGCGAGAAATACTCCGCCGGCCCGAACCTGAGCGCGAGATCCACGACGAGCGGCGCGACGAGCGTGAGCGCCGCGGTGGCGAGCGTGCCGGCGACGAAGGAGCCGATCGCCGCGGTGGCGAGCGCCGGCCCGGCGCGGCCCGCCTTGGCCATCTGGTTGCCCTCCAGCGCGGTGGCGATCGAGGCCGATTCCCCCGGCGTATTGAGCAGGATGGTCGTGGTCGAGCCGCCGAACATCGCGCCGTAGTAGATGCCGGCGAACATGATGAGCGCGCCGGTCGGATCGAGCTTCACTGTGAGCGGCAGCAGCATCGCCACCGTGAGCGCGGGTCCCACGCCCGGCAGCACGCCGACGAAGGTTCCGAGCGTCACGCCGATGAAGCCCCAGAGCAGATTCGCCGGCTTGAGCGCGACCGCGAAGCCGGCGGCGAGCGCGGCGGACGCCTCCATCGTCAGATGCCCGCGCCGCCGATGAGCGGCGCGAGCCAACCGGCCGGCAGGCCGACGTCGAGGAGTTTCACGAAGAAGAGGAACACGGCCGCCGCAAGCGCAAGGCCGAGCGCCGCGTCGCGCGCCGGGCTGCGGCTGCCGAAACCGCGCGCGACACAGGCAAAGAGCGCGGCGCCGGCAAGCACGAACCCGGCCGTGCCGACCAAGGCCATGTGCGCGACGAGCCCCGCCGTCACCCAGCCGAAAGCGGGCCCGTCGAAGGCGTGTTCGCCACGCGCGGCGGCGTCCTTTGGCGGAGCGTTGCGCCAGCCCCCCGAGAACGCCTCCCACGCCAGCCAGGCCCCGAGCAGCAAGAGCCCGCTGGAGACGACCGCAGGAAAGAAGTTCGGTCCGATGCCGGCGTAGCCGCCCTCCGCGGGCAGGCCCGCCGTCACCGCGGCGGCGCCCGCCCCGAGCGCGACCACACCGAGCGAAAGCGCGATCTCGGCCGCCGAGCGCCGCATCCGCGCCCTGCGCCGCGCCTACTTCCTGAGACCGAGCGACTCGATGATCGCCGCGATGCGCCGGGTGTCTTCTTCGAGGAAGCGCGCGAACTCGTCGCCGGCGAGGAAGAACGGCGTCCAGCCGAACTTCTCCAGCGTCTGCTTCCACGCCGCAGTCTCGGTTGCATCGCGCACGAGCTTCACCAGCGCGTCGCGCTGCGCCGGCGTGATACCGGGGGCGGCGAAGATACCGCGCCAGTTGCCGAGCACCACGTCAATGCCCTGCTCCTTGAGCGAGGAGATGCCGTCCACGCGCTCCGGTGCCGACTGCGCGAGCGCGCGCATCTTGCCCGCCTTGATGTGCTCGGCGAATTCGCCGATACCCGAGACGCCGACCGTGACGTGCCCGCCGAGGATCGCCGCCACCGCCTCGCCGCCGCCCTTGTACGCGACGTAATTGACCTTGGCCGGCTCGACGCCGACCGCGCGCGCGATCATGCCGGCGAGGATGTGGTCGGTGCCGCCCGCGGAGCCGCCGCCCCAGGACACCTTGCCCGGGCTCTCCTTCAGCGCCTTCACCAGGTCGGCCATGGTCCTGATCGGCGAGGCAGCGGGCGCGACGACCACCTCCCATTCGCTGGTGAGGCGCGCGATCGGCGTCACCATGGACAGGTTGACGGGCGACTTGTTGAGGATGATTCCGCCCACCATCACCATGCCGCCGATCATCACCGCGTTCGGGTCGCCCCTCGCCTGATTGATGAACTGCGCCAGGCCGATCGTGCCGGCGGCGCCGCCCTTGTTGTCGAACTGCACGCCGGAGACGAGCTTGGCGCTCTGCATCGCCGCCGCGAGATTGCGCCCCGTCTGGTCCCAGCCGCCGCCGGGATTGGCCGGGATCATCATCTTCAGGCTCGGCTGCGCGCCGGCGGCGAACGCAAGGCACGAAAAAAGCAGCGCGGCTGCAAATCTCATGGGTTCCTCCGGATCGGGCCAGGCGCCATTGTAAGCGTGGTGTCGTTTTTCGGGGATAATGCGCCCCCTTGACTTTTCCTCCCCCCGCCCATAGCTGGGGGCGCGGCGTACGCCTTGTCGGCCATGATAAGAATCGAGAACCTGGTGAAGACGTTCGGCGCCAAGCGCGCGGTGGACGGCATTTCCTTCACCGTCGAGCGCGGCGAGGTGCTGGGCTTTCTCGGGCCCAACGGCGCGGGCAAGTCCACCACCATGCGCATGATCACCGGCTTTTATCCGCCCACCTCGGGCAGGATCACGATCGGCGGCCACGACATCGTCGAGGAGCCGCTCGCGGCCAAGCGCCTGATCGGCTACCTGCCGGAGAACGCGCCTTCGTACCCGGACATGACTGTGCGCGGCTTTCTCGACTGGGCGGCGGCGATGCGCGGGCTGGAAGGCGAGGCGAAGAAAAAGGCCGTGGCGCGCGTGGTCGAGCGCTGCTTTCTCGAGCCGGTGCTCGAGCAGTCCATCGAGACGCTGTCCAAGGGCTATCGCCACCGCACCTGCCTCGCGCAGGCGCTGATCCACGATCCGGACGTGCTGGTGCTCGATGAGCCCACCGACGGTCTCGACCCCAACCAGAAGCACGAGGCGCGCAACCTCATCCGCGAGCTGGGCAGGACCAAGGCCGTGGTGTTCTCCACGCACATCCTGGAGGAGGTGGACGCGGCCTGCACCCGCGCGATCATCATCGACCGCGGCCGCATCGTCGCCAATGGCACGCCGGCCGAGCTGCGCGCGATGTCCGAAATCGCCGGCGCCGTCACCGTGCAGGCGCAGGGCGCGACCGAGGACAAGCTCGCCGCGCTCGGGCGCGTCGAGCGCGTGGACGGAGCGTTCCGCGTCTACCCCGGCGACAGGAAGGCGACGGCGGAGCTCACGCGCGCGATCCTCGAGCTGGCGGCGCGCGAGGGCTGGCGGGTCGAAGGGCTGCGCACCGAGGAAGGCCAGCTCGACGAGGTCTTCCGCCGCATCACCCTGCCGGACACGGTGCGGAAATGAAGACGGTCTGGACCATCGCGCGGCGCGAACTCGCGAGCTACTTCACCTCGCCGCTCGCGTACGTCTTCCTCGTCATCTTTCTGCTGCTGGCGGGCTTTTTCACCTTCACCGCCGGAGCGTTCTTCGAGCGCGGCGAGGCGAGCCTCGCCGCCTTCTTCGCCTGGCATCCGTGGCTGTACCTGGTGCTGGTGCCCGCGGTCGGCATGCGCCTGTGGTCCGAGGAGCGCCGCGCGGGAACGCTCGAGCTGCTGCTGACGATGCCGGTGACCGCGGCGCAGGCGATCCTCGGCAAGTTCATCGCCTCGTGGATCTTCCTTGCGCTCGCGCTCGCGCTCACCTTTCCGGTGGTGGTCACCGTCAACGTGCTCGGCGACCCGGACAACGGCGCGATCGTCGCCGGCTACCTGGGCAGCCTGCTGCTCGCCGGCGCCTACCTCGCCATCACCTCCATGACCTCGGCGATGACCCGCAGTCAGGTGGTCGCCTTCATCCTGTCGGTGGTGCTGTGCCTGTTCCTGATCCTCGCCGGCTTCAGTCCGGTGACCGACCTGCTCGCGCGCTGGGCGAGCCCGGCGTTCGTGGACGCGGTGGCGGCCTTTTCGGTGATCACCCACTTCGACGGTTTCCAGAAAGGGGTGATCGACAGCCGCGACCTCGCGTTCTTCGTCTCGGTCATCGGCTTTGCCCTGTTCGCGACCGGGGTGATCATCCGCGGCCACCGCGCCGGCTAGGGGAAGCGTCATGAAGAAGTACGAATCGCTCATCTACTCGGCGGTCGGGCTCGCGGCGCTGTTTTTCGTGCTGGTCGCGGCCAACTTCCTGCTCGCGCAGGCGCCGGTGCGCGCCGACCTCACCGATGGCAAGCTGTACACGCTGTCCGAAGGCACGAAAAGGATCCTGCGCGGCCTGGAGGCGCCGGTGAAGGTCAAGCTGTACTTCTCGCAGGGCGAGCAGGTGCCGGTGCAGCTGCGCGCCTACGCGCAGCGCGTCGAGGACATGGTGCGCGAGTTCAAGTCGGTCGCCGGCGCGAACCTGGTGATCGAGAAATACAACCCGAAGCCGGACAGCGAGGAAGAAGACGCGGCCCAGCTCGACGGCATCGAACCGCAGCAGCTCATGAGCGGCGAGCAGTTCTACCTCGGCCTCGCGGTGACGCAACTGGACCGCAAGCAGGCGATCCCGGCGCTCTCGCCGCAGCGCGAGCGGCTGCTCGAATACGACCTCGCCAAGGCGATCGCGCGGGTGGCCGCCGCCGAGCGGCCGACGATCGGCGTGATGGCCGGGCTGCCGGTGTTCGGCGAGCGCTTCAACCCGTTCACGCGGCAAGGGTCCGACCCCTGGGTGCTGGCCAACGAATTGAAGCGCGATTACAACGTCAAGCAGATTCCGCTCACGGCGGAGGCGATTGACAAGGACGTCAACGTGCTTCTGCTCATCCACCCGCGCGATCTGCCGGACTCGGTCGAGTACGCGCTCGACCAGTTCGTGCTGCGCGGCGGCAAGCTGATCGCCTTCGTGGACCCTTACGCCTACTTCGATCAGCTGCCGAGCCCGATGCCGGGGGTAAGCGGCGGCGCCACCGGCTCCAGCCTGCCGAAGCTGTTCAAGTCCTGGGGCATCGAGATGAACGCCGGCAAGGTGGTCGCCGACGTGGTGTACGCCTCCGGCCAGGGCACGCGCTACACGCCCACCGTGCTCACGCTCAACCGCACGGCGTTCAATCGCGACGACATCGCCACCAGCCAGATCGAGACGCTGCTGTACGCCTTCGGCGGCGCCTTCGAGGTCAAGCCGGTCGAGGGCCTGAAGGTGACCGAACTCGTGAAGAGCTCGCCCAACTCGATGCTGGTGGACACCGTGGTGGCGACCGTCTCCGGCGAGGCGGCGATGAAGGGCTTCGTGCCGGACAACAAGGAGCGGCCGCTCGCGCTGCGCATCATCGGCCGCTTTAAGTCGGCGTTCCCCGAGGGCAGGCCAAAGGCCGAGGCCGCAGCGAAAGACGCGAAGAAAGCCCCCGCGGCGGCCGAGGCGCACCTGGCGCAGGGCGCGGCGGAGAACACCGTGGTGGTGGTCGGCGACGTGGACATGCTCCATGACGGCGCGGCGGTGGATGTGCAAGAAGTGTTCGGCCGCAAGATCATCGTCCCCTCGAACGGCAATCTCGCGTTCGCGCTCGCCCTCGTCGAGCAGGCGGCCGCCGGCGACGCCCTGATCTCGCTGCAGAGCCGCGCCGCGGCATTCCGGCCGCTGACGGTGGTCAGGCAGATGGAAGCGGAGGCGCAGAAGCAGTATTTCGGGCGCCTCAAGGCGCTGGAGGACGAGCGCCAGAAGACGATCGAGCGCCTGAACGAACTGCAGAAAGCGCGCGGCGCGGCGGCGAAGAGCGCGCAGATCCTTTCGCCCGAGCAGCAGGCGGAGCTGGAGAACCTGCGCAAGAAGGCGGCGCAGACCCAGCTCGAGCTGAAGGAACTGCGCAAGAACCTGCGCCGCGACGCGGAAAGCCTCGTGT
Organism: Pseudomonadota bacterium; assembly: GCA_040752005.1. GTDB lineage: Bacteria > Pseudomonadota > Gammaproteobacteria > Burkholderiales > SG8-39 > RBG-16-66-20. Next base: position 22,032 of record JBFMFX010000012.1, on the reverse strand, counting down.
TCTGGACCAAGGTGGCGAACATCGCGCTGATGCCGGTCCTGGTCACGCTCGCCGGCATCGTAATCGCGCTCGTGCGCCGCGCGCGGCGCGCGCCGAGGCCGCTGCCGGAGGCGCTGCCCGCATGAACGCACGCATCGCGGCGATCCTGGTCGCGCTGCTCGTCGTGGTGGGCGGCGGCGCGCTGCTGGTGCTGCAGCGCGGCGGCGGCGAGCGCCCCGGGGGGGCGGCGGCGCTCGGCCAGCCGCTCTTGAAGGGCCTGAAGGCGGCCGAGGTCGCCGCCATCGCCATCCGCGACGCGGCCGGTGCGATCACACTGGAGCGCAAGGACGAGGGCTGGACGATCGCCGAGCGCGACGGCTTTCCGGCCGATCTCGACAGGGTGCGCGAGTTCGTGGTCAAGGCGATCGAGCTGAAGGTCGGCCAGGCGGAGCCCCTGCCCGAGAAGGACCGCGCGCGGCTCGCGCTCGACGACAAGGGCACGCGGGTCGAGTTCCGGGGCGCCGACGGCAAGCCGCTGGCGACGCTGGTGATCGGCAAGAAGCACTTCAAGAAGGAGCCCGACGATCCGGAAAAGGCGCAGGCCGACGGGTGGTTCGTGCTGCTGCCGGAGGACCCGAAGACGGCCTATCTCGTTCCCGATCCGCTCGCGCAGGCCACCTCGAAGACGAGCGAATGGATCGACCGGCGGTCGTTCCAGGTGGAGAAGGTGAAGGCTCTGGAAGTGCGCCATCCGGACGGCGACGCCTGGAAGATCGAGCGCGCGGCGGACAACTCCGACTGGAAGCTCACGCCTTTGAAAGCGGGCGAGAAGCTCGACGCCACACGGGCGAATTCGGCCTCGTATTCGCTCAGCCTGCTCGATCTCGCCGACGTCGCCCCGAAGGACGCGGCGAACACCGGCCTCGACCAGCCGACGCTGATTGACGCGAGCACCTTCGACGGCCTTGCCTACTCGATCCGGGTCGGGCGGCTCGAAGGCGAGAATCATTACGTCGCCTTCACCGTGGGCGGCACGCTCATCAGGGAGCGCACGCCGGAGAAGGATGAGAAAGCCGAGGAGCGCGAGCGCCGCGACAAGGAATTCGCCGAGCGGCTCAAGAAGCTCGAGGAGCGGCTCGCGCGCGAGAAGCGGCTGTCGCAATACGTGCTGCTCGTGCCCAAGTCCAAGCTCGAAGACACTCTGAAGAAGCGCGCCGAGCTGCTGCAGAAGGAAGAAAAGAAGTAGCCGGCCCGCGCCGGTCGCCGCGGCCGGGGAGTCTTTCCCGCCGTACCGGGTTGCTGCTATAAATCGGGCGTCCCGCCCGGAGAGGAGGCCCGGTGGCTCAGAATTCCCTCAGGAACATCAGGACGATCGCGCTCGTCGGCCAAGCGGGTGCCGGCAAGACCACGCTGGCCGAGGCGCTGCTCGCGAAAGCGGGAGCGATCCCCGCTCCGGGCAGCGTCGAGCGCGGCACTACCGTCTGCGACTACACGCCGCTCGAAAAGGAGTTCCAGCACTCCCTCAAGCTCGCGGTCGCGACCTTCAACGCGAACGGCACGCGCGTGCATCTCCTGGACACGCCCGGCTACCCGGATTTCGTCGGCCACGCGCTTCCCGCCCTGGCGGCGGTGGAAACGGCCGCGGTCGTCATCAACGCGCAGAACGGCATCGAGATGATGACCACGCGCTTCATGCAGTGGGCGGCCAGGCGCGGCCTGGACCGCATCGTCATCGTCAACAAGATGGACGCCGACAACGTGGACCTCGCGGCGCTGCTCGCCGAAATCCAGTCCGCGTTCGGAAAAGAATGCCTGCCGCTCAACCTTCCGGCCGCCAACCGCAGCCGCGTCTCGGACTGCTTCTTCGCGCCTTCGGGCGATGCCGATTTTTCCTCGGTCGAGGAGGCGCACAAGCGGCTGGTCGAGCAGGTGGTCGAGGTGGACGAGAAGCTGATGGAGCTCTACCTCGAAAAGGGCGAGGTCTCGCCCGAGGAGCTGCACGAGCCGCTCGAGCGCGCGCTGCGCGAGGGGCACCTGATCCCCGTGGTCTTCACCTCGGCGAAGTCCGGCGCCGGCATCGCCGAGCTTCTCGACGTGATCGTGAAGCTGCTGCCCAACCCGACCGAGGGCAATCCGCCGATGTACGTTTCAGCGCCGGCCGGCGGCGGCGAGCCGGTCGAGTTCCAGCCTGTGCCCGATCCGGGGCGCCATGCGCTCGCGCACGTGTTCAAGATCGAGATTGACCCCTACATCGGGCGCGTCGCGGTCTTTCGCGTGCACCAGGGCCGCATCACCGCCGGCACGCAGCTCTACATCGGCGAGGGCAGGAAGCCGATCAAGGCCGGACACCTCTACATGCTGCGCGGCAAGCAGCAGACGGAAGTGCACGAGGCGCTGCCCGGCGACATCGCCGCGATCGCCAAGGTGGACGAGATCGAGTTCGACCACGTCCTGCACGACTCGGCCGAGGACGCGCACCTGCACGCGCGGCCGCTGGAGCTGCCGACCTCGGTGTTCGGTCTCGCCGTGCGACCGAAGAAACGCGGCGACGAGCAGAAGGTCTCCGACGTGCTGCACAAGCTCGCGGCCGAGGACCCCTGCTTCCGCCTGGAGCACAACGCGCACGCCAACGAGACGGTGATGCGCGGGCTCGGCGAGATGCACCTCAAGGTGATGCTCGCCAAGATGTCCTCGCAGTACAAGCTGGAGCTGGAGACGCGCCCGCCCTCGATCCCGTACCGCGAGACCATCGCCGCGCGCGCCGAAGGCCACAACCGGCACAAGAAGCAGACCGGCGGCGCCGGCCAGTTCGGCGAGGTCTTCCTGCGCGTCGAGCCGCTGCCCCGCGGCGCCGGCTTCGAGTTCGTGGACCAGGTGAAGGGCGGCGCGATCCCCGGCCAGTTCATCCCGTCGGTGGAAAAGGGCGTGCGCTCGGTGCTCGAGTCCGGGTATGTGGCCGGCTTTCCGATCGAGGACCTGCGCGTCATCGTGTACGACGGCAAGAGCCATCCGGTGGACTCCAAGGACATCGCCTTCATGCAGGCCGGCCGCAAGGCGTTTCTGGACGCGCTCTCCAAGGCGCGGCCGATCGTGCTCGAGCCGATCGTCAACATCGAGATCGTCGCCCCCGAATCCGCGATGGGCGACATCGTCGGAGAACTCTCGGCCCACCGCGGCCACGTCAAGGGCACCGACTCGCCGCGTCCGGGCACCGTGCAGATCAGCGCCCAGGCGCCGCTCTCGGAGCTGGAGCATTTCCCGGCGCGGCTGAAATCGCTCACCGCCGGTCACGGCTCCTACACGCTGGAATTCAGCCACTACGAAGTCGCGCCCCCGGCGCTGCAGCAAAAGCTCGCCGCGGCGCACAAGCCGGCAGAGCAGGCAGAGGACTGAGAAAAACCGGGTCTGACCCGGGCGGCAGCCTCAGCCGCCGAATCCGTCGGCGACGCGCACGTCCACCAGGCGCGGGCTGCCGGCGGCGAACGCCTCGCGCAGCGCCGGCGCCACGTCCTGCGGATCGGTCACGCGCCGCGCGGGCACGCCCATCGAGGCGGCGAGCTGCACGAAGTCTATTTCCGGATCGCGCAGGTCCATGCCCACGAAACGGTCGCTGCCGCGCATCGAGACGAGCCGCTCCTTGAGGATGCGGTAGCTGCGGTTGTTGGCGATGACGTAGGTGATCGGAAGCTTCAGGTGCGCCGCCGTCCAAAGCGCCTGAATGCCGTACATCGCGGCGCCGTCGCCCACCAGCGCGATCACCGGACGGTCGGGGAGCGCGAGGCTTGCGCCCACCGCCCCGGGGAGCGCAAAGCCGAGCCCCCCGCTCGCCAGGCCGAAATAGCTGCTGCGTTCGCGCAGCGGCAGCAGCGCCGGCAACGTCAGCGATGAAGTGAGCGCCTCGTCGAGCACCACCGCGTCCTTCGGCAGCGATTCGACGAAGCGCAGCATGAGATGGCGCGGATCCACCGGCCGCTCCTCGGCGGCCTCCAGCGCCGCCAGCCTCGCCTGCTCGCGCTTTGCCGACCAGTTCCGGCTCGCGAGCGCCGCAAGGCGGCGTCCCGCGGCATCGCGGTCCGCCCGCTCGCGCACGCGGGGCAGAAGCGCGGCGAGCGTCTCCTTCACGTCGGCGCGGATTGCGATCTCCGCCGGGTGGTTCTTGCCGAGCTCCCAGTCGCGCTCGCTCACGTGCACGACCGGCAAGCCCTCGGGCATCGGATCCACGACGCTGTGCACCGACATGCGCAGCAGGTCGGCGCCGAGACACACGAGCAGGTCGTGCGGCGCGAGCGTCTCGCGCACCGCCCGCTGGTTTCGCGTCAGCGCGCCCATGTAGGCGCGGTGCTCGCTCGGAAACGGCGCGCAGTAGGGAACGGTCTCGCCGAACACCGCCGCGCCGAGCAGTTCGGCGAGTTCGGCCGCCTCGCTCCAGGCATCGCGCTCGGCGAGCTCGCGCCCGGCGAGGATCGCCGGATTGCGCGCGGCGGCGAGGCGCGCGGCGAGCGATTCGATCGCGCGCTCGGAGGGCCGCACGCGCGCATCCACCCGCGTCGGCCGCCCGAGCGTCATCTCGGCCTCGGCCTCCAGCACGTCGCCCGGAAGCGAAAGAAACACCGGACCGGCGGGCGGCGTCGTCGCCACCTTCGCCGCGCGCCGGAGCACGAGCGGCAGGTCCTCGGCGCGGGTGACCTCGACTGCCCACTTCACGAGCGGCTGCGCCAGCTCGACCAGCGGCGCGTAGAGCAACGGCTCGCGCAGGCCGTGACCCTGCTCCTGCTGGCCGGCGCTGACGATCACGGGCGAGCCGGAAAAACGCGCGTTGTAGAGCGCACCCATGGCGTTGCCCAGGCCCGGGGCGACGTGCACGTTGGCGGCCGCCAGGCGCCCGCAGGCGCGCGCGTAGCCGTCGGCCATGCCGAGCACCACCGCCTCCTGCAGCCCGAGCACGAAGCGGATCCCCGGCTCCCCCGGCAGCGCTTCCATGATCGGTAGTTCCGTCGTGCCCGGATTGCCGAAGAGATACGAGACGCCTTCTTCGGCGAGGATACGCAGAAACGCCGCGCGGCCGGTGAGCGTCACGGTCATGGAAACTCGATCACCGCCTTGCCAGTCGCCTGCGTGTCAAACACGCGGTAGGCCTCCTCGGCCTCGTCCAGCCGCCAGCGGTGCGTGAAGATGCGGTCGAGCCGGATGCGATTGTCGGCGACGAAGCGCGCGCACTCGGCCTGCCCGTTCGCGCTGAAGGTCCAGGAGCCGATCAGCGTGAGCTGCTTTCGCAGCAGATCGCGCGAAACGTCCAGCGTCACCTCGCCGCCTTCGCCGACGAAGCAGACGATGCCCCAGGTCTTCGCCGCGCGCACCGCGGCAAGGCGCGCGCGGGCGTCGCCGGTGCAGTCGAGCGCCAGATCCACGCCCTCGCCGCGCGTGAGATCCCTGAGCGCCGCGACCGGATCGTTCCGGGAGGCGTCCAGGAGCGTCTCGGCGCCGAACTGCCCGGCGAGCGCAAGACGCTCGGCGCGGGTTTCCACCGCGATGACGCGCGCGCCCATCTTCGCGCCGATCAGCGTCGCCGAAAGTCCCACCGGTCCCTGGCCGAACACCGCCAGCGTCTGACCGCCCGCCAGCTGCATCCGGCGCAGCGCCGCGAACGCGGTGCCGGTCCCGCAGGACACCGCCGCGCCCTCGGAGAACGTGAGCTCGTCGGGCAGCGGCACCAGCGTCCTCGCCGGAACCTTCAGGTACTCGGCGTGCCCGCCGTTCGCGGTGACCCCGTAGACGGTGATGCCGCCGCGGCAGAGCTGCGACCAGCCGGTGCGGCAATGGCCGCAGGCGCCGCAGCCGGCATAGTGGTGGTTCATGACCCGCTGCCCGATCGGCGCCTCGCGCTCGGAGACGCCGGGCCCGCGCGCTTCCACCACCCCGCAGGGCTCGTGCCCGGCGATGAAGGGCTCGGCGTCGCCGCCCAGGCCGAGCGCCTTCTGCGCCTCGCCCGGCGGCGAGCGGTAGAACTTGAGGTCCGAGCCGCAGAGCCCCGACGCCTTCATCCGGATCACCACCTCGCCTGGGCCGGGCACCGGGTCGGGAAAGCTGCGGACCTCGATCCGCCGGTTGCCGAGAAATACCGCGCCGCGCATCGCTCGCTCCTATTTTTTCTCGCGCGGCATCATACCCGCTCGCGCCGCCGGACCGCTTGCCTCGCTCACGGCAACGCGCACAACTGCCATGGCCGCACGCTTCGCGAGGACCTGTCGCGCAACTCCGGCTTCCGGGTGAGCGACGTCGCGCGGCGGCTGCGCACGGCGTAAGACCGCCGCATCCGGCACCTGGGCCTCGCGCGCGCCCGGTAGTGGGTGCCGACGCATCTGTTCCGGCGCAGCGGTACGACGCAGACCGAGCTGGCGAGACGCGGGAGATCGAAAAGCCCGCGCTCGGGCGGCCGCTCGACCGGCTGGAAGCGAAAGGCTGGGTGCGACGGCGGCATGACGAGCGCGACCGGCGGGTGCGGCGCATCCACCTCACCGACGAGGCCGAACCGGTGCTCCTCACCCTGCGCGCGCTCGCCGCCGAGCGGCCCCGCGGCGAGTTCCGCACCGCCTACCAGTGGATCCAGGACACCGGCCCGAGGCTGATCCAGGGAACGTAGGTCACCAGCAGCGTCACTAGCGCCAGGACCACCGTGAACGGCCAGCTCACGCGGAACACGTCCCAGAACGGCAGGCGGGCGATGGCGGCAGTGGTGAAAAGCACGGTGGCCACCGGCGGCGTCTGCTGCCCGACGCCGAGGTTGATGGTGACGATGATGCCGAAGTGGATCGGGTCCACTCCGATCGCGCGCACCAGCGGCAGGACGATCGGCACGATGAGGATGATCGCCGCCGCCGAATGCAGGAACATCCCGGCGACGAAGAGGAACAGGTTGAGAAAGAGAAGGATCAGGTATTTGTTCGAGGTCGTCTCCAGGATCAGCCGCGCGAACTTCTGCGGCACCTGCTCGCTGGTGAGGAACCAGCCGAGCACCGCCGAGGAGGCGACGATCAGCATCACGGCGGCGGTCTGGCCGGCCGACTCGCGCAGGATCTGCAGCACCTGGCGGCCGGTCAGCTCGCGATAGATCGCCACGCCGATCACGAGCGCGGCCAGAACGGCGAGCCCCGCCACCTCGGTCGCGGTGGCGATGCCGCCGAGGATCCCCACCCAGATCACCACCGGGATGAAGAGCGCCCAGAACGCCTCCAGCGTCGAGCGGCCAACGGCGCGCACCGAGAAACGCCGCTCGACCGGCAGGTTGAGGCGCCGCGCGTACCAGTAGCACAGTGCCATCATCGAGGCGCAGGCGATGAAACCCGGCAGGAATCCAGCGAAGAACAGCTTCGCCACCGACACCTCGGCCATCCAGGCATAAATGATCATCGGGATCGAGGGCGGGATGAGGATCGCCGCCGAGGCGGCGTTGGAGACGATCCCCGCCGAGAGCGCCCGCGGGTAGCCGCGCTTTTCCATCGCCGGGATCACCACCTTGCCGATCGCGGCGGCGTCGGCGACCGAGGAGCCGGAGATCTCGCTCTGGATCATGGTCGCGACCACGGTCACCATCGCCAGGCCCCCGCGCACGAAGCCGACGAGGCTGTTGGCGAGGTTCACGAGCCGCTGCGAGATGCCGGAAGTCTCCATCAGTCCGCCGGCGAGGATGAAGAGCGGGATCGCCAGCAGCGGAAAGCTGGAGGCGCCCGAGAAGAGGTTGAGCGGCACGATGCTGAGCGGCGCGGTCCCCTTCCACAGCACCGCGGCGATGGTGGCGAGCGAGAGCGCGAAGCCGATCGGAACGTTGATCAGCGTGAGCAGGACGATCAGCGCGAGAATCAGCCATTCCACGGCGCAGTCCTCCTACGCCTCGCGCCGCGCCGAGACGAGCGCCGCAAGGCGCGCCAGGCTCACGAGCAGCATCAGGCCGCCGGCGAGGGGGATCGCCGCGAATACCCAGCCCATTCTTACCCACGGCAGCGAGACCGCGGTCTCGTCGGCCATCTTCGCCGCGAGATCCCAGCCGTAGTAGAGCACGACGCCGTGAAAGACGAGCACGGCGACCTCGGCCAGCAGTTCGGTGGCGCGCCGCGCCGCCGCGGGCAGCCGCTCGACGACCGTCTCGAAGCCGATGTGGCGCCGGTGGTAGGAAGCGACCACGGCGCCGAAGAAGGTGAGCCAGACGAGCAGATACGAGGCGAACTCGTCGTACCAGGACAGCGCCGAATCGAGGGCGTAGCGGAAAAACACCCCGAGGCAGACGAGCGCCGCCATCGCCGCGAGCAGCGCGACGGCCCACCACTCGACGAGGGCGACGAGCCGCCCGAGCAGCTGCGGCATCAGCGCAGCGACTGGATCAGCTTGACCAGCTCGGCCCCGCCCGGGACCTGCTTGCCGAACTCCTCGTAGATCGCCGCCGAGGCCTTGATGAAGGCCTCCTTGTCCACCTCGTTTGCGCGCATCGGCGGCGCGAGCTTGTCCTGCAGCTCGCGGTCGAGCCGCTCGCCCTCGGCGCGCGCGACATCGCCCATCGCCCAGGCGATTCGGGCGATGGTCTGCTGCGCGTCGGCCGGCAGCTTCTTCCAGAAGTCCTCGCCGACGATCAGGTAGGCCGGCGTGTACACGTGGCCGGTGAGCGAGAGGAACTTCTGCACCTCGTGGAACTTCGCCGACCAGATCTGCGGGAACGGGTTCTCCTGCCCGTCCATGACCCCGGACTGCAGCGCCGAGTACACCTCGGCGAAGGGCATCGGCGAGGGGTTCGCGCCGTAGGCCTGGAACATCTTCACGCGCCAGACCCCGCCCGGCACGCGCAGTTTCACGCCCTTCAGGTCCTCCGGGCGCACGATCGGGCGCACGTTGTTGGTGATGTGGCGAAAGCCGTTCTCCCAGACCCCGAGCACCCGGATGCCGCGCGCGGGCAGCGGATCGAAAAGGAGCTTCTGCACCTCGCGGTTCTCGGCCACCTTCTTCATGTGCGCGCGGCTCACGATCAGGTACGGCATCTCGAACACGCCGTAGCGCTGGTCCACCGTGCTCATGATGGTCGAGGGAATCTGCATTTCGGGGGCGCCGACCCGGATGCCCTTGATCATCTGCTCGTCGGTGCCGAGCTGGCTGGAGTGGAACACGCGCACCTCGACGCGGCCCTTGAGCGCGTCGTTGACTTCCTTGGCGAAGCGGTTGCTCACGATGTCGAAGAGCGAGCCCGGGAAGGCGACGTGGCCGAGCCGGATGACGATCGGTTGCTGCGCCGCAACGGGAACGGGCGCGAGCCCGAGCGAAAGAAGCAGAAGCGCGGACCCCAGCAGCGCGACGGAACGTTTCATGGCGTAGCCTCCTCTCCCGCGATGAAAGTCCCTTTAGGGTACACCACTAGCAGCAGCGCAGGTGCCGTTCCTTCATGACCGCAAGCACCTCGTCCGGATCGCGCCGCCACCAGTCGCGCCCGGAAAAGATCTCCACCTCGTGAAAGCCGTCGTAACCGGCCGCTTCTATCCAGCCGCGGATGCGCGGCAGATCTATGACGCCGTCGCCCATCATGCCGCGGTCGTTGAGCGTGTCGCGCGTCGGCACCAGCCAGTCGCAGAGGTGGTAGGCGAGAAGGCGCCGCCTGCCCGCGCGCGCGATCTGCCCGGCGAGCTTCGGGTCCCACCAGACGTGAGAGACGTCCACCGCGACGCCGACGCCCTCGCCCAGCTCCTCGCACAGATCGAGCGCCTGCTCGAGCGTGTTGACGCAGGCGCGGTCGGGCGCCTGCATCGGGTGCAGCGGCTCGATGGCGAGCGGCACGCCCGCCGCGCGCGCCTCGGGAAGCAGCAGCGCGAGGCACTCGCGCACCCGCTCGCGCGCGCGCGCGAGGTCCTTGGAACCTTCCGGCAGCCCGCCCACCACCATCACCAGGCAGCGCGCCGCCAGTTCGTGCGCCTCCTCGATCGCGCGCCGGTTGTCCGAGAGCCAATCGCGCGCGGTGAAGAAGCCGCCGCGGCAAAGGCCGGTGACGACGAGACCGTGCGCGCGAATCGCCCGGGCCGCCTTCGCAAGGCCCATTTCCGCCAGCTTGTCGCGCCAGGGCGCGATGCCGCGGATGCCGTGGCGCGCGCTCTGCTGCCCGCCGACCATGACGAAGTGCTCCTGGTGCCCGTTCAGCCAGGCGAGGAACACGATGCCCGTCTTGTAAAAGCGCGTCGGCGCGCGAAAGACGTGGCGCGAAAGCGGCACCGTCGGCGCGAGAATGTCGTGATAGGTCGCCCGGTCGTTCGCCGCAAGCGCCGAGAGCGCGGCCGAGGCGACCGGCGCGATCGCGTCGAAGATGCCGAGCAGCGCATCCGAATGCCCCTCGCCGTCGCCCTCGATCAGCTCGGCGAAGTTGAAGTCGTCGCCGGTGTACATGCGAACGCCCGCGGGCAGGCGCCGGCGCATGGCGATCTCCTTTGTCCTTGTCGAGCAGCGAGATCTTGATCCCGTCCACCTTGGCCGCGTTGCGCCGGATGATGTCGGCGCAGATCTCCATCGCCGCGGAGTGCTCGGCCGCGCCCCAGTAGCCGGCGAGCGCCGGGTCGAACATCTCGCCCAGCCAGTGGATGATCACCGGCTCGCGCACCCTCGCGAGGATGCGGTCGTACATGCGCGCGTAATCGTCGGGCGAGCGCGCCGCGGCGGCGAGCGCCCGGCTCGCCATCAGGATGATCCGGCCGCCGAGCCGCTCGATCGCCTCGCATTGCTCTTCGTAGGCGGCAAGGATGCGCTCGATCGGGTGCACGCCGGGCGCGAGGTGATCGGTGCCCGCGCCGCAGGCGATGCGCGCGCCGGCAGCGCCGTTCGCCTCCGCGAGCGAGCGCGCGATCAGCTCGAGCGAGGCGGGCCAGTCAAGGCCCATGCCGCGCTGCGCGGTATCCATCGCCTCGGCGACGCCGAGCCCCCACGACCACAGGTGCCGGCGGTAGGCGAGCGTCGCCTCCCAGTCGAGCGCGGGCTCCAGCCACGGCTCTTTCGTCGAGAGCGGATCGGCGACCACATGCGCTGCCGCGAACGCGACGCGCGTGAACGGCCGCGCGGGCTTGTCGAAGCGCCGCGGCTCGTGCACCGCAAACTCGGCCATCCGGCCGTCGGCGGCCGGAAGGCGGATCGTCAGAACGGCATCGCGCCTCATGCTTTCAGCCTCGGCACCGGCAGCCACTTGCCGAGCTTCCAGCTCTTCAGGCCGAGCTCCGCAAGCTGCACGCCCTTGGCGCCCTCCAGGAGGTTCCAGCGAAACGGCGCTTCGCCTGCGACGTGGCGAAGGAACAGCTCCCACTGCGCCTTGAAAGCGTTGTCGTAATCGTCCCCCGGCACCTCGCGCCAGCCCTCGTAGAAGTTGATCGGCTGCGGGATGTCCGGGTTCCACACCGGCCGGGGCGTCTCGGCATACGACTGCACGCGGCAGTCCCGCAGGCCGGCGACCGCGCTGCCGAGCGTTCCGTCCACCTGCAGCGTGAGCAGGTCGTCGCGGCGCACGCGAACGCACCAGGAGGAGTTGAACTGCGCGATCACCCCGCCCGCCAGCTCGAACGTGGCGTAAGCCGCGTCGTCGGCGGTGGCGCGGTATTTCCTGCCTTTCTCGTCCCAGCGCCAGGGAATGTGTGTCGCGCCGCGGCACACGAGCGCCTTTACCTCTCCGAACAGGTTGTCGAGCACATAGCGCCAGTGGCAGAGCATGTCGAGGATGATGCCGCCGCCGTCCTCCTTGCGGTAGTTCCACGACGGGCGCTGTGCCGGCGGCTGGCCGCGCGCCGGATCGCCCTCGAAGACCCAGTATCCGAACTCGCCGCGCACCGAGAGGATGCGGCCGAAAAACCCCTCGTCGCGCAGCCGCGCGAGCTTGAGCAGTCCGGGCAGCCACAGTTTGTCCTGCACCACACCGTGCTTGACGCGCGCCCTCTTCGCCGCGCGCACGAGGGCGAGGGCCTCACCGAGCGAGGTGGCCACCGGCTTTTCGCAGTAAACGTGCTTTTTCGCCGCGATCGCTTTCGCGAGCAGCTTCGGTCGCAGTTGCGTCGAGGCGGCGTCGAAGAGCACGGTGTCATCCTTCGATTCGAGCGAGCGGTCGAGGTCCGTCGTCCAGCGCTCGATGCCGTGCTCCTTGGCGAGCGCCTGGAGCTTGCCCGGGTCGCGGCCGGCGAGCAGCGGATCGGGCATGAGGCGCGTGCCGTCCTTCAGGGCCACTCCGCCCTGCGCACGGATGGCGAGGATCGAGCGCACCAGGTGCTGGTTCATTCCCATGCGCCCGGTGACGCCGTGCAGGATGATGCCGATTCGTCTTTCGCTCATTGCGGGCTCACTTCCTTTTCGACAGGCCCAGCCGCTCGACGAGGCGCCGCTCGCGCTCGAACTGCTCGCGCGCCCACTGCGCGTATTGCTCGCTCGACTTGTACCAGAGAGGCTGGTTGAACTTCTCCAGCGTCTTCAGGTGGATCGGGTCCTCCAGTCCCTTCTTGAAGGCATCGTGCAGGATTTTCACCACCTCGGGCGGCGTCGCCGCCGGAGCGCCGATGCCGTAGGGGCTGGTCGAAACGATGCCGTAGCCGAGCTCCGCGAGCGTCGGCACGTCCGGCCAGAACGGCACGCGCTTTTCGGTGAACACCGCGAGCACCCGGGCTTTGCCCGCCGAGACGTGCGGCACCGCTCCGGTCGAATCCACCGCGACGTGGATGTGGCCGCCCAGAAGCGCCGTCATCATGTCGGCGCTGCCCTTGTAGGGAACGTGCGTGAGCTTCACGCCCTGCGCCGCGGACAGCTCCTCCATCGCGAGGTGGACGGTGCTGCCGATGCCGTGCGAGCCGTAGTTGATGCGCTCCGGATTCGCCTTCGCGTAGGCGACAAGATCGGCCATCGTCTTCCAGGGCGCGTCCGCGCGCACCACCACGGCGAACACGTAGCCGGAGACGCCGATCACGTAGCGGATGTCCTTGACAGGATCGAAGGCGACGTTTTCCATGTGCGGCAGCCGGAACACCGTCACCGGGATCATGCTGAGGGTGTAGCCGTCGGGCCGCGCGTTGACAAGCGCCGCTGCCCCGAGCGTGCCGGTCGCCCCCGGCCGGTTCTCGACCACCACCGGCTGGCCGAGATACTTGGAGGTCGCCTCCGCGAGCGCGCGGCCGGCAAGGTCGGTCGGTCCGCCCGCCGGAAACGTGACGATCAGCGTCACCGGCCGCGACGGAAACGTCTGCGCGATCGCCACCGGGGCGATCGCCGCAAGACAGAACAGGGCGAGCGTCAGGCGTTTTCTCATTGCACGATTCTCCTCATCGAACCCCAGTCGGGATTTGCGCGGCTCGCGTAGCCGGGGCAGTCGAGCGAGCCGAGCGCGAGCATGCCGTCCTCGATTCGCGCGCGCACCGCGCCGGCGCTGCGCTCGTAGAGATCCGGATGCGCGGCGAGAAACGCCTGCTGCTCGGCCGCGGGCAGTCCCGCCATGCCGTTCACGTAATGGTGGCCGTTGCGCTCGACGTGCGAAATCCCCAGCAGCGAAACGAGCGCGAGGTCCTGCTGCAGCGCGAGCCCCGGCTGGACGGTGAGGTCCTCGGCCGACAGGAAGTAGCGCGCCTCGCCCGCCTCGGCGTTCCACGCGGCGCACCGGGCGGCGTTGACGAGCGACCGGTAGATGCCCTTGCAGGTCTTGGAGGATACGCCGCGGTAGCCGAGCGAGCGGGCCTGCACGAACGCATCCAGCGAGTCGTCCGACTCGTCAATGATCACCGGCCGTTCGACTCCCGACACCGGCTCGGCGAGCGCTCGCGCGCGCACGACCGGCTGCTCGATGAACAGGATGCTCGCGACCAGGCGCGCAAGCCGCGGCTCCGCCTTCATGCGGCGCCAGAGTTCCGCGATGCCCGCCATGTCTCCGTACTGCTCGTTGCCGTCGAGCGTGGCGTAGTACGGCCCGGCGATGCGGTCGAGCACCGCCGCGATGCGTACCAGCCGCTCGACGTCGGCCTTGGGGTCACCCGCTACCTTGAGCTTGAAGTGGCGGTTGCCATAGCGCTCGACGACCTCCTCCAGCGTCTCCGGCAGCCCATCGCCGACTCTCTCCTTCAAATCGGCGGCGGTAAGCGGATCCACCAGCCCCACGGTGTGGCGCGCGGCGATCCTCGGTGCCGGCGCAAGCCGCGCGAAGAACGCGGCGAGGTCCATGCCTTCGAAGACCCCGGCGCCGATCGCGTTGCTCCGCACCGCGGTGTAGAACGAGATCCCGAGCGCGCGGCACAGGGCGTCGAGCGCGGCGCGCTCGACGAGCGCCGGCCCGAAACCGGCCACCAGCCCGTCGCGCCGGTGCGCAAGAAAATGGCCCCACGCGGTATTCGCGCCGCCGGCGAGGTACGCCTCGCGCGCCGCCGCGATCGAGCACCGCAGCTGCTCGAAATTTTCCTCGTTGGTGAGCGCCGGGTTCTTGTCGAACCACTTGGGCGCCATGAGCTCGGCCGCCGCCCCTTCGGCCTCGCGGCCGGCAGCCGTACCGTCCTCGACGCGGATGCGCACCCGCACGAACGCCTGCGGCGCCGCGGTCAGCGTGACCACCCCGAACCGGAAAGGCATCCGCAGGTGCACGTCGCGCTCGCAGAGCTCGACCGCGCGCAGCGAAAAGCGGGGCGCAGGCGATCGGCTCACTTCGCCTGCAGCGCCTCGAGAATGCCGCGGAGATAGCCGATCGCGCGCGCCGCCGAGCCGGGGCCGTCGGGCACGTAGTCGAAGGGCTCGACCGCGATGTCGCCCGCGTAGCCGTGGCGCACCAGCGCCGCAAGAAGCGGCGCAAAGCGCTGCTCGCCCTGCCCGGGGCCGCGCCGGTTGCGGTCGTTCACCTGCACGTGCGCGATCATGCCGCGCGGCAGCCAGCGGTCCACCAGCGCCGGCAGCGGCGCGGTTTCCATCCGCGCGGCCGCGCTGCAATCGAGCATGGTGCGCACCGCCCGGCTGCCGATCGCCTCGACGATCGCGACCGCCTCTTCCAGCGTGTTGATGAGCGGGGTGTGCTCGGCCGACAGCGGCTCGATGCAATAGATGACGCCCGCGCGCTCGGCGCGCTCGGCCACGCGCGCGAAGCACTCCGTCGCGCGCGCGAGCGCCGCCTTGCGCGTGTCGCCCGGGTCCACCCGGCGCTGGTGCGGCGAGCCATGCACGAGGTAGCGCCCACCCAGCTCGGCGCACTGATCCACCAGCGCGAACATCACCTCCAGGGTCTTCTTGCGCACCGCCTCGTCGCGCGTGGAAATGGAAAGGCCGGCCGGTTTCACCAGCAGCCAGTGCAGGCCAGTGATCGCGATGCCGGCGTCCTCGGCGGCCGCGCGCGCCGCGGCGATCTGCGCCGCGCCCATGCGATGCGGCTCGTCCGACAGCGTGTACGGAGCGATCTCCAGTCCGTCGTAGCCGAGCTTGGCGGCGTACTCGCACTGCCGCGGAAACGGCATCGGCGCGATCACCTCGTTGCACAGTGCGATGCGCATCGGCCTAGGCCCTCAGGTACCCGAGCACCAGCTCGGTCATGTGCCTGAGGCGCGCCGCGCGCTGGCGCGCCGACATCAGGTCACGCTGGAAGATGGCCGACAGCGTGTAGCGGTTGGAGAGATAAAAGTAGCCGAGGCCGGCGATCGAAATGTAGAGCTGCACCGGGTCCACACCGCCGCGGAACCGGCCCGCGCGCGCGCCGCGCTCGAGCACCTCGCGGATCGTGGCGACGAAGGGAGAATGCATCTGCGCCACGCGGCGCGAGCGCCGCACGTGCCGCCCGCGATGCAGGTTCTCGCTGTTGAGCAGGGTGAGGAATTCCGGGTGCTCCAGGTAGTAGTTCCAGGTGAACGCGATCAGCCGCCGGATCGCCTCCTCGGGCTCGACGTCCTCCAGCCGCAGTGCTTTTTCCGCGTTGCGGATGCGGGCGTAGGCCGCCTCCAGCACCGCCAGAAAAAGGTCGTCCTTGTTGCCGAAGTAGTAGTAAAGCATGCGCTTGTTGGCGCCGGCGCGCGCGGCGATGCGCTCCACCCGCGCCCCGCCCAGTCCGTGGCGCGCGAATTCCTCGGTCGCGGCGCGCAGGATGCGCTCGCGGCTTCGTTCCGAATTGCGGCGAAGGTTCGCACGCTTCACGACTACTCCATCCCCAGCAGGCGATAGATGCGCCGGGTGTATTCGCCGAACGCCTCGTGCGTCTTCATGTCGAGGGTGCGCGGATGCGGCAGCTCGACCGGAAAGTTGTCGGCCATTCGCGCCGGGCCGGCGGTGAGCACCGCTGACGGCCGCGTCATGAACTCCTCCAGCTCCTCGACGTCGCGGAAAGCAGCCGGCAGCGCCGTGTTAACCATCCGGTGAATTATAATCGGTCGCCATGGCCGCGCCCCGCATCCTGACTACCGTCGTCGGTTCGTATCCGCATCCCGGCTCCGCCGGGATGCGCTTTCGCGCGCGGCCGCCGGGCGTGGTGATCGGGCCGGTCGGCGCCGGTACGCTCAATCTTCCGGTCGCCTGCGCGCGCGCGGGCGCTCGCCGCGCGCCCGTTCAAGTTCACCGTCACCGGCCCGCACATGCTGGCGAAGACGCTGCATGACCGCTACTACCGGGATCCGGCGAAGCTCGCGCACGCGATCGCGCAGGTGCTCGCCGAGCAGGTGAAACGGCTGGACGCGGATGTCGTGCAACTGGACGAGGCGAACCTCCCCGGCCATCCCGGGGAGTGGAAATGGGCCGTCGCCGCGATCAACAAGGTGCCGCGCGCGGTGCCGAAAAAGGCGAAAGCGGCGGTGCACCTGTGCTTCGGCAACTACGGCGGACAGACGGTGCAGAAGGGCACCTGGGCGAAGCTCCTGGATTATCTGAACGCGCTCGAAGCCGACCACATCGTGATGGAATGCGCGCACCGGCCGCCGGAAGAGCTCGCGGTGTTCAGGGACCTGCGGCGCGACATCGGCTTCGGGCTCGGCGTGGTGGACATCAAGCGCACCGAGATCGAATCGCCGGACGCCGTGGCGCGCGCGATCGAGCGCGCCGAGAAGCTGCTCGGCCGCGGGCGCGTGAAGTACGTGCATCCGGACTGCGGCTTCTGGATGCCCAAGCGCAACATCGCCGACGGCAAGAGCCGCGCCCTCGTCCGGGGCCGCGATCTGTACCTCGGGATCCGTTGATTACCTGAAGAGCGCCCGGCCCCAGGCTTTTTCCCAGTCCTCGCCGAGCAGGTCGGTCTCGCGGCCGTCAGCCTCGAAGAAGCGGTTCGGGATCTGGAAGATCGCGAGCATCGTGCCGCCGGCCGGCCCGCCCCAGGCCTCGTGCCGGCTGCCCGCCGGGCGCCAGACGAAATCGCCCGCGCGACACTCGCCCTCGCCGCACACGAGGCTGCCTGCGAGCACGTAGGTCTGCTCGATGAGGACATGTTCGTGGTCCGGCAGCTTCGCCCCCGGCGCCATGCGCATGAGCGCGGTGAGCAGCCCCGTCTCGCGGTCCACGAGGAGGATCTTCGCTTCCACGCCCGGAAACCTCGTCTGCTGCCACGGCAGCCGCGCCACCTCGACAAAGCGCGACGCGAGCGGCGGCAGGCCCGCGTGCTCCGGCACGCCCGGCGTGATCGCGCTCATGGCCTGCGATGCTCCCCGACGCGGACGATCTTCATGGTGTTCGTCCCTCCACTCTTGCCGATCGGCTCGCCGATGGTGAGCACGATCAGGTCGCCTTCCTTCACCACGCCTTTCTCGACCAGCACCTTCTCGGCCTCCGCGAGCAGCTCCTCGCGGTCGTGGCCCACGTATTTCACCATCAGGGGATAGACGTCGCGAAACAGCGCGCAGCGGTAGCGCGTCGCCGTCTGCGAGGTGAGCGCGTAGATCGGCACGCCGCAGTTGAGCCGGCTCATCCAGAGCGCCGTCGCGCCCGATTCGGTGAGCGTGGCGATCGCCCGCGCCTTCATGTGGTAGGCGGTGAACAGCGCCGCCATCGCGATCGCCTGGTCCACCCGGGTGAACACCCGGTTGAGAAAATCCTGATCGAGATTGACCGGCACCGTCTGCTCGGCCTCGATGCAGATGCGGTCCATCGCCTCGATCACCTCGACCGGATACTTGCCGCTTGCCGTCTCGGCCGAGAGCATCACCGCATCCGTGCCGTCGAGCACGGCGTTGGCGACGTCCGACACCTCGGCGCGCGTCGGCACCGGGCTCGACACCATGGATTCCATCATCTGGGTGGCGGTGATCGTGATCTTGTTCGCCTCGCGCGCCATGCGGATCATCTTCTTCTGCAACGCCGGCACCGAGGCGTCGCCGACTTCCACCGCCAGGTCGCCGCGCGCGACCATGATGCCCTCGCACTCGCGCATGATGTCGCGCAGCGCGTCCTCCTTCACCGCCTCGGCGCGTTCGATCTTGGCGATCAGGAACGCCTTGCCGCCGGCGGCACGCATCAGCTCGCGCGCCATGTACAGGTCGGCGCCCGATTTGGGGAACGACACCGCGAGGTAATCGGCCTGCATCTTCACCGCGGTGCGGATGTCCTCGATGTCCTTGGGCGTGAGCGCCGCCGCCGACAGCCCCCCGCCCTGCCGGTTGATCCCCTTGTGGTCGGAGAGCACGCCGCCGTGGCGCACGAGGGTGTGAATCTCCGGGCCGCGCACCGCGACGACTTCGAGCACGATGCGGCCGTCGTCGAGCAGCAGCACCGCCCCCGGCTCGACGTCGCGCGGCAGGTCCTTGTAGTCGAGCCCGACGCGCGTTGCGTCGCCCAGCTCGCAGGTCGCATCGAGCACGAAACGCTCGCCTTTGCTCAGCGTGACGCTGCCGTCCTTGAACCTGCCGATGCGGATCTTCGGCCCCTGCAGATCGCACATGATGGCCACCGCGCGGCCGAGCTTGCGCGAGATTTCCTTCACCAGCTCGGCGCGCGCGAGGTGGTCTTCGGCGCTGCCGTGCGAGAAGTTGAGCCGCACGACGTCCACGCCGGCGCGCACCATGCGCTCGAGGATGGCGGGGTCGGAGGACGCAGGCCCCAGCGTCGCGACGATCTTTGTGCTGCGGAGCATTTTCTCAAGTGTATCATTGGCTTATGAACGAAAGCGGAAATGCCTCCGAGCTGCTCGTTGCCTGCCTGTGCGCCGCCTGGTGCCGGACCTGCAGCGAGTTCCGCGACACCTTCGAGCGTCTGGCGAGAGCGAATGCCGGTGCCCGGTTCGTCTGGCTCGACGTCGAAGACGACGCCGAATTCCTCGGCGACATCGAGGTCGAGAGCTTTCCGACGTTGGCGGTATTTCGGGGCGCGACGCCCGTCTTCTACGGCGTCACCTCGCCGCAGGAAGGCGTGGTGATGCGCACGCTCGCCGCGCTCGCCGGCGCGGATCGCCCCGCGGTCGAGGTGCCGCAGGAGATCGCCGCGCTGCCCCAGGCGCTGCGCGCGAAGCTCTGAGCCCTGCCGCGCCAGCGCGCGCGGCGCCGCCGGGCTCAGCGCTCGGCGCGTGCTTCGAGCGCCGCGACGGCCGGAAGCGTCTTTCCTTCGAGGAACTCGAGGAACGCCCCGCCGGCCGTCGAAATGTAGCCGATCCGATCCGCGATCCCGAACTTGTGGATCGCCGCGATCGTGTCGCCGCCGCCGGCGATGGAGAACGCCGGCGAAGCGGCGATCGCGCGCGCGATCGTCTCCGTGCCGCTGGCGAACTGGTTTATCTCGAACACGCCCACCGGCCCGTTCCAGACGATCGTTCCGGCTTCGCCGAGCATCGCCGCGAGCCTGGCCGCACTCTTCGGGCCGATGTCGAGGATCAGATCATCCGCCGCGACACCCCGCACGTCGGTCACGTGCGCCCGCGCGCGCGCCGACATCTCCGGGGCCACGACGACGTCCTCCGGCATCGGTACTTCGGTCACCGCCATCACCTTCTTCGCCTCTTCGGCGAGGGCCGCTTCGGCGAGCGACTTGCCGACCGGAAGACCCTGCGCGAGCAGGAACGTGTTCAGTATCCCGCCGCCGACGATCAGGCGGTCCACCTTGCGCGCGAGCGACTGCAGCAGGGTGAGCTTCGTGGAGACCTTCGCGCCGCCGACGATGGCGAGCAGCGGCCGCTTCGGGTGAGCGAGTGCCCGCGACAGGGCATCGAGCTCGGCGGCCATGAGCGGCCCGGCGCAGACGATCGGCGCAAACCGCGCCACCCCGTGGGTGGTCGCCTCCGCCCGGTGCGCGGTGCCGAAGGCGTCGTTCACGTACACGTCGGCGAGCGCGGCGATTTTCCTCGCCAGCGCCTCGTCGTCGGCCTTTTCGCCGACGTTGAAGCGGCAGTTTTCCAGCAGCACCACTTCGCCCGGGGCGACCTTCACCCCGTCCACCCAGTCGCGCACCAGCGGCACTTCGCGGCCGAGCAGCTCCGCAAGGCGCCTGGCGACCGGGGCCAGGGAATCCTTCGGATCGAACACCCCTTCCTTCGGCCGCCCGAGGTGCGAGGTGACCATCACCGCGGCGCCTTTTTCGAGCGCCATGCGGATGCAGGGAACCGATGCCCGGATGCGCGTGTCGTCGGTGATGCGTCCGGATTCGTCCTGCGGCACGTTCAGATCGGCGCGGATGAAGACGCGCTTTCCGCGCACGTCAAGGTCGGCGAGCCGCTTGAAGCGCATGCGAACTACCTCGCCTCCCTCAGCGCCACCGTGACATCCAGCATCCGGTTGGAAAAGCCCCCGGCCCGTTGTGGCGCACGCCCGCCCGCTGCGCGGGCTTCACGTTGGCTCCGCAAACGTGAGCGTGCGCCGCAACGAATGGGGCGCGCCCCGAGCGCATGCTTCACTTCGCCTCCATCAGCGCCACCGTGACGTCCAGCATCCGGTTGGAAAAGCCCCATTCGTTGTCATACCAGCTCGAGACCTTGACGAGCGTGCCGCCGGAGACCTTGGTCAGCGTCGCGTCGAAGATGGAGCTGGCCGGGTTGTGGTTGAAGTCGGAGGACACCAGCGGCTCGGTGCTGTACTCGAGAATCCCCTTCAGGTCGGTTTCGGACGCCTGCCGCACCGCGGCGTTCACTTCCTCGACCGTGGTCGGCTTCTTCGCGACGAACGTGAGGTCCACGATCGAGACGTTGATCGTCGGCACGCGGATCGCGTAGCCGTCGAGCTTGCCGTTCAGATGCGGCAGCACCAGGCCCACCGCCGCCGCCGCCCCGGTCTTGGTGGGGATCATGTTCATGCTCGCCGAGCGCGCGCGCCGGAGGTCGGAGTGATAGACGTCGGTGAGCACCTGGTCGTTGGTGTAGGCGTGGACCGTGACCATCAGGCCGCAGACCACGCCGATGCGGTCGTCGAGCGCCTTCACCAGCGGCGCGAGACAGTTGGTGGTGCACGAGGCGTTCGAGATCACGGCATCGGCGGCCTTCAGTTCCCGGTGGTTGACTCCGTAGACCACGGTGCGATCCACGTCCTTGCCGCCGGGCGCGGAAATGATCACCTTGCGCGCGCCGGCGGCCAGATGCGCCGCGGCCTTCGCCTTGCTGGTGAAGAGCCCGGTGCACTCGTGCACCACGTCTACGCCGAGCGCCTTCCACGGCAGTTTCGCGGGATCGCGCTCGGCCACCACGCGGATGCGGTCGCCGTTCACCACCAGGTCCTCGCCGTCCACCGCCACCGTGCCGCGGAAGCGCCCGTGCGCGGTGTCGTACTTGAGCAGATGGGCGTTGGTCTTCGCGTCACCGAGATCGTTGACGGCGACGAAGGCGAGGTCGTGCTTCTTCCCGCTCTCGTAGAAGGCGCGAAGAATGTTGCGGCCGATGCGGCCGAACCCGTTGATGGCGACTTTGATGGTCATCGGATCACGCTCCTTACGACGTCTGCGACGCGCTCCGGCGTAAAGCCGAAGTGTTTGAAGAGTTCGGCGGCGGGGGCGGATTCGCCGTAGCGGTCCAGGCCCACGACGGCGCCGTCCAGGCCGACGTACTTGCGCCAGTAATCGGAGGCGCCCGCCTCGATGGCCACCCGCGGCAGGCCGCGCGGCAGCACCGCCTCGCGCCAGGCCGGCTGCTGGCGGTCAAAGACTCCAGGGCAGGGCATCGAG
>JBFMFX010000011.1:0-117874 GCA_040752005.1 Pseudomonadota bacterium | reverse complement strand
CCCGTGGCTGGACGGCATGACGCGTGCGAAGCGCCCTGTGCGCCTGCCGGTCGTGCTCACCGAGGAAGAGGTGGCCGCGCTCCTCAGCCAATTGCGCGGCACGAAATGGCTGATGGCGAGCCTGTTGGGGGATGTCCCGGAATTTGTTGAACGGATGAGTTGAAGCTGGCGGCTCCTTTTGCCTGCATATGGTACTCAGAAGCGTCATCGAGCATTTGCCCGATCACGTGCACGCGAGCGTGCGCAGAGCCATCAACGACGCCTGGATGAGCCGCGATCCGGCGCTCGCGTTCAAGCTACTGAAGCGCCTGGCGCGCTCGCTCGAGCGCCAGCATCCCGGCACCGCCGGCTCGCTGCGCGAAGGGCTGGAAGAAACACTCCCCGTGCCGCGCCTGGGCATCGACGGTGCGATGTAGCTAACGCTCCGCAGCACCCATCCTATAGAGAACCCGAACGGCGCAGTCGCCCACCCCACGCGCAACGTCAAGCGCCGGCGCAACGGCCAGATGCTGCTGCGCTGGGTCGGCGCCGCGCTTGTTCAGGCAAGCGGCGGCTTTCGGTGCGTGCGCCGAATGCGTGACATGCCGAAACTCTGCGCAGCGCCCGACCGGCACTACCGCGCCCGCTCAGTGAAAAGCGCACGCAAGCTCGCGTAACATGCAAATCCGAAGCCACCAGCGCGCTTCGTTCAACACGCTACGGGACATCGCCCTTCACAGGTGACCTCCCTGGAACGGTAGATTCCCGCAGGATCCAGGTTGATCGGTCGTACCCGCGGGTCAGCCCGGCGCGGGCTCCAAGCGCGCGAGCACGCCGTTCGGCTCATCGGTGAGGAGATACAGAAAACCGTCGGGGCCGTTGCGCACGTCGCGGATGCGCCCGAGCACGCCGCGCAGCAGCCGCTCCTCGCGCACCACCTTCTCGCCGTCGAGCCGCAGGCGCACCAGCATCTGATCCTTGAGCGAGCCGACGAACAGGTCGCCCTGCCAGCGCGGGAACCGCTCGCCGGTGTAGAACGCCATCCCCGAGGGTGCGATCGAGGGCACCCAGTAATGGAGCGGCTGCGCCATTCCCGGCTTGTGCGTGCCTTCGCCGATCTTCGTGCCGGTGCCGTACTGCACGCCGTAGGTGATCACCGGCCAGCCGTAGTTGACGCCGGCGCGGATGATGTTCACCTCGTCGCCGCCCTGCGGGCCGTGCTCGTGCGTCCACAGCAGCCCGGTCACCGGGTGCAGCGCCGCGCCCTGGATGTTGCGGTTTCCGAGCGTGTATTTTTCCGGCTTCCAGCCGGGCCGGCCGACGAACGGGTTGTCCTTCGGCACCCGGCCGTCGTCGTGCAGCCGGATGACCGAGCCGGCGTGGTCGTCGGGCTTCTGCGCCCGCTCCATCTCGCCGCGATCGCCGAGCGTGATGTAGAGGTAACCCGCGCGGTCGAACACCAGCCGCGAGCCGAAGTGCCGTCCGGTGTGGCCCTTCGGGCTTTGCCGGAAGATCACTTCGGCGCCCTCGATGCGGTTGCCCGCCAGCCGACCCCGCGCGACCTCGGTGCCGACGCCGTCGGCACCGCGCGCGGCGAACGACCAGTACACGAGGGAGTTCCGGGCGAAGTCCGGATGCAGCGCCACGTCCATCAGCCCGCCCTGTCCGTACGCCGCCACCGGCGGCAGTCCGGACACCGGCTCCGGCTCGAGCCTGCCGCTGGCGACGACGCGCATCCGGCCGGCGCGCTCGGTGATGAGCATGCGGCCGTCGGGCAGGAACGCAACCGACCACGGATGCGCCAGCCCGCTGACGACGATCGCGACCGTGAAGCGGTGCTCCTCGCTCCGATACGTCGGTGCCGCGCAGGCGGCGGCCGCGGCAAGGCAAAAACCCAGCAGGAAGACCGGCAGGCGCGCAGGCATGAGGCCGCGATTATCCACTCTCCCACGGCCAAGGCCGCGAAATTCGGGCGGATTCGGCCCGGGGCGGCGCCGGACTCCTGTGTCCGCCGGGTGACGCGGCACTCGTACGACGCCGCAGTGCGAAAGGGTTAGATTCGTCCGCATGGCGACGGCGCGGTTCCGGTTTCACGGCGAGCTCGAGCATTTCCTTCCGCGCGAGCGCCGTGGGGTCGCCTTCGCCTACGCTTGCGCCCGGGCGGCGACGCTCAAGAACGCGATCGAGGCGCTCGGCGTGCCGCATACCGAGGTGGCGCTCGTCTTGGTGAACGGCGAGCGCGCCACGCTCTCGCGCATCGTGCGGGAGGGCGACGCCGTCGAGGTCTATCCCTGGCCCGCGCGCCCGGCACCCGCCGAACCGGGGCGCCCCGAGTTCGTCGCCGACGCGCACTTGGGCGGCCTGGCGCGCTTTCTGCGCATGCTCGGGTTCGACACCGTGCACGAGCCGCAGATCTCCGACGCGACGATCCGCCGGCTGGCGTGGAAGGAGCGCCGCATCGTGCTCACCCGCGACCGGGAGCTGCTCAAGTGCCGCGAGATCGCCCGCGGCTGCTACGTGCACGCGCGCAAGCCGGAGGCACAACTGCGCGAAGTGGTCGAGCGCTTCGGCCTGGCCGCCTGCGCCCGCCCGTTCACGCTGTGCCTCGCCTGCAACGTCGCGCTGAAACCGGTGCCCAAGGCCGCTGTGCTGGACCGTCTGCCGGCGGCGGTGGCGGCCTCGCGCGAGCACTTCATGCACTGCGCGCGCTGCGACCGGGTGTACTGGGAAGGCTCGCACTACGCCCGCATGCGGGCGGCGCTGGCGCGGATCATGGACGGCGAGACATGACGCGCTGCAAGGCGGCCGGAATGTCCACCCAACCCGCGAACAGCACTTCCGGTCCGTAGCCGGTCATCGCCCGCGCGCCCCGGCGGCGGTCGAGGAAGCGGAACAGGCGGCGCAACAGGGTCATGGCGGTTCGGGCGATCGAGGTCGCTGGTTTTCACTTACACCGTCTGTGCAACGCGCGTCGGTGAAAAAGGTTGAATCCGCCATGCGGAAAAATGCCGCAAGAACCGCCTCGCCCGTGCCCGCCTGCAGACCGATCGGCGGCGCCGTCGTCCACAACGCCGCCCCGCTGCCCGCTTGGCGGCTCACCGGCTTCCGGTGCCGCCGGTTCGAGGGCGATCGCAGCGTGCGACACATCCGGGCGAACCGTCTCGACGGGGATCGAACCTGAAGGCGCGTGACCCGTCCTTCGGGCGACGGTGGCGCTTTCGCGCCCGCCGAACCCGCCGCGGGCTCTACTCCGCCGCGACCAGCTTGGCGAGGAACTCCGGGTCGCGCCGCAGGCGCTCGGACTCGCCGTCGTAGACGATCCGGCCGCGGTCCATGACCACCGTGCGCTCCGAGAATCCGAGCGCGACGCGGCTGTTCTGCTCCACCAGCACGATGGACAGGCCGCCGGCGGCGCGCAGCCGCGCGAGCACGTCGGCGAGCGCCTGCACGATCACCGGCGCCAAGCCCTCGGTCGGCTCGTCCATGAGCAGCACCGACGGGTTGGTCATCAGCGCGCGGGCGATGGCGAGCATCTGTTGCTCGCCGCCGGAGAGCTGGGTGCCGGCGTTGCCGAGCCTGGCCTTCAGGTTCGGAAACAGCTCGAAGACGCGCGCCGCGTCCCAGTGTCCCGGCCGCGCGCAGATCTCCAGGTTCTCGCGCACGGTGAGCGAGGGAAAGATCTCGCGCTCCTGCGGCACGTACCCCAGCCCCAGGCGCGCGCGCTCGTGCGGCGCGGCGCGCTCGATGCGCCGGCCCTCGAGCCGGATTTCCCCCGCGTGCAACGTCGTGTGTCCCATGATCGTCTCTAGCAGCGTGGACTTGCCGACGCCGTTGCGGCCGATGATCGAGAGGCTTTCGCCCGCGGCCAGCGCGAGATCCACCTGCTCGAGCACGTGCGTCTCGCCGTAGCCGGCGCCGACGCCCTTGAGCCGCAGCGCCTCAGCCATCGAGAGCGCTCCCGAGGTACACCGCGCGCACGTCGCGGTTGGCGGCGATCTCGGCCGGAGTGCCCTCGGCGTACACCGCCCCGCTCACCATCACCGTGATGCGGCGCGCGAAGCGGAACACGAGATCCATGTCGTGCTCGATGATGAGCACGGCGATGTCCTCCGGCAGCGAGGCGATCGCATCGAGGAGGATGTGGCTCTCGGCGCTCGGGATGCCGGCGGCCGGCTCATCGAGCAGCAGCACGCGCGGAGCCAGGCCGAGCGCGATCGCGATCTCCACCAGCCGCTGGCGCCCATAGGGCAGCTCGGCGACGCGCCGCCCGGCGTCCTCGGCGAGCTTCACCATTTCGACGAGGCGCGTGGCTTCGGCGATCACCGCCTCGTGCGCCCCCGCGGGCCTGAGCATCGCACCGCCGACCCCCATGCGCTCGGCGACCGCGATGCAGACGTTCTCGAACACCGTCAGACCGCGGAAGAGCTGCGAGATCTGGAAGGTGCGCGCGATGCCGCGCTTGACGCGCTTCGCCTGCGCGAGCCGGGTGACGTCCTCGCCCTCCAGCAGCACCTGCCCGCGCGAAGGCGCAAGCACGCCGGTGAGCAGGTTCACGAACGTGGTCTTGCCGGCGCCGTTCGGTCCGATCAGCGCGTGGCGCGCGCCGCGCTCGAGGCGGAAGTCGATCTCGCGCGCGACTTCCAGCGCGCCGAAGTTCTTGCACAGACCGCGCGTCTCCAGCATCGGCGCGGCGCCGCTCATGTCGGCCTCCCGCGCATCGCCGCGCCCCGGCGCCGCAGCGGCTCGACGAGCCCGAGGATGCCGTTTCGCGCATACAGCGCGACGAGCACCAGCAACACGCCGACGCCGAGCTGCCAGGCGGTGGGATAGGCCTTCGCGAGCTGGTGCTCGAGCATCAGGTACGCCACCGCGCCGACGAACGCGCCGTACAGCCGCCCGTAGCCGCCGAGAATGAGCACGATCATCACGCCGGCGGCACGGTCGAGGCCGAGCACCGCGAGATTGACGTAGCCGGTCGCCTGGGTGAACAGACCGCCCGCGAGCCCGGCGAGCGCCGCCGAAATCGTGTAGGCGATGACCAGGCGCGCGCGCACCGGCGCGCCCACGGCGTGCATGCGCAGCACGTTTTCGCGCACGCCGGTCAGGCTCTGGCCGAAGGCCGAATACACCAGCGTGCGCACGAACACGAAGCAGGCGAACAGCACCGCCAGCACGTACAGATACTGCGAGCGGAAGTAGAGCACGTCGAAGTCGAACAGCCCGAGGATCTTGCGGAAGCTGAGTCCGGGGATGCCGTCGAAGCCGCCGGTCCAGGCCGCGCCCATGTTCGCCGCCTGTTCGAGCAGCGCCATGGTGCACAGCGTGAGCATCAGCAGCGTCAGGCCGTGGGTGCGCAGCACCACCAGCCCGCTCAGGAACCCGATCGCCGCCGCGACCGCCGCCGCCGCGGCAAGACCCGAGAGCGGCTCGTTCCAGCCGGCGTGCGCGGCGAGCATGCCCACGGTGTAGGCGCCGGCGCCGAAGAACGCCGCGTGCCCGAGCGTGACGATGCCGGCATAGCCGAGCACCAGGTCGAGCGAGAGCGCGAACAGCACCGTGATCAGCACCTGCGTGCCGAACGAGAGGTAGTTCGGGAAGGCGAAGAACGCGCCAAGCGCGGCCAGCCACGGCAGCGCCTCCCACCAGCGCAGCCGGTGGCGACGGGCGAACTCCTGCGCGGCCGGGAGCACCGGGTTCACCCGCCTTTCCTCCCGAACAGCCCCTGCGGCCGCGCGAGCAGGAGAACGAGCGTGAGCGCGTAAATGAACATCGTCCCGCCCTTGGGAAAGTGGATCTTGAGCACGAAATCGAGAACGCCGATCAGGAGCGCGGCGAAGAACACCCCGGTGACGCGCCCGAGCCCGCCGACGGCGACCACGATCAGGAAGTACGCGAGGTAGCGCAGCGGGTAATTCGGGTCGAGACCGAGGATCTCGGCGCCCAGCCCTCCGCCCACCGCGGCAAGGCCGCTGCCGATCGCGAAGGTGACGGTGAAGAGGCGCCCGACGTCCACGCCGAGCGAGGCGGCCATGCGGCGGTTGTCCACCGCCGCGCGGATGCGCGCGCCGAACCGGGTGCGCTCGAAACCGAGCCAGAGCGCGATCGCCAGCGCGACACCGGCGACGATCACCGTCAGGCTGTAGGTGCGGTAGCGGATGAAGCCGAGGTCGGTTTCGCCGCGCATCCAGTCCGGAAGGCGCAGCGTCTGCGTCTCGGGACCGACGCCGAGGGTGATCGCCGAGATCATGATGAAGACCAGGCCGATCGTGAACAGCACCTGGTCCAGTTCGCCGGCGCGGTACAGGCGCGCGTAGAGCATGCGCTCCAGCAGCACGGCGAGCAGCGCCACGGCGACGAAAGCGAGCGCGAGCGCGGAAAGGAATCCGAGCCCCCAGTGCTTCATGGCGAGCACCATGGCGTAGCCGCCCAGCATGGCGAAGCCGCCGTGGGCGAGATTGACAAAGCCCATCAGACCCATCGTGACCGACAGGCCCACCGAGACGATGAACAGCACCATGCCGGCGGCGAAGCCGCCGAGAAGTACGCCCGCGACGTCCATGAATGAAAACCGCCGCCCGCCAGTGTCACCGAGGGGCGGCGGTGGATACCGGCCGCTAGCGGCTCACTTGCCGCAGCGGTCCAGCTTGAGTTCCTTGCACATGTCCTTCACCTGCGGAATCACGGCGACGTTTTTCTGCATCAGCCGCCCGCCCGCCTTGACCACCTCGCTCAGGTACTCGTTCATCACGATGTCGCGCGTCGAGGGATCGATCATGATCGGGCCGCGCGGGCTGTCGAACTTCCAGCCCTTCAACGCCGCGATGAAATTGTCGGCGTCGAGCTTGCACTTGTTGACGCGCGCGGCGTGCGCGATCGCCGCCATGCCGTCGTAGCCCTGCACCGCCATGAAGTCCGGGATGGCGTTCGGGCCCCACTCCTTGCGCCACGCCTCGACGAAGCGCCGGTTCGTCGGGTTGTCGAGGTCGGCATTGTAGTGGTGGATGGTGATCATACCGACTGCATCGTCGCCCATGCCCTGGAGCTTGTGATCGGGCGTGATGTCGCCCGGGCCGACCAGCTTGATGCCGGCCTGGCGCATGCCGAGCGCGTTGTAGGTCTTCACCACCGCGACGGCGTGATCGCCCGAGGGTACGAACACGAAGAACACGTCGGGCTTCTTGTCCTTGGCGCGCTGGAAGAACGGCGTGAAGTCCGGCACCTGACCCGGTCCGCCCATCGGGATCTCGTCCACCACCTTGCCGCCCGCTTTTTCGAACGCGGTCTTGAACGCAATCAGGCTGTCCTTGCCGGGCGGATAGTCGGTATAGCCGATCACCGCGGTCTTCGCCTTCAGGGTCTTCACCGCCGCCTCGCCCATCGCGTGTCCGGCGTGCCACATCGAGAACGACACGCGCGCGATCACCGGCGACAGATTCGTGATCCAGGCGGTGCCGGCGTTCATGATCAGGAACGGCTTCTTCGCGGCCGTGATCACCGGCTCCATCGCGATCGCATTCGACGAATAGATCACCCCGGTGATGATGTCCACTTTTTCCTGCGTGATCAGCTCCTGCGCTGCGGTCTTCGCGTCCGCGCCGCCCGGGTTCTTCGCGTCGCGGCGCACGATCTCGGGCTTGCAGGGCCCGAAGGCGTCCGGGTTGAGCTTCACGAACATCTGCATGCCGCGGTCAATCTGCTGCGCGAATTCCGCACCCACTCCGGTGTAGGTGAGCACCACGCCGATTCTCACCGTCTGCGCCTGCGCGGCGCCGGCGACGAGGGCCGCGGCGAGCACAACGCCCCGTCCAAACGCTGCGGGTTTCATCGTTCTCCTCCTCCAGTAGGCGATGCGAGCTCGCATCGTAAATCAGACCCGCGCCGCCTCGCAATCGCGCGCGCGGCCCGCGTCGCCCGGGATAGGTGCGATCGCAAACGAAGTGGTCGCCCCCGTGCAGCGCGCCAACCGTGCGTGCCCGGCCGGAATAGTTGCAAATGCACGCAACACGAGGTAAGGTCGCGGCATGCCGCGCCATGAATCGCCCGCCTTCGAGCTCGAACGCCATCCGTTCTTCTGGCTGACGCAG
The DNA here is from genome assembly GCA_040752005.1 of Pseudomonadota bacterium. Classification (GTDB taxonomy): domain Bacteria; phylum Pseudomonadota; class Gammaproteobacteria; order Burkholderiales; family SG8-39; genus RBG-16-66-20. The sequence continues at coordinate 109,811 of JBFMFX010000011.1, read as the reverse complement.
ACGATCGGCAGCCGCGACCGGCGCCTGGCGCAGGAGCTGAAGGGCTTCGGGCTGCGGGTACCGGAGTGGCGGGTGCTCGCCTCGCTGTACGCGCGGCGCCGCTGCTCCATGAGCGAGCTGGCGGATCTTGCCACGATTGACCGGACCACCCTTTCCCGCACCGTGGACCGCATGGCGCGCGCCGGATGGGTGACACGCCTTTCGGACGCGAAGGACTTGCGGGTGACGCGGCTGGCGCTGACCGGCGCCGGCGAGCGGCTGTTCGCGCGCATCTGGCCGACGGTGGAGCGGATCAACCGCACCGCGGTCGAAGGCCTGCCCGAGGGCGCGGTGGATATGCTGCGCTGGACGCTCGAGCGCATGAAAGCGAATCTGGACCAGGGACTTGCGGCCGGCGAGCGGGCCGCCTGAGAAAAAGGAGGTCGTCATGCTGCAAGAAGCCATCCCCGACCTGTCGAAGTTCGTCGAGCCCGACCGGGTGCGCCGGGAAGTCTATGTGGATCCGCGCATCTTCGAGCTGGAGATGCAGCGCATCCACGAGACGGTGTGGATCTACTGCGGTCACGAGTCGCAGGTGCCGAAGCCGGGCGATTACACCACCGTGCGGATAGGCCGCCAGCCGATGGTGATGGTACGCGGCGCCGACGGCCGGGTGCACGTGCTCTACAACCGCTGCCCGCACCGGGGCAACATGCTCTGCGGAGATCTGCACGGCAGCACCGGAGAGTTCTTCCGCTGCTCGTACCACGCCTGGACTTTCCACCACGACGGGCGGCTGCGCAACATCCCGATGATGGAGTCCGGCTACGCCGGCACGCGCCTCGGCCGGGACAATCCCGACTGCAACGTCAAGCGCGCCGCCCGGGTCGAGAGCTACCGCGGCTTCGTGTTCGCCAGCCTCGCCAAGGACGGCCCGACGCTGAAGGAGTTTCTCGGCGAGTCGCGCATCGCCTTCGACGACATGTGCGACCGGGCGCCGGCGGGAGAAGTCGAAATCGTGCCCAACTGTTTCCGGGTGATCCAGCACTCGAACTGGAAGATCTTCCTGGAAAACCAGCTCGACGCGCTGCACCCGTCGGTGACCCACCAGTCCACCGGCCGCGCGGCGCACGAGGTCGAGAAGGAGATCGAGAAGCGCACCGGCAAGGCGCCGCTCTCCTATCACATGCTTTCGGCCTTCGCGACGGTGACCATTGACAAGTGGGACGGCTTCCAGACGCTCAACTATCCGGGTGGGCACTGCATCCTCACCGGCTACATGGGCCTGCGGCCGCGCGACCCGGACACGCTCGCCTACGAGGCGGCGATGGAGAAGGCCTATGGAAAGAAGCGCATGGAGGAGATCCTCTCGGTCAACATCCATCACGTCCTCATCTACCCGGGACTGTCGGTGCAGCCGCAACTGCAGCAGTTGCGTGCGGTGCGCCCGCTCGGCGTGGACCGCACGCTCACCGAGATCTGGCACTTCCGCCTGAAGGGAGCGCCGGAGCCGATCTACCGGCGCGCGCTCGCCTACTACAACCTCGTCAACTCGCCCTCGACGATGGTGAACGCCGATGACCTGGAGAACTTCTGGAAGTGCCACCAGGGGCTCGCCTCCGACGGCGGCGACTGGGTGAGCTTTCACCGGCATTACGGGCGCGACATCGAGAAGGACGGCGTCGTTTCCAGCGGTCCCAACATGGGCACGTCGGAGGCGCCGATGCGCAACCAGATGAAGGCCTGGGTGCAATACATGACCGCGGAGAGGTGAGATGGCGAGGAAAGTGACCCCGAAGAAGAAGGCCCCGGCGGCGAAGGCGATCGCGGCGCGCGCAAACGGCGCGGCGCTGCAGCACGAGGTGGAGCAGTTTCTCTACCGGCAGGCCGAACTGCTCGACACGCGCCAGTGGCAGCAGTGGATTGACCTGTTCACCGACGACGGCGTGTACTGGATGCCGCCCGACCCGTCGCACACCACCTGGGAAGGCATGCCGGCGATCTTCGCCGAGGACCGCAACCTGATGACGGTGCGCATGAAGCGGGTGCTGCATCCGGACGCCTGGTCGCAGCGGCCGCTGTGGGGGACCAACCATGTGGTGTCCAACGTGGTGATCGAAAGGGCGACGCCGACCGACGTTCATGTGCGCTCGCGCTTTCACATGATGGAGCTGCGGCGCGACGACGTGCGCCACTTCGCCGGCGCCTACCGCCACCACCTGAAGAGGACGAAGCAGGGCTTGCGCATCAAGCTGCAGCGCGTGGACATGACCAACGCCCAGGCGGCGTACGACTACGTGCTGCAGGTCTGGGTGTGAGCGCTTGAGTCCGATAGACCCGCACTACCTGGAGATCGCGCTGCGGCTGGTCGTCGCGGTGATCTTCGGCGCGCTGGTCGGCCTGGAGCGCAGCTACCGCGGCCGGCCGGCGGGGTTTCGCACCCACACCCTGGTCTGCCTCGCCTCCTCGGCGCTGATGCTGGTCACCGTCTACGAGGCGCTGTGGTTCGGCACGCCCAGCACCGGGCGTGTGACGATCGATCCGACGCGCATGGCGCAAGGGATCATGACCGGCATCGGCTTTCTCGGCGCCGGCGTGATCATGAAGGAAGGCCTGTCGGTGCGCGGGCTCACCACCGCGGCCTCGATCTGGATCACCGCCGGCATCGGCATTCTGGTCGGCATCGGGTTCTATGTGCCGGCCGCGCTCACCACCGCGCTCACTCTCGGCGCGCTGTCGGCCTTCCGCTACATCGAGCGCACGATGCGCACCGAGCTCTACGTCGAGTTCGTGGTGCGCGTCGCGGCCGAGCGCGCGCTCACGGAGCCGGAGCTGCGCGCGCTGATCGCCGGCTACGACTGCTCGGCCTCCAGCGTCTCGCAGCGCTACCGGCGCGACGAGCACGTGATGGAGTACCGCACCATGGTGCGCACGCTCGATCTGGACCATCTGCGCCGCCTGGGCGAGGCGCTGCGCACGCGCGAGGACGTGCTCGAATACCGCATCGCACCGGTCGGGGACTGAAAAACAAAAAAGCGGCGGATTGCGCCGCTTCGCCGAACCTCCCGGCCGGCAGCTTCAGTGGATCGTCAGACGCTTGGCCGCGACCTTCTTCGGCAGCGTCAGCATCAGCACGCCGTCACGGTACTTCGCTTCCGCCGACGCCTCGTCCACGGCCTCGGGCAGCGTCAACGTGCGGCTGACGCGCCCGCAGGCGCGTTCGCGCACCAGCCAGCGATCCTCGCCACCGGCGGCCTTCTCGACCGGAATCTCGGCGCTGATCGTGACGTTGTTCTCGTTGATGCTCACCTGGATCGCGTCCTTGCTCGCGCCGGGCAGGTTCACCCACACCCGGTAGGCGTTGTCATCCGCCGTCACGTCCATCGGCGCCGCAGAACGCGCCGTCGCGAACGCCGGGCGGACGAAGGACGGAAACAGGTCGAAGATGTCCTCGTCGAAAAGGCTCCTCAGGCCGGTTTCGGGAAAACCGGCGGTGATCCGGAAGGGATCCCAAGTGACGATGTCGGTCATACAACCACCTCCTTAGTCAGAAAGGGTTTCTCTTCCGGGCCAGAGGCCCTCGCAGCACGTCAAATAGGTCCGCCCCGGCGCGGTTTCAAGCCCCCGCTCGGGCCGTAGAATCGGGCCGGTGAAGCTGGAAGCCCCGCCCGCCGACGCGATCCGCATCCGCGGCGCCCGGCAGAACAATCTCCGCAACCTGAGCCTCGACATCCCGACCGGCGAGCTGGTGGTGGTCACCGGCGTCTCCGGCTCGGGCAAGTCCTCGCTCGTCTTCGACACCCTGTACGCCGAGGGCCAGCGCCGCTACGTCGAGACGTTCAGCCCGTACGCGCGCCAGTTCCTCGAGCGCATGGACAAACCCCGGGTGGACGCGATCGAGGGCGTGCCACCCGCGATCGCGATTGATCAGACCAATCCGGTCCGCACCTCGCGCTCGACCGTCGGCACGATGACCGAGCTGGCCGATCACCTGAAGCTCCTCTACGCGCGCGCGGCGCGGCTCTTCTGCCGCGGTTGCGGCAAACCGGTCGAGCGCGACACGCCGGACTCGATCTATCGCGCGCTCGAGGCCCGTGCCGCGCGGGCGGGCGACCCGCGTCTCGTGGTCACCTTCCCGGTGCCGATCCCGAAGAGCTTCACGGCAAGAGAGGTCGAGGCGCTGCTCGAGCGCCAGGGCTACACGCGCCTGCACTCGCGCTCGAGAACGCTCATCGAGGTGGTGCAGGACCGCTTCCGCGTCTCGGCGGTCGAGCGCACGCGCGCGCTCGAGGCGCTGGAATCCGCGCTGCGCTTCGGCCAGGGCCGCGTCAACATCTACCCCGAGAAACAGGGTCAGACCCCCATTTCCGGCGATGCCCCGCGAAAAACAGGGTCTGACCCTGATTTTGTGTGGCGGTTCTCGGCGGACCTGCACTGTCCGGACTGCGACATCCACTACGGCGAGCCGACACCGGCCGCGTTCTCGTTCAACTCGCCGATCGGAGCCTGCGAGACCTGCCGCGGGTTCGGCCGCGTGATCGGCGTGGACTACGGGCTGGTGGTGCCCGACGAATCGAAGACGCTGCGCGAAGGCGCAGTGCGACCGTGGCAGACACCCAGCTTTCGCGAATGCCAGGACGACCTCGTGCGCTACGCGAAAAAGCGCGGGATCCCGCTCGATGTGCCGTGGCGCGATCTGACGCCGGAGCAGCGCGAATGGGTGCTGGAAGGCGAACAGGACTGGGTGAGCTGGCGCAAATCGTGGCCCGGCACATGGTACGGCGTCGCGCGCTTCTTCAAGTGGCTGGAGAGCAAGGCCTACAAGATGCACATCCGGGTGCTGCTCTCGAAGTACCGCTCCTACACCGCGTGCCGCGCCTGCGGCGGCACGCGCCTGAAACCCGACGCGCTGCTGTGGCGGATCGAGGGTCGCTCGATCCACGACGTGATGCAGATGCCGATCGAGAAGGCGCGCGCCTTCTTCGAGTCCCTCGCGCTGCCGGCGCCGCTCGATGAGGCGACCGACCTGCTCCTGGGCGAGATCCGCACGCGGCTCGGCTATCTGTGCGACGTCGGACTGGGCTATCTCACGCTCGACCGGCAGTCGCGCACGCTGTCCGGCGGCGAGGTGCAGCGCATCAACCTCACCACCGCGCTCGGCACCTCGCTCGTCAACACGCTGTTCGTGCTGGACGAGCCGTCCATCGGCCTGCACCCGCGCGACATGGGCCGCGTCATCGCGGTGATGAAGCGGCTGCGCGACGCCGGCAATTCGCTGGTGGTGGTCGAGCACGACCCGCAGATCATGCTCGCCGCCGACCGCATTCTCGACATGGGCCCCGGCCCGGGCGAGCGCGGCGGCGAGATCGTCTTCTTTGGCACGCCGGCCGGCCTGCAACGGGCGCAGACGCTCACCGGCGAGTATCTCTCCGGCCGGCGCGCGGTGGCGGCACCCGCGGCCGCGCCGCCCCCCGAGCGCTTCCTCCGCCTGGAAGGCGCATCGGCACACAACCTGAAGAATCTCGACGTCGCCTTTCCGCTCGAGCGCCTGGTGTGCGTCACCGGTGTGTCGGGCTCGGGCAAGTCCACGCTCGTCGAGGACGTCCTTTATCGCGCGCTGCGCAAGGCGAAGGGAAAGCCCGTCGAGGCGCCTGGGGCCCATCGCGCGCTGCACGGCGCCGAGCTGATCGCCGACGCCGTCATGGTGGACCAGTCGCCGATCGGCAAGACTGCGCGCTCCAATCCGGCGAGCTATGTCGGCGCTTTCGACGCCATTCGCGCGCTCTTTGCCGCCGCCCCGGAGGCGCGGGCGCGCAGGTACACCGCCGGCACCTTCAGCTTCAACTCGGGGAACGGCCGCTGTCCCTCGTGCGGCGGCAACGGCTTCGAGCACGTCGAGATGCAGTTCCTGTCGGATGTGTACCTGCGCTGCCCCGACTGCGACGGCCGGCGTTATCGCCCCGAGGTCCTGGAAGTGAAGGTGCGCGGCAAATCCATCGCCGACGTGCTGGAGATGACGGTCTCGGAGGCGCTCGCGTTCTTCGACGGAGAATCCGAGCTTCGTGCGCGCCTTGCGCCGCTTGCCGAGGTCGGCCTGGACTACCTGCGCCTCGGCCAGCCGGTGCCGACGCTCTCGGGCGGCGAAGCCCAGCGCCTGAAGCTCGCCGGCCACCTTGCCGAGGCGAAATCGGGGCAAGACGCCGCCTCCCGCAAGCTCTTTCTGTTCGACGAGCCGACCACCGGACTGCACTTCGACGATGCCGCGAAACTGCTCGGCGCGTTCCGCCGGCTGCTGGCCGCAGGGCACTCGCTGATCGTCATCGAGCATAACCTGGACGTCATCCACGCCGCGGACTGGATCATTGACCTCGGACCCGAGGGCGGCGAGGCCGGCGGCGAGATCGTCTGCTGCGGCACTCCCGCCGAGGTGATGCGCCACCCGGGCTCGCATACCGGCCGGGCGCTGCGCGAGTACGCCGAAGCCCTGCGCGCGGCGCAGGGCGCGAGCGCCGGTGCGGTGGCCGATCGCACCGCCGCCGCTGCCGCGCGCGAGCCGCAGGGCCGCTACCTCGCGCGGGCGATCCACATCCACAACGCCCGCGAGCACAACCTGAAGAACCTCGACGTCGAGATCCCGCGCGAGCGCTTCACCGTCATCACCGGCGTGTCCGGCTCGGGCAAGTCCACCCTCGCCTTCGACATCCTCTTTTCCGAGGGCCAGCGCCGCTATCTCGAATCGCTGAACGCCTATGCGCGCCAGTTCGTGCAGGCGTCGGCCCGCCCCGATGTGGACGCGATCCACGGCATTCCGCCGACCGTGGCGATAGAGCAGCGCTCGAGCCGGGGCGGCAGAAAGAGCACGGTGGGCACGCTCACCGAGATCCATCATTTCCTGCGGCTGCTGTTCGTCAAGCTCGGAACGCAGCACTGCCCCGATTGCGAGGTGGCGATCGAGCCGCAGAGCGCCGAGGCGATCCTCGCGCGCATCCTGAAGGAGTACCGCGGCCGCGAGGTGACGTTGCTCGCGCCGCTGGTGGTCAACCGCAAGGGCGTGTACACCGAGCTGGCGCGCTGGGCGAAAGCAAAGGGCTACGCGTGCCTGCGCGTGGACGGCAGGCTCCTTCCGGTGGATCCCTTTGCTCGCCTCGACCGGTTCCGCGAGCACTCGATCGAGCTGCCGGTGGGCCGCGTGCGCGTCGAGGCGCGCGGCGAACCCGAACTGCGCCAGCTTCTCGCCGCGGCGCTGGAGCACGGCAAGGGCACGCTGCAGGTGCTCGCCGGAACGAAGGTCCGGACGTACTCGACCCGCCGCGCCTGCCCTTCGTGCGGGCGGAGCTTTCCCGAGCCCGATCCGCGCATGTTTTCCTACAACTCGCGCCTCGGCTGGTGTCCAGCCTGCTATGGCACGGGCGTGCGCATTGACGAAGTGGGCTGGGACGAGGCGCGCTCGCGCACCGGCGCCGAGGATCACGTGCTCGATTCGTGGATCGAGTGGCTCGAGCTGGACGAACCCTGTCCACAGTGCGAGGGGCGGCGCCTGAACCGCGAAGCGCTCGCGGTGCGCTGGCGCGGCCGCTCGATCGCCGACTTCGGCGCGCTGCCGGTCGCGGCGCTCGCGCGCGAGTTCGCGGCGGCCGAGCTGCGCGGCCGCGAGGCGGAGATCGCGCGCGACCTCCTCGCGGAGATGACGAGCCGCCTCGGCTTCCTGGTGGAAGTCGGACTGGGCTACCTGACGCTCGATCGCTCGGCGCCGACGCTGTCGGGCGGCGAGGCGCAGAGGATCCGTCTCGCCGCGCAACTCGGCTCCAACCTGCGCGGCGTGTGCTACATCCTGGACGAGCCGACCATCGGGCTGCACCCGCGCGACAACCGCATCCTTCTCGGCGTGCTGGAGAAGCTCGAGGCGAAGGGCAACACGCTGGTCGTGGTCGAGCATGACGAGGAGACGATCCGCCGCGCGCATCACGTGATTGACCTCGGACCGGGCGCCGGGCGACTCGGCGGGCGCGTGATCGCCATCGGCAGCGCCTCCGACCTGATGCGCTGCCCCGACTCGGTCACCGGGCGGTTTCTCGCCGCGCCGCTCGCGCATCCGATTCAGCCGCGCCGTCCGGTTTCGCGCGCGCACCCGTCGCTCAAGATCGTCGGCGCGCGGTTGCACAACCTGAAGAACGTGAGCGCGCGCATCCCGCTCGGCCGGCTGACGGCGATTACGGGCGTCTCCGGCTCGGGCAAATCCACGCTCGCGCGCGACGTGCTCTATGCGAGCCTGCGCGCCGGGCGCCCGGTCGGCTGCAGGGCGGTCGAGGGCGCAAAGCTCGTGCGCCGGGTGCTCGAGGTGGACCAGACGCCGATCGGCAAGACGCCGCGCTCGTGCCCGGCGACCTATGTCGGATTCTGGGACTCGATCCGGCGCCTGTTCGCCGACACCGCCGAGGCGCGCATGCGCGGCTGGGGCCCGAGCCGCTTCTCGTTCAACACCCGCGGCGGGCGCTGCGAATCGTGCGAGGGCCAGGGCATCCGGAAAATCGAGATGTCCTTCCTTCCCGACGTACGCGTGGCGTGCGAAACCTGCGGCGGGGCGCGCTTCGGCGCCGAGACGCTCGCCGTGCGCTGGCGCGGGCGCTCGATCGGCGAGGTGCTCGCGATGAGCGTGGACGAGGCGGTGGAGTTCTTCGCCGCGCACGCCTCGATCCACCGCGCGCTCAAGCTCCTCCAGGACACCGGTCTCGGCTACCTCACCCTCGGCCAGCAAAGCCCGACGCTCTCCGGTGGCGAGGCACAGCGCCTCAAGCTCGTCACCGAGCTCGCCACGGCCACGAATTCAGGGTCAGACCACGTTCTCCCGGCACGCCGGGACAGGAAAACGGGGTCCGACCCTGTTTTGCGGGGCGCGCTCTATGTGCTCGACGAGCCGACCGTGGGCCTGCACATGGCGGACGTGGAGAAGCTCATCCGGGTACTGCACCGGCTGGTGGACGCGGGCAACACCGTCGTGGTCATCGAGCACAACCTCGACGTGATCGCGGAGGCCGACTGGATCGTGGACCTCGGGCCCGAGGGCGGCGACGGCGGCGGCCGGATCGTCTATCAGGGTCCGCCCGAGAAGGCAGCCGCAAGCCGCGGACACACCGGGCGCATTCTCGGCGAGTTCCTCGCCCGGCGCAGCGTCAGCGCGACTTGAACGCACAAACCACACTGCGTCACGGCCGGCAGGGAACCCGCGCCTCCGGCGCAGGTCAATCTGAAGCCATGCACGGCGTCATGAACCTGGTTGTGGCCTTTCTTGTCGCCTTTTCGGGACAAATCGCCGCGCAGGCGCTCGGTCCCGACGAGCTGGTGCGCAAGGTCACCGAGGAAGTGCTCGATGCGATCAAGACCGACAAGGAGCTGCAGGCGGGCGACCGGAAAAAGGCCCTCGCTCTCGCCGAGGAAAAAATCCTGCCGCACGTGGACTTCCGCGAGGCGACGCAGCTCGCCGTCGGCAAGGCGTGGTGGGGTGCAACGCCGGCGCAGCGCGAGCAGCTGGTCGCCGAGTTCCGCGCGATGCTGGTGCGCATCTACTCGAACGCGATAGACCGCTACCGCGGCCAAGCGATGCAGGTGCTGCCGGTGCGAATGCCCGCCGGGGCGACGGAGGTTACCGTGCGCAACCGCTACTTGAGGCCCGGCGCGCCCCCCGTTCCGGTCGAGTACGCGCTCAGGAAGACGCCCGAGGGCTGGAAGATCTACGACGTGAGCGTCGAGGGCGTGAGCCTTGTGCTCACCTACCGCGCCGAGTTCGAGAACATCTTCCGCCAGGCGGGCATCGAGGGCCTGATCAAGAGGCTGCGGGAAAAGAACAGGTAGCGGCACCTCGCCAGTGGTTGGCGCATCACTCGCGATCGAGCGGACGCGCCGCCCCGCTCATCGCGCCGCGCGATGTCCCGATCGCGCCTCTCACTCCACCGGAAAGCCCGCCACCGCGGCGAGCACGTTCATCGGGCCGGTTGCGCGCACGCGCGCGGCCTCGGCCTCGTCGCGCACGAACAGCGACCCGGCGAAGCCGAGCGCGTTCACCGAGATGCCTTCGAATTTCTCCCGTACCCGCGGCACCGCGAGCATCCATTCGCGCGTCGCGAGCAGGTTGTACGGCGCCGACTGCAGGCCGCCCGCAAGCTCGCGCACCCTGATCGCCTCGAGCAGGCGCAGGTAGACCGCCAGGCGCGCCTCGGCTGACGCGCCGGCCTCGCAACGCGCGAACGCGTGCGGAAAGCGAAGGCCGGGCACCGTGCCGCCCTCGGCGCGCGCAAGGAGCGGCGCGATCGGCAGCTCGCCCGCCTCGCCCAGCCCCCGCGGCACGAGCTGCAGGTGCTTGTGCGGCTGGCTGGCGCCGGCCTCGCGGCCGCCGTTGTAGAACGCGAGCGCGTCCCAGTCGGCGAGGCATGCGGCGAGGGCCGCGAAATCGCCGCCGTCGAGCAGGGCTTCCTGAGGTACGAAGCGGCGCGTGACGACGAGCGCATGGCGAGCGATCACCGGAAACTTGTTGAGGATCATCGCGTGCGCCGGGGGCACGTCGGCCACGAACAGCCGCTCGTCCCAGGGAACGAGCGGCGTCGGCGGCCCCGCGTGCTTGCGCGCGAGGCTGGAGACTCGCCGCACGACGAAGCGCACGCCGTCCTGCGCGACCATCTCGGCCACCGTCTCGATCGGGGCGAGCACGCCGGCGGCGATCGCCTGCCGGGTACGCTCCTCCACTGCAGCTTCCAGCCTCACGGCGTCATCATAGGGCGCGGTTGGTATCATGCGCGGTCATGCGTGAACCGACCCCGAAGACGATCTACCTCAAGGACTACGCCCCGCCGCCTTACCGGGTCGAGCGCATCGCGCTCGACGTGAGCCTGGGCGAGGAGGATGCCCTGGTCACGGCGCGACTGGAGATGCGCCGCAATCCGGCGGCAAACGCCGCCGGCGCGCCGCTGCAGCTCGACGGCGACGAGCTGGAACTCGTCTCGGTCAGGCTCGACGGGCGCGAAGTCGCCCACAGCGTCACGCCCGAGCGGCTGACGATTCCGGACGTGCCCGAGGCGTTCACCGTGGAGACGGTCTCGCGCATCGTACCGCAGAAGAATACGAAGCTCGAAGGCCTGTACGCCACGAAAAGCGGCTTCTTCACGCAGTGCGAGGCCGAGGGGTTTCGCCGCATCACCTGGTACGTGGACCGCCCAGACAACCTTGCGCGCTTTCGCACCACGGTGCGGGCCGACCGCGCGCGCTACCCGGTGCTGCTCTCCAACGGCAACCTCGTCGCCGCCGGCGAGGAGGCGAATGGCCGCCACTGGGCGACCTTCGACGACCCCTTTCCGAAGCCCTCCTATCTCTTCGCGCTCGTGGCCGCCGACCTCGAGTGCCTGCAGGACCGCATCGTCACGCGCTCCGGGCGCGAGAAGCGCCTCTACGTGTACGTCGAGCCGGGCAGGCTCGACCAGGCCGGATGGGCGATGCAGTGCCTCAAGCGCGCGATCGCCTGGGACGAGCGGCGCTTCGGGCTGGAGCTCGACCTCGACGAGTACCGCATCGTCGCGGTGAGCGACTTCAATTCCGGCGCGATGGAGAACAAGGGTCTCAACCTCTTCAACGCCAAGTACGTGCTCGCGCGTCCCGACACCGCGACCGACGCCGACTACGTCGCCATAGACCGGGTGGTCGCGCACGAGTACTTCCACAACTGGACCGGCAACCGCGTGACCTGCCGCGACTGGTTCCAGCTCTCGCTCAAGGAAGGCCTCACCGTGTTCCGCGACCAGGAGTACGGCGCTGACATCTATTCGCGCGCGGTGTCGCGCATCCAGGAGGTGCGCGCGCTGCGCGCCACGCAGTTCCCCGAGGACGCCGGGCCGATGAAGCATCCGGTGCGGCCGCAGTCGTACATGGAGATCCGCAACTTCTACACCGCGACGGTGTACGAGAAAGGCGCCGAGGTCGTGCGCATGCTGCACACGCTGCTCGGCGAGGAGCGGTTTCAGGCAGGCATGCGCCTGTATCTTTCGCGCCACGACGGCCAGGCGGCGACCTGCGACGACTTCGTGCGCGCGATGGCCGACGCGAGCGGCAGGGACCTCGCGCAGTTCATGCGCTGGTACGACGTCGCCGGCACGCCGGTGCTCGACGTCTGCGGCGAATGGCGCGACGGCCGCTACACGCTCGCCGTGCGCCAGTCCATGGATCCGCCGTTTCACATTCCGTTCGCGGTGAAGGTCGCCGGCGAAGAGCGCCTCATCGAGTTGCGCCGCCGCGAGGAACGGCACGAGTTCGCCGCGCCCGAGCCGCCGGTGCCGTCGCTCCTGCGCCGCTTCTCCGCGCCAGTGATCGTGAACTTCCCGTACTCCGAGCGCGATCTTCTGCACCTGATGGCGAAGGACGACGACGCGTTCAACCGCTGGGAAGCCGGCCAGCGGCTCGCCACCCGGATCATTCTCGAGCGCAGCGGCGAGCCGTCGGCGGCGTTCGTCGAGGCGGTGCGCTCGCTTCTCGCTGATCCGGATCCCGCCTTCGCCGCCGAGGCGCTCGCGCTGCCTTCGGAGGCCTTCCTCGCCGAGCAGCTCGAGGTCGTGGACCCGGACGCGCTGCACGCCGCGCGCCAGCGCCTTCGCCGCGCGCTCGCCGAGGCGCTGAAGCAGACCCTGCTCGATATGTACCACGCCATGGCGTTGCCCGGGCCGTATGCGCCGGAGCCGGCTGCGATCGGCAGGCGCGCGTTGCGAAATACCGTGCTCGGCTACCTGATGGAGCTGGAGACCGAGGACGTCGTGGCGCTCTGTTATCGGCAATACGCACGGTCCGACAACATGACCGAGTCGCTCGCGGCGCTCGGATTCCTGGCCCACTCCGGAGCCCCGCAGCGCGAGGAGGCGCTCGATTCCTTCTACCGCCGCTGGAAGCATGATCCCCTGGTGGTGGACAAGTGGCTCGCGGTGCAGGCGGCGTCGCGCCGCCCGGACACGCTCGAGCGCGTGCGCGCGCTCAGCGCGCACGAGGCGTTCGACCTCAAGGTGCCGAACAAGGTCTATGCGCTGGTGCGTACCTTCGCGGCCAACCACGTGCGCTTTCACGCCGCCGACGGCGGCGGCTACGACTTCCTCGCCGAGCAGGTGCTCGCGCTCGACCGGATCAACCCGCAGGTCGCGGCACGCGTGGCGCGCGGCTTCGATCGCTGGAGGAAATTCGACGCCGTGCGGCAGGCCAGGGCGCGGGCGGCGCTGGAGCGCATCCGCAACGCCGAAGGGCTTTCGCGCGACGTGACCGAGATCGTGACGAAGGCGCTGGCGTAGGTCCCGTGGACCCTTTCGCCCACCTCGCCCTCGCCTGCGCCGCGTTTCTGGCGGCGCATCTGGTGAGCAGCACGCCGCTGCGCGGCGCGCTGGTGCGCTCTCTCGGCGAACGGGGCTACCGGGCGCTTTATTCGGCGGCCGCTTTCGCGACGCTCGGCTGGATGATCGTCGCCTACGCGCGGGCGCCCGCCGAACCGCTCTGGCCGGGCCTGCGCCTTGTGCCGGCGCTCGCGATGCCGTTCGCGTTCGTGCTGATCGTCTGTGGCCTGGCGCGCAACCCCACTGCGGTCGGCGCCGACCGGCTCCTGAAGAGCGCCGAGCCCGCCCGCGGCATCCTGCGCGTGACGCGACATCCGGTGATGTGGGGCATCCTGCTCTGGGCCGGCGCGCACATCCTCGCCCGCGGCGAGCTGAAGGCGACGATCTTCTTCGGTACGATGCTGATGCTCGCCGGACTGGGAAGCGTGCTGTTGGATGCGCGCAAGGCAATAGAGGCGAGCGCCGACTGGCAGCGCTTCGCCGCCGTCACCTCGCACATCCCCTTCGTCGCCATCGCGCAAGGGCGCAACCGCCTCGTCCTGGCCGAGATCGGCTGGACGAAGCCGGCGATCGGCCTTGCGCTCTATGCGCTCGTCTTCTGGGCGCACCCGTGGCTCTTCGGCGCGCGCCCGTACTGATCCGGACTCAGAAGCGGTCGGCGCGGAAGGGCGCCGGATCGGTGAACAGCGGCTCTCCGGTGATCATCTCCGCGATCAGCCGGCCGGTCACCGGCCCGAGCGTCAGGCCGTGGTGCGCATGCCCGAAGGCGAACCAGAGGTCCGCATGGCGCGGCGCCGGCCTCGACCGGGCCAGCGGCGCTCGCAAGCTACCCGGCGTTCGCCCGGTCCTGCAGGGTTGCCGCGTCGTCCTGAACGAAGCGGCCGCCGAGCCGCTCGAAGAGCCGCAGGGACGCGAGCGCCTGCGGATCGGCGACGGCGGTCGGCTGCGTCCAGTGCAGCGCGCCGAGGACCGCAACGTCACAGCGCACGCTTGCGCGCCACGCGCTCGTCGAAGCGCGCCACGTTCACCACCACGCGACGATGCTCGCCGCCACCGATGCGCTCGACCTCGTCGCGCGCCTCGACCGCTAGGCGCACCGTGCGTCCCTCCACCGCGATCACGGTGGCCGTCGCGCGCACGCGCATGCCGACCGGCGTCGCCGCGACGTGCTCGACCGCCAGCAGCGTGCCCAGGCTCTGGTAGCCGGCGGGGAGGAACCGTTCGAAGGCGTCCAGCGCCGCCGCCTCCATCAGGTTGATCATCACCGGTGTCGCGAGCACGTGCACCCGCCCGCTGCCCACGCGCGGCGCGGTGTGCTCCTCGGCGACAAGCAGCTCGGCGCTGCCGGCCGCGCCCACGGGAATCATGGAAGCGAAATCCATGCGACGGCTATCATAGCCGCATGGAGCCCCACGTCGTGATCCTTGGCTGCGGCTTCGGCGGCCTCTTCGCCGCGCGCGCGCTCGGCCGCGCGCCGGTACGCGTGACCGTCGTGGACCGCGCCAATCACCACCTTTTCCAGCCGCTGCTGTACCAGGTCGCGACCGCGGCGCTCTCGGCCCCCGCGGTCGCCGCGCCGATCCGCCACATTCTCGCGCGCCAGAAGAACACCACCGTCATCCTCGCCGAGGCCGAACGCGTGGATCCCGCGCGCCGCATCGTGGTGCTCGACGGCGGCGAGACGCTCACCTACGACCGCCTGATCGTCGCCACCGGCGCGACCAACAGCTACTTCGGCCACGATGCGTGGGCGGCGCACGCGCCCAGCCTCAAGACGCTGGAGGACGCCTACGAGATCCGCCGCCGCGTGCTGCTCGCCTTCGAGCACGCCGAGCGTGAAACCGATCCCGCGCGGCGCGCCGCCTGGCTGACGTTCGTGGTGATCGGCGGCGGCGCGACCGGGGTGGAACTGGCCGGCGCGTTCGCCGAGATCGCGCGCCATACCCTGCCGGGCGAATTCCGCCGCTTCGATCCGCGCAACGCGCGCGTGGTGCTGGTCGAGGCAAGCGACCGGGTGCTGCCGACCTATCCTCCCCGGCTCTCGGAGCGCGCGCGGCGCTATCTGGAGCGCCTCGGCGTCACGGTGTGGCTTGGCCGGCCCGTGACCGGGATAGACGCCCGGGGCGTGCAGCTGGGCGCCGACCGCCTTGCCGCGCGCACCGTCGTCTGGGCGGCCGGCGTCGCCGCCTCGCCGCTGGGCGCGAGCCTCGGCGTGCCGCTCGACCGCGCCGGGCGCGTGATCGTGAACGAAGACCTGTCGGTGCCCGGGCATCCCGAGATCACGGTCATCGGTGACCTCGCGGCGCTGCCGTGGCACACGCCCCCGGTGCCCGGCACGGCTCCGGCAGCCAAGCAGATGGGAAGGCATGCGGCGCGCAACATCCTCGCGGCGCTGCGCGGCCGGCCGCCCCGCCCGTTCCGCTACAAGGACGTCGGCATGCTCGCCACCATCGGGCGCAACGCCGCGGTGGCGGTGCTCGGACATCTGCAGCTCTCCGGCTACCCGGCGTGGGTGCTGTGGCTGCTCGCACACATCTGGTTCCTGATCGGATTTCGCAATCGGCTGGTAGTGATGATCGAGTGGGCGTGGGCGTACTGGACGTTCGAGCGTAACGCCCGGATCGTGTTTCGCGCCGAGCGGACCGACTGACGCAGGCGGCGCGTCGGATCGGCCGCTTCAGGCCCTCCCGCAGGCCGGGAACGGATGGCTGCTGGCATCGCGGAACTTCCCTGTACGCCATGCACCGCGGCGATCACCGCGCGACCCGAGTACGCGCGCGTTGCGCGGCGCGGCATCGTCCCTTGCGGGGCGCGTCGCCTTCATGGTCGCCCCCACAGCCACGCGGCGCCCCTTACGCCGCTCGCATCACCGTGCACAGGCGGCGCGAGGCGCGTGTCCACACGATCCGAGAACACGTAACGTCCCCAGAGATTCGGTACGTTCGCATACAGCCGACGGATGTTGGATACTCCGCCGCCCAGCACGATGACGTCGGGATCGAGCACGTTGATGACTCCGGCGAGCGAGCGAGCGAGGCGCTCTTCGTACCTCGCCATCGCCGCCTCGCAGTCCGCGCCGCCGTCGCGCTCGAGCGCCGGGCCGCACAGATAGGTCTCGACGCAGCCGCGCCGCCCGCAGTAACACTCGCGCAGCGGCAGGTCGGCCTCCTGCGGCAGCGGCAGCGGGTTGTGGCCCCACTCACCGGCGATGCCGTTGGGCCCGGTCAGTACCTTGCCCTCGACCACGATGCCGCCACCGACGCCGGTGCCGAGGATCACGCCGAACACCACCTGCGCCCCTCGGCCGGCGCCGTCCACCGCCTCCGAGAGCGCGAAGCAGTTGGCGTCGTTGGCGATCCGCACCTCGCGCCCGAGCGCGCGCTCGAGGTCCTGCTTGAGCGGCCGGCCGATGAGCCAGGTGGAGTTGGCGTTCTTCACTAGTCCGGTCGCGCGCGAAAGCGCACCGGGAATGCCGACACCCACCATGCCCTCGCCCGCCTCGCGCACCAGCCCGGCGATGGCGGCGAGCGTCGCGTCGTAGTCGCCGCGCGGAGTCGGCACGCGCTTGCGAAAGACCTCCGCACCGCGCGCGTCGAGCGCGATCGCCTCGATTTTCGTGCCGCCGAGGTCAATGCCAATGCGGTTCACGGGGCGAAGTATGCCTGCGCGCGCAAACGCTCACGGGGTTCCCCGCCGCGCGCGTCCACCACCGGCGCGAAGTCGTTCCGGCGCACGCCCGCCCGCGGTGTGCCGCGGCGTGAAAGTCTGTGGTGATCGCCGGCCCGCGGCCGGCCGCCGTAGCGGCCTATGCCGCTTCGCGCTCGACGTCGGGCTCGATGCCGATGTCGGCGGGTTCTTCCCGCACCGCCGGCTCCGCAGGCGGCAGCCGCATGCCGAAGGCGGGCGGCCGCTGGTAGATGCGCCAGTAATGCTCCTCGCAGTAGCTCGAGCCCGGCCGCACCGGCTTGCCGCAGAAGATGAGAAAACCCTTCTTGTCGGTGCGTCCGCCGTGAAACTGGCAGGTCCGCACCGGAAATTCGGTCACGGTTCCCATAGCGGCAAATAGACGCCGGAGGTGCGATCCGAGTTCCCGCCCTGGCGCGCCCTCCGGCGCCGCGGCACAAGCCGGATGCCACCGGTAGAATCGCCCCGGGGGAGGACCCGTGCGGCAATTCGGAACGTTCGACTATGTGATCGTCGGCGCGGGCAGCGCCGGTTGCCTGCTCGCCAACCGCCTTTCCACCGACCCCGAGACCACCGTGCTGCTGCTGGAAGCCGGCGGCGCCGACGACTGGTTCTGGATCCGGATCCCCGTCGGCTACCTTTACACCATCGCCAATCCGCGCACCGACTGGTGCTACCGGACCGAGCCGGACGAGCACCTCGCCGGGCGCTCGATCCACTACGCGCGCGGCAAGGTCCTCGGCGGCTGCTCCTCGATCAACGCGATGATCTGGATGCGCGGACAGAAGGAGGACTGGGACCACTGGGCCGCGCTCGGCAACCGCGGCTGGTCGTGGGACGACGTGCTGCCGCTCTTTCGCGCGCTGGAAGATTACGAGCGCGGCGCGGCGGACGGCTACGGCGCCGGCGGCGAGGTGCGCATCGAGGATCCGCGCGTGCGCTGGGAGATCCTGGATGCCTGGCGCGAGGCCGCCGCCGAGTGCGGCATCGCGCCGGTCCGCACCTTCAACACTGGCGACAACGCCGGCTGCGCCTACTTCCAGATGAACCAGAAACGCGGCCGGCGCTGGAGCGCGGTGGACGCGTTCCTCGCCCCGGTGCGCCACCGGCCCAACCTGAAGGTCGTGACGGGTGCCTTCGTCACGCGCGTGCGCATCGAGGGCGCGAGCGCCACCGGCGTCGAGTTCCACGCAGCCGGCGAAGCGTGCTTCGCCGAGGCGCGCGGCGAGACGATCCTCGCCGCGGGGGCGATCGGCTCGCCGCAGTTGCTGCAGCTTTCCGGCGTCGGGCCGGGCGCGCTGCTGCAGAAGCACGGGATCGCCGTGGTGCACGACGCGCCCGGGGTCGGCGAGAACCTGCATGACCATCTCCAGATCCGCATGCAGTACAACGTGAAGAACGTGCGCACGCTGAACGAGCGGGCGGCGACGCTCTTCGGGAAGGCGGCGATGGCGCTGGAGTACCTCGTCTTTCGCACCGGTCCGCTCACCATGCCGCCCTCGCAGCTCGGCGCATTCGCCAAGAGCGATCCGTCGCAGCCGACCCCGAACATCGAGTGGCACGTGCAGCCGCTCTCGCTGGACAAGTTCGGCGATCCGCTGCATCCGTTCCCGGCGATCACGCCGAGCGTGTGCAACCTGCGGCCCGCCTCGCGCGGCTGGGTGCGGATCAAGTCGCCCGATCCCGCCGCGTACCCGGAAATCCGGCTCAACTACCTCTCGGCGCCCGAGGACCGCAGGGTGGCCGTGGACGCGATGCGCTTCACCCGGCGCATCATGGCGGCGCGCGCGCTGGCGAAGTACGAGCCGGCGGAATTCCGCCCGGGACCGGAAGTGCAGTCCGACGACGCGCTCGCCCGCGCCGCGGGCGAGCTCGGCACCACGATCTTCCACCCGGTCGGCACCTGCCGCATGGGGGCCGACCCTGCCGCGGTGGTGGACGATCGGCTCCGGGTGCGCGGCGTCGGCCGGCTGCGGGTGATCGACGCCTCGATCATGCCGCGGATCACCTCCGGCAATACCAACGCACCGACCTACGTCATCGCGGAAAAAGGGGCCCGGTTCCTGCGCTGCGGGGATTGAACTCCCGCCTCCGGTCCCCATCTAAGGTGCGATATCATGCGCGCCTCTCGGAAGAAGGAGAATCCATGAAGCGGGTCTTTCTGCTCGTCGCCACCAACCTCGCCGTCGTCTTGCTGCTGACGGTGGTCGCCAGCGTCCTCGGCATTGACCGGGTGCTGGAAGAAGGCGGCATCAACTTCAACGCGTTGCTCGTCTTCGCCGCCGTGTTCGGTTTCGGCGGCGCGTTCGTCTCGCTACTGATTTCCAAGCCGATGGCGAAGTGGTCCACCGGCGCGCACGTCATTGACGGCACCGAAGGCAGCACCGAATACTGGCTCGTCCGGACGGTCGAGCGCCTGGCGCAGAAAGCCGGCATCGGCGTGCCGGAGGTGGCGATCTACGAGGGCGAGCCGAACGCCTTCGCCACCGGTGCGTTCCGCGATTCGGCTCTGGTGGCCGTGTCCACCGGGCTTCTGGAGTCCATGAGCCGCGAGGAGATCGAGGCGGTGCTCGGCCACGAGATCGCCCACGTCGCCAACGGCGACATGGTGACGCTGACGCTGATCCAGGGTGTGGTGAACACCTTCGTCATCTTCCTGTCGCGCGTCATCGGCTACCTGGTGGACCGGGTGGTGTTCCGCAACGAGCGCGGCGAGGGCATCGGCTTCTACGCCACCGTGTTCGTGGCGCAGATCGTGCTCGGCCTGATCGCCTCGCTGATCGTGGCCTGGTTCTCGCGCCAGCGCGAGTTCCGTGCCGACGCCGGCTCGGCCGATCTGCTCGGCTCGCCGCGGCCGATGGTAGCGGCGCTGAGCCGTCTGGGCTCGCTCCAGGCGGGCGGCCTGCCGCAGCAGCTGCAGGCCTTCGGCATCGCCGGCGACGGCGGCCTGATGGCGCTCTTCGCCTCGCACCCGCCGATCGCCGAGCGCATCGCGGCGCTCGAAGCGCGCGCGGCCGGCCAGGTCGCCTGATTCCTGCGCGGTCCCGGCGGCCGTAAAATCGGCCGCCTATGGGCTACCGCACACTGACGCAGTTCCTCATCGAGCGCGAGCGCGCCGGGCGCATCAACCCGGATCTGCGCCTGCTCATCGAAACCATCGCGCGCGCCTGCAAGGCGATCAGCACGCGCGTCAACAAGGGGCCGCTCGGCGGCGGCTACGGGCTGGCGGGCTCGGAAAACGTGCAGGGCGAGATGCAGAAGAAGCTCGACGTGCTGTCCAACGAGATCCTGCTGGAGGCGAACGAATGGGGTGGCAACCTCGCCGCGCTCGTCTCGGAGGAGATGGAGGATCCGCGCCCGATCCCGACCCACTATCCGCGCGGCCAGTACCTGCTGCTGTTCGATCCGCTGGACGGCTCGTCCAACATTGACGTCAACATCTCCGTCGGCACGATCTTCTCGGTGCTGCGCTGCCCGACCGCTCCCGACGGCACACCCTGCGAGCCGGACGAGAAGGCCTTCCTGCAGCCGGGGCGCAACCAGGTGGCGGCCGGCTTCGCGGTGTACGGCCCCACCACGGTGTTCGTGATCACCGTGGGCGACGGCGCCTGGGGCTTCACGCTCGACCGCGAGACCTACACCTTCGCCCTCACCCATCCGGACATCCGCATCCCGGAGGACACCGCCGAGTTCGCGATCAACGCGTCCAACATGCGGCGCTGGGAGCCGCCGGTGAAGCGCTACATCGAGGAGTGCCTCGCCGGCAAGGACGGGCCGCGCGGCAAGGACTTCAACATGCGCTGGGTCGCCTCGATGGTGGCCGACGTCTATCGCGTGCTGTCGCGCGGCGGCATCTTCATGTATCCGCGCGACTCGAAGAACAAGGAAGGGCGGCTGCGCCTGATGTACGAGGCCAATCCGATGGCCTTCATCGTCGAGCAGGCCGGCGGCATGGCCACCGACGGCGCCAAGCGCATCCTCGACATCCAGCCGACGGCCCTGCACCAGCGCGTCGGCGTGGTGCTCGGTTCAAAAAACGAGGTGGCGCGGCTGGCGTCCTACCACGCGTCCTGACGGCAGGAGCAAAAACGGGGTCAGACCCGGGTCTGACCCCGTTTTTCCGTGGGTCCGGGCAGGCGCCTACTTGAGGTGCTTGTTGACCAGCTTGGTCATCTCGAACATCGAGACCTGGGACTTGCCGCCGAACACCGGCTTCAGCTTGTCGTCGGCGTTGATCATGCGCTTGTTCTTCTTGTCCTGCAGGCCGTTTTTCTTGATGTAGGCCCAGATCTTCTTGGTGACCTCGGTACGCGGCATCGCGCTGGAGCCGATCACCGCCGCGAGCGTCGCGTCCGGGGTCATCGGCTTCATGAATGCGGCATTCGGCTTGCGCTTCTTGGCCGCTTTCTTCGCTTTCTTCTTCGCCATCTAGTCTCTCCTCTGAACGTTCGATTATCGGGATCCCGCCAATCCTCCCGCCGACATCCTCAGCGGTGCCGCAACGATGCCGAATCCGGCGCGGCGTGTCAATCGTTTCCGAGGGAAATCCGGCGTTTTTCGTCCTCCGCGTCCAGCCAGGCAGCGAGCCCCTGCGCGTTCAGCTCGATGTCGAGCGCGAACAGTTCGAGCGTCTCCCGCTCGGAAAGCGTCCACCCCTGCCACGCGCGCTCGGCGAGCACGAGCGCGCTAACGCCTTCTTTCAACAGCCGGAACCGCTCGGCGCCCGCCCGCCGGTGCGTCCGCGCGAGGGCGGCATGCGCCGCGACCAGGCGCTTCAGGTCGGCGGCAAGGCGCGGCACCTCCCGCACCCGGCCGAAATGGGCCACGTACACCGCCGCCGGCGCGAGCGCGAGGATGCGATCGAGCGTCGCCGCGAGCGCTTCCGGATCGAACTGCGAGGGGCTCGTCGTGGGGAAAACCGACTGTCGGCCGTCCACGTCAAGCTCGCGGTAGGAAAGGCCAAAGCAGTCCCCGGCGAAGAGGTGGCCGGTACGCCCGTCGCGCACGATCACATGGTGGCGCGCGTGGCCGGGCGCGTCGAAAAAGCGCAGCTCGCGGCCGGCCAGGCTCACGCTCGAGCCCTCCGGGGTCTCGATGATCCGCCCCGGCTCGACCGGCACGACCTCGCCATACACGCGGCGCATCTGCGCCTCGCCGTAGATCGCGGCAGTGGCGGCCAACAGCCGAGACGGATCGGCGATGTGGCGCGCACCGCGCGGGTGCACGGTCAGCCTTGCGTTGGGAAGCCGCGCCATCAACGTCCCGGCGCCGCCGGCGTGGTCGAGATGCACATGGGTGAGAACGACGTAATCCACCGCCTCCGGCGCAATGCCAAGGGCGGCGAGCGCCGCGAGCACGCGCGGGGCCGCGCGCGCCGTGCCCGTGTCCACGATGGCCGCGCGCCCGCCCTCGACCACGAGGTGCACCGCGGTCTGCTGCGGGCGGTCGTACACCGTGTCCAGGGCGAAAATGCCGTCGCCGTAGTCAATCGCCGCGGGTGCCAGCACCGACACATTATAGAATTCGCATGATCGCGAGCCCGCCATGAAGATCGCCGACCTCAGGCAGGAGTACATGCGCGCGGGATTGTCGGAGGCCGACGCGCACCCGGACCCGTTCGTGCAGTTCGAGCGCTGGATGAGCGAGGCGCTCGCCGCGGAACTGCCGCTCGCCAACGCCATGATCCTCGCCACGGTGAGCGAGACAGGATCGCCGGACGCGCGCGCGGTGCTCCTGAAGGGCGTCGAGGAAGGCGGCTTCGTGTTCTACACCAACTACGAGAGCCGCAAGGGCCGCCAGCTCGCCGCGCGGCCCGAGGCTTGCCTCGTCTTCCTCTGGGCGCCGCTGGAGCGCCAGGTGCGAATCGAAGGTGCCGTCGCGCGCGTGAGCGCGGCGGAGTCGGACGCGTATTTCGCCACGCGGCCGCTCGGCGCGCGCCGCTCGGCGTGGGCGTCGCAGCAGAGCGCCACCGTGCCGGGGCGCGCGGCGCTGGAGGAGGCGATGCGCAGGGTCGAGGAGCGTTTCGGCGACGATCCGCCGCGCCCGCCCTACTGGGGCGGCTATCGTCTGATGCCGCGGCGCATCGAATTCTGGCAGGGGCGCGAGAACCGCCTGCACGACCGACTGCTCTACACCCGGGCGGGCGCCGGCTGGACGATTGAGCGCCTCGCACCCTGAAACGATCGTCGCGTTCCTGCGCGCACAGGGCCTCGCCGCCGAAGGAGAGGCGCCGCAGGCCGAGCCGCTCCCGGGCGGCGTCTCTTCCGAGATCTGGCGGGTGCGCCTGCGCCGCGGCACGGTGTGCGTCAAGCGCGCGCTGGCGCGACTGCGCGTCGCGCAGCACTGGGAAGCTCCGGTTGACCGCAATCGCTACGAATGGCGCTGGATGCAGGTCGCCAGTGCCGCGGTGCCCGGGTCCACACCCCGGCTGCTCGCCGCCGGCGACGGCCTGTTCGCGATGGAAGACCTGGGCACGCTGCCGCTGTGGAAAAACGAGCTGCGCGAAGGGCGCGCCGACGCGGGCTTTGCCCGCGCCCTCGGCGATCGGCTGGCGGCGATCCACCGCGCGACCGCCTGGCGCGAGGACATCGCACGCGAATTCGACACCGAGGCCAACTTCCGCGCGCTGCGCCTGGAGCCCTATCTCGAGGCCGCCGCCATGCGGCACCCGGCCCGTGCGCCGGCGCTGCGCGCGCTCGCCGCGCGCACGGCGGCGACACGGCGCGCGCTGGTGCATGGCGACGTGAGCCCGAAGAACATCCTCGTCGGGCCGGAGGGGCCGGTGTTCCTCGACGCCGAGTGCGCGTGGTACGGCGATCCGGCGTTCGACCTCGCCTTCTGCCTCAACCACCTGTTGCTCAAGTGCCGCTGGCGGCCGCAGCACGCGGCGCGATACCTCGACTGCTTCGACGCCCTGCGCGAGGCCTACCTCGCAGGCGTCGGCTGGGAGCCGCGCGAGGCGCTCGAAGCGCGCGCAGCGACGCTTCTGCCCGGGCTGCTCCTTGCGCGGGTGGACGGCAAATCGCCGGTCGAGTACCTCGAACGCGAGGAGGAAAAAGACTCGGTGCGCCGGGTCGCGCTCGCACTGCTCGATGCGCCGCCCGGCGCCCTCACCGACGTGAAAACCGCATGGCAAGGATCGTAGACGTGCGCGGCCGGCGGGTGTGGGATTCGCGCGGCCGGCCGACCGTCGAGGCGGAAGTCACGCTCAGGAACGGCAAGCGCGGGCGCGCGATCTCCCCTGCCGGCGCCTCCACCGGCGCGGGCGAGGCGAGAAGCGTCGAGGCGCAGGAAGCCGTGCGGGCGATCAACACGGTGATCCGCGAGGCGTTGATCGGCTCGGATCCGCGCGATCAGGAGACGATAGACCGGCGGCTCGTTGCCCTCGACGGCACGGCGGATCGCGGCCGCCTCGGAGGCAATGCCATCGTGGCGGTTTCCCTCGCCTGCGCGCATGCGGCGGCGGCGGCGGCGCGCAGGCCCCTGTGGCGCCAGCTCGCCGGCGATCGCAAGGTCGCGCTGCCGGTGCCGCAGATCCAGATCTTCGGCGGCGGCGCGCACGCCGCCGGCCGCGTGGACATCCAGGACTACATGGTGATCTGCGTCGGCGCGGGGAGTTTCAGCGAGAGCCTCGAATGGACCGCCGAGATCTACCGGGCGGCGGGCGCGCGGCTCGCACGCAAAGGGGCGCTTTGCGGCGTCGCCGACGAGGGCGGCTGGTGGCCGGCCTTCCGCGGCAACGAGCAGGGACTGGAGGAGCTGACCTGCGCGATTGACGACGCCGGCTTGAGGCCGGGAACCGACGTCGCCATCGCGCTCGATGTCGCGGCGAGCCAGTTCTACCGCGACGGTCGCTACCACCTCGCGCTGGAGCGAAAGAGCCTCTCGGCCGAGCAGCTCCACGCCCTGCTCCTGCAGTGGATCGAGCGCTACCCGATCGTCTCCATCGAGGACCCGTTCGCCGAGCACGACGCCGAGGCGATGAGCGCCTTCACGCGCACCGCCGGCAAGCGCGTACAGGTCGTGGGCGACGACTTCATGGTAACGCGTGCCGAGCGCGTGCAATCGGCGGCGGCGCAGGGCGCGTGCAACGCGGTGCTGCTCAAGCCCAATCAGGTCGGCACGCTCACCGAGACATTGCAGTGCTGGCAGGCCGCGCGCGAGGCAGGCTACGACGCGATCGTCTCGGCGCGCTCCGGTGAAACCGAGGACGTCTCCATCGTGCACCTCGCGGTCGGCTGGGGCGTGCCGCAGCTCAAGGTGGGAAGCTTCGCGCGCTCGGAGCGCATGGCGAAATGGAACGAGGGATTGCGCATCGAGGAGGCGCTCGGCACCGACGCGCTGCCGTTCCCGGCGCGCAAACTCTTCCGGCGCTACGCGCCGCCATGAGGATCGTCTTTCACTTCGACGGCAGCGAGGCGCTGCGCGCAAAAGTCGCGGCGCTGGGCGTCGAGCTGTGCCCGGAGAACGACGAGGCCGCCTTTGCGCGGCTGCTGCCGGAGGTCGAGGTCCTCTGGCACGTGCTCAAGCCCGTCACGGCCGAGGCCATCGCCCGCGCGCCGCGCCTGAAGCTCGTGCAGAAGATCGGCAGCGGCGTGAACACGATTGACGTCGAGGCGTGCCGTGCGCGCGGCATCGCCGTGTGCAACCTGCCGGGCACCAACAGCCGGGCGGTCGCGGAGATGACGCTTCTTCTCATGCTCGCGTGCCTGCGGCGCCTGCGCGAGCTGGACGCGGCGGTGCGGCGCCCCAGCGGCTGGCACGAGGCGTGGCAGCTCCAGGACCGTTTCGGCGAGCTCTCGGCAAGGACGGTCGGTCTCGTCGGCTACGGCGCGGTGCCGCGCATCCTGCGACCGATTCTCGAAGCGCTCGGCGCGCGCGTGCGGTATTGGTCGCGCTCGGCCTCCTCGGCCGATCTGAACACGGTGATTTCGCAGAGCGACATCGTGTCGCTCCATCTTCCGCTCGCGCCGGAGACGGAGAGGATCGTGGATCCCCTGGCAATGAAGCCGGGCGCGATCCTGGTGAACACCGCTCGCGGCGGGCTGGTGGACGAAGGAAGACTCCTTGCGGCGCTGCGCACCGGCCATCTCTCGGCTGCGGGGCTCGATGTGTTCGCCCACGAGCCGGTCGCTCCGGACCATCCGCTGCTCTCGCTGCCGAACGTGATCGCCTCGCCGCATCTCGCGTGGCTGACGCCGGAGACGATCGAAAGGAGCCTCGGCGCCGCCCTGGAGAACGTCCGCCGGCTGCGAGCCGGGCTGCCGCTCCTCAATCGTATCGCCTAGAATCGCCGTGGAGCATCCCGAACCATGACGTATCGCACTCTCATCACCGGTGCCCTGCACCCGCTGGCGCTGCAGATCCTGCGAGCCGCGCCGGACATCGCGACCGACTACCACCCGGACCTTCCTTACGCAGAGATTCTGGAGCGGATCGGCGAGTATCACGCCCTCGTCAGCCGCTCGGAGACCCGCGTCACGCGCGAGCTGATAGACCGCGCAAGGAAACTGAAGGTCATCGCGCGCGCCGCCGTCGGCATCGGCAACATTGACGTGGAGTACGCGACCGAGCGCGGCATCCTCGTCATCAACACGCCCGGCAAGAACACCAACTCGGCCGCGGAGCTGACCTTCGCCCTGCTCCTCGCGGTCGTGCGCAATCTCGTTCCGGCGCACCAGAACATGCTCGCCCTGAAGTGGGACCGGCACCGCTTCGCCGGCCGCGAACTCGCCGGCAAGACGATCGGAATCATCGGGCTGGGCAACGTGGGCCACCGGGTGGCGCGCTTCGCGCGCGCCTTCGACATGAACGTGCTCGCGTACGACCCGTACATCGCGGACGACGTGTTCGAAAGGCACGGCGCGCGCAAGGTGGATTTCGGGCATCTGATCGCCGAGTCCGACGTCGTGACCGTCCACGTCCCGAAGACGCCGGAGACGACCGGCATGATCGGCGTCCCGGAGATCGCGCGCATGAAGGCGGGCGTGATCGTGCTCAACACCGCGCGCGGCGGTGTCATAGACGAGGCGGCGCTCCTCGCCGCGCTGCGCTCCGGGAAGGTGGGGGGTGCCGGCATTGACACCTGGGAGGAGGAGCCACCGAAGGACAACCCCTTCCGCGATCTGCCGAACGTCGTGATGACCCCGCACATCGGCGCCTCCACCGAGGAGGCGCAGCGGCGCATCGCCGAATCGGTGAGCGAGCAGGTGATCCGCGCGCTGCGCGACGAGGTGGTGGATTTCCCGGTCAACATGCCGCGCCTGAAGGTGCTGACCTCGCCGCGCCTCAAGACCTATACCGTGCTCGCGGAAAAACTCGGGCGCTTCGCGATTCAGGCGCTCGATTTCAACCCACGGGAGGTGAAGATCGTGTATCGCGGCGAGCTCAACCGCGAGGAAGGTTCGCTCGTGCGGCGCGCGTTCCTCAAAGGTTTCCTCGGCAATGCCTCGGACGAGGCGGTGACGTTCGTCAACGCCGAGGCCAAGGCCGCGGCACGGGGCCTGCGGGTCGAGGAAACGGAGGACCCGGCGTTCAAGGACTACCCGAGCGCGCTCAAGATTATCGTCTCCGACCACGAGCGCTCGTTCGCGATCGGCGGCGTCGTGTTCGGCGAGGGCAACTACCGCCTGAGCCTGATCAACCGCTTCGCCTTCGAGGTCGTCCCCGAGGGCCACATCCTCATGATGGTCAACCGCGACCAGCCGGGCGTGATCGGCAAGGTGGGCACCCTCCTCGGCGATCACGGCGTCAACATCAGCGAGTTCGAGCTATCGCGCAACCGCCGCGGCGGCGAGGCGATGGCGCTGATCCGCGTGGACGAGGCGGTGGACAAGGCGGTGCTCGACGAGCTGCGTGCCCTGCCGTTCATCGTCTCGCTGCGCCGCATCGAGATCTGAGCGAGCGGGGTCAGAGCGGCTCGAGCCCGACTGCGGTCAGCCGCCAGCGCCGGTCGCAGCCGGCGGCGGCCGCCTCGGAGTGGGTCACGAGCAACCCTGCGGCACCGCGCTCCTTCACCTGCGCGCGCAGCAAGGCGAGCACCGCACGGGCGTTCTCCGGATCGAGGTTGCCGGTCGGTTCGTCGGCGAGCACCAGTTTCGGGTTCCCGACCAGCGCACGCGCGATCGCCACGCGCTGAAGCTCCCCGCCCGAGAGCTCCCTCGGCATGCTCTGCTCGCGGCCGGCCAGTCCCACCGCGGCGACGAACTCCGCTGCCCGGCGCTCGATGTCCGGCTGCGGCAGGCCGCGCAGAAGCAGCGGCAGGCCGACGTTCTGCGCCACCGTCAGGTGCGGCAGGATGTGGAAGGCCTGAAAGACGAAACCGAAGCTTCCCCGGCGCAGCCGCGTGCGCGCATCGTCGTCCATGCGCGTGATCTCCGCCCCGTCGAACACCACGCATCCCTCGTCGGCGGGTTCGAGCCCGGCGATGATGTTGAGCAGCGTGGACTTGCCGATGCCGGATTCGCCGACGATCGCGGCGTATTCGCCCGCCGCCAGCTCCAGCGACACCGACCGAAGCACGGTGCGCGAACCGAAGCGCTTGGTGATGCCCGAGACGCTGAGCAAGCGTGTCCCCGTGTGGTATTTTGGCGCCGAGGATTCTAGTGGATGCCGATTTCGCCCTCCGAAATCGCCGCCGCGGTCGCATCGCTTGAGCGCGGCGACTGGCAGGCGGCGCACCGCATCGTGCAACAGGACGAGGACTCGCCCCTCGCCTGCTGGGCGCACGGCATCGTTCACCTGATGGAAGGCGACCACTCGAATGCGCGCTACTGGTACCGTGCGGCACGCCGGCCGTTTCCCGAGCGGCCCTCGATCGAGCGCGAGATCGCGGAATTGAAAGGAGCGCTCAAGCCATGAGAGCCGAACAGAACGAACTTCTCACGCGCATCGGGCCGGGCACGCCGGCCGGAAATCTCCTGCGCCGCTACTGGCAGCCGGTCGCGCTGGAGGAAGAGCTGGCGGGCGAGCGGCCGGTCAAGGCGGTGCGGCTGCTCGGCGAGGACCTGGTGCTCTTTCGCGACCCGCAGGGCCGCTACGGACTGCTGGAGCGCCATTGTCCTCATCGCGGTGCCGACCTCGCCTACGGCAGGCTCGAAGACGGCGGCCTGCGCTGCGCCTTCCACGGTTGGCTCTTTGACGCTTCCGGAAGGTGCCTGGAGACGCCAGCGGAGCCCGCGGGCAGCCGCCTGTGCGACAGCGTCCGCCAGCGCGCGTATCCGGTGGTGAGAAAAAGCGGCGTGCTCTGGGCCTGGCTCGGGGCGGGCGAGCCGCCGGCCTTTGCGCACCTGGACTGCTTCGTCGCCCCGGAGTCGCACGTGTTCGCGTTCAAGGGCTACTGGGACTGCAACTGGCTGCAGGCGCTGGAAGTCGGCATTGATCCGGCGCACGCCTCGTTCCTGCACCGTTTCTTCGAGGACGAAGACCCGGCGAACGCCTACGGGCGCCAGTTTCGCAGCACATCCATGGACTCGGACCTGCCGATGTCGAAGGTGCTGCGCGAGTACGACCGGCCGGAGATCCGCGTCGAGCGCGCCGACTACGGCATGCGCCTGTACACGCTGCGGCACATGGACGCGGAAAGGCTCCACCTGCGCGTCACCAACGTGATCTTTCCGCAGGCGTTCGTGATCCCGATGAGCGCCGAGATGACGATCTCGCAATGGCACGTGCCGGTGGACGACACCGGTACCTACTGGTACGCGCTGTTCACCAGCTTCGGCGCCCAGGTGGACAAGAAGACGATGCGCGAGCAGCGCCTGAAGACCTACCCGGCGCCGGACTACAAGCCGATTTTCAACCGCGCCAACCACTGGGGCTACAACCCCGCCGAGCAGAAAAGCGCCACCTACACCGGGATGGGTTTCGACATCAACATCCACGACCAGTGGGCCTGCGAATCGCAGGGACGGATCGCCGACCGCACGCGCGAGCACCTCGGCACGACCGACAAGGGGATCGTGCTCTACCGGCGCATCCTCGCCGATGCGATCCGCCGCTCGGCCGAGGGCGGCCGCCCGCTGATGGTGCTGGACGAGGCGCAGGCCGCCGAGATCACCGGTCCGCCGGCGATCGACGGCATCGCCCCGGCAGGCCGCTGGGAGCAGTACTGGCGCGAGGCCGACGCGCGGCGCAGGCGCGAGTGTCCCTGGAACGCTGCCGCGCCTCGGCGCGCGGCATGAGCTTCGTCGAGCGCCACGGCCTGTGGAGCGAGGCCCAGCGCGCCGCCGCGCACGCGCTGCTCGACGAGATCGCACGCCGCGGCATCGAGGCGGTGCGCTTTTCCTTCCCCGACCTACACGGCATCCTGCGCGGCAAGACGATCGCCGCCACGGAAGTGGAGGCGGCGCTCGCGGACGGCGTCGGGTTCCCGAGCTCGCTGCTCGCGAAGGACACCTCGAACAAGACCGTCTTCCCGGTGTTCACCCCCGGAGCCGGTCTCGGCATGCCCGAGCTTCAAGGCGCAGCCGACGCGCTGATGGTCGCCGATCCGCAAACTTGGCGCGTCCTTCCCTGGGCGCCGGCGACCGGATGGGTGCTGTGCGATGTCTACTTCGCCGACGGCAGGCCGGCGCCGTTCGCCACGCGCGAGCTGCTGAAGCGCGCGCTCGCGCGCCTGGAACGCGAGGGCTACCGCTACCTGGCGGGCCTGGAGATCGAGTTCCACATCTTTCGCCTGCTCGATCCGCGCCTGGCGCCCGCCGATGCCGGCCAGCCGGGCACGCCGCCGGAAGTCGCCCTGCTTACCTCCGGCTATCAGCTTCTCGCCGAGACGCGCTATGACCTGCTGGAGCCCGCGATCGAAGTCCTGCGGCGCGGGCTTGCCGGGCTCGGCCTGCCGCTGCGCTCGTTCGAGTGCGAGTACGGCCCGAGCCAGGTCGAGGTGACGCTCGGCGCGTTGCCCGGGCTCGCGTGCGCCGACGCGATGACGCTCTTTCGCAGCGCCGCCAAGCAGGTGCTGCGCCGGCACGGCTACCACGCGACGTTCATGTGCCGGCCGAAGCTGCCGAACGTGATGTCGAGCGGCTGGCATCTGCACCAGTCGCTGGTGCGCGCGAGCGACGGCGCGAACGCTTTCATCCCCGCCGAAGGCGAGGTGCTCTCGCCGGTGGGCATGCACTTTCTCGGCGGACTGCTCGCGCACGCGCGCGGCGCCGCGGCTCTGGCGACGCCCACGGTCAACGGCTACAAGCGCTACCGGCCGCTGTCCCTTGCCCCGGACCATATCGTCTGGGGCCGCGACAACCGCGGCGCGCTGCTGCGCGTGCTGGGTGGCCCGGGCGATTCCCGCACCCGCATCGAGAACCGCATCGGCGAACCGGCGGCGAATCCCTACCTCTACCTCGCCTCGCAGATTCACGCCGGACTCGACGGTCTGGCGCGCGGCCTCGACCCGGGTCCGCCGGATGCCGCTCCCTACGATTCGAAGGCGCCGCTGCTGCCGCGAACGCTGGAGGAGGCGGTCGGCGAGCTGAGAAAAGACGCGGCGCTGAGGGACGGCCTGGGCGCCGGATTCGTGGACTACTACTGTCGCGTCAAGGAAGCCGAGATCGCCCGTTTCAATCTCGAAGTGAGCGACTGGGAGCAGCGCGAATATTTCGAGCTGTTCTGAACCGCTACTTTTTCTTCGCCGCCGGTTTCGCCTTGCCGGCAGGCTTGTCCGCCGCGGGCGGGGGCAGCTCGGGCTCGACGACGACGCCAGGCGAGCCGTAGTCGTACTTCACCTCGAAGCGGCCATCGCGGTAGAAGGCGAAGGTCGCCCCGGTCCAGCGCCGCTGCTCCTCCGGCAGGAATCCGTTCAGATCGGCGACGCTTTCCACGACCTCTTCGGTCCCGCAGGGAACGAGCGGTTGGCCGGCGGTGTCGGTGTCGGAGGTCGCGAAGCGGAACCTCGCTTCGTACTTGCGCACGGTGGCGTAGAGCGTGCGCTCGAGTTCCCGTATCTCGATCCAGGCGCGCTTCCAGTCCTGCGGCAGCCCTTCGGCGATGCAGCGGAAGATCCGGCCGACGACTCGCTCCTGCGGGCTCTCTTCCTCTTTCGCGGCCGGGCCGGCGCCAGGCTCCTTCGGCTGCGCCGAGAGCGCCGCCGCCCCGAGCGCGAAACAGGCGGCGGCGAGCAGTGCGGCGAGTCTTTTCACGGGACGGATTGTACGCGCGCCCGCGCCCCCTCACACCCCGAGGTAGCGATGCTGCAGGTCCTCGCGCAGGGCGAGCTCGGCCGAGGTCCCGCTCCAGACCACCCGGCCCTTCTCCAGGATGTAGTGCCGGTCGGCGACGCGCGTGAGGGCGCGCACGTCCTTGTCGATGACGAGGATGGACAGGCCCTCGCCCTTGAGCCGCTCGATCGCGCGGTAGATCTCGGCGCGGATGAGGGGCGCGAGCCCCTCGGTCGCCTCGTCGAGCAGCAGCAGCTTCGGGTTGGTCATCAGCGCGCGCCCGATCGCGAGCATCTGCTGCTCGCCGCCGGAGAGCTGGTTGCCGTAGTTCGACGCGCGGGCCTCCAGATGCGGAAAAAGCCCGAACACGCGCTCCAGCGTCCAAGGCGCGGCGCGTCCGGCGCGGTTGGCTGCGGTGGCGACCAGGTTCTCGCGCACCGTCAGGTTCGGAAACACCTGCCGGCCCTCCGGCACCAGTCCGAGGCCCGCCTGTGCCACGCGGTACGGCGGCAGGCCGTGCAGCGGCCGCCCCTCGAACTCGATCCGGCCGGCGCGCGGACGCACGATGCCCATGATGCTCGCCACCGTGGTGGTCTTGCCCATGCCGTTGCGGCCGAGCAGCGTCACCACCTCGCCGGCCTGCACGCGCAGGTCCACGCCGAAGAGCACCTGCGACAGGCCGTACGCGGTCTCCAGCCCCTCGACCCTCAGCACGCCTCGTCCTCACCGAGATAGGCCGCGCGCACTTCCGGATTGGCGCGGATGTCCTCCGGTCGCCCGGTGGCGATGACGCGCCCGTAGACGAGCACCGAGATGCGGTCGGCGAGCGTGAAGACCGCGTCCATGTCGTGCTCGACGAGGATCATCGTCATGCGGCCCTTGAGCGTGGCGAGGAACTTCACCATGCGCTGCGACTCCTCGACGCCCATGCCCGCCACCGGCTCGTCGAGCAGCAGCAGTCGCGGCCGGGTCGCGAGCGCCATCGCGATCTCGAGCTGGCGCTGCTCGCCGTGCGCGAGATTGGCCGCGATCACATCGGCGCGGTCGCCGAGACCGACCTCTTCGAGCACCGCGAGCGCCGGCTCGCGCAGCTCGCGCTCGGCGCGGGCATCGCGCCAGAAGCGGAAGCTGTGCCCGGCGTGCGCCTGCACCGCGAGCGCGACATTGTCGAGCGCGGTGAACTCGCGGTAGATGCTGGTCACCTGGAACGAGCGCGCCAGGCCTCTGCGGGCGCGCGCCGGCTCGGGCAGCGCGGTGACGTCCTCGCCGGTAAAGACAATCCGGCCGAGGTCCGGGCGCAGTCTTCCCGAGAGCTGGCTGATGAGCGTGGTCTTGCCGGCGCCGTTCGGGCCGATGATCGCGTGCGTCTCCCCCTCGAACACCTCCAGGTCCACGCCGTCGGTCGCCGCCACCGCACCGAACGACTTGCGCAAACCGCGCGCGGCAAGCAGCGGCTCAGTCATCGCCGTCTCGTCCGCCCGGCAGCAGCCCGGCGAGGCCCCGCCGGGCGAACAGCACCACCAGCACCAGAATCACGCCGAGGTAGAGCTGCCAGTAATCCCGCACCCACTGCGGCAGCAGGCTCCAGCCCTGCAGCAGGTCCTCCAGCAGCAGCAGCGCCGCGGCGCCGAAAAGCGGCCCCGCCAGGGTGGCGGTGCCGCCCAGAATCACCATGAACATCAGCTCGCCCGATCGCGTCCAGTTCATGAACTCGGGCGTCAGGTAAGCGGTGTGGTTGACCAGCAGCGCGCCGGCAAGTCCGCACGTCGCACCGGCGATGACGAAGGCAACCAGGCGGTACGGATACGGCGAGAGGCCGATCGCGCGCGTGCGCGCCTCGTTCGATTTCGCCGCCCGGATCACCATGCCGAAGCGCGACCGCACCAGCCTCCCGGTGAACCACAGCACGAGGACGAGCAGCCCGAGCACCAGGTAGTAAAACGCCGCCGGATCGGCGAGATCGAGCAGTCCGGGGAACTGGGAGAGCGTCTTCACGCGCATGCCGTCGTCGCCGCCGTATTCCTCCACCGACACCCCCAGGTAATACAGCATCTGGGTGAAGGCGAGCGTGATCATGATGAAGTAGATGCCGCTGGTACGGATCGAGACCGCGCCGATGACGAGCGCCACCAGGGCGGAGGCGCCGACCGCCAGTCCCCACTGCAAAAAGCCGTTGGTGAGGCCGTGGTGCGCCAGCACGCCGACTGCGTAGGCGCCGACGCCGAGGTAGGCAGCATGCCCGAACGACACCATGCCGCCGTAGCCGAGGATCAGGTTGAGCGAGCTCGCCGCGATGGCGAAGATCATGATGCGGCGAAACAGGTCCAGATAGAACGGCTGACCGAGCGCCGCCGCCACCGGCGGCACCGCCGCGAGCAGCGCCAGCAGGGCGACGAGCGCCAGCGTGCGCGGAGCGAGCCTCATGCGCGCGCGGGGAACAGGCCTTCGGGCCGCAGCGCCAGCACCGCCGCCATCAGCAGGTAGATCAGCATCGAGGCGAGCGCCGGGCCGGCGGTGTCAGCGACGACCGGAGACCAGACCGTGGCGAGCAGCGGCTTGAGGAACGCGCGACCCATCGTGTCCACCATCCCGACGATGACGGCGCCGGCGAGCGCACCGCGGATCGAGCCGATGCCGCCGATCACGATGACGACGAAGACCTGGATCAGGATCAGCTCGCCCATGCCGGGCTGCACCGAGTAGATCGGCCCGGCCATGATGCCCGCCAGCCCCGCGAGCGCGGCACCGAAGCCGAACACGATCGTGTACAGCAGCCGGATGTTGACGCCGAGGGCGGCGACCATGGTACGGTTGGAGGCGCCGGCGCGGATCAGCATCCCGAGGCGCGTGCGCACCACCACCCACCACAACAGCGCCGCCACCGCCAGACCCACGACGATGATCGCAAGGCGGTACACCGGATAGCGCAGGTCCCCCAGCTCGATGTGCCCCGAAAGCCACGCCGGCTGGCCAGCATAGAGCGCCGAGCGCCCCCAGATCATCGCCACCAGTTCGTTGAAGAACAGGATCAGGCCGAAGGTGGCAAGCACCTGATCGAGGTGGTCGCGCTCGTAGAGGGTGCGCAATGCGACCAGCTCGACCACGACGCCGACCGCGAGCGTGCCGGCGAGCGCGAGCAGCACGCCGGCGACGTAGGACCCGGTGAGCTTCGCGAATGCGACCCAGAGGTACGCGCCCACCATGTACAGCGAGCCGTGCGCGAGGTTCACCAGGTTCATGATGCCGAAGACGAGCGTCAGGCCCGCCGCCATCAGGAACAGTGTCACGCCGAGCTGCAGGCCGTTCAGCGCCTGCTCGAAGAGGAGTCCGGTCATCCGCAAACAAAAGGGGCGCGGTGCCTCCGCGCCCCGGATTCAACCTCGCTGCCGCCCTACCACTTGAGCTTGCAGTCCTGGTGGTACGCGTCCTTGTGGTTCTCGAACACGGTCTTCTGGATCTTCATCACGAGTTCCCCGCTCGCGTCCTTCTCCGCGCGCAGCAGGTAGAAGTTCTGGATCGGGTGGTTGTTGTTGTTGAAGGTGAACTTGCCCCGCACCGAGTTGAAGTTCGCCTGCCGCATGGCGCGCACCAGCGCCTTGGTGTCCTTGAGGTTGCCCTTCACCGCGCGCACCGCCGAGTCGATCAGCAGGATGCCGTCGTAGCTCTGCGCGCCGTAGAACACCGGCCACTTGCCGAATTTCTTGCGGTAGTCGGAGACGTACTTCTCGTTCGCCGGGTTCTTCAGGTCCGGGCTCCAGAAGCGCGTCTCCCACTGCCCGAGCGCGGCCTCGCCCACCGCCGGCAGCGAGATCTCGTCCACCGTATAGACCGAGTAGAGCGGAATCTTGCCGCGCAGCCCGGCCTGGTCATACTGCTTGAGGAACTGGATTCCCATGCCGCCCGGGTAGAACACGAACACCGCCTTCGGGTTCTTGGCGCGCAGCTGCGAGATCTCCGCCTGATAGTCGGTCTGGCCGAACTTGGTGTAGACCTCGTCCACGATGCGGCCCTTGAAGTAGCGCTTGAAGCCGGTGACCATGTCCTTGCCGGCCTGGTAGTTGGGCGCCATCACGTATACGTCGGTCAGCCCGGCGTCGCTCATGTACTTGCCCATCGCCTCCGGCGTCTGGTCGTTCTGCCAGGAGACGTTGACGTGCAGCTCGTGGCACTGCTCCCCGGCGAGCGGGCTGGGGCCAGCGTTGGTGCCGACCATGATCTTGCCGGCGCCGGTGACGGTCGGCGACACCGCCATCATGACGTTCGACCAGATGATTCCGGCGACGAAGTCCACGTTGTGCTTCTTGATCATCTCGTCGGCGACCTGCTTGCCGACGTCCGGCTTCGCCTGGTCGTCGCCGTAGATCACCTCCGCGTCCAGGCCGCCGATCTTCCGGCCGAGGTGATCCAGAGCCAGCTCGACCGAGTTCTTCATGTGCTCGCCGATCACCCCCTGCGGGCCCGACAGCGTGGTGATGAAGCCGATCTTCACCTTCTGCTGAGCCAGTGCCGGCGCCGCACCGAGCGCCAGCGCAAGGCCGGCCGCGACGGCCGCGTGAACTATCTTGCGCATTGTCTCCTCCTTGGATAACCCTGCGCGGAGTATAGACTAGCGGGTCATGAAACGCGAGAACGTGCCCGGCAGGGCGAACGTCGAGGACACCCCCGAGCTGGAAGCGTACTACCGCGATCTTGAAGGGCGGGCGCTCGGCGCGCTGTGGACGGTGGCGAACCAGATCGAGCCCTGGCACCCGCAGCCCAAATCGGTGCCGATGCACTGGAAATGGCGCGAAGTCGAGCCGCTGGTGCGCCGCGCGCCGGATCTGGTGACCGCCGACAAGGCGGCGCGGCGCGTGGTGATGCTGGTCAACCCCGGGCGCAGGGAGTGGAGCGCAGCGGTCGGCCTGCTCTACACCGGGGTGCAGATCATGAACCCGGGCGAGTACACGACCGCGCACCGGCACCAGGCGAGCGCGCTGCGCTTCGTGATGGAGGGTCGTGGCGCCTACACCGTGGTCGATGGCGAGCGCATGGCGCTCGAAGCTCGCGACTTCGTGTTGACGCCCAACGGCACCTGGCACGACCACGGAGTGGAACCGGGCGGCACACAGTGCCTCTGGCAGGACGGCCTGGACATCCCGCTCATGAACGCGCTCGATGCGAACTTTTACGAGGTGCACCCGCAGTTCGTACAGGCGCCGCTTGCCGCGCCGCTGCCGCGCGAAGGCTGGTCGAAGCCTTATTCCCCGGTGTTCCGCTATCCCTGGTCCGAAAGCTATCCGGCGCTTTGCGCCTCGCGCGAGCACTCGCCCTACGACGGCACGATCCTCGAATACACCAATCCGCTTACCGGCGGGCCGGCGATGCCCACCCTCGGCGCGATGCTCCAGCGCCTTGCGCCGGGCGAGAAAACCCGCGCGCACCGGCACACCGGAAGCGTGATCTATCAGGTGGCCAAGGGCCGCGGCGTGTCCCTCGTCGGCGGCAAGCGCTTCGACTGGGAGGAAAAAGACATCTTCTGCGTGCCGTCCTGGTGCGCGCACGAGCACGCCAACGCTTCGGACGAAGACGACGCCGTGCTCTTTTCCTTCAACGACTTCCCGGTGATGCGAGCGCTTTCGCTCTGGCGCGAGGAGCCGGTCTAGCGTCGGCGCGCGGCGAGCAGTCCGACTTCGCCTGCCGGCGCATTCTGCTCGACCGTATAGCCTGCCGCCTGCAGAAGCGGCAGGAGCGGCGCGGCGCCATGATGGTATTCCATGCGGATCTCGCGCGGCGCGAGCCGACCGAGAAAGCGCCGATCGGCGAGCAGGTAGTATTCCGCGCCCTCGCAGTCGAGCTTGAGGAGGTCTACTGCGGCGGGAAGGTGGCGCAGCGTATAGTCCACCCCCTCGACGAAGCGCAGCGTGTCGTTCGCGGTCGTCTCCTCGCGCTCGCGCTCGGCGAGCCCGACCGGGTGCACGATCACCCGTTCCGTCAGCCCGTTCACCGCGGCGTTCCTGCGGATGAAGCCGCAGAAAACCTGCGAGGGCTCGACCGCGTGCACCGTCGCGCCCGTCCTCGCAAAGGCGAGCGCGGTGTCGCCGATGTAGGCGCCGACGTCCACCACCACCGCACCGTTCCAGGGACGCTTCTTCGCGCCGTACACGTCCTCCAGCAGCGCTTCGCGCAGGTAATCGGCCTCGTTTCTCGTCCAGAGCGGCGCATGGAAAGTGAGCCCGTCGAGCCGGATGCGCTTTTCGTCGGCGAGGAACTCGAATTCGGCGCCCATGCGCTCGAGCCGGCACGCGGTGGGGAGCAGCGGCCAGTGATGTGCCGGCATGGCGAAGGTGCGGCCGGAAGTGAAGCGCACCTGCACGCTCGCGTCCGAAGGCGCGAACGGCAGCCGCCAGGCGAGGCCCGGATCGGCAAGGCATTCGCGGAACAATGCGCGGGAGTTCCAGTACAGCCGTGCGCGCCGGATCCGTTCGCGCAAGCCGCGCGGCTTCATGCGCCGACGATTTCCGGCAGCAGCTCGCTGATGGAACCGGCGAGCACCGCGTCGGCGAGATCGTCCATCGCCGTCGGGCTGCCGTTGACGATCGCGACCCGCGCGCCCGCCGCCTTCGCGGCCGGAACGACTCCGGCCACGGGATAGACCTGAAGCGTCGTGCCGACGGCGAGCAGCACCTCCGCCTCCGCCGCCGCGCGCATCGCCCGGTCCATGACCTGCGGGTCCAGCGCCTGGCCAAAGGAGACGGTCGCGCTCTTGAGGATGCCTCCGCAGGCACGGCACGGAGGGTCGTCCTCGCCGGCGCGCACGCGCTCGAGCACCTGCAGCATCGGCCCGCGCCAGCCGCAATTCATGCACACGACCTTTCGCATCGTGCCGTGAACCTCGATCACCTTCTCGGGCGAGTTGCCAGCCAGCTGGTGAAGCTCGTCTATGTTCTGCGTAATGAGCGCGTGAAGCTTGCCGCGGCGCTCCAGCGCCACCAGCGCGAGGTGACCGCGGTTCGGCTTCGCCGTCCAGGCGGCATGGTCCATGCGCGCCTTCCACGCCGCCTTGCGTACCTCGGGATCGGCCATGTAGTAGCGAATGTCGGAGAGCTTCTCGGCGAGCGGGTTCTTCGTCCACACGCCCTGCGGGCCGCGGAAGTCCGGAATGCCCGAGTCGGTCGAGATGCCCGCTCCCGTCAGCACCACGACGCGGCGCGCCGCTTCCACCCAGCGGCGGACCTCGCGGATCATCGCCGCGCCTCGACCCGCGCCATGAACTTCGGCGCCATTTCGCGCAGCCGCTCGTCGGTCATGCGGCCGCTCCGCGTCATGTAGTCGTAGGCGAGGCCGAGGGCGTCGAAGCGGGCCATGCGCGCCGGAAACTCCTCGTACCAGGTCGAGCTGCGGTTGGCGGCCGCGTGGAGCTTTTCCACCACCGGGCGGCGGCTGCGCTCGAACTCCGCCAATGCACGCGGCACGTCGTCGCCCGCCACTGCGAAGGCGCGATCGAGCGCGATCGCGTCCTCGAACGCCGCGCGCGTGCCCGAGCCGATGGAAAAATGCATCGTCCTCAGCGCATCGCCGATCAGCACGGCGTTGCCGGCGCTCCAGCGCTCGTTCCAGAGCAGCGGAAAGCGCCGCCAGATGGACTTGTTCGACAGCAGCGGCCGGCCGGCGAGGTCTTTCTCGAACACGCGCTCGCAGATCGCGCGCGACTCGGCGTCGCTCGCCCGGTCGAGGCCCGCCCGGCGCCAGGTCGCCTCGTCGCACTCGACGATGAAGGTGCTCATCATCGGGGTATACCGGTAGTGGTGCGCGACGAACGCGCCCCATTCGCTTTCGCGGAACGTGAGCGTCAGGCACTCGAACGGCAGCGCCACCCCGTACCACGCGAAGCGGTTGTTCAGCCACTCGATGCGCGTGCCGAACTCCGATTCCCGCTCGCGCCGCACCATCGAATTGACGCCGTCGGCGCCGACGACCAGATCCGCCTCGCCCAGTTGCGCGAGCGAGGTGACCGTGCGGCCGTATGCGACCGGCACGCCGGCGTCGCGGCAAAGCGCCTGCAGGAACTGGAGCAGCGGCAGCCGGCCGATCGCCGAAAAGCCGTTGCCGTCCACGTCCACGCGCTCGCCGCGATGGACGATCCGCTGCATCGGCCAGGACTCCATGCGCGCCGTGAGGCTCGCGTGCAGATCCGGCGCATCACGCTCCAGGAACGCGAGCGCACCTTCGGAAAACACCACGCCGAAGCCGAACGTCGCATCGGCCGGGTTCTGCTCGGCGACGCGCACGTCCCACTTCGGAAAGCGGCGCTTGATGAGAAGGGAAAAGAGCAGGCCGGCGGGGCCCGCGCCTACCACTGCGATTCGCACTCCGCTATTCTAATGGCACATGGTGAACGCGGCCGCGGCCGGGACGGTGAAGCTCGGCGATCTCACGGTGAACCGCATGGGCTTCGGTGCGATGCGCGTCTGCGGACCGCAGGTGTGGGGCCCGCCGAAGGACCGAAGCGCCGCGCACGCGGTGTTGCGCCGTGCGGTGGAGCTGGGGGTCAACTTCTTCGACACCGCCGACAGCTACGGGCCGCACGTGGACGAGGAGCTGATCGCCGAAGCGCTGCACCCTTATCCGCGCGGTGTCGTGATCGGCACCAAGGGCGGGCTGCTCAGGCCGCGCCCTTCGGCGTGGGAGCCCTGCGGACGGCCGCAGCACCTGCGCAAGGCGATCGAGGGCAGCCTGCGGCGGCTGCGGCTCGAGTGCATAGACCTCTACCAGCTGCATGCGCCCGATCCACGCGTGCCGTTCGAGGATTCGGTCGGCACGCTCGCCGAGGCGCAGCGCGCGGGCAAGATCCGCCACGTGGGGCTGTCGAACGTCACTGTGGGGCAGCTCGAGCAGGCGCGGCGGATCTGCCCAATCGTGTCGGTGCAGAACGAGTACAACCTCGGCGATCGCTCCTCCGAGGACATGCTCGCCGCATGCGACCGGCTCGGAATCGCGTTCCTTCCCTGGTATCCGCTCGGCGCCGGTGCCGTACTCGGCCGGGCGAACGTGAGGAAGGTGGTGGCGCGGCACAAGGCCACGCCGGCGCAGGTCGCGCTCGCGTGGCTGCTCGTGAAATCGCCGTGGATGCTGCCGATCCCGGGCACCGCGAGCCTCGCGCACCTGCAGGAGAACGTCGCCGCGGCGCAACTGCGGCTCTCCGCCGAGGACCTCGCCGAGCTCGCTTAGCGTGATCCTGCGAATCCGCGTCAAGCCGAATTCCCGGGAGAGCTCGCTTGTGCCGCAGCCCGACGGGAGCTGGCTCGCACGCCTGAAGTCGCCGCCGGTGGAAGGCAAGGCCAACGCGGAGCTGATCGCCCTCGTCGCCCGCTGCTTCAACCGCCCGAAGTCCGCGGTCGCCATCAAGTCGGGCGCCTCCGCGCGCACCAAGCTCGTCCGCGTCCGGGACGCCTGAGCGCGGCCTCAGGCGTCCTTGCCCTGAGTCGCCCTCGCCTCGTCGGCGGCGATCGCCTCCTCGTCTGCGCGCAGCGTGCGCGCGAACTGGTCGCGCAGCTCGTTGGACACCGACACGTGCGCGTCCGGCGCGGTGCGGTGGACCTCGTACAGCTTGGCGAGCACTTCCTGGTCGTGCCGCGCGAAGCTTCGCGCCGCGCGGCGGGCGCGCTCCGGGTCGCCGCTGATCGCCGCGAGCGCCGCGCGCCCCAGCTCCAGCGCCGATTCGAAGGTCTCGCGCTCGATGATCTGCACGCCGAGGTCGCGCAGCTCGAACAGGTGCCGCATGTCGCGCGCCCGCGCAATGATCTTCAGGTTCGGGAAGTGCCGCATCGCCGTGCGCGCGAGCTGCGTGGTCGCCACCGGATCATCGAGCGCGATCACCAGGAAGTCGGCCTGCGCCGCGCCCGCGGCTTCCAGCAGATCGAGCCGCGTCGCATCGCCGTAGAACACGCGGAAGCCGAAGCGCCGGCACTGCTCGACATGGTCGGGATCGTCATCGAGAATGGTC
Organism: Pseudomonadota bacterium; assembly: GCA_040752005.1. Classification (GTDB taxonomy): domain Bacteria; phylum Pseudomonadota; class Gammaproteobacteria; order Burkholderiales; family SG8-39; genus RBG-16-66-20. The sequence goes on along the minus strand of JBFMFX010000011.1, from coordinate 67,662 downwards.
GGCTCGTAGCCGCTCGCGTGCAGCAGCCGCGCCACGACCTGGCCGATGCGCCCCAGTCCGGCGACGATCACCTTGCTCGCTTGCGGGCGCTCGGGCTCGCGCACCTGCGCCGGCGCAAAGCGCGGCGCGAGCACGCGGTCGTGCAGCACCAGCAGCAGCGGCGTCGAGAGCATCGAGAGCGCCACCGCCAGCGTGATCGCCTGCGCCGTCGCCGCCGGCATCACGTCCTGCTGCACCGCGAGTGTGAGAATGACGAACGCGAACTCGCCGCCCTGTGCAAGCAGCAGGATGAAAAGCGGGCGCTCGTCGGGCGGCAGCCTCGCCAGCCGCGCGATGACCCACAGCACCGTGCTCTTGAGCACGAACAGGCCCGCGATCAGCCCGACAATGAGAAGCGGGCGCGCCGCGAGCTGCGCGAAATCCACGCTCATGCCGACGGTGATGAAGAACAGCCCGAGCAGCAGCCCCTTGAACGGATCCACCGCCGCCACGATCTCGTGGCGGTATTCGGACTCGGCGAGCAGCACGCCGGCGAGGAAAGTGCCGAGGGCCATCGAGAGCCCGGCCGATTCGTATCCCCAGGCGATGCCGAGCACCAGTGCGAGCGCGAACGCGGTGAAGATCTCGCGCTGGCGCAGTCGCGCGATGTGCCGGAACACCGGCCGGGCGAGGTAATGGCCGCCGACCAGGGTCGCCGCGATCACCGCCGCCGCGAAGGCGAAACCAGTCCAGGAAAAAGCCGGCGCCGCGTCCCTCGTGCCCAGAAGCGCGAGCACCGCGAGCATCGGGATCACGGCGATGTCCTGAAAGAGCAGAATCGCGAAGGCCGACTGCCCGCCCCGCGTCTTCAGCGCGCCGCGCTCGGTGAGCGGCGCGAGCGCGAGCGCGGTCGAGGAAAGCGACAGCGCCATGCCGGCGACCAGACCGACGCGCAGGTCCGCCCCCGCGGCCCACGCCCCCGCCACGATGAGCACGATCGATCCGGCGACCTGCGAGGCACCGAGCGCGACCAGCGGCACGCGCATCTGCCAGAGCCGGCGCGGTTCCAGCTCCAGCCCGATGACGAAGAGCAGGAACACCACGCCCAGCTCGGCGAGCGGCCGCACGTCCTCGACATGTCCGACGAGCTTTAGGCCGAAGGGCCCGATCGCGATCCCGGCGAGGAGATAGCCCGCGACCGATCCGAGCCCGAGGCGGTGCGAGAGCACGACGGCAAGCACCGCCGAGCCGAGGAATACCACGCTCTGGATCAGAATCGCGCTGCCGTGTTCCATGCTCCCGGGCGGATCGTAATCCAAACTGCGCGGGCGCCATGCCCGAGCGGCTGCACGGCGTCGCGCTGTCCCTGGAGCGCAATCGCCCGCCGGCGCGCACCGTCGCCACGCGGGCGCGCGATCCGGCTCGCGCACCCTGACGCGCGGCCTCGCCGCCAGCTCAGAACTCGGCTTCTTCCTCCAGCGTCGAGAACCGCACCGGCAGGATCTCGCGCATCGCGATCCGGCCGTCGGCGCCCTTCTCCACCAGCATCAGTTGCTGGCTGTCGGGCAGTCCCGCCGGAATCACCATCCGGCCGCCGGGCCTGAGCTGCGCGAGCAGCGGCGGCGGCACGAGCTGCGGCGCGGCGGTGACGATGATCTTGTCGAACGGCGCATGCTCGGGCCAGCCGTAATAGCCGTTCCCGACGCGGATCTCGATGCCGTCGAAGCCGGCCTCCTCCAGCCGCGCCGTTGCCTCCTCGGCCAGCTCGGCAATGATCTCGACGCTGTAGACGCGCTCGACGAGCGTCGCGAGCACCGCCGCCTGGTAGCCCATGCCGGAGCCGATCTCCAGCACCCGGTCCTCGGCCCGCGGCTCGAGCAGGTCGGTCATCAACGCGACGATGAACGGCTGCGAGATGGTCTTGCCGTAGCCGATCGGCAGCGGTTGATCGAGATAGGCGAAGCGCCGGATCTCCGCCGGCACGAAGCGGTGGCGCGGTACCCTGGCCATCGCCGCCATCACGCCCTCGGCGAGCGCGCTCTTGCCGATGCGTTCCTGCACCAGCTCCGTATGCGCGGCGATGTCGGCCAGCATCTGCCGGCGTTGGGCGGCGAATTCCGATTCGTCCACGGTGCGCATGACCGCACCATGGTACGCCTCGCCGCGGCTCAGAGGTAGCCGCCGAAGCGGATGCCGATCGAGATGTCCCAGCCCGGCTGGTGCCGCGGGTACGCCGGATAGACGTAGACCGGCTGCGGCCGGATCACCACCACCGGCGGGGGGACGTATGCGACGACCGGCGCAGCGACGTACGCGACGACCGGCGGCGCGCCCCATGCGACCGGGTGCGGGCGATGGTGCTTGTGCTTCCAGCCGTGCGCCGGCGCCCAGCGAGGCGGGTCCGCCGCCGCGGGAAGGACGGTGCCGAGCGAAAGCGCGGCACCCACTGCCATGGCGAGCATGCGACGCATGAAGCCTCCTTTGGATGGCGTGACTCTCGCCGTATTGGACGCGCGCCCGGCCCCGCCCGTCTGCGACAGTGTGTTACGAAATGTCAGTGCGAAGCCGGCGCACGTCGCCCGCCGGCGACGGCTATTGCAGGGCGATGGCGCTCAGCCGCTCGCGCACGTCCGCGGGCAGCGGCACCGCCTTTCGCGCCGCCGTGTCGAAGCACACCTCGACGGTTTTCTGGGTCGCGCAATGCAGCATCGAATCGGCCTCGTACAGGCGCATTTCGTGCGAAAAGCTCTTCGTGCCGACGCGCGTCACGGCGCCCCTCACGAGCACGAGCTGCCCGGCGGTGATTTCGTGGTGAAACTCGATCGTGAGCGTCGCCACGACCGTGCCCAGGCCCCGCGCGCGGATTTCGGCCAGAGACAGTCCCGCCATGCGCGGGAAGTGCCAGCCGGCGTCGTCGAAGAACGCGCAATAGTGGCGCACGTTCAGATGGCCGTACACGTCGCATTGCGCCGGCATCACGATGCCGCGATAGAGATCGAACCATTTCTCCATAAATGTCAGTATCGCGCGTTTCCCGGCGTGCGCGGAAACGGGATCGCGTCGCGCACGTTGGCAAGTCCGGCCGCGTAGGCGAGCGTGCGCTCAAGGCCCAGGCCGAAGCCGGCGTGCGGCACCGTGCCGTAGCGGCGCAGGTCCCGGTACCACTCGTAGTGCTCGCGGCGGATGCCGAGTTCCGCCATGCGCCGATCGAGCACGTCCAGCCGCTCCTCGCGCTGGCTGCCGCCGATGATCTCGCCGATGCCCGGCGCGAGCACATCCATCGCCGCCACCGTCCTGCCGTCGTCGTTCAGGCGCATGTAGAACGCCTTGATCTCCTTCGGGTAGTTCATCACGATCACCGGCCGCTTCGCGTGGCGCTCGGTGAGCCAGCGCTCGTGCTCGGACTGCAGGTCCGCGCCCCAGCGCACCGGAAACTCGAACCTCTCCTTCGAGCGCTCGAGCGCGGCGATCGCCTCGCCGTAGTCCATGCGCACGAACTCAGAGTCCACGATGCCCTGCAGCTTCGCCAGCAGGCCCTTTTCCAGGCGCTCGTCGAGGAACCGCATGTCCTCGGCGCGCTCTTGCAGAAGGGCGCGGAAGACGTGCTTGAGCAGCGCTTCGGCCAGATCGGCGTCCTCGGTCAGCCCGGCGAAGGCGATCTCGGGCTCGACCATCCAGAACTCGGCGAGATGCCGGCTGGTGTTCGAGTTCTCGGCGCGGAACGTCGGGCCGAAGGTGTAGACCTTCGACAGCGCAAGGCAGTAGGCCTCGACGTTCAACTGCCCCGAGACAGTGAGAAAGGCCTCGCGCCCGAAGAAGTCCTGCGCGAAATCCACGCCGCCGTCCGGCCGGCGCGGCAGGTTGGCGAGATCGAGCGTCGAGACGCGAAACAGCGCCCCCGCGCCTTCGGCGTCCGAGGTGGTGATGATCGGCGCGTTCACCCAGAAAAATCCGCGCTCGTGAAAGAACCGGTGAATCGCCTGCGCGAGCGTATGGCGCACGCGCGTCACCGCTCCGATCACATTCGTGCGCGGCCGCAGGTGCGCCACTTCGCGCAGGAACTCCAGCGTGTGCGGCTTGGGCTGGATCGGATAGGTGTCCGGATCCTCGACCCAGCCCACCACCCTGACCGCCGCCGCCTGCATCTCGAACGGCTGTCCCTTCGCCGGTGAAGGCACGATCGCCCCCTCGGCCTCGATCGCGCAGCCGGCGGTGAGGCGCAGCACCTCGGCGGCGTAGTTGGCGAGTGTCCCGGGCGCGACGATCTGGAGCGGCGCCAGGCACGAACCGTCGGAGAGGTGGATGAAGGAGATCCCCGCCTTCGAGTCGCGCCGCGTGCGCACCCAGCCCCGAACCACGACCAGCTCGCCGGCGGGCGCGCGCCCGGCGAGCACTTCCCTGACGCTCATCCTCTTTCGCACGGGCGAAGTGTAAACTTACAGGCCGAGGAAACGACCGATGCCGATCTACGAATACGTGTGCCGCGGTTGTGGCGAAGAGTTCGAGACGCTGGTGCGTTCGGGTTCCGCGCCCGAGTGCCCGTCCTGCGGCGCGACCGAGCTGGAGAAAAAGCTCTCGGTGTTCGCCACCGCGGGTGCCGAGGCCGAGCCGGCCCCCGCCGGCGGTCCGTGCGCCACCTGCGGGCATCCTGGCGGCCCCGGCGCCTGCGCGCTCGATTGACCGGGAAACCCTATCCCGGCAGGTAGCGCGCAAAGCGCAGCCGCGTCGCCCGCATGTCGTCGCCGCGGAGCTCCTTCAGCGCGTACGCCGCGAGATCGTCGGCGACTTCCTTGCGCCAGTACAGGTCGAGATCCGTGTTGTCCATCGGCTTGGCGCGCGAGGCGACCATGCTCGCCGCTTCGGCAATCACATCGTCGGCGAGCTTCCTGCCGGCGAGGAACTCGCCCGCTGTCGCGACGAGAAACGGACGCGAGGCAGCGGCGCCGAGCGCGATCCTCGCCTCGATCACCGTGCCGTCGGGCGCGAACTTCGCCGCGGCGGCGACTCCGAGCACCGGAAAGTCGAACGCGCCGCGCCGGCGCAGCTTCCAGTAAGTGCTCTTCCAGCCCGCTGGGATCCGGACTGCGGTGAGCACTTCGTCCGGTTTGCGGGTCAGGTACTCGATCCCGTCGTTGTGGTAGAGCGCTTCGAGCGGAATCTCGCGCTCGCCCGCCGCCCCGACAAGCCGCGCTTTCGCGCCCAGTGCGATCAGCGCCGGCGCGGTGTCGGTGGACGAAACCGCGACGCAGCGCTTGCTCGCGGTGGCGACCCAGCAGGTCTCACCGTCCTTCTTCAGGCAGAAGTCGATCGCCTTGCGCCACTCGTAGTTCTGGTTGTAGTAGGTGCAGCGGGTGTCGAGACAGAGGTTGCCGCCGAGCGTGCCCATGTTGCGCAGATGCACGGTCGCCACCTGCGCCGCGGCTTGCCGCAGGCCGGTGGGCGTGCGCGGCTCGCGCACCACCTCGGTGAGCGTGAGGCCGGCGCCAAGCGTGAGCGCGTCGCCGTTGGAAATCTTCTTCAGGTCCTCGACGCGCCGCAGCGACACCAGAACGCGCGGCGTCTGGTGCCGGCGCTTCATGTTCGGCAGGAGGTCCGTGCCGCCCGCGAGCAGCATCGCCTCCGGGCCTTCGCCCGCGAGGATCGCCGCCGCCTCCGCGACCGTGCGCGGCGAGCGATATTCAAACCACGGCAGCCGCATCATAGCGTTTCACCTCGTTGCCATCGCCGCCTTCCCATGGCGGCGGCACCACGACCGGCTTCGGATAGGGCACCGCCGGGAAGGACTCGGGCCCGACGCGCGGAGTTTTCCCCTGCGCCTTCAGCTCCAGCGCGCGCAGCACCTTGTCCGGGGTGATCGGCAGCTCGTCAATGCGCACGCCCACGGCGTCGTAGATCGCGTTCGCCACCGCCGGCGGAACCGGGAGCAGCGGCCCCTGCCCGACTTCCTTCGCGCCGAACGGACAGTTCGGATCCGGCTCCTCGACAAAGATCGTCTCCACCTCGGGCATGTCGAGCGAGGTCGGGCTCTTGTATTCGAGGAGCGACGGGATGCGGTGCACGAGCGCGCCGGAGAGCCTGGGGGGCAGGCGCCGGAACGCCTGCTCCTCCATCAGCGCCTCCGCAAGGCCCATGTACACGCCTCCCACCACCTGCCCGCGCGCGAGCACCGGGTTGATGACGCGGCCGATGTCGTGCGCGATCCAGATTCTCGGTACCGAAATCCAGCCGGTCGCCTTGTCCACCTCGACTTCGACCACGCAGGCCGAATAGGAATACGCGGGCGACGGTCCTACGCCGGCGCCCTTGTACCGGCCGGGGGGCTTGGGCGGCGAGTACGATCCCACGCTCCCGAGCGTTCCGAACTTCGCCTCCGCGAATTCGACCGCTTCGCGGAACGCCATCGCCCTGGACGGATCGCCGGCGACGAACACGCGCCCGCCCGCGAACTCGACGCGGTGCGGCGCGACGCCGAGCTGCTCGGACACCGCCTCGGCGATCCGCGCCTTCAACTGCTCGGCCGCGCGGATCGCGGCATTTCCCATCATCACGGTGACGCGGCTCGAATAGGAGCCGAGATCCACCGGCGTCAGGCCCGTATCGCCGGTGAGCACGCGCACATCCTCGGGCGCGATGCCGAGCACCTCGGCAACGATCGCCGCGAGCACGTCGTCCGAGCCTTGCCCGATCTCGGTTGCACCGCAGAACGCGGTCACCTGTCCGCTGCGGTCGGCGAGCAGCTGCACACCCGAGTGCGGCATCTTGTTCCAGTAGATCGGCAGCCCCGCGCCGCACATATAGGCGCTGCAGGCGATGCCGACGCCGCGCCCCTCGGGGAGCTTGCGGAACTTGTCCTTCCATCCGGAGCGCTCGACCACCTGCCGGATGCACTCGGCAAGGCCGGTCGAGCCGATGCGCAGCCAGTTGGCGGTGAGCGAATCGGGCTTCGCCGCGATGCGAAGGCGAAGCTCCGCCGGGTCGAGCCCCAGCTTTTCGGCGATCTTGTCCAGCTGCACTTCCTGCCCGAAGCGCGGTTGCGGCGTGCCGTGGCCGCGCTTGGGGCCGCAGGGCGGCTTGTTGGTAAAGGTGCGGCAGGCCTCGAACTTGAACCGCGGCAGCTCGTACGTCGTGGTCGTCAGCACGCCGGTGTAAAAAGTGCTCGCCGGTCCGTGTGACCCGTAGGCGCCGCCGTCGAGCAGCGTCTGAAGGTGCACGCCGGTGAGCCGCCCATCCTTCGTCACTCCGGTGCGAAACCTCATGAGCACCGGGTGCCGCCCGCGGTGCAGGTAAAACACCTCCTCGCGGTTGAGGCAGATCTTCACCGGCCGGCCGAGCAGGAGCGCCGCCTTCGCCACCACCATCTCGTGGTTGGCCGGATCGCACTTGCCGCCGAAGCCGCCGCCGTTGGGCATCGCGACCACACGCACCCGCGAGGCGGGCAGTTCGAGCACGCGCGCGAGCTGCCGGTGCAGGTAGTGCGGGTTCTGCGTGCTCGAATACAGCAGCACGCCGCCCTCGCCCTCCGGCACCGCGACCGAGGCGTGCTGCTCCATCGCCAGGTGCGTGCTACCCTGGTAGAAGAACACGTCCTCGAAGACGTAATCGGAGCGCGCGAGTGCCTCCTCGACGTCGCCGAACTCGTAGGCCTGCAGGCGATGGATGTTGCCCTGAGGGCCGTAGTCGTGGATGCGCGGCTCGGGCGTCGCCAGCGCCTCGGCGGGGCTTGCGATCGTCGCTAGCGGCCGGTACTTCACCTCGATCAGTTCGAGCGCCTCGGTGCAGGTCTGCTCGTCGCGGGCGACGACCGCCGCGACCGGGTCGCCGACGTAGCGCACCTTGCCGCGCGCGAGCGGATACTCGTCCTGCGCGACCGGCATGATGCCGAAGGAAACCGGGAACGCTTCGCCGGTGAGCACGAGATACACCCCGGGAAGCTTTTGCGCGCGCGCGACGTCCACCGCGACGATCTCGGCGTGCGGATGCGGCGAGCGCAGCAGCCGGCAGTGCGCCATCCGCGGGAGAATGATGTCGTCGGCGAAACGCGTCTGGCCGGTGACCTTCGCCCGCCCGTCCACGCGCCGGCGCGGTTTGCCGATCACCTTCATGTCGGCTCTCCTTCGCCATGCGGCGGCCGGACGGCGCCCGGCTCGCCGCCCATCCTCTTCGCCGCCTCCTCGATGGCCTCGAAAATCTGCTCGTAGCCGGTGCAGCGGCAGAGGTTGCCCGAGATCGCTTCCCTGATCCGCTCGCGCGAGGGGTTCGGCTCGCGCGCAAGGAGCGCCTTCGCCGTCATCAGGATGCCCGGCGTGCAGTAGCCGCACTGCGCGGCGCCGAGGTCGGCGAACGCGGCCTGCAGCGGGTGCAGCTCGCCGCCGCGCGCCAGTCCCTCCACCGTCTCGACACTGCGCCTGTCGCATTCCAGCGCGAGCACGAGGCAGGAAAGCTGCGGCTCGCCGTCCACCAGCACCGCGCAGGCGCCGCATTCGCCCAGCTCGCAGCCGTGCTTGGTACCGGTGAGGCCGAGGTCCTCGCGCAGCACCTCGAGCAGCGTCTTGTACGGCGCGAACGAGACCTCCACCTCCTCGCCGTTCACACGCAGGCGCGCCTGCATCTTGCGCCGCAGCCGCACCGCCCTTTCCGTCGCCGCGTTCATTTGTTTGGGCCCCAAACAATTCGCCTCCGGCGACTCTACACCATACAATCGCGCCATGAAAGTCTTTCAGATCCAGGACGACTGGGGGTTGGAGCACCTGACGCTCGCCACCCGGCCGGATCCGAAGCCGGCTCCCGGCCAGGTGCTGCTGAAAATGAAAGCCGCTTCGCTCAACTACCGCGATCTCGTCGTGCCCAACCGGGGCTACGGCTCGTTCACCGGGACGCTGCCGCTGATCCCGCTTTCCGACGGTGTCGGCGAGGTGATCGAGTGCGGGCCGGGGGTCAGTCGCGTGAAGCCGGGCGAGCGCGTCTGCCCCCTCTTCAACCAGGACTGGATCGGCGGCGAACCCTCGCTCGAGCGGCTGACGAAGACGCTCGGGGGCCCTCTGGACGGCACCATGGCGGAGTACATGGTGCTGCCCGAGGACGGCGTCTGCCGCGTTCCGGAGCACCTCACCGACGAGCAGGCGGCGACCCTGCCCTGCGCCGCGCTCACCGCCTGGAGCGCGATCGTCACCTACGGCAACCTCGGCCCGGGCGCGAGGGTCCTCGTCCAGGGCACCGGCGGCGTCGCGCTTTTCGCGCTTCAGTTCGCGAAGCTTCTCGGCGCGCACGTCACCGTGATCTCCTCCAGCGACGACAAGATCGCGCGGGTGAAGGCGATGGGCGCCGACGCGGCGATCAACTACGCCAAGACGCCCGAGTGGTACCGCGCCACCCGCGAGATCACCGGCGGCCGGGGCTACGACCACATCGTGGAGCTGGGGGGCGAGAAAACGCTCGAACAGTCGCTGCGCTGCATCCGGCCCGGCGGCACGCTCTCGATGATCGGCGTGCTCTCCGGCGGCAGGCTATCGGCGCCGCTCGGACTGGTGGTGACGCGGCAGGTGCGCCTTCAGGGCATCACCGTCGGCCACCGCGACGGCTTCGAGGCGATGGCGCGCGCGATCGGCCAGCACCGGCTCCAACCGGTCGTGGATCGCGTGTTCGCGTTCGAGGAACTGAAGGAGGCGCTGGCGTATCTGAAAAGCGGCGCGCACTTCGGCAAGGTGTGCATCCGGCATTGACGACCGCCCCGCGATGAGCGGCGGCGGCGCCGCCCGTTCCATCGCCGGGACGTCAAGGCCGCGGCGCAGCCGTCAGCCTTGGCGCAGCTTGAACCTCTGGATCTTCCCGGTCGCGGTCTTCGGCAGCTCGGGCACGAACTCGATCCAGCGCGGGTACTTGTAGGGCGCAAGCCGCGACTTCACGAAATTCTGCAGCTCCTCGACCGAGGCCTGCTTGCCGGGCTTGAGCACGACGTACGCCTTCGGCTTCACCAGCTTCTGCTCGTCCTCCTTGCCGACCACCGCGGCCTCCAGCACCGCCTCGTGCGCGGCGAGCGCCGCCTCGACCTCGGCAGGCGAGACCCAGATCCCCGAGACCTTGAGCATGTCGTCGGTGCGCCCGCCGTACACGTAGTAGCCGTCGGCGTCCTGCAGGTACTTGTCGCCGCTGCGCGTCCACTCGCCGATGAAGGTGGTGCGGCTCTTTTCGCGGTTGTTCCAGTACAGGTTCGCCGCCGTCGGCCCCCTGATCATCAGCTCGCCCAGTTCGCCCTGCCTGACCGGATTGCCCTGCTCGTCCACCAGCTTCAGTTCGTAGCCGGGCACGGGCTTTCCGGTCGTGCCGTAGCGCACGTCCCCGGGGCGGTTGGACAGGAAGATGTGCAGCATCTCGGTCGAGCCGATGCCGTCGAGGATCTCGACGCCGGTGCGCTCCCTGAAGCTCTGCGCGATGTGCGGCGGCAGCGCCTCGCCCGCCGAGACGCATTGGCGCAGCGCGAGCTTGTTGCGCGCGGGGAAGGCGGGACTGGCCAGCATCGCGGCATACAGCGTCGGCACGCCGAAAAAGAGCGTCGGCCGGCGCTCGACGAGCCGCTTGAACACCGAATCCGGCGTCGGGCGCTCCGCCATCAGCACCGTGGTCGCGCCGACCGTGAGCGGGAAAGAGAGCGAGTTGCCGAGGCCGTAGGCGAAAAAGAGCTTCGCCGCCGAGAAGACGACGTCCGTCTCGTTCATTCCGAGCACTCCCTTCGCGTACAGCTCGGCGGTGTAGCGCATGCTCGATTGCACATGCACGGTGCCTTTCGGCATGCCGGTCGAGCCGGAGGAATACAGCCAGAAGCACGGATCGTCGCGCGTCGTCGGCGCGGGTTCCAGCTCCGGGCTCGCCTGCGCGAGAAGCGGCGCGAGCGGGGTCTGGATGACGTGTTTCAGGAATCGCAGCCGCCCGAGAAACGGCTCGAACTGCGGCGCGAGCGCCGGCGAGAGGATGAGCGCCTTCGCCCGGCTGTCGGCAAGCATGTACTCGTAGTCCTTCGGCGTGAGGAGCGTGTTCACCGCGACCGGCACGACCCCGGCCCGGATCGCGCCGAGAAACGCGACCGGCCAGTCCATCGTGTCATGCATCGCCAGCAGCACCCGGTCTTCCATCTGCAGCCCGAGCGAGAGCAAATGGTTGCCGAAGCGATTGACGCGCTCGGCGAGCTCCCCGAACGTGCATTGCCCGGCGTCGTCGATGTAGGCGATCTTGTCGCGGCGGCCCGCTCTCAGATTGCCGCCGACCAGATCCTCGGCCGCGTTGTAGTCGCGCGGAAGCTGCGGCAGATTCATGCGTCCCTCCTCCAGAATCGCAAAATCGGGGTCAGACCCGGGTCTGACCCTGTTTTTCGGCCTCGAACTCGTCCTTGACGAGCGCGAGCCAGGCGGCTCCCCACTCGGCGGCGGTTTCCTCCGGCAGCACGCCGGATGAGGCGTCGTGCTGGACGCGCTCGCCGATGCGCCTTGCGCCCAGTTCGGTAAGGATATCGTCGAAGCGCTTGCCGCCGAAGTTGAACGTCTCGGCGTAGGTGCGATCGCCCAGCCCGAAAACGCCGTAGCGGACCTGCGAAAGGTCCGGCCGCTTCGCCTTCAGCTCCTCGTACAGCGCGCGCGCGTTGTCCGGCACGTCGCCCTGCCCATAGGTCGAGGTGCAGATGAGGAACACGCCCTCGCGCTCGAAGATCGAGGCATCCACCTTGTCCATCAGCAGCGTCTCGACCCGCGTCTCGCCATCGTCCCAGGCGAGTTCCAGCTCCTGGGCGACGAGCTGCGCGGTCCCGGTCATGGTACCGACGAGGATGGTGATCTTGACCGCCATGGGGAAATGCACAATATAATGCAGTCTTCATGGAGGGTCAAGCAACATACTGCATGAGGAGCCGGCGACCGTGAACGCGCCGCATCCGCGCCCGGAAGCGCTGTACCTGGCGCAGCTCGGCGAGCGCGTGCGCGCCTGGCGCTCCGGCCAGGGCATGACGCGCCGGCGCCTGGCGGCCGCCTCCGGCGTCTCGGAGCGCTATCTCGCGCAGCTCGAGGCCGGCCGCGGCAATGTCTCGATCCTGCTGTTACGCCGCATCGCGAATGCCATGGAGGTGCCGGTCGAGATCTTGGTGCGCGAGCACGACGGCGAACCGCGCCGCGCCCGCGTGGCGCTCGTCGGGCTGCGCGGGGCGGGCAAGTCCACGCTGGGCGAGAAGCTTGCGCGCGCGCTCGACGTGCCGTTCGTCGAGCTCGATCGCGAAGTCGAACGCGAGGCCGGCGCGAGCCTCGCCGAGGTGTTCGCGATGTACGGCCAGGAGGGATTCCGGCGCTTCGAGCGCAAGGCACTCGCGCGCGTGCTGAAGGAACATGCGCGCGCGGTGATCGCCGCCGGCGGCGGAATCGTCACCGAGCCCGAAACCTGGCGTATCCTGCACGACCACTGCTTCTGCATCTGGCTGAAGGCCTCGCCCGAAGAGCACATGAAGCGCGTGATGGATCAGGGTGACACGCGCCCGTTCCGCGGCCGCGCGGCGGCGCTGGACGAGATCCGCCGGCTGCTCGCCGAGCGCGAGCCGCTCTACGCCCGGGCGGACGCCGCCATTGACACCTCCGGACGCCCGGTGCGGGCCAGCCTCGCCGAACTGCGCGCCCTCGTCGCCAAGGAGCAATCATGACCGATCTCTCGCAACCGCCGCTGCGCGTATCGTTCGATACGCACCCGGAGCGCTACCACCACTGGAAGCTCGCCTGCGACGGCCCGGTGGCCACGCTCACGCTCGACGTCACCGAGGACAAGGGCCTCGCGCCCGGCTACCGGCTGAAGCTCAACTCCTACGATCTCGGCGTGGACATCGAGCTGCACGACGCGCTCAACCGCATCCGCTTCGAGCATCCGGAAGTGAAGGTGGTGGTGATCACCAGCGGCAAGAGCCGCATGTTCTGCTCCGGCGCCAACATCTACATGCTCGGCCAGTCCACGCACGCGTGGAAGGTGAACTTCTGCAAGTTCACCAACGAGACGCGCAACGGCATCGAGGACTCGAGCCGCCACTCGGGCCTGAAGTTCCTCGCGGCGCTGAACGGCACCACCGCCGGCGGCGGCTACGAACTCGCGCTCGCCTGCGACGAGATCGCGATGGTGGACGACCGCTCCAGCACCGTGAGCCTGCCGGAGGTGCCGCTGCTCGGCGTGCTGCCCGGCACCGGCGGCCTTACGCGCCTGACCGACAAGCGCAAGGTGCGCCGCGACCTGGCCGACGTTTTCTGCACCACCGCCGAGGGCGTGCGCGCCGACCGCGCCAAGGAATGGGGGCTGGTGGATCACGTCGCCCGGCCGCAGCAGTTCGCCGAACTGGTGAAGGCGCGGGCGCTGGAACTCGCCGCGCTCTCGGATCGCCCCGGCGGCCCGGGGGTCGCGCTGACCCCGCTTGCGCCGAGGCTGGTGCACGTGGACGTGGACGCCGCGGCCCGGCGCGCCGAGATCACCGTGCAGGGCCCGACGGCGCACGATCTCGCCGTGCGACGCGAGGCGACGTGGTATCCGCTTCAGCTCGCGCGCGAACTCGACGCGGCGATCCTCGACCTGCGGCACAACCATCTCGACATCGGGCTGTGGGTGCTGAAGACGAAGGGCGACATCGCGTCCGCGCTCGCGCTCGACACCGTGCTCGAGGCGAACGCCGGCGACTGGTTCGTGCGCGAAGTGCGCGGCTACCTGCGCCGCACGCTCGCGCGCCTGGACGTGTCCTCGCGCTCCCTGTTCGCGGTGGTCGAGCCCGGCTCGTGCTTCGCCGGCACGCTCGCCGAGCTGCTCCTTGCCGCCGACCGCGCCTACATGCTGGACGCCGAAGGCGGCCCGCGGGTCGCCCTCTCGGCGCTCAACTTCGGGGCCTATCCGATGGTGAGCGGCGCGACGCGGATCGAGGCGCGCTTCTGCGACGAGCGCGCGCCGGTCGAGGCGGCGCGCCGGGTGATCGGCCAGCGGCTCGATGCCCCTGGCGCGCGTGCGCTCGGCCTGGTCACGTTCACGCCCGACGACATTGACTGGGAGGAAGAGGTGCGCATCGCGCTCGAGGAGCGCGCCAGCCTCTCGCCGGACGCGCTCACCGGCATGGAAGCGTCGCTGCGCTTCCCGGTGCGCGAGAACATGCTGACGCGAATCTTCGGCCGCCTGTCGGCGTGGCAGAACTGGATCTTCAACCGCCCGAACGCCGTGGGCGAGCAAGGGGCGCTCAAGGTCTACGGCACCGGCGCGAAGGCGAAATTCAACTGGGAAAGGATCTAGGCATGACCGCTGTCAACTACACCGAGAGGATCCCCAACAACGTCAACCTGGCGGGCGACCGCACGCTGCAAAGGGCGCTGGAGCACTGGCAGCCGAAGTTCCTGCAGTGGTGGCACGAGATGGGACCGACCGATTTCGAGAAGGCCGACGTGTATCTGCGCACCGCGGTCTCGGTGGATGCGCAAGGCTGGGCGCAGTACGGCTACGTGCGCATGCCCGAGTACCGCTGGGGCATCTTCCTCGCCGACCCGGTGCCCGACCGCCGCATCGGTTTCGGCGACGCCATGGGCCAGCCGGTGTGGCAGCAGGTGCCCGGCGAGTACCGCTCGCAGCTGCGGCGCCTGATCGTCACGCAGGGCGACACCGAGCCGGCGTCGGTCGAGCAGCAGCGGTTGCTCGGGCATACCTGCCCGTCGCTGTACGACCTGCGGAACCTGTTTCAGGTGAACGTCGAGGAAGGCCGGCATCTCTGGGCGATGGTGTACCTTCTGCACGCCTATTTCGGCCGCGACGGGCGCGAGGAGGCCGAGGAACTGCTCGCGCGTCATTCCGGCGACGCCGACAAGCCGCGCATCCTCACCACCTTCAACGAGCCGATCTCCGACTGGCTGTCGTTCTACTGCTTCACCTACTTCACCGACCGCGACGGCAAGTACCAGTTGAAGAGCCTGGCCGAGAGCGCGTTCGATCCGCTGTCGCGCACCTGTCGCTTCATGCTCACCGAGGAAGCGCACCACATGTTCGTCGGCGAGACCGGAATCGGGCGCGTCATCCGGCGCACGTTGGAGGTGATGAGGGAGCTCGGCACCGACGACCCGGCGCGCATCCGCGCCGCGGGCGCGGTGGACCTGCCGCTGGTGCAGAAATATCTCAACTTCTGGTGCTCCTCGTCGCTCGATCTGTTCGGCTCCGAGATCTCGTCGAACGCCGCCACCAACTTCGCCAGCGGCATGAAGGGCCGCCCGGACGAGAGCCAGTACGAGGACCACGTGCTGCGCGGCGCGACCCTGCGTCTTGCCACGCCCGAGGGCGAGCAGGAGGTCCCCATGCTCAACGCCCTCAACGAGGTGATGCGCGAGTCGTATTTGAAGGACTGCGAGATCGGCCTCAAGCGCTGGAACCGCCTGATCGAGCGCGCCGGCCATCCGGAGCTGCAGTTGACGCTGCCCTCCTCGCGCTTTCGCCGTGCGATCGGCGCCTGGGCCGGTCAGCCGGTGGATCCGAGGGGCAACCTGATCGCGCGCGAAGAGTACGAGCGGCGCCTGCACGACTGGATTCCGTCGCCCGCCGACCGGGCGTTCGTGCACAGCCTGATGCAGCGCGTGACCGAGCCCGGCAAGATGGCGGCCTGGATCGCGCCGCCCGAGCGCGGCATCAACAACCAGCCGGTGGAGTACGAGTACGTCCGCCTTCACTAAGACGGAGCTCGGCGAATTCCTCAACCGCATGCTCGAGGCCGAGCGCGCGGGCGCGAAAGCGCTCGTCGTCTTCATGGACGAGCACGACCGCAGGAGCGAGGCGTGGAACACGCTGCGGCGCGTGCAGGCCGACGAGGCGCACAACTGCGCGCTGATCGGCAGGCTTCTCGACCGCGAGGGCGTGCCGCACAGCCACGCCACCGGCGAGTTCTACGCCAAGGCGGTGGCGGTCAGAGGCCGGCGCGCGCGGATCGAGTTCCTCCTGCGCGGCCTCGGCTGGGCGGTCAAGCGCTTCGAGGAGGCGCTGCCGCGGCTGGACGAGGAAGCGCGCATGGTGTTCCAGCGCATGAGGGACTCGCACCTGCGCTCGATCGCCGCATGCCGCGCCGTCGCCGAATCGCTCTCGGACTGAGCGCGCTCGCGGCGGCCGCCGCCGCGCTGCCCGCGGCCGCCTGCGAGGTCCCCGAGGAAGGTGCCGCTCCCTACCGGCGGCTGGTGGCGCGGGTGAAGTATCTCCCCGAGACCGAGGCGTGGGCCGAAAGCATGTCGCGCGAAAAACGGGGGGTGCAGTACGTGCTGCATCTGGACGCGCCGCGCCGTATCGGTGGCCGTTGCCACTGGATCGTGGAGGTGCGCGCAGCCGATCGGTTGTGGAAGCGATTTCTCGTGGCCGAGACCGGCGGCCCGCCGATCGTGCTCAACGCCGATCCGGCCGGTTCCGCGCCGGCCGGGGCCGCTCGAATTTCCGGCATGCAGTGAGCTCGCCCTTCGCCGTCGGCGCGGCCCCGGATCGCTCGCGCCTCCTCACTGCGCGCCGCGGTTGCGCAGCATCTTGGCGATGCGCTGGTAATTCGCAGCGTTGGCGATCGAAAGCGCAGTGGCGCCGCTTGCGCTCTTCGCGTTGATGTCGGCGCCCTTGTCGAGCAGGAACTCGGCGATCTCGAGCCTGCCGTACAGCACCGCGGTATGCAGCGGGGTCGTCCCGCTCTTGGTGCGGCTGTTCACGTCGGCGCCGCGTGCAAGCAGCAGGCCGACCAGCGCGATCTTGTCCTTCATCACCGCGTAGTGCAGGGCGGAGGCGCCGGTGGCGGGGTCCTTCGCCTCAACGTCCACACCCTGTTCGATGAGCTTCAGCGCCGCAGCGTCGTCGCCCCTGGCGATCGCGCTGTGCAGGCTCTGCGGCGTCGCCTGGGCCGACGGCGTGACCGCCACCGGTTCGGCCGGCGCCGGGGCCTGAGGCGCCGCCGTCTGCGGCGCCGCCGCAGGCTCGGCCGCGGGCTTGCTCGCCGGCGCGGGAAGCTCGCCTTCGGCGGTCCCGAAGATCGCCCGGAACACGTCGCGCAGCGCCTCGCCGATTCCCTGGATCACGCGCTCCGGACCCGAGGGGCCCGCAGGCGGCGGCCGCGGCTCGTCTTGCGCCGGTGCGCCGGCGGCGAAACCCGCCGCCAACACCGCAGCGGCGAGCCCGGCGATCCGGCTCCGGCTGTGCATGTCGCCTCCCCCTGCCGCAACGTTGTCTTGATGATACCCCGGCCGGGGTGTGCTCCGATCGCCGTCAGAGAAACTGCGGGTCCACCGGGACGCGAAGACCGTTGGCGAGCCGGTTGGTCGCGTTGGCGAGCGCGACCACCGCCATCAGCTCCATGAGCATCGCCTCGGTCATGCCCTTGGCGCGCGCCGCCGCGGTGTGCGAATGGGTGCAGTACTCGCAGCCGTTGGTGGCGCTCACCGCCAGGTACACCATCTCCTTCACCAGAGGATCGAGCGCGCCCGGCGCCATCACCTGCTTCACCTGCGCCCACGTGCGCTCCAGCAGAGCCGGGTCGTTGGCGAGCGCTTTCCAGAAATTGTTGACGCGATCGGTTGCGCGCGTGCGCATGATGTCCTCGTACACCGCCCGCACCGAGGGCGGCGCCTCGGCGTACTCGATCAGTTTCACCAGTGCCATCGCTCCTCCTTTCCGGCGGCGCCTTTGCCGCATAATAGGCGCATGCTGCTGAAAGGCTCCTGCCATTGCAAGGCGGTGCGCTTCACCGTGCGCTCGCATACCCCGGTGCCGTACATGCACTGCTACTGCTCGATCTGCCGCAAGACCGCGGGCGGGAGCGGCGCCGCCATCAACATCATGGGAGAGGCGGACTCGCTCAAGGTGGCCGGCAAAGCGAACGTCGCCGTGTACCGAGCGCGTCTGTCGCCGCGCGCGCGCACGCGCTCGCCGGGAAGGCGCCACTTCTGCCGGCGCTGCGGCTCGGCACTGTGGGTGTGGGATCCGCGCTGGCCGCAGTGGGTGTACCCGTTCGCCTCGGCGATCGACTCGAAGCTGCCGGCACCGCCGGAGCGCCAGCACATCTTCCTCGGCTCGCGGGCTGGCTGGGCGCTCGTGCCGAAGGGTCCGCGCGAGAAGCATTTCCGCGAGTATCCGCGCGAGTCGATTCTCGACTGGCACCGCAAGCGCGGTCTGCTCGCGCGATGAAGTTCCTCTTCGACCTCTTCCCGGTCCTGTGCTTTGTCGCGGTGTACTGGGCGAGCGACATCTTCGCGGCCACCGCGGCGGCGATCGCCGCCACGCTCGCCCAGGTCGCGTGGCTGCGGCTGCGCCGGCGCCGCGTCGAGCCGATGCTGTGGGCAAGCCTCGGGATCATCCTGGTGTTCGGCGGGCTGACGCTCGCGCTCAAGGAACGGCTGTTCATCATGTGGAAGCCGACCGTGCTCTACTGGCTGTTCGCCGCCGTGCTCGCAGTCTCCGCCACCGCGTTCGACCGCAACCTCATCCGCGCGGTGATGGCGAAGGAGCTGCGCCTGCCGGAGCCGGTGTGGGAACGGCTGAACTGGAGCTGGGTCGCGTTCTTCGTGCTGATGGGCGCGGCGAACCTGCTGGTCGCGTACAACTTCAGCGAGGCGGCCTGGGTGCAGTTCAAGCTCTTCGGCGGCATCGGGCTGATGCTGCTGTTCGTTCTCGGCCAGGCGCTGGTACTCGGGCGCTACCTCGACCCGCCGGGCGGGCGCAAGGGCGAGCCGTGAGCGTGCGTGCCGAGATCGAGCGGCGCCTCGCGGCGCTGGCGCCCGAGCGCCTGGAGCTGGAAGACGAGAGCGCGCGCCACGCCGGCCACGCGGGCGCCGCGCCCGGCGGCAACACCCATTGGCGCCTCACCATCGTCGCGGCGGCGTTCGCCGGCAAGCCGCCGCTCGAGCGCCATCGCATGGTGTACGCCGCGCTCGGCGACCTGATGCACAATCCGATCCACGCGCTCGCGATCCGCGCCTTCGCACCGGGCGAACCCGGCGCCCGCGCCTGACGCGCAAAACTGACGCATAATCACGCATCGTGTCAAACCAGGAACCGCCATGAACAGACTGATCACCGCCGCCGTACTTGCGGCGAGCGCTCCGTTCGCCGTCGCGCAGGCGCCGGCAAAGCCGCACGCGCTGCCGACCAAGGAGGCGGCGAAGCCCGCCCCCTCCGGGCCGCTCGCCACCGTGAACGGCGTCGCCATTCCGCGCCAGCGCGCCGACATGATCGCGCAGCAGCGCATCCAGCAGGGCGCCGCCGACAGCGAGCAGTTGCGCGCGATGATCCGCGAAGAGCTGATCAACCGCGAGATCATCATGCAGGAGGCGAACCGCACCGGTTTCGCCAAGCGCCCGGAGGTGCAGCAGGAGGTGGATTTCGCGCGCCAGAGCGTGATCGTGCAGGCGTACCTGCGCGACTGGGTGCGCCAGCACCCGGTGACCGATGCCGAGGTGCAGAAGGAGTACGAGCGCGCCAAGCAACAGACCGGGACCACGGAGTACCGCGCGCGACACATCCTGGTCGGCAGCGAAGACGAGGCGAAGAAACTGCTCGCCGAGCTGCGCGGCGGCGCGAAGTTCGAGGATCTGGCGGCCAAGCACTCGATGGACGAGGGCACGCGCATGCGCGGCGGCGACCTCGACTGGAACGTGCCCGCGACCTTCGACAAGGAATTCGCCAGCGCCATGGTCAAGCTGGAAAAGGGCACAACGACGAGCGCGCCGGTGCGCACGCGCTTCGGCTTTCACATCATCCGGCTCGACGACGTACGGCCGGTCAATTTCCCCCCGCTCGCGCAGGTGCGGCCGCAGATCGAGCAGCGGCTGATGCAAGTGAAGGTGGAGAACCTGGTACGCGAGATGCGCGCCAAGGCGAAGATCGAGTAGCGCCGCGGGCCTCGTCCGGCAGCCGGAACGGCCGCCATGCGAACGTTGCTCATCCTCGTCGGCCTGCTCGCGATGCCCGGCGTGGTGGCGGCGCAGACCCCGGCGAAGGCGATATTCGCCGGCGGCTGCTTCTGGTGCATGGAGGAGGCGTTCGAGAAGGTGCCCGGCGTGGTCTCGGTCGTCTCCGGCTACACCGACGGCCGGACCGAGAGCCCGACCTACGAGCAGGTCGGCAGCGGGCTCACCGGCCACACCGAGGCGGTCGAGGTGGTCTACGATCCGGCGAAGGTGAGCTACGAGAAGCTGCTGGAGGTGTTCTGGTTCAACCACGATCCGACGACGCTCGACCGGCAGTTCTGCGACTCCGGCTCGCAGTACCGGCCCGGCATCTACTGGCTCACCGAAGAGCAGCGGCGCCTGGCGGAGGCGTCCAAGGCGAAGTGGGAGAAGGAAAAGCCGTTCAAGGGAAAGATCCTCACTCCGATCGTGAAGGCAAGCCGCTTCTGGCCGGCGGAGGAATACCACCAGGACTACTACAGGAAGAACCCGGTGCGCTACCAGTTCTACGTGAACGGCTGCGGCCGCTACGCCCGGCTCGACCAGCTCTGGGGAAAGCTCAGGGCGAAGTGATCAGAACTTCCTGACGCGCTCGATCTCCGACACTCGCCCGCCCACCAGCGTGAGGGTGGTGATGAACGGGTCGGCTGCGGTCGGAAGGTATGTCCAGGTTTTCAGCGCCAGCCCGGCGCGCGCGGCGCCGGAGTGCCGTCGCCCCATCGGAACGGTCGCCGGCGCGGCGATCGCGATACCCTGATCGGAGACGAGATCGGGCTCGCCGGCGATCACGAGCACCTCGCCCTCGGTCATGCCGCGCTGGATGCTGATGTACTTGGCGAACGAGAGCCCGCGCGCCGGCTTCGGTTCGCGCGCAGCGCGTGCCGCGCGTTCCTCCGCCTCGCGCTTTTCCGCCTCCGCCCTGCGCCGCTCGCGCTCCTCGAGCCGCTCGCGCTCGCAGGCAAGCGTGTAGCAGCCCGGCCCGCTCTGCGGCTGGGGCGCCGGGGGCACTTCCTTCGCATGCGGATCCACGACGACGGCATTCACCCCCGGAGGCGGCGTCTGGTTGGAAAAGTGCACGCGGCCCTGCGCGTCGGTCCAGCGGTAGATCTGCGCCGCGGCCGACGGGGCGGCACAGGCAAGCACCAGGAAAAAGAGCGCACCCTTCATGACGCCCCTCCATCAACGCACCCGCCGGGCGAGCGGATGACGGCCCGCGGCGGCCCGGGCCGCGCGCCGCTCAGGCGCACTCCTCGATCCATGCCATCTGGATCGCCTCGAGGATGCGCTCGCCGCAGCGCTTCGGGTCGTCGTCGAAACCCTCCAGCTGCAGCACCCACTGGTACAGGTCCACGAAGTTGACCGCCTTCGGGTCCTGGTCCGGATACTTCTCCGCAAGCGCGAGGGCGATCTCGCGCGAGTCGGTCCACTTCATTTCTTCGCGCCCCCTTCGCGTTCGTAGTTGATGGTGTACTTCGGGATCTCGATCACCAGGTCCGCGTGCGCCACGCGCGCCTGGCAGGACAGCCGCGAGGTCGCTTCCAGCCCCCAGGCCTTGTCGAGCAGGTCCTCCTCGCGCTCCTGCGGCGGTTCGAGCGATTCGTAGCCCTCGCGCACGATGACATGGCAGGTGGTGCAGGCGCAGGATTTCTCGCAGGCGTGCTCGATCTCGATGCCGTGCGCGAGCAGCGTGTCGCAGATCGTATCGCCGCTGCGCGCCTCGATCTCGGCGCCCTGCGGACAGATCGTCGCATGCGGCAGCACCTTCAGACGCGGCATCAGACGTCCAAGTTGGCGAGGTTGCGCCCGGCAAGCGCGCGCCGCACCGCCTCGTTCATGCGCCGTGCGGCGAACGGCTCGGAGGCACGGTTGAGCGCCTCCATCGCGCGCCGGATCGCGCGCGGGTCTTCCGCCGGCAGGGCCGCCTCCAGCTCGGCGAGCAGCCGCTCCAGCTCGGCGCGCTCGGCCGGCTCGAGCAGCGCGCCGTCGGCGGCAATCGCACCGCGCACCGCGCTGGCGATGCGCTCGGCCTCGACGCGCGCCTCGGCGAGCGCCCGCGCCGCCATGTCCTCGCGCGCGTGCTCGATCGAATCGCGCAGCATCCGCTCGATGTCGGACTCGGAAAGCCCGTAGGAGGGCTTGACCACCACCGAGGCCTCGACGCCGCTGGATTTCTCGCGCGCCGAGACCGAGAGCAGGCCGTCGGCGTCCACCTGGAAGGTGACGCGCACGCGCGCCGCCCCCGCCGGCAGCGGCGGAATTCCGCGCAGCTCGAAGCGCGCGAGCGAGCGGCAATCGGACACCCGCTCGCGCTCGCCCTGCACCACGTGGATGCTCATCGCCGTCTGCCCGTCCTTGAAGGTGGTGAACTCCTGCGCGCGCGCGGTCGGGATCGCGGAATTGCGCGGGATGATGCGCTCGACCAGCCCGCCCATCGTCTCGATGCCGAGCGAAAGCGGGATCACGTCAAGCAGCAGCCAGTCCTCGCCCGCCGGCTTGTTGCCGGCGAGCACGTTCGCCTGCATGGCGGCGCCGAGCGCGACCACCTGGTCGGGATCGAGGTTGTTGAGCGGCTTGCGGCCGAAGAAGTCGCCCACGGCGCGCTGCACGTGGCGCATGCGGGTTGCACCGCCCACCATGACGACCCCCTTCACCTCGCCGGGCGAGAGCCCGGCGTCGCGCAGCGCACGGCGGACCGGACCGAGCGTCCTCTGCACCAGATCGGCGGTGATCCTCTCGAACGTCTCGCGCGCGAGGACGATCTCCACGCGCCGGCCGCCGGTGAGTTCGGCGACCAGCGGCGCCTGCTCCTCGACGGCAAGACGCTCCTTCGCGGCGCGCGCGGCAAGCGCAAGCCGCCGCGCGTCCCTCGCCCCGGGTTCCGGCAGGCCGGCCTGCGCGAGCGCCCAGCGGGCGATGCGCTGATCGAAATCGTCGCCGCCGAGCGCCGCGTCGCCGTTGGTCGCGAGCACCTCGAACACGCCGCGCGAGAGCCGCAGAATCGAGATGTCGAACG
The DNA here is from genome assembly GCA_040752005.1 of Pseudomonadota bacterium. Taxonomy (GTDB): domain Bacteria; phylum Pseudomonadota; class Gammaproteobacteria; order Burkholderiales; family SG8-39; genus RBG-16-66-20. The sequence goes on along the minus strand of JBFMFX010000011.1, from coordinate 44,739 downwards.
TGCCGCCGCCGAGATCGAATACCGCGTACACGCCCTCGGAGGCATTTTCGAGCCCGTAGGCCACCGCGGCGGCCGTCGGTTCGTTCAGCAGCCGCAGTACCTCCAGGCCCGCGAGCCGCGCCGCGTCCTTGGTCGCCTGACGCTGCGCGTCGTCGAAGTACGCCGGCACCGTCACCACCGCGCCGACGAGTTCCCCGCCGAGGGCGCGCTCTGCGCGAAGGCGCAACACGCGCAGGATCTCCGCCGAGACCTCCACCGGACTCTTCACCCCGGCGACGGTGCGAAGCTGCACCATGCCGGGGGCGTCTACGAAGTCGTAGGGAGCGTTTCCGCTCCAGACGATGTCCTTCAGCCCGCGGCCCATCAGCCGCTTCACCGACGCGATCGTGTTCTTCGGATCGTCGGCCTGGTGCGCCTGCGCCTCGTAGCCCACCTGCACGCCGCCGTCGGCGCAATAGCGCACGATCGAGGGCAGCAGCGGCCGGCCCTGCTCGTCGGCGAGCACCGTCGGCGCGCCGCTGCGCACGGTCGCGACCAGCGAATGGGTGGTGCCGAGGTCAATCCCGACCGCCCGGCGATGCTCGTGCGGCGCCGGGGACGCGCCGGGCTCAGCGATCTGCAGCAGCGCCATCGGGACCGTCCTGTTCGAAATCTCTGGCCGTGTCTATCTCTTCGGCGAGCCGGCGCAGGAACTGCAGCTCGCGCACCAGCCCCGCCGCGCCGGTGTAATCGCGCTCGGCGTCCATGCGGCGCGCGATGTCCGCCTCAAGGGCGTGCGCCGCTGCGGCGACTTCCCGCCCAAGCTGCGCAAGGCGCGCCGCGTCCTTCGCTGCGCGCGCCTCCGCCAGCGCCTCGCGCAGCTCCATCTGCCGCTGCAGAAACTCCTCCGGCATCGCGGTGCAGGTTTCGAACTGGGGGTCAACGCCGTTCAGTTCCAGCAGGTAGCGCGCGCGCTCGACCGGGTCCTTCAGCAGCCGATACGCCTCGTTGGCGCGCGCCGACCACGCCAGCGAGGCCCGCCGCTCCGCCGCCCCGGCGTGCGCGTAGCGGTCCGGGTGCACGCGCGCCTGCACCTCGCGCCAGGCGCGCTCCAGCGCCTCGGTGTCGAGCGCGTACGCCGGCGCCAGGCCGAACAGCTCGAAATGGTTGGTCATCGTTTGCAGCGACGGCTTGCGCGGCCGCGCGCGCGTCCGGTACGGCGGCGGTCGCGCGCGCGCTTGCGGTCAGCCGCCTAGACGTTGAAGGACTCGCCGCAGCCGCACTGGTCCTTCACGTTCGGATTGCGGAACTTGAAACCCTCGTTGAGGCCTTCGCGCGCGTAATCGAGCTCGGTGCCCTCGAGATAGGGCAGGCTCTTCGCGTCCACCACCACCTTCACGCCGTGGCTCTCGAATTCGAGATCGTCGGGGTTGACCGCATCGGCGAATTCCAGACGATAGGCCATGCCCGAGCAGCCGGACGTGCGCACGCCGACGCGCAGCCCCACGCCCTTGCCGCGCCGGGCGAGAAAGCTCTTGACGTGCGCCGCCGCGCTTTCGGTGAGCGTCACCGGCATCGTCAGGCGACCTTGCGCTCGTCCCGGGGCGCGTCCTTCTGCGGCGCGAGGCCGTGCTTGCGCCGGTAGTCGGCGATCGCCGCCTTGATCGCGTCCTCGGCGAGGATCGAGCAGTGGATCTTCACCGGCGGCAGCGCCAGCTCCTCCGCGATCTGCGTATTGCGGATTTTCTCGGCCTCCTCCAGCGTCTTGCCCTTCATCCACTCGGTGGCGAGCGAGCTGGAAGCGATCGCCGAGCCGCACCCGTAGGTCTTGAAGCGCGCGTCCTCGATGATGCCCTGCTCGTTCACCTTGATCTGCAGCTTCATCACGTCGCCGCAGGCGGGGGCCCCGACCATGCCGGTGCCGACCGACGGATCCGACTTGTCGAACGAGCCGACGTTGCGCGGGTTCTCGTAGTGGTCAATGACCTTGCTGCTGTACGCCATTTTCCTGCTCCTTTGCGTTTGCTAGTGCGCCGCCCACTGGACGGAGTTGAGGTCCACGCCCTCCTTGTACATCTCCCAGAGCGGCGACATGTCCCGAAGCTTGGCCACCTTCGCCTTGAGGTGGTTCACGGTGTACTCGATCTCCTCCTCGGTGGTGAAGCGCCCAAGCGTGAAGCGGATCGACGAATGCGCCAGCTCGTCCGAACGCCCGAGCGCGCGCAGCACGTAGGAAGGCTCGAGCGACGCGGAGGTGCACGCCGAACCGGAGGACACCGCGATGTCCTTGACCGCCATGATCAGCGACTCGCCCTCGACGAAGTTGAAACTGACGTTGAGGTTGTGCGGCACGCGCCGCTCCAGCGAGCCGTTGACGTACACCTCCTCGATCTCGCGGATGCCCTCCAGGAGCCTGCGGCTGAGCGCGCGGATGCGCTCGCGCTCGGCGCCCATTTCGAGCCGGGCGATGCGGAACGCCTCGCCCATGCCGACGATCTGGTGCGTCGGCAGGGTTCCCGAGCGGAAACCGCGCTCATGCCCGCCGCCGTGGATCTGCGGCTCCAGCCGCACGCGCGGTTTGCGCCGGATGAAGAGCGCCCCGACGCCTTTCGGGCCGTAGGTCTTGTGCGCCGAGAAGGACATGAGATCCACCTTGAGCGCGCCGAGGTCTATGTCCACCTTGCCGGTCGCCTGCGCCGCGTCCACATGGAACAGGATCCCGCGCCGGCGGCAGATCTCGCCGATCGCCGGGATGTCCTGGATCACCCCGATCTCGTTGTTGACGTACATCACCGAGACGAGGATCGTGTCCTTGCGCAGCGCCGCTTCCAGTGCGTTCAAATCCACCAGCCCCTCGCCGTCCACGTCGAGGTAGGTGACCTCGAAACCGCGGCGCTCGAGTTCCCGCATGGTGTCGAGCGTCGCCTTGTGCTCGGTCTTCACCGTGACGAGGTGCCTGCCCTTCGTCTTGTAGAACTCGGCCGCGCCCTTGAGCGCGAGATTGATGGACTCGGTGGCCCCCGAGGTCCACACCAGCTCCTTCGGATCGCAATTGACCAGCGCCGCGACCTGCGCGCGCGCCTCCTCGACCGCCTCTTCGGCCTTCCAGCCGAACGCGTGCGAGCGGCTCGCCGGGTTGCCGAAGTGCTCGGTGAGATACGGGATCATTTTCTCGGCGACACGCGGATCCACCGGTGTCGTCGCCGAGTAGTCGAGGTAGATGGGAAACTTCAGTCCGCTCTTCACGCCGCCACCCTCTCCGCGCGATTGGCCGCGGTCTCTCCCGGCCTCGTCTCGCACCCTGCGCGCTCGTCCCGGAAGTTGCGGATCACCGCCACCGGCTTGCCCTGCTGGTGCGCCACCACGTCGGCAAGGGACACCGAGGACAGGTACTCGTGCATCTTGGCGTTGAGCGTCGCCCACAGATCGTGCGTCATGCAGCGCTTGTCGTCGTCGCAGTTCTCCTTGCCGCCGCACTGCGTCGCATCCATCGGCTCGTCCACCGCCGCGATGATGTCGCTGATGCGGATCGCCGCCGCGGGCCGCGCCAGGCAGTAGCCGCCGCCGGGTCCGCGCACGCTGTTCACCAGCTTCGCGCGGCGCAGCTTGCCGAACAGCTGCTCCAAGTAAGAGAGCGATATGTGCTGGCGCTCGCTGATCGCGGCAAGGGTCACCGGGCCGCGCTCCGCGCGCATGGTCAGATCCACCATCGCGGTCACCGCGAAACGGCCCTTCGTCGTCAGTCTCATGGGATCTTTTACCTATACCTGATTACGTCGCTCAAGTATAGCAAAAGCCCGACAACTTTGATCAAGTAAATTTTCTTATACTTTTCAGTTACTTGATCGCCCTCAATTCCCCCGGCTTGGCAGGATCCGCCCCTTTCTCGGCGAGGGCGCGCTCCAGCTTCCTCATCTTCTCGGTCAGTGCCGACACCGTCTGCTCGAGCTCCTGCGCATGATCTACCAGCGATTGCAGGGTCCTGAGGTACGGGTCTTCCTGCCCCTGCACCACTCCGTAGGCGGCAAAGCGCGTCTTCTGCGGCTCGGCGCCGGATTCCTCGACCAGACGACCCGGAACGCCGACCACGGTGGCACCGGGCGGCACTTCCTTCACGACCACCGCGTTCGAGCCGATTTTGGCCCCGTCGCCGACCGTGAAGCCGCCCAGAATCTTGGCACCGGCGCCGACGACCACGCCCTTGCCCAGCGTCGGGTGGCGCTTCTGACCGCGATACAGGCTCGTTCCGCCGAGCGTAACACCCTGATAGATGGTGCAGTCGTCGCCGATCTCGGCTGTCTCTCCGATCACCACACCCATGCCGTGGTCAATGAAAAGGCGCCGCCCGATCTTCGCGCCGGGATGGATCTCGATGCCGGTCAGCCACCGGCCGAGGTGCGACGTGAACCGGCCCAGCCACTTGAGCCGGTGCGTCCAGAACCAGTGCGCGAGCAGGTGAATCCAGACCGCATGCAGGCCCGGATAGCAGGTGAGCACTTCCCACGCCGAGCGCGCCGCCGGGTCGCGCTCGAACACGCTGGCGATGTCTTCCCGGATCCGCTTCAACATGAACACGATGCTAGTTTCTCCGACTAGCGCGGTCAACTATTTCCGCGCGGCCTTTTCCAGCGCGTTGAGCAGCCCGCGCAGGATGTTGACCTCCTCGCGCTCAAGCACCACGCGCGAAAAGAGCCGGCGCCAGCGTTCGCGCAGCTTCGAGTTCGATTCCGGATCGAGAAAACCGCTGGCCACCGCGGCGCGCTCAAGATGGGCGTACAAACCCTCCAGGTCCTCGATCGTCGCCAGCCGTCCCGAGTGAAGCGGCAGCGGCGCCGTGCCGCCTGCGGCAACGCATAGCTCGTAGGCGACGACCTGCACCGCTTGCGCGAGATTGAGCGAGCCGAGATTGAGCGCGCCCGGTGGCCGGTGCGTCGGAATGTGCACCAGATACTGGCAGGCGAAGACCTCGCCCTGCTCCAGCCCTGTGCTCTCGGGCCCGAAAACGAACGCGACCGGACCGGACCGCGCCCGGCCGAGCGCGAGCTGAGCCGCCTCGCGCGCCGTCACCACCTGCGGCGACCACTCGCGCGGTCGCGCCGACAGCGCGAACGCGGCTTCGCAGCCGGCGAGCGCCTCGGCGAGGCTGGCGTGCACTTGCGCGCGTTCCAGCACCTCGACCGCGTGCGCCGCCATCCAGCGCGCCTCGGGCGCCGGGTAGCGCTGCGGTGCGACCAGCCGCAGGTCGGTGAGTCCCATCACGCGCATCGCGCGCGCCGCCGCGCCGATGTTGCCCGGATGGCTCGGGCGCACGAGCACCACGCGGCAGGATTGCAGAAGGTCGGTCCCGGACATCGGCACTAGAATACGCGCCCCATGCATCCGCTGCTCAACATCGCGGTGAAGGCGGCGCGGCGCGCAGGCGGCATCATCAACCGCGCCTCGCTCGACCGCGGCGGGCTGGAGGTGCGCGCCAAGCAGGCGAACGACTTCGTCACCGAGGTGGACCGCGCCGCCGAGGCCGCGATCATCGAGATCGTGCGCCGGGCGCATCCCGACCACGCCATCCTCGCCGAGGAGTCCGGTGCGCTGCCGAGCGCGCACGCCGAGTATCGCTGGGTGATTGATCCGCTGGACGGAACCACCAACTTCATCCATGGCTTTCCGCAATACTGCGTCTCGATCGCCGTGCAGCATCGCGGCGTCACCGCTCACGCCGTCGTCTACGATCCGTCGCGCAACGAGCTTTTCACCGCCTCCCGCGGCCGCGGCGCGTTCCTCGACGATCGGCGCATCCGCGTGTCGCGCTGCACGCGGCTGCGCGAGGCGCTGATCGGGACCGGATTTCCGTTCAAGGAGCTGTCGCGGCTCGATCTCTACCTGCGCCAGTTGCGCACCCTGATGTCCGGGACGGCCGGGGTGCGCAGGGCGGGGGCGGCGGCGCTCGACCTCGCCTGGGTCGCCTGCGGCCGCATGGACGGGTTCTGGGAGCTGGGCCTGTCGCCCTGGGACATGGCGGCCGGAGCGCTGCTCGTGCGCGAAGCGGGCGGGCTCGTTGGCGACCTCGCCGGCGGGCCCGATTTCCTGGAGCGCGGCGACATTGTCGCCGCCACCCCGAGGGTGTTTCCGCAGCTGCTCTCGGCGCTCGCCGCCTGAGGGCTACGCCGCCGCCGCGAGCCGGAACTTTTCGACGCGGTTGCGCCCGAGCTGCTTCGCCTGATACATCGCGCGGTCGGCGCGCGTGATCAGCGCATCCAGCGTCTGGCCGTCGCCGGGGAAGCTGGCGATGCCGATGCTCACCGAGCACGCGACGCGGCGGCCCTCGACGTCCAGCGGCGCGCCGGCGACCGCGTCGCGGATGCGCTCGGCGACCTCGATCGCGCCCTTCTCCGGAGTCTCGGGCAGCAGCACCACGAACTCGTCGCCGCCGTAGCGCGCCGGCACGTCGGTGTAGCGCAGCTCGGCCTGAATGATGCGCGTCAGGTGCCGCAGAAGCCGGTTGCCGACTTCGTGGCCGTAGGCATCGTTGACCTGCTTCAGATTGTCCGCGTCAATCATCAGGATGCTCGCCGGGCGGCCGTAGCGCACCGCCTGGCCGAACAGGCGGTCGGCGGCGATGGCGAATCCGCGCGTGTTGAACAGCCCGGTCAGATCGTCGGTCTCGGACAGGAGCTTGGCGCGGTTCAGGCCGTAGCGGATGTCGGCCGAGAACATGGTCACGATATAGGCGACCAGCACCACCGGCGCGATCTGCGCCGCGAAGCCGCCGAGAAAGGCGAGCGAGGCAAGCGTCTCCGTCGAGAAGCTGCCGCCGAGGAAGATCTGGCAGGCCGCGATCAGCACCACCTCGATGAGCGTGGTCAACTTGCCGAGGGTGAGCGCCGCGGTGATCACCGGAAGCAGGTACAGGTTCAATAGCGGGCTTTGCAGTCCGCCCGTGTAATACAGCACCCAGGTGATGAAGGCGATCATGCCCCAGGTCTCGATCGCGATCTTCCAGCGCGTTTCGTCGCGGTAGAAATTCGCGTAGCGAAACGCCATCACCAGGGCGGCGTAGAAAAGCAGCGCCGCCACGACCGCCGTCTCGACGTACCTCTCCGCCTCGCCGAAGACGACGTACAGCAGCACCAGGATCAGCAGCAGCCAGTGGATCTCGGCCACCGTGCGTGCGATGCCGCGCAGTTCCTCCTGCTCGATGCTGAGCGCCCCCTGCCGGGGGCTGTTCGGGGACAGGTGAGGCATCGCGTCGCGCGTCTTCCTCCCGGCTAGCTTACTGCCGCGCGCGAAATCGCGCTGGCCCGCGTCCCCCGCGGGCCTTGCAATACAATGTCGGCGCCCCCGGAAATGAAGCAGGAAGCGCCCGCCGCCGAAGCGCTCGCGGCCCACACGCCCGTGATGCAGCAGTACCTGCGCATCAAGGCCGAGCATCCGGACATTCTGCTCTTTTACCGGATGGGCGACTTCTACGAGCTTTTCTACGACGACGCCGAGCGCGCGGCGCGCCTGCTCGACATCACGCTCACCACGCGCGGGGTATCGGCCGGCCGGCCGATTCCGATGGCCGGGGTGCCGGTGCATTCGGTCGAGCAGTACCTGGCCAAGCTCGTGCGCCTCGGTGAATCGGTCGCCATCTGCGAGCAGATCGGCGACCCGGCCGCGTCCAGGGGACCGGTCGAGCGCCGCGTCACGCGCATCGTCACGCCCGGCACCCTGACCGACCCCGAGCTGCTGGAGGACAAGCGCGACAACGTGCTGCTCGCGGTGTGCGCCGAAAAATCCTGCGTCGGTCTCGCTTGGCTGTCGCTCGCCAGCGGCGAGCTGCGGGTGACGGAAGTCGCGCCGCAGGCGCTCGCCAACGAGCTGCGCCGCATCGGTCCCGCCGAGGTGCTCGCCGCCGACGGCCTCGCGCTGGAGGGCTGGGTCGTCACGCGGCTCCCGGCCTGGGAGTTCGACTACGAGGCGGGGCGGCGTCGCCTGCTCGCGCAACTGGGCGCCGCCTCGCTCGCCGGCTACGGCTGCGAGGACCTGCGGCCGGCGATCGGCGCCTGCGGCGCGTTGATCGAGTACGCGCGCAAGACCCAGGGCCAGGCGCTCGCGCATGTGGCCGCAGTCACGGCCGAGCGCCCCGGCGAGTATCTGCGCATGGACGCGGCCACCCGGCGCAACCTCGAAATCACCGAGACGTTGCGCGGCGAACCCGCGCCGACGCTGTTCTCGCTTCTGGACGAATGCGCGACCGCGATGGGCAGCCGCCTGCTGCGGCGCTGGCTGCAGCAGCCGCTGCGCGACCATGCGAGGCTCGCGGAGCGCCACGCCGCGATCGCCGCGCTCGAAGGCGCCGCGCCGGCGGTGCAGGCGGTGCTGCGCCGCTTCGCCGACATCGAGCGGATCGCGGCGCGCATCGCGCTCAAGACCGCGCGGCCGCGCGACCTCGCCGGGCTGCGCGCGAGCCTGGCGCGGCTGCCCGAGCTCGCCGCGGCGCTGCCGGCCGCAGAAACGGGGTTGCTCGCGGCGCTCGCGGCCGATCTCGCCGCGCCGGCCGAATGCGTCGCGCTGCTCGAGCGCGCACTCGCGCAAGAGCCCGCCGCGCAGGTGCGCGACGGCGGTGTGATCGCGCCGGGCTGGTCCGGCGAGCTCGACGAGCTGCGGGCGCTGCAGTCCTCCGCCGGCGCCTTTCTCGCCGACCTGGAGGCGCGCGAGCGCGCCCGCACCGGCATCGCCAATCTGCGCGTCGCCTACAACAACGTGCACGGCTACTACATCGAGGTCACGCACGCGAACGCGGCCCGCGTGCCGGCCGACTACCGCCGCCGCCAGACGCTGAAGAACGCCGAGCGCTACGTCACGCCCGAGCTGAAGGCGTTCGAGGACAAGGCGCTCTCGGCGCGCGAGCGCGCGCTGGCGCTCGAGCGCTCGCTCTACGAGGCCCTGCTCGAGGCGTTGATTTCGCACCTGCCCGCGATCCAGCGCATCGCGCGCGCGGTGGCGCAGGCCGACGTCCTCGCCTGTCTGCAGGCGGTCGCCGCGCGCCGCGGCTACTGCCGGCCCGAGTTCGTGCCGGACACGCGCATCGAGATCGAGGCCGGGCGCCATCCGGTGGTCGAGGCGCGGCTGGAGGCGGCCAACGAGCGCTTCATCCCGAACGACTGCCGCCTGTCGCCCACGCGCCAGCTCCTGCTCATCACCGGGCCGAACATGGGCGGCAAGTCCACCTACATGCGGCAGGTGGCGCTCATCATCCTCATGGCGCATGCCGGGAGTTTCGTGCCGGCGAAATCGGCGCGCATCGGGCCGGTGGACCAGATCTTCACACGCGTCGGCGCCTCGGACGACCTCGCCGGCGGCGCCTCGACCTTCATGGTCGAGATGACCGAGAGCGCGAACATCCTGCACAACGCGACGCCGCAGAGCCTGGTCCTGATGGACGAGGTCGGCCGCGGCACTTCGACCTTCGACGGCCTCGCGCTCGCGTGGGCGATCGCGAAGCACCTGGTGGAGAAGAACCGCCCGCTCACGCTCTTCGCCACTCACTACTTCGAGCTGACGCGGCTTGCGCTGGAGCACCGCACGGTGGCGAACGTGCATCTGGACGCGGTCGAGCACCGGGACACGATCGTGTTCCTGCACGAGGTGAAGGAAGGCCCGACCAGCGACAGCTACGGCATTCAGGTCGCGGCGCTGGCCGGCGTGCCGAAGCCCGTCATCCGCCAGGCGAAGCGCTTCCTCGAGGCGCTCGAACGCCAGAGCCTGGCGCGCGGCGGGCAGGAGGACCTTTTCCTCCAACCGGCGCCGGCCGACCCGGAGCCGGCAACCGATCCGCTGCGCGATGCGCTCGCCGCGGTGAATCCGGACGAGCTGACCCCGCGCGAGGCGCTGGAGCTGCTCTACCGACTGAAAAAGCTATAGCGTCGCGCCGGACCGCGGCGCAATGCGGCAGGCAGCGACGACCTGCTCGCGCCGCAGCCCGATGTCGCGCGGCATCCGGTCGTTCAGCCCCGCCAGCCCGTGCGCCGTGCGGCGCTCCCGCAGCCAGGCCGCGAACGCGCGCCGCGCGCTGCGCGGGGCCGGGCGGCTCGCCGGCGACTGACCCCTATACTGTCACCACGATGGACTTGGTGGACATCGGTGCGAACCTCACGCATGCCGCGTTCCGCGCCGACCTCGACGAGGTGATCGCGCGCGCGCGCTCGGCGGGCGTCGGCACGATCATCGTCACCGGTACCACGGTCGCGGAAAGCCGCGCCGCGGCGGCGCTTGCCGGCTCGCGCCCGGGGCTGTTCGCGACCGCGGGCGTGCATCCGCACCATGCGCGCGAGTGCGACTCGGCGACCATCCCGGCGCTCGCCGACATCGCCCGCCTGCCCCGTGTGGTCGCGATCGGCGAGTGCGGCCTCGACTTCAACCGCAACTATTCGCCGCGCCCCGATCAGGAGAAGTGGTTCGTCGCTCAGCTCGAGCTCGCGCTCGAGCTCGGCATGCCGCTGTTCCTGCACTCGCGCGACGCGCATCCGCGCTTCGCCGACATCGTGCGCGCGTACCGGCCGCCGCGCGCGGTGGCGCACTGCTTCACCGGCACGCACGCGGAGCTGCACGCGTACCTCGACCTCGGCCTTTACGTCGGAATCACCGGCTGGATCTGCGACGAACGCCGCGGCGCCCACCTGCTCGCGCTCGTGCGCGAGATTCCGCGCGACCGGCTGCTGGTGGAAACCGACGCGCCCTATCTGACGCCGCGCGATCTGGTGCCGCCGCCGAAAGCGCGCAGAAACGAACCGGCCTTTCTGCCGCACATCGTGCACCGGATCGCGCGCGCACTCGGCCGCCCGGCCGAGGAGGTCGCCGCCGAGACGGCGCACAACGCCCGCGTGCTTTTCGGGCTTGAACAGGGCGAGCGCTGCGCAGCCGCCCGGCCGCAAGTCCCCGGGAGCGCGCCCGGGAGCTGACCGGGAGCCGGGTCGCTCAGGTTGCCGTCGCGCGCCGCGCGGATGAGGCGCCGCTTGCGGCCGGGACCGCCGCCGCGGCCCGCTTCGCGGCATCCGCGGCCTCGATCTTTCGCTGCCGGAAAGAACCGCGTCGCGCCGGCTCAGGAACCCTTACCCGGCTCGGGTGAAAAATATTTCCTGAACTTGTCTGGCTCGCCGTTGTGCTCGTCGGCGTCCGGCGGCGGCGTGCCCTTGCGGGTGATGTTCGGCCACTTCGCCGCGTACTCGGCGTTCAGCTTCAGCCACGCCTGCGCCTGGGGGTCGGAATCCGGTACGATCGCCTTCGGCGGGCATTCGGGTTCGCAGACGCCGCAGTCAATGCACTCGTCCGGGTGGATGACGAGCATGTTCTCGCCCTCGTAGAAGCAGTCCACCGGACAGACTTCGACGCAATCCATGTACTTGCACCTGATGCAGGCTTCGGTGACAACGTAGGTCATTGTTGTGGTTGGCCGGAAAAGGAGTTGAATTATCGCATTCCCGGCCCCACTGGAAGGCAAAGCGATGGACGCGACGACCGCCACGTTCGAGCGCGAGGTCCTGGAGGCCTCGAAATCCCTGCCCGTGATCGTGGACTTCTGGGCGCCCTGGTGTGCGCCCTGCCGAGCGCTCGCGCCGATACTGGAGAAGCTCGCCGCCGAGTTCGCCGGCCGCGTGAAGCTCGTCAAGGTGAACATTGACGAGAACCCCGACCTGGCGGCGGCCTTCGGCATCCGTTCCATCCCTGCGGTGTTCGGTTTCCGCGGCGGCAGGCCGGCGGCGCAGTTCCTCGGCGCGCTGCCGGAAGGCCAGGTGCGCGCGTTCATCGAGAAGCTGCTGCCCTCGGCCTCGGAGGTCGCGCTGGAGCGCGCCGAGCGGTTGTTTGCCGAAGGGCGCCTGGACGAGGCCGAGCAGGAACTTGCGAAGGTCAAATCCGACCCGGACTGGGAGGCGCGCGTGGAGGCGCTGCGCCGGGGCATCGCGGATGCGCGCGAGAGCGAGCGCGGGCCGGGCGAGGCCGAACTGCGCGCGCGCCTCGCCGCGAACTCCATGGACCACGAAGCGCGGCTGGCGCTTGCTGCGCGCCATGCGGCCGCGCGCCGCTGGCGCGAAGCGCTGGAGGAGCTGCTGGAGATCGTGCGCCGCGACCGCGACTGGCGCGACGGCGAGGCGCGCAAGCGCATGCTCGCGATCTTCAATCTCGCGGACGACCCCGACCTCGTCTCCGAGTACCGGCGCAGGCTGGCGAGCGTCCTTTACTGATTCAGGCCTCGACGACGAAGCTGAAGACCGCGTGGCGCGAATCCTCGCGCTGCTCGATGCGCATTTCCAGCTCCGGCCGCCAGCCGAAGTCGCGCGCGTTGCGCGGCTCGTTCGGGAAGTAGAGCTGCGTGGTCAGGATCCGGCGGCCTGGCGCCTGTACCTTGACGTGAATGTGCCGCGTGCGGCCGGGATATTCGCCCGGCACGATCGTCTCCAGCCGGTAGCGCCCGTGCGCGTCGGTGAAGAGGTGACCGCGGTAGCGAAAGCCGCGGTTGTCGTATTCACCCGTCTCGTCGCAGTGCCAGAAGTCGAGCAGCGCGTTCGGCACCGGCCGGCATTGCGCGGAGAGCACCCAGCCGGAGATCACCAGGCGCTCGGCCTTCGCGCCCGGCTCGATGAGCGAGGTCCGGCGCGGCGAGCGTGGCGTGAAGAACGGGCCTTCGGTCTGCGGCGGCGTGCGGGCGGGCTTTTCGCCGCATTCCGGGGTGAGCGGCAGCCCCTGCCCGGCCGCGATGCGCGGCGGGACGAACGGAAGCGCGATGCCGGCAAGCAGCAGCCGCCTCCGGACGGATGGGTCATGTGCATTCATCCGCGCCTCCTCGCCGCATGTCATCCCTTGACGCAGATCACCTGCTTCAGCGTGTGCACCACCTCGACGAGGTCGGACTGATTCGCCATCACCTCGTCAATGTCCTTGTAGGCCCCGGGGATCTCGTCGAGCACGCCCTTGTCCTTGCGGCAGACCACGCCCGCGGTCTGCCGCTCCAGGTCCGCCACCGAGAAGCTCTGCGCCGCCTGGTTGCGGCTCATGCGCCGGCCGGCGCCGTGGGCGCAGGAGTGGAACGCCTCGGCGCCTCCCTTGCCACGCACGATGTAGCTTCTCGTGCCCATGCTTCCCGGGATGATGCCGAGATCGCCTGCGCGCGCGCGGATCGCGCCCTTGCGGGTCACCCAGACTTCCGCGCCGTAATGGTGCTCGCGCTCGACATAGTTGTGATGGCAATTGACCGCCTCGCCGGTCACCTCGAAAGGCGGCAGATGGCGCCTGAGGGCGCCGATCACCAGCGCCATCATCTCGGCGCGGTTGGCGCGCGCGTAGTCCTGCGCCCAACCGACCGCCTCGACGTAGTCGTCGAAGTGCTCGGCGCCCTCGGGAAAGTACGCCAGATCGCGGTTCGGCAGATGCAGTTCGCGCCGCTCGGCGTCGCGGCGCGCAAGCTCGATGAAGTAGCTTCCGATCGCGTTGCCGATGCCGCGGCTGCCCGAATGCAGCATCACCCAGAGGCGATCTTCTTCGTCCGTGCACACCTCGATGAAGTGATTGCCGCCGCCGAGCGTGCCGAGCTGGCGGACCCAGTCCGAGTGCTTGCCGACGCGCTTGCGCACGCCAGGGTGCTTGTCGAGGATGCGCCGCAGCCCCGGGGAAAAGCGCTTCGCCATCTCGGTGCGCGCCCGGCCTTCGGGATGCTGATCGAACCCCACCGGCACATCGCGCACGATCTGGTCGTAGGCCTTCCTCAGCATGCGCTCGTCGAGAGCGCCGGCAGAAAGCGAGAGCCGCGTCGCGATCATCCCGCAGCCGATGTCCACGCCGACCGCAGCCGGAATGATCGCTCCGCGTGTCGGGATCACCGAGCCGACGGTCGCCCCGATCCCCAGATGCACGTCCGGCATCGCCGCGACATGGTGGTGCACGATCGGCAGCTTCGAGACGTTGACGAGCTGCTGCCGTGCCGCGGGGTCGAGGTCGGCGGTATAGACCTTGACCGGAACGCGGCCTTCGCGGATTTCCTGCAGGACCGGCATGGCGGCATTCTATGCCGCCTGCCGCATGCGATTATTTCAACCGCAGCAGCCGGATCGCGTTCTCCTTCAGGATGAGCGGCCGCACCTCGGGCTTGATCGGCAGCTTCTCGAAGTCGGCGAGCCAGCGGTCGGGCTGGATCACCGGATTGTCCGAGCCGAAGAGCACCCGGTCCTTGAGGAGCGTGTTGGCGTACTGAACCAGTTCTTGCGCGCCCAGCGCGCAAGGCGCTCGGTGAGATTTCCCGGATACGGCCCGAGCGCGTGCGGCGAGCGAAGGAGAATCGTCCCGTCGTCCCGCCGCATGACCGTGACGTCCGCGGGACCGAGCGGCACCGGGCGAATCGGCGGGTGCGTGCTCATCGGTTGATCCTAGCCGGCCAGCTTGTTCAGCAGCCGCAGCAGCTCGCGCCGCTCGGCGGCGGTGAGCACCGCCGCGCGCCAGCGATCGTGCCGGCGCACGCTTCTCTTCATGCGCGCCACCAGGCGCTCGCCGCGCCGCGTCAGGTGCAGGCCCCAGGCGCGACCGTCGTCGCTTCGCCGGCGCCGCTCGACCCAGCCACGCGCCTCGAACCAGTCGGTGAGCGCCATCGCGCCCGAGCGCGCGATACCGAGCACCCGGCCGAGCACGCTCTGGTTGATGCCGGGATTGGCGCCGATGATGACCAGGGCCGTGAACCGAGGCGGGGTGATGTCCAGGCCGCGCGTTGCCGCGTCGAACGCGAGAAACATCGCGACCTGCGCGCGGCGCAGCGAGTAGCCGAGCAGGTCGTCCAGCACGTCGTAGTCGAGCCCCGGCACGCGCTCGATCGGCGCGAGCGCGCGGGGGCGGTACGGAGCGGGGCGGCGGCGCATCGTTGACCGTCCGATTGTAATGCTCTATAACGATCGCCTCGCAACGAGGAGGATTGCCATGACGCAGCGCATCAACCGCCGCACGTTCAACCGGGCCGTCGCGGCCGCCGGGGCGCTCGCCGCGCTTTCGCCGTTCGGCATCGTGCGGGCCCAGGCGCAGAAGCTCCGGGTGGGCGTGCTGCTGCCGCGCTCGGGGGTGCAGGGCTTCATCGGCCAGTCGTGCCAGAAGGGCGCCGACCTGGCTCCCGGCGTCATCAAGGAAATGCTCGGGGTGGACATCGAGCTGATGAACGCCGACACCGAATCGAACGTGGACACCGCGCGCACGCGCGCCGAGCGCCTGATCCAGGAAGGCGCGCATGTGCTGGTCGGCCCGTTCGACTCCGGCGCCGCCGCGGCGATCGCCCAGGTTGCCGAGCAGCGCGGCATCCCCTTCATCATCAACATCGCCGCCGCGCCGCAGATCACCGAGCAGGGCTACAAGTTCGTTTTCCGCAACTTCCAGACCGCGGGCGACATTGTGCGCAACGGCCTCGACCTGATCGGCGAGCTGTTCCGGGTGACGAACACCGTGCCGCGCACCGCGGTCTTCATGCACGTCAACGACACCTTCGGGCAGGCGATGGCGAAGGGCATCGGCGCCATCCTTCCGACGCGCACGCATCTGCCCTTCAAGATCGTGGACACAATCTCCTACGACCCGACCGCCAAGGACCTCACGGTGGAAGTGTCCAAGGCGAAGGCCTCGAACGCAGATTTTCTGCTGCTGGTGTGCCGGCTGAACGACGCGATCATCCTGCGGCGCGAGATGGTGAAGCAGCGCTGGCAGCCGATGGGCATCATCAGCCCGGGCTCGCCCGGCATGTACGAGGAGCAGTATTTCAAGACGCTCGGCAAGCTCTCGGAGTACTCGATCTCGAACGTGCCCTGGTACAACCCGAACGCGCAGCTCACCAAGATCGTCGAGAAGGCGTTTCTGCGGCAGAACCCGAAGGACAAGCTTGTCTACCACGGCCTGAACGTCGGTTTCACCTTCGAAGCGATCCTGGTTGCGGCCGACGCGTTCCGGCGCGCGAAGAGCACCGACCCGAAGACCCTGGCCGAGGCCATCCGCCAGACGAACATCACCGAGAAAATGACGCTCGGCGGGCCGATCAAGTTCAACGCCAAGGGCCAGGTCGAGGGCATCGGCTCGGCGTGCGTGCAGAACCTCGACCTGCAGCCCAAGGTCGTACTGCCGCTCTCCGCCGCCGAAGCGAAGCCGGTGTTCCCGGTGCCGGGGTACAAGAAGGCGTGAGCCCGCCGCGCTACGTCTGAGGGCCGGTGCGCCGGCCCTTTTTGTTATGGACGCCTCGCTCATCGCCAACGTCGTCGCCGCCGGCGTGCTCACCGGCCTGGTCTACGGGCTGATGGCCCTCGGCCTGTCGGTGATCTTCGGCGTGGTGCGCGTGGTCAATTTCGCGCACGGCGAGATGATGACGGTGGCGATGTATGCCGCGGCGGCGCTCTTTGCGGCGTTCAAGCTCGATCCGTTTCTTGCCATCGTGCCGGTGGCGCTGGCGTTTTTCGTCTTCGGCTATCTGCTGCAAGCGGGTCTCATCAACCCGTTCATCACCCGGCCGGAGCACTCGCAGTTCATGCTGCTGGTGGCGGTGGCGATCATCCTGGTGAACGCGCTGCTCATGATCTTCGGTCCGGACGCAAGGAACGTGCAGGTGCCCTACCAGCTCGAATCCTTCGAAATCGGGCCGCTGCTGCTGGACAAGGCGCGGGCGTACGCAGCGGCGGCGGCCGTTGTCGGCGCCGCGGCGTTCTTCGCCTTTTTCCGCTTCACGCTCACCGGCAAGGCGATCCGCGCCTGCGCCGACAACTGGCTGGGGGCCAAGGTCGTCGGCCTGAACGTCAAGCGCCTGTACGCGCTCACCTTCGGCCTCGGCGCCGCCTGCGTCGCGGTGGCCGGCTGCGCCATGGTGCTGCTGGTGGACGTGACGCCCCCGCTCGGGCCCTACTACACGCTGCTCGCCTTCGTCATCGTCATCGTCGGGGGCCTCGGTTCGATGGGTGGGGCGCTGCTCGGGGGCGTTCTGATCGGCGTGTCCGAGGCGCTCGCCGGCCTGTTCATCACCCCGTCGGCGAAGAGCATGTTCAGCTTCGGGCTGCTGATTCTGGTGCTGCTGTTGCGGCCGCAGGGTCTGCTCGGCCAGCGCACATGAAACGGCCCCTTGTCCTGCTCGCGCTGCTCGCGGCGTTTCTCCTCGCGCTGCCGGCGTTCGCCGGCCCGTATGTGCTTTCGGTAGCGACGCTGATCCTTTATTTCGCCTACACCGGCCAGGCCTGGAACGTGATGATGGGCTTTGCCGGCCAGCTCTCGCTCGGGCACTCGCTGTACGTCGGCGTCGGGGCTTATGCCGCCGGGGCGCTCTTTTACCACTACGGCATCGGCCCGTGGGCGGGGCTGTGGGTGGCGATCGCCCTGTGCGTCGCCTTCGGGCTGGTCATCGGTTTCCTCGCCTTTCGCTTCGGTATCTCGGGCGTGTATTTCGCGCTGCTCACCATCGCGTTCGCCGAGTTCACGCGCATCGGCTTCGATCACCTCGCCTGGACAGGGGGCCCGGGGGGGATGTTCCTGAAGGTCGAGCAGCGCCAGACCTGGGACCTCGCCAACTTCCGCGGCCCGCCGCTGATGTACTACTACACCCTGCTGGTGCTCGCCGGCGGCGCCTTTGCCCTTTGCGCCGCGCTCCTGCGCTCGCGCGCCGGCTACTACTGGCAGGCGATCCGGGAGAACGAGGAAGCCGCCCAGGCGCTCGGCATTCACACCTTCCGCTGGAAGATGCTGGCGGTGGCGCTCAGCGCCGCGATGACCGCCGTCTCCGGCGTCTTCTTCGCCTTCTACTACAACAATCTGTTCCCCGAGCAGATCTTTCACATCAGCCGCTCGATCGAGATCATCCTCGGGCCGATCATCGGAGGCCTTGGCACGCTCTTCGGGCCGATTCTCGGGGCCGCAGTGCTCACGGTGCTCTCGGACGGCATCACCGAGCTGCTCGCCGCCCTCGGCGTCGAGATTCCCGGCATCAAGCAGGTGTTCTACGGGCTGTTGCTGCTGGTGGTGGTGCTCTTCCTGCCGCACGGCATCTGGCCGCCGATCGCAAAGAGGCTGCGGCTATGATGCTCGAGCTTCACCGCGTCTCGAAGTCCTTCCGTGGACTGCGCGCCGTCGAGGAAGTCTCCTTCGAGGTGGCCGAGGGATCCGTCACCGCCCTCATCGGCCCGAACGGCGCCGGGAAAACGACGATCTTCAACATGATCGCCGGCGTCTTTCCGCCGGACGCGGGCGAGATTCTGTTCGCAGGGCGCCCGATCCAGGGCCTGCGGCCCGATCAGGTCTGCACCGCCGGAATCGGGCGCACGTTCCAGATCGTCAAGCCCTTCGCAGGGCTCTCGGTGCTCGACAACGTCATGGTGGGTGCGCTGCTGCGCGAGCCACGCAGCGCGGCAGCGCGCCGCGTCGCGCTGGGCGTGCTGGAGCGCCTTCACCTGGCGGCGAAACGCGACCTGCCGGCCGCCTCGCTCACGCTGCCGGACCGAAAGCGCCTGGAGGTGGCGCGCGCGCTCGCCACGCGCCCGAAGCTCTTGCTCCTGGATGAGGCGATGGCGGGGCTGCGGCCGCTCGAATGCGACCAGATGGTCGAGGTCTTCCGCGCCCTGAACCGCAGCGAGGGTCTTACCATCCTCCTCATCGAGCATGTCATGCGCGCGGTGATGGCGCTTGCCGGGCACATCGTGGTGCTTCATCACGGCCGACTCATTGCGCGCGGCGCCCCGCAGGCCATCGTGCACGATCCGGCGGTGCTCGAGTGCTACCTCGGCGAGGAAACCGAGGTCTAGGGCCGCAAAACCAGGGTCGGCCCACGATACGGCATGCTCTCGGTACGCGATCTAGACCTCTACTACGGCGACGCGCAGGCGCTCGCCGGAGTGTCGCTGGAGGTGCCCGCGGGCGAGATCGTCGCCATCGTCGGCGCCAACGGCGCCGGCAAATCCTCGCTCATTCGCACCATCGCCGGGATCGAGACGCCGCGCGCCGGGCGAATCCTCTTCAAGGGGCGCGAAATCACCGGCCGCGACTCCCACGAAATCTGCGACCTCGGTATCGGCCAGGTCGCCGAGGGCCGCCAGCTGTTTCCCAACCTCACGGTGCTGGAGAACCTTGAGATGGGTGCGATGCTGGCGCGCGCTCGCCGCAACGCCCGCCGGACGCTGGAGGAGGTCTTCACGCTCTTTCCGCGCCTTGCCGAGCGCCGGCGCCAGCTCGCCGGGACCCTGTCGGGAGGCGAGCAGCAGATGCTCGCCATCGGCCGCTGCCTGATGGGCAATCCCGAACTCATCATGTTCGACGAGCCCTCGCTCGGTCTTGCCCCGGTGGTGGTGCAGGAGGTGCTGCACACCATCCACGTCCTCAACGGGCGGGGCCTGACGATCCTGCTCGTCGAGCAGAACGTCGCTGTCTCGCTCAAGATCTCGCAGCACGCCTACGTGCTGGAGAACGGGCGCGTCGTGATGAGCGGCTCCGGCAACGAGCTCCTGCGCGACGATCGCGTGCGCCAGGCCTATCTCGGACTGTAAGCGCGGCCCCAATCGGCGTAGACTCGCCGCCGTTCGGACCGGCCTTCGCCATGCGCGGCGCGCCATTGCTTGCACCCAGGAGCGCGGCTTGCACCGCACTGCTCGCCATTGCCGCGCTGCTCTCCGGCTGCGCGGCGATGGTCGAGCGCGTCGTGGACGCGCAGCTTGGCGAGTACTTCGAGACTGTGGCGCCTGTCTCCGCGCCGCTCGCTTACGGCCTTGCGCACCTGCCTTTCTCCGGCTACTGGACCGGGATCGTGTTCAACGGCGAGAAAGTCGGATTCTCCCGCCTGGAGGTGGCGCGCTCGGCCGAGGCGCCGGGCGAGTGGGAGCTGCGCTCGGAGGCGGCCTTCGCGCTGCGCTTTCTCGGTATCGAGAAGAAGGTGAGCCTCAGGGCGCAGGATGTGGTCGGCGAGGACCTGACGCTGCGGCGCTTCGCCTACGAGTATGTGCTCGACGGCAGCGAGATGAAGGTCACCGGCCGGCGCGAGGGCGATACACTGCTCGCCCGCGTGACAACGGGCGGAACGCCGACCGAGCAGCGCCTCGCGCTGAACGGCCCCCTCTACCCGTCAAGTGCCATGCTGCTCTACCCGGTCGTACACGGACTTGCGCCGGGACGCTCGTACTCGTTTCGCGTCTATAGCGGCGAGCTGCAGGCGGTGCGCGAGGTGTCGCAGCGCGTCGAGGCGCTCCAGAGGAGCCGCCTGTTCGAGGGCGCCGCATACAAGGTCGAGACACGCCTGGCCGGTCAGCGCGTGCTGACGTGGATAGACGAGCGCGGGCGCCCCGTGTTCGAGCTGGCCATGCAGGGCGTGATGATCTCGGCGCTGGAGGACGAGGAGCGCGCCCGGAGCTACGTCGCGCTCTCAGCCCTCAACAAGAACGAAAGCCTCGTCGAGTACAGCCTCGTTCGACCCGATCGGCCAGTCGAGCGCCCGCGCGCGGTGACGGCGCTGCGAGTCGCGCTCGCCGGCCTCGCCTCCGCGCCGCCTTCGGACGCGTGGCAGCGCTGCGAGCCGCAGGCCGCGGAGATCGTGTGCGAGATCGCACCCGCTCGCGCCGCTGCGGCGACGCCGGTGGATCCGAAGTATCTCGACGCCTCGATCACGGTGCAGAGCCGCGACCCGGAGATCCGGCGGCTCGCCGCCGAGATCGCCGGGGACGCCGCCACGGCCGAGGAGCGCATCGCGCGCATCGTGCGCTGGATGGACGCGAACATCGAAAAAGCGCCGTTCGACGTCTTCTCCGCGCGCGACGTGCTGACGCAGCGCCGCGCCGAGTGCCAGGGCCACGCCTGGCTCTACGCGGCGCTCGCACGGGCGCTCGGTATCCCGACGCGTGTGGTGAACGGCCTTGCGTACTCTGAGCAGCTCGGCGGCTTTCTCTACCACACCTGGAACGAGAGCCTGGTGGACGGCGCCTGGCACGCCGTGGACCCGACCTTCAGCCAGGTCCGCGCCGACGCCACCCACCTCAAGCTCTTCGAGGGCGAGACGCTCGCCGAGCTCGTGCCGTTGCTCGATTTCGTCGGCCACCTGAGAGTACGCATCCTCGCTGCCGAGCACACGGCCGACTGAGGCGCGTGCGGCCTGTCCTAGAATCGCGCCGATGAGCGAACCCTTCGAGGACGCACCGGCGCCGCGCCTGAGGCGGCTCGAGCGCACCGACGAGCGCATCCTCACCTCCGACATCTTCGAACGCGAGCGCGCGCCGCGCGAACGGCGCAAGTACGGCACCTGGACCGAGCCGGCGCGCGAGTTGAAGGTGTACGGACATTGCGATGTGCTGGTGGTGGGCGCGGGCCCTTCCGGCACCGCCGCCGCCGTCGCGGCGGCTCGCGCAGGCGCAGACGTGATCCTGCTGGAGCGCTACAACCATCTCGGCGGGCTCGCGACCGGCGGGCTCGTGATCTGGATCGACCGCATGACGGACTGGGAGGGGCGGCTGGTGATCCGCGGCTTTGCCGAGGAGGTGCTCGACCGGCTGCCCGAAGAGGCGATCGCGGGTCCGGCGCGCGAGGAATGGGGTTCACGCGAGCCGGTGCGCGCGCACTACTGGTCGTATCGGACCGCCGCGTACCATGGCGTGGTGACGTGGTCGCCCACGGTCTGTCCGGAATGGCTCAAGCTGGTGTCGCTGGAGATGGTGCTGCAGAGCAAGGCGCACCTCGTGCTGCACTGCTGGGCAGCGAGCCCGATCGTCGAGGACGGTGCGGTGCGCGGAGTGGTGTTCGAAAGCAAGGCCGGCCGACAGGCCGTACGCGCCAGGGTCGTCGTCGACGCCACCGGCGACGGCGACCTGTTCGCGCGCGCCGGCGCCGCGTTCGAGACCGACGTCGTGCGAGACGACATCCACCATTGCATGAACACCGCCTGGCTCTTCGGCGGCGTGGACATGGAGCGCTGGATCGAGTTCCGCGCGACCCGACCCGAGGAGTACGCGCAGTTCATGGCACGCGGGCGCGAGGCGATCGGCTATTTCGAGCGGCCGTTCGTGTCCTGGCGCAACGATGTGGCCCTGTTCATGGGACCGCGCCAGTCCGGCTACAGCGCGATTGACCCGGACGATCAGACCGAGGTCGAGATCCGGTCGCACCGGCTGATGGCGAAGCATCTGGAGTACTACCGCCGCCACGCGCCGGGATTCGAGCGGGCGTTCCTGATGCTCTCGGCGCCGCAGCTCGGCGTGCGCCACGCCAGGCGGCTGGTGGGCGTGAAAAAGCTCGTGCGCGCGCAGTGGCCCACCGCGCTGGTGCACGAGGACGAGATCGGTGTGACGCCGGCGGTCTCGCCCAGATTCCCCAACATCTCGATCCCCTACGGGGCGCTGGTTCCCGAGACGCTCGACGGGCTTGTCGCCTGCGGCCGGCACGTCTCGTGTGATCCGAACTCGCATACGTTCCTGCGCGAGATTCCGCAGTGCTGGATCACCGGGCAGGCGGCGGGCGCCGCCGCCGCGCTCGCCGCGCAGCGCGCGGTCGAGCCGCGAGCGCTGGACGTCGGCGAGCTGCAGAGCGTTCTCGTCAGGCAGGGCGCCTACCTGCGCGCACGCGGCGAGCAGCGTGCCGGCGGCGCGCCCTGACGCGGTTGCGGCGCCGGCCTCGGCCCGATGCGCTACAACGGCGCGAGCGCGCCGTTCACCACCCGCACCCGCGAGCCCGGGCTCCATGACGGATGCGAATCCATCGTGAAGGTACGGCTCGTGCCGTCGTCCATCTTCACGCTGATTTCCCAGGTTTTTCCCTCTCGCGCTTTCTTTTCGATCATGTGGCCGGCGACCCCGCCGCCGACCGCGCCGATCACGGTGCCGGCGGTGCGGTGGTCTCGCCCACCGATCTGCCGGCCGACCACCCCTCCGACGACCGCACCGGCGACCGCGCCGAGCCCGGTCGCATGCCCCGGCTTGTCTATTTCGCGGATCGCCGTGACGGTCCCGCAGTCCTTGCACGCGGCGGTGCCCGGCGTGGTGGCCGGCGCGCCGGACTGGCGCGCGAGGATGCGCTGGATCACCGCCTCGCTCACCCCGCCCTGCTTGAGTTTCACCAGCCCGTCGGGGCTCACGTCGAACTTCGGCTCGGCGGCCTCGATCGCCTGAATTACCGTGGCGTCCGACAGGCCGCCCTGAACCATCCGGATCACGTCGTCGTTGGTCATCGGCGCCGCGGCCGCGATGAGCGGCAGGCCAAGCGCCAGCACCAGCAAGAACCGTTTCACGATCTGGACCTCCGTCACGAAACTCGCTGCGGGGCTTCAATGCTACTCTATCGTGCGGAGGAGAAGGACCCATGATGCGCATCGCCGCCCTGCTTGCCGCGCTCGCGGCCGCTTTCGCCGCTTGCGCGCAGTCCGACTACCCGAGCCGCCCCATCCGCCTGATCACGCCGTTCAATCCGGGCGGCGCCATAGACGTGTATTCGCGCCTGATCGCCGAGCCGCTCGGAAAAAGGCTCGGACAAAACGTCGTCGTCGAGGCGATCGCGGGCGCGAACACCATCGTCGGCACGCGGGCGCTGGTGCGCGCCGCCCCCGACGGCCACACGTTCATGATCACCACCATGTCCACGGCGGCGAACAACAAGATCCCGTTCTCCAAGACGCTGCCCTACGATCCGGAGCGTGACCTCGCGCCGATCACCCAGCTTTCCTACGGCACGGTGCGGCTCGTGGCCGCCGGGGCAGTGAAGCCGATCGCGATGACCGGCCCGCAGCGTTCGGCCTCGATACCCGACCTTGCCACGTTCTCCGAGCAGGGCATCCCGAACGTGGACCTTGCTATCTGGGTCGGCGCCTACGCGCCGGCGGGCACGCCGCGGCCGATCCTCGAGCGCCTGCGGCGCGAGCTGCGCGCGGTGATCCACGCGCCCGAAGTGCGGGAGAAAATGATCGCGCAGGGCCAGACCCCGATCGGCAACACCCCCGAGGAATTCGTCGCCATCGTGCGTGCGGATTTCCCGAAGTGGGAGGCACTCATCCGGGCCTCCGGTGCGAAGATCGAGTAGCGATGCAAACCGACTACGTCCAGCGCTTCCTCTTCGAGCAGCTCGAAATCCGCGGGCGGCTCGTGTGCCTGACCGACGCATGGATCCGCATGATCGAGGGTCGCGGTTATCCGGCCGCGATCGTGGAGCTACTCGGACACACCACGGCGCTCGCGGTGCTGCTCGGCGCCGGGCAAAAAGGCGCCGGGCGCGTGACGCTCCAGGTCCAGGGCTCGGGACCGGTGCGGTTGCTGGTCGCCGACTGCACCGCCGACCTCAGGATCCGCGGCATGGCGCAATACGAGGGTGCGGCTGCGCCCGATGCGCGCAGCGCGATCGGCGAGGGCAGGCTCGCGCTCACGCTGGAGGATCTCGCGAGCGGCCGTCTCTACCAGAGCCTGGTGCCGGTCGAAGGTGCCACGATGGCCGAGATTTTCGTCAATTACCTTGCGCGCTCGGAGCAGCGCCCGGCGTTTCTCGCTCTGCACGCGAACGAGGCAGCCCTGTGCGGCCTGCTGCTCGAAAAACTTCCCGGCGCGGACGAAAAAGACGCCGGTGGCTGGGAGCGGATCACGCGCCTTGCCGCGGCGCTCAGGCTCGCGGATACGGTCAACGCACAGCCGTACGATGTGCTGACGGGCCTGTTCGCGGACGAGCTGCTGCGCGTGTTCCGGCTCTACGCGGTCGAATATCACTGCCCGTGGAACCCGGCGAGCGTCGAGCGGGTGCTGCGCACGCTCGGGCGGTCGGAAGTGGAATGCATCCTCGCCGAACAGGGCGTCGTGGTCGTACGCAACGAAATGTGCAACCACGAATACCGCTTCGACCGCGCCGCGGTGGAAGCGGTGTTCGCCTGAGCATGGATACCGGCACCGCCTACGGCCGCCCCGCGCCGAGCTACCGCAGGGATCTCACCGAAGTCGGCCCGGGTACGCCGATGGGCGAACCGCTGCGCCGCTACTGGCACCCGGTCGGCCTTGCGAGCGATGCCGGCCCGGTGCCCAAAAAAGTGCGCGCTGGGCGAGGACCTGATCCTGTTTCGCGACGGCGCCGGCCGTGCGGGGCTGCTCTATCCGCGCTGCGCGCACCGGGGCACGACCCTTATTACGGGCGCGTGGAAGAGCGCGGCATCCGCTGCTGCTATCACGACTGGCTCTGGGACGTCGAGGGACGCTGCCTGGAGCAATCCTGCGAGCCGGGCGGTGGCGCGCGGCGCGAACGCTTGCGCCAGCCGTGGTATCCGGTCGAGGAGCGCTACGGGCTCGACTTCGCCTACCTGGGGCCGCCCGAGAAGAAACCGGTGCTGCCGCGCTACGACTGCCTGGAGGAACTCGCAACCGGCGAATTCATCGAGGCGGACGATTCGTCCATAGGAAGCGGCGGCCCGAGAATCGTGCCGTGCAACTGGTTGCAGCACTGGGAGAACGTCGTGGATCCGTTCCACGTACCTGTCCTGCACGGCTCGTTTTCCGGGGCCCAGTTTGTCCCGGAGATGGCGGCGAGGCCGGAGGTGCGGTTCGAAACCACGCCGCGCGGGGTGAAGGTCACCTCGCTGCGCCGGCGCGAGGACGGCCGTGTGCACCGGCGCGTGACCGAAGCGGTGATGCCGACGCTGCGCGTCGTACCGAATCCCCGCCTTGCGAACGAAGAGGAGCACCAGCGCTATCCGGGGGACTACGAGGCCCAGACCGGCCAGGGGCCGATCACCCTGCACTCCGAGGAGCACCTCGCCACCAGCGACAAGGGCATCGCGCTGCTGCGCCGGTTCCTTGAAGCGCAGTTGCGCACCGTCGCGCAAGGCGGCGATCCCGCGTGCGTTGCCTTCGACCAAGCGCAAGCGCTCATCCGGGTCGAGGCCGGGCAGACATTGCTCGATTCGGCGACGGCGGCCTGACTTGAGCCATCCCTACGCCGAGCAACTGGGGCTGGTCGTCGCCGAAAGCGGTCCCGGCCGCAGCACGTGCACGCTCGCGGTAAAGGCCGATCATTTCAACCCGCACGGCGTGGTGCACGGCGCGGTGCTGTATGCGCTCGCCGACACCGGCATGGGCGCGGCGCTCTATCCGACGCTCGCCGCGGGCGAGCGCTGCGCCACCCTCCAGCTCACGATGAGCTACTTCCGCCCGGTGGCCGGAGGGGAGTTGCGCTGCACGACCGAGCTCGTCCACCGCGGCCGCACGGTGGCGCATCTGGAGTCGCGCGTGTACGCCGGCGAAACGCTCGTCGCCTCCGCCAGCGGCAACTACGCGATCTTCGCAGCGCGCGGCGACCGGTCCGGCTGAGAACCGACCGGATCGCGCGCCCCGATCACCCGCACCAGATCGCGCGGCACTTCTTCCCGCACCAGATCCGCCAGAGCGGTCAGGGCGGCCATGCGCGGATAGGTCGCGCGAAAGGCGAGCATCACGCGCCGATGCGCGCCGCTCACGTCGAGCGGCCGCAGCTCCATGCGCGAGGAGCGCGCCCAGGGACCGCGCGTGGCCAGAGCCGGGATCAGCGTGCAGCCGATCCCCGCCGCCACCAGCTCAAGGAGCGTCTCGAGGCTGGAGGCGCGCAGGTCCGGTAGCGCGGCGGGCGGCAGTCGGCGCCGATAGCGGCACACTTCCAGCGTCTGCTGCTTCAGGCAGTGCTCGTCCGAGAGCAGCAGCAGCTCCGCCTCCGACAGCTCCTTGCGCGTGATATCCGTGCAGCGCGCGAGCGGGTGTCCGCGCGGCGCGGCGAGCCAGAACGGTTCGTCGAAGAGCGCGATCGCGTCCAGGCCGGGCTCGTCTTCCACCGGCGTGGCGAGAAACACCGCGTCCAGCTCGTGCCGCTGCAGGCGCGCGATCAGGTGCTCGGTCGTCTCCTCGGTCAGAGACAGTTGCAGCTTCGGAAAGCGGCTGCGTACCGGCCGCAGCAGCCACGGGATCAGAAACGGTGCAAGCGTGGGCAGCATGCCCAGGCGCAGCGTGCCCGCGAGCGGATCGCGGTCCTCGCGCGCGATCTCGACCACGCGGTCCGCGCCCTCCAGCGCGAGCCGCGCGGCGGCGGCGACGCGCTCACCGACCGGCGTCACCCGCACCGCGCGGTTGGTGCGCTCGAAGAGCTTCACGCCCAGATACGCCTCCAGCTTGGCGAGCTGCGTGCTCAGCGTCGGCTGGCTGACGTGGCAGGCCGCGGCGGCGCGCCCGAAGTGGCGGTGGTCCGCCACCGCCACCAGGTACCGCAGGTCGCGCAGATTCATCGCTCGCTGTCCCTTTACTGATCTACGGTATCAATCATAACGCTCGAAACAATCAATTTCCATTTGCCATGGCGCAACCCTATCCTGCCGGTGTCCTGCGGCAGCCGCCGCGCCCTCCGGCGCAGGCGGCAGAGCACCCGCACACCATCAACCTCTGGGAAAGGAGTGCAGATGTCCAGCGAATCGAAATGTCCGTTTCACGGCACCACGGCGATCCAGTCGGCGCCCACCAACCGCGACTGGTGGCCGAACCAGTTGAACCTGAAGATCCTGCGCCAGAACTCGGAGAAATCCGATCCGATGGGCAGGGGCTTCGACTATCGCAGGGAGTTCCTGAGCCTGGACCTTGCCGCGGTGAAGAAGGATCTGGCCGCGCTGATGACGCAGTCGCAGGACTGGTGGCCCGCCGACTTCGGCCATTACGGGGGCCTCATGATCCGCATGG
Source organism: Pseudomonadota bacterium (assembly GCA_040752005.1). GTDB lineage: Bacteria > Pseudomonadota > Gammaproteobacteria > Burkholderiales > SG8-39 > RBG-16-66-20. Next base: position 17,104 of record JBFMFX010000011.1, on the reverse strand, counting down.
CCTGGCACGCGGCGGGGACCTACCGGATCGGCGACGGCCGCGGCGGTGCGGGCACCGGCCAGCAGCGCTTCTCGCCGCTCGACAGCTGGCCCGACAACGCCAACCTGGACAAGGCGCGGCGCCTGCTCTGGCCGATCAAGAAGAAGTACGGCCGCAAGATCTCCTGGGCCGACCTGATGATCCTCGCCGGCAACGTCGCGCTGGAGACCATGGGCTTCAAGCCCCTGGGATTCGCCGGCGGTCGCGCCGACGCGTGGGAGCCCGACGAGTCGGTGTACTGGGGTTCCGAAACCGAATGGCTGGGCGACCAGCGCAATGGCACCCGGACGGATTTCGAGAATCCGCTGGCCGCGGTGCAAATGGGGCTCATCTACGTCAACCCCGAAGGGCCGGCGCGCAATCCCGATCCGCGTGCCGCCGCACCGCTCATCCGGGAGACGTTCCGGCGCATGGCGATGAACGACGAGGAAACGGTGGCGCTCATCGCCGGTGGCCACACCTTCGGCAAGACGCACGGCGCGGGCCCGGCGAGCCACGTGGGCCCGGAACCGGCGGCCGCGCCGATCGAGGCGCAGGGGCTGGGTTGGCTCAGCACTTACAAGAGCGGCAAGGGTCCCGACGCGATCACCGGTGGTCCCGAAGTCACCTGGACCCCCACCCCGACCCGATGGGGCACCGGTTTCTTCGACATCCTGTTCGGCTACGAGTGGGAACTCACCCAGAGCCCAGCGGGTGCCTGGCAGTACGTGGCGAAGGACGCTCCCGAGATCATTCCGGATGCCTACGATCCGAGCAAGAAGCGCAAGCCGACGATGCTCGTCACCGACCTCGCGCTTCGCTTCGATCCGGCCTACGAGAAGATCTCGCGCCGCTTTCACCGCAACCCGCAGGAGTTCGCCGATGCGTTCGCGCGCGCATGGTTCAAGCTCACGCACCGAGACATGGGCCCGCGCGCGCGCTATCTCGGACCGGAAGTGCCGAAGGAGGAGTTCCTCTGGCAGGATCCGATTCCGGCGGTGGATCACCCGCTGATCGGCGAAAAGGACATCGCCAAGCTGAAGGCGAAGATCCTCGCCACCGGGCTCACGGTGCCCGATCTGGTCTACACCGCCTGGTCCTCGGCCTCGACTTTCCGCGGCTCGGACAAGCGCGGCGGGGCGAACGGCGCGCGCATCCGCCTTGCGCCGCAAAAGGACTGGGTGGTCAACCAGCCCGCGCAACTGGCCAAGGTGCTCGGCGCACTCGAAAAAATCCAGCGTGAGTTCAACGCGCAAGCCTCGGGCGGCAAGAAGGTTTCGCTCGCCGATCTGATCGTGCTTGCCGGCTGCGCGGCGGTGGAAAAGGCCGCGCAAGAGGCAGGCGTTACGGTCACGGTGCCGTTTGCGCCCGGCCGCATGGACGCGCGCCAGGACCAGACCGACGTCGAGTCCTTCGCCGTGCTCGAACCGCTCGCCGACGGCTTTCGCAATTACGCCAGGCCCGGGCTCGGCGTGCCGGCCGAGGCCATGCTCGTGGACAAGGCGCAGTTGCTGACGCTCACCGCGCCGGAAATGACGGTGCTCGTCGGCGGCATGCGCGCGCTCGGCGCGAATTTCGGCGGTACCCGCCACGGCGTGTTCACCGACCGGCCCGGCGCTCTGACGAACGACTTCTTCGTCAACCTGCTCGACATGGGCACGCAGTGGGCGCCTGTCAGCGGCAGCGACGGCCTCTACGAGGGCCGCGACCGCGGAACGGGTCGGGTGAAGTGGACCGCCACGCGCGTGGATCTGATCTTCGGCTCGAACTCGGAGCTGCGCGCGCTCGCGGAGGTCTACGCCTGTGACGATGCGAAAGAGAAGTTCGTGCGCGACTTCGTGGCCGCATGGGACAAGGTGATGAACCTCGATCGCTTCGATCTGGTCTGAGCGGCAGGCGCGCGCCCCCCAAGAAGCGTGCGGCCTGCGGCGGCGGCGCGCGCCTTCCACGCGCGGGAAAGCGCGTCGGGGAATTCCGGAGTGGTGCGCGCAAACACACCTTGGCATGCCGCGCTCGGCCGCACATGCCGGGATCATCCCAGCGGTCAGCGGGAACCGACCTGAAGCAGGGCCTCGGCAAGTTCCAGCGCGTCGTCCGGCCAGTAGTCCATCGGTCGCGGCCGACGCGCGCCGGCCTCCTCGCACGGGCGGCAGGCGAGCACCGGCAGCACCCAGCGCGGCGGAATCGCGTCGCGTCCGTATGCCGCGCCGAGCAGTGCGCCCGCGATCGCGCCGTTGGTGTCGGCGTCGCCGCCCTCGGCGACGGTCGCGACGACCCCCTCTTCCATGTTCGGCGCGTGCATGAGCTGCCGGAAGGCGTTTTGCAGGGCGATCCGTACCCAGCCCCGATTGGCGACGAAGTCGCGTGGCGGCTCGCCGGACGCGCCCCGCTCGATCGCCTCGCGCGCGGCCCCTTTGGCGTGTTCCAGCGCCGCGCGCAGCATTTCAGCCCGATCACCAGAAGCGATTCCGGCGGCAATCGCAGCCGTAAAACCGGCGCAGGCCTCGACGCAGACTGTATTCGGATGTGTCAGGCGCGAGTCCTCCCGTGCGGCGGCGGCTGCGCGCACCGGATCTCCCGCCGCCCAGACGCCGATCGGCGACACGCGCATGAGCGAGCCGTTTGCCTCGCTCGCCGCATTCGGCGCACCTTCAAGACCGGCGCGGGTCGTGCCGCCGACGTCGAAGGGACCCGAGCGAAGCCAGTCGCGGTAGGCGCGAAGCGCCGCCTGCGCGTCGTAGCCGCCTTGCCGCAGGATGCTGCGCGCAAGCGCGAGCGCCATCTCCGTATCGTCGGTCGGCTGTCCGGCGAGGATTCCCCACACGCCGCCATCCGCGAGATCGCGCACGCCATGGCGAAATCTGCGCGCGATCGTCCCGGCGTCGCTGAACTCGACGAGCGCACCGAGGCTGTCACCGATCACCTGACCGAGCAGGCAGCCCTGCGCGCGCGCAAGGCGCGCCTCATCGGCGATTCTCGGGAAAGCGAGCCGCACCCGCGGCTCGCCCTTGGGCGAGGCGCCCACCTCTGCCCAGCGGATGCGCGCAAGCTCCCTCGCCGCCTCCGGCGCCCCGGCGATGCAGCCGCTTACGCGCGCGTTCGGCTCACCGGTGAAGGCGATCTCGCGCCCTTCGGCGTCGAGCAGTACGCCGCCTGATGCGCGCAACAGCGCCGCGCCGGCCGCGATGTCGTACTCGTGCACGGAATGGGCCGAGAGCGCGGCAACGCCGTCGCCCGCTGCCACGCGCGCAAGGCGATGCGCGATGCTCGACATCGCGATGAAGCGCGCCGGCGCCACGCCGCGCGCGAACGCGCGCGGCCTGAGCGCCGCCGATTCGGTGCACCAGACGAACTCCCCGGCCGCAAGCCGCCGGTTCGGCAGATGCGCGGTGATCGGCCGCCCGTTTCTTCGCAGCGGGCCCGTGCCCTCGGCCCAGGCGAAAGTCTCGCGCCCGCGGTCCGGGGACATCGGGCAGTGCACCACCCCGAGCACGGGGGTGACGCCGCGCAGGAGCCCCACGGACACGGCGGAGCCCCGGTAGCCCTTGAGGAAGTCCGTCGTGCCGTCGTGCGGATCCACTATCCAGCGCCAGCCCGCCTCGCGTCCGGCGGTGAGCCCGGTTTCTTCGCCGAGAAAGTCGCAGTCGAGCGCGGCCTGCAGCGCCGCGCACAGCGCCTGCTCCATCTCGGTGTCCACCGGCGCCTTGCCGCGTTCGCCGCGCGGGCCGCCCGGCCGATGGAACTCCGCGTGGAGCAAATCCCCGGCCGCCTCAGCGGCGGCGACCGCCGCGTTCAGGACGCGTTCGAGCGACGGTGGCGCCACGCGCGCATCCCGGGCCCTACTTCGCCAGCGCCGCTTCGCGCGGGCGCGCGAGCTTCGCCCCCGGCCATAGGGAGGGATGGCTTCTCGCGTATTGCGGTGGATAGTCCAACCTGACCCCGAAGCGATCGGCGGCATGCCAGACCCAGCGCGGGTTGTCGAGAAAGCCGCGCGCGATCGCCACCATGTCGGCCTTGCCGGAGGCAAGGATGTCTTCGGCCTGCTGCGGATCCACGATCATGCCGACGGCGCGGATCGGCAGCCCGGGGACCGCCGCGCGGATCGCCGACGCGAACGGCACCTGATAGCCGGGCTCGACCTTGAGCTTCTGATACGGCACCAGCCCTCCGGAGGACACGCACAGGTAGTCGAAGCCGATCGCCTTCAGTTCGCGCGCGTAGGCGATCGCCTCCTCCAGCGTGAATCCTCCGTCGGCCCAGTCCAGCGCGCTGATGCGCGCACCGAGCGCCCTCGCGCGCGGCCAGACTTCGCGCAGCGCGCGTGCCACGCGCAGCGGAAAGCGCATGCGGTTGGCGAGGCTGCCGCCGTATTCGTCGCTCCTGCGGTTCGAAAGCGGCGAGAGAAACTCGTGCAGCAGGTAGCCGTGCGCCGAGTGAAGCTCGATCACGTCCAGCCCGATCCTCAGCGCGCGCCTTGCGGCCGCGGCGAACGCATCCACGAGCGCATCCAGATCCTTTGCGCTCAGCTCCCGCGGCGTGTGCCAGTCGCGGTCGAACGGAACCGCCGAAGGCGCCACCGTCTGCCAGGGCGACTCTCCCGGGCCGAGGGGCTTTCCCCCCAGCCAGGGCGCCTGCACCGAGCCTTTGCGGCCCGAATGCGCAAGCTGGACGCCAATCGGCGAGCGCGTCAGCCGCCGGCACGCGTCCACCACGCGCTTCATCGCCGCCTCGTTGTTGTCGCTATAGAGGCCGGTGCAGCCGTGCGAGATGCGGCCTTCGCGAACGACCGCGGTCGCCTCGATCATGACGAGACCGGCGCCCGAGATCGCCATGCTGCCCAGGTGCATCAGATGCCAGTCGTTCATCGCGCCGTCGTCGGCCGAGTATTGGCACATCGGCGAGACCGCGATGCGGTTGGGCAGCGTCACGCCGCCCAGTTGAATCGGGGTAAAAAGTCTAGGGTGCAGCAACGGTAATTCCTTTCTCGGAGAAAGCCTTGCGCAGCGCGCGCGCGAAACGCGCCGCCCCGGGCTGATCGCCGTGCAGGCAGAGCGTGCCGATCGCGAGCGCGATGCGCCTGCCCGAGACGCTCGTCACATAGCCTTCCTCGATCATCGCCAGCGCCTGCGCCACCGCCCGCGATTCGTCCTCGATCAGCGCGCCGGCGGTGCCGCGCGGGGCAAGCGTGCCGTCATCGGCGTAGCCGCGGTCGGCGAAGCCCTCGCCCACCACAGGGACGCCCAGCCTCTGCGCGCAGGCGATCATGCGGCTGCCCGCAAGGCCGTACAGCATCACGCCGGCGCCGAGATCCTTCACCGCGCGCGCCATCGCTTCCGACAGCGCCTCGTCGTTCGCCGCCATGTTGTAGAGCGCGCCGTGGCACTTGACGTGATGCAGCCGCGCACCGGCGGCGCGCGCGAACGCCTCCACCGCGCCCGCCTGATAGAGCACCAGGTCGTACAGCTCCTGCGGCGTGATTTTCATCGCGCGGCGGCCGAAGCCCATCAGGTCGGGAAGCGACGGATGCGCCCCGACCGCGACGCCGTGATCCACCGCAAGGCGTACGGTGGCGCGAATCGTCGCCGGGTCTCCCGCGTGGAATCCGCAGGCGATGTTGGCCGAACTGATGTGCGGCATCACCTCGGCGTCGGCGCCCATCTTCCAGGCGCCGTAGCTCTCGCCCATGTCGCAGTTGAGATCTATCGTCTTCATGGTCGTTGCCGCGCGCCTCGCGGCAGGGTGATTCGCCGCGCGCGCCGCTGCGCGCGGTCAAGGATACCGCGCCCGTGGGCAAGGATACCGCGCCGGTGCAGGTTGTGCCGGCCATCGGCGGCCGCCTCTTGCTTGCCGTCGCCGGCGCCCCGGGGTTATTTGCCGTAGCTCCATGCGAGCGCGCGCAGCGCTGCGTTCACGCGCCGGCGCAGCGTGCGGCGCAGCGCCACCGCCTCCGCCAGCGAGCAGCGCGCGAAACGTACCGTTCCGCCGGGCGCAAGCTGCGCAAGGCGCGGCACATCCGCGCTCGCGATCTCGGCGATCCGGGGATAGCCGCCGGTAGTCTGATGGTCGGCCATCAGCGCGATCGGCTGGCCGTCGGCGGGCACCTGCACCGTGCCGAGGCAGGTCGGCTCGGATTGTATTTCGGCCGATCCGGGGCGCGAGAGCGAAGGCCCCACCAGGCGAAAGCCCATGCGGTTGGACTCGGGCGACACCCGCCAGGTCGCCTCGAAGAACGCCCGTTGCGACACGGCCTCGAACAGCGAATGGTGCCGCCCTTCCATCGCACGCACCGTGATCGGCTCGCGCTCGGGAAGCGTGAGCGTGGGAACCGACCAGCCGACGCTCGCCAGACTTCCGGCGAGCGCGCGCCGCGCCGGCAGCGCCGCGTAGCGCCGCGCCGCGACCTCGGCCGCGTCCGCCGCGAGCGGCACGAGATCGCCCGCGCGCAGCGCACGGCCCTCGAATCCGCCAAACGAGGCGGGAAGAAACGTGCTGCGGCTGCCCAGCACGACCGGAACCGCGATCCCGCCGGCGATGGCGAGGCAGGCGCGCGCGCCTGCGATCGCGCGTCCAAGCGCAAGCCGCGCACCCCGCTCGACGAGCACCGGCCGATCCGCCGGAAGCGGCGCACCGTCCAGCGTCGCGTCGAACCGTGCGCCGCAGAGCGCGACGAGCGCCGTGCAGCCGAACTCCAGCTCCGGGCCGATGACCGTGATCTCCAGCCCCGCCTCGCCGAGCACGTTGCCGACGAGCGCATTGGCGAGTTCGAGTGCGACCGGATCCATCGCTCCGCCCGGCACGATGCCGAGATGCTGCAGGCCGTGGCGGCCGGCATCCTGCACGGTCGTGAGCAGACCAGGCTTCACGACGCGGATCCAGGGCCCGGCGCTCATTTCACGCCCTCGAATGCTCCGGGCGCTCGAATTCGTCGGCCGCGATCGGAACGAAGCGCACGCGGTCCCCGGGTGCGAACACGCTCGGCGGCTCGCGCCGCGGATCGAACAGCACGAGGGGCGTACGCCCGATCACGTTCCACCCGCCCGGCGTCTCGAACGAATAGATCGCGGTGAGCCCGTTGGCGATCGCCACCGAGCCGGCAGGAACCCGCGTGCGCGGCGTGGCGCGGCGCGGCACCGCCAGTTTCGCATCGAGTCCGCCGATGTACGGCTGCCCGGGCGAGAAGCCCACCATCAGCACCCGGTGCTCGGGCCGCGTATGCCGACGCACGATTTCGGCGGGCGAAAGCCCGGTCGCGCGCGCGACGTCCTCCGTGTCGAGCGCGAAGCACGGGTCGTAGCAGACCGGAACCTCGATGAGGCGCCCGGGTTCGCGGAACCTGCTTGCCGTCCGTTCGCACTCGGCGAGCAGCTCGGCGCAGCGCTGCAATGCGTCTTCGGGCAGCTCCGGATGGTCAGGATCGAAGTGCACGGCGATGCCGGTGAGCGCCGGAACGATGTCGCGGATCCAGGGAACGCCGCGGGCGCGCAGCGCGGCGGCGATCGCCTGCAACGCGCGGTTCGCGTCCAGATCGAGCGTCTCGCCCACCTCGGCGAAGGCCGCCGAGTCGCCGAGCGGCTCGATGCGCAGGCGTTCGTAGAGCTTTTTCAGGGCAGGCGCGGGACCGCGACGCCGATCATGCAGTCGCGGGTGACGATCGAGGCGAGGCGCTCCTCGCTCCAGCCCTCGGTGCCGGCCGGCCGCATCGGCAGCACCATGTAGCGCATGTCCGCGGTCGAGTCGTGCACGCGGATACGCACCGAATCGGGCAGAACGAGACCGAACTCGGCGAGCACTGCGCGCGGCTCGCGCACCATGCGCGAGCGGTACTCGCGCGACTTGTACCAGTCGGGCGGAAGGCCAAGCAGCATGCGCGGATAGCACGAACACAGCGTGCACACGATCGCGTTGTGCACCTCGGGCGTGTTCTCGACCACGACCAGCCGCAGCGCCGGCACCTCGAGCCCCAGTTCCTCGCACGCGCGCGTGCCGTCGGCGAGCAGCCGCGCCTTGAACGCCGGATCGGTCCAGGCGCGCGCAACCACCCTCGCCCCGCGGTCCGGGCCGCGCCGGCGCATGTCTTCGACCGCCGCGTTCACTTCGGCATCGGTCAGGACGCCCTTTTCCACCAGCAGCTCGCGCAGGCTCGCCTCCATCAACTGGAAGTACGTGAGCGGCCGGTAGGTTCCCCGGTCCTCGCTCACGCCGGCTCCAGCCAGTGCTGGTAGATCTCGACCTCGACCACGTCGTGCGCAGGACCCGTGTAATCCGGCCAGAGGTCCTGCTGGCGGAAGCGCACGCGGTAGAGCGGCTGCCCTGGCTCGCCCGAGCGCATCTGTGCCAGCTCCTCGGGGTTGCCGAATACGCCGCAGATGCGCTCGATCACGCCGGTGCGCCCGCGAACGTAAAACGGCGTGCGAATGTGGCCAAGTGGATACACTGCCCGCACCCGAACCCGGTCGCCCACGGAGAAACGGGGACGGACTCCGTCGCTCGCGTCGGAAATCGCGGGCATCGGGGTCTGACCTTGGTTTCGGGCCTGGCGTTGCGAGCTACCCACGACGGGCAATCTCCTCCATCTTGCGGCCCAGCTCTTCGGTGGTGATGACGCCGCGCTGGATCATCGTCTGCGTGATGGAGACGATCCAGCGCTCGTAGTAGCTCATCCGGTCGTACGCTTCCGGCGGCAGCGCCTCGATGTTTTTCCTGAGCTCATCCACCGTCATCAGCCGCCGGCCGCCGCGGATGCCGGAAAGCAGCACCATCAGCGCGTCCACCCGCCGTTCCCATTCGGCGTAGTCGTGCTCGCTTCGCTCGACGCGCCCCGCCGCCAGCCCGCCCATGTCGTGATGGCCCCGGCGCAGGAGATCGGCGGCCGACGGTGCCCGTTCGCTCACGCCACCCACTCCGACACCGGCGCGCGCGCCTCGTGCAGCGGCTGGCACACCACGTCCACCAGCGACGGCCCGCCGTGCGAGAACGCGGCCCTGAGGGCATCGCCCAGTTTCGCCGGGTCCGCGACGCGCCAGCTTCGCACGCCGAAGGCTTCGGCGATGCGCGCGTGGTCGTTCAAGCCGAAATCCACCGAGAAATAGCGTGCGCCGAATCCCGACTTCTGCCCCGCCTTGATCCAGCCGTACATCGCGTTCGCGATCACCACGAAGGTCACCGGCAGCTTCAGGCGCACGGCGGTTTCGAGCTCCCCTGCGCACATGCCGAAACTCCCGTCGCCCATCACCGCCACCGTCTTTGCCTCGGGCCGCGCAAAGTGCGCGCCGATCGCCGCGGAAAGCGCATAGCCGAGCGCGCCGTGCGCGCGATTGGAAATGATGCGCCTTCCGGTGCCGCGCACCGGATAGTAGGCCGAGAAATACGGGCACGGCGTGCCCGGATCGACGACGAGCAGCGCATCGTGATCGAGCGCCTTTGCCATCTCGGCGACCACGCGCTCGGGCCGGATCGGTGCATCCTCGGAGCGCGCGAGCTGCTCGAACTTGGTGAACTTCGCCTCGCGCGCCCTTTGCACTTCCGCCGCCGCAAGCGGCCGCCTGAGGCCTTCCAGCGCGGCGTTGAGGGCCGCGAGCCCGAGCTTGGCATCGGCCACCAGGGCCGCATCGGTACGGTAGTTGACGCCGATGACGCGCGGGTCCACATCCAGATGCACGATCTTCGTCCTGCCCGGCGCCGGATGGCGCCAGCGCTCGGTGGTCACCGACCCCGCGCGGCAGCCGATGAAGAACACGAGATCGGCCCGATCCACGATCGAGCGCGTCTCCGGCGTGCCACCGTTCGATCCGACCACGCCGACCGCGAGCGGATGTTCGTCCGCGATCGCGCCCTGCCCGCTCACCGTCGTCGCCACCGGCGCCGAGAGCCGCTCGGCGAGTTCCGCAAGCTCGGCCTCGGCGCCCGCAGCGACGACGCCGCCACCGCAGATGAACACCGGATACTCGGCGGCGCGCAGCAGCTTCGCCGCCGCCTCCACCTGCGCCGCCTCCGGCGCCACGCGCCGCGCCGGTGCGCGCGCAAGCGAGGGGTCGGCCCACACCTCGGCGCGATCCACCGGGCCGTTCTGCACGTCGAACGGCAGCGCGATGTGCGCCGCGCCCGGCCGACCGCTCGTCATCTCGTTGAACGCGGCGCGGAAGGCGCGCGGGACATCCTGCGAGCGCTCCACCACGGTGTTCCATTTCGTCACCGGGCGCATCAGCGCGCCCTGATCGAGCTCGGTGAGCGTAAAGCGCCCGCGCGCACCGACCGCGATGTCGGTGTTGATCGCGAGCACCGGCACCGAGGACTCGTTTGCCTCGACAAGACCCGGCAGGATGTAGGTCGCGCCACCCCCCGACGGGCCTTCGCAGACGCCGACCTTGCCGGAGACCCGCGCATAGCCGTCGGCCATGTACGCGGCGTGCCGCTCGTCGCGCGTGAGCACATGGCGCATGCCGTGCGGCAGGCGCGCGAGCGCGTCGTAGAAGGGAAGGCTCGTGTCGCCGCACAGGCCGAAGATCACTTCGACCCCGTGCGCCTTCAGCATCTCGACCGCGGCCTCCGCCCCGGTGATCGTCGTCGCCTGCGGTTCGACCGGCCGGTTCATGTCGTTATGATTATAGGGCGTGAGCGCGCACATTCCCCGGCCGGGCGAGCTGGTCCTCGATCATGTTTCGCACTTCGTGCCCGACCTCGGTGCCGCGGCACGCGCTCTTCGAACGCTGGGCTTCGTCGTCACCCCCGAATCGGCGCAGCGCACGCAGGATGGCCCCGCCGGCACTTCCAACGTCTGCGTGATGCTCGCACATGGCTATCTCGAGTTTCTCGCTCCCACCGCGGACACGCCGGCCGCGGCGCGCCTGCGCGCGGCGATGCGGCGCTACCCCGGTGTGCATCTCGCCTGCTTCGGCACGCCGGCCGCCGAGGAAGAGCATGCGCGCCTTGCCGCGCACGGCTTCGCGCCGCAGCCGCTCGTCGCGCTCGAACGCGAGACCGAAACCGGCCGCGCGCGCTTCAGGGTGGTGCGACCGGCGCCCGAGGCGATGCCCGAAGGGCGCGTGCAGTTCGTCGAGCATCTGACGCCCGAGGTGATCTGGCACACGCGCTGGCTGGGGCACGAAAACAACGCCTGCGCGCTTGCCTGCGTGTTCGTGGTCGCCGACGACGCGCTCGCGACCGCCGCACGCTGGGCCGAATTCGCTGCGCTGCTGCCGCGCCCGGCCCGGCGCTTCGTTCACCTGCCCGCCGACCGCGGCCACGTGCTCGTCGGCACGCGCGCCCAATGGCAGGCGCTGCTCGGCGACGCGGTGCCGCCCGCGCCGGCGCTCGCCGGCTACGCGCTCGAATGCCGCGACCCGGAGGCACTCGTCCGGCGCGCGCGAGACGCCGGCTGCGCGGTGCGCCCGCTGCGCCACGACCTCTACGCCGTCACCCTTCCGGCCGCGCTCGGCGGCGCCTGGGTGATCGGAACCCGCGAATCTCTTGCCATGGAAGGCTGACACATGGATCCGTGCACCCTTACCGCCGTCGAACTGCTGCGTCTCTACCGCGCGAGAAAGCTCTCTCCGGTGGAAGCGACGCGCGCCGTGCTCGCGCGCATCGAAAAACTCAACCCGGTGCTGAACGCGTTATGCCTCGTGGCCGCCGACCAGGCGCTGGAGGCGGCGCGCGAGTCGGAGCGCCGCTGGATGAAGGGCGCGCCGCAGGGACTGCTCGACGGCGTGCCGGTCTCGATCAAGGATCTCGTGCTCACGTGCGGCTGGCCGACGCTGCGCGGCTCGAAGACGATTGATCTGAAGGGTCCGTGGAAGGACGACGCGCCGTGCGTCGCGCGGCTGCGCGAGCACGGCGCGATTCTCGTTGGCAAGACCACCACGCCGGAATTCGGCTGGAAGGGCGTCACCGACAGCCCGCTCACCGGCATCACACGCAATCCCTGGGACCCGCGCATGACTCCGGGGGGTTCCTCCGGCGGCGCGGCCGCCGCGCTCGCCGCCGGCATGGGTCCGCTCGCGATCGGCACCGACGGTGGCGGCTCGATCCGTATCCCGTGCGCCTTCACCGGAGTCTTCGGACTCAAGCCCTCGTTCGGGCGCGTCCCGGCCTGGCCGCTCTCGCCGATGGGCACGGTCGCGCACGTGGGCCCGATGACGCGCAGCGTCCTGGACGCCGCGCTGATGATGAACGTGATCACCCTGCCGGACGCGCGCGACTGGCATGCCCTGCCCTGGGATGCGCGCGACTACCGCATCGGCCTCGAAGACGGCGTACGCGGCCTTCGCATCGCGTGGTCGCCCGACCTCGGCTACGCCAAGGTGGACCCGGAAGTCGCGCGCATCACGAAACGAGCGGTGCGCGTGTTCTCCGACCTCGGCGCGCATGTGGAAGCCGCCGATCCGGGTTTCGAGAGCCCGCTGGAGATTTTCGCCAAGCACTGGTTCCCGGGTGCGGCGAGCATCGTGCGCGCGGTTCCGCCGGCCAGGCGCCGCCTGATGGACAAGGGGCTGCTGGAGGTGGCGCGTGAAGGGGAGAAAGTGAGGACGGCGGACTATCTCGACGCGGTGAAGAGCCGCGGCGCGCTCGGCGAAGCCATGAACCGGTTCCACCAGCGCTACGACCTGCTGGTGACGCCGGCGCTGCCGCTTCCCGCCTTCAAGGCCGGGCGCGAGGTTTCCAACGTGATGCGCGAGCGGCGCTGGACCGACTGGACGCCGTTCACCTATCCGTTCAACCTCACGCAGCAGCCGGCGGCGAGCGTGCCCTGCGGGCTGACGAAGGCGGGGCTACCGGTCGGTCTGCAGATCGTCGGGCCCCGCCACGCCGACGCCCTGGTGCTGCGCGCCGCGCGCGCCTTCGAGTCGGCGCAACCGGTGTCCATGCCCGACGTGTCGCGGCTGGAGTAAGCTATCCCGCCCGGGTTCGGGCAAGCACCGAAGGAGGCTTGTGCAGCGCAAGCTGGCAGCCATTCTGAGCGCCGACGTCGCCGGCTTTAGTCGCATGATGGGCGAGGACGAGGCGGGAACGGTCGTCGCCCTCACCTCCTGCCGCAGCCTCGTCAACAGCGTCATCACCGCCCACCGCGGGCGGGTGGTGGACATGCCGGGGGACAATGTGCTCGCCGAGTTCGCGAGCGCGGTGGACGCGGTGCGCGCCGCGACCGAGATGCAGCGCCAGCTCGCGCTGTGCAACGCCGAGGTGCCGGAGAACCGGCGCATGGCCTTCCGCATCGGCGTCAATCTCGGCGACGTGATCGAGGAGGACGGGCGCATCTACGGCGACGGCGTGAACATCGCGGCGCGGCTGGAGTCGCTCGCCGAACCGGGCGGGATCTGCGTCTCCGGCAAGGTGCGCGAGGAGGTGCATCGCAAGCTGCCGCTCGGGTTCGAGGACCTCGGCGAGGTGAGCCTGAAGAACATCGCCGCGCCGGTGCGAGTGTTCCGCGTGCGCGTGGAGGCGGACGAGGCGCGCGAAGCCGCGGGCGCGGCGGCGCGCGCGGCGAAGCCGACGCTGTTCGTGCATCCGTTCGCCAACATGAGCGGCGATCCGGAGCAGGAGTTCTTCGCCGACGGTCTGACCGAGGACATCATCACCGAGCTTTCGCGCTTTCACGGCCTGCTGGTCATCTCGCGCAACACCTCGTTCAAGTTCAAGGGCAAGCCGCTCGAGGTGCAGAAGGTGGCGAAGGACCTCGGCGTGCAGTACGTCGTCGAGGGCAGCGTGCGCAAGGCCGGCAACCGGGTGCGGGTCACCGTCCAGCTCATTGACGCCGAGACCGACCGGCACATCTGGGCCGAGCGCTACGACCGCGGCCTCGCCGACATCTTCGCCATTCAGGACGAGGTGACGAGCGCGATCGTCGCGACCCTTCCCGGCCGGGTCGAGGCGGCGACGCGCGAGCGCGCCGCGCGCAAGCCCACCGACAACATGGCGGCCTACGAGTGCGTGATCGCGGCGAAGACGCTGCACCACCGCGCCACGCGCGAGGACAACGCAAAGGCGATGGAGCTGATCGAGCGCGCCATCCGGCTCGATCCACGCTACGCGCACGCGCATGCCTGGAAGGCCTGCATCGTCGGCCAGCAGCTCACCTACGGCTGGTGCGACGGCGAAGCCGGCATGCGCGTCATCGAGGCGGAGATCACCACCGCGGCGGCGCTCGACGACAACGACAGCGACGTGCACCGCATCCTCGCCGCGCTGCGGCTGCGGCAGAACGATTTCGAGCGCGCCGCCTATCACCAGCAGCGCGCGCTCGCACTGAACCCGAACGACGACCTGATTGTGGTGCAGCAGGGCGAGCTGCTCACCTGGCTCGGCGAGGCCGAGGAGGGCATCGAATGGATCCGCAAGGCGATGCGCCTCAACCCGTTTCACCCGCCGCGCTTCTGGGGCCACCTCGCGCGCGCCCACTTCGTCGCGCGCCGCTACCGCGAGGCGATCGAGGCGCTGCAGCACGTTCCGACGCCTGATCACTTCTACCATGCCGCATTCGCGGCGTGCTACGCGCAGCTCGGGCAGGCCGACGCGGCCGCCATGCATGCGCAGGAAGTGCTCAGGCGCATGCCCGGCTTCCGTGTCGAAAAGGATCTGATCCCGACGCTTCACTACAAGCGCGAGAGCGATCTTGCGCACCACCGCGAGGCGGTCCTAAAGGCGGGCCTGCCCGCATAGCGCACAGGAGGGATCATGGAAAAGAACGCTTCATACCGCGGCAGTTGCTTCTGCGGCGCGGTGACGTTGCTCGCGACCGGCGCGCCGGTCGCGATGGGCTACTGTCACTGCGCCTCGTGCCGATCCTGGTCCGCCGGGCCAGTGAACGCCTTTACGCTCTGGAAGCCGGACGCGGTCAGGGTGACCAGAGGCGCCGAGCACGTCGGCACCTATCACAAGACCGATCGGAGCTACCGCAAGTGGTGCACGCTCTGCGGCGGGCACCTCTTCACCGAGCATCCGACGTGGGGCGTCACCGACGTGTACGCCGCGACGCTGCCGGACCTCGCCTTCAGGCCGGCGCTACACGTCAACTACCAGGAAACGGTGCTGCGGATCCGCGACGGGCTGCCCAAGATGAAGGACATGCCGAAGGAAATGGGCGGTTCGGGCGAGACGCTGCCCGAATAGCGCGCCGGAGCGGGCGCGCCGCCGCGCTACGCGGCAGCGCGCGCCGCCCGCCGGTCACTGCTGCTTGCGCGGATCGTCCGCGGGGTTGACGAACGTCACCGTCCACGGACCGACGCCGTGTACTTGAATCTCGGTTTCCTTGTCGACCCAGGCGTAATGCGGGACCTTCGGCTGCATGATCGCGACGCTGGCCGGGCCGAGCGGCTTCGTCTTCGCCTTGTCGAACTTCTCGCCGTGTCCGATGTTGAAGGTCCCCGACACCACGGTGACGTGCTCGATCGAGCCGTGAAAATGCGGCGCGATCATGCCCTTCGCCGGGAACCGGATCCGCAGGGTGAACGGCCCCGCTTGGTCGAGCGGCCCCTCGATCACCGCGACCTTGCCGCCCTTGATGAGCGGCGTGTCGTTCCACTTCAGGTCCTTCGGCGTGACCGTGACCATGTCCGGGTGCTGACTGAACGCCGCGGTTGCGAACGCGCCGGCGAGCGCGAACGCTGCGGTTGCAACGACGAATCTGCGTGCCATCATCATAGTCTCCTCCAGACAAGATTGGCCTTGCGCGGCGCGTACTGCGGCCGCTTTTTCATGATCGCAGGCTTTGGCGCGGGAGGGTTGCGTATTTTTTCGCAGCAGGACTGCCAACTTTGCAATAAGCAGAAAAAAGCTGCGAGGGCTTCGGGGTTTTTCTCGAGCCGGTGGGCCTATGGGTGCAGCTCGACGATGTCGCCGTCGGCGAGGTGATGCTCGCGTCCGACATGCTGGCCTTCAAAGCCGGACTTCCCCTGCATCCGCGCGTACTTCAGCGACTGCGCGAGGTCGCGGTGCACCGGCCGCGCGACGTCCTCGACCGTCTGCACGGCACGCACAGTGAAGGGCCGGCTGCAATCGGTGGGCCCGCCGGACCTCTTCGCGTACATACGCACGATCCCGAGACTTGAAAAAAGCCACGGCCCGATTGTGCCCGGACCGAATCCGGTTTCGGCCGAGGCCGCGAGCGCCGGACAGTCGAGCGCTTCCAGCTCTGGAAAGGCGCGCAGCTGCAGATCGCTCTCCGGATCCGCGAGGCGATCGGCCTTGCTGGCGATGAGCAACGCCCAGCCATACGCGGCCTCCGCCGCCCGGCATTCGGGCGCCAGGTTGGCGGGCAGGGTGACAGTCCATCTTGCGGAGCAGCTCGGCCGCCCCATGCTGCCTCTCCGGCCCGATGGGCCTTTCGGCCCGTGCTAGCATTTGGTCATGGTGCTCACCGAAGCGACCGAACGCAAACTCGGCTGGAAAGCGGCGGACTTCGATCTGCCGGGCGTGGACGGCAAGCGGCACACGCTGGCGAGCGCGCGCGGGCCGAACGGGCTGCTCGTCATGTTCATCTGCAACCACTGCCCCTACGTGAAGGCGGTGATCGACCGCATCGTGCGCGACTGCAAGGAGCTCGCGCAGCACGGCATCGGCTCGATCGCGATCATGTCGAACGACCCGTCGGACTACCCGGAGGATTCCTTCGAGAACATGAAGCGCGTCGCGCGCGAGAAGAACTTCCCCTTCCCCTACGTGCTCGACGAGACGCAGGAGGTGGCGAAGGCCTACGGCGCGGTGTGTACGCCGGAGTTCTTCGGCTTCAACGCCAACCTCGAACTCCAGTACCACGGGCGGCTGGATGCCTCGCGCAAGGATCCCGTGCCGAACGCGCGGCGCGAGCTGTTCGAAGCGATGGTCGAGATCGCGCGCACCGGCCGGGGGCCGAAGGAGCAGATCCCCTCGATGGGCTGCTCGATCAAGTGGAAGAAATGAGGCGCGGCGGGACCTGATCCCGGCGCCGCCGGGCGAAACCCCGCGCATGCGCACGCGCGCGTTCGCCGCGCTGATTCTTTACGCCGCGCTCGTCGTCGCGTTGCCGCTTGCGGGACTCGCCGCCTCTGGCGCGCCGGTCGCGCCCTGGCTCGCGTTCCCGCCGCGTACCGAGTTCGTGCCGCACGCGCCGTTC
>JBFMFX010000010.1:49205-126609 GCA_040752005.1 Pseudomonadota bacterium | reverse complement strand
CCGCCAGCAATGCAAGCACGCGGGCATCCGCTACCGGGTCAACCGCAGAGCGAAGCCTGGCACCGAGCTCACCGAACACCAGAAGCTTGTCAACCGCAGTCGCTCGCGCCGGCGCGCCTGGGCAGAGCTCCCTTTCCATGTGGTCAAGCGCTTGTGGGGCTTCGCCAAGGTGCGCTACCGCGGTCTGTACAAAAACACGGTCCGCGCCTTCGCGATGTTCGCGCTGTCCAACCTCTATCTCGCGCGACGACATTGATGCCTCGAGGGGCAAATTGCGTCTTGTGAAAGCAAAAAAGCAAAATCCGAGCACCGAAAACCCAAAATCGGGGCTTGCGGCGCTCGATCTCCACCATCCTCAACCCCAAAACCGCGCGTGACTGCCATCCGTTCGATTGCTCGGGTCACTTGCGCAGACCTTCCTTAGCAGTCTTGGCGTCGCACTCAAATCGCAAAAACCACTCGCTCCACACCTGCTTCTCGAGCGATTGCGCTATTCCTGAAGAATCCGGCCCAAAGGCACGGTCGCGCATGCCGCCGCGAGGATCGGCCCGAGCGTGCGCCAGCGCACCTGCCGGCGCGTCTGCGCGAGCATCGGCGCGGCGGCGAAGGACTCCAGCACGAGTGCCACCGGCACTGCGAGCGCCGGCCCGAACAGAAACGCGAGCGGCGGCGTCATCACCAGCGCCCCGCCGAAGCCGGTGACGCCGCGCACCGCGCCCGCCAGTGCCGCGATCGCGAGCGCTGCCGCCACCCGCTCAGGTGCGTAGGAATCCGCCATCCACGGCGATCGTCTCGCCGGTGATGAATCCCGACCAGTCCGAGGCGAGAAACAGCGCAAGGCGCGCGACGTCTTCCTCGGTGGCGAGCCGCCCGAGCGGAATGCGCGCGAGGATGCGCTCGCGCACCTGCGGCGTCAGCAGCGAGCGCACCATGTCGGTCTCGATCACCGCGGGCGCGATCGCGTTGACCCGGATGCGGTGCGGCCCGAGCTCCCGCGCGAGCCCCTTCGTCATCGCCACCACGCCCGCCTTGGTGGCCCCGTACCAGACATTGCCGAAGGCGCCACCGCCCTTTTCGTGCGACACCGATGCGATGTTGACGATGGCGCCGCGGCCGCGCCGGCGCATCGCGGGAACCGCCGCCTGCACACAGTTGAACACGCCGGTGAGGTTCACCGCGACGAGGTTGTCCCACGCTTCGTCCGAGGTCGCGTCGAACGGGCCGGTGGCGAGGACCCCGGCGTTGTTGACGAGGATGTCGAGGCCACCCGCCTCGCGCTCGATGCGCTCGAGCACCGCGCGCACGCTGGCGCGGTCGCGCACGTCCATGCGCAGAATCGCGCCCTCGGTGATGTCAGCCGCGTACACGCGCGCCCCGTGCGCGGCGAACGCCGCCGCGATCGCCGCCCCGACGCCGCGCGCCGCGCCCGTTACCAACGCGACGCAGTCGGTCAATCCGAGGTTCACTGTGGGTAGGTCACCGGCGGGAACCGTTTTACCTTGTCCCACCAGCCGAGCTCGACGTAGGCGCGCTTCGCTCCGGGATGGACGTTTTCCTCCGAAAGCCCGTGCAGCATCAACTCCGGCGTCCATATTTTCCACAGTGCATGCAGCTCCTTCATCTTCGGCGCGTTTCGCACGACCGCCATGACGATGTGGTAGGCGACGTCCTCGGGGAAATCCGGATGCACCGCCTTGTAGCCGCGGTTGACACCCAGCGAGAGCGGTTCCGTCTGCTTGGGAAGCTTGCCGGCCGGCAAATTCACGTGCAGAAATGTCGTGCCGAACTTCGCGTTCACGCGATCGATCGCCTCCTTGGATACCCCGATATAGCGAAGCGGCTTCGGAGCGGCTTCAAGCTGGCGCAGCGGCGGGGAAATCAGAATCTCGGTAAAGGTCGGCTCTGTGCCGAACGCAGTCACCGCCACGTCCACTGCGCCGTCGAGCAGTTGCTGCGTCAGCGCAGCCGGCGTCAGGTGCCGGATGTCGGCATTCTGCGGCGTGATGCCGTAACCGTGCTCCAGCATCAGCCGCGAGAATACGCCCCAGTCGCTCTGGCTGCGCAGCCCGAGCGCGATGCGCTTGCCCTTGAAATCGGCCGGAGTCTTGATACGGGGATCGAACGTCACGAAGAACTTGCCCTGGGCCCACCAGGTTTCGCCGTACAGCAGTTTGAACCGGATCGGTACCCGCTCGGGCAGAAACTCCTTCAATTCCGGCGTGCCGCCCCATTTCATCGCAAGCTGAATGATGATGTCCTCTGTGCTGAACGCGGTCCTTTTCCAGTGCCGATCGTTCGCCATCTCGCGGATGTTGAACATGTAGCCCGGCGTCTCCTGCGGCAGGAGCGTGACCTGGTTGCCCTCCCTGATCATCTGGTTCATGAGAATGGTGTCGGACTCGGTCGGCCCGCAGCCCCAGGGGCACAGAAGCAGCGGGACGGCGGCCGGTGCCGCGGGCTTCTGCGCCAAGGGCGCGGAGAACGGGACCGCGGTGAGCGCAAGGGCGCCCAGCAGCTTACACAGCACGGATTTGGCCTTCATGACTCTCCTCCTTTGGTCACGACCACGGGAACGATCTTCTTCCGGCGCAGTCCGGATGCCGCGAGCAGCAGCGCGGCCGCGCCGGCGAAGACGAAAGTCGAATACAGCGCCTCGGTCACCATCGCCCAGTAGCCAAGCACGGTGAGCGCGCCGAACAGTACGCGCTCGAAGGTCCCGAGCGGGCGCCGGAAGTAGCCAAACAGCGCGATCGAGCTGGTCCACTGGATGAGCAGGATCTCCGCCAGCGGCGGCACCACGTTCCAGCCGACATCCGGGAACTGGAGAAGCTGCGGGCGATACACGAACGCGAACGGGATGATGAACGTGGTCGCCGCGAGCTTCATCGAGTCGCGGCAGGTTTCCCAGAAACCGGCACCGGCGATCTTCGCTCCGGCCAGTGCGGCGACTGCGATCGGCGGACTGAGCGCCGAATAGACGGCGAAATAGAAGACGAAGTAATGGGCGAGGAACGGTTTCACCCCGAGCAGTTGCAGGAATGGCACCAGTGCGAGCGCCACTACGAGATAGGCCACCGGTGTGGGCAGACCCATGCCGAGGATCAGCGAGAGCACCGCCGCGCCGATGAGCAGCACGAGCGGGCTGTCGGGCAGCACATGCACGAGGTAGGTGCCGAGCCGGCCCGAAAGGTTCGTCGTCAGAAACGCCTGTCCCAGTGGGCCGATCGCGATCAGCAGCAGCGCGAGCACCGCCATCATCTCCAGGCCCTCCTCGAGGGCGGCGCCGAGCTGCCTGAGCGAGGGCCGGTAAGGCCCCTGAAAAGCCGCGAGCGCCAGCGCGACGGCGCAGCCGGTGAATCCGGCGACCGAAGGCGAGTAGTAATCGAGCAGCAGCCAGCAGACGGCGACGAACGAGACGAAGAACGCCGGGAAGGTGCGCCAGATGACCTCGCGATTCACCGGCTCGCCAAGCCGCGGCAGGCGGTTGCGGCGCGCGTACACTGCGACCGCGATCGCAATGCCGGTCATGTAGAGGATCCCAGGAATCACCGCCGCCTTGACCACGTCAATGTATTTCATGGACAGGAAGCTGGCGATGATGAACGCGGCGAGCCCCAGCACCGGCGGCATGATCTGGCCCGAGGTCGAGGCAGCAGCCTCGATCGCGCCCGCCATCGGGGGGCTATAGCCGTACTTCTTCATCATCGGGATGGTGAACCGGCCGGTGAGCACGACATTGGAGACGGCCACGCCCATCACCATGGAGACGACGCCGCTGCCGAGCACAGCCGGCCCCGCGGCACCCCCGGCGATGCGGCTTCCCATCGCCTTGCCCAGCTCGATGATCGAATGGAGCATCCCGATGCCGAACAGCACCGAGGCGTACAGCACCAGATAATAGATGTCGTCCACCGCGGTCTGCGCGAACCAGAAAAATCCCTGTGTCGTGCCGAGGCCGACGTAGTTCATGACGAAGTTCGGCTGGTATTCCGGGTGCGTGAGCAGCGGGTGCTCGAGCAGGTGCCCGTAGAAAAAGTAGACGATGGCCGCCGCGATGATGAGGGCGAGGATCGCGCCCCAATGGAGCCACGTGAGGATCAGCACGCCGACCGTGAACGCGAGTCCGATCGCCATGTCGAAGCGGTCGAAGAACGGCGCCGCCACTTCGAGCCGCTTGGCGTGGTACAGGATGTACAGCCCGCCGCCCGCGGCCAGCGCAAAAGCAGCAAGCGCCACGCCGAGGCGGGCTCCGAACCAGCGCGATTGCGGGTCGGCGGCACGCTGCTCCAGCGCGGCGCGCACGCTCACCAGCCCGGCGATGAACATGACGGCGAAAGTGAACGCGGCATAATGCTGCGAGGAGCTGCGCACGAATCCGAACAGCGCGAGGGTCACGTAGAGCGTCAGCAGCGCGCCCGCAAGCCCCGTGAGCAATCGCAGCCCGCCGGCGATCCGGGCAAGAGTCCGCGTCCCGGATGCGTTCATCGCCGTCACGCCGCGATCGTCATCTCGGTCCCCGCGAACCGGATGCGCGCGTACGCGATGTCGGAGCGCGTGCCGAGGAACGCGATCAGTTCATGCAGCGGCGAAGTACGGAACCGGCACTCCGGCGCCGGATCGCGCAGCGGTTCGAGCAGCGGCTTCGGGTAGAACGCCGCAAGCAGCAGGTCCTCGTCGCTCGCGCCGGGGCCGAGTTCCTTGCGCAGCCGCGGCAGCCACGGCTGCAGGTGCTCGCCCGGCCGCCCGGACACCATTTCGCCCGGCCGGATGTTCGCCCGCTCCAGAAACTCCGGCGCAAGCGGCGCGGCGAGCCGCCCGTAATACCCCATCGCGTACTTGCGGATCTCCTCCGGGATCGTCCGATAGCGCTCGCCCTGCACGACGTTCAGCGTTGCCTGGGTCACGATGTACTGCGCGAACGGGCTTACCACGATCGGGTAGCCGAGGTCGCGCCGCACGCGCGGCGCCTCCTCCAGAATCTCCGGCAGCCGGTGCTCCATCTTCATCGTCTGGAGCTGGTAGCGCAGGTTCGAGATCATGCCGCCCGGGATCTGGTGCTCGTAGAGCGCCGGGTCGTAGCGCGCGACACGCCCGAGCGGCTTGCCTTCGCGCTCGGCGACGCAGCGAAAGTACCCGGCTACTTCCTTGAGCGCGCGGTAATCGAGCGTGGTCCGGAAACCGAGGCGCTCGGCGCGCGCGCCGATGTCTTCGGTAGCGGGCAGCGACGCCCCGTTCGCGAGCGGCTCGCTCGCGGTGTAGCCGGCGCGAAAGCCGGAAAGCATCGCGACTTCGTACACCTCCGGCGCGAGACCCGACTGGCAGTGCGAGTGAAGCTGCACCGGGATCCTTCCGGCTGCCGCGACCACCGCAGGAAAGAGCGTGCGCCCGCGCTCGGGGGTGAGCAGTCCGGTCGGGTCCTTGATGCAGATGTAGTCCACGCCGAGCGCCACTAGCTCGCGCGTGCGCTCGACGTAGTACTGGTCGGTGTGCACCGGCGAGAGCGTATACGTCATCCAGCCATTCACCTTCATGCCGGCGGCGCGTCCAGCACGCACCGAGGATTCGAGGTTGCGGTTGTCGTTGAGCGCGTCGTACACCGTCAGTATCTTGACGCCCAGCCGCGCGAGCACCTGCGCGTTCAACTCGACGATGTCGTCAGGGAACAGCTCGAAGGTATAGAGGCTCTGGCCGCGCGTGAGCGCATCGCACGGGGTCGCGAGGTGCGCGCAAAGCAGCTTCACGCGCGCCCACGGGTTCTCGTGCAGGTAGCGCACGCACACGTCGAATACCGCGCCGCCGAGGATGTTGATCGCCGCGTAGCCGCAGCGATCAATTGCGCCGAGAATGGGTGTCATCAGGGCGGTGGTCATGCGCGTGGACCACAGGCACTGGTGCGCGTCGCGCAGAGTGACGTCCACGAAATCGAAGTGGGCGCGGGCCGCGGAGCGCGTGCGCTTCATCCATCCTCCGGATCAGGCTGGATCACCATGAGCGCCTGGCCGGCCTCGACATGCTGGGCGTTGGCGACCAAGATCTGCGTGACCACGCCGCGCACTTCGGACACGATCGCATTCATGAGCTTCATCACCTCGATGATCCCAACGGTGGTGTCCGGCTCGACGTGGCTGCCGATCTCGACGAACGGCGGCGCGTCCGGCGCCGGGGCGCGATAGAACGTTCCCACCATCGGGGCGCGCACCAGCGCCGCGCCCTCGGGGAAGCGCACGTCCGACGGTGCCGTCGGCTGCGGCGCGGTTTCGCTCGGCGCCGACGCCGCGCTCCCGGGAAGCGCAGCATGCGCGCGCGCCTGTGGTGCCGGCGGCGCCGCACCAGGCAATGCGCCGGCAGGCTGCCGCGACGCGCCGGCGTGATCGCCTCGGCGCAGGTGCACCTCGATGTCGCCGACTTTGAGGCGAAACTCGGAGAACGGCGCGGTCTTCACCAGCTCGACGATCCGCAGCACCTCCTCGTAAGTCAGCTCTTGGGCACGCGCTGCCGGGGGCATGGCTTGCCGAGCGGAAAACGAAGCCGGCCGCCTCCTCCTCGGTCGCATCGTTGGAATTCTTGCACGGGAGTGAAAAGTGCTTCAATATTGAAACATGGAATTTCGTTCACCGAAATCTATGCGCAGCGAAGGCACAAGCGGAGGAGCAGAATCCTCGACCCTGCGCGCCTTTTCGCTGCTCGAGCTGATCGCCTCCTCCGGTACGCCGCCAACGCTGGAGGCGCTCACGCGCGCAAGCGGCCTTCCCAAGCCGACCGTGTACCGGATTCTTCGGCTTCTTGCGCGTGCGGGGCTCGTGCAGCGCGAGCCCGTCGAGAAGCGCTACACCGTGGGACCGCGCACGGCGGCGCTCTCGCTCTTGGTGCAGATGCACTCGCCGCTTCGCACCGAACGGCGCGCGATCCTCGCCCGGCTCGTCGAGGAGATCGGCGAGACCTGCAACTTCACGATGCGCGATGGCCATGAGGTCGTGTACCTCGACCGCGTCGAAACCCGGGCGACGGTCCGTCTGCACATGGAGGTCGGCTCGCGGGTGCCGCTGCACTGCACCGCGAGCGGCAAGCTTTTCCTCGCGCAACTGACGCCGCGCGAGCTGCGCCGCGTCCTCGGACCCGAACCGTTCCGGCGCTACACCGAGCGCACGATCACGACGCTGGATGCGCTCGAGCGCGAGCTGCGCCGGATCCGCGCAAGCGGCATCGGCACCGACATCGGCGAGTGCTTCGAAGGTTCGGTATGCCTTGCGGTTCCGGTCAAGGACCGGCGCGGGCGCGTGTGCGCGGCGGTCGCCGTGCATGGCCCCGCGCCGCGCATGACGATCGAGCGCGGCTATTCGTTTCTGCCTGCGCTGCGCCGGGCGGCGGCGGCAATCGCAGAGACGTTCGTCGCTTCGGAGCAAGCGGCCGCGGCCCCCGCAGACGCTGCCTCCTCGGCGGCCCCGATGTTGCAAGGAGCCCATTCATGACGCAGCCCGTCATCATCACCGTCGCGATCACGGGCGCCGTGCCGCGCAAGAAGGACAACCCGGCCGTTCCGGTCACGCCCTCGGAGCAGATCGAATCCACGCACGAAGCCTACGAGGCGGGCGCCTCGCTCGTTCACATCCACGTGCGCAATCCGGACGAATCGCCCGGCTCCGACCCCGAACTCTTCGCGCGCGTGCAGGAAGGCGTGCGCAAGCACTGCCCGGGCATGATCATTCAATTCTCGACCGGCGGGCGCGGACGCGAGCAGGCGAAGCGCGGCGCGATGCTGTACCTGAAGCCCGACATGGCCTCGCTCGCTACTGGGTCGGTCAATTTCCCGAATCAGGTCTACGAAAACCCGCCGGACTTCGTCGAGGGGCTGGCGAAGACGATGCTGGAGTACGACATCAAGCCTGAAATCGAGGTGTTCGACCTGGCGATGCTCTACAACGCCGCGACCCTCGTGAGGAAGGGCCTCGTCAAGGATCCGCCGCACGTGCAGTTCGTGATGGGCATTCCGAACGCACTGCCCGCGCGCCGCCAGGTGTTCGACTTCCTGCGTGCCGAGCTGAAGGAGGTCCTACCGAACGCCACCTGGGTCGCCGCAGGCGTCGGCCGGCACCAGTGGGAGGTGAACCAGTGGTGCCTGGAGACTGGCGGGCACTGCCGTACGGGGCTGGAAGACAACCTGCGGATCGAGCCCGACAGGCTTGCGGCGAGCAATGCCGAGCTGGTGAAGAAGATCGTCAATCACTGCGAGCGCTACGGCCGGCGTCCCGCCACGCCGGCCGAGGCGCGTGCCATCCTCGGGCTGCGGCCGGCTTAAAGCGCGCGTTCCGCGTCCTCGATGATCATGTCGGAAGCTTTCTCCGCGATCATCACCACCGGCGCGTGGGTGTTGCCGGAGACGAGCGTCGGCATGATCGAGGCGTCCACGACGCGCAGGCCAGCCACGCCGCGCACGCGCAGGCGCTCGTCCACCACCGCCATCGGGTCGCTTCCCATCTTGCAGGTGCCAGCCGGATGGAAGATCGTCGCGCCATGCTCGCGCGCGAACTCGAGCAGGTCCTCGTCGGTCCGGGCTTGCGCTCCAGGGCGGTATTCCCCGGCGACATAGGGGCGCAGCGCTTCGGTTGCGGCGAGCCGGCGCGCAAGCTTCACGCCTGCGACCGCGCAGCGCCGATCGAGGGCGGCAGAAAGGTAGTTCGGCCTGATCGAGGGCGGCGCGAAAGGATCGGCCGAGCGGATGCGCACGCTGCCGCGCGACTCGGGCCGCAACTGGCACACCGACATCGTGAAGCCGGACCACGGATGCGGCTTCGCGCCCGCCAGCTCCGCCGACAGCGTGGCGAAGTGAAACTGCACGTCCGGCGTCGCCGACTCCGGCAGCACACGGGTGAAAAGCCCGCCCTGGTTGATCCCGATCGCGAGCGGCCCTGTGCGCCACAGCAGCCACTTGAGCGCGATCCAGATCCTGCGCCGCAGGCTGGCGAGATCGTCGTTGGTCGTGATCGGTTTCGTGCACCGGAACATCACGCGGAGCTGGAGGTGGTCCTGCAGGTTCTCGCCCACACCGGGCAGCTCGCACAGCACCGGAAGGCCGAGCGAGCGCAGCAGCTCGCCCGGACCGATGCCCGAGAGCTGTAGCAGCTGCGGACTTTGCAGCGCTCCGGCCGAGACGATCACCTCGCGCGCGGCGCGCGCCTCGCGCTCGACGCCGCCCTGGCGGTAGCGCACGCCGCCGGCGCGCCGGCCTTCGAAGACGATCCGGGTCGCGTGCGCATCCGTCTCCACGCGCAGGTTCGGCCGTCGTTCCGCCGGGCGAAGGTACGCGGTCGCGCTGGAAGACCGCAGGCCGTTGTTTGTGAACAGGCGGTAATAGCCCACACCCTCCTGGCGCTCGCCGTTGAAGTCGTCGTTGCGCGGGATGCCGAGTTCGTTCGCCGCGCGGATGATCGCCTCCATCAGCTCGTGCGGCTCGCCGATCGGCGCGGCGGCAAGGCGGCTGCGCTCGAAATACGGCCGCACCTCGCGCCAGCCCCAGCCGCGGTTGCCGAGGGCGGCCCAGCGCTCGTAATCCTCGGGCTGGCCGCGGATGTGGATGAGCCCGTTGATGGACGAAGAGCCGCCCAGCCCGCGCCCGCGCGGCCAGTAGATCCGCCGGCCGTTCATGTTCGGCTCGGGGTCGGTGTAGAAGCCCCAGTTGTAGACCGGGTGGAACATCGTCTTGCCGTAGCCGATCGGCAGATGGATCCAGATCGAGCAGTCGCGTGGTCCCGCTTCGAGCAGCAGCACGCGATGGCGCCCATCGGCGGTGAGCCGGTCGGCGAGCACGCAGCCGGCCGATCCGGCGCCGACGACGATGTAATCCCAGACAGTCATCGGGGTGCCGGACCGGTGCTCGCGCGCACCACCAGCGTCGCCGGCAGCTCCTCGACCGGCACCACCGTCGCGCCCGCAAGCCGCGCGAGCATGCGCGCGGCGGCGCGGCGCCCCATCTCGGCCGCCGGCACGCGGACGGTGGTGAGCGCGGGCGTCACTCCCGAGGCCATGTCAATGTCGTCGAACCCGACGATCGAGATCGCCTCGGGCACGAGGATTGCGCGCGCGGCGCATTCGGCAAGCGCGCCGATCGCCAGCACGTCGTTGCCGCAGACGAGCGCGGTGAATCCGGGCGCGCGGGAAAGTAGCGCCGCGAACGCTTGCCGCGCCGCCGGCAGCGCGAAATCGGCCTCGACCACCCGCTCGGGGCGCAACTCGATCCCGCGCGCGGCGAGCGCCTCGCGCACCCCGGCGAGCCGCTCGCGCGTGCGGTCGTTGTGCGCGGTGCGCCCGGCGAGCACCGCGAACTCGCGGTGGCCAAGGGCAAGCAAGTGCTGAGTGGCGCGTACCGAGGCGATGCGGTGCGCGACGCCGACACAGGGGTGAAAGCCGGCCGGATCGAGCGACCACATCAGCTCGTAGGGAACACCGGCCTGCGAGATCATCCGGTAAAGCTCCGGGTCATGGTCGAGGCCGACCAGCACCAGCCCGTCCACGGCGCGCTCGAGCAGCGTGCGCGTGACCTCGCGCTCGGACGCCGGATCGTATTCGTGCGTGGCGAGGAGCAGCGTATAGCCCGAGGCAGCCAGCTCGTGCGCGAGCGCCTGCGTTGCGGCAGCGAAGATCGGGTTGTCCACCGGCGGAAACACCGCGCCCACCGTGCGCGAGCGGCGCGTGGCGAGGGCGCGCGCCGCGCCATGAGGAACGTATCCGAGCATCGCCGCCGCCGCGCGCACGCGCTCGCGAGTGCGCAGGCGCACGAGCGCCGGCTCGGCGAGCGCGCGCGAGGCGGTCGCAAGCGATACGCCGGCCGCGCGCGCCACGTCCGAGAGCTTGGGATAGGGACCCCGTGCCATTTAGCAGGAAATTTAGCACCAGAAAATGAAAACGTTTTCAGTGCATCCATGCTGCACCGCAGCTTGACGCCGGAAAACCGCAAAAATACCTTATGCAAGCGTTTTCATTTTTCTTCCTCGGAGGAGAGAACGTCATGGATCGGATCGCTGATTGGATGCGGCGTGCGATTGCCGTAGCGCTGGTGGCAGCGCTGCTGCCGGGTCTGGCGTGGGCCCAGCAGAGTTTCAGGATGCGCCTTCAGGCCGCAGTGCCGGCCGCGGCCGACGAATTCAAGCTGCTACAGCGGCTTTCGCAGCGGGTGGACGCGATGACCGGCGGGCGCCTCAAGATCGAAGTTCTCCCCGACGGTGCCGTGGTGGGAGCGTTCGAAATCCTCGACGCGGTGGACAAGGGGCTGGTCGAATCGGGCTTCGCCTGGACCCATTACTGGTCGGGCAAGCACCCGGCAGCGATGCTCTTCGGCTCGCCCTCGGGCGGCGCGGGCGTGGGTCTGGACCAGCTCGCGTGGGTGTCGTGGTACCTCGACGGCGGCGGCAAGGAGCTGTACCGGGAACTCTTCGAGCAGCACCTGAAGGTGAACGTGGTCGGCTTCATCGTGCAGCCGGTCGGCCCGGAGGCGCTCGGCTGGTTCAAGGAGCCGATCCGCTCGCTCGACGACCTGCGCAAGAAGCGCTTTCGCACGCCGCCCGGCATCCCGGGCGCGATCTACAAGGAGATGGGCGTCACCGCGATCGCGCTGCCCGGCGCCGAGATCATCCCCTCGGCCGAGCGCGGCGTGCTCGACGCGGCCGAGTGGTGCTGCCCGGTGACCGATCTCGCCTACGGGTTTCACCGCGCCTTCAAGCATTACTACCTTCAGGGCCTGCACCAGAACATCGTCAACGGCGACGTCTACATTAACAAGACGTTCTGGAACCGGCTGCCCAAAGACGTGCAGGCGATCTTCGAGGGCGCCACGATCGCTCACATGATGGAGTCCACCGCGTATCGGATCCGCGCCAACGCGCTCGCGCTCGCGGAGCTCAGGGCAAAGCACGGCGTGCAGACGCACGACACGCCACCCGAGTACTTCCCGGCCTTCATGGCGGCGGCGAAGAAGGTGATGGAGGAAAATGCCGCCAAGAACGCCTTCTTCAAGAAGGTGCTCGATTCGCAGGCGGCGTTCGCAAGAGACGTGGTGCCGTTCTGGGTGAGCATCCAGAAGCTGAACACCTCGGTCGGCGAGGCGCACCTGAAGGGCGGCAAATAGCCCGCGGCCGGGGACGCACGCCAGAGGCGGCCCGGTGCCGCCTCTCTTTTTTCCGGAAATGACGATGGACGCAGAGAACGGAAAACTCGTGCAGGCGATCCGGACGATCGACGCGGCGAGCGCGTGGTCCGGCCGCATCGTCGCCTGGCTGATCCTGCCGCTCATTGCCACGATGACCTGGGAGGTGGCGATCCGGCATGTCGCCACGCCGACGCAGTGGGCCTATGACATCAGCTACATGCTCTACGGGGCGCTCTTCATGCTGGGGGCGGCGTACACGCTGTACCGCGGCGCGCATATCCGCACCGACTTCCTGTACCAGCGCTGGTCGGTGCGCACGCAGGCGACGGTGGACGCGCTGTGCTACCTGCTGCTGTTCTTCCCCGGTATCGCAGTGTTCCTGTGGCTGGGCGCGGAGTTCGCCTGGGCTTCGTGGCTGCGCAACGAGCGCACCGTCGGCAGCTCGTGGATGCCGGTGATCTACCCGCTCAAGGCCGTGATCCCGGTGGCCGCGCTGCTGCTGCTCGTGCAAGGCGTATCGGAGTTCCTGAAATGCCTCTACGCGCTGCGCACCGGGCGCTGGCTCGTCGCGCACAGGACACTCGAGGAGCTGATCAGCCATGAGTCCTGAGACGATCGGCATCTGGATGATCGTGGCGCTGCTCGCCGGCATCTTCGTCGGCTTCCCGATCGCCTTCACGCTGATCATCCTCGGGCTGCTGTTCGGCTATGCCGGCTTCGGCGACACCGTGTTCCATCTCATGGTGTTCCAGTTCTTCCAGGTGATGCGCGAGCAAACGCTCGCCTCGGTGCCGCTGTTCGTCTTCATGGGGCTTTTGCTCGAGCAGGCCGGCCTGCTGGAGCGGCTGTTCCGCGCGGTACAGCTCGCGCTTGCGCGCGTCCACGGCTCGCTCTACATCGCGGTGATGTTCTGCGCCACGATCTTCGCGGCGGCCACCGGCATCGTCGGCGCGGCAGTGACGCTGCTCGGGATCATGGCGGCAAAAGCCATGGACCGCTCGAAGTACGACGTGCGCATGTCCGCCGGCATCATCACCGCCGGCGGCACGCTCGGCATCCTGATTCCGCCGTCGGTGATGCTGGTCGTCATGGGCCCGGTCATCGGCGTGCCGGTGACCGACCTCTTCGCCGCGGCGATCGTCCCGGGCCTTGCGCTCGCGGCGATCTACACGATCTACGCGATGGTGCGCTGCTACTTCAACCCGGCGCTCGGCCCGGCGCTGCCGGAGGACGAACACGCGCAGTCGCGCTGGGAGATCGTCAGGGAGTTTGTGCAGGGACTGGTGCCGCCCTCGGTTCTGGTGCTCGCCTCGCTCGGCTCGATCCTCTTCGGCATCGCCACGCCCACCGAAGGCGCGGCGGTCGGCGCCGCCGGCTCGCTGCTTCTCACGATCGTCTACCGCAGGCTGACCTGGAAGCTTCTTTACGACTCGGTGCTCAAGACGCTGGAAGTGTCGTGCCTGATCCTGTTTCTGGTCGCCGCCTCCAACTTCTTCGGCGCGGTGTTCTCGCGCCTGGGCACGCCGATGATGATGACCGAGGCCCTGCTCGGGCTCGATCTGCCGCCGATGGTCATCCTGATCCTGCTGATGGCGGTCATCTTTCTGCTCGCCTGGCCCCTCGAATGGGTACCGATCGTGCTGATCTTTTTGCCGATCATGCTGCCGATGGTGAAGGAGCTGGGATTCAACGTCACCTGGTTCGGCATCCTCGTGGCGGTCAACCTGCAGACGGCATGGCTCTCGCCTCCGGTCGCGCTCTCGGCCTACTTCCTGAAGGGGGTGGCGCCGCAATGGGAGCTTGCCGACATCTACAAGGGCATGATCCAGTTCATGGGCTTGCAGCTCGCGGGACTTGCCCTCGTCATGATCTTTCCCCAGCTCGCCCTCTGGCTGCCGGGAGTGCTGTACACGAAGTAGCGAGGTGCGGTGATGGCGATCGAGTACCTGAAAAAGGCGACCAAGACCCCCGAAACCGAAACCGGCGCCACGCGCAAGGTCGTGCAAGAGATGCTCGAAGAGATCGAGCGCCGGGGCGAGGCGGCGGTGCGCGAATACGCGGCGAGGCTGGACCAGTGGACTGGCGAGATCATGCTTGCGCCCGGCGAAATCGAGCGCCGCACGCGCGACGTCCCGGCAGCGGTCAAGCGCGATATCGAGTTCGCGACCGAGCAGGTGCGCCGCTTCGCCGCCGCGCAGCGCGACTCGCTGCGCGAGTTCTCGGTCGAGATCCGGCCCGGGCTCGTCGCCGGGCAGCGGCTCATCCCGGTCAATGTCGCCGGCTGCTACGTGCCCACCGGCCGCTACGCGCACATCGCCTCGGCTTACATGAGCATCGCCACCGCCAAGGCCGCGGGGGTTCCGACCGTGATCGCATGCTCCGCTCCGTATCGCGGCGAGGGAATCCACCCGCAGGTGCTCTACGCGATGAAGGTAGCGGGCGCGGACGTGATTCTGACCCTGGGCGGGGTACAGGCGATCGCGACGCTCGCCTTCGGCCTTTTTACCGGCAAGCCGGCCGACATCGTCGTCGGCCCCGGAAACAAGTTCGTCGCCGAGGCAAAGCGCGCGCTCTTCGGCAAGGTGGGCATCGACGTGCTCGCCGGCCCGACCGAGATCGCGATCATCGCCGACGACTCGGCCGACTCCCTGCTCGTCGCCACCGACCTCGTCGGGCAGGCCGAGCACGGACCGGAATCCCCGGCCTGGCTGATCTGCACGTCGCGCCGCATCGCCGAGGAGACGCTGCGGCTGGTGCCGCGCCTCATCGAGGCGCTGCCCGCCGCGGCGCGCGAGGCGGCGGCAGCGGCATGGCGCGACTACGGCGAGGTCGTCCTCTGCGGCACGCGCGAGGAAGCGGCGCGCGTCTCCGACCGCTATTGCGCCGAGCACCTCGAAGTGCACGCGCGCGATCTCGACTGGTGGCTCGCGAACCTTACCTGCTACGGTTCGCTCTTTCTCGGCGAGGAGACGACGGTCGCTTACGGCGACAAGGTCTCGGGGCCCAATCACATCCTTCCGACGAAAGGCGCGGCGCGCTACTCCGGGGGGCTTTCGGTGCACAAGTTCATCAAGGCGGTCACTTGGCAGCGCATGACGCGCGAGGCGAACCGCGACCTTGCCCAGGTCGCCGCGCGCATCTCGCGGCTCGAAGGCATGGAGGCGCACGCGCGCACCGCGGATGCGCGCCTTGCGCGCTACTTTCCGGGCGAAACGTTCGAGCGCGGGGCGCCGGTCGCGCCGTGAACCCGCTCGATCCCTTGCACAGGAGCAGGCCATGAGCGAACCGACCGAGAAAATCGAGATCCGCCGCGGGTTGAAGGACGTGGTCTTCGACCGCTCGCGGGTGTGCTTCATTGACGGGCGCGCGGGCGAGCTGCGCTATCGCGGCTATTCGATTCACGACCTCGCCGAACGCTCGACGTTCGAGGAGACGTGCTACCTGCTGCTCAAGGGCGAGCTGCCCACCCGGGCGCAGCTTCAGGCGTTCGACGCGGAGCTGAAGGCCGCGCGCGTGCTCCCGGCTGCGATCTACGATGTCATCCGGTGCGTGAAGAACGCCCATCCGATGGATGTGCTGCGCACCGCGGTCTCGGCGCTTGCCGCCTTCGACCCGGACACCGCCGACAATTCCGCCGAGGCGACGCTGCGAAAGGGCATCCGCCTGACCTCCCAGGTGCCGATGATCGTGGCGGCGCACGAGGCGATCCGCAACGGCCGCGAGCCGGTCGCGCCCGACCCGGCGCTCCCGCACGCGGCCAACTTCCTCTGGATGCTGAAGGGCGCGCGCCCGAGTGCCGAGGCCGCACGGCTGATGGACGTGGACATGATCCTACACGCCGAGCACGGTTCGAACGCCTCTTCCTTCGCCGCGCGCGTGGTGGCCGGAACGGAGGCGAACCTGCACGCCGCGATCACCGCGGCGGTGGCAGCACTTTCGGGACCCGCGCACGGCGGCGCCGCGGAGAACGTGATGAAGATGGCCATGGAAATCGGCGACCCGGCGAACGCCGCCGAGTACGTCAGGCGCAAGCGCGCGGCGCGGGAACCGGTGATGGGGTTCGGACATCGCGTCTACCGCGCCGAGGACCCGCGCGCGCGACACATGCGCGCGGGCGTCGAAAAGCTCTCGCGCGAGATGGGCCAGCCGCAGTGGTACCGGATCCTGGAAGCGCTGGTCGAGGCGATGAAGCCCTACGCGCGCCACGGCGTGAACGTCAACGTGGACTTCTACGCCGGGGTCGTCTACTACCTCAACGGCATCCGGGAAGACCTCTTCGTTCCCATCTTCGCCGTCGGCCGGGTGCCCGGCTGGACGGTGCAGGTGCTCGAGCAGCTGGAGAACAACATCCTCATCCGCCCGCTCACCCTCTACAACGGCCCGCCGCCGCGCGCGTACGTGCCGATCGAGGCGCGCTGAGCCCGAAAACAGGGTCAGGCCCGGATCTGACCCTGTTTTTCGGACTGCGCGAGGAGGACGGCGGTGGTGGCGATGATGTCCTCGACGCTGGCGCCGCGCGAGAGGTCGCTGATCGGCCTGGCGAATCCCTGCAGGATCGGGCCGATGGCGCGCGCCCCGGCGAGGTGCTGCACCAGCTTGTAGCCGATGTTGCCGGCGTCCAGGTCGGGAAAAACGAGCACGTTGGCGCGGCCGGCGACCTCGCCCGGTTCTTTCAGCTTTCTTGCCGCCACCGCCGGCACCAGCGCCGCGTCGGCCTGGAGCTCGCCGTCCACCGCGAGTCCGGGTGCGCGGGCGCGCGCGATGTCGAGCGCCCGGCGAACCCTGTCCACGCGCGGATGAGAAGCGCTGCCCTTCGTGGAGAACGAGAGCAGCGCGACGCGCGGTTGCTCGCCGAGCACCCGCCGGCAACTCTCGGCGGCCGCGAGCGCAATGTCGGCGAGCTGCTCGGGCGTCGGATCGGCGTTCACCGCGCAATCGGCGAAGACGAGCGCGCGCTCCGGCAGGTCCATCACGAAAAAGCTCGACGGGGTGGAGATGTCCGGCGCGAGCCCGACGGTGAGCATCCCCGCCTCGATCACCCGGGCGCTGGTGTGCACCGCGCCTGCCACCATCGCGTCGGCGTCCCCGGCGCGCACCATCATTCCGGCGTGAAAGAGCGGCTTGGCGACGATGCGCCGCGCCAGTGCAGGCGAGACATCCGGCCGCGCGGCCCGGTACAGCGCCGCATAGTGTTCGATCCGGTCCGAGCGCTGCGCCGTCACCGCTTCGATCCCCAGCGTGCGCAGCCGGCGCGCCGCCTCGGCGACGCGCTCGTCGTTCGCTTCGGGAAGCGCCACCCGGCCGCCGCGCTCTTTCGCGCGCGCGAGAAAGCGCTCGACGAGCGATCCCATCAACTCCGTTCCGGAACCGCGAACGCCTCGGGCCGGCCTTCTCTCGCGGCCCGGATGGCGCCCCAGACGCGCTGCGGGCTGGCCGGCATGTCGAAGCGCGCGACGCCTGCGCGGCGCAGCGCGTCCATCACCGCGTTCATCAGGCACGGCATCGAGCCGGTGACCCCGGCCTCGCCGACGCCCTTCGCCCCGAGCGGGTTGGTCGCGGTCGGCACCGGATGATGCATCACCCGCAACCCGCCGACCAGGCCCGCGCGCGGCATGCCGTAGTCCATGAAGCTGCCGGTGAGAAGCTGCCCGCCCTCGTCGTACACCGCCTGCTCCAGGAAGATGTGGCCGGCGCCCTGCGTGATGCCGCCGTGCATCTGCCCCTCGACGATCTGGTGGTTGACGATGGTGCCGGCGTCGTCGCAGGCGACGTAGGAAACGATTTCCGTCGCGCCGGTTTCCGGCTCGATCTCGACCTCGGCGATGTGGCATCCGTTCGGGTACGTCGAGGGCACCTTCGGCCGCTCCTTGAAGTCGAGGTCGAGCCTGCCGGGGTATTTGCGCGCCAGCTCGCCGATGCCGATCGCGCGGTCGGTGCCCTTGATGCGGTAGGCGCCGTGCTCGAATTCGATGTCGGCGCGCGCGCTCTCCAGCGCCTCGGCGGCGAGATCGAAGCCCTTCTCCACGATCTCGCGCGCGGCGAAGAACATCGCGCTGCCGATCCCGACGAGCGTCCTCGAGCCGCCGGTTGGATTCGCCACCATATGAAAGCCCGGCTCCGAGGTGCGCAGGCGGATGCGCTCGACCGGAATGCCGAGCACCGCCGAGACGATCTGCGCGAGCGTCGTCTCATGCCCCTGCCCGTGATTGTGCGAGGCGGTGCGAAGCGTCACCGTGCCGTCCTTCTCCCAGGTGATATACGCCTGGTCGTAGGGGGCGAACCCCCCCGAGGCGGTTGCCTCGATGTAGGTCGCGATGCCGCGCCCGCGCAGCCTGCCGCGGCGCTCGGACTGGGCGCGGCGCGCCTCGAACCCGTTCCAGTCCGCCGCCGCGAGGGCATCGTTCATCACTGCCTCGAAATCGCCGCAGTCGTATTCGAATCCGGTGACGATCCGGTAGGGGAACTTCGCCTTCGGCACGAGGTTCTTGCGCCGGAACTCCGCCGGGTCCATGCCAAGCTCCCACGCGCACTGGTCAATCAGACGCTCCATCGCATACGAGGCGACCGGCCGGCCTGCGCCGCGGTAAGCAGCGGTGGGTACGGTGTTCGTCAGAGCGAGCCTGGCGTTCACGAAGACGGCCGGCACGTCGTACACCCCGCTCGCCACGTTGACCAAGTTCACCGTGTGGATGAACGAGCCGGTGAAGGCGAGATAGGCCCCGACGTTGCAGAGGTACTCGAAGCGCATGGCGAGGATGCGCCCTTGGGCATCGAGCGCCGCCTCGCCGGTGTGCACCACGTCGCGCGCCTGCTCGTCGGCGAGGAATACCTCCGAGCGGCTCGCCACCCACTTCACCGGCCGGCCGAGCTTCTGCGCGGCGAGCAGCAACGCGCCGTACTCGGGGTAGGCGTTGAAGCGCACGCCGAAGCCGCCGCCCACCTCTTCGGCGACCACGCGAATCTTCTCCGGCGCAACGCCGAGCATCGCCCCGACCTGCAGTCGCATCGGTCCCGCGCCCTGCGTGGTGGCGTAGAGGTAGTAGAGGTCGGCGGCCGGGTCGTAAGCGCCGGTCGCGGCGCGCGGCTCCATCGGGTTTCCGACCACGCGCGTGTGGTACGCGGTGAGCCTGACCACCTTCGCCGCGCGCGCAAACGCGGCCTCCACCCCCTGCTCGTCGCCGCCGACGAAATCGAGCACGAGGTTGCCGGGAGCGCAATCGTGAAGTTGCGGCGCGCCCGGCGCGAGCGCATCCTTCGCCGTGACGACCGCCGGCAGTTCCTCATACTCGATCGCCACTGCCTCGGCGGCGTCCTGCGCCTGCGCCGCGGTTTCGGCGACGACGAGCGCCACCGGCTCGCCGACGTAGCGCACGCGGTCGGGCGTCAGCGAATACCGTGGCGGCACGATCTGGTCGGCGCCGCCGCGGCCCTTCATCGGCGCGGCGGCGGGCATCGGTTTCTGTCCCGCGGCGAGCACGTCGGCGCCGGTGAAGACGGCGAGCACGCCCGGCATGGCGAGGGCGGCCGAGACATCCATCGAGACGATCCGCGCGTGCGGCCGGTCCGAGCGCAGAAAGTGGCCGTGCGCCTGACCCGGCAGGTTCCAGTCCGAGACGTAGCGCCCGCGCCCGGTGAGCATGCGCTCGTCTTCGAGCCTGCCCTTCTGTTGCCCGAAAGAGAGATTCAGCGAGGAGGTGTCCATGGCCGGGTGATTGTAGAAAACAAAAAGCCCGCTTGCGCGGGCCGGTTCGCGCCCCCCGGGCGTACGTTTCAGCCCTTGGAGAGCGCGATCAGGATGCTGCAGGGCGCGTAATCGAGGAGCGAAGCCCCGACCGAACCCTTCCACCAGCGCGCCGCCCAGGAGGTGTTCTGGTTGTGGCCAAGCACGATCAGGTCGGCGCCCACCTCGCGCGCCACGCGGCAGATCTCCTCGACCGGTTCGCCGACCGCCAGATGCCCGGTGACGTTGAAGCCCTTCTCCTTCAGCGTCCGGATGCCTTCGTCGAGGATCGCCTGCGTGCGCTTCTTTTCTTCCTCCAGCAGCTCCTCGGGGACGAACCCCTCGGTGAGGAACAGGCTCGGCGGCATGCTCGCCACCGCCAGCAGATGCGTCTCGGCCTGCAGAAAGCTCGCCAGATCGGCGCACTCGAACAGGGCGCGCTTTCCTTCCTGCGAGCCGTTGTACGCGAGGAGGATGCGGCGATATTTCATGCGTGCCCCCGCCCGCGCGGCCGGCGGGCGCAGCCGCCGCGCTCCGGCACCTTCGACGTGCGCTTCATCGAGCTCTCCTCTCGATTCGCTGTTCCGCGCATTATAGCTTTCCGTCACCGTGCGTTTCGATTACATTCGGGCAATGGCTTACGAAGACGAGATCCTCGTCTCCTGGGTCGAGCTGCACCGCGACCTCTGCACGACGGGCCGCGAGGCCGCGACGGGCGGCGAGCGCGCCGCCTCCGGTCCGGCGCCGGAAGCCGCCTGATGCTGGACGCGAATCGCGCCGATCTCGTCGCCGGCGTGGCCGGGGCCGGCACCATGGGTCGCGGCATCGCGCAGGTGCTCGCGCAATGCGGCGTAAGGACGCGGGTGTACGACGCGAAGCCCGGTGCGGCCGCGGCGGCGAAGGAAGCGATCGGAAAGACGCTCGCCGGCCTTGCCCAGAAGGGACGGATCGCGCAGGCGGATGCCGACGCCGCGGTTGCGCGCCTCGAGGTGGTAGAGGGACTTTCCGCGTTCGCACCCTGCCACGTCGTCATCGAGGCGATCGTCGAGGAGCTTCAAGCGAAGCAGGCGCTCTTCCGGGCGCTGGAAGACATCGTCTCCGACGCCTGCATCCTCGCGACCAACACGTCCTCGCTCTCGGTCACCGCGATGGCGGCGGCGTGCCGCAAGCCGGGGCGCGCGGCGGGTTACCACTTCTTCAACCCGGTGCCGCTCATGCGCATCGTCGAGGTGGTGGATGGCGAGCTCACCGAGCCGTGGGTGGGCGAGGCGCTCGCTCAGCTGGCGCGGCGCTTCGGCCACAAGCCGGTGCGCTGCAAGGACACACCGGGCTTCATCGTCAATCATGCGGGCCGCGGCTTCGTGCCCGAGAGCCTGCGGGTGTTGCAGGAGGGGGTCGCCGACTTCGCCACCATCGACCGCATCCTGGTGGACGCGGCCGGCTTTCGCATGGGGCCGTTCGCCCTGCTCGATCTCGTGGGCCTGGACGTCGCGCACGGAGTGATGCAGTCGTTTCACCGCCAGTACTACGGCGAGCCGAAGTACAGTCCCTCGTACCTGTGCGACACGCGCGTCGCGGCGGGGCTGCTGGGCAGGAAGACCGGCCGCGGCTGGTATCGCTACGGCCCGGACGGCGCACCGGAGAGAATTCCCGAGCCGCCTGCGCCGCAGCGAAAGCCCGCCTCGGTGTGGTGTGTGCCGGAGCTGAAGGAGCTGCTCGCTCGCCTCGGCGCGCGGCTGGAAGCGAAGCCGATCGCTGCGGAGGTCTGCTTCACCGCTCCGCTCGGGCAGGACGCGACCTCGGCGGCGCTCGCGCTGGAGCTCGATCCAGCGCGCACCGTCGCGGTGGATCCCCTGTTCGGCTTCGCCAAGCGCCGCACCCTGATGACGACGCCGGTAACGAGGCACGAGGTGCGCGAGGCGGCGCACGCGCTTCTTGCCGCCGACGGCGTGCCGGTTTCCGTGATCCGCGATTCGGCCGGTTTCGTCGCCCAGCGTGTGGTCGCCCACATCGTCAACGTCGGCTGCGACATCGTGCAGCAGGGGATCGCCTCGCCGGCGGACCTCGATCAGGCCGTGATGCTCGGCCTGGGCTATCCGAAGGGGCCGCTCGCGATGGGCGACGCCGTCGGGCCGGCCCGGATCCTCGCCGTGCTCGAAGCGATGCACGAGTTCTATCGCGAGCCGCGCTACCGTCCCAGCCCTTGGCTGCGCCGGCGTGCTCGGCTCGGCGTTTCCCTTCTGACGCCGGAGTGAACATGCTCGACGCCTACATCTACGACGGAATCCGCTCGCCGATCGGCCGGCACGCCGGCAAGCTCGCCGGGATCCGGCCCGACGACCTTGCCGGCGAAGTGATCGCCGAGGTCGTGAAGCGCAACTCGATCGAGCCCGAGGAGATCAGCGACGTCGTGCTCGGCTGCGTCACGCAGTCGGGCGAGGACTGCCGCAACGTCGCGCGCTTCGCCGCGCTGCTGGCGGGCCTGCCGCCCACGGTGCCCGGCGTCACGGTGAACCGGCTGTGCGCCTCCGGACTGCAGGCGGTGGTGGACGCCGCGCGCGCGATCAGCGCCGGCGAAGGCGATCTGTACATCGCCGGAGGCGTCGAGAGCATGACCCGCGCGCCTTACGTGATCGGCAAGGCGGAGACGCCGTATTCGCGCGAGGTGAAGATGTACGACAGCACGATCGGCTCGCGCTTCACCAATCCGAGGTTCGCGAAGCTGTACGGCGATCACTCGATGCCGCAGACCGGCGACAACGTCGCAAAGGAATTCGGCATCACGCGCGAGCAGTCCGACGAGTTCGCCCTCGCCTCGCAGAAGAAGTACGCCAGGGCCGAGGCCGAGGGCTTCTACAAGGGCGAGATCCTGCCGATCACGCTGCCGGCGAAGAGGAAGGACGCGGCGCCCGAGGTCGTGAGCGTGGACGAGCACCCGCGGCGCGACTCGACGCTCGAGGCGCTCGCCAAGCTCAAGCCCCTTTTCGAGGGCGGCGTGGTCACCGCCGGCAACGCCTCCGGCGTGAACGACGGCGCGGCGGCCCTTGTGGTCGCGAGCCGCAAGTGGGGCGAGAAGCGCGGCAGGAAGCCGATGGCGCGGATCCTCGCCGCCGCCTCGGCCGCGGTCGAGCCGCGCATCATGGGCGTCGGGCCCGCGTACGCGATCCCGAAGGCGCTGGAGCGCGCCGGGCTCGCGCTCAAGGACATGGACATCATCGAGATCAACGAGGCCTTCGCGAGTCAGGTGCTCGGCTGCCTCAAGCTGTTGCAGGTGGACTTCAAGGACTCGCGCGTCAACCCCAACGGCGGCGCGATCGCGATCGGGCATCCGCTCGGATGCTCGGGTGCGCGCCTTGCGCTCACCGTCTCGCGCCAGCTTCAGGAAACCGGCGCAAGGTATGCGGCGGTGTCGCTCTGCATCGGCGTCGGACAGGGCCTCGCCGTCATTCTCGAAAGGGTGAAGTCATGAACGCTCCCGAGAAGCCGAAGGCGAAAGTGACGTTCTCCTGGGAAGACCCGTTTTTTCTGAACGAGCAGTTGACCGAGGACGAGCGCATGGTGCGCGACGCGGCGCACG
Organism: Pseudomonadota bacterium; assembly: GCA_040752005.1. Classification (GTDB taxonomy): domain Bacteria; phylum Pseudomonadota; class Gammaproteobacteria; order Burkholderiales; family SG8-39; genus RBG-16-66-20. The sequence goes on along the minus strand of JBFMFX010000010.1, from coordinate 103,173 downwards.
CCTTCTGCCAGGAAAAGCTCGCGCCGCGCGTGCTGGAGGCATTCCGCACCGAGCGCACCGATCCGGCGATCTTTCGCGAGATGGGCGAAGTGGGCCTGCTCGGCCCCACGATCCCGGAAGCCTACGGCGGGCCGGGGCTCAACTACGTTTCCTACGGCCTGATCACCCGCGAGATCGAGCGGGTGGACTCCGGTTTTCGCTCGATGATGAGCGTGCAGTCTTCGCTCGTGATGCTCCCGATCTACGAATTCGGCACCGAGCAGATGCGGCAAAAATACCTGCCGCGGCTCGCCAAAGGGGAGCTGATCGGCTGCTTCGGCTTGACCGAGCCCAATCACGGCTCCGATCCCGGCTCGATGGTGACGCGCGCGAAAAAGGTGCCCGGCGGCTACAGCCTGACGGGGACGAAGATGTGGATCTCCAACTCGCCGATCGCCGACGTGTTCGTCGTGTGGGCGAAGGACGACGCCGACGAGATCCGCGGCTTCGTGCTGGAGAAGGGCTGGAAGGGACTTTCCGCGCCGGCGATTCACGGCAAGGTGGGCCTGCGCGCCTCGATCACCGGCGAAGTGGTGATGGACAACGTTTTCTGCCCCGAGGAGAACGCCTTTCCGGAGGTGCGCGGCCTCAAGGGCCCGTTCACGTGCCTGAACTCCGCGCGCTACGGCATCGCCTGGGGCGCGCTCGGCGCGGCCGAGGACTGCTACCACCGCGCCCGCGCCTATGTCCTTGAGCGCAAGCAGTTCGGCCGGCCGCTTGCGGCCAACCAGCTCATCCAGAAAAAGCTCGCCGACATGCTCACCGAGATCGCGATCGGCCTGCAGGCCTGCCTGCGCCTGGGGCGCATGAAGGACGCGGGCATCGCGCCGGTGGAGGTGACCTCCCTCCTCAAGCGCAATTCCTGCGGCAAGGCGCTGGAGATCGCGCGCACCGCGCGCGACATGCTCGGCGGCAACGGCATCTCGGACGAATTCGGCATCGCGCGCCATCTGGTCAACCTGGAGGTGGTCAACACCTACGAGGGCACCCACGACATCCACGCCCTCATCCTCGGGCGCGCGATCACCGGCATCGCGGCATTCGCGAACTAGAAGACGCAGCTCCGCAGGCGCGGCGGGCTTGCCTCGTCGTGCGAGGTGACGGAGCGGGCTCGCCGCCCCGCACCCGCCTCCGCGGCGCACCTGCGCGTAAATCTCGTGGTCGAGGCGACCGCGCGGGGCCGAATAGCTCCTGCGCCACGCAGTCCAGCGCAAACGCGCGGCGGTGGCCGGGCAAGGGATCCGGGCCGTGCTCGCCTTACGGCGCCGGGCATTACGGCGCACGCAATCCCCATGCTCGGCGGCCGACGAGCGTTCGGTCAAGGACCCTGCGAAGCACGAGGCGGGCTTCAATCAGGCGATCGAGAGGAATCTGTGGCGCGAGACGGGCCGCAAGTTCATGCTCGAGTGCATGACGAAGTAGATGCGCGCTGCTTGCGGGCGGCGCCGTCTCGAGCGGCGCGAGATCGGCCGCGGCCGTGGCGCGCAGCGCCACTGCGGCCGCGGCGAAACACCCCGAAGCTTTCGATCATCTCGGGCAGGTGCACCGGCAGGAGACTGCGCTTCGCGCGGCGCTCGCCGGTGGCTGCGGTCGCGGCGTACCTGCGCGCGGTGCATGAGCAAGCGAAACGGCGCGGCTACGCGTTCGACGCCAGGAAAATCGCCCGCGCGCGCACCAGCGGGCGGCTCGCGGTCACCCGCGGCCAGCTCGACTTCGAATGGCACTACCTGATGGCGAAGCTCGCTCGGAGGGCGAGGACGAGACTGGTCGCGGCGGGGCGTCCGGGGCACAATCGGCGCATGGAAAGGCTCTTCTTCGCGCTCGGCGCGCTGTCCGGGTTTCTCTCGGTGGGCCTTGGCGCGTTCGCGGCGCACGCGCTCAAGGGTCGCGTCGGCGCCGAGGGGCTCGCCACCTTCGAGCTCGGCGTGCGCTACCAGATGTACCACGCGCTGGCGCTGCTCGCGGTCGGCTGGGCGTTCACGCGCTGGCCGGGACCCGCGCTCGCCGCAAGCGGCTGGCTGTTCGTCGCCGGAACGGTGCTTTTCTCGGGAACGCTCTACGCGCTCGGGCTCGGCGCGCCCCGCTGGCTCGGCGCGGTGACACCGGTGGGCGGTGTGGCGCTGCTCGCTGGCTGGCTTGCGCTTGCCTGGGCGGTCGCGAATGGCTGAGCGGAACTGGTACGAGCGTCACCTGCTTCCCCTGCTCACCGATCTCGCGTGCGGTATCGCTCCGGTGCGGCGCCAGCGCGAGAGAATCGTGCCGCTCGCGCGCGGGCGCGTGCTCGAAGTCGGGATCGGCACCGGCCGCAACCTCGCGCACTACGACAAGGGGGGGATCACGACGGTGATCGGCCTCGACCCCGGTCTGGCGATGCTCGCCCGAGCGCGCCGCCGCGCGCGACGCGCCGGCGTCGAACCGGAGCTGATCGGAGCGCCGGCCGAGCGCATCCCGTTTCGCGATGCGAGCTTCGATACCGTGCTCGTCACCTACACGCTCTGCAGCGTCGCCGATCCGCTCGCGGCTCTCGCCGAGATGCGGCGCGTGCTGAAACCGGAGGGCAGGCTGCTTTTCTGCGAGCACGGGCTGGCGCCCGACCCTGCCGTGCGCCGCTGGCAGGCGCGGCTCACGCCGCTTTGGTCGAAGCTCGCCGGCGGTTGCCGGCTGGATCGCGACGTGCCGGCGCTGCTGCGCGCGTCCGGCTTCCGATCGGATGACCTGCAGTGCGGGTATCTCCCCGGGCCGCGAGTGCTCGCCTGGAACTGCTGGGGCACGGCGCTGGCCGCATAATCGGCCGATGCGGACGCTTGCGCTCGCCGCGTTCCTCGTGCTGCTTGCCGCGACCAGCGCCGCGCTCGGCCAGCCGCTGCCGCCCCCGAACGGGCTGCTCCTGGTCGCCAAGCCGGGATTGCTCGACCCGAACTTCAGGCGCACGGTGGTCCTCGTCACGCAAACCGATGATGCAAGCACGGTCGGCGTCATCCTCAACCGGCCGCTGCGCGAGCCGCTGGCGCGGTTTCTACCCGACGAGCCCGGCGTGGCGAATTACAAGGATCGCGTGTTCGAAGGCGGCCCGGTCCTGCGGCGGGCGGTGATCGCGCTTTTTCGGAGCGAGACCCTGCCTTCGGCGCCGGCCTTTCACGTCTTGCGCGGCGTGTGGCTGACGATGCACCCGCAGAATATCCGCGAGCTGCTCGCCGATTCGTCGCGCCGCTACCGGCTCTACGCCGGGTTCTCGGGCTGGGCGCCGCGACAACTCGAAAGCGAGCTTGCCCGTGACGGCTGGTTCGTGCTGCCGGCGGACGTCGAGACGGTGTTTCGCAGGAACACGGAAAACATGTGGGAGGAGCTGGTGCAAAAGGCCACCGCGCCCAAGCCGACCACGGATGGCGGAGGCGCACACACGATCGCCGCATCCGCGGCGGGGAACCGGATGCGATCGCCGGCGAGCGCCCGGCAAACGGAAAGCCCCGCACTCGGCGGGGCTTTAAGGCCCGGAATCCCCGGGCGGCGCCGCAAGAGCGGCGCGCTCTTTAACGCGGCAGAACGCCGCGCCCGGAGGCCGCTGCACACGCCACCGTCTTGCCGGCGGCGCTCCCTGCGTCGCAGTATCCGGACAGGTCGCCCGGAATCCCGCGACCGCGACCTCCCAACCTCAAAATAGCACCACGCTTTCGGCATTACAATAGTCTTCAAGATGGCCGCTCTCGCCAGAGCACTCGCCGGTTTGCTGCTAGCCGCCGGAGCGATCTGGGCCGCGCCTGCTGCGGCGCAGGACGACGAGGCTGTCCTCCTCGTCGCTCACCCGTCGCTCATTGACCTGGATTACCGGCAGACGGTGCTGATCGCCGCACCCGCGCCCAACGGCGGGCATGTCGGCGTGATCCTCAATCGGCCGACGCGGCGCGCGCTCGCCAGTCTGTTTCCCGAGCACGAACCGTCGAAAAAGGTGGTGGACCCGGTCTACTATGGCGGGCCGTTCTCGCGTGGCGCGCTGGTGGCGCTGGTGAAGGCGGAAACCTCGCCCGGTGCGGGCGCGGTGCCGATGATGAAGAACCTTTACCTCGCGTTTCGCGCCGCCACCATTGACCACGTCATCGAAACCACGCCCAACGAGGCGCGCTACTACGTCGGCTACGTCGGCTGGCGCCCGGGAGAGTTGAAAAGCGAGATTGACCGCGGCCTGTGGTCGGTGATGCCGGCCGATCTGGACACCGTCTTTCGCAAGAACACCGAGGGGCTCTGGGAGGAGCTCCTCAACCAGGCCCGCCGCATCCGCGCCCGCCTCGACCCGAAAACAGGGTCAGACCCGGGTCTGACCCCGTTCTTGCTGTCAAGCGGCTTTGGCGGCGGCCTTCGGCTTGGATCCTGATTTCTCGAAGATCATCCGGCCGCCGCGGTAGTCCACGCGGATCGCGTCGCCCGGCTCGAAGCGTCCCTCCAGGATCGCCCGCGCGAGCGGATTCTCGATCTCGGCCTGGATCGCCCGCTTGAGCGGCCGCGCGCCGTACACCGGATCGAAGCCCGCCTTGGCAAGCTCGGCAAGCGCCGCGTCCGACACCTCGAAGCCGTAGTCCATCTTCGCCAGCCGCTCGGCGAGCCGCCTGAGCTGGATGCGCGCGATTTGCCGGATGTGCTCCTCGGTGAGCGCATGGAACACCACCACCTCGTCAATGCGGTTGACGAACTCGGGGCGGAAATTCGCCTTCACCTCGGCCATCACCGCGACCTTGATGACGCCGTAGTCGCTGCCCGCCATGCTCTGGATCATCTGCGAGCCGAGGTTCGAGGTCATCACGATCACGGTGTTCTTGAAGTCCACGGTGCGGCCCTGGCCGTCGGTCATGCGCCCGTCGTCGAGCACCTGCAGCAGCGCGTTGAACACGTCCGGGTGCGCCTTCTCGATTTCGTCGAAGAGGATCACCGAATACGGCTTGCGCCGCACCTGCTCGGTGAGCTGGCCGCCTTCCTCGTAGCCGACGTAGCCCGGCGGCGCGCCGATGAGGCGTGCGACCGAGTGCTTCTCCATGTACTCCGACATGTCGAGGCGGATGAGGTGATCCTCGGAGTCGAACAGGAACTCGGCGAGCGCCTTGCACAGCTCCGTCTTGCCCACTCCCGTCGGCCCGAGGAACAGGAACGAACCGTACGGCCGGTTCGGATCGGCGAGCCCCGAGCGCGAGCGCCGGATCGCATCCGCGACCAGGCGCACCGCCTCGTCCTGGCCGACGATCCTCTGGTGCAGCCGCTCTTCCATGTGGATGAGCTTCTCGCGCTCGCCCTGCATCATCTTGGACACCGGGATCCCGGTCCAGCGCGACACCACCTCGGCGATCTCCTCTGCCCCCACCTGCGTGCGCAGCAGCCTCGGCTTGCCCGGCGCGCCGCCGGCCTTCTCCGCTTTCTTCAACTGCGCCTCCAGTTGCGGAATCCGGCCGTACTGGATCTCCGACATGCGCTGCCAGTCGCCCTTCCTGCGCGCCTCCTCCATCTGGAGCTTCAGCTTCTCCAGCTCCTCCTTGATGCTCTGGCTGCCGGCGACCTGCGCTTTCTCCGCTTTCCAGATCTCCTCCAGCTCGGCGTATTCCTTCTCAAGGCGCCGAATCTCCTCCTCGATCAGCTCCAGGCGCTTGCGCGAAGCTTCGTCGGTTTCCTTCTTCACCGCCTCGCGTTCGATGCGAAGCTGGATCAGGCGCCGGTCGAGCCGGTCCATCGCCTCGGGCTTGGAGTCAATCTCCATCTTGATGCGCGCCGCCGCCTCGTCAATCAGGTCAATCGCCTTGTCCGGCAGGAACCGGTCGGTGATGTAGCGGTGCGAAAGCTCCGCCGCGGCGACGATCGCCGGGTCGGTGATCTCGACGCCGTGGTGCACCTCGTAGCGCTCCTGCAGCCCGCGCAGGATCGCGATCGTCTGCTCGACCGTCGGCTCGCCCACCAGAACCTTCTGGAAGCGGCGTTCGAGCGCGGCGTCCTTTTCGATGTACTTGCGATACTCATCGAGCGTCGTCGCGCCGATGCAGTGCAGCTCGCCGCGCGCGAGCGCCGGCTTCAGCATGTTGCCGGCGTCAATCGCGCCTTCGGCCTTGCCGGCGCCGACCATGGTGTGCAGCTCGTCAATGAAGACGATGGTGTTGCCCGCGTCCTGCGCGATCTCCTTGAGCACGCTCTTCAGGCGCTCCTCGAACTCGCCGCGGTACTTGGCCCCGGCAAGGAGCGCCGCCATGTCGAGCACCAGCACCCGCTTGTTCTTCAGGCTCTCGGGCACCTCGCCGTTGACGATGCGCTGCGCCAGACCCTCGACGATCGCCGTCTTGCCCACGCCCGGCTCGCCGATCAGCACCGGATTGTTCTTGGTGCGCCGCTGCAGGATCTGGATGACGCGGCGGATCTCGTCGTCGCGCCCGATCACCGGGTCGAGCTTGCCCTGCCGGGCGCGCTCGGTGAGGTCGAGCGTGTACTTGGCGAGCGCCTGGCGCTGCGACTCGTCGGCCTGGCCGGTGACCGCCTGGCCGCCCCGAAGCTCGACGATCGCCTTCTCCAGCGCCGGCTTCGTCACCCCGGCCGCCTTCATCAGCCGTCCCGTCTCGCCGCGATCCTCGGTGCAGGCGAGCACGAACATCTCCGAGGCGATGTACTTGTCGCCGCGCTTCTGCGCCTCCTTGTCGGCGACGTTCAGAAGATTCGCCAGCTCGCGCGAGACATGCACTTCCCCGGGCGTGCCGCCCTCGACCTTGGGAAGCCGCCTGATCGCCTGGCCCAGCGAATGCTTCAGTGCCCCCGCGTTGCCGCCCGACTTGGCGATGAGCGCTTCGACCGCGCCATCCTCCTGGTTGAGCAGCGCGAGCAGCAGGTGCTGCGGCTCGATCATCGGGTGGTCATGGCCGAGCGCCATGCTCTGGGCCTCGGCGAGCGCCTCCTGCAGCTTGGTGGTGAACCGGTCGAAACGCATGTCCTTGATCCTTCTGGGCGGAACCTTTGCCCTACATGGGGCCCCTGACCCGCGATTCAAGCACCCGCCGACGGCCAGCCTCTGATCCGGATCAAAGGCTTGTGATCGTGCCGGTGCGCCCCGACCTTGATTTGGGCTACGCTCCCGGCTCGGCGCATGGAAAAACAGACCCAGTTCAACCTCGCCTACCTGATTTTTGCCGTCCTGGCCGTGTTGCTCGTCCAGCAGTGGTGGCAGCAGGCGCAGATGGTGGAAGTCGTACCGTTCAGCGAGTTCGAGCAGCTCCTCAAGGAGGGCAAGATCGCCGAGGTGCTCGTCAGCGAGCGTCACATCACCGGCAGGCTGAAGAATCCGGAAGGGCGCAAGACCGTGGCCATCGCCAACCGCGTCGAGCCCGATCTGGCGCAGTGGCTCTCGAAGTACGGCGTGCCCTACACCCGGGTGGTCGAGAGCACGTTCCTGCGCGATCTGCTTTCCTGGATCGTTCCGGCCCTCGTCTTCTTCGGCGTGTGGTACCTGCTCGCCCGCCGCTTCGCCAACCAGACCGGCATGGGCGGATTCATGAGCATCGGCAAGAGCCGCGCCAAGGTGTACGTCGAGAAGCAGACCGGAGTCACTTTTGCCGACGTCGCCGGGGTGGACGAGGCGAAGCAGGAGCTGCAGGAAGTCGTCGAGTTCCTCAAGGACCCGCAGAAGTACAGCCGGCTCGGGGCGCGCATCCCGAAGGGGGTGCTGCTCGTCGGTCCGCCAGGTACCGGCAAGACGCTGCTGGCGCGCGCGGTGGCGGGCGAGGCGGGCGTGCCGTTTTTCTCCATCTCGGGCTCCGAATTCGTCGAGATGTTCGTGGGCGTGGGCGCAGCGCGCGTGCGCGACCTGTTCGAGCAGGCGCGGCAGAAGGCCCCGGCGATCATCTTCATTGACGAGCTGGACGCGCTCGGCCGGGCGCGCGGCACCGGAATACTGGGCGGCCACGACGAGAAGGAGCAGACCCTCAATCAACTGCTGGTGGAACTGGACGGGTTCGATCCGTCCACCGGACTGGTGCTGCTTGCCGCGACCAACCGGCCGGAGATCCTCGACCCGGCGCTGTTGCGCGCCGGGCGCTTCGACCGCCAGGTGCTGGTGGACCGACCGGACAAGAAGGGACGCGTCCAGATCCTCGCCGTGCACATGAAGAAGGTGAAGCTCGATCCCTCGGTGGACGCCGAGAAAATCGCCGGCCTGACGCCGGGCTTCTCCGGGGCGGATCTGGCCAACCTCGTGAACGAGGCGGCGCTGCTCGCCACGCGCCGCGGCGCGGAAGCGGTGACGATGGAAGACTTCACGCACGCGGTCGAGCGCATCGTCGCCGGGCTGGAGAAGAAGAACCGGGTGCTGAACGAAAAGGAACGGCGCGTGGTCGCCTACCACGAGATGGGCCATGCGCTGGTGGCGATGGCGACCCCGGGCTCCGATCCGGTGCACAAGATCTCGATCATTCCGCGCGGCGTGGGTGCGCTCGGCTACACCATCCAGCGCCCGACCGAGGACCGCTTTCTGATGACCCGCGAGGAGCTGGAAAACAAGATGGCGGTGCTCCTCGGCGGGCGCGCCGCCGAGCATATCGTCTTCGGCCACCTTTCGACCGGGGCCGCCGACGATCTGGCCAAGGTGACCGGCATCGCACGCTCGATGGCGCTGCGCTACGGCATGGTCGAGAAGCTCGGGCATGTCGCCTACGACGAGGAGCGGCCGAGCCTGCTCGGCGTGCCGACCGCGACGCCGCGCGAATTCAGCGAGGACACCGCGCGCGAGATTGACATCGCGGTGCGCGAGATCGTGCAGCGCGCCTTCGAGCGTGCGGTCGAGATCCTCAGCCGCGAGCGCGCCGTCCTGGAGCGCGGCGCGAAGCTGCTGCTGGAAAAAGAAACGCTCGGCGAGGCGGAACTCGCCGAGCTGAGGGCGGCGATCGGCAAGTCCTGAACACTTCCTGCATCCGCAACGTCTTCCCGACATTGCACCGATGGCCACGGTCGTCATTTCCGGCAACGGCGAAGTCGGCGCCGCGATCGCGTCGGTGCTCTACCGCGCCGGTCATCGCGTCGTTCTGCAGCGGGATCCCGAGCACGCGAGCGGTTGCGAAGATCACGCCCGTCTCGAGGGCGTGCTCGCGAAGCGCGCGCGCAGGCTGGACGACCTCGTCCGCATGGTGCGCTGCGGCCGGGCGATACCGATCGCGGCCGAGCCGCTCGAGCGCATCGTCCAGGCCCTGCAGCCGCAGCTCGTGGTGGATGCGCGCGCGCTCGCCGGCGAGGCGCCGCAGCGCGCCGCGCAAGCGGTGCTGCGGCGCATGGCCGAACAGGGCCTCGAGCCGGCCAGAGGCGCTCGGCCCGTGCGCGATGCCGCATGGAAGCCTCTCGGCACGGGCGCCCTCATCGGCTACGTTGGCGGACTGATCGGGCTGGGCGGCGCCGAATTCCGCCTACCCGCGCTTGTCGGCTGGTTCGGCGTGCGCCTGCGTGCCGCGATCGCGGCCAACCTCCTGATCAGCCTCGCGACGGTGGTCTGCGCGCTCGCGGCACGCCTTGCACAGCACGAGCCCGGAGCGCTCGCCGCGTTCGCGTGGCCCGCGGCGATGCTCGCCGCCGGATCCATCGCGGGGGCGTACGCCGGCGCAAGCATCGCCGCGCAGGTGGGGCGACGCGCCCTTCACCGGATCGTCGGAACGCTGCTCGGTGCCCTCGCGGTGCTGATCGCGCTGCACGGGGCGCTCCCGTCGTCGGCCTCCGCACCGCTCGGAGGCGTTGCGGGGCTCGCGGCCGGCGCCGCCGTGGGCGCGCTGATCGGGCTCGTCAGCAGCCTGCTTGGCGTCGCCGGCGGGGAGCTTCTGATCCCGAGCTTCGTTCTGCTGTTCGGCGCCGAACTCAAGCTCGCCGGCACGCTCTCGCTCGCGGTGAGCACGCCGACGATCCTGGTCGCGCTCTGGCGCCTGCGGGGCAGCTCCGGCTGGATCGAGGCGCTCGAGCGCCGCGCGCTCGTCGGGTGGATGGCGGCGGGTTCGGTGCTCGGCGCGCTCGCCGGCAGCCTTTCGTTCGGCGCGGTCCCGAGCGCGGTCCTGAGCCTCATCCTCGCGGCCATTCTCGCGGCCTCGGCGATCAAGCTCTACCGGGGCTGAGAGGCGAACTTCAGGCGCGTGCGGCCCTGCCGCGCGCCCGGAATCGCAACAGGACCAGAGCAGCGAGCGCGAACCCGGCCCCGGCGGCGAAGGTGGCGGGCGCGCCCAGCCTGTCCCAGAGCCATCCGGCGATGACGCTCGCCGCGAGCATCGCCACGCCACACGCGAGATTGAAAATCCCGAACGCGGTGCCGCGCAGGTGCGCCGGCGCCGCCGCCGCGACCATCGTCGCGAGCAGCCCCTGGGTGAGCCCCATGTGCAGGCCCCACAGAGCGACGCCCGCCGCGACCGCCCCGAGTCCGCCCGCAGCCGCGAGCACCACGTCCGAGGCGGCGAGGACCACGAGTCCCCAGGCGAGCAGCGTGCGGTGGCTGGCCGAATCGGCCAGCCGTCCCGCCGGGTAGGCCGAGAGCGCATAGACGAGGTTCATCGCCACGAGCACGAGCGGCGTGTACGCCTGCGCCAGTCCCATCTCGTGCGCGCGAAGGATGAGAAACGCCTCGCTGAAGCGTGCGAGCGTGAATACCGCGCCCGCCGCGACCACGAGCCAGTAGCGGCCATCGAACTCGGCGAGCGACGCCCGGCCGAGCGGATTGCGCGCCTGCCTGCGCACACCCGCCCCGGCGGGCTCCTCGACGCCCGCCCAGAGCAGCAGCACCGCGACCGCCCCGGGAAGGACGGCGAACCAGAACACGGCGCGGAAATCGCCCGCCCACAGAATCATCAGCGCGACGGCGAGCAAGGGCCCCAGGAACGCGCCCACAGTGTCGAGCGACTGGCGCAGACCGTAGGCGGCGCCGCGCACCTGCGGCGCGGTCAGGTCGGCGATCAGCGCGTCGCGCGGCGCGCCGCGGATGCCCTTGCCGATACGGTCCATGAAGCGCGCGGCGAGCACCCAGGACACGCTCGGCGCGAGCGCGAACAGCGGCTTGGAGAGCGCGCCGAGCCCGTAGCCGAGCACCGCGAGCGGCTTGCGCCGGCCGAACCAGTCGCTCAGCGCGCCGGAAAACACCCGGACGATCAGCGCGGTGGACTCGGCGATGCCCTCCACAATGCCCACGGCGAGCGCGCTCGCGCCGAGCGTCGTCACCATGAACACCGGCAGCAGGCTGTGAACGATCTCGGAGGACACGTCCATGAACAGGCTGACGAAGCCGAGCATCCACACGCCGCGAGGAACCGCCGGCGCGGACATCACGAGCGCAGCGTGGCGACAAGGCGCCGCGGGTGCCGCAACGCATCCAGCGCCTCGCGAATCCCCGGCATCACGAGATCGGCCTCGCGCAGCGCCTCGGCCGCCGTGCCTTCGGCCCCGAGCACGGCGATCCCGAGCGCCGCCGCCTGCAGCATCCGCCGGTCATTGCGGCCGTTGCCCACACAGACGGTGTGCCGCGCGCCGAGGCGGCGCACGTACGCCGCCTTGGCGCGATCCTGATGCCGCGCGGCGAGCACCACGACGCGGCACGGCAGCCGCGCGAGCTGTGCCCGCACGGTGCCGAAGGTATCCGCCGAGAGCACATGCAGCTCGAGCGTACGCGCGAGCGCGCGTAACCGCGACCGCACACCCGCAAGCAGCTTTCCGTCGGCCGCAAGCGTGCCGTTGAAATCGAGCACCAGATGCTCGAGCGCAAGCGCGCCGAATCCGGGAATATCGAGGCGCAGCACGCTGCTTCAGCGCACCACCAGCACCGTGCGCCCGGCGTGCTGCACCACCTGCTTGGACACCGAGCCGAGCACGATGCGGGCGAGCCTGGAGCGGCCCCGGTCGCCGACCACGATCAGATCGGCGTCGCGGCGGTCGGCTTCGTAGATGAGCTGCTCGGCCGGATGGCCGACCGTGACCTCGAGGTGCGCCTTGACGCCGCGGGCGGCGATCGAGGACTTCAGCTCGGCGAGCATGCGCCGGTGATACTGGCGCGAGTTCTCGATCACGGCTTCGGTCTCGACGTCGTCGCCCACCTCGGGCGGACGGACCACCGAGAGCACGTAGAGCTCGGCGCCGTGCTGCGCCGCAAGGTCGAGCGCCGTGTCGAACGCCTTGCGCCCGGAGGGCGAGCCGTCGTAGCCGACCAGGATCCTGCGGTAGGTCACGGCTGTCACTTCTTCGCCCCTGCGCCCACCGCAGGCTCGACCACCGCGACTTCCTCCACGCGCAGCAGGTGCCGTGGCAGGAACCAGGCATTGGCGATCAGCGTCGGGACAACCGCGCTCGCGATCACCGCCGCCACCAGGATCGAGTACTGCGTAGGGTCGACGATGCCGCGCGACAGGCCGAAGAGCGATGCGATGGTGCCGAAGGTGAGCCCGGTGGACATCATGAGCGTGGTGTACATCGCCTCCTTGTTCGGGGTGCGGAATACCTGCGTCACCGGGTAGACCCCCGCGATCTTGGTCGCGACCTTCACTGCGAGCATGGTGACAAAGGCGAGCGGTGCGGCGAACAGCGCAGGCAGCGAGATCAGCGAGCCTGCACGGATGAAGTAGAACGGCGTCAGCAGCCCGAAGCACAGCGTGCGCAGCCGGCGCACCAGTGTGTGATCGCGGCCGACCGTCCCGGCGAGTGCCATGCCGAGCACGTACGCGGGCAGCACCGCTTCGGTCTCGGCCCAGGCCGCGAGCGCCCCGAGGCCGAAGAGTGCAAGCAGCAGGTACTTGGTCTCGACCTCGGAGGCGCGGCCGCCGAAGCGGCGAAACAGACGCGGCGTCACCCAGGGCAGCGCGACGCACACCGCGGCCATGCCGCCCACGAAAAGAACCGTTGCAAGCGTGAACGGCGCGAAGAGCAGACCGAGCGCGACCACCGTGCCGAGGTCGGTGACGAAGCAGGCGGCGAGCACGGTCTTGCCGTAGTCGGTCTTGTTGAAGCCGAATTCGAGCATCACGGCGTAGACGACCGCCACCGAAGTGGTGGACATCGCGACGCCGGCGAGCCAGCTCGCCTCGGCGCTCCAGCCGAGCAGCCAGCGAGCCGCGGCAGCGCAGCCGAGGAACGGCGCTAAGAAGCTGATCGAGCCGACTGCGCTGGCTTCCTTCCACTTGCGCCGGAACACCTCCGGGTCGAGCTCGGCGCCGGCGAGGAAGGTGAGAACGATCGCCGCGCTCCCGGCGAGAAACTTGATCCAGGGCAGATCCACTCCCATCGCCGCGGTGCCGAGCAGCGCGCCGGCGAGGGCGCCCGCCACAATTTCTGAGAGCGCGGTGGCGACGCGCAGCCAGATCGAGGCGATCGCCGCGGCAAGCGCCAGGCCAATCCACAGCGCGGCCAGTGCCCAGGTTTCGGTCATCGCATTCCTCCGATGCAAACATGCCTGCCATTGCGCCCTGGCGGGGCGCATCGCGTAGGCATCATCAGCCTTGCGGCGGTTAAAGGAGGAATGCCATCTCCCTGAGCCGATGTTAGCCGAGGCGGCGCGCAGCCGCAAAGCGGCCCGAACCCGCGCCGGATGGGGCGCGAGCCGCGCGCGCTCAGAGCGCCTTGCGCGCTGGATCCTGCCAGCGCGCCGCTGCCGCGTCGTCTGTCGCGCGCGCCTCGACCCAGCGCTCGCCTTCGGGCGTTTGTTCTTTTTTCCAGAATGGCGCGCGGGTCTTGAGGTAATCCATGACGAATTCGCAGGCGGCAAACGCGTCGCCGCGATGGCCGCTCGCGATCGCGACCAGCACGATCCGCTCGCCGGGCTTGAGCTCGCCGTAGCGGTGAATCACGGTGCAGCCGAGCACCTGCCAGCGCCGGCTTGCCTCCTCGACGATGGCGCCGATCGCCTTCTCGGTCATGCCCGGGTAGTGCTCCAGCGTCATCGCGCCCACCCGAGCGCCGTCGTTTTCGTCGCGCACCAGACCCACGAAGCTCGCCACCGCGCCGACGGCCGCGTCGCGCGCAAGGGCGGTGATCTCCGCGCCGGGATCGAAATCTTCGCGCTGGACGAGAATCTTCATCCGCCGGTCACCGGTGGGAAGAACGCCACCTCGTCGCCCGGGCGCACCGCCGCCGTGGGCGCAGCCATCTCCTGATTGACCGCGGCGCGAAGCGCGCGCTGCTCGGCAAGCGCCTCGGCCCAGGCCCCGCCGCGGCCGCGCAGGTGCGCGCGCAGGGCCGCCAGCGTCGTGACGCCCGCCGGCAGCTCGATCTCCTCGGCGTCGCATCCGACCTTCTCGCGGATACTGGCGAAGTACAGAACCCTGATTGTGGCGCTCACCGGTAAAGCTCCGAGTAAGGCAGGAAGCGGACCCGGTCGCCGCGGCGGATGGCGCGGTTCGGCGGATTGTCCACCAGGCCGTCGGCCCAGGCGGTCGAAGCGAGCACCGCCGAATCCTGCGTCGGGTACAGGTCGAGACCGCCCTGCGCGTTCCATTTTACGCGCAGGAACTCGCGCCGCGCGTCCGGCTCGGTCCAGTCGAAATCGGCGCGCGCCTCGATCGCGCGTGGCGCGACCTCGGCCACGCCCTGGGTCTTGAGCACGAACGGCCGGACGAAGATGAGGAAGGTGACGAAGCTGGAAACAGGATTGCCCGGCAGGCCGATGAAGGCGGCCTCGCCCACGCGGCCGAACGCAAGCGGCCGACCCGGCTTCATCGCGATCCGCCACATGAGCAGCGACCCCTCGGCCTCGACCGCCGGCTTGACGAAATCGGCCTCCCCGACCGAGACGCCGCCCGAGGTGACGATGATGTCGCATTCGCCGGCGGCGCGTCGCAGCGCCTGGCGGGTCGCCTCCAGGGTGTCCGGCACGATGCCGTAGTCGCGCACCTCGCAGTCGAAGATGCGCGCCAGCCCGGTGAGCGTGAAGCGGTTCGAGTTGTAGATCTTGCCCGGCGCGAGGGGATCGCCCGGCATCACCAGTTCATCGCCAGTGAAGAAGAGCCCGAGGCGCACCCTGCGGTATACCGGCAGCGTGCCGATGCCGACCGAGGCGGCAAGGCCGGTGTCCTGAGGCAGCAGGCGCTTTCCCGCTTCGAGCACCACCGCGCCCCTGCGTACGTCGGATCCGGTGCGCCGGATCCAGTCGCCCGGCTTCGGTACCCTCTTGATCACCACCGCGTCGCCGTCGGCGGCACAGAACTCCTGCATGACGACCGCGTCCGCGCCCGGCGGAATCGGCGCGCCGGTGAAGATGCGCGCCGCCGTGCCGGGCGCGAGCGGCGCGCCGACCGCCCCCGCGGCGATGCGCTGCGCGATTTCGAGCCGCGTGTCGGGCGCGCGCACGTCGGCCGAGCGCACCGCGTAGCCGTCCATCGCGCTGTTGTCCATCGGCGGCACGTCCATCGCCGAGGTCTGCGCGCGCGCGAGCACGCGACCGCAGGCGGCAAGGGTCGGTACCTGCTCGATGTCCGCCACCGGCCGCGCGCCGGCGAGCAGCACTTCCAGCGCCTCGTCCACCGACAGCAGGCCCTTGGTCACGCGAGCTCCAGGTACTTGAGGATGAAGGCCGCGACGCCTGCGTGATCGTTGAGATCGAGCAACGGCAGGTCCGTGTGCACGCGTGCGTCGCTCGCCACCGCGACGATGTGCGGGTCGTTCGGGTGCAGCAGCGCTTCCCCGGTCGCGGCGCGCCAGACCTCCAGCTTCGGGATCGGCGCGAACTTGAAACCCTCGACGAGCACCAGGTCGCAAGGCGAAAGGCGCCGCAACTGCTCCTCGAACGCCGGCTCGGGCGCCCCGCGCAGCTCGTGCATCAGCACCCAGCGGCGCGAGGACGTGACGAGGACTTCGGAGGCGCCCGCCTGCCGGTGGCGATACGAGTCCTTGCCCGGCTGGTCCACGTCGAACGTGTGGTGCGCATGCTTGATGAGCGACACCCGCAGCCCGCGCTGCACGAAGCGCGGGATCAGCGCCTCGATCAGCGTCGTCTTGCCGCTGCCCGACCAGCCCGCGAACCCGAAGACTTTCATCGCACCGCGGACTTTACCGCACTGTCAGGCGATCGCGCCCCCGCAGGAGCTGCCCGCACCGGCGGTACAGCCCAGACAATGCCCGGCGAAGCGGATGCGGCGCGCGAGCGCCTCGCCGTAGTCGAAGTCGAAGATGCCGAGCGGCCTGCCACCGGCGCCCACCGCACGCAGCTCGGCCATCTGATTGAAGTCGCAGTCGTAGATGCGGCCGTCCCAGCCGACGCTGAGCAGGGTGCGGCACATCACCCCCTCGGCCGCGGCCGGATTGAAGGCGGCAAGCAGCCGGTCCATGTACGCTTCGTATTGCCCCGACTTGTCCAGATGGAGCCGGAAGCGGTTGATCGGCATGTTGGTGATCGTGTAGAGCCGGTTGAACACGATGCCGAACTTCGCCCCAAGCTCCCGCTTGTAGTCCGCCTCCAGGCTCGCCTGCGGCGGCGGCAGATACGGCCCCACCGGGTTGTACACGAGATTGAGCACCAGGCCGCTCGCAGCCGCGCCGTAGCCTACGGCATTGAGCCGGCGCAGCGCCTCAATGCTCTTGGCGAAGACGCCGGCGCCGCGCTGCGCGTCGGTGAAGTACTCCTGGTAGTAAGGCAGCGAGCAGACCACCTCGACACGATGCCGCGCGAAGAACTCCGGCAGATACGCCTTCGACTCGCCGGTGCGCGGATTGCCGTCCGCCTGTACCGTGAGGTTGTGCCGCACGATCACGCGCTTGCCGAGCGCGGCTGCGCGCGCGACGAGCGTGTCGAACTGCGGGTGCAGCTCCGGCGCGCCGCCGGTGATGTCCAGCGTCGCGATCGCCGGATGCCGCGCGAGGATCTCCAGGCACCGCTCGATCGCCTCCGGCGCCATCATCTCGGTGCGCGCCGGCGACGCATCCACGTGGCAATGGCGGCAGGCCTGGTTGCACATCCTGGTGATGTTGACCTGCAGGGTCTCGATCGCCAGCGGCGGCAGCTCGATCCCGCGCGCGCGCAGCAGCGCCTCGAAATCGTATTTCGCGGCGGGCTGCGCCTTGCGCAGAACAGCGACGCGCTTCAAAGGACCAGCCGTTCGAGGTGGTTGTGCATCTGCACCGCGTGCACCAGCGTGATTCCGGCCTGCATCGCCGCGGCGACATGCACCGCCTCCATCATCTGCTCCGGGTTTGCTCCCGCCTCCAGGCACGCGGTCGTCCAGGCGTCGATGCAGTAGGGGCATTTCTGCGCGTGTGCGAGGGCGAGCGCGATCAGCGCCTTTTCGCGGCGTGTCAGCGCACCTTCCGCCCCGGTCGCCTCCTGGTAGTACTTGAAAAAGCTGTCGGCGAGCGGGCGGGCGTGCCGGCCGATGGCGCCGAATTTCTTCAGGTCCTCGGATTCATAGTAGTCGCTCATGCGAGCCTCGCGGGACATTTGGTCGAATCGGGGTCGCGCAGCTTACACCATCGGCCGCCGGCGTTGCGGCGTCTCACCGCTCCGAGCGTTCCGGCGCCCCGGCGCCGAAGCGCCGCAACCCGTAGAACACGAGCGTTCCCGCGACCAGGGCGACGAGGAAGCCGTGCGGCAGGGCGAAGGCGAGCACGCCGACGAACAGCGCCAGCGTCAGATCGCGCGCGTTCGCCGCCTGGTCCCGCAGCAGGGCGAGCAGCGCGAGCGCCTCGAAGAACAGCAGCACGCCGAGCACCGGCTGCGGAAAGAGCTTCAACACCTCGTGCAGCGGTCCGCTGAGAAACAGCCCGAGCACCACATAGTAGGCTCCGTAGAGGATCACCGCGCCGCCGGTGCGCGCGCCGAACGCGTAGTGCCCGGCCAGCCCGCCGCAGCCGTGGCACACCGGAATCCCGCCGAAGAAGGGCGCGACGATGTTCACCGCCGAGTAGGTCAGGCCGATGCGCTCCACGGTGACCGGCCGGTGCGGAAACAGATCGCGCACGGTGCGCTCGGTGGCGATGATCGCATTGGAAAGCGAAAGCGGAAGCTGCGGCAGCGCAAGAATGAGAAACCCGGTCAGGATGTCGTCCAGGCCGGGTGCGTGCAGCGCGGGCGGCGTGAACGCGATTCCCCGCGCGATCGTCTCGATCGAGACCCCGGACGCCAGGGCGAACGCGACGCCGAGTCCGACGACCAGCAAGGCAGGCGGAAAGCGCCGGTTGTCCCACAGGAGCAGCACCAGCAGCGTGCACGCTGCCGCGAGCGCGTAACCCGGCACGCCGAGCGACGGTACGTAGCTGCGCAGCGCCAGATGAGCAAGCGCCAGCCCCAGCCCGAACTGCACGCCGCGCACGACGCAGACGGGAATCCAGCGCACCAGCAGGCGCAGCGCCCCGGTGATCGTGAGCAGCAGCATCGCGAACCCGACCGCGATTCCCGCACCATAGAGCACTTCCCCGCTCACCTTCTGCGTGATGACGATGACCGCCATCGCCTTCAGCGGCTGCATCGGCATCGGCAGGCCGTAGACCAGTCCGGTGAGGATCTGGAGCGCGCCGAACACGGTGAAGACGCTGGCGCTGTCCAGCCCGGCGGCGAGCACGATGCCGACGATCAGCGGCAGGTCGGTGCCGATGTCGCCGAAGCTGCCCGCGAGTTCGTTGCGATCGAAGCGGATACGCCTGCTCATGGAGGGTGGCCCCCTTCGCGCAGGCCGGGCTGCGGCGAGGAAACCCGAATGTATCGTAAAACGCCGCGGCGGCGCCCGGGCGGCAAGGCGCGCCTCAGCGCGCCGCGTTCGGAAAGAAAAGCTGCTCGCCCGCGATCCGGTAGGCCGCGATCGCCGTCTGTCCCTGCGGCGACACCAGCCACTCGATGAACTGCCGGCCCCAGGCTTCCTTTACGTGCGGGTGCCGGGCGGGATTGACGAGGATCGCTCCATACTGGTTGAACAGGCGCGGATCGCCCTCGACGAGGATCGCCAGCTCGCCGCGGTTCCGGAACGCAAGCCAGGTGCCGCGATCGGCGAGGAGGTACGCGTTCAGGGCGGATGCGGTATTGAGCGCCGGCCCCATGCCGGAGCCGGTTTCGCGGTACCAGGGACCCTTTTCTCTGGCGATGTCAATGCCGGCGGCCCGCCAGAGTTCCAGCTCGGCGAGGTGCGTGCCGCTGCGATCGGCGCGCGAGACGAACGGCGCCCGCGCAGCGCGGATCTTCCTAAACGCCTCGGCGGCGTCTTTCGTTCCGGCGATCCGCGCCGGATCGCTCTTCGGGCCGAGCACGACGAAGTCGTTGTACATCACCGGGTGGCGCCTCACTCCCCAGCCTTCGGCGACGAACTTCTCTTCCAGCTCCGGCGCGTGCACCAGCACCACGTCGGCATCGCCCCGGCGCCCGAGATCGAGCGCCTGCCCGGTGCCGAGCGCGACCACGCGCACCTGGATCCCGGCCTTTTTCTCGAACAGCGGCAGCAGGTGGCGAAACAGCCCCGACTGCTCGGTCGAGGTGGTCGAGGCGACGGTGATGAACCGCTCCTCGGCGCGCACCGGTGCGACAAGCAGGAGCGCAAGCACCGCGCCTGCGATCACGCCCACGGCAGCTCGCCCTTGAGGAATGCGGCCGCCTCGGCCGAGGCGGGCCGGCGGAAGAACTCCTCGACCGGGGCGCGCTCGGCGAGCCGCCCCTCGTGCAAGTAGAGCACCTCGTCGCCCAGGCGCCGCGCCTGCGCGAGATTGTGCGTGGACATGATGATCTTCGTGCCGGCGGCGTCGAAGGCGCGGATCACGGTCTCGATTTCGCGCGTCGCGCCCGGATCGAGGTTGGCGGTCGGCTCGTCGAGGAACAGCACCTCAGGGTGCAGCGCCCAGGCGCGGGCAAGCGCAAGCCGCTGCTGCTCGCCGCCGGAGAGCACGCGCGCCGGCCGGTGCGCGACGCCCGCGAGCCCCACTTCGCGCAGCGCCTCCAGCGCCAGAGCCTCGCGCCCGGCGGCTGCGACACCCGCCAGCGCGAGGGCGTAGGTCACGTTGGCGAGCGCCGAGCGGCGTAGCAGCACCGGGCGCTGGAACACCATCGCCTGCCGGCGCCGCGCCGCCTCGCTGCTCAGCCCGTTCCACGACACTTCGCCCGTGGTCGGCGCGAGCAATCCGTGCATCAGGCGCATCAGCACGCTCTTTCCGGCGCCGTTCGCCCCGAGGATGATCGTGGCCGGCCCCGCCTCGATCGTCGCCGAGATGCCGGCGAGAATCGTGCGCCCCCCGGCGCGAAAGCCGACCTCGCGCAGCACCAGCGGCAGGATGCGGCCGTCGTTCGCCATCAGCCGTAGCGCCGCTCGGCGGCTTCCTTGACGACCTGCGCCGCAGCGTTCAGCAGCGTCACCAGCGCGATCAGAATGAAGCCGAGCGCGAGCGCGAGCGCCAGATCCCCCTTCGAGGTCTCGAGCGCGATCGCGGTGGTCATCACCCGGGTGACGCCGTCAATGTTGCCGCCGACGATGAGCACCGCGCCGACTTCCGAGAGCGCGCGCCCCAGCCCGGCGAGCACCGCGGTGACCAGCGAGAAGCGGGTGTCCCACACCAGCGTCAGCGCCGCGCGGGCATCGCTCGCGCCGAGCGAGCGCAACTGTTCTGCGTACTCGCGCCATGCGTCCTCGACCGCCTGGCGACAGAGGGCGGCGATGATCGGCAGCACGAGCAGCGTCTGCGCGATCACCATCGCGCCAGGGGTGAAGAGCAACCCCAGCTCGCCCAGCGGACCGGCACGCGAGAGAACCAGATAGACGAGCAGCCCGACCACCACCGGCGGCAACCCCATGAAGGCGTTGAGCAGCACGATGAGCGCCCGCCGGCCGGGGAAGCGCCCGACCGCGAGCAGCGCGCCGAGCGGCAACGCGACGAGCGTCGCCGCGCAAACCGCCGAGAGGCTCACCTGAAGGCTCAGCACCACGATGCCGGCGAGCGCCGGATCGGCGCCGGCGACGAGCGCCGCCGCTTCGCGCGCTGCTTCCGCGATTTCTCTCATGGATATGTTTGTGTTTGCATAACCCCTGTGTCAATATCACTCTAACCCAAGCGGAAATGCAGGTTGAATAGGCAAGAATCTGCATATGGCATTCCGGCCTCAGGTCAGGGTCCAGTGGCTCGCCGGCGGCGTACTCGCGCCGCAGCGCGGCGAGGCGCTGCTCGCGCTGCTCGGGGCGCTCGAGCGCGCGACCTCCCTCGCCGAGGCGGCGCGCGCCGCCGGCGTTTCGTACCGCCACGCCTGGGGATTGCTCGGCGAGGGCGCCCGAGCGTTCGGCATGCCGCTCGTCGAACTGCAGCGCGGCCGCGGCGCGCGGCTGACCGAGTTCGGCCGCAGAGTCCTCGACGCCGATGCGCGCGTCAAAGGCGCGCTCGAGGCGCCGCTCGCGCGCCTGCGGCGGGAGCTGAGCGCGCTGTTCGAGGCCGGCGAATCGCGCGAGCGGCCGCGTCTTGCCCTGCACGCCAGCCACGACCTCGCGCTGCCGCTGCTCGCGCGCGTCTGCGAGGCGCGGCTGCGCCTCGAACTGTCGTTTCGCGGCGCCGAGGAAAGCCTCGCCGCGCTCGCGCGTGGCGAGTGCGACGCCGCCGGATTTCACGTCGCCGACGCGCTACCCCGCGCCGCCGCCGCCGCGGCGGCGCTCGGGCGCTGCCTCGATCCGCGCCGGCACCAGCTGGTGCATTTCGTGGCGCGCGAGCAGGGCATCATCGTGCGGCCCGGCGCAAGGGTGCGCGGGGTGCGCGACCTCGCGCGCCCCGGTATCCGGTTCTTCAACCGCCCCTCAAGCGCGTCGCAGGAGGACGTGGACCTCCTGGTCGCGGCGGCGGTGGCCGAAGGCCGCGCGGATGCCGGTTTCGGGCTGCGCGCGGCAGCGGCGCGCCACGGCCTGGAGTTCGTTCCGCTCGCGACCGAGCGCTACTACCTGGCGCTGCCCCGCAGGTCGCTGCGCGAGGCGCCTTTTCAGGTGCTGCTGCAGGCGCTGCGCGGCGCCGAGTTCGCCGCTGCGGTCGGGCGACTGCCCGGCTACGACGCCGCGAACGCGGGCACGCGCGAGACGCTGGGAGCGGCGCTCGCGTGGCTGCACCGGCCGCAGGCCGGCAGGGGAAGTTGACATCATGCGGGACCGGGCGCACCCTTTGCCTGCTGCGGGGATTGCAGGCTCCCCGCGTCGGCCGCGGCGCGGCCCAAGACGCCGGTGCGTCCAAGCTCTGCCGATCTCCTGAGGAGAGAGCCATGGACGCGCCGCACTTTCCTCCCCCGGCCTTCGATCCCGTGTGCATGCGCAAGGCGGCGGGCAATGCCTGCTTTCTCGCGCAGGGGCACAGGGCGTGGAAAGCGGCCGTGCGACCGGAGCGACCGCGATGAGCGCGGTGCCCGTTCCCGCGGTCAGTTTCGCAGAGGCACTGCTCTTCTGGCTCAAGCTCGGCTTCATCGGCTTCGGCGGTCCGACCGGGCAGATCGCGATCATGCACGCCGAGCTGGTCGAGCGCCGGCGCTGGATCTCGGAAAGCCGGTTCCTGCACGCGCTCAACTACTGCATGCTGCTGCCGGGTCCGGAGGCGACGCAGCTCGCGACCTACATCGGCTGGCTGATGCACCGAACCTGGGGCGGCATCGCTGCCGGCGTGCTCTTCGTGCTGCCGTCGGTCTTCATCCTGATCGCGCTCGCCTGGATCTATCTCGTCTGGGGCAACGTACCACTGGTCGCCGGAATCTTCTACGGCATCAAGCCGGCGGTGGTGGCGATCGTGCTCACCGCAGCCTGGCGCATAGGGTCCAGAGCGCTCAGGCATCCGGCGCTGTGGGGGCTCGCGGCGGCGGCGTTTGTCGCGATCTTCGCCTTCGATGTGCCGTTTCCGGCGATCGTCATTGCGGCCGGACTCGCCGGCTATTTCGGCGGTCGGTTCGCACCACAGGTATTCCGTTCCGGCTCCGCTCACGCTCCGGCGGCTGCCGCGGGCGGCGCGGCGTTGGTTGACGAGGGTGCACCGACGCCGGAGCACGCGCGCTTTACCTGGGCGCGTCTTGCGCGTGCGGTCGGCACGGGCCTCACGATCTGGGCGGCGGCGATCGGCGGGCTCGCGGCCGTCTTCGGCTGGGAGGGCACGCTCACGCAGATGGCGTGGTTCTTCACCAAGGCGGCGCTGGTCACCTTCGGCGGCGCCTATGCGGTGCTCCCGTACGTCTTTCAGGCGGCGGTGGAGGACTTCCGCTGGGTCACCGCCGCGCAGATGATCGACGGCCTCGCCCTCGGCGAGACGACGCCCGGCCCGCTCATCATGATCGTGGCCTTCGTCGGCTTCGTCGGCGCCTGGGGCGCGCAGGTCTTCGGCCCGGACGCGCCCGGGCTCGCGGGAATCGCGGGAGGCGTCGTCGCCGCCTTCTTCACGTTCCTGCCTTCCTTCGTCTTCATCTTCGCCGGCGCGCCGTTCGTCGAGACGACGCACGGCAACCTGAAGTTCAGCGCGCCGCTCACCGGCATCACGGCGGCGGTGGTCGGCGTGGTGGTGAACCTCGCGCTTTTCTTCGCCTGGCATGTGCTCTGGCCGCGCGGCTGGGAAGGCGGCTTCGAGCCGGTTTCCGCCGCGATCGGTGCCGTCGCCTTCGTCGCGCTCTTCCGCTACAAGGCGGGAATCATCCCGGTGATCGGCGCCTGCGCGGCCGCAGGCCTCGCGACGACGCTGCTGACGGCGCGCTGACAGCGATGGCGGGCGTCCCTCCGCGGGCGGTACGCGCAATCCTCGCCGCGCGGGCGATGCGCGACTTTGGCGACGGCTTTGTCGCGGTCATCCTGCCGGTATATCTCACCGCGCTCGGCATGACGGCATTCGAGGTGGGGTTGGTCGCGACGCTTGCGCTCCTCGGCTCGGCGCTGCTCACCCTCGCCATGGGCTGGCTCGGCGCCCGCCATGACCACCGGCGGTTGCTCTTCGCCGTCTCGCTGCTCATGGTCGCGACCGGGCTCGCGTATGCCGCCGCGAGCGCGGCGTGGGTGCTGTGGCTGGTCGCTTTCGTCGGCACCATCAATCCGGCCGGAGGCAGCGCGAGTCCGTTCGTTCCGATCGAGCACGCGGTGCTCGCCGGCGCGGTGCCGCCGGCGCAGCGCACCGGCACCTTCGCGCGCTACAGCCTCATCGGCGCACTCGCGGGTGCCGTCGGCTCGCTCTTCGCCGCCGCGCCCGAATGGCTCGCACCGTTCGGCATGGAGCGGCTCGACGCGCTCGAGCTCCTCTTTGTCTGCTACGCGGCGCTGGGCGTGGCCGGCGGGCTCGCCTACCGCGGTGTCCCCGCCTCGCGCGAGCGGGCGCGACAGCCCGCCGCCCCGCTCGGGCCCTCGCGCCGCATCGTCTGGCGCCTGGCGGCGCTGTTCAGCCTGGACGCCTTCGCCGGCGGATTCGCGGTGCAGTCGCTGCTCGCGCTCTGGCTGTTCGAGCGCTTCGAGCTCTCGCTCGCCGCCGCGAGCCAGTTCTTCTTCGCGAGCGGCCTGCTCGCAGCGACGTCTTTTCCGGTCGCGGCCTGGATCGGAGCGCGCGCCGGTCTGGTCAATACGATGGTATTCACGCACATTCCGTCGAGCGCGTGCCTCATCGCCGCCGCGTTCGCGGGCACCGTCGAGGCCGCGCTCGTTCTGCTGCTCGTGCGCTCGTTCCTTGCCCAGATGGACGTGCCGGCGCGCTCGTCCTATGTGATGGCGGTGGTGACGCCGGCCGAGCGCCCGGCTGCGGCGAGCGTGACCGCGGTGCCGCGCAGCCTCGCCGCAGCCGCCAGTCCCGCGCTCTCCGGCGCGCTCTTCTCGGCCGGGCTCCTTGCCTGGCCGCTCGTGCTCTGCGGCGCGCTGAAGATCGCCTACGACGTGATGCTGCTCGCGGCCTTCCGCGGCGTGAAACCGCCGGAGGAGCGTGCGGCGCGGTAGCGCTTGCGCAAGGGCCTGCGGCATCGTTAACCTCGCCGCCTCGCCACCACGACCAAAAGGAGACGCCATGGCCGGCTACGTCATCGCCGAGGTGAACGTGAAGGACGCCGCACTCTTCGAGGAGTACCGCAAGCGTGTGCCGGAGACCATTGCACGTTTCGGGGGAAGGTATCTGGTGCGCGGGGGCGCGCTTGAGCCGAAGGAGGGCGACTGGGTGCCGAAGCGCCTGGTGGTGCTCGAATTCCCGTCGGTCGAGGATGCGCGCCGCTGGTATCACTCGCCCGAGTACGCGCCGCTGCTCGCTATGCGGCTGAAGGCGGCCGATACGAAGGCGGTCATCGTCGAGGGCGTGCGATAGAAGCGGTTTATCGCCGAAGCTCTGCAAGCGCGCACCGCTGGCGCGGCGGGAAGCTTGCGCGCCTCAGGGATACGAAATGGCCGGTGCCCGCACGCCGCGATTCCGGCGGGGAGCCTAGAAAATGCCCTTGAGCAGCATGGTCAGGCCGCCGAGAAGGAGGATGAGCACGAGCATCGCCATGCCGGTCGCGCGCGCTTCTGTGCTGGTCCAGACAGTCGGCGGCTTGCCTTCGCGTGGCACGGTCTTGTATATGGTAAGCACGCCGAGCAGCAGGCAAACGGCACCGACGAAGATGAGTATCGCGCTGGTGTTCATGGCGGCCTCCTGAGGGAATTCTCGTCGGATGCCGCATTACCGTTCCATGCTCTCCGACGCCGCCTTGCATATCCGTTCGATAAACAGCGCAACCCCGTACCTGATGAGCGCGGCGCTCGTTGCGGTGGTGGCCCTCGCCGCACACGCTCTGACCCGTCTCACGGCTCTTCCGCATGTCTCCATCCTTTTCCTCGCGGCGGTGGTGGCGAGCGCCGCGATCTGGGGCTTCTGGCCCTCGCTGTTCGCCGCGCTGCTGAGCATCGCGGCGACGAGCTTCTTCTTTTATTCCCCGATCTTCAGCTTCCGGGTCGCCGACGCGCAGAATGTCGCCGATCTGGCGGTATTCGTGATCGTGGCCGCGTTCACCAGCCGGCTTGCGGCGAACGCGCACGCGCGCGCGATCGAGGCACGGCGGCAGCAGCAGAGTATTGCGCAACTGCTTGCCTTTACCGAGCGGCTGGCGGGGAGCGCGACCGACAGCGAACTGCATGGCGTGATCCTCGAACACCTTGCGCCGCATCTCGGCCGGCCGATCTGGCTGCTGCTGCCCGAGGAGGGGCGGCTCGCGGTCGCGGCGGCGCTCGGCGACGACAGCGCGTTGCCCGAGCCGCTGCGCCATGCCGCCGAGCGGCTCATGAACGCGGCGGACGCTCCGGTGAGCGGCTGGCGCCTGGAGCTCCTCGCCACCGCGCAGGGGCGCGTCGGCGTGCTCGTGGCGCGCGAGCCAGGCGCGCCGGCGGATCGGCAACTCGCCAAGGCCCTGCTCGGCCACGCCGCGCTCGCCATCGAGCGGGCGCGCCTGCGGCGCGAGATCGCCGACGCGCGCCTGAGAGCGCAGGGCGAAGCGCTGCGCGAGGCGCTGCTCAACTCGGTATCGCATGACCTGCAGACCCCGCTCGCCGCGATCCTCGGATCGGCAAGCGCGCTGGAGAGCTTCGCCGAGGGCGGCGACCCGAAGGTGCGCTGCGAGCTGACCGCCGCGATCCGCGACGAAGCCGAGCGCCTGGCGAGCTACATCGAGAACCTTCTCGACCTGACGCGCATCCGCGCGGGGCAGATCGCACCGCGCCTGGAGCTGGTCGAGCTTGCGGACATCGTGGATGCAGCGCTGCGCCGCAAGCGCAAGGCGCTCGAGCATCATGCGGTCGAGGTCGCGCTGCCGCCCGACCTGCCGATGCTCAGGCTCGATCTGTTCCTCATGGAGCACGCCCTCGCCAATGTGCTCGACAACGCCGCGAAGCACACGCCGGCGGGCTCGCCGGTGCGAATCGCCGCGCGACTGGAAAAGGGCGAAGTCGTGCTCGACGTCACCGATTCGGGCGCCGGGGTTCCGCCGCAAGATCTGGAGCGCATCTTCGAGGCGTTCTACCGCTGTCCCGGGGGCCCGGAGCGCGCGTCAGGGGGCGCCGGGCTCGGGCTTGCCATTTGCCGCGCGTTCGTCGAGGCAAATGGGGGTTCTGTCGCGGCCCTGAGCGCGGGGCCGGGCCGAGGCACGACCCTGCGCATGCGCCTGCCGTTGCCGGAACCCTCCGCGCTCGCCGAGGCGTTCAGCGATGACTGAAATCGCGGCACGCATCCTCGTCGTGGACGACGAGCCGCAGATCCGCAAGTTCCTGCGTCTCGGGCTGGAAGGCCACGGCTACGCCGTGCTCGAGGCGGCGAGCGCAGAGGCAGCGCTGCGCGCCATGGTCTCGGGGCAGCCTGATCTCGTAGTCCTCGACCTCGGGTTGCCGGACCGGGAGGGCATCGAGGTTCTGCGCGAGCTGCGCGAATGGTCGCGCATTCCGGTCTTCATCCTGTCGGTGCGCAATCGCGAAGGCGAGAAGGTGCGCGCCTTCGAGCTCGGCGCGGATGACTATGTGGTGAAGCCCTTCGGCATGCCGGAGCTGCTGGCGCGCATCAGGGCCGCGCTGCGGCGCCGGATCGAAAGCGACTCGCCCGAGCCGGTGTATCGCGTCGGTGGTCTTCAGGTGGATCTCGCGCGGCGTCTGGTCCGGGTGGACAACGCCGAGGTTCGCCTCTCGCCCAAGCAATACCGGCTGCTACAGGTACTGGTGACGCATGCGGGCAAGGTGGTCACCCACCGGCAATTGCTCGAGGAGGTCTGGGGGCCGGCACATCGCGACGACATCCAGTACTTGCGGGTTTTCGTGCGCAAGCTGCGCCGACGTCTTGAGGCCGATCCGGCGCGGCCGCGCTACCTCCTGACCGAACTCGGAGTCGGCTACCGCCTGCGCGCGCCCGATCAGCTTTAACCGTTTATGCGGCGGCTACACGCCACGCCACCCATGCGCATGGAACGTTTACGCCAATATCTCGCACAATCGCCGCATGAATTTTGCGGGCGTCGTTCTCTTTCTGAGCGGCATTGTCTGCCTGATCGTCTCCGGCTTCATGATGTACAAGCTCATACCCCGCGAGGGCCGTCCGCCTCCCGCGTGGATGAAGAGCGAGACCGGCGAAACCGTCATGGCGCTCGGTCAGTTCATCCTTCTGGTCGTGGGCGTCGCGCTGCTCGCCAAGGCGGTACTCTGAGTCGCCCGGCGCGATTTTTCCTGACGGACCCCCGGAAAAAAAGGGCGCCTTGCGGCGCCCTCTCTCCCTCACCCTCCGGGTTGTTCGGTCAGCCGCGCCGGATCACCCCGCAGGCGATGCGCGCGCCCGCGTTGCCGGTCGGTTGCGTGCGGTAGTCGTCGGGATCGGCGTGCACGATCAGGCCGCGGCCGGCGATGCTCGCCGCTCCCGGCGTCACCGTGATCTGGTCGAGCGCCACTTCGAGTCCGCCGAAGCCGCTCGCGTCGGCTTTGAGCGCCGGCAGGTCGCCGGCATGGCGTTGCGGGCTGCTGAAATGCCCGTGCGGCCTGCCGTAGGGGTTGAAGTGGCCCTTCGTGCTCATGCCGTCGCCCGAGCTGCAGTCACCCGCTTCGTGAATGTGGAATCCGTGCTCGCGCCCGGGGACGAGGCCGCTCACCTTCGCCACCACCCGGACGCGCCCGTCAAGCTGGTAGAAGTGCACCGTGCCGGAAGCCTTGTTGCCCCTGGTCGGCTCCAGGTGCGCGATCGCGCGCGGGGCATCCGGCGGCATTGTCTGGCAGCCGGCGAGAAGCGCCGCTCCCGAAACCGCGATCGCGGCGCGTCTCACGGCGCTCACCGTCTTATTTCTTCGCCGCCTGGGCCTGCGGCGCAGGCTTGGTTTCCGCCGCCATTCCCTTGTTCTTCTTGTAGTTGGCGACCGCCTTGTCCATCGCCCGGTTGAGCGCCTCGGCCTCCTTCGCTTTTGCCGCAGCGGCCTTCTCGGCCTCCGCCTTCTTTTCTTCCTCGCTCTTCGGCGGCGCCGGCGGCAACTTCGCCTGCACCGCGGCGAGCGAGCCCAGAGTCAGTCCCGCCGCCAGCACCCAAACCAGTCCCGATTGCCTGTTCACGTCGTCCTCCCGTGCGTTCGGATCGTCAGTGCGAAGCCTGCGGCACCGCGCCCGCCGCGGCGCTCGCCTTGCCCGACGTCACCTCTTCGTACCAGTAAAGGTGGTGCTCCTTCGCCCAGACCTCGTCCACATAGCCGGTGCGCATGGACTGGTAGGCGCCCTCGACGCCGATCGTGCCCATGTAGATGTGTCCGAGCGCGGCGGCGATGACCAGCAGCGCCGCGACCGCGTGCACGACGTGCGCCTGCTGCATCGTGGTGCGCAGTTGTTCGAAGTTCGGGAACAGGAGGACGAGTCCCGACACGCTGACGATGAGGCACAGCACCACCACCCCACCCCAGAACCACGCCTTCTCGCCCGCGTTGAAGCGGCCCGAGGGTATGTGCTCGCCGCGGAAGAAAAAGCCAATCACCTTTCCAAACCAGGCGAAGTCGTAGGCCTTCGGCAGATTGTCCTTCACGTACATGACGATGAAGACCAGAAGACTCGCGATGAACAGCGGCGCGACGAAATTGTGCAGGTTCTTCGCCAGCGCGCTGAGCCAGGCGAACAGCGTGTAGCCGATCACCGGCAGCAACACATGCTTGCCGAAGAGCATGATGAGGCCGGTGATGCCGAGTACCACGAACGAAATACCCATCGTCCAGTGCGCCCAGCGTTCCGCGGGCGTGAAGCGCTCGATCAGGCGCCCGGTCGGTTTTTCGTGCAGCCGGATCGGCCCCTTCGCGAAATAAAGGGCGGCGATCGCGAGCGTGACGAGGACAAGCAGCCAACCGCCCCAAAAGGTGAGCGGCCCGTTGCGGAACTGCCTCCAGGCTTCGCCTGCGGTGGAGAAGCGCTCCTGGCCGATGAAGCGCGCCTGCGGCTGGATCAGCACGCCTGCCTCGCGACCCGGGATGCTGGTGTAGTTCGGCTGGCCAGACCTCACCTCGCTCCACACCGGTTGGTTGTTGCCCGGCTGCACCTTCGCCCGCTCGCGCTGCTCCTTCGCGAGCGGATCCTCGCCCGGCGCGACCGGTGCCGTGCCTTGCGCAAATGCCGCCGCCGCGCAAAGCGCAAACGCCGCGGCAACACAGGTCCTGCTCATCCTCGCCATTTCGGTCTCTCCTGGTTCGCCCGCATCAGGCAACCGGCAGGTCCGCTCCGATGCGCGGCCCCGGGCCGTGCCTTCACCTCTCGGCCCGGGGCTACTGGTAGATCCGCCTGTCCTCGTGCTGCGCGAGCTGCCGGGTCTTGATCTGCGTCTCCCAGCTCGCCCGATCGCCCTTGGTCCACTTCGCGCGTTCGTGTGCAAGCGGCTCGTTCGCCCACGGCGGAGTGTCCGGCTTGCCCTGGTACTTGCCCGCCTTCGGGGGCGCGATAGTCTGCTCGACTTCCATGCAGCCGCCGAGCCCCAACGCCGCCGCCGCGGCGAG
Source organism: Pseudomonadota bacterium (assembly GCA_040752005.1). Taxonomy (GTDB): domain Bacteria; phylum Pseudomonadota; class Gammaproteobacteria; order Burkholderiales; family SG8-39; genus RBG-16-66-20. The sequence continues at coordinate 72,797 of JBFMFX010000010.1, read as the reverse complement.
CGCAATGGCCATGCCTCTCACGACTTGCCCCCGGTCTGAGCTGGAGCCGGAGCCGGCGCCGCACCGCCCCTGCCCGGCAACCCGTACGCCGTACCCCAACCCCAGGCCTCCGGCCCGCGGCCGCGCCGCATGACGCGCTCGCGGTAGATGTCGGCGATCACGTCGCCGTCGCCGCCCAGGAGCGCCTTGGTCGAGCACATCTCGGCGCAAGCCGGGAGCTTGCCCTCGGCGAGCCGGTTGCGGCCGTACTTGCGGAACTCGGTCTCCGAACGGTCAGGCTCCGGTCCGCCGGCGCAGAACGTGCACTTGTCCATCTTGCCGCGCAGGCCGAAGGCGCCCGCCTGCGGGAACTGCGGCGCACCGAACGGGCAGGCATAGAAGCAGTAACCGCAGCCGATGCACAGGTCCTTGTCGTGCAGGACGACGCCGTCTTCGGTCTTGTAGAAGCAATCCACCGGGCACACCGCCATGCAAGGTGCGTCCGAGCAGTGCATGCACGCGACCGAGATGGACTTCTCGGCGCCGACGACGCCGTCATTGATGGTGACCACGCGGCGGCGGTTGACGCCCCACGGCACCTCGTTCTCGTTCTTGCAGGCCGTGACGCAGCCGTTGCACTCGATGCAGCGCTCGGCGTCGCACAGGAATTTCATTCTCGCCATGGCGTTCTCCTTATGCCCTCTCGACCTGGCACAGCGTGGTCTTCGTTTCCTGCATCATCGTCACCCGGTCATAGCCGTAGGTGGTCGCAGTGTTCACCGCCTCGCCGCGCACGATCGGGGCGGCTCCCTCGGGGTAGAAGGGCAACATGTCCTTGCCCTGCCACCAGCCGGAGAAGTGGAACGGGACGAACACCGTGTCCGGGCCGACGGCCTCGGTCACCTTCGCCTTGACCTTGATGCGCACATGTGAGCCGTCCGGATTGCGGCCCGGCGTGCTTACCCAGACGTACTCGCCGTTGCGGATGCCGCGCTCGGCTGCGGTCTTCGGGTGGATCTCGACGAAGTTGTCCTGCATCAGTTCCGCCAGCCACGGGTTGGAGCGCGTCTCCTCGCCGCCGCCCTCGTACTCGACCAGCCGCCCGGAGGTGAGGATAAGCGGGAATTTCTTGTGCATGCCCTCCTTCACCGCGTTCTGCTGCACGGTCTTGAACAGCGTCGGCAGCCGCCAGAACACCTTCACGTCGTCGTGCGTCGGGTACTTCTCGACCAGATCCGGCCGCGGGCTGAACAGCGGCTCGCGATGCTGCGGGATCGCGTCCGGGAAGTTCCACACCACCGCGCGCGCCTTGGCGTTGCCGAACGGGTGGCAGCCGTGGTTCTTCATCGCGACGCGAATGATGCCGCCGGAGAGATCGGTCGCCCAGGTCTTGCCCTCGGCCTCCTTCTTCTCCTCCTCGGTGAGCTCGTCCCACCAGCCGAGCTTCTTGAGCAGCACGTGGTCGAACTGCGGGTGCCCGGTGGTGATGTCGGAGCCCTTCGGATGCACGCCGTCCTCGGCGAGCAGGTTCACGCCGTCGCGCTCCACGCCGAACAGGGCGCGGAACGTGCCGCCGCCGTCCATCATCGGCTTGGACGTGTCGTACAGGTTCGGCGTGCCGGGGTGTTTCAGCTCCGGCTTGCCGTAGCACGGCCACGGCAGCCCGTAGTAGTCGCCCGTCAGGTCGTAACCGGTCTTCGCGTCCTTGCCGCCCTTGCAGCGCAGCGTCTTCACGTCGAACAGGTGCATGTTGCGCATGTGCGCCTGGATGCGCTCGGGCGACTGGCCGGTGTAGCCGATCGTCCACGCGCCGCGGTTGATCTCGCGCAGCGTGTCCTCCATCGAGGGCTCGAGCATTCCGCCCTTGCCCTTCACCAACCGGATGTTCTGCTTGTCGCCGCGCTTGCCGACGAGCTGGTCGGCGAAGCCGAGCTTCTCGGCGAGCTGGTACATGATCATGTGGTCGGTGCGCGAATCGAACAGCGGCTCGATCACGCGCTCGCGCCACTGGATCGAGCGGTTGGAGGCGGTACACGAGCCCTCGGTCTCGAACTGCGTCGCCGCCGGCAGCAGGTACGCGCCGTCCTTCCTCACCATCGCGAACATCGCGGCCGAGGCCGACGGATACGGATCGATCACGACCATCAGGTCGAGCTTTTCCATCGCCCGCAGCATGTCCGGGCCGCGCGTTTGGCTGTTCGGCGCATGGCCCCAGTAGATGATGGCGCGCAGGTTCGGGTCCTGGTCTATGTTCTCGTTCTTCTCCAGTACGCCGTCAATCCAGCGCGACACCGTCATGCCGGGCTTGCCCATCATCGCCTCGGAGGCGTAGCGCTTCTTCAGCCAGTCGAGGTCCACGTTCCAGACCCGCGCCCAGTGCGCCCAGGAACCTGGCACCGCGACCGGGTAGTAGCCTGGCAGGGTGTCCGGGTTCGGCCCGACGTCGGTCGCGCCCTGCACGTTGTCATGGCCGCGATAGATGTTGCAGCCGCCGCCCGAGCGTCCGACGTTGCCGAGCGCGAGCATCAGGATGTTGGAGGCGCGCACCACGCCGTTCGCGTTGTTGTGCTGCGTCTGCCCCATCGCCCAGATGATGAACCCGGGCCGGTTCTCGGCAAGGATCTTTGCCACCTCTTCGATGTCGGCGACCGGAGCGCCGGTGACCGCCGAGGCCTGCTCCGGCGACCACTTTTCCATGACCTCCTTCTTCACCGCGTCCATGCCGTAGACGCGGGTGCGGATGTACTCCTTGTCCTCCCAGCCGTTCTTGAAGATGACGTGCAGGATGCCGAACAGCAGCGGCACGTCGGTGCCGGAACGGAAGCGCACGTACTTGTCGGCTTTCGCCGCGGTGCGCGTGAAGCGCGGATCGGCGACGATCACCTTGCAGCCGTTCTCGCGCGCGTGCAGCGTATGCAGCATCGAGACCGGGTGCGCCTCGGCGGCGTTCGAGCCGAGGAAGAACAGGCACTTCGAGTTCTGCTCGTCGTTGTAGGAGTTGGTCATCGCGCCGTAGCCCCAAGTCTGGGCGACGCCGGCGACCGTGGTCGAATGGCAGATGCGCGCCTGGTGGTCGCAGTTGTTCGTGCCCCAGAGCGACACCCACTTGCGCAGCAGGTACGCCTGCTCGTTGTTGTGCTTGGAGGAGCCCACCACGAACAGCGCATCCGGGCCCGACTCCTGGCGGATCTTGAGCAGCTTGTCGGAGATCTCCTTGTAGGCCTGATCCCAGGAGACCTTCTTCCACTTTCCGCCCTCGAGCTTCATCGGGTACTTGAGGCGGTGCGAGTCATGCGTGATGCCGTGCTCGCGCACCGAGGCACCCTTGGCGCAGTGCGCGCCGAGGTTGATCGGCGAATCGAACACCGGCTCCTGGCGGATCCAGACGCCGTTTTGCACATGCGCGTCAATCGCGCAGCCGACCGAGCAGTGCGTGCACACGGTGCGCTTGACCTCGATTGCGCCGCCGGCGCTTTCCTTCGCCGCCTGCGCCTCGCCCATGATCTGGAACGGCAGCTGCGTCGCGACCGCACCGGCACCGACCGCGATACCGGAGCGACGCAGGAACGTGCGCCGGTCCATCGTCTTCGCGAGCACGCCGGCGAGCCCGCGCGCGAGGCGCGCCTCGCGCGCCACGGTTCCGTTCGCTTTCCTGGTGAGCAGCATGGCGCGCCTCCTCAGACCTTGGCCGTACGGTAGTAATTGGTGACATGCGCGGTGATCTGATAGCCGCGCGTCTGGCGCCTGTCCTGCGCCGCGATTTTTTCGCCGGCGGTCCTGCCGCCGACGATCGCCGCCGCAGTGGCGGCGCCGCCTGCGCCGACGCCAAGCAGAAACTGTCTCCGGGAAAGCCGGGGCTTGTTCTCAGTCACTTTTCGCCTCCTCCTAGTAGCCGTTGCAGAACCCGCTGGGCCTTATGGGCACCGTGTGTGAAATCATTCGCAACATGCGTGCGCAGTGTTTCACAACTTACCCTTGTCTTTCTTGTTTTTCAATAGAAAAGGCGCCGCTTGCTGTGAATAAATCGCGCCCTGATTTCCCTATCTTGAGACCACTTCTCAACTGTCTTCTCAGTCCATCTCGAACGCCTCGCGCTCGACCTCCAGAAACGCCCTGAACAGACGGGCGGCGTGGCGATAGAAATGTGCCTTTTCAGAAGCGGTTACCGCATCGCAAAACCTTGACGCGCCGCGATAGACATAGCGCCTGAAGAACACGCCTTGCTCTTGCAAGGGCCTTTGCTGCACCGCAATAGCAAACCGCATGACCTCGCAAACCGCAGCGACGTGGTCTTCCGGCTCGTTCGCCCCCTCGCGCCGCGCAATGCCCCAGCGCGCCAGCTGATCGCGCAGCTCCACCAGCGGATTGTCGGCGCTGTGCTCGATCACGTAGTGCGACAGGTACGGCGTGATCTCGGCCTTGCCGGTACCTATGAACAGCGCCGTGTGCTCGTCCTCGATCGCTTCGAGCGGCGCGTCGCGCCACGCGGCCACCAGCTCGGCCCATGCCCGCCCGAGCGGCGAGGCCGGATCCGGAGCGCGCGCGCTCGCCAGGGCGGCAAGCAGCCCGGCGTCCGGCGCGCCATAGAACAGGCGCGCGATCAGGCCGTAGAGACTCGCGCGCGCAAGCTCCTCCGCCTCGAGCGCAGCTTCGTTCATGCACCCTTCGTATAGTCGAAGATGGTCGCCTCGTCCTTCGAGGTCATCATGTCAACGACGCGGCAGTCGGCGCACATCTGCAGCCTTCTCAGCGCGCCGCCGCCCGCGAACATCGAGTGCGTGCCCAGACGCGCGCTCATGCGCTCCACCATCCTGCGGGTACCGAAGGGCTTGCCGCAGCGAACGCAGCCGAAGGGCTCGTCCTCGTTCAGCGTCACCGGCTGCTTCGCCTGCGCGCCAAGGAGCAGCCGCGGCACCAGGCGGATGGCGTCCTCAGGGCAGGTATGGGCGCACAGTCCGCACTGCACGCAGTTGCGCTCGATGAAGCGCAGCACCGGCGCCTCGGGCGAATCGAGCAGCGCCGCCTCCGGACAGGCGCCGATGCAGGCCTTGCACAGCGTGCACGTTTCCTTGTTCACCGCAAGGGTGCCGAAAGGCGCACCGGCGGGCAGCGCAATCTGCTCGCGCGGGCTCGGCGCATGGCGCGCCAAGTGATCGAGCACCAGATCGAGCGTGCTGCGCTTTTCCGCCGCGAAGTTGAACGTCGCCGCCGGCGCGGGTCCGGGGACCGGCGCGAGCGCCCAGAGCGCTTCCTCCAGCGCGCCGGCGTCCTCGGTTTCGATCACCGAGAAGCGCTCGCCGGCGTATCCCAGCGCGCCGGCGATCGTCTGGGCGAATTTCATCTGCTCGCGCAACGCCGCGACGTAGGCGGTTGCGCCAAGTCCCGGCGCGAGCACGCAGACGCGGCCTGCGCCGAAGGCGAGCGCACCGAGCAGAAGGTCCAGTCCGACCGAGGCGACGTGGAACACTTCGAACGGAATCGCCCGTGCCGGAAGACCGCGGCCAGCGCGCCTGGCGCCTTCGCCGCGCGGCCCGTAGCCGGCGCGCCGGCCGACTTCCATCAGGAGCTTCCTGCCCGCCCGAACGTCGTGCACGACGAGGCACGCGTCCCGGCCTCCGGCGCTCGCGTAGGCCGAAAGCATCGCCTTCAGCCGCGCGCCGAGCTGCGGCATGCCCGGCACTGCGTGGCTCACCGCGCCCGACGGGCAGACGGCTGCGCAGCCGCCGCAACCGGCGCACAGGTGCGGCTCGATTCGCACGTGTTCACCCGCGGCGCGGATTGCGCCGGTCGAGCAGACATCGAGGCATCGGGTGCAGCCCACCTTGCCGGAACGGCTGTGCGCACAGATGCGCTCGCGGAAGTTCGTGAACCGCGGCTTGGAGAATTCGCCGACGAGAGAGACGAGCTTCTGCGCTGCGAGCGCCTGCTCCAGCGGGTCGGCGCCCGGCGCCGCATAGCCCTGCGGCGGATCGGGCAGGCGCAGGAGCGGCTCGCGCGACAGATCGAGCACCAGATCGAATGTCTCCCTGCGCCGCGTCTCGGGGCGCGCGAAGTCAATCGCCCCGACCGCGCCGCAGGCCTTGACGCATTCGCGGTGCGCCTTGCAGCGCGAGAGGTCTATCTGATAGCTGTATCCAATCGCGTTCTCCGGACATGCGCGCAGGCATGCGTTGCAGCGCGTGCAAAGCTCGAGGTCAATCGGGTTTTCCTGCCGCCATTCGACTTCAAACGCACCAAGCCAGCCCTGCACCGCGAGCGGCTTGCCCGACCAGACCGGATAGCGGCGCTCGGCCGGCAGCTCGCCCGGGCCGGCGTCGGTCACGAGCACGCTCACGTCGAGCGTCTCGGCGAGGCGCTCGGCCCAGTCCACCGCCGCGGCGCACGGGCCGACGATGAGCAGCCTTCCGGCCGACTTGTAGTCCACCTGCGGCACCGGATCGGGCTCGGGCAGCGCCGCCGCGGCAAGGAGCGCCGCGATCTTGGGCATCGCCGCAGTGCCCTCGGGCGACCATCCGGCGGTTTCCCGGATGTTGACGAAAGAAAGCCGCGCCTGCGAGCGAGCGGCCTCGGCCAGCTCGGAAAAAAGCGCCGCTTCCTGCGTGCACGCGACGACGAGATCGGGTTCGGCAAGCGCCGCCTGATAGGCGCCCGCTTCCTTGCGGCACAGCTCGCGGTGCACGACGAGCGGCTCACCCGCCTTCAGCGCCGCGCCGAGGCGCTTCGCATCGAGCGGAATCGTGCCGTTGCAGGAGCAGAGCTTAAGCGTCTTTCCCTGGAGCGCCATTGTTCGGTTGCGCCGGAGCACGGGCTGCGTCCGGCTGCGCCTGTGGCGGCTGCGCCGCACCCGGTTGCTCGCCTTCCTCGGCCAGAAGCCGCTTCGCATGCTCCAGCATCTTCAGCATTGCCCGCGGGATTGGCTCTGCCCGGGTGTAGTCCTCCGAGTACGCCTCGAAGGGATCCGGGACGTTGAAATGCGCGTCGGAAAAGAGCTTCTTGAGCGCCGCCTGCCGCATCTCCGGCGGCACGTTCCCCGCCATGAACGGGCGAAAATCGGACTCCGGCGTCAGGGTCTCGACCGGCGGCAGCGGCGGCGCCTCTGCTGCCGGCACCAGCGCGGCAGCGGTGCCGCTTTGCGGCGAAGAAGCCTCCGCGGCGGCCGGCTGCGCCGGTGGCTGTTTCGGCGCCTCGGCGCGCGCCTCGCGCTTTAAGCGCGACCAGCGCGCGAGAAACGCTTCGTCCTCTTTCGTCATTGCGATGCGCGATCTTTCGGGTGCATGAACGAGCGCGGGCGGATGCGTTTTTTCGGCTGCGGGCGGTAGTTCGCCTCGACCCATTCCCCGACCCAAGCGAAGACCTCCGGCGGCATCGGTACGCCCTCCACCGAGTGCCCGCCATCGAGCCAGCGCCCGCCTTCGTCGTAGCTCGCGGTCACCTGCAGCGGAACCGCCATGTCCTCCTCGATGCGCCAGAGCACGAACACCCGCGGCGAACCGGAGGATACGTTCAGGTAGTAACCCTCGGCCTCGTCGCGATGCAGCAGCAGCTCGAAGCCCGGGTGCAGCCACTGGGCGAGTCCGCCTTCCTGCACCAGCAGCCGGGGTGGTCCCGCGGGTTCGGGCGATTCGAGCACCGCCCACGGCTGCCACTGCACGCTCTCCCAGCGGTTGCGCGTCTCGCGCCGCTGCATGATCACGGCAAGCGTCTTGCGCGGCTTTTCCATTCGCCGAACTATACCCTCTGCTATCATGATTTTGCGGCGAAAGGCACCATGCCAGAAAAGGTTATTCCGATCCGGCACGCGGCAAGTGCCGCGCAGCGGGCGCCCCGCTACGACGGCGGGCCCCTCGCCGACACGTTCGGCCGACGGCTGCGCGACCTGCGCATCTCGGTCACCGACCGTTGCAACTTCCGCTGCGTGTACTGCATGCCGCGCAAGGTGTTCGGCGCCGAGTACCCGTTCCTGCCGCACGGCGAGATTCTCACGTTCGAGGAGATCGCCCGCCTGGCGCGCATCTTCGTCGGCCTGGGCGTAAAGAAGATCCGCCTCACCGGCGGCGAGCCGCTGGTGCGCAAGGACCTGCCGAAGCTCGTCTCGATGCTCGCGCGCCTCGGCGTGGACCTCACGCTTACCACCAACGGCTCGAGCCTGGCCAAGCACGCGCGCGCGCTGAAGGAGGCGGGTCTTACGCGCGTCACCGTGAGCCTCGATTCGCTCGAGGACGCCACCTTCCGGGCGATCAACGACGCCGACTTCCCGGTGGCGAAGGTGCTGGAAGGCATCGATGCCGCCGCCGCCGCGGGGCTCACTCCCGTCAAGATCAACATGGTGGTCAAGCGCGGCATGAACGATCACCAGGTGCTCGATATGGCCCGCTACTGGCGCGGCACCGGGCACATCGTGCGCTTCATCGAGTTCATGGATGTCGGCTCGACCAACGGCTGGCGGATGGACGACGTGGTGCCCTCTGCCGAGATCGTGCGCCAGATCTCGGCGGTCTGGCCGCTGGAGCCGGTGGATCCCGACTACACGGGTGAAGTCGCCGAGCGCTGGCGCTACCGCGACGGCGCCGGCGAGATCGGCGTCATCTCGTCGGTCACGCAGGCGTTCTGCCGTGACTGCACGCGGCTGCGCCTGTCCACCGACGGGGCGCTCTACACCTGCCTGTTCGCCGAGCGGGGGCACGACCTGAAATCGCTGTTGCGCAGCGGCGCGTCCGACGAGGACATCCGCGACGCGATCGCCGCCGTCTGGCGCGCGCGCGCCGACCGCTACTCGGAGATCCGCACCGCCGAGACGGCGAAGCTGCGCAAGATCGAGATGTCGTACATCGGCGGCTAGCCGCGCGCCCCTGCATGCCGGTCCACGCCTGGCAGATGACCCGACGCTACCGCCCCCTGCTCACCAACGCCGCGCGGCCGGCCACGTTCGAAGTGGAGGCGTACAACGAACGCGGCGAGATGGTGCCCACTTCGATCGCCGGTGAGCATCCGCTCACGCTCTATCTGGACAAGCGGGAACTGGTGACGCTGATGACGCTCGGGCATGCGCCCGAGGCGCTTGCCATCGGCTACCTGCGCAATCAGCGGCTGGTGAGGTCGCTCGAGGACATCGCGGCGGTGCAAGTGGACTGGGAAACGAACTCCTGCGCCATCACCACCACCGCAGCCAAGCCCGCCGACATCCGCCGCCGAACGCGCAAGCGCACGGTCACCACCGGCTGCGGCCAGGGCACCGTGTTCGGCGACCTGATGCAGGAGATCGAGCGCGTGAAGCTGCGCGAGGACGTGCGACTTGCGGATGCCCAGCTGTTCGATCTGGTCGAGAAGGTGCGCCGCTACGAGACGATCTACAAGCAGGCGGGCGCGGTGCACGGCTGCGCCCTTGCGCGCGCGACCGGGCCGGCATCGGCCGAGATCATGATGTTCATCGAGGACGTCGGCCGGCACAATGCCGTGGACGCGATCGCCGGGATCATGTGGCTGGAAGCGATAGACGGCTCGGACAAGATCTTTTACACCACCGGGCGCCTGACCTCCGAGATGGTGATCAAGTGCGCGCAGATGGGAATCCCGTTCCTCGTCTCGCGCTCCGGGCTCACGCAGATGGGCTACGAGATCGCCCGGCGCGTCGGCCTCACCATGCTCGGCCGCGCAAGCGGCCGGCATTACCTCGCCTTCACCGGCCGGCACCGGCTGTTGCGCACCGCTCCGCAGCCGACTGCGCTCGCCTGAGATCGTCGGCGGCCTGCACCGCGCGCGCCGCCGGCGCGCGCGGTACGCTACCGCATCGCGGTGCCTTCGCGCTGGTGCGCCGCAGCGAGGCTGTCGCGTTGCGCGAGCAGCTCGGCGCGCGCCGGGAAGAAGAACGAGGCGAGCAGAACACCCGCGGCGAGCGCCGCGAGCACGATGAACACGTTGGCGAAGCCGCCCTCGGACCGATGCAGCAGCGCGATCATCGGCACGGCCACCGCGGCCACGCCGAGCGAGACGACGTAGCGTACGCCGAGCACGCGCGCGCGGAACTCGTCGGCGACGTAGCGCCCGACGATCGCGTCGTTGAGCGGGATCTGGCCGAACACCGCGAGCATCATGGCGAGCGCCGCGGCAAGCATCGCCCAGCCTTCGAGGTTCGCCGCGCCGTAGAGCAGCGGGATTTGCGCGAGGCTCACGCCGATCATCAGGCGCCGCAGGTCAGTGCGATCGATCAGCGCACCCATCATCACCTGCGCGAACGCCGCAAGCGCATAGACGAACGCGACCAGCGCGCCGATGCCGAAGCTTGTCTCGGTGAGCGCGCGCAGCCGCTCGTCGAACACCTTCGGCATCGCAATGGTCGTCGCATTGAAGATGAGGCCGCCGCAGGCGGTCGCCACCAGCAGCACCGCGAGGATGCGCCTCATCGTGCGCGCATCCACATGCAGGCCGAGCGATTTGGCGCCTCGCCTGACGGACCCCGGATCGCGCACGAGCAGCAGAAAACCGAATCCGGCGGCAACGCAAAGCGCGCCGGGAACGAGGAATGCCGCGCGCCAGCCGAACGCGTCCACCAGCGCTCCGGTAAGGAGCGCCGCGAACGCAAGGCCGAGGTTGCCCCACAGCCCGTTCCAGCCGAGGGCGCGGCCGATTTTCTCGGGCGCGGCCACCAGCATCGCGATGCCGACCGGGTGGTAGATCGCGGCGAACGCGCCCATAACCGTCAGCCCGGCAGCGATCTGCCAGGACGAGGTCGCAAAGCCGGTGAGAAAGAGCGAGGCGCCGACGCCGAAGAAGTACAGCAGCATCACGCGGTAGCGGCTCCAGCGGTCGGCAAGCCAACCTGCCGGGATCGCGAAGGCCCCGAAGGCGATGAAGCTGCCCAGCGCGAGCGGCAGCAGTTCCGAGTACGGCCGGTCCCACTCGCGGCCAATCGCCACCACCGCGGTCGGAAATACGAGCATCGCCAGGTGATCGAGCAGGTGCCCGAGGTTGAGGAACGGCACGAGCCAGCGGTTGGGCGACGATCCGGTGGAATTTGCGGTCCGGACAGCGGACATGGTTCCTCGTACCTTTCCTCGGTTTCCGTCTTCAGCGACCCGAACCTGTATTAACTTGACCATTTCGTCCGGCTATACTGCGCACGCGCGGTGGCGCGCAACCACCGGTGCCTGATCGAGCACATTCTGGGGGATCAAAAGTGGCAATGCAAAAGTTTGTCGGTGCAATGGTTGCGGTCGCGCTGGGCGGTGCGGCCACGGCGGCGACGGCCCAACCTTACAACGAGGGCTACCGCAAGTGCGCGAAGTGCCATGAGGCGGAAGTCGAAGTCTGGCAGAAGACCAAGCACAGCCAGTCGTTCAACGAGGTTCACAAGAAGGAAAAGGCGAAGGCGATCCTCGCGGCGGTCGGCGGTCCAAGCAGCATGCGCGCCAACCCGGCCTGCGTGCTATGCCACTACACCGAAACGAAGTCCTCGCCGACAGCCAAGCCGGCCGTGACCTCCGGCCCCTCGTGCGAGAGCTGCCACGGCCCGTCGTCGGCCTGGCGGGACGTGCACAACTTTTATGGCGAAGGTATCGAGGATCCGGCCAAGGAGCCGCCGGCGCACAAGGCCAAGCGCATCGCCGAGGCGCGCAAGGCGGGCATGATCTGGTCGTTCATGCACTTCGAGATCGCCGCCAACTGCGCCGAGTGTCATGGTCTGGCACACCCCAAGCTCAAGGGTGACGTCCTGGCGAAGATGCTCGAGGCCGGTCATCCCGGGGAGCCGGAGTTCGAGCTTGTGGCGTACTCGCAGGGCAGCGTGCGTCATCGCTTCTATCCGCCCGACATCACGGTGAACGCGGAGATGAAACCGGCGGAGCTCGCCCGCCTCTTCGTCATCGGTCAAGCCGCAACACTCGTGTCCGCAACTTCGGCAGCGGGCAAATCCGACAACGCCAAGTACGTCGCGCTGCAAAGAAAGCGGGCCGACGACGCCCGCAAGGCGCTCGCCGCAGTGGCCGACCTGCCGGAGGTGAAAGCGCTGCTCGACAAACCCACCGCGGACGCGGCGCGCAAGCTCGCGGAAGCCTTGAAAGACAAGGACGTCCACGCCAAGGTGAAAGGACTGCTGCCCGACAAGGGGCGCTACAAGTAATCACTCCGGGCAGCGGTCGTCGCTCGCGCTCGTGGTTTCGGGAAAGAGCGAGGCGCACGTACTCCAGCGCCCGAAGCGCTGGGACACCCCGTTCGACACACGGATGTCGGACGAGGAGGTGCGGGAGCTGCTCGCCAGGCCCGAGTTTTGCAGCATCGACGCCGCTCGATTCCCCGCGGCCGCGCCGCTGCACGGCATCCTGCGCAACGACTGTCGGATTGTCGTGTTCCGGCCCGGCGAGCTGATCGTTCGCGAGGGGGACTACGGAAATTCCGCGTTCCTGGTGCTTGCCGGCATGGCACGCGCCATACTCCCTCCGGGCCTGCCGCAACGCTTGCTCGGCCGGTCCACCGAGCAGCCGCCGGACTGGAGGGCGCTGCTGCTCGAGCCCTTCCGTCGTACACGCATTCCCGAGGCGCGCGATACTCGCCTGTACACGGATCGCGCCGGCCGTTCTGGATCAGCCTCGCGCGAGCGCCGGGTCTCGTTGCTCGAGATCGCGGATTGGAGGGAGCTTTTCGACCAAGCGCCCGCCCCGGGCTCGGAGCGGGTCCCACCCCTAGGTGCCAAGCACAAGACCGCGCCGCTGCCCCCCGGGTCGCTGTTCGGCGAGGTCGCAGCGCTCGGTCGCGGGCAGCGCACCGCGACCGTCTACGCCGAAACCGAAACCCGTGTGCTCGAGATGCGCTGGCAGGCGCTGCGCGACATCATGAACCGCGACGAAACGTGGCGACAGAAGATCGAGCGCGGCTATCGCAGCAGCCTGTTTCGCAATCACCTCATGGAACATCCCCTGCTCGCGCAGCTGGATGCGACCGCACTGGAGAAGGTCGCCGCCGAGACGCTGTTCGAGACCTATGGGTCCTTCGAGTGGCACCTCGATTTCAGGAACCGGAAGGCCGCGCCGGCCGAGCCGCTCGTGGCGGCGCAAGGAGACTATCCGGACGGCTTGCTCCTCATCACCGGAGGGTTCGGCCGTGTGTCAATCCGCCTGGGCACGAGCGCCCGCACGCTCACGTATCTTCGCAACGGCGATCACTTCGGACTGGACGAGCTCTACGAGTCGTGGCGCAGCGGTCGGGAATGCCCGTACGAAACCAGCCTATCGGCGCTCGGCTACCTCCACGCGCTGCGCATTCCTTATTCGGTGCTTGCCGAGCATGTGTTTCCTCGCATCGCCCCGCCGCGGACTCGCCTAGTGGATACCGCGGCGCGTCCGATTGCCGACGACGCCTTCCTCGAATGGACAGTGGAGGAGCGATTCATCAACGGCTCGAGCACCATGCTGATCGACCTGGACCGGTGTGTTCGTTGCGACGACTGCGTTCGCGCGTGCGCGGACACGCACGGGGGCAACCCCCGTTTCGTCCGCCAAGGCGCCACCTTCGGCAAATGGATGGTCGCGCATGCGTGCATGCACTGCCTTGACCCGGTGTGCATGATCGGCTGCCCGACCGGCGCGATCCATCGCAGCGTGGCCGGTGGCAGGGTCATCATCAACGACGCAACCTGCATCGGCTGCGGCACCTGCGCCCATTCCTGCCCATACGACAACATCCGGCTCGTCGCGATCCGCGAGCGCGACGGACAGCCCGTGCTGGATCCGGTGTCCAGGGAGCCAATCCTGAAGGCGACCAAGTGCGACCTGTGCCATGGCCTGCCATCGGGCCCTTCGTGCGAGCGCGCATGCGCGCACGGTGCGCTGAAGCGTGTCGATCTGCGTTCACTCGTGATTCACGCCAGTGCGCTCTAAGACTCTGATACGAGCCCTGCTCGCTTTGCCCGCCGCTCACCTCCCGCGGCCGGGGCGCGAATCGGCTCGCGCCGGGTTCGTCGCCGGCCTGTATTTGGCGGGCACGCTCGCGCTCTGGCTGCCGGTGGCGGCGGCAGCCTGGTATCTGGAAAGACGCCTCGGTACCGGGGAACTCGTCACCGGTTACGCGTTGCTCGTGTTCACATTCGTGCTTGCGGCGTTCAACTTGCGCAAGCGCCTGCCGGCGCTGCCGCTCGGCAGCGCGCGCGCATGGAAGCGTGCCCACCTTGCGATCGGGGCGATCGCGACGGCGCTTTATGTGCAGCACGCCGGCAGCCCGTACCCGATGGGCCGCTACGAGCAGCTCCTCGCGCTCGTTTTCTGCGCCGTCGTCGTGTCCGGATTGCTCGGCGATTTTCTGCAGCGACTTCTGCCGCGCCGACTGACCGATGTCGGCGGTGAGGTCATATTCGAGCGCATTCCCGCCGAGATCGCGACGTTGCGCGAGCAGGCGGAAGCACTGGTGCTCGCATCGGTTCGGGAGGCGGGCTCCGGCGCCCTCAGCCAGTACTACGTCGAGTCGCTTGATTGGTACTTCCGCCGGCCGCGCTTTCTGCTCAGCCATCTGACGGGCGGCAACCGCGGTGGACGCTGGATCCGGGACCAGATCAGCGCGCTGCGCCGTTATCTGGACGAGCGCGAAGGCCGCGCCCTTGATCAGATCGAGGCACTCGCGCTGCGCAAGAACCAACTGGACGCACACTATGTGCTTCAGGGCGCCCTGAAACTCTGGCTGTTCGTGCACGTCCCAGCGGGCATGCTGCTCGTCGCACTCGCCTGCTGGCATCTGCTCGTCCTGCACATCTACGCGCTGTGAAAAGCGAGCGCAGCTTCCGGCACGAGAAGATCGTCTACGAACGGCCGTCCGACCGATATCGCTGCGGTCGCGCCCTGCTGTGGCGCAAACCCTGCTGGCAGGGGCCGGATCCCGCCGGCGCCTGCCAAGGGCAGTCCGACTGCGCACCCGCCCGAATCGGCGACCGCTGGGAATGCCGGCGACCGAAAGTCGCGGGCGGCAAATGCAGCGAGGGCCCGAAGCCGGACGGCAGGTGCCCGCACACGCACCCGCCGTGTGTTCCGCGGCCCGCCCTACGCCGCTGGCGCGGCCGCGCAGCGAGTCTGGCGCTGCTTGTCGTGGTGTTGGTGTTTCTGATCGGTGTCGATCCGGCGGTGCCGTGGGCTGTGAACCCCGCCGCCCTCGATGCGGGGGAACTGGCGAGTTCGCACGCCGGTTTCACTCGCGAGCACGGATGCGGCACGTGCCACGCCTCGCATCGCGCGGAAGGGCTCGCGTGGGTCGCAAGCGCGTTTCGCGCCAACGACCCGAGCGGCAAGTGCGTCGACTGCCACGACTTCGCCGGTCCGCCTGCGCTCGTGCACAACGCGACTTTCGCCGACCGAGCGGACGTCGGCACGATTTCCTGCGTTCGCTGCCACTCTGAACACAAGGGGGCCGCGGCCCGTCTTTCGCAGGTGCCCGACCACGTCTGCGGCAATTGCCACCGACGTTCCTTCGACAATTTCGCGGCGGCGCACCCCCCCTTCGACGAGCGCTATCCGTACAGGCGGCCCGGCAGGATCTATTTCGACCATGTGCGGCACGCGGAAAAGCATTTTGTCGATCCCAAGGTGCGCGCCCGCTCCCGCGCGGTCGCGGAGTTCGCGGCGGAAGCGAAGGCCAAATGCACGGTGTGCCACGAAGTGCAGGGTGCAACACGCGAGGTGGCGCCTCGCCCGTACGAAAAAATCTGCGGCACCTGCCACGACCGCGACGTGGTCAACGGGGAGCTGAACGTGCTCGAACCCGGCCAGCTCACGGTCATGGCCTCGCTGCTCCTCGGCATGGAGAAGGACGGAGACGAGGAAGCCAACGCCAAGCGCCTTGCCGAGTTGTGGCAGGCGGTCGCGCGCGACGGCGGGCGTGCGCTCGCGGCCTTAGTCGCGGAAGCCGCGGGCCGGAAACCTGCCGCAGAGGAGCTGTTCCGTGGCCTTGCCACGCAACTGCTTCGCGACCTCGGCTCGGCCTGGGGGGCGAAGCGCGGCCTACAGGCCGGAGCGAAGGAGGGCTCGCCAGGCTGGGGTGTGCGAGACAACGCCGAGGGGCGCCCCGCTCTCGTGTATGTGCCCGCTGCCCACGGGGATCCCGTGCTCAAGGCCTGGATCGACTTCGCCGCGGCCGCCGCCCGCGGTGCCGAGGATCCCCGGCGCGCGATCGCGGCCGACGCTCTCGAGCAGCTCCTGGACAAGGACGCAGTCGGTGCGTGCGGCAAGTGCCATGGCGCCGCGCTGCGCGCCGCGTCGCCCCTCGAATTCGAGCGGGCGTGGAAGCGGCCGCCGGCTTCGGCCGCGCCGCACTCGCGCTTTAGCCACGCGCCGCACCTGGAACTGCTCGATCCGGACGCCGGTTGCGGCAAGTGCCACGAGTTGAAGGCCGATTCGGGCTATGCGAAGTACTTCAGCGCCAAGCCGGGCAAGCCGCAGCCGTACCAGAGCAACTTCGCCGGGATCCGGAAAGAGGTTTGCGTAGAATGCCACCAAAAAGGTCGGGTAGACTCCGCATGTCAGGTGTGTCATGCGTACCATCTGCCTCACCGCTTCAAGCTTGGATTCAGAATGAAGGGAGGTCGGTCATGATCCTTGTCTCCTCCGCAGGCGGCGCGAGACCTGGCCGCCTGCGGGCGTCACTCGTGCATGGCGTCGCGGTCGCCGTCGCGCTCGCCGCGGCGACCGACAGCGCCGCGCAGCGCGGGCCGAGGCGAGGGGCAGCTCCCGAAATGTCTGGGCCTCAGGCCCACGCGCGCCTGCTCGAGGAGGACCGTTACCCGAGCGCGGCCAAGTGCGGCGAGTGCCACAGGCAGATCTACGACGAATGGCGCGTCTCGAGTCACGCTTATTCCGGGATATCGCCGATGTTCCACAAGTTCGAGCAGAAGATCACCGAGCTCGCGCCGTCGATCGGAACGTTCTGTGTCCGCTGCCACATGAGCGTGGGCACGGCGCTGAACGAGCCCCGCGATCTGCCGCTGTGGAAGCGCAGCCAGGTCTCGCGCGAAGGGGTGACGTGCATCACCTGCCACCGTGTCAACGAGCAGTACGGCAAGTCGAACGGCGAGCGGCACATCGTTCCCGGCTCCATCCTGGAGCCGGTGTATGGGCCTTTCGGCGGCGACGGGGTCGCGACCGTCGTGCAGAATGCGGGGCGCTACAACGTCGCAACAAGCGAGCGGGCGCGCGGCACCAAGATCCACACCGCCGGCATCAAGTTCGAACAGCTTTCCAAGTCCGAGTTCTGCATGTCCTGCCATCAGGTGGCGGTGAACTTGGGGATCAAGCTGGAAGTGGTCTGGGACCAGTACCGTGCCTCGCCCGCGCATGCCCAGGGCATTACGTGCCAGGACTGCCACATGGGCAAGGTTCCCGGGAAGCCCGCGGGGTACGGCACCGGCCCGGCCGCCGACGGGATGCGCAACGGCAAGAGCCTCAACCCGAACCGCAGGCACTCGGACCACTCCTTCTTCGGCCCGGGCTATCCGATCGCGCATCCGGGGATCTTCCCTCACCACAGCACCGAAGGCACCGAGGACTGGACGGTGGAAAAGTGGCTCAAGTTCGATTACCGCGCCAAGTGGGGAAGCGAGGAGTTCGAACAGGCGGTTGAAGCAGGCAAGATCAAGGTGCGCTTCCCGGAGGAATGGTCCGATGCCGAGGAGCGCAAGAAGGCCTGGGCGGTCGTCGAAGACAATCTCAAGCTGCTGCAGAAGAAGAAGGACTTGCGCCGCCGCGTCATGGAAAACAGCACGCGCATTGACGGGCCGTTCTTCGCCGCTGAACCCAAGCTGGGCCAGCCGCTGCGTTTTTCCTACAGGGTGACGAACACCAATCCCGGGCACAATCTGCCCTCGGGCTCGCTCGGCGCGCAGCCGGAACTCTGGTTGAACGTCGCGCTCGTGGACCCGGACGGCAAGCGCGTCTGGGAAAGCGGCTATGTCGACAGCATCGGGGACATGGCTGACCTGCACTCCCTCGACGTGCGCGCGGGCAGGATCCGCCATGACGACCAGCTGTTCAATCTGCAGACCAAGTTCCTGACCACCAACGTCAAGGGAACGGAGCGCGAGATGTATTTGCCGATCAACCTCGACATCGACCAGCTGCCGTTCCTGCGGCCGCCAGGCCAGCCGGTGTCGGTGATGAACCACCCGCCTTTCGTGCGCATGGAGCAGCGTTCGCTGCCGCCGCTCGGCAGCCGTATGGCGCGCTACAGCGTTCCGGCCGAAGCGGTCGCCAAGCCAGGCAAGTATCGGCTGGCGGTGCGGTTGCGCAGCCGCGCCGAGCCGATCTATTTCATGCGCTTCGTGGGCGCCACGCCGGACATGGAGCGCGCAATGAACGAGTGGATGCTCGACATACATCCCTACAGCGTCGAATTCGAGGTGAAGCGATGAACGCCTTGCGCGGCGGGCGCAGGTGTCTTGGCGCCGCGTTTGCGGCCGCGTTGCTCGCTGGTCCGGCGGCGGGCGAGGAGAAGCCTGCGCCCGAGATGTCGCCGCAGGCGCGGCCAGTGCCGCATTCCCAGGACGCGTTTGGACCGGACCCGCGCTACGACGATAAGCCCTACAGCGAGGAGGAAGAACTCAGGATATACGGGGGCAAGTTCCAGGTGCGCAACCCCCGGCCGATGCTCGAACTCGGTCGGCCGATCTACCAGGGCGGTCCGCTACAGCCCCCCGGCCACGGGCTGGGCCGGAAAAACCCGACCGACCATGCGTTCTCGGTCTACGGCGACTGGCGAGTCGCGTTCGCGCGCAACAGCGACGGCGCGCGCGCGTTCAACGTGCTCGCGACGCGGCTGAATCTGGATGTCGACTGGAAGATTACGGGCACGGAGCGCATTCATGCGTTCTTCCGGCCGCTCGACCACAACGGGGACTTCACCCGTTGCCAGTCGCGCGGCGCAGCCGGCGGCAGCCGCTGCGACCTGAAACTCGATGCGAAGGCCGAAGCGCTCTTCTTCGAGGGCGACCTCGGCCAGCTGATGAGCGGCTGGACGGATCGGTACCAGCGTTTCGATCTGCCGATCGCCGTCGGCAAGATGCCGCTGCTTTTCCAGAACGGCGTCTGGCTGGAGGACGCGATCAGCGGGTTCGCCTTCACCCTGCCCGGCAAGCACAGCAGATCGGCCGACATCTCCAATTTCGACGTCACCTTCTTCGCCGGCCTGGACAACGTCAACACCGCCGGAATAGTCGATGCCGCCGGCAACGCGACCGCGAGCAACCGCGTGCTCGGCGTGACCACGTTTCTCGAAGCGAACCAGGGCTACTGGGAGCTCGGGCTGGCGCGCGTCGCGCCCAAGGGGGCGGACCTTGGCAGGGCGTACAACAACTTCGCGATCGCGTTTACCCGCCGCTACGGGGGCTGGCTGTCGAACAGCGTCCGCCTGATCCACAACACCGGGCAGAATCCTTCCGACGGCACCCCGCGCCGCGCCAACGGCACGCTGCTGCTCGTCGAGAACTCGCTCGTCACGCGCAAGCCGCTCACGCTGGTGCCGTATCTCAATCTCTTCTACGGCAAGGACCGCCCGCAGTCAGTCGCGCGCGCTGCGGACGCAGGCGGCGTGCTCAAGAATACCGGGATCAACTTCGAAACCGACGGCCTCACCGGCTTCCCGCGCCTCGACGATACCGCCGGCAACACGCACGGCGGGGCGCTCGGTCTCGAATACCTGTTCGACCTCAAGCGTCAGCTCGTGGTCGAGGTGGCGACCGTGCGGCCGCATGGCAACGCGGCCAACCGGGCCATTCCCGGAGCGCAAACCGGGCTCGGCCTGCGTTACCAGCAGGCGCTCGACCAGGCATGGATCTTTCGCGCCGACCTCATGCTGGCACATCGCGACAACCTGAAAGACGTGGGTGGCATCCGTTTCGAGATCCGCCGCAAGTTTTAGGGTGGTTCGCGGATCATGGTCGAGCGCGGCCGAATGGGGCCGCCGAGCGCAACGCAAGGAGAATGACGCTGGCATGAATGCTCGCTTACGTACGGATTCGGGGCAGCGTTGTGCCGCGCGGCCGCGGGCGGAGAGGGTGACATTCGTCGCCCGCGCGTGCCGCGAAAGGAAAGAAACAGCCTGGCGTGTTGGCCGCCTTCCGGCAAGCGCCAAGGCGAGGGTCAACCGACCTGCGATGAAAGAGTACGACCGAAAACATTGTTGCTTCCGCTGCGGCGGGGCTTGACTGGCGCATGGTTGCCGCAATCCATGCTGTTGCTTTGCTCGCGACCCTGCTCGGCGCGGGCTATCTGGGGATGCTGCTCCTTGAGGCGTTCCGTCGTCAGCGCCGCCTTGCCGACCTGCACGAAGAGGAAAAGGCGGTGCTGCGAGCGCGTTTGGAAGCCGTCCGACACCCGCTTGCGCAAATCTCCATTCAGGAAGCCCAGGCGTGGTCGGGTTACCGCAAGTTTCGCATCGAGGGGAAGGTGCTCGAGGCCGAGTCGATCTGCTCGTTCTATCTCTCGCCGCACGACGGAAAGCCGCTGCCGCCCTTTCTGCCCGGCCAGTACTTGACGTTCCGACTTGCGATACCCGGACAACCGCGCGAGGTGACGCGCTGTTATTCCTTGTCCGACAGCCCGGAGCATACCGACTACTATCGCGTGACGATCAAGCGGCTGCCGCCGCCGCCCAACGACCCGCAGGGCAAAGCCGGGCTCGTCTCGAGTTATTTCCACGACCAGCTGCAGGTAGGCGATTTTGTCGACGTCAAGGCACCCGCGGGACATTTTCACCTCGACGTGGAGCACCATGGCCCGGTCGTGCTGATCGGCGGCGGAATCGGCGTGACCCCGGTGCTCAGCATGCTGAACTATGTCGCCGCCGCTCCCGGCAAGCGCGAGACCTGGTTTTTTTACGGTGTTCGCAACAGCCGTGAGCACATCATGAAGGACTATTTGCGCGAGCTGGCAGCGCAGCACCAGAACATCCGCGTCGTCATCTGCTATTCCGATCCTCTGCCGGAGGACCGCGTCGGAATCGACTACGACCACGCGGAGCGGGTGAGCGTAGAGTTACTCAAGCGCGTGCTAAAGGTCTCCAATTTCGACTTTTACATCTGCGGACCGCCGCCGATGATGGAATCTCTGACGCGTGACCTCGCGGCATGGAACGTGCCCGAAGACCGGATCCATTTCGAGGCTTTCGGCCCGGCGTCCGTGAGGAAAGTGTCACGGGCGAGCCATGCCGCAGGATCCGACGCGCCGGGCATCGAACTCCAGTTTGCCCGTTCCGGCAAAAGGTTGGTCTGGACGGAAGGCGCAGGCTCGCTGCTTGAGTTCGCCGAGGCGAACGGTATTCGCATCGAATCGGGGTGCCGCGCCGGTAACTGCGGCACCTGCGCCACCGCAGTGCGCGAGGGCGAGTTTACCTACCTCACACCGCCGGGAGCGGACGTCGAGAAAGGCAGCTGCCTTGCCTGCATCGCGGTGCCGAAGACCGCGCTGAGCCTGGACGCATGAGCGAACGCTGATGGCAGTACTCAGCAACGCACAGAGTCTGCTATTCGTGACGGTCTGGACCGAGCGGGTCAAGGCCAGCGATCCGACGGTGACGGCCCCATTGAAGGACTGGCTAGGCCACCAGCAGCTCGGCCAGGCCAAGGCCTCGGTCACCGAGGCCGTCGTTTCGAGTCGGGGAGTGGTGACGCACACCGTGGGTGACGTCACCCTCTGCAGTTTCGCTCAACCGAAGGCCGCGCTCGAGGCCGCCACGCGAATTCAAAGACGGCTCGCCCAGATCGCTGCGTCTTCCTCGACCATGGTGGTCAAGGCGAGGATCGCGCTGGCACACGGGCCAGTCCGCATCATCGCCGGCAGGATCTCCGGCGAGCCGGTAAATGTCGCAGGCATGCTGCTCGAGAAATGCCCGCCCGGCGAGGTCCTCGTGGACAAGACGCTGCTCGACGCAGCCGGCATCTCACCCGGAGAAGGCTTCGAACTGTTCCCAAGGGCGGAAGGCGCGACAGCGTACCGCGTTCTGGCGCGCGCCGAAGCGACGCAGCCGCCGGATCCGGGCGCGGCGCCGCAGGCGGCCGTCGGCGCGACTCCGCCGAAGCCGTCCGGAGAGGCGCCTGCCGCGCCGAGCGCGCGTGCGCCGGTCGCGGAGCCCGCTGCACCCACCCCGACGACCAAGCCGAAGCGCGGACTCGTCCTAAGTTTCAAGGGCGCTGAATACCGGTTCCGCGCCACCGACGGCGACATCGAGCTCGGCCGCGGTCCGGACAACCATGTGATCGTTCCTCTCCCCTATGTCTCGCGCAAGCACGCGAGGATTGTCTGGCGCGAGCACGGATTGCCGTGTTTGATCAACCTCAGCAGGAACGGCACCCGCGTCCGCTTCGGATCCGGAAAAGAAGCCACCTGCGAGGGCGAGTTGCCCCTGGAGGACAGCGGTGTCATCGTACTGTGCGGCACGTTCGGAGTCGTGACGGGCCCAGACGAACTGGTAACGTTCAGGCTCACCGCCGAGTAGGCGGCGTTCGCCAGGCTCGATGACCCTTTCGGTCCACGCGGTGGCCTGCGAGCGCGGCGGGCGGCGTCTGTTCGGCGGTATCTCGATCGCGCTCGAAGCGGGAGATCTCGCGCGCGTGCGCGGGCCGAACGGCAGTGGCAAGACGAGCCTGCTTCGCATCCTCGCCGGGCTCACCCGGCCGGTGGAGGGCGAAGTGCGCTGGCGCGGTGCCCCGATCGGCGAACTGGCCGAGGAGTACGGCGCCCAGATGCTCTTCATCGGCCACGCGCCGGCAGTAAAGGGTGAACTTACAGTGGCCGAAAACCTGGAGTTTTCGCTCCGTCTCGGGGCGATCGCCGCAGGCGCCGCCGAGCGCCGCGCGGCGCTGGAGCGCCTCGGCATCGCCGCGCAGGCGGAACTGCCCGCTCGCGTGCTCTCGGAGGGTCAACGGCGGCGCGTCGCGCTCGCCCGCCTTGCGCTTGCCGCGCGCGTGCCGCTTTGGCTGCTCGACGAGCCCTTCGCCGCGCTCGACGAGGACGGCATCGGCTGCGTGCGCGAGCTCGTCGCGGCGCACCTTGCCGCTGGAGGCATGGTCGTGCTCACCTCGCATCAGGAGATCCCGCTGGCGGCGCGCGCGGTGCATACCGTCGCGCTGGGCGCGTAGTTGCGGCCGTGAGCGCGGCCTTTGCGATGGCGTTGCGGCGCGATCTGCTCGTCGCGCTGCGCAGGAAAAGCGACGCTGCCAACGTGCTCGTGTTTTTCATCATCGTCGCGAGCCTTTTTCCGCTCGGCACCGGGGCCGAACCCGGCCAGATCCGCGCGATGGGCGCCGGGGTGATCTGGGTCGGCGCGCTGCTCGCGTCGCTGCTTTCGCTTCCGCGCCTGTTCGCCACCGATTCCGCCGACGGCACGCTCGAGCAGATGCTCGTCTCGGCGCAGCCGCTCGCGGCGCTGGTGGCCGGAAAGATCGCGGCGCACTGGCTGACCACCGGCCTGCCCCTTGCGCTGATCGCCCCGCTCATCGGACTGCAGTACGGGCTACCCGCCGAGGCGCTCGGCGTGCTGCTCGCGGCGGTGCTCGTCGGCACGCCGGTGCTCAGCCTCGTTGGCGCCACCGGCGCGGCGCTCACCCTCGGCGTGCGTGGCGCCGGCGTGCTCGCCGGCATCCTCGTGCTGCCGCTT
>JBFMFX010000010.1:0-49195 GCA_040752005.1 Pseudomonadota bacterium | reverse complement strand
GTCTTCGGTGCCGGCGCGGTCACCGCCGCGCTCTCGGGCCTCGATCCCGCGCCGCATCTTTCGCTGCTCGGCGCGCTTCTTGCGGTATCCTTGGTCTTCGGCCTGTGGGCAAGCTGCGCCGCCTTGCGCGTCGCCCTCGATTGACTTCCTTCACCGCCTGATGTTCTCCGCCCTGTACACCTATGCTTCGCCGCAGGCGTTCTATCCGCTCGCCGGCCGAATGATCCCGTGGTTTGCGTCGGCCGCGGTTCTGTTCGCCGCGGCAGGCCTGTACGTCGGCTTCTTCGTCGCGCCGACCGACGCCACCCAGGGCGAGGCCTACCGGATCATCTTTCTGCACGTGCCGGCGGCCTGGATGTCCATGTTCCTCTACCTGGTGATGGCCGGCTGGGCGGGGCTCGGGCTGGTGCTCAACACGCGGCTTTCGGGCATGATGGCCTCGGCGCTCGCCCCCACCGGCGCGATGTTCACGTTCCTTGCGCTCTGGAGCGGGGCGCTCTGGGGCCGGCCCACCTGGGGCACCTACTGGGTTTGGGATGCGCGCCTGACCTCGGAACTCATTCTGCTCTTTCTGTATCTAGGGTTCATCGCTCTCAAGGAGGCGATCGAGGACCCGCGCCGCGCCGACCGGGCGAGCGCGATTCTCGCACTGGTGGGTGTCGTGAACGTTCCGATCATCTATTTTTCGGTCCAGTGGTGGAACACGCTGCACCAGGGCGCTTCGGTGAGTCTGACGGCCGCGCCGAAGATGGCGGCGACGATGCTCGCCGGGATGTTGCTCATGGCCCTGGCCGCCTGGATGTATTCGATCGCCATTTCACTTGCGCGGGTGCGGGCGATCATCCTGGAGCGCGAACGCGATGCGGCATGGGTAAAGGAGGCCGCAGCTTGAACTGGGGCAGCCTCGCCGAATTCGCCGCCATGGGCGGCTATGCGCCCTTCGTCTGGGGCTCCTACGGCGTCGCCGCGCTCAGCATAGCGGTGGAAATCGCACTCCTTTTGCGCCGGATCAAGAAAGTCCGCCGCGCAGCGGTCAGAGTCGCGCTCGCATGAAACCCCGCCATCGCCGCCTCATCGCCGTCGTCAGCGGGCTTGCGCTGCTCGCGGTTGCGGCGGCGCTCGTGCTGAACGCGTTCCGTTCCAACCTCGTCTTCTTCTACAGCCCCAGCCAGGTGGCGAAAAAGGAGGCGCCGCTCGATCGCACCTTTCGCATCGGCGGCATGGTGGAGGCGGGCAGCCTCAAGCGGCTGCCCGACGGCCTGACGGTGCAGTTCATCGTCACCGACACCGCCGAGCGAGTGCCGGTCAGCTACAGCGGAATCCTTCCCGATCTCTTCAAGGAAGGCAAAGGGGTGGTGGCGCAGGGGCGTCTCGGCCCCGACGGCGTGTTCCGGGCGCACGAGGTGCTCGCCAAGCACGACGAGAACTACATGCCGCCCGAGGCGGCCGCGGCGCTCGACAAGGCGCACCGCGAGGGCATGGTGAAGGCGCAGGCCGAGAAGGCCGCACGGACGGTGGTGGCGCCGCGATGATCCCGGAACTGGGTCACTTTGCGCTCTTCGTCGCCCTTGGCCTTGCGGTGGTGCTGGGCACGCTGCCGCTGGTGGGTGCGGCGCGCGGAATCGGCGCGTTCATGGCGCTTGCGCGCCCGGCGGCGCAGGGGCTGTTCGTGTTCATCGCGCTTGCGTTTGGCGCGCTCGCCTGGTCGTTCTACGCCAACGATTTCTCGGTGTTGAACGTCGCCAACAACTCGAACTCGATGCTGCCGGCGCCGTACCGCCTTGCCGCCACCTGGGGCAGCCACGAAGGTTCGCTCCTTCTGTGGATGCTGATGCTCTCGGGATGGATGCTCGTGGTGTCGGTCTTCAGCAAGAGCCTGCCCGAGCCGATGCTCGCGCGCATCCTTGGCGTCATGGGGCTGGTGAGCGTAGGCTTTCTCGGGTTTCTGCTCTTCACCTCCAACCCCTTCGAGCGGTTGTTGCCCGCCGCACCCGACGGGCGCGACCTCAATCCGCTGCTCCAGGACCCGGGCATGGTGTTTCATCCGCCGATGCTCTACATGGGGTATGTGGGCTTCTCGGTCGCGTTCGCCTTTGCGATCGCGGCGCTGCTCGATGGACGGCTCGATGCCGCCTGGGCGCGCTGGACGCGGCCCTGGACCACCGCGGCGTGGATCTTTCTCACGCTCGGCATCGCGCTCGGCAGCTTCTGGGCCTATTACGAGCTCGGCTGGGGCGGCTGGTGGTTCTGGGACCCGGTGGAAAACGCCTCGTTCATGCCCTGGCTCGTGGGCACCGCGCTCATCCACTCGCTCGCGGTGACCGAGAAGCGAGGTCTTTTCAAGGGCTGGACCGTGCTGCTGGCGATCCTTGCGTTTTCGCTCTCGCTCCTTGGCACCTTCCTCGTCCGCTCGGGGGTGCTCACCTCGGTGCACGCCTTTGCCACCGATCCGCGCCGCGGCGTCTACATCCTTGCTTTCCTTGTCGTCGTGATCGGGGGGTCGCTCGCCCTTTATGCCTGGCGCGCGCCGCGTATCGCCCCGGGCGGTGTCTTCGCGCCGCTTTCGCGCGAGACGTTCCTGCTCGCCAACAGCGTGCTTTTGCTCGCCGCCACCGCCGCGGTGATGCTGGGCACGCTCTATCCGCTGTTTCTCGAGGCGCTCGGCCTTGGCAAGATCTCGGTCGGCCCGCCCTACTTCGACGCGGTGTTCGCGCCGCTGATGGCGCCGGTGCTGCTCGCGGCCGGAATCGGGCCGCTGGTCACGTGGCGAAAGGCCGATGCCGCGGCACTTCTGCGCCGCGTGCGCTGGATCGCGCCCGGGGCGATCGCTGCGGCGGCGCTCGTGCCCTTCCTTTTCGGCCGCTGGGGACTTCTCACCGCCGCGGGGCTGGCGGCCGCCTTCTGGCTGATCGGCTCGAGCGCGGCGGCGCTCCTTGCGCGCGCGCGCTCGCAGCCACTCTCGGCGATGCCGGCCGCGTTTCTCGGCATGCTCCTCGCGCACGCCGGCGTGGGCGTGTTCGTCGCCGGCGTGACGCTGGTCAAAAGCTACGAGGCCGAGCGCGAGGCGCGCCTCGAACCCGGCAAGAGCGTCATGGTCGGAGCCTACGAATTCCGCTTCGAGGACGTGCGCCCGGTGGAAGGTCCCAACTACACCGCCTCCCGCGCCATGGTCACCGTGTGGCGCGGCGGTAAGGTGATCGCCCGGCTGCAACCGGAAAAGCGCGTCTACCGGGTGCAGCAAATGCCGATGACCGAAGCGGCGATCGATTACGGGCTATTTCGCCATCTGTACGTCGCGCTCGGCGATCGCCTGGAAGACGGCGCCTGGACGCTGCGCGCGCAGGTCAAACCCTTCGTGAGCTGGATCTGGATCGGCTGCCTCATCATGGCGCTGGGCGGCGTGCTCGCCGCCGCCGACCGGCGCTACCGCACCGTCACGCATCGCGCAGCTCCGGCCCTCGCGCAGGGGGTGCGCGCATGAAGCGGGCGCTCATTCCGCTCGCGATCTTTCTCGTCATCGCCGGGTTCCTGTACGCCGGGCTCGACCTCAATCCGCGGCAGGTGCCCTCGCCGCTGGTGGGCCGGCCGGCGCCCAACTTCGATCTGCCGGTGCTCGGCTCGCCGGAGCGCCGCTTCGGTCCCGCCGAGATGAAGGGCCGGCCGTGGCTGCTCAACGTCTGGGCGTCCTGGTGCGTGACCTGCCGCGAGGAGCATCCGGTGCTCCTTGACCTGGCAAGGAAAAAGGTGGTGCCGATCGTCGGCCTCAACTACAAGGACAAGCCCGAGGACGCGATCGCGTGGCTCAAGCATTTCGGCGATCCGTATGACCTGTCGGTCGTGGACGGCGACGGGCGCGTGGGCATCGACTACGGCGTGTACGGCGTGCCCGAAACCTACCTCGTGGACCGAGACGGCGTGATCCGCTTCAAGCACATCGGCGCGCTCTCGCCCGAGATCGTCGAGAACCGGATCCTGCCGCTGCTGAAGACGCCGTGACCACCCGCCTCGCCGCCATGCTCGGCGCCCTGTCGCTCGCGGCGTACCTCGGAATCGCGAGCGCCCAGGACGCCGCCGAGGAGGAGCGCTTCCGGCAGCTCGCCGCGAAACTGCGCTGTCTCGTGTGCCAGAACCAGACCCTTGCCGACTCCGGCGCCGAACTCGCCGGCGATCTGCGGCGCGAACTGCGCCAGCAGATCCGCGCCGGCCGCTCGGACGAGCAGATCCTGGAATTCATGGTCGCGCGCTACGGCGATTTCGTGCTCTACGAGCCGCCGCTCAAGACGACGACGCTGCTCCTGTGGGCAGGGCCGTTCGCCCTGCTTGCCGGAGCGCTCGGCGCCGTGGCGTGGATCGCGCTGCGTCGTCGCCGGCCTCCCGAAGCGCCGGAACTGCCGCCCGAGGCCCGCGAGCGGGTAGCACGCATGCTGGGCGAGGAAGAACCGAAGTGACGCTGTTCGTCGCGTTCGCTGCCCTGCTCGTGCTCGGTGCGCTCGCGTTCGTGCTGCCGCCGTTGCTGCGCGCGCGCGATCCCGCCGCCTCGCGGCGCGAGGCGGCCAACGCCGCCATCTACCGCGCCGAGCTCGCCGAGCTCGCCGCCGAGCGCGAGCGCGGTGCGCTCGCGGACGAGGAATACGCCCGTGCGGTGCGCGAGCTGCAGAGCCGTATCGTCACCGAGGCGGCGCAGGCCGAGCGCGAGGCGCGCGCCGGGCGCCGGCCGGTTACCGCATTCGCGATCGCGGTGCTGCTGCCGCTTGCCGCCGCCCTCGGCTACGCCTGGCTCGGCACGCCGCTCGCGCTCGATCCCGAGGTGCGCGAAGCGAAGATGCCTTCGCGCGACAATCTCGCCGGGCTGGTCGAGCGGCTCAGGGAGCGCATGCAGCGCCAGCCCGAGGACGTCGACGGCTGGGCGCTGCTCGCACGCTCGCTCGCCGCGCTCGGAGATTACGAGCGCGCGTCGCAGGCGTTCGCGGAAGGGGTGCGCCGCGCGCCCGCGGATGCGTCGCTCCTTGCCGACTACGCGGACGCGCTCGCGCTCGCGCGCGGACGCCGGCTGGAGGGCGAGCCCCTTGCGCTCGCCAAGCGCGCGCTCGAGCTCGACCCGGATCATCCGAAGGCGCTCGCGCTCGCGGGAGCGGGCGAGTACCAGGCCGGCAACCCTGCGGCCGCAGTGCGATACTGGGAACGGCTGCTGTCGCTCATTCCAGCGGATTCCGATTTCGCGCGCGAGCTGCGCGCGAGCCTCGACGAAGCGCGGCGCCTCGCCGGCGCGTCCGCGCCCGGCGAGACCGCCTCGCCGAAAGCCGTCGCGGCGGGCGCGCTCGCCGGCATCGTCAGCCTCGATCCGAAGCTCGCAGGGCGCGTCGCGCCGGACGACACCGTGTTCGTGATCGCGCGGCCGGCCGAGGGCGGCCGCATGCCGCTCGCGGTGGCGCGTACGACCGTGGCCCAACTGCCGTACCGCTTTCGCCTCGACGACAGCATGGCGATGGCGGGCGGCGCGAAGCTCTCGGCGCAGGCGAAGGTCGTAGTGGCCGCACGCGTCTCGCGCTCAGGCAACGCCATGCCGCAGAAGGGCGACATCGAGGGCATCAGCGCACCGGTCGCGCCGGGCGCGAGCGACGTGCGGGTCGTGATGGCGCGGGTGATCGAGTGAGCGCCGCCGGCGGCATCACCGGGATCGTGCTCGCGGGAGGACTCGGCCGCCGCATGGGCGGCGTGGACAAGGGCCTGCAGCTGCTTCACGGCCGGCCGCTCGTCGCGCATGTGATCGAGCGCCTTGCGCCGCAGGTGCACGAGATCATTGTCAACGCCAACCAGAACCTCGCGGCCTACGGCGCCTTCGGCTACCGCGTCGTTGCGGACGAGCTGGGCGGCTTCGCCGGGCCGCTCGCCGGCCTGCACGCCGGTCTCGGCGCGGCGCGCTGCGCCCTCGCCGCGACCGTACCCTGCGACTCCCCGTTTCTGCCTGCCGATCTGGTCTCGCGCCTCGCGGCCGCGCTCGGGAAAAACGATCTTGCGGTGGCGAAGACGGGCAGCCAGCCGCACCCGGTGTTCTGTCTGGTGCGAACGGGGCTCAGGAACCATCTCGGCGCGTTCCTCGCCGCCGGCGGCCGCAAAATAGACGCCTGGTACGCCTCGCTGCGCGTCGCCGAGGTGCCGTTCGACGACGAGGCCGAGGCATTTCGCAACATCAACACGATCGAGGAGCTGAGGAGCGCATGACCCGCCTCGCCGCAATCGTGAGCTGCCTTGACGGCTACGACCCCGAGTCGCTGCACGTGGACGTGGCGCGTGCGGCGATCGGTGCGTGCCTCGAGCCGGTCGCCGAGGAAGAGCGCGTGCCGGTGCGCGAGGCGCTGGGCCGCGTGCTCTCGCGCGAGCTGGTGTCCCCCGTCAACGTTCCGGCGCACGACAACTCGGCGATGGACGGCTGGGCGGTGCGCGCCGCCGATCTCGCGCCGGACCGCGAAATCGCGCTCACGGAGATCGGCGTCGCCTATGCCGGCCGGCCGTTCGCGGGCGAAGTGAAGCCGGGCGAATGCGTGCGGGTGATGACCGGCGCGGTGATGCCGCGCGGCGCCGACACCGTGGTGATCCAGGAAATCGTGCGTGCGGAAGGCGGCAGGGTCCTCGTCCCGCCCGGTCAGAAACCGGGGCAGAACGTGCGCCGTGCGGGCGAAGACATTCGCGCCGGCGCCCCGGCGCTCAAGGCCGGCACCCGGATCGGCGCGGCCGAGCTGGGCCTCATCGCCTCGCTCGGCGTGCCCGAGGTGTGCGTGCGGCGGCGGCTGCGGGTCGCGTTCTTCTCCACCGGCGACGAACTCACCTCCGTCGGCGAGCCGCTCGCCGCCGGCGGCGTGTACGACTCGAACCGCTATACGCTCGCCGGGATGCTGGCGCCGCTCGGCGCCGAGCTCACGGACCTCGGCGTCGTCCGCGACGATCCGGCCGCGCTCGAGCAGGTGCTGCGCACCGCCGCGAAGAGCGCCGACGTGATCATCACCACCGGCGGCGTCTCGGTGGGCGAGGCCGACTTCGTGCGCGCGCTGATGGCGAAGCTGGGCGAAGTGCTCTTCTGGAAGATCGCGATGCGCCCGGGGCGGCCGATGGCGTTCGGGCGCATCGGCACCGGCCGCAGGCCCTTTCTCTTCGGCCTGCCCGGGAACCCGGTCGCGGTGATGGTGACGTTTCACCAGTTCGTGCGCGGCGCGCTGCTGCGCCTTGCCGGCTGCGCCGATCACGGTGCGCCGCCGCTGCTCGAAGCGACCGCGGCGAGCGCGATCCGCAAGATTCCCGGCCGCACCGAATACCAGCGTGGCATCGTGTACCGCGACAAGGGGCGCTGGATGGTGCGCACCACCGGCAGCCAGGGCTCGGGCGTGCTGCGCTCGATGGTCGAGGCGAATTGCTATATCGTGCTCGAACATGAGCGCGGTGCGGTGCAGGCAGGTGAGCCGGTGAGCGTGCAACTGCTCGCGGCGTTCTCGTGACGGCGATGAACCCGATCCATCCCGCGCTCGAGCCGCTCGCGCGCGCGGCGAAGTCGTTCGGCAGCGCGCTGCTCAAGCAGGGCGTCGCGACCGCGGACCTGCCGGCCGCGCTGCGCGCCGCGCTCGCCGAAAACCGGAGCTGGCTGCGGCCCGAGCACCGAGTCGGTGACCCGGAGCGCTACATGCGCCACCTCATCTACGTGGATCCGGACGACGAGTTCGTGATCACTGCGATCACCTGGCTCCCCGGACAGTCGAGCCCGGTGCACGGCCATTACGTCTGGTGCGCCTACGGGGTCGCCGAGGGCGAGCTGACCGAGGAACGCTTCCGCGCTCCCGGCGCGATGCTAGAGCCGATCGGCACCACCGTGCTGCGCGCGGGCGACGTCGCCGAGATCGATCTCGGCGGTCCGCTCTACCACCGCGTCTCCAATCGCACCGGGCAACCGGTGGTGACGCTGCACGTCTACGGCGTCGCCGCCGAGCGGCTTACCTCCGGCATCAACCGGTTGTTTCCCGAGGCATGACCGACGCCGACCGCCGCGCGGTCGCGGCGTGGCTGCTCGTGTGCGCCGCGCTCGTCTTCGCGATCGTGGTGGTGGGCGGCATCACGCGGCTCACCGAGTCGGGGCTCTCGATCGTCGAGTGGCAGCCGATCGCCGGCGCGCTGCCGCCGCTGTCGCAGGCCGACTGGGAGACGCTGTTCGCCAAGTACCGGGCGACGCCGCAGTTCGCGCAGGCGTTCCCGGACATGGACCTCGAGGGCTTCAAGCGCATCTTCTGGTGGGAATACGTCCACCGGCTCCTCGGACGCGCGATCGGGCTCGTGTTCCTCGTTCCCTTTCTGTGGTTCCTGCTGCGCGGCAGACTCGATCGCCCCCTCGCGTGGAAACTGGCCGGCATCTTCGTCCTCGGCGCGCTGCAAGGCGCGCTCGGCTGGTACATGGTCAAAAGCGGGCTGGTCGCCGAGCCGCGCGTCTCGCACTTTCGCCTCACGGCGCATCTCGGGCTTGCCCTGGCGATTTTCGCCGCCGAGCTGTGGATCGCGCTCGACCTGTTGCGACCGCGCACCGGCGCGCGGCCGGCGGGCTTCGCGCTCGCGCTCGCCGGCCTCGTTTACCTGATGGCGCTCTCGGGCGGCTTCGTCGCCGGTCTTCGCGCCGGCCACGCCTACAACACCTTTCCCCTGATGAACGGCCACCTGGTCCCGCCCGAGACCTTCATGCTGGAGCCCTGGTGGCGCAACTTCCTCTGGAACGTGGCGGCGGTGCAGCTCGCGCACCGCGCGTTCTTCTGGCTGCTGCTCGTGATCGTGCCGCTGCTGTGGTGGCGGCTGCGCGACAGCGAAGCGCGACTTCCCGCGCACTGCCTGCTCGGAATGTTCGCGCTGCAGGCGACGCTCGGCATCTCGACGCTCGTTCTCAAGGTGCCGATTCCGCTCGCCGCCGCGCACCAGGGCGGCGCGGTGCTGCTGCTTGCCGCGGCGCTGTGGACCGCGCACGCGGCGCGGCGCAAGGGTTCCTAGCAAATCGGATCGCCGACCAGCTCGCGTCGGCGCGCGGCGCCGATCGCCTGCAGGCCGGCCTGCATCGTCGCGAGCGCTTCGACGGCCGCGCGCGCACCGGAGTCACCGCGACCGGCTCCAGCTTCGCGATGTGGCTGCGCATGGGCTTTCTTACCGCCACCGCGACGCGCGCATAGCGCGGAGAGCACGCCCCGCATCCCGCCCGGCGTCCGCTCTTGCCCGCCGTGCAAGCGTCATCCTCTCGGCGCCGTGACGGTTCACCGCCACTCCACCGACCGGGAGATCACGCACCTTTCCGCGCTCCAGCGCCCGGAATAGCTCGAGGTGGAACCCCGCTACCCCCCGGGCTTGCGTTCCTCGGGCAGCCGCACCACGTTCGCCGCCGGGGCCGGGCCGTCCAGCTCGGCCGCCTCGATTTTCTGGAACTGCTGGGCGATCTTGCGGCTGGAGGTCTGCACGTCCTCGGCATCCTGGTGCGCCTGGCGGATATGGTCGGCGAGCTTTTTCATGCGCTCCTCGAAGCGGCGGAAGTCCTGCCCGAGGCGCGCGAGCGCGTCGCGGATGACATGGATCTGCTTGCGTGTCTCGACGTCCTTCAACACCGCGCGCGCGGTATTGAGCACCGCCATCAGGGTCGTCGGCGAGACGATCCAGACGCGCTTTCCGATCGCGTACTCGACCACCTCGGCGTGGTAGGCGTGGATCTCGGCGAACACCGCCTCGGCCGGCACGAACATCACCGCGCCCTCGGCGGTCTCCCCGGGCACGATGTACTTGCGCGCGATGTCGTCCACGTGCTTTCTCACGTCGGCGCGGAACTGCTTCTGCGCCAGCGAGCGCGCCGCCTCGTCCGCCTCCGGATCGAGCATGCGGTGGTAGTTCTCCAGCGGAAACTTCGAGTCCACCGCAACCAGCCCGGTCGGCGGCGGCAGCTTCAGCACGCAGTCGGCGCGCATGCCGTTCGACAGCGTCGCCTGCATCTCGAACGCCTGCGGCGGCAGGACGTTGCGCACCAGCGCTTCCAGCTGCACTTCGCCGAACGCGCCGCGCGAGCGCTTGTCGCCGAGCAGCTCCTGGAGGCTCACCACGCTGCCGGTGAGCGTCTCGATCTTCTTCTGCGCCTCGTCAATGGTGGCGAGCCGCTGCATGACGCTGACGAAGGTCTCGTTGGTCTTGCGAAAACCCTCGTCGAGGCGCTCGCTGACCTTGCCCGAAATCTGGTCCAGGCGCGCCTCGATCCGGGCGTTCAGCCTGTCGGCGGTTTCGCCGAGGCTCGCCCCGAGCGACAGCTCCAGCCGGTGCAGCGCCGAGCGCGTGCGGTCCAGCTCCTCGGCGAGGCGCGCGCCGAGCCGGTCGGCCTGCTGCGCGAGCCCGCCGTGCAGGTCGGCGAGCATCTGCCGGTGCTTGTCTTCGAGCGTTTTTTCCAGCCCGGCGCGGGCGCGGCTCGCGCTCCATGCGAGCCACAGGGCGACGACCGCGGCAAGCAGCGCGGCAGCGAGGGCAACCTCAAGCATGAACCATTCTAGATCGAGTCCCTGAGCGTGGCCGCGGGCGCCGCCGAGAGCACCTTGCGCGCCGAGATCCAGGCGTTGAAAGCAAGGAGCGCGAGGCCTGCCAGCGGCCCGCCGAGGAGCAGCCAGGCGCTGGGCGGCAGATCCAGCTCGAAGACGCGCCGCGCAAGAAGCTGGCCGATCGCCGCCGCCCCGGCGGTGGCGAGCAGGCCCGCGAGCAGCCCCATGGCGAGGAACTCGACGCGCTGGATCCCGGTGATCTGCGCGCGCGAGGCGCCGTACACGCGCATCACCGCCGCCTCGCGCCGGCGCTCGTCCTCGGTGGCGACGAGCGCCGAGTACAGCACCAGCAGCCCGGCGCCGAGCGCGAAGAGGAACACCACCTGGACCGCGGCGATCACCTGATCCACGATGGCCTGCGCCTGGCGCAGCGCCGCGGCGACGTCCACCACCGTGACGTTCGGAAAGCGCAAGGTGAGCGCGTTCACCGCCTTCTCCTCGCCGGGCTCGACCCGGAACGCCGCGATATGGCTCGTCGGAAAGTCCGCCAACAGCGCCGGCGGTGCGATGACGAAGAAGTTCACCTTCATCGAGTCCCAGCGCAGCCGCCGCAGCGAGGTGATCGGCGCCGAGAACGACTCCGCGCCGACGCGGAACGTGAGCTCGTCGCCCATCTTCCAGCCGAGCGTCTTTGCGATGCCCTCTTCCACCGACAGCTCGCGCGCGCCCGGCGCGAACCAGCGGCCGGCGGCGAGCGCGTTGTGCTCGGGCATGCGCTCGGTGTAGGAAAGGTTGAACTCGCGCTCGACCAGCCGCCGGGCGCGCTCGTCGGTGAAGTCGGCTTCCGACACCGGTTTGCCGTTCACCGCGACCAGGCGCCCGCGCACCATGGGATAGAACTCGGGGGTGGCGAGGCCGTGCTCGGCGAAATGGCGCCTGACCGCTTCGAGCTGGTCGGGCTGCACGCCGATCACGAAGCGGTTGGGCGCATCGCGGGGCGCGCTCCGGCGCCAGGCATCCACCAGGTCGTTTCGCGTCAGGGTGAGGAGCAGCACCACGGTGAGCCCGAGCGCGAGGCTCGCCACCTGTACCGCATTGCCGCGCGCGTGGCGCCGCAGATTGGCAAGCCCGTAGCGCAGGGCGCTCGCGGCCGCGCCCGAGCGCGTCGCGGCGAGCGCCCCGATGCGCCGCGCGACTGGCGCGCTCGCCAGAACGCGCAGCAGCGCCCACGCGATCGCAGTGAAGGCGGCGACCGCGACACCGAAGCCGGCGACCACGGTCGCGCCCAACTTCGCATCCCCCGCCTGCCAGAAGAGGAGCCCTGCAAACGCGCCGAACCCGGCGGCGTACGCCGCCAGCGCGCCGCCCCGCGGCGGACCCGCCTCGCGCCGGATGACGCGCAGCGCCGGCACGTTCTTGAGCTGGACGAGCGGCGGAAGCGCGAAGCCGAGAAGCAGCACCAGCCCGACGAGGAAGCCCTGCACCGCCGGGAGCGGCGACGGGGCCGGAAGCTCGGCGCGCAGCAGCTCGGCAAGCGCCGCCGAGATCGCGGCCTGGGCCGCGACACCGACGACGCACCCGATCGCGGCCGCCACGACGCCGAGCAGCGCGAACTCCGCACCGTAGAGCGAAAGAAGCTGGCGCTGGGTCGCGCCGAAGCAGCGCATCACCGCGCAGCCGTCCAGATGCCGCTCGACGAAGCGCCGCGTGCCGAGCGAAATCGCGACGCCCGCGAGAATGGCGGCCAGGAGCGCGGTGAGGCCGAGGAAGCGCTCGGCGCGCTCGATCGCGGCGCGCACCTCCGGACGGCC
Organism: Pseudomonadota bacterium; assembly: GCA_040752005.1. GTDB lineage: Bacteria > Pseudomonadota > Gammaproteobacteria > Burkholderiales > SG8-39 > RBG-16-66-20. The sequence continues at coordinate 36,858 of JBFMFX010000010.1, read as the reverse complement.
GCTTTCCAGGTTGTCCACGCGCTGCCCGCGCTCGAGCCGCGGCCTGGCCCACGCCTCGAGCGCATCCACCGCCGCACGCTGCCCGGCGGCGTAGAGGGAGTACCAGACGCGACTGCCGGTGCGGATGAGGCCGGTCGCCGGCACGTCCTCCAGATTCATGAACAGGCGCGGTGCGATGTTGAAGAAGTTGGCGCCGCGTTCGGGTTCGAGGGTGAGCACCGCCGCCACCTCGAAGCTCGCGCCGCCCAGGCGCACGCGGCTGCCGACCGGCGCTCCCAGCGCGCTCACCAGCCGCTCCTCGATCCACACGGTGCCGCGCGCAGGGCCGCGCTCCGCCGGCGCGTCCGGCGCGTTCGGCGCCGGTGCGATCCGCAGCCTGCCGCGCAGGGGATAGTTCTCGGTGACCGCCTTGACGCCGGCGAGCTGCGAGGCCTCGCCCGCGAACACCATGCTGATGAAACTGACGGAGCGGGCGCTCTGGAGTCCGCGCCGCGCGATTTCCTCGGCGATCCCCGCCTGCCACGGATGGTCGGACACCAGCACCAGGTCGGCGCCGAGAAGCTGGTGCGCATCGCGCACCAGCGCGCGGCTGACGCGGTCGGCGAAGAACGCGACGGCGGTCACGCTCGCCACCGCCACCACCAGCGCCGCGGCGAGCACGCGCAGTTCCCCGGCGCGCCAGTCGCGCGCGAGCATCCGCCCCGCCTGCAAAAACAGGCTCGGACCCCGATTGCCGCCCGAAACCGGATCTGACCCCGATTCTGCCGGTTTCATGGAACGATGCGGCCGGCGGCGAGGCGCACGATGCGCGTGCAGCGCGCCGCGAGCTGCTCGTCGTGCGTCACCATGACGAGCGTCGCGCCGTAGCCGCGGTTCAGCTCGAACAGCAGCTCGATCACCGCCGCGCCGGACTCGGTGTCGAGGCTCCCGGTGGGCTCGTCGGCAAGGAGCAGCTTCGGGCGCATGACGAAGGCGCGCGCGAGCGCGACGCGCTGCTGCTCGCCGCCGGAAAGGTGGCGGGGGTAGTGCCCGAGGCGCTCGGCCAGGCCGACGCGCGCGAGCATCGCGCGCGCCTCGGCTTGCGCATCGGCGCGGCCGGCGAGCTCCAGCGGCAGCATCACGTTCTCCAGCGCCGTGAGCGCGGGCAGCAGCTGGAACGACTGGAACACGAAGCCGATCGAGCGCGCGCGCAGCAGCGCGCGCGCGTCCTCGTCGAGCGCGAACAGATCCGTGCCGTCCAATTCGACCGTTCCCGACGTCGGCACGTCCAGTCCGGCGAGGATCGCGAGCAGCGTGGATTTTCCGGAGCCCGAGGCGCCGACGATCGCCACCGCCTCGCCGGCGCTGACCTCCAGAGAAATTTCGCGCAGAATGACGAGGTCGTCACCGCCCGATTTGACCGTCTTGCCGATGCCGCGCGCGCGCAGCACCGTTCTTGCCCCGGCGATGGTCTGGGTCGCGTCCATCTTCATGTGCGGGCTGGCACAGGCGGCACAGACGATCCTCGTCTTCGGGGACAGCGTGTCGGCGGCCTACGGGATCGCCGAGCAGCGCGGCTGGGTGGCGCTCCTCGCCGGACAGCTCAAGCGCGAGCAGCGGGATTATATCGTCGTCAACGCCAGCATCTCGGGGGAGACCACCGCCGGGGGCCTGGCGCGGCTGCCGAAGATGCTCCAGGCGCACCGCCCGGCGATCGTGGTTCTCGCGCTCGGCGGCAACGACGGCCTGCGCGGGCTGCCGGTCGCGCAGATGAAGCGCAACCTCGCCGCCATGGTCGAGGCGGCGCAGCGCGCGGGCGCGCGGGTGCTCCTTGTCGGCATGCGCCTTCCGCCGAACTACGGGCCGGAGTACACGCGCGCGTTCGAGGCCGCCTTCACGGAGGTGGCGAAGGAGCGGCGCGCGGCGCTGCTGCCGTTTCTGTTCGAGGGCTTCGGCGAGCGCGAGGACCTCTTTCAGCCCGACCGCATCCATCCGAACGACGCCGCGCAGCCGCTCATCGCCGACAACGTGATGAAGGCCCTGCGCCCGCTGCTGCGCAGGCGGTAGCGCCGTGCGCTATGCGCGCACGACGAGCCGCGGCGTCCCCGCGCAAAGACGGCCGATGACCCGCGCACGCTCGAACCCGCCACGCCGAAATTCGGCGAGCACCTCGCTCGCCGCCGCGGGCGCGCAGGCGACGAGCAGCCCGCCGCTCGTCTGCGGATCGGTCAGCAAGTCGCGCTGCCAGCGCTCGAATCCGGCAGGCAGGTCCACTTCGGCGCCGTAGCTCGCCCAGTTGCGCTCCGAGGCGCCGGTCGCGACGCCCGAGCGGGCGAGCGGCACCGCCTCCTCGAGCACGGGCAGTTCCGCAAAGCCGATCTGGGCCGCGACCCCGGAGCCGCGGCACATCTCCAAGAGGTGACCGGCCAGCCCGAAGCCGGTGACGTCGGTCATCGCGTGCACGCCATCCATTGCCCCGAGCGCCGCCCCGGTCGCGTTGAGCTTTGTCGTCGTCGCGACCAGCGCGGCGTAGCCCGCAGGGTCGAGCGCGCCCTTCTTTAGGGCTGCGGCAAGCACGCCGACGCCCAGCGGTTTGCCGAGCACGAGAGCATCGCCGGCGCGCGCCGTGCTGTTGCGCTTCACTCTTGCGGGATGGACCAGGCCGAGCGCGGCAAGACCGTAGATCGGCTCGGCCGAGTCAATGGAATGGCCGCCGGCCACCGGGACGCCGGCCTGCGCGCACACCGCCTCGCCGCCTTCCAGGATCCTGCGGATGACGGCGAGCGGAAGCTTCGCGAGCGGCATGCCGACGATCGCGAGCGCCAAGATCGGCCGCCCGCCCATCGCGTACACGTCCGAGAGCGCGTTCGCCGCAGCGATGCGGCCGAAGTCGTACGGATCGTCCACGATGGGGGTGAAGAAATCGGTGGTGGCGACCAGCGCCTGCTCGTCGTTCAGGCGGTACACCGCGGCGTCGTCCGCGCTCGCCGTCCCGACGAGCAGTTCCTTCGGCACGCCCGCCGCCGGCGCTGCCGCGAGCAGCTCGGCGAGCACCGCCGGAGCGATCTTGCATCCGCAGCCGCCGCCGTGGGAAAGCGCGGTCAGCCGCACCTCGGAAAGCGTGCTCATGGCCGTAGAATCCTACTCGATGAAACCGCGCTCCGACGCCTCCATCGCGATCGCACCCGGCTGCCTCGCCGGCTTCGACGCGATCCTCGACGTGCGCTCGCCCGCCGAGTTCGCCGAGGACCATCTGCCCGGCGCCGAGAACGTTCCGGTGCTGGATGACGAGGAGCGCGCCCGCGTCGGCACGCTCTACAAGCAGGTCTCACCCTTCGAGGCGCGAAAGCTGGGCGCGGCCCTGATCGCAAACAACATCGCCCGCCACCTCCAGACGCGCTTTGCCGCCATGCCGCGCGGCTGGCGGCCGCTCGTCTATTGCTGGCGCGGCGGCAAACGCTCGGCCGCGATGGCGCACGTGCTGCGCGAGATCGGCTGGGACGCGAAGACGCTCGAAGGCGGCTACCGGGCCTGGCGGCGCCACGTCGTCGCGCGGCTCGCGGCGCTGCCGCGCAGTTTCTCCTTTCGCGTCGTGCACGGCATGACCGGAAGCGGCAAGAGCCGGCTGCTGCAGGCCCTCGCCCGCGCCGGCGCGCAGGTGCTCGATCTGGAGGATCTCGCCGCGCACCGCGGCTCGGTGCTCGGCGACCTGCCCGAGCGGCCGCAGCCGTCGCAGAAAATGTTCGAGACCCGGCTGCTCGTCGAGCTGGAGCGGCTCGATCCGGCGCGGCCGGTGTTCGTCGAGGCCGAGAGCCGCAGAATCGGCCGGGTGCAGGTGCCCGAGGCGCTGATCGCGCGCATGCGCGCCTCCGATTGCGTGCTGCTCGAAACCTCCGCGCCTGCGCGCGTCGCGCTGCTCATGGACGAGTACCGCCACTTCTTCGAGGATCCCGGATCGCTCGCGGCGCAGCTCGATTGCCTGGTACCGCTGCATGGCCGCGCGCGAATCGCCGAGTGGAAGGCGCTCGCCGAGCGCGGCGAGTGGCCGGCCCTGATCGCGCGGCTGCTCGAAGAGCATTACGACCCGGCCTACCGGCGCTCGTCGCAGGCGAATTTCGCGCGCCTGGCGCATGCGCAGCGCATCGCGATCGCGTCGGCCGATGCGGCGGCGTTCGAGGCGGCGGCGCTGGAACTCGCGCGCGAGGAAAGCCAGCCGGTCGCGGCCTGAGTCAGGCCGCTAGGCGAGCTCCGCCAGAACCCGGATGTGCTGCACGGCGCTCCGGCCGAGCGCCGAGAGCGCGTAGCCGCCTTCGAGCACCGAAACCATGCGGCCGGCGGCGGTGCGGTCGGCGACGGCCTTGACCTGCGCGGTGACCCACGCGTAATCGTCGTCGCGCAACTGCAGCATCGCCATGTCGTCCTCGACATGCGCATCGAATCCGGCCGAAAAGAGCACCAGCTCCGGCTCGAACTTCTCCAGCGCCGGGATCCAGCGCTCGGTCACCGCCTCGCGGAACTGCTTCGAGCCGGCGCCGGCCGCGAGCGGCACGTTGACCATGTTGGCCGCCGGATTCTCGGTGCCCGAATACGGATAGAACGGGTGCTGGAAGGTGGAAACCATGAGCACGCGCGGATCGCCGGCGAAGATGTCCTCGGTGCCGTTGCCGTGGTGCACGTCGAAGTCCACGATCGCGACGCGCTGCACGCCGTGCGCCGCCAGCGCATGGCTCGCCGCGACCGCGACGTTGTTGAAGATGCAAAAGCCCATCGGCCGCGCGCGGCAGGCGTGATGCCCCGGCGGGCGCACGCCGCAGAACGCGGCCCGAACCTTGCCGCCCATCACCAGGTCCGTGGCAAGCACCGCCGCGCCGGCTGCGCGCAGCGCCGCCTGAAGGCTGTGCGGGTTCATCGCCGTGTCCGGATCCAGGTGCACGAGGCCCGACGCCGGCGCCGCCGCGCGGATCGCGCGTACGTACTGGAGCGGATGCACGCGCGCGAGCTGCTCGTCGGTGGCGAGCGGCGCCTCGAAGCGCTCCAGGTTCTGCCCGAGCCCGGAGGCGATGAGCTGGTCCTCGATCGCACCCAGCCGCTCGGGCCGCTCGGGATGCCCGCGGCCCATTTCGTGCTTCAGGCAGTCGGGATGCGTGATGAACGCGATCGGCATAAACGCCTGAATATTAACGCATCGAGTACAATGGCTCGATGCAGCTCCGACGGCATCTCCAGCCGCTGCCGCAATCGCCGCTGGCGCGCGTGTTCGAGGCCGCGAACCGGATCGTCCTCGGCAAGGAGGCGCAGATCCGCCTCGCGCTCGCCTGCGTGCTCGCGCGCGGCCACCTGCTGATCGAGGACCTGCCCGGCGTCGGCAAGACCATGCTCGCGCAGGTGCTCGCCCGCGCGCTTGGCCTCGTCTTTCATCGCATCCAGTTCACGAGCGACATGCTGCCCGCGGACATCATCGGGGTGTCGGTCTACGAGCGCGAGTCGGCGAGCTTCAAGTTCCTGCCCGGGCCGATCTTCGCGCAGGTGATCCTCGCCGACGAGATCAACCGCGCCACGCCCAAGACCCAGTCGGCGCTGCTGGAGGCGATGGAGGAGCACCAGGTGACGGTCGAGGGCGAGACGCGCCGGCTGCCCGAGCCGTTCTTCGTCATCGCGACGCAGAACCCGGCCGAGCAGGTCGGAACGTTTCCGCTGCCCGAGTCGCAGCTCGACCGCTTTCTGATGAGGATCGAGCTGGGCTACCCGGGCCGCGAGGCCGAGCGCGCGCTCCTTACCGGCGCGGACCGGCGCGACCTGCTCGCCGCGCTCGAACCCTGCATGACGCCGGCGGAGCTGGTCGAGCTGCAGGGCGAAGTGCGCCACGTTCACGTCGCGCCGGCGCTGCTCGACTATGTCCATGCGCTGGTGGATTTCACGCGCCGCTCGCCCCAGTTCCAGACGGGGCTCTCGCCCCGTGCGGCACTCGGGCTGGTGCACACGGCGCGGGCATGGGCGCTGATTGACGGCCGCGACAAGGTGATCCCGGAGGACGTGCAGGCGGTGCTTCCGGGAGTCGCGGCGCACCGGCTGCGCCCGGCGGGCAACAGCGCGCGCAGCGCGGACATCGGCGCCGCGCTGATCGCGGCGGTTCCGATCCCCTGACCGGCACCGATACCGCACCTTCCTCCGGCACGATCCAGCCGCTCGCCGGCGCGCGCGGCTGGTTCACCGCGCAACCCGGCCGCATCGCGCTGGTGCTGGCGGCGGCGGCGATCCTGATCGCGCTCGGCCTGTGGACGTATTTCTCGGTCGAATCGTCGCTGCGCGAGATCCGCGCCAACACGCTCACCGCAGAGCTGGAAGCCGAAGCGCGCGCGCTGCGCCACTCGCGCGATCCGGATGCGCTGCTCGCGGCGCTCGGCGAAGTCGCGATCGGCGAGCGCGGCGAACTCTTCGCGGTGGACGCGCGCGGCGTCATGCGCTCCGAAAGCCGGCTCGCGCAGGAAATGGTGAACCTCGGTCTGCTCGCCCCCGGCGCGCGGATGCGCGGCAGCTTCGAGCTGCGCGTACCGGGTGAAGGGCGCCCCCTCACGCGTCTTGCCGAAGGCGTCGCCGCCGGCGCCACCGCCACGGAAACGTCCGGCCGGCGCGGTCTGCTGCTCGACCCCTATGTCAACCACCGCGGCGAGGAGGTGATCGGCGCCTGGCGCTGGCTGCCCGAGCTCGGGCTTGCGCTCGCCGCGGAGATCCCGGAGTCTCAGGCCTACGAGCCGTTGCGCTACTTGCGGCTCGCATTCGGAATCGTATTCGGGGCGCTGGTGGTCGCGGTCGCGATCGCGCTCGCCTCGGCGATCTCGCTCGCGCGGCTACGCGGCGAGCTGGGCGGCGAGCGCAAGCTCGGCGCCTACCGGCTCGAACGCCGGATCGGCGAAGGCGGCGCGGCGAGCGTCTACCTCGCGCGCCACGACCTGCTCAAGCGCCCCTGCGCAGTGAAGCTGCTCAAGCCGGCGCGCGCCACCGACGAGATGATCGCGCGCTTCGAGCGCGAGGTGCAGCTCGCCAGCCGCCTGGCGCACCCGAACATCGTCGAGATCTACGACTACGGCCGCACGGCCGACGGACTGCTGTATTACGCGATGGAGTACCTGGACGGCATCAATGTCGGCGAGCAGGTGGCGCGCGCCGGGCCGGTTCCGGTCGCGCGCGCGGTGCGTATCCTGCGCGAGGTGTGCGCCGGACTCGCCGCGGCGCACGAGGCCGGACTGGTGCACCGCGACGTGAAGCCGGAAAACATCATGCTGTGCCGGCGCGCCGGCGGTGCCGAAGTGGTCAAGCTGCTCGATTTCGGGCTGGTGAAGAGCATGGCCGGCGCCCACAGCCGCGACCTCACGCGCAGCCTTCACATCCTCGGTACGCCGCTCTACATGGCGCCGGAGCGCCTGCGCAATCCCGCGGACGTGGACGCGCGCGCCGACATCTACGCCGTCGGCGCGGTGGCGTTCTTCATGCTCACCGGCCGCAAGCTCTTCGACGGCGCCGACGACCTGGCGCTCACCAGCCAGATCCTCCACGACGAGCCGCCGCTCCTGTCCGTGGCGGCGCCGCAGCCGGTGCCGCGCGCGCTGGAGCTGATCGTGCACGCCTGCCTGGAGAAGCGCCGCGAGGACCGTCCGCAGCGCGCCGCCGACCTCGTCGAGGCATTCGACGCCCTCGCCGAGGAGCTGCGCGCGGCAGCAACCGCGCACAGCCGCTGATCGCGCGTAGTCTCAGACGACCAGCCCGACCATCGCGGCGATCAGGCAGGTGGCGAGGGTGCCGGCGACGATGGACTTCATGCCGAGCGCCACGATCTCGCCGCGCCGCTCCGGGCACATCGTGCCAAGCCCCCCGATCATGATGCCGAGCGAGCCGAAGTTGGCGAAGCCGCAGAGCGCGTAGGTGAGGAGCAACCGCGAGCGTTCGGAAAGCCCCTCGGCCTTCGCCAGCTCGACGTAGGCGACCAGCTCGTTGAGCACGGTCTTGGTGCCAAGGAGCATGCCGCCGGTGCGCGCCTCGTGCCACGGCACGCCCGCGAGCCAGGCGAGCGGCGCGAGCAGCCAGCCGAGCGCCTGCTGCAGCGAATACGGCGCGAGCACGAGGTTGGCGAGCGTCACCAGCGCGACGAATACCACCAGCATCGCGACGATGTTGAGCAGCAGCTCCGCCCCTTCCAGCGCACCGCGCGTCACCGCGTCCATCGCGCTCGCGTCCGGCGAGGCAAGCTCGATCGCGCCGCCGGTGGGCGCGCCTGCGGGCGGCACCATGATGAAGGCGATCACCAGCGCCGCCGGCGCCGAGAGCACGGACGCGATCAGCAGGTGCGCCACCGCGTCCGGCAGCACGTTCTTCAGCAGGCTGGCGTAGAGAAACAGCACCGTGCCGGCGATCGAGGCCATGCCGCCTGTCATGATGGCGAACAGTTCTCCGCGCGAGACGCGGGAAAGCCACGGCTTGACAAAGAGCGGCGCCTCGACCATGCCGACGAAGACGTTGGCGGCGGTGGAAAGCCCCACCACGCCGCCCACGCCCATCGCCCGCTCGAGCAGCCACGACAGCGCGCGCACGATCGCCGGCAGCACGCGCAGGTAGAAAAGCAGCGCCGAGAGCGCGCTCATCACCAGCACGATCGGCAGCGCCCGAAAGGCGAGCACGAACGTCGCGCCGGCGTCGGCGACCGCGAACGGCGCCGGTCCGCCGCCGAGGTAGCCGAACACGAACGCGGTACCCGCCTGCGTCGCTTTTTCGAGCCCGAGCAGCGCGTCGTTCAGCCACAAGAACACCGCCTTGGCTCCCGGCAGCCGGAGCAGCGCCAGGGTGAGCGCGAACTGGAGCGCCAGGCCGGCGATCACCGCGCGCCACGGGATCGCGCGCCGCCGCTCGGCCGCGAGCCAGGCGAGCGCCAGCAACCCTGCGATGCCGACGAGCGCCTGCGTCATGCGGGATGAACGGCGGCGATCGCGCGCTGGATGGCGAGCGCCGCGGCGCGCGGGTCGGCGGCGTCACGGATCGGCCGGCCGACCACGAGGTAGTCGGCGCCGGCGCGCAGCGCTTCTTCGGGCCCGACCGCCCGCTTCTGGTCGCCGGCGCCCTCGCCCGCCGGACGGATACCGGGCGTGACCACCAGCAGCCGGGCGCCGAACTCGGCCTTGACGAGCGCGGCTTCGCGCCCGGAGGCGATTACCCCGTCGCAGCCGCATTCGGCGGCGGCGCGCGCGCGCGCGAGCACCAGCTCTTCGACCGTCGCCGCCGAGCGCATCTCAGCCAGATCGCGCGCGTCGAAGCTGGTCAGCACCGTCACGGCGAGGATCTTCAACGGTCCCTTGGCCGAGACCGCCGCCTCCATCACCGACCGATGTCCGTGCACGGTGAGGAAGGTCGCGCCGCTCGCCGCGACATTCGCGGTGGCGCGGCGCACGGTTTCCGGGATGTCGTAGAGCTTCAGATCGGCGAACACCTTGTCGCCGCGCGCAACCAGCCATTCGATCAGCTCGCAATATCCGCCGGCGGTGAAAAGCTCCAGCCCCACCTTGTAGAAACAGGCGGCATCGCCGAGGCGCTCGACGAGCGCGCGCGCCTGCGCGGCGCGCGGCACGTCGAGCGCGACGATCAGACGCTCGCGGCGCGCGATGCTCATTTTTCCCCTCCGCAGTACAGCTCGCTCAGACGTACCTGCATGCGGTGCGCCACGTCCGCCTGATGGCTGGCGAGGAGCGCTGCGAGCGCCTCGTCGCCGGCGCGCTCGTCGAGCACGAACAGGCGATAGACGTCGGCGACCGTGAGCGCGGCCGCTTCGCGCGCGAGCAGCCAGCGCTCGCCGCTCGACTGCGCCACCCAGCCCGCCTGCTCCATGCGCGCAAGCAGCCGCTCGCACTGCTCCGGAGCGAGCTGCAGATGCCGCGCGAGGCGCGCCAGCGGGCGCGTCTCGCCCGAGCGCTGCGCCCGCGCCAGTTCGCCGAGCACCGCGAGCGCGTCGTAGAACTGCTGGCCGGCGACGCCGCCGCGACGGTCGCGGCTCTGGTAGCCAGGCAACATGGCGGTGATCACCGCGCCGGCGAGGACCGCGACCCAGGATAGGTACAGCCACAGCAGGAACAGCGGCACCGCGGCAAACGCGCCGTACACCGCGCCGTAGGTCGGGAACCGCTCCACGTAGAGCGCGAAGCCCCGCTTCATCAGCTCGAACAGGATGCCGGCGATCGCGCCGCCGATCAGCGCGTGGCGCAGCCGCAGCTTGCGGTTCGGCACCCAGAGGTAGAGCAGCGTGATCGCGGCGATTTCCAGCAGCACGGGCGCGGTGCGCAGTACGGCCTCGCCGAGAATCGGCATCCCCTTGACCAGGCCGAGGGAGGCCGAGACCACGTACGACGTCATGCTGATGCTCGCGCCCATGAGCAAAGGCCCGAGCGTGAGCACCGCCCAGTAGGTGAGCAGACGCTGCGCAACCGGGCGCTCGCGCGAGACGCGGAAGATCCGGTTGAGCGCGCGGTCGATGGTCAGCATCATCATCAGCGCGGTGACGGCGAGAAAGGCGACGCCCACCGCCGTGAGCCGCGCCGCCTTCTCGGTGAACTGCGCGAGGTAATTCGTGATCGCGCCCGCGATCGCCTCCGGCAGCACGTTCTCGGCGAACCAGTCGTCCAGGCCGCTCGTAATCTGTCCGAAGACCGGAAACGCGGTGACCAGCGCGAGCGCGACGGTGGCAAGAGGCACGAGCGCAAGCAGCGTGGTGTAGGTGAGGCTGCCGGCGATCTGCAGGCAGCGGTCCTCGTCGAAACGCCGCCAGACCGCGCGCAGGAAGGAGGCGAGCTCGCCGAAGTTGCGCGGCAAGGCGTCGGGCAAGTGCATCGCGCGGCTATGATACCTTCGGCGCCGATGGTGGATCTTCTCGTCCTCTATTACAGCGCCGGCGGCGCGGTGCGCGCGATGGCGGAGCTTGTCGCCGAAGGCATCGAGCGCGTGCCGGGCGCGCAGGCGCGCCTGCGCACGGTGCCGAGGATCGCTCCGGTGACGCGCGTCGCCGAGCCCGAGGTGCCCGCTTCCGGCGCCCCCTACTGCGAGCCGCGGGACCTCGAGGAATGCGCCGGGCTCGCGCTCGGCAGCCCGACGCGCTTCGGCAACATGGCCGCGCCGCTGAAGGCCTTTCTCGACGGCACCGGCAGCCTGTGGCTGAAAGGGGCGCTCGCCGGAAAGCCGGCGTGCGTGTTCACCTCGACCGGCAGCCTGCACGGCGGACAGGAGACGACGCTCGTCTCGATGATGCTGCCGCTGCTGCATCACGGCATGCTGATCGTGGGCCTGCCCTACACGCTCGCGGAACTGAACGCGAGCCGCAGCGGCGGCACTCCCTACGGTCCCTCGCACTTCGCCGGCGTCGCCGACGATCTTCCGCTGACCGAGGCCGAGCGCGCCCTGTGTGTCGCCCAGGGACGGCGGCTCGCCGAGATCGCGCTCAAGCTCGCCCGGTGACCGCCGCGCTGCGGCGCGCCGCCTCGGCGAGCCTCGTCGGGCTGATCGTGCTGTGCCTGGCGTGGGAACTGTGGCTCGCGCCGCTGCGGCCCGGCGGCTCGTGGGTCGCGCTCAAGGCGCTGCCGCTCGTGGCGCCCCTGCCCGGTGTGCTCGCCGGGCGCCGCTACACCTTCCAGTGGTCGAGCATGCTGATCCTGGCGTATTTCGCCGAGGGTGTGGTGCGCGCCTGGAGCGAGCGCGGCCTCGCACAGGCACTCGCCGCCGTCGAGGTTGCCCTCAGCCTCGCGTTTTTCGCGGCCGCGGTCGCCTATGCGCGGCTGATGCGAGCAGGCGTTTCGCCGCCGCATAGATAGGCACCTCGACCAGCCTTCCGGCGACCCGCGCCCGATCCGCATCGCGCGCCCGCGCGCGCTCGAACGCCTCGACGATCCGCCGCGCCCGCGCAATCTCGACCGCCGCAGGCGTGAAAACGCGGTTCAGCGCCCGCGCATGCGATGCCACGACGATGCTCTTCATCCGGAAACCCATCCGGCGCGCCCATTTCGCATCGGCCACCGCGCCTGCCGTTGCCGCCTCCAGGGCGCGTACCTGCCCTGCAGAGACGACCTTCGACATGAGCACGATGTCCGGTCTGGCCGCAAGCACCGCGCGAAGGTCGTCGCGGCCTTCCCCCTCGAGGGGATTGATGCGCACCGCGGCGAGCGCGCCGGCCGCACGGCAGCGCGCGTACAAGGTGGCAGCGAGCCGGCGTGCCTTCGGGCGCAGCTCCGGCGGCGTGAAGTCCTCCCGCTCCTGGATGAGGACGTCGGCGCCCGAGCGCGCCGCCACCGCGTGCGCGCGCTCGTCCGCGCCCGGAACGAAGAGCCAGGTGCGGCGCGGCCGGCCCGGCCTCGCGCCACCGCCCCCGGCGCCGTCCGATTGCACCCGAGCCGTCAAAGCGCGTGCTGCGGGTTCAGGCGTTCGACCTTGCTCGCCAGCCGGTTGAGAGCAGCGACATAGGCTTTTGCCGAGGCGACGATGATGTCGGTGTCGGCGCCGACGCCGTTCACGACGCGCCCACCGCGCGCAAGACGCACGGTCACCTCGCCCTGGCTCTCGGTGCCGGTGGTCACCGCGTTCACCGAGTAAAGCAGCAGCTCCGCGCCGCTGCGCGCGATTTTCTCGATCGCCTTGAAGGTCGCGTCCACCGGGCCGTCGCCGTCGGATTCGGCGCGGCGCTCGGTGCCGTTCTCGGCGAGCACCACCGCCGCGTGCGGGCGTTCGCCCATGCCGCTCGCCTGGTTCATCGTGATCAGCCGCCAGCGTTCCTCCTGCGCCGCCTTGTCGCCCTCGGCGACGAGCGCCATCAGGTCCTCGTCGAAGATCTCGGCCTTCTTGTCGGCGAGATCCTTGAAGCGCTGGAAGGCCTTGTTGACCGCGTCCTCGCTCTCCAGCTCGATGCCGAGCTCCTTCAGCCGCTGCCGGAACGCGGTCCGCCCGGAGAGCTTGCCGAGCACGATCCGGTTGGTGCTCCAGCCGACGTCCTCGGCGGTCATGATCTCGTAGGTCTCGCGCGCCTTGAGCACGCCGTCCTGGTGGATGCCGGAAGCGTGGGCAAACGCGTTCGCCCCGACCACCGCCTTGTTCGGCTGCACCACGAACCCGGTGATCTGCGACACCAGCCGCGAGGTCGGCACGATCTGGGTGGTGTCGATGCGCGTCTCCAGGCCGAAGAAGTCCTTGCGCGTCTTCACCGCCATCACCACTTCCTCGAGCGAGGTGTTGCCGGCGCGCTCGCCCAGCCCGTTGACGGTGCACTCGACCTGACGCGCGCCGCCGATGCGCACCGCGGCGAGCGAATTGGCCACCGCGAGCCCGAGGTCGTTGTGGCAATGCACGCTCCAGACCGCCTTGTCGGAGTTGGGAATGCGACTGCGAAGCGCCCGAATCATCTCGCCGAACTGGTCCGGCACGGCGTAACCCACGGTGTCGGGGATGTTGATCGTCGTGGCGCCTTCCCGGATCACCGCTTCCAGCACGCGGCAGAGGAAATCCGGATCCGAGCGGCTGCCGTCCTCCGGCGAGAACTCGACGTCCGGGCAGGCGTTCCTCGCGTAGCGCACCGCAAGCACGGCCGCCTCGAGCACCTGCTCGGGGGTCATGCGCAGTTTTTTCTCCATGTGTAGGGGGCTGGTCGCGATGAAGGTGTGGATGCGCCAGGACTTTGCCCCTTTCAACGCGTCAATGCCGCGCTGGATGTCCCGGTCGTTCGCCCGGCACAGGCCGCATACCGTCGAGTCGCGGATCGTGTTGGCGATGGCGCGCACCGCCTCGAAATCGCCGTTCGAGGCCGCCGGAAAGCCGGCCTCGATCACGTCCACGCGCATGCGCTCCAGCGCGCGCGCGATGCGAAGCTTCTCCTCGCGGGTCATCGAGGCGCCGGGCGACTGCTCGCCGTCGCGCATGGTCGTGTCGAAGATGATGAGTCGTTCTGTCGTCATGTGCCGCTCCTTAGGGGAATGCGAAACGTCGTCCCCGCCCTGCGGGGCGGGCCGGAGTACTGCCGAATTGGGGGTTGGTTACTGTGTGCGCCCGAGGCGCAGCAGCAGAAGGCGGGCCAGGAGAAGGAGGCTCGCAGCCGTCGCAAGAAGAAGTGCGACCGCAGTGTTCATGGCGGCACTATAACGGCAAACCCCGCCGGCCGGCAACTCCCCGTTACCGGTCCCGGGCGGGCCGCGGCGGGCCGCGCTGTAAAGCTGTGTCCGGCAGGCTGGCGCCGCCGCTTTCCCGGCGGCTCGACGCCGCGCCGGCGCGCTGATATTTTGCCGGCGGAAAACACCAGGGAACCGCCATGCGAATACCCTTACCGGACCCCGCCCGATGAGCGCCGCCGCGACCACCGTGCTGCGCAGTTTTCTGTTCGTGCCGGCGAACAACGCGCGCCGCGTGGAAAAGGCGCTGTCCTCGGATGCCGACGCCGTCATCCTCGATCTGGAGGACGCGGTCGCAGTCTCCGAGAAGGCGGCGGCGCGCGCGGCCGTCGCCGAGGCGCTCGCGCGCCCGCGCCGCGGCCGCTGCTACGTGCGCGTGAACGGCGTCGCGACGCCGTGGTGCCTCGCCGACCTGATGGCGGCGGTGCGGCCGGGGCTGGACGGGATCGTGCTGCCCAAGGCCGAGTCGGCCGCGGATCTGCGCGCGGTGGACTGGCTGATCACCGGCCTGGAGCGCGAGCGCGGCCTTGCGCCGGGCAGCGTGGATCTGATGCCGATCGTGGAAACCGCGGTCGGATTCCTGCGCCTGGACCGCATGCTCGCTGCGCGCTCGCTCAAGGACTACTCCGGCCCCTGGCGCGTGCGCCGCGTCACTTTCGGCGCCGCGGATCTGACGCGGGATCTCGGCATGACCTGGACCGAATCCGAGGAGGAGCTGGCGGTGTTCCGCGCGCAGCTCGTCGTTGCCTCGCGCGCCGCCGGGTTGGACCCGCCGGTGGACACCGTGTGGGTGCGGCTGAAGGACACCGAGGGGCTGCGCCGCTCGGTCGAGGCGAGCCGGCGCCTCGGTTTCCAGGGACGGCTGTGCGTGCACCCGGAGCAGGTCGCGGTGGTGAACGCGATCTTTACGCCATCCGAGGGGGAGATCGAGCGAGCGCTGCGCGTCGTTACGGCGTTCGAAAAGGCCGAGCGCGAAGGCGTCGCAGCGATCGAGGTGGACGGGGCGTTCGTGGACTACCCGCTCGTCGAGCGGGCGCGCCGTACGCTCGCCGTCGCCGCCGCCATCCGCGAGCGCGCGGCCGGTCCGGGCTGAGCGGCGCTCAGCCCGCCTTGATCACCCCGCAGGCGATGCGCGCGCCGGCGTTGCCGGTCGGCTGAGTCTTGTAGTCGTCCGGATCGGCGTGGATGATGAGGCCGCGGCCGATGATGTTGGCCGGGCCGGGCCCGAGCGTAATGACGTCCATCATGACGTCGAGCTTGGCACGCCCGTTCTTACCTGCCTTGAGCGCCGGCAGATCCCCAGCGTGGCGCTCCGCCGACGACGGATGACCGTGCGGCTTGCCGAGCGGGTTGAAATGCCCCCCGGTGCTCATGCCGTCGCCCGAGCTGCAGTCGCCCTTCTCGTGGATGTGAAACCCGTGCTCCTGACCCGGCTTCAATCCCTGCGCGAACACGACGACACGCACCTTGTCGCCCACCTGCTCGAAGGTCGCCTCCCCGAAGGCCTTGCTGCCCTTAGTGGGCGCGAGCGCCGCGGTCGCCCGCAGCTCTTCGTCGGGCATGGTCTGACAGCCGGCAAGCAGCGCGGCGAGCGCAGCCGGTGCCGCGGCGGCGAGTATGCTTTTCATGAGCTTCCTCCTCTAGGCTAGAATTTACCCGGTTGGAAGCCGGCGGAAAAGCGGCCGGCACGAAACGGTCCGCCAACGCCGGCTGGGAGGGCCGGGGCAGTGCGAGCGGTTCACACCCAAGGAGGAGGACGATGAAGCACATCCGCACGAGGCGTCTTTCCATGCCGGCGGCACTGGCCGCGCTCGCCGGCGCCGTCATTGCCTTCGCCGGCATACTGCCGGCGGCGCTCGCGCAGGCGCCGAAGCCGGTGGTGCTGCGCTTCGTATCGGACTTTCCGCCACCGCCGCACCCGGCCGGACTGGCGATGAAGCACTTCGCCGAGCGGCTGCCGCAGGTGATCCCCGGGAGCGAGGCTCGGCTTTATTACGCCGGCGCGCTCTACACCATTCCCGAGGCGTTCGAGGCGATGCGCCAGGGCAACCTGGAGATGACCTGGATGCAGATGGGCAAGGCGGCACCGGTGGATCCGTACATGATGGCCGTGGTCGGCCCCGGGATCCTCACCACCGTCGGCGCGGTGGACGCGCTGGAGAAGACGAAGACCTACCGGTTTCTGGTCGAGCGGCTGGAAAAGCAACAGCTCATCAAAGTGTTCGGCGCCGGCCACATGAGCTTCGGCATGGGTGTCGGCGGCAAGCGCCGCTACCTCAAGCCGGAGGACTTCGTCGGCCGCAAGGTCCGCAGCATGGGGCCGGCGGAGAACCCGGTGCTGGAAGCGTGGAAGGCGAGCCCGGTGGTGATGGCCTTCGGCGAGGTGCCGAGCGCGCTCGAGTCGGGCGTGATCGACGGCCTGATGACGAGCATCGGCGGCTGGCTCGGAGTGCGCGAGCAGGCGCCGTTTTACACCACCGGCGGCGCCGGCGTGTTCACCGGCGACTACTACATGGTGAGCGCGAGCCGGCGCTGGTGGGACCGCCAGCCGAAGGCGACGCAGGAGGCGCTGGAGAAGCTCATCGCCGAGACGATCCAGTTGCAGAAGGAACTCAACTGGTGCGTGGACAAGCTGACGTACGAGAAGTACGGCACCAAGGATCCCTCCAAGCCCGGCATCTACTGGATGACCCCGCAGGAGGTGGCGGCGCTCACGGCGGCGCTTGGCGACGGCCCGAACAAATGGAAAAAGAGCAAGATGCCGCCGGCCGCTCAGCAGTGGGTGGACACCTTCACCGCCGAGGGGCGCGAGCTCTCCCGGCAGCACCCGCCGGGCAGCTCCTGGATCGAGAAGGTGGACTGCGCCAAGCACGCCGCCAAGATCGTGATCCGCTAGCGGCATCGTGGAAAAGGCGTACGCGGCCTGGCGCGCGTTCCAGGACAGGGTGCTCGCGCAGACCGCGGCGCTCGTGCTTGTCGGCACGACGTTGCTCGCACTGCTGGAAGTGGTGCGCCGCTATGCCTTCGGCGTGTCGTTCGAGTGGTATCAGGACGCCGCCACGCTGTTCACCCTGGCCGGGGTGTTTCTTTACTTCAGTATCTCGCAGCGCCATAACGAGCACCTGACGGTCACCGTGGTGCCGGAGTTGCTGCAGACGCTCGGTCCGCGCGGCAAGCGGGCGGCCGAGGTGCTCAAGCTGCTCGCGCGCGCGTTTTCCCTCGCCTTCATGCTCGCGGTGTGCGGCTGGGGGATTCCGGAAGTGCGCGAAGCGCTGCACTACGAGACGCGCACCGAGAGCCTCGCGTTCCCGATGTGGCCGTTCCTCGCCACGCTGCTCGTCGGCTTCGGTTTCATGGCGCTGACACTCGCCTTCCAGATCTGGTTCGGGGTTCTCAGGCTCCTCGGCAAGGCCGCGCCGGAGGAAGAGACCCAGCCTCCGGTCACTGCCGACTGAAAAAGCGGCCGGGCGAACTCGGAGAACACGCATGCATATCGTCGGAATCGTCGGCTTCGCTCTGCTTCTTGCGAGCGTGCCGATCGGCATCGCGCTCTCCAGCGCCGCCGCCGCCTACATCATGGTGGATCCGCTGCTCGAGCCCACCGTCATCTTCCGCCAGTTCTTCAGCTTCATCGCCCGCTATCAGCTGATGGCGATCCCGCTGTTCATCTTCGCCGGGTTCCTGATGGAGCGCACCGGGCTGATCGGGCAGCTCTTTCGCTTCGCCGACGCGCTGGCGGGGTGGATGCCGGGCGGATTCGGTGTCGCGACGGTGGTGGCGTGCGTGCTGTTCGGGGCGATTTCGGGCTCCTCGGTCGCAATGGCCGCGGCGATGAGCGTGATCGCGATCCCCGAGATGAAAAAGCGCGGCTATCCGGACTGGCTCTCGGCCGGACTGGTCGCCACCGCCGGCGGCATTGCGATGCTGATTCCGCCCTCGATCATCCTGCTCGTGTACGGGATCGTGACCGAGACGTCGGTCACGCGGCTCTTCTTCGCCGGGATCATCCCGGGTCTGATGCTCGCGATGGGCAACATCCTGTGCGTCATCCTGATCGCGCTCTACCTGAAGCTGCCGCGCACCGGCCGCTTCGAGCCGCGCAGGCTCTGGAGCGAATTTCTCCGGGCGGCGCCCGCGCTCGGCATGCCGGTGGTGATTCTCGGCGGGCTCTACGGGGGCCTGGTCACGCCGACCGAGGCGGCGGCGGCCGCCTGCGGTTACGCGCTCCTGTACGGCCTCATCACCGGCCGCGGTCGGTTCGTGCGCGAGATTCTTCCGGTGGCCGCGCGCTCGCTCAACCTGACCGCGGTGATCCTGTTCCTGATCGGCAGCGTCGGCGTGTTCCAGTTCCTTGCCGCCAACATGTACTGGCCGCAGAAAATCACCGAGGCGGTGACGAGCTGGGGTCTGACGCCGCTCGGCTTCATCTTCGCCTACATGCTGGTGCTACTCGTCCTCGGCATGTTCGTGGACGGCGTGGCGATGGTACTGCTCACGGTACCAGTCGTGTTCCCGATCGCCTACGCGCTCAAGATCGACCCGGTGCACCTCGGGATCATGCTGACGCTCAACGTCGAGACCGGAGTCGTCACCCCGCCGGTCGGGCTGAACCTCTTCGCGGTGAGCGGCACCTCCAAGATCTCCCTGCCCGCGGTGATCAAGGGAACGATCCCGTTCTTCGTCGGGGACCTCAGCGTGCTGCTGCTCGTCATCTTCTTTCCGGGGCTCGCGACCTGGCTGCCGAACCTGCTGATCACAGACGTGTTCCAGTAGGCGCGCAAGTCCGGCACCCCCGGCGCATGCGGAGCCAGTACCCGAGCAAGCCGCGCAGGCGCCCTGCGCTCGCTCGCACCGCAGGAATTCGACTGCCACCGCCTCGCGCGCCGGGTGCGCGGCGCACCGCGCGGGGCCGCGGCTAGCGGGCGCCGGGGGCGGCGCGCAACTGCGCGCCGTGCTCGTCGAGCGCGGGCTCGCCGAGTTCCGGCGCCGCCGGTTCGTTCAGGAACCGCAGCGGCGTGTTGAGGTGGCGCCGCCCGAGCCTGTCGCCGAGCACCATGCCGCGCGCGACGAGGTGCGGATCGGCGAGCGCTTCAGGCAGTGTGTTCAGCTCGCCGAAACAGACGTCGAGCTGCGACAGGATCGCGATCCACTCGGCACGCGTCTTCGTGCGAAACGTCGCGCGCAGGAACGCTTCCACCGGCTCCTGGTGCGGCCCCGGGCCCTTCTCGCACAGCGCCACGAGATCCGGGCGCCCGAGTGCCCCGAGCAGGTTTCGTACGAACTTCATCTCTTGCCCGGCGAGCGCGATGTGGCGGCCGTCGGCGGTGTCGTAGATCTGATAGAACGCCGCGCCCCCAGTGGTCCGCTCGTGCCGCGCCACCGGCTGGCGGTTTTCGGCCAGCGCCGGCCCCATGATGATCTGCGCGGCCGAAACGACCGCGTCGTGCATGGACAGGTCGAGGTAATCGCCTCTGCCGGTTTTCCCGCGCCGCAACAGCGCCATCAGCACACCCGCCAGGGCGGCGAGTGCCGCGCACATGTCCGCCACCGGAATCGCGGGAATCGCGGGTTGCCCGTCGCGGCCGGCCGACTGCGACAGCACTCCGGCGATCGCCTCGACGCCGAGATCGTGCGACGGCCGGTCCCGGTACGGCCCGTCCTGCCCGAAGGCGCTGATCGAGCAATAGACGATCCCGGGGTTGCGGGCGGCGAGCGCCTCGTAGCCGAAACCGAGTCGCGCGGCGACGCCGGGACGGAAACTCTCGACGAAGACGTCGGCGGTATCGCACAGGGCGAACAGCGCCTCCCGGTCGCGCGGCTCCTTCAGGTTGAGCACGACGCTCTTCTTGCCGCGGTTCAACCCGCGGAAATACACCGTGCTCGGTCCGTCGGCGATGCCGATGCGCCGCGTCGGATCGCCCTCGCCGGGAGGCTCCACCTTGATGACCTCGGCGCCGTGATCGGCCATGAGGCGCGTGAGGTACGGCCCGGGGAGAAAAAGCGACAGATCAACGACGCGCAGGCCGGCGAGTTTCACGCCCTAGGCCACCACACGCACCCGGGTGCCGAGGGCGTAGAGCGCGTAGCCGGACACGCCGTAGGCGAAGACGACGAGGAACAGCACGACCGCCGGCCGGATCGAAATCACCGCGATCGCGGCCACGGCGATGAGGATCACCCAGAAGGGCACGCTCTTTTTCAGGTTGATGTCCTTGAAGCTGTAGAAGGGTACGTTCGAAACCATGGTGACGCCGGCGTACATGGTGCAGCCCCAGGCGATCCACGAGATCCAGTCGGCCCGCTGGATACCGAAGTCGGCGATCACCCAGACCAGGCCCGCGACGAAAGCCGCCGCCATCGGGCTCGGCAAGCCCTGGAAGAAGCGCCGGTCCACGACATCGAGGTTGGTGTTGAAGCGGGCCAAGCGCAGCGCCGCGCCGGCGCAGTAGACGAACGCCGCGATCCAGCCGAGCTTACCCAGATCCTTCATCGCCCACTCGTACATGACGAGCGCCGGGGCGACGCCGAAGGAGACCATGTCCGAGAGGCTGTCGTACTCGGCGCCGAACTCGCTTTGCGTATGGGTGAGGCGCGCGACCCGGCCGTCCAGGCCGTCGAGCACCATGGCGACGTAGATCGCGATCGCCGCCACCTCGAAGCGCCCGTTCATCGCCTGCACGATGGCGAAAAAGCCGGCGAAGAGCGCCGCCGTCGTGAGCAGGTTCGGGATCAGGTAGATGCCGCGCCGGCGCAGCGCGCCGAACGGACGCGGGTGCAGCGCGGACTCGCCGGGGGCATCGGCGCCCCGCGCCGCCAGCGCGTTGTCCTCGAATTCGCCCCGCTCACCCACGCGGCACGAGCCTCGCGACGATGGACTCGGCTGCGTGGACCCGGTCGCCGAGCGCGGCGACCGCCTGCGCATCCGGCGGCAGGTACATGTCCACGCGCGAGCCGAAGCGGATGAACCCGTAGCGTTGGCCGCGCGCAAGGCCGGCGCCCTCGTCCACGTAGCACAGGATCCTGCGCGCGACGAGCCCGGCGATCTGCACGCAGGTGACGTCGCTCCCGTCGGGCGTTCGCAGCCACAACGCGTTCCTCTCGTTCTGCAGCGACGACTTGTCGAGCGCGGCGTTGAGGAACGAGCCCGGGTAGTACCAGCGGCGACGCACCGTGCCGTCCACCGGCGAGCGGTTGGAGTGCACGTTGAACACGTTCATGAAGACGGAGATTTTCAGCGCATCGCGCTCCAGATACGGGTCGCGCGCCCTTTCCACCGCGACGATCCTGCCGTCGGCGGGCGAGAGCACCGCGCGCGGATCGGCCGGCACCGCGCGCGCCGGGTCGCGGAAGAACTGCAGCACGAACAGGGCGGCGACCCAGAACGGCGCCGCCCAGCCCCAGCCGGCGAACGCGGTCACCGCCGTGGCGAGACCCGCGCACGCGCCGAGAAACGGCCAGCCCTCGCGCGCGATGATCGGATGCGGCCAGACGCCCGGCGCCGGCCGCTCCGGCGCCACGTTCAGTTCTTCGAGGTGTCTACGAGGCGGTTGCGCTTGATCCACGGCATCATCTCCCGCAGGCGCGCGCCGACCTTCTCGATCGGGTGCTCCGCGGTCTGGCGCCGGCGCGAGAGCAGCGTCGGCGCGCCGGCGCGGTTCTCCAGCACGAACTCCTTGGCGTACTCGCCCGACTGAATGCGCGCCAGCGCCTCGCGCATGCGCCGGCGCACGCCCTCGTCAATGATTTTCGGTCCGGTGACGTACTCGCCGTACTCGGCGTTGTTCGAAATCGAGTAATTCATCGTGCCGATGCCGCCCTCGTACATCAGGTCGACGATGAGCTTGAGTTCGTGCAGACACTCGAAGTACGCCATCTCCGGCGCGTAGCCGGCCTCGACCAGCGTCTCGAATCCCGCCTTGACCAGCTCGACGCAGCCGCCGCAGAGCACCGTCTGCTCGCCGAAGAGGTCGGTTTCGGTTTCCTCGCGGAAGGTGGTCTCGATGATCCCTGCCTTGCCGCCGCCGATCGCCGCGGCGTACGACAACGCCATGTCGCGCGCCTTACGCGAGGGGTTCTGGTGCACGGCGACGAGCATCGGCGTGCCGCCGCCAGCGGCGTAGGTCGAGCGCACCGTGTGGCCCGGGGCCTTGGGCGCCACCATCCACACGTCAAGGTCGGCGCGCGGCTGGATGAACCCGTAGTGGATGTTGAAGCCGTGCGCGAACGCGAGCGAGCCCCCCTTCCTGAGGTTCGGCTCGACCCAGTCCTTGTACACCTGCGGGTGATGCTCGTCCGGCAGCAGGATCATCACGATGTCGGCGCCCTTGACCGCCTCCGGCACCTCGGCGACCTTGAGTCCCGCCTTCTTCGCCTTGTCCCAGGAGGCGCCGCCCTTGCGCAGCCCGACGGTCACCTTCACCCCCGACTCCTTCAGATTGAGCGCGTGCGCGTGGCCCTGCGAGCCGTAGCCGATGATCGCGACCTTGCGGCCCTTGACGAGCGAAAGATCGGCGTCCTTGTCGTAATAGACCTTCATGCAGCTTCTCCCTATGCCCTGAGTACGCGGTTGCCGCGGCCGATGCCGCTCGTGCCGGTGCGCACCGTCTCCATGATCACGCCCGGCTCGAGCGCACGAATGAACGCGTCGAGCTTGGCGCCGTTACCGGTCAGCTCGATGGTGTAGCTGTTGTCCGAGACGTCGATGATGCGCCCGCGGAAGATGTCCGCCATGCGCTTCATCTCCTCGCGCTCGCGCGGCCCGGCGCGCACCTTGATCAGCATCAGCTCGCGCTCGATGTGCTC
Organism: Pseudomonadota bacterium; assembly: GCA_040752005.1. GTDB lineage: Bacteria > Pseudomonadota > Gammaproteobacteria > Burkholderiales > SG8-39 > RBG-16-66-20. Next base: position 13,900 of record JBFMFX010000010.1, on the reverse strand, counting down.
GGCCTCCGATAGGTCCACCACCTTCACCACCTCGATCAGCTTGTTGAGCTGCTTGGTGATCTGCTCGATCACGTCGTCGGAGCCGGTGGTGACGATCGTCATCCGCGACAGCGACGCGTCCTCGGTGGGCGCAACCGTCAGCGATTCGATGTTGTATCCGCGCGCGGAGAAAAGGCCGGCGATGCGCGACAGCGCCCCGGCCTCGTTTTCGACCAGAATGGAGATGATGTGACGCATAAGTTCTACGGCGTATCGCGGCGCTTGGCACGCCGGGCGCGGCGCACCGCGGGAAGTTCGAAGCCTCCGCTCACGTGGCGCTTCAGAGATCCTCGGCGAGGATCATTTCGGTGATGCCCTTGCCCCCGGGCACCATCGGGTAGACGTTTTCGGCCGGATCGGTGACGAAGTCGAGGAACACGAGGTCGTTCCGGCGCCCGAGCGCCTCGCGTAGCGCCGGCTCCACATCCTCCGGCCGCTCGATCTTCATGCCGGAGTGGCCGTAGCCCTCGGCGAGCCTGACGAAGTCGGGCAACGCGTCCATGTACGACTCCGAGTAGCGATTGCCGTGGAAGAACTGCTGCCACTGGCGCACCATCCCCATGTACTTGTTGTTGAGGTTCACGATCTTGATCGGCAGGCGATACTGCTTGCAGGTGGACAGTTCCTGCAAGCACATCTGGATCGAGGACTCGCCGGTCACGCACACCACCGTCGCGCCGGGGTTGGCGAGCTGCGCACCCATCGCCGCCGGCAGCCCGAAACCCATGGTGCCCAGCCCGCCGGAGTTGATCCAGCGTCGCGGCCGGTCGAACTTGTAGAACTGCGCCGCCCACATCTGGTGCTGGCCGACGTCGGAGGTGACGATCGCCTCGCCCCGCGTCACCTCGTAGAGCTTCTCCAGCACGAACTGCGGCTTGATGACTTTCGCGCCGCGGTCGTACTTCAGGCAGTCCTTTGCGCGCCAAGCCTCGATCTGGCGCCACCACTCGGCGAGCGCCGCCGCATCCGGTCCCCGGCCATCCTTGAGCGCCGCGCCGACGAGCTTCAGCATCTCGTCGAGCACGTCGGGTATGTTGCCGACGATCGGCACATCCACCTTGACCCGCTTGGAGATGGACGACGGGTCAATGTCGATGTGGATGATCTTCCTCGGGTTCTGCGCGAAATGCGCCGGATTGCCGATCACCCTGTCGTCGAAGCGCGCGCCGATCGCAAGCAGCACGTCGCAGTGCTGCATCGCCATGTTCGCCTCGTAGGTGCCGTGCATGCCAAGCATGCCGAGGAACTGCCGGTCGGTGCCCGGATACCCCCCCAACCCCATCAGCGTATTGGTGCAGGGAAAACCGAGCATCCGGACAAGCTCGCGCAGCTGCGCCGAGGCGTTCGACAGAATCACGCCGCCGCCGGTGTAGACCATCGGGCGCTTCGCCTCCAGCAGCAGCTGCACCGCCTTGCGGATCTGCCCCGAATGGCCGCGCTTCACCGGGTTGTACGAGCGCAGCGAGATCGTTTCCGGGTAGTGAAACTCGCAACGCTGCGTGGTGACGTCCTTCGGAATGTCCACCAGCACCGGCCCGGGCCGCCCCGTGGTCGCGATATGGAACGCCTTCTTGATCGTCACCGCCAGGTCGCGCACGTCCTTGACCAGGAAATTGTGCTTGACGCAGGGGCGGGTGATGCCGACGGTGTCGCACTCCTGGAACGCATCCTGGCCGATCGCGTGCGTCGGCACCTGCCCGGTGAGCACAACCATCGGGATCGAATCCATGTACGCGGTGGCGATTCCGGTGACCGCGTTGGTGACTCCCGGGCCCGAGGTGACAAGGCACACGCCGATCTTGTTCGACGAGCGCGAGTAGGCGTCGGCGGCGTGCGCCGCGGCCTGTTCGTGGCGCACCAGCACATGGCGAACCTTGTCTTGCTTGAACAGCTCGTCGTAGATCCAGAGGACCGCGCCGCCCGGGTAGCCGAAGACGTACTCGACGCCTTCCGCCTGCAGACAGCGCACGACGATTTCGGCACCGGTCAGTACCTCGGTCTTCACACGATCCATGGCGTTCGCCGCGAAAAATCGGATAAAAGTCGGGACGTTAACCGCTTGCTGCGCTGCGGTCAAGGCGCGTGCCCGAGGCCGCTGGACGCTTTGGTAACATCGCCCGGCACAACAATAAACCTCCCACGGCGCCCGGCAAGAGAGGGACTTCTCTGGCATCACGCAGCGAGCTATCGGCGTTTCTGCACGACGTCGAGCGACGCGCATTCAGGCAGGCGCTCTTCGCGGTGCGCGACGAGGAGGCGGCGCTCGACATCGTCCAGGATGCGATGCTGCGCCTTGCCGAGCGCTACGGCGACCGGCCAGCGGCGGAGCTTGCGCCGCTTTTTCAGAGGATCCTCCAGAACGCGATCCGCGACTGGTACCGGCGCCAGCGGGTGCGCTCGTTGTGGACGACGCTGCTCTCCTCGCTTTCGCCCGGCCGGGAAGACGAGGAGCACGATCCGCTGGAAACTCTGCGCGCCGGGCAGGGGTCGAATCCTGAAAATTGCCCCGCGGAACTGCTGGAGAGAACGCAAGTCATTGAAATCATTAATGAAGAGGTTGCCAAGCTACCCTCCCGTCAACGTCAGGCGTTCCTCCTGCGTTATTGGGAGGAACTCGACGTTGCGGAGACCGCCAAGGCGATGGGGTGCTCGGAGGGCAGCGTGAAGACGCATTGCTCCCGGGCCGCGCACGCGCTGGCGGCCGCGTTGAAGGCGCGGGGGATCACGCTCTGAGGCGCCGGGAAAGCACCATGAACGAAATCAGCTTCGGATTGAAGGTGAAGCAGGCTCTGAACGAGGGCACGCGGCTCAGCCCGCGCGCGAGCGCGCGGCTGCGCGAAGCGCGCGAGCGGGCGCTCGCGGCGCAAAAGCCCGAGCGCGCGAGCGAGGATCTGGCCGTCGCGGCGAATGCCCTTGCGCGGGTCGGCGGTCTCGGCGGACTGTCGCGCCGGGTGCTGTTGCCGCTGGCGGTGGCGATCGCGGGCCTTGCCGCGATCTACTCCTGGCAGCAGGAGCAGCGCGCCGCCGAACTGGAGGAGATTGACGCGCGTCTGCTCGCCGACGATCTGCCGCTCGAGGCCTATCTCGACAAGGGATTCGAGGCGTGGCTGCGCAAGCGTACCGGCGGCTAGCGCGCTCGCTGGTTACGGCGCTCGCGCTCGCCGGCGCGGCCCTCGGTGCACAGGCCGGACCCGCCAAGGGACACGAGTGGGCATCCCTCACCGCCGACCAGCAGCAAGTGCTCGCCCCGCTGCGCGAGGAGTGGAACCGGCTTTCGCCCGAGCGCAAGCGCAAATGGCTCGGGATCGCCAAGCGCTATCCGACGATGACGCCCGCGGAGCAGCAGCGCGTCCAGCGCCGGATGGAGAAGTGGGCGCGCCTGAGCACCGAGCAGCGCTGGCAGGCGCGCCAGCAATATCGCAATCTCGAGAGGATCGCGCCGGACCGGCGCGAGGCGCTGCGCCGCTACTGGGCCGAGTATCAGGCGCTGTCGCCGGAGGAGCGGCGCATGTTCGACGTGCCGCCGGTCGAAACGCGGGCCGAGGTGCGCAAGCGTCGCGCGGCGCCACCGAAGGCCTCCGGCGCGGCATCGCGCACGATCCCGCCGCAGCCCTGAGGTGAGCCCCGGGCGGATCCCGAGCCTCGGCCGGCGCCTGGCGAGCATGCTCTACGAGGGCTTGCTGCTCGTCGCGATCGCGTTCGCCGCCACCTCGCTTTTCCAGCTCGCTGCCGGAACCGTCCGGATCGAGGGTTGGCGGCGCGTGCTTCTGCAGGCGTTCCTGCTCCTCGTCTTTGGAGCGTACTTCCTGTGGTGCTGGCTGCGCGGCGGCCAGACGCTCGCCATGAAGGCGTGGCGCATCCGGCTGATCGAGCCCGGCCGCCAACACCTGTCGCCGAAGCGCGCACTGCTGCGCTTTGCATGCGCGAGCGTGCTCGTCGGCGCCTTCCTCGGCGCCGTCGGCGCCGCGTTCGTGCACCGCGACCCGTGGCTTGCGTTCGCCACGCTCGCGCTCGCCGGCGCCGGCATCGGCTGGGCACTGGTGGACCGCGACGGCCAGTTCCTGCACGACCGGATCGCCGGCACCCGGCTGGAGCTGGTCGCCCCCGGCGAAAACGCGCCTCGCCGAGATACGCCCGCCGCGGACGTGCGCACCGAAGACGGCGCAACCGACGCAGCGGGAAACGACAACGAGGTCCGCTCGGCCCGGTCCGCGCGGCAGGAACCGCACGGAGGGAGGTAGCGGTGAATCCGCGGACCGCCGAGGCGCTGCGGCGCGCGCGCGAGGCCGCGGCGGCTGGCGAGCTCGAGGTCGCCATCAGCCGCTATCGCGACGTGCTGCGGGCCGAGCCCTCGGCCGCGATCGCGCAGCGCGAGCTTGCCCGCGTGTATCTGAGGCTCGGGTGGCAGGCGGAAGCCGAGCGATGCGTTCGCACGGCCATCGCCCTTGACCCGGACGACGACGCCGCGCACGCGGAGCTGGCCGCGATGCTGTTCGCGCAGGGGCGCCTTGCGCAGTGCGCCGCAGCCTGTGTGCACCGGACGCTGCGGGCGGTGATGCGGCGACTGCCCGGCTTCTTGCGCCGACTCGTAGCGGCGCGGCCGGATCCCGGCGCGTCGCAGTCCGCCGCGGCTGCTGCGGCGGCGGCAGCAGTCGAGCGCGTACTGGAGGATGGCAATCTTGCGCCGCAGGCGCTCGTTGCGCTCGAGCGTATCGTTGCGGCACGGCCCGATCAGGTCGAATGCCACCTCGCCCTTGCGCGCGCGTATTCGGCGCTCGGACGCGTGAAAGAAGCTGCCGCGCTCGCCGAGACCGCGTTTCGCCTGGACCCGGCTTCGGCGCCGGTCCACGCCGCGATCGCGGCGAGCCTGCACCCGTGGAACAACGCCGAGGCGGAGCGATTCGCGCGCAGGGCGCTCGCGCTCGACCCCAATCTGGACCTGGCGCACGCGAGCCTCGGCGCGGCGCTGTGGACCCAGAATCGCCTGGCAGAAGCCGAGCATCACTGCCGCGAAGCGCTTCGCCTCAATCCGAAACGCCTGAGCCACCGGCTGGCGCTTGCCTTCGTGCTCCGGCACCGCGGCCGTCTCGACGAGGCCCGGGCCCTTCTGAGCGCGGTGGACCTCGAAACCACGGGCAGCGCGCGCGCCTGCACCGACTGGGGCTGCCTGGTGCTCGAATCCGGTGCCGATCCGGAGGAGGCGCGACGATGGTTTCGGCGTGCGCAGGCGCTTGCCGACGACGCGCGCGCACACTTTCAGGAGGCGATGCTCGACCTCGCCTGCGGCAGGCTCGCCGAGGGCTGGGAACGCTACGAGGCGCGCAAGGTGATCACCGAGCAGGATTGGCACCGCGCGATGCAGCGCTTTGCGCAATGGGACGGTCGGCCGCTCGGCGAGCGGCGCCTGCTGGTCTACGGCGAGCAGGGGCTGGGCGACGAGATCATGTTCGCGTCCATGCTTCCCGACGTGCGCGCGCTGGCTCCGCGCCTGACGCTCGCTTGCGACGCGCGCCTCGCGACGCTGTTCGCGCGGTCGTTCCCCGGAATCGAGGTCGTGCCCGCGGTCCCGGAGCAGCGCGCGGCGCTTGCCGACTCGCTCACCGGAATTGACTTCCAGATCGCGGCCGGAAGTCTCGGACGGCTGTTTCGCCGCGACCTCGCCGACTTTCCGGCGCATCGCGGTTATCTCGTCGCCGACCCCGAGCGGGTGCGCGCGTGGCGCGAGCGGCTCGGCGGTCTCGGGCCAAGGTTGAAAATCGGGCTGTCCTGGGCGGGAGGCGTGGCGGGAACCGGCCGCAGCCGCCGCTCGGTGGCGCTCGAGCGGCTCGGCCCCCTTGTGCGCCGGCCGGGCGCCTGCTGGGTGTCGCTGCAGCACGGGCCCGAAGCGGACGAACTCGTGCGCGGCGGCGCGAGCGCGGGGCTGCGGATTGCGCACTACGAGGGCGTCACGCGCGATCTGGAGGAGCTGGCGGCGCTGATTGCCGCGCTCGACCTCGTGATCTCGGTATGCAACGCCAACGTCCATCTCTCCGGAGCGCTCGGCAAGGAGGTCTGGGTGATGGCGCCGTTCGCCGCGGAATGGCGTTACGGGCGCGAAGGCGAGCGCATGCCGTGGTACCCGAGCGCGCGCGTGCTGCGCCAGCCGCAACCGGGCGACTGGGACAACGTCATCCGGCGCCTGGTCGAGCGCCTCGACGAGCGGATATCGCAGCAGCCCGCGGGGGCATCCGGGCGCGCCGGCTTTGCTGCGCAGGGATGAGCGCCCCCGCCCCGTCGCGAGCGGCGCCGGGGCCGGCCCTCTATCGCCCGGACCAGGAAGCCCGGATGCGCACCCAGAAGGGGCGCAACCGCTCGATCCAGAGCATCATCAGCCCCGCCGTGGCGAGAAACAGCGCGCCGGGCAGCGCCGCCGAGGCAAGCGTCGGCCACCGCTGGATCAGGCCGATGTGCGAGAACAGGCTGTTCAGCATGTGGAACGCGATCCCGAGCATGATTCCGAGGAACACCTTCAGCCCGACCATGCCGGAGCGCGCATGCAGGTACGCGAACGGCAGCGCGAGCGCCATCATGACGAGAGCCGCCAGCGGATAGAAGAGCTTCTTCCACAACGCGATCTGGTAGCGCTCGGTCTTCTGGCGGTTGCCGGCGAGGTGTTCGATGTACCGGTAGAGCTTCCACGCCGACATCCGCTCCGGATTGACGATCAGCACGCTCAGCATGTCCGGGGTCAGGGCCGAGCGCCACTCGACCTCGGGATGGCGGAGCACGCGCGGCCCGGAATCGTCCAGCCGCGTCTGCGCCACCTCCACCAGGCGCCAGCGGCCGGCCCCGGCGTAGCTCGCGCTCCTCGCTTCGCTGACCACCCGCAGCCGTCGCGTGCCGTCGAACTCGTAGATCCGCACGCCTGTCAGCGCCGCCGGGTCGCGCGCCTCGCGCACGTTGATGAACGTCTGTCCGTCCTTGAACCAGAGCCCGGAATCGAGCCCCTGCCCGATGACCGAGCTGAGGGCACGCATGCGCGTCTGTTGCGCCGCCTCTTCGGTGTACGGCGCGATCCACTCGCCGATCGCGAAGGTGAGGATCACGAAAGCGATCCCCGCCTTCGCCAGCGCAAGCGCCGCCCGCCAGGGCGAGAGCCCCGCCGCGCGCATCACCGTGTATTCGGAACTGCTCGACAGGTGCGCGAGCACGTACAGCGTACCGATCAGGACCGCGACCGGCAGCAGCTCGTAGGCATGGCCCGGCACCCAAAGCGCGACCACGGTGAAGATCTCGCGCAGGTGGTAGGCGCCATTGCCGAGGTCCTTCAGCTCGCCGATCAGGTCGAAGAACGCGAACAGGCCGAGGAAGCCGGCGAGCACGAACGCCACCGCGCCGTAGATCTGGCGCGCGAGGTAGCGTTCCAGCGTCGGGATGCGCCTCACCGGTGCAGGCGCAACCGCAGCGGCGATTGCCACCAGGCGAACAGCGCAAAGAGGACGACGAGCATCGCGCCGTGCACCAGCCACCAGCCGACGGCGAAGTCGAGCTTGCCCTGCGCGACGCGCGCCTGGCTGATCGAGAGCAGGTTCGAGTAGGTCATGTACACCAGCAGCGCGAACAGCAGGTTGATCGAGCGCCCCGCGCGCGGGTTGACGAACGACAGCGGGATCGCGAGCAGCGCGAGCACCAGTGCCGACAGCGGCATGCCGATGCGCCAGACGAGCTCGCCCAGGTTCTGCGGTGTCGGGTCGCGGATCAGCGCCGCCGTGGACAGGCTCTTGGAGGTCGCCTCCGGTTGGTCGCCCTCGCGCGTTTCGACGCGCATCGCGTAGCGATCGAACTCCATCACCCGGAAGTCGGCCGCGCCGGGCGTCCCCTCATAGCGCCGGCCGTCCACCAGGACCAGAAAGCGGTCGCCGCTCGCGGCGGTTTCGGTCCAGGCGCGAGCGCTCATCACCACGCCGCTGCGGCCGTGCTGCATGCTGCTGACGAACACGTTCTGCACCGCGCCCTGCTCCGGCGCCGCCTCGACGAAGAACACGCGCGACTTGCTGCGCGACTCGCCGAAGGCGCCCGGCTCGACGCGCGACACGTCGTCGCGGGCCTCGATGCTCGCGCGATACTGCTCGCTCTTGGCCGCCGCCCAGGGCGAGATGAACAGCGCGAGCGCCGCGATCACGGCGACCAGCGGCGCGGCGAACACGAGCACCGGCTTCACCCACGCCGAAGGCGCGAGGCCGGCGGCGAACCAGATCACCATCTCGGAGTCACGGAACGCGCGCGTGAGCGCGAGCAGCACGGCGATGAAGAGCGTCAGCGACAGCAGGACCGGAAGCACGTGCAGCGCGAAAAAGCCGAGGAACGCCAGCACCGCGTCCGACGGGATCCTGCCGCCGGCGGCCTGGCCGAGCAGCCGCACCAGCCGCATGGTGAGCGCGATCAGGAACACGGTCAGGAACGCCGCGGCGGCGAGATTGGCCATCTCGCGCAGCAGCGCGCGCTGGAAGATCATGGCGGCGTCGGGCGGGGCGCGCGAAAGCGCGGGATCATGAGATCATTCGCCCCTCGGAAAAAGAACCCGGGGAGACGGCGGTGGAATTTAGCATAACAAGGTCGGCGCCGGAGACGGCGAAGACCGGATGCCTGGTGCTCGGCGTGCACGGCGCGGCGCTCGGACGCGCCGCGCGCCGCGCCGATCGGGCCGCGGGCGGGCTGCTCGGCCGCGTCGTCGCGCAGGGCGACCTCGGTGCGAAGGCCGGCGCGACGCTGCTCCTGCACCGACCGGCCGGCCTTGCCGCCGAGCGCGTGCTTCTGGTCTCGCTCGGCGAGCGCGCCGAGTTCGGCATCCGCGCGATGCGCGATGCGATCCGCGGCGCGGCGAAGACGCTGAAGGACACCGGCGCGCGCGATGCAGTTCTCTTTCTCGACGACTTGGTGGTCCGCGGCCGCGGGCCGGCGGACGCGGTGCGGCATGCGGTAGGAGTCGTGCGCGAGGTGTTCTACCGCTTCGACGAGCTGAAGACCGAGAAGAAGCCGCCGGCACCGAAGCTCGCCGGCCTGACGCTCGCGCTCGCCGCCCGCGCCGTGCCGCAGGCCGCGCGCAGCGCGCTCGTCGAGGCGGTGGCAACCGCCGACGGCGCGGATCTGGCGCGCACGCTCGGCAACCTGCCGGCGAACATCCTCACGCCGACGCGGCTCTCCGAGGAAGCGCGCAAGCTCGCGCGCCGCTACCGGCTCGGCATCGAGATCCTCGAGCGCCGCGACATGGAGCGCCTGGGCATGGGCGCGCTGCTCGCCGTCACGCGCGGCTCGCGCCAGCCGCCGAAGCTGATCGTGCTGCGCTACCGGGGCGGCGCGCGCGCCGCGAAACCGCTCGTGCTCGTCGGCAAGGGCATCACGTTCGACACCGGTGGCATCTCGCTCAAGCCCGCGGCCGATATGGACGAGATGAAGTTCGACATGTCCGGCGCCGGGGCCGTACTCGGCGCGATCCGGGCGCTCGCCGGCATGCGCGCGCCGGTGAACGTGATCGGCGTGATCCCGGCCTGCGAAAACATGCCCAGCGGCGAGGCGACGCGGCCGGGCGACGTGGTAAAGACGATGTCCGGCCAGACGGTCGAGATCCTGAACACCGACGCCGAGGGACGCCTGATCCTGTGCGATGCGCTCGCGTACGCCGGGCGCTTGGCGCCCTCCGCGGTGGTGGACGTCGCCACGCTCACCGGCGCGTGCGTCATCGCCCTCGGGCATGTCGCCACCGGCCTGTTCGCCAACGACGAGCGCCTCGCCGAGGCCATCCGCCGCGCGGGCGAGGAAGCCTGGGACCGGGTCTGGCGCATGCCGGTGTGGGAGGACTACCAGGAGCAGTTGCGCTCGAACTTCGCCGACGTCGCCAATGTCGGCGGGCGGCCGGCGGGCGCCATCACCGCCGCCTGTTTCCTCTCGCGCTTCGCGAAAAAGACCCGCTGGGCGCACCTGGACATCGCCGGCACCGCATGGCGGAGCGGGCGCGAGAAGGGCTCGACCGGGCGTCCGGTGCCCCTGCTCGTGCGCCTTGCGCTGCGGCTCGCGGGACGCGCATGACGACGATAGACTTCTACGTCAACGCCCCCGACCGGGAGCGTATCGCCTGCCGGCTGGCGGCCAAGGCGGCGGCGCAGGACAAGCGCATGCTGGTGCTCGCGCCCGATCCGGCGGCGGCGCAGCGCCTGGATCGCCTGATGTGGACCTGGCCCGCGACCGCGTTCGTGCCGCACTGCATGGCCTCGGACCCGCTCGCTGCGGACACCCCCGTCCTGATCGCCACGGAGCCTGAAGAAGCACCGGCGTGCGACGTGCTGCTCAACTTCGGTCCGCATTGCCCGCCGCGCTTCGAACGCTACGAGCGCGTGCTCGAGATCGTCTCGACCGACGACGAGGACCGGCGGCTGGGACGCGCGCGCTACGGCTGGTACCGCGACCGCGGCTACCCGATCCGCACGCACGACCTTGCGGCGAGGGCGGGCGCATGAGCGGCGAGAACGGGCAGGTGCCGGTGACCGCGCGCGAAACCAATCCCCTCATCCGGCAGGTGGAAGAGCTGCTGCGCGGCCGCGAAACCGCGCCGGAGGACGTTCCGCTGCTCACCGAGATCGCCGATACCGGATCGCCCGCCGCGGGCACACCGCTGGCCGAAGGAGCGCTCGCTGCCGACCTCGAGCGCGCGCTGCTCGCGCGGCTTGCCCCGGACCTCGACCGGCGGCTGGCGGTACTGCGCGCAGAGCTGGAAAAGGAGTTGCGCCGCGCAGTGCGCGAGGCGGTCGCCGCGGTGCTGGCGGCGCGCGCGCCGAACCCGCAGGACCGGAGCCGCCCGTGACGCTGGCGAAAAGCTTCGATCCGAAGGCGATCGAGAGCCGCTGGTACGCGCGCTGGGAGGAGGCCGGCTATTTCCGCGCCAGCGCCGACTCGCCGAAGCCGCCCTATTGCATCCAGCTTCCGCCGCCCAACGTCACCGGCACGCTGCACATGGGGCACGCGTTCCAGCAGACGCTGATGGACGCGCTCATCCGCTATCACCGCATGCGCGGCTACAACGCCAACTGGGTGATGGGCACCGACCACGCCGGGATCGCCACTCAGATCGTCGTCGAGCGCCAGCTCCAGGAGGAAGGCCTGACGCGGCGCGATCTCGGCCGCGAAAAGTTCCTCGAGCGCGTCTGGCGCTGGAAGCAGCAGTCCGGCGCCACGATCACGCGCCAGATGCGGCGGCTCGGCGCCTCCGGCAACTGGGAATACGCCGACGCCGAAGGTCTGAAGGCGGGCTACTTCACCATGGACGCGCGCATGTCGCGCGCCGTCATCGAGGTGTTCGTGCGCCTGTACGAAGAGGGCCTGATTTACCGCGGCAAGCGCCTGGTGAACTGGGACCCGGTGCTCGGCACCGCGGTGTCCGATCTCGAAGTGGATACCGAGGAGGAGGACGGCCGCATCTGGGAAATTCGCTATCCGGGCGAAGGCTTTTCGCTGGTGGTGGCGACCACGCGCCCGGAGACGCTGCTCGGCGACGTGGCGGTGGCGGTGCATCCGGAAGATCCGCGCTACGCCGCGTTCGTGGGCAGGACCGTGCGGCTTCCCCTGATCGGCCGCCCGATCCCGGTGATCGCGGATCCGTATGTGGACCCCGGCTTCGGCACCGGCTGCGTCAAGGTGACCCCGGCGCATGACTTCAACGACTACGCGGTCGGCGTCCGCCACGGCCTGCCGCTGGTGCAGATCCTGACTCTGGAGGCGAGAATCACCGGAGGCACTCCCTACGACGGGCTGGAGCGGTTCGAAGCCCGCGAGCGCGTGCTCGCCGATCTGAGGGCGCAGGGATTGCTCGTCTCGGAGCGCCCCTACCGCCTGCGCGTGCCGCACTCCGGCCGCACCGGAGTCGTGGTCGAACCGATGCTCACCGACCAGTGGTTCGTGCGCATGGAGTCGCTCGCGCGCCCGGCGCTGGAGGCGGTGGCACGCGGCGAGGTGACGTTCTTCCCCGAGCACTGGGCGGCGACCTACCACCACTGGCTGGAGAACATCCAGGACTGGTGCATCTCGCGCCAGCTCTGGTGGGGCCACCAGATTCCGGCGTGGTACGACGAGCACGGCAACGTCTATGTGGCGCGTACGGAAGAGGAAGCGCGCCGCAAGGCGGGCGGCGCCGCGCTGCGGCGAGACGAGGACGTGCTCGACACGTGGTTTTCTTCCGCGCTCGTGCCCTTCTCCTCGCTCGGCTGGCCGGAGAAGACGAAGGACCTCGAGGTGTTCCTGCCTTCCTCGGTGCTGGTGACCGGCTTCGACATCATCTTCTTCTGGGTTGCGCGCATGGTGATGATGACGCTGCACTTCACCGGCAAGGTCCCGTTCCGGCACGTGTACATCAACGCCATCGTGCGCGACGCCGAAGGGCAGAAGATGTCGAAGTCGAAGGGCAACACGCTCGACCCGCTCGACCTCATCGACGGCATCACGCTGCCGGAGCTGCTCGCCAAGTCCACCGTCGGGCTGCTGCGCGCCGAGCACAAGGCGCGCATCGAGCGCTACATCCGCGAGCACTTCCCGCACGGCATCCCGGCGTTCGGCGCCGACGCGCTGCGCTTCACTTTCGCCGCGCTGGCGAGCTTCGCGCGCACGCTCAACTTCGACCTGCGCCGCTGCGAGGGCTACCGCAACTTCTGCAACAAGCTGTGGAACGCGGCGCGCTTCGTGCTGATGAACACCGAGGGCCGCGACTGCGGGCTGGATCCGTCCGCGCCGGTGGCGCTCTCGAGCTGGGACCGCTGGATCGTCAGCGCGCTGCAGCGCGCCGAGCAGGAGGTCGCCGAGGGTTTCGCCGGATACCGCTTCGACAACGTCGCCGCCGCGATCTACCGCTTCATCTGGGACGAATACTGCGACTGGTACCTCGAGGTGGCGAAGCAGCAGCTCGCGACCGGCGGCGAGGCCGCACAGCGCGGCACGCGCAGGACGCTGGTGCGGGTACTCGAGGCGGCGCTGCGCCTTGCCCACCCGCTCATCCCGTTCATCACCGAGGAGCTGTGGCAGCACGTCGCCCCGCTCGCGGGTGCGGCGGGCGAGACGATCATGCTCGCGCCCTATCCCGAGGCGGATCCGTCGAAGCGCGACGAAGCGGCCGAGCGCGAGGTGGCGCTCGCCAAGGAAGTCGTCAACGCCGCGCGCAACCTGAGGAGCGAGATGAAGGTCGCGCCGAAGGAGCGCATCGCGTTCTGGATCACCGGCTCGCCTTCGGCGGCGACCGCGACCGCGATGGCCGCGCTCGCGCGCGCCTCCGAGCTGCAGGTGGTGGCGGAACTGCCCGCGTCCGACTCGCCGGTGGCGGCCGCGGGCCCGCATCGGCTGATGGCGCGCATCGCGGTGGACACGCGCGCCGAGCGCGAGCGCCTGGCGCGCGAGATCGCGCGCCTCGAGGGCGAGATCGCCAGAGCGCGCGCCAAGCTCGCCAACGCGGCGTTCGTCGAGCGCGCGCCGGCGCAGGTGGTGGCGCAGGAGCGCGCGCGCCTGGCCGCCTTCGAGGCGAGCCTCGCCCAGCTGCGGCCGCAGCTCGACCGGCTCGCCGCGTCCGGATAGGGCCGCGGCCCGTCAGCGCGCGAGCGCGGGCTGCGGCAGCGCCGCGGCGATCGCCGCCCGTTCCGCGGCGCTCGCCCAGGAGTTGTCGAACTGCCAGCCGTGCTGCGCTTCGACGAGCAGGCGCAACACCGATTCGATGACGCGCTCCTCGACCGCGGCACGCGGCAGGCGCGGCATCAGGCTCGCGGAGGCGACAACGCACTCGCCCACGCGCCCGGCGGCGGCACGGCCGGCGCGAGCGCCGTGCAGCCAGAGCTCCGCGCCCTCGGCCCAG
>JBFMFX010000001.1:0-260470 GCA_040752005.1 Pseudomonadota bacterium | reverse complement strand
ATGGTATTGGGGGGGGGGTACACCGCCTGCGCGCCAAGCGCGGCGAGAAGCAGACCGACGAGGGCGCCCGCGGGAAAGAGCACCCCGCTCACCCAGCGCAGACGCCGCGGTGCGGCCAGGCCGGCGGCGCCGAGCGCAAGCCACGTGGCGGCGAGCGCGAGCGCCGCCGGAAGTCCGTCCATGTGCATGGTATGCGAACGATATTATAATCCAGTTGCCATGCCGACCGAACGGCGCACCGCGCGCCTCACCGTGCTCATTGACCCGCGCAAGAAAGCGGTGTTCGAGAAGCTGTGCGCAGAGGAAGACCAGACGCCGTCGCAGGTGGTGCGGCGCCTGATCCGCGAGTACATCGAAAAGCGCCAGGGCCGGCCCTGGCAGCCGGGCAAGTCCTGAAACGGCCCGCGCCGCGGCGGCTCAGCGCACGCGGCGCACCGCGCGCATGACGTCGGCGCGAACGTCGGTGATCTCGCGCGCGCGCGAGACGCGCGCCCCGGCGCAGGGTTCGGCGCGCGGGCAGCGCGAGCTGCACGGGCAGATGATGCGCGCCGGGCCCGCGAGCGCCTCCTCGACCCAGGCGATGTTGAGCACGCGCGCCGCGGCGCGGATCGCCGCCGCCGCGGCGGCGGGCACCGGCGCCTCGCCGCGCCGCTGCCGGCAGGCGGCGGCGATCTCGGCGACCGCGGCCTCGGCCGGCGCGCCGTTCGAGCGCAGCGCCGGCGCGAGATCCACGCCCACCGAAAGCACGTGCGGGTTGCCGGCCATGTCGCGCACGCGGCGCGAGTGGCAGCAGTACAGCAGCGAGCGTTCGCCGTCCTGCAGCACCGAGATCTGGGATCCGCGCGGTGCGCCCTCGCGCGTATCCAGCATGCGGAACACCGCCCAGTTCGGGCAGGGATCGCTCACGCGCGCAAGGCTCCCCCAGGGAAGCGGTATGCCGTTGCCGCGGTACACCGCCCGCAGATACCCCGGCGGGTACGCGTCGAAAAAGTGCCAGTACGGATACGGCGAAACCTTGGTCATGCGCCGCATCACAACCGCCGGCGTGAGCGTGATTCGCTCCCCCGCCTCGACGCGATAGGCCTCGCGCGCGAGGAACCGACGGAACGGCACCTTCGGGCACAGCAGCGCGCCGGCGAAGAAGCTGCACTCGAAGTCGCGCCAGGCGTGCAGCACGTCCTGTGGGCTCAGGCCCGCCCCGGGCTGCGGCCCGCCTTCGGGACTGCCGCCCATCTCGCCGCCGGTCGCGTGCGGCGACTTGACACCGTCGCCGCCGTGCAGCACGCGGTGCCCGAGGTGCGAGGCGAGGTCGAATTTCAGCCGCGCCGGCTGCTCGCGCAGCGCTTCGTTGAGATAAACGGTGCGCGGCGGCTCGTAGAACGAGCGCAGCACGCTGCGCAGCTCGCGGTCGCTGTCGCGTGCGAGCACCGGTTCGGCGCGAAACCAGCGCACTTCCAGCCCGTGCGCCCGGCACAGCCGCAGCAGATCCTCCGCCTGCAGCGGAAAGGCGCGCTTGCCGACGGATTCGGCGGCGCGCTCCAGATCGGGAAAATCGTTGCGCGACATTTCCTGATGCGAACGGATGAGCAGATGCGCGAACTGGCGGCCGGTGGTCCCGGTCTGCACCAGCAGCTCCGGAATCGCGTTCTGCAACAGCTCCCGCGAGAACAGGAACGACGGCTCGAAGGGCATCGTTCGCGTTCCGCCCGCGAGCGGCGCCGCGACCGGCTCGAGGTCCGGGTTGCCGTCGAGGAACCAGCCGGGCTCGCGCTGAAAGACCGCCGCGAGAAGCTCGAGCACCTCCTCCGACGGCACGCGCTTTCCGCTCTCGATCATGCTGAGGTAGGACACCGACGGCGCGACCTCGGGATCGCGCTGGATGCAGCGTGCCGAGAGTTCCTCCAGCGTCAGGCCGTTGCGCTTTCGCAGCGCCCGCAGCTTGGCGCCGAGGAAATGCGTCATTCGGGCAGGTACCGACATCGGCCTCACCGGTGGAAATTTGGTGCGTGAAGTTAACAATGTGAAATTTCTAAAGTCAAATTTCTCCGCTCTCGGCGTTTACCCTATCGTCCGGGCCGCAAGCAGGTTGCGGCGAATCCGAATCGAGACACGACGGGACGACCCGCATGACTGAGCAGCCGCGCAACCTCCTGATTCTCGGTGCTTCCTATGGGACCTTGCCCGCGATCCGGCTCCTGATGGCCGGCCACCGGGTACGGCTCGTTTGCACTTCGGCAACCGCAGCGCTCATCGCGCGCGAAGGCGTTCGGGTGCGGTTTCCCGGGCGCGCCGGGACCGCGCCCGTCGAGGTCGCCTCGCGAACGCTCCCCGGGGAGCTGACGGCGTCGGTACCGGAGGCGACCGATCCGCGCGGGTTCGACCTGGTCGTGCTCGCGATGCAGGAGGCGCATTACGCCGCGCCCGAGGTGCGCACGCTGCTTGCGGGAATCGCTCGCGAACGCGTGCCCTGCCTTGCGATCATGAACATGCCGCCGCTCGCCTATCTCGAGCGCCTGGGCGGACTCGACACCGCCGCACTCGCCTCCTGCTACGCGGATGCGTCGGTCTGGCGCGGGTTCGATCCGGCATTGGTCAGTCTCGCCAGCCCCGACCCGCAGGCGTTTCGCCCGGCCGGCGAGCCGAAGAATGTGCTCGAAGTCGGACTGCCCACGAACTTCAAGGCGGCGCGCTTCGAGGCCGAAGCGCCGACGGCGCTCCTGCGGCAGCTGGAAGCCGACATCGAAGCTTGCCGCCTGCAGCGCGACGGCGCTGCGATCGAGCTTCCGGTCAAGCTCAAGGTCCACGATTCGCGCTACGTGCCGCTTGCCAAGTGGCCGATGCTGATCGCCGGCAACTACCGCTGCATCCGCGCCGACGGCATGGTCTCCATCCGCGAAGCGGTGCACGCCGATCCCGGGCGCTCGCGGGCGATCTACGAGTGGGTGATCGGGCTGTGCCTGCGCCTGGGAGCGGCCGAGGCCGACCTGGTGCCGTTCGACAAGTACGCCAGGGCGGCCGAGTCCCTCGGGCGGCCGTCCTCGGCCGCCCGCGCGCTCTTCGCCGGAGCGGGACACATCGAGCGCGTGGACGCGCTGGTGCAGCGTATCGGCGCGCAACTCGGCCTGCGCTCGGCGGCGCTCGACGAGATCGTCGCCCGGGTGGATGCGCTGCTCGCGCGAAACCGCGCCCGCACGCCGCAGGCGCCGCGCGAGCCACGGGCCGCGGCCGTCGGCTAGCGGCGCGCGCGCCTGCCGCGCGGCGCGCGCTCGTAGAGGACATGGCCGAGCGCGCGCGCCGGCGCAAAATCGGCGCGCACCGAGTCGTGGATCGCCCGCAGGTTCTTCCAAGGGTCCACGTCGGCGTAGAAACGGCGCAGGAACAGCAGGTCGGTCAGCATGCTGTCCATCCAGTTGACGTCGGTTGCGTAACCGAGCACCGCGCGGCACCCGGAGACGCGCAGGAACTCGCTCGCGAAGCGCTCGCCTTTCGCGCCGGAAAAGACGCTGCAGGCGCCGAAATACACGAGGTTGTCGTATCCCGCACCCCAGCCGGCGAACGCGCGGCACAGCGCGCGCGGGCCGATTTTCGCGAGCGCCGTATGGATCCTGCCCGGCGAGCCGTGAAACGACAGGTAGAACACCGGCGCGTCGAACGCCTCCGGGTCGCGCCAGAGCACGCCGTCGGGCCGCCGCGTGTAGACCGTGAGCTGCGCCGGCGTGTCGAGGAACCGGTGCGCGATCGCGATCGGCGGATCGAACTGCGCCGCAAGCCCCTCGAAGAAGGGGCGCACCGATCGGTCGCGGAAGATGCGCGCCTGGCGGTCCGCCCAGTAAGTCTCCAGGCAGACGAGCTTGCGCGGCGCCGGGCCGCGTTTCCTAGTCCACTTGCGACTCATCGCGGTACATCACTTTGTGGCGCGTCTCGCGCACCCACCGATCAATCTCGGCGAGGGTGCGGTACTGCCGGGGATCGAACCGCTCCCAGCTCACGATCTCCTCGAGCTTCTTCTTCCAGCGCTTGTAGGGGGGCTTTGCCGCCGGTCCGAAGCAGAACAGGTCAATGATGGCGAGGTCTTCCGGCACGCCGAGCAGCGGACGCATCGCGGCCTGCGCCTCGTCCTGCCCGATCGCGGTCACCCACCAGACGTTGTAGCCGAGCGCGGTGGCGGCCAGATGCGCGCACATCGTCGAGGCGGCGACGCTCTGAAGAAGGATGCGCTCGGCGTTGGCGTGGTAGCGCCGGTCGAGGTCGGATCCGTCCATCAGCACCGGGAAGGCGCGCGTGAAGCGGAAGTCGGCCACCACCACGATCATCCCGGGCGCGGTCTCCAGCCCCCGGTAGTTCGGCGTCGGGAATTTCATCCCGAGCTTGGCGCGCCGGCGCGCTTCGGCGACGAAATAGTCGGCAATCGCCTTTTTCGTCCGCGGGTTCTCGACGACGATGTAGTGCCAGGGCTGCGAATTCGCACCCGAAGGCGCGTGCCGCGCCGCCTCCAGGATCTGCTCGTAGTGCTCGCGTGGCACCTGGTACGCGGGATCGAACTGGCGCGCGGTCATGCGGGCGCGCACCACCTCCATCAGCGCCTCGTAACGGTTCGGCTCAGCCATGGCCGGTCCCCTCCTGGTTGCACGGGGCGCCGCCGATCGCGAATCGGACGCCCCTACGGAGCCGACTGGTACCGACCAGTGGGCTCTCGATCGCGCGCAAGTGTAAAGTACGCACCGAGGAGAAAGCGCACATGTTCGAAACCACGATCGCCGGCAGCCTGCCCAAGCCCGGCTGGCTCGCCGAGACCGGAAAGCTCTGGCCCCAGTGGCGCGCGCAGGGCGCGGCCCTTGCCGAGGCCAAGCGCGACGCGACGCTGCTCTGGCTGAAGGAGCAGGAGGACGCCGGTCTCGACATCGTCACCGACGGCGAGCAGTCGCGCCAGCACTTCGTGCACGGGTTCCTCGAAGCGGTCGAGGGCATTGACTTCGAGCACAAGGTGAGAATGGGCATCCGCGCCAACCGCTACGAGGCACTGGTGCCAGTGGTGACCGGGCCGATCCGGTTGAAGGGCCGTGTGCACCAGGCCGAGGCGCGGCTTGCGCGGGCGCACACGAAGAAGAAGCTCAAGTTCACCCTCCCCGGCCCGATGACGATCGTGGACACGATCGCCGACCGGCACTACGGAAGCCGCGAGAAGCTGGCGATGGCGTTCGCGGAGCTGCTCAACGAGGAAGCGCGGGCGCTGGAGAAGGACGGCGTGGACGTGATCCAGTTCGACGAGCCGGCATTCAACGTGTACATGGACGAGGTCAAGCGCTGGGGCGTGCGAGCACTGGAACGCGCCGCGAAGGGCTTGCGCTGCACGACCGCCGTGCACATCTGCTACGGCTACGGCATCGAGGCCAACATTCGCTGGAAGCAGACGCTGGGAAGCGAATGGCGCCAGTACGAGGAAATCTTTCCCGCGCTCGCGCGAAGCCGCATAGACCAGGTGTCGCTTGAATGCATCCACTCCCGCGTGCCGATCGAGCTGCTTGCGCTGCTCAAGGGCAAGGACGTGCTCCTCGGGGTGATCGACGTCGCCAGCGACCAGGTCGAGACGCCGCGGGAGGTCGCCGCGGTCATCGGCCGCGCCCTCGCCTACGTGCCCAAGGGGCGGCTGATCGCCTGCACCAACTGCGGCATGGCGCCGATGAAGCGCGAGGTGGCGGTGGCGAAGCTGCAGGCGCTCGCCGCCGGCGCGGCGCTCGCGCGCAGGCGCTACGCGCCTAGAGCCAGACGCGCCTGATCCAGTCCACCGTCGGGCCGATCTCGACCGTGGCGGCGAATTCGGCGAGTTCGGGGACCTTGTCCACGCCGTCGAGCGGATAGGTCTCGCCGGCGGGGAACACGGGAGCGAGGCGCCGGAAGCGCTCGCCGAGGAGCTGCTCGCACTGGTAGCGGGCGATGTCGGAAACGCCCTCGAACATCACCTCGACCAGCGGTCTTGCCCACTGCGCGTAGCCCCAGTCGAGCGATTTTCCGCGGATGAAGACGAGCGAGGAGCCGGTGCCGATGGACAGCAGCACCACGTCATCGAGCGCGGGCCGCTCGGCCCACCTGCGGTCCTGCACCTGCGCGAGCGCGCACATCGAGGGATTGTTCGCGAACACGCCGCCGTCCACGTAGCCCTCATACGAGGGAAAATAGGTCGGCGCCGCGGTGGTGTACATCGCCACCTTCCAGGCAAGCGTCGCGCCGTCGGAATCCGGGCCGGGAAAGTTGTGAAAGATCTTCGGCTTCCAGCGGCGCCTGGCCGGATCCGGGTCTTCGTTGTCGAGATCGAAGGAGGGCACCAGCACCCGCCGGCCGAGGTCCCTGAGACGCGTGGACTCGCCGAGGGTCTCGCGCAAGATGCGCTCCAGCTTCTCGCTCCCGTAGTCGGCGCCGGCGATCTTGCCGATGTCGGTGAGATCGTCCAGCCAAGAGTCGTCGAAGATCTCCTCGCCGCGCTCCTCGTACAGCGCGCGCAGTCCGGCGGGGCTGAGGCCCTTCGCCAGGCCGAGGGCGAGAAGCGCCCCGGTCGAAGTGCCGGCGAGCAGGTCGGCCTTGAAGAGCCAAGCGTCGCTTTCCAGCGCCTCGCCGATGCGTTGGAGCAGGATGGCGCTCACCAGCCCGCGGATGCCGCCGCCGTCGAAGGAAAGGATGCGGTATTTCGCCATTGTGGCGACGGTACGCAGGCCTGGCCCGCCGCGCAAGTCGCGACCGTGCCGTCGCGCATCGCGATCGGGCGCCGGCGATTCAGGCGGGCGCCAGGACGTGGATGACGCGACTCGCGATCAGCTCTTTCGTCCTCGCGGCGTAGGCCGCCATGTGGGGCGCGGCAGCGTGGGCCTTCAGCGCCTCCAGGCTTTCCCACTTCTCCACGACGACGAACGTGTCCGGGCCGAACTTCGTCTGGATCGGCAGGGCCGGTTCGGCGTCGACCGCCGCTCCGTACTCGATGCAGCCCTTCTCCGCTCGCACCGCCGGCACGTTGGCGTTGAAGTGCTCCAGGACCTTTGCGCGCATTCCCGGCTTGGCGGTGATGACGGCGATGACGTGAATCATGACCCCTCCTCCCTGTCGAGAAACACCCAAAACAGGGTCAGACCCGGCTCTGACCCTGATTTCAAAACGCGTTGGCGAAGGACGGGAAGCACTCGGACTTCGCGCCGCGCGGATCGCAGCCGGCTTCGATGAGTCCGGTGTCCCCGTTCCACTCGGCGGCGGAAACGAAGCCCTCCGTCCAGTCGGGCGCGACTTCCACGTCGTGCCCGCGCCGGCGCAGCTCTTCGATCACGTCCTCGCCAAAGCGCGGCTCGATGCGCACGCGGTTGGGTTCGGCCACGTGCGGCGCGAAGAATCCGGGCGTGTGTTCGCTGGAGAGCCGCGGCGCCTCGATCGCCTGCGGGATCGTCATGCCGAACGCGGCGCGGCACAGATAGAACTGGAGCAGCCACTGGCCCTGATTGTCGCCGCCCATGGTGCCGAAGGCCATCCACGGCCGGCCGTTGCGGAACGCGAGCGACGGGGTGAGCGTGGTGCGCGGGCGCTTGCCCGGCGCGACGACGTTCGGATGGTTCTCCGGACCGAGGTAGAAGGTCATCATCCGGACCGAGAGCGGGAAACCGAGCGCCGGAATGACTTCGGCCGACGAGATCCACGCCCCGCTCGGGGTAAACGACGCGATGTTGCCCTTCGCATCCACCGCGTCCACGTGCACCGTGCCGGCACCCCAGTCTTTTGGCGTCAGGCGCTCCGATTCGGGCAGCAGCGCGGCGCCTCGCCAGGCGTCGCCGGGGCGCAGCTCGCGGCTGGCGCGCTTCATGTCTATGAGCGCCGCGCGCTTTTTCGTGTACTCCGGCGAAAGCAGCCCATCGGCCGGCACCCGGATCCTCGCCGGATCGCCGTAGTACTGCTCGCGGTCGGCGTAGGCGAGCTTCATCGCCTCGATGAGCAGGTGACAGTAGTCGGCCGTGCCGAAACCGATCGCCTTCAGGTCGAACTGCCACATCAGCGCGAGCGTTTGCAGCTCCGCCGGCCCCTGCGACCAGAATCCCGTCTTGAAGAGTTCCGTGTCGCCGAAGCGAAGGGACACCGGCTGCTCGATCCGCGTCTCGAACGCGGCCAGGTCCTCGCGTGCGAGCAGCCCGTCGCGTTCGCGCGAAAACCTGGCGATCTCCTCGGCGATCTCGCCCCTGTAGAACACCGCCAGCGGGTCCCTGGCAGCGGCAAGGTGCTCGAACACCCGTGCGAGCGCAGGGTTGCGGAAGGTCTCGCCCACTTCCGGTACGCGCCCGCCGGGGCAATAGAGCGCGGCGCTCCCCGGCCACTCGCGCAGGAAGCGCTCGCGCATCGCCGCAATGCCGTACTTGTGCTGGCGCACGAGGCCCTCGGAGACCGGAAAGCCGTTTTTCGCCAGCGCCAGCGCCGGCGCGACCACCTCGCGAAACGGCATCGTGCCCCAGCGCGCGAGCGCCGTCATCAGCGCATGAAACGCTGCCGGCACACCGGCGGCAAGGATGCCGGAGTCGGGCACGTCCGCAAGACCGCGGGCGCGGAACGCTTCGGGTGTCGCGCGCGCCGGCGCCGCCATGTTGCCGTTCAGCGCCACCACGCGGTCCTCGCCCGCGGGCCGGATGAGGATCGGGCATTCGCCGCCGATCGTGTGCATCTGCGGATTGACCACGCCCTCGACGAGCGTGGCGGCGACCGCGGCGTCAATCGCGTTGCCGCCCGCGCGCAGCATCTCCATGCCGGCGTTGACGGAAAAGTAAGAATTCGCCGCCACCGCGCCGCGCCGGCCCATCAGACGCGGGTGGAAGGTGGTCGTTTCGGTCGGAAGGATGCGGTAGGCTCGCCTGCTCATGGGGGCCGAAGCATAGCGGAACGCGCCGCCCCGCTGGTGAAACGGTGGCCGGCGCTGCGGACCCTCGCTTCGTGCTTTCCGCCGTGACGACGCCGAGGGTACCATTGCAGCCCGTGGGACTCATTGCATTCGGGGCGCGCGGCGGCGCCGCGCAGACCGCCGGACACACCCTGTCGTCTGCCGCAGCGCGTGGAAAGCGCGGGCCGCGGCACTCGGACTGCACCGCGGTGCCGCTCGTGGGCCGCCAGTCGAAGAAGGACTGACGCTTGGCCACGGCGCGCCTGGCCGCCGACATCGGCGGCACGTTCACCGACGTGGTGCTGGAGCACCGCGGGCGGCGGTATTCGGCCAAGGTGCTCACCACGCCGCGCGCGCCGGAAGAAGGCATGCTCGAAGGCATCGCGCGGGTGCTCGCGGCGGCGAAGATCGCGGCGGGCGAAGTCGGCGTGCTCATCCACGGCACGACGCTCGCCACCAACGCGCTCATCGAGAGGAAGGGCGCGAGAACGGCGTTTCTCACCACGCGGGGCTTTCGCGACGTGCTGGAGATGGGCTACGAGAAGCGCTACGAGCACTACGATCTGGACCTGGAGCTGCCGGCGCCGCTCGTTCCCCGCGAGCTGCGCATCCCGATCACCGAGCGCATCACCGCGAAGGGCGAAGTGCGCGTGCCGCTCGCCGAAGCCGAAGTGACGCAGGCGGCCGAGCGCCTTCGCGCGGCGGACATCGAGGCGGTGGCCGTAGGCTTTTTCCATTCCTACGTCAACGATGCGCACGAACGGCGCGCTGGCGAACTCCTCGAAGCACTCCTTCCCGGGGGGGCGGTCACGTTGTCCTCCGCCATCTGCCCCGAGATCCGCGAATACGAGCGCTTCTCCACCGCCTGCGCGAACGCCTACGTGCAGCCGCTGATGGCGCGCTACCTCGCGCGGCTGGAAGAAGGACTGGAAAAGCGCGGCTTCCGATGCCCGGTGTATCTGATGACCTCGGGCGGGGGACTGACCACGCTTGCCACCGCGCGGCGCGTTCCGGTGCGCCTGGTCGAGTCCGGACCGGCGGGCGGCGCCATCCTCTCGGCGCAGATCGCGCGCGAGGAAGGGCTGGCGGAGGTGCTCTCCTTCGACATGGGCGGGACCACGGCGAAGATCTGCTTCATCTCGGACGGCAGACCCGAGCAGTCGCGCAAGTTCGAGGTGGCGCGCGTCTGGCGCAACCTCAAGGGCAGCGGGCTGCCGGTGCGGATCCCGGTCACCGAGATGGTCGAGATCGGCGCCGGCGGCGGTTCGATCGCGCGGCTGGACGAGCTCAGACGCATCAAGGTCGGACCCGAGAGCGCCGGCGCCGAGCCCGGTCCCGTCTGCTACGGGCGCGGCGGCACCGAGCCCACCGTCACCGACGCCAACGTCGTGCTCGGGCGCATTGACCCGGAAGCGTTCGCCGGCGGAACGCTGCGCCTGGATGCGCGCGCCGCCGAGCGCGCGGTGACAGAGAAAATCGGCGCGCCGCTCGGCCTGGATGCGCGCTGGGCGGCCGCAGGCATCGGCGAGATCGTCGAGGAGAACATGGCGAGCGCCGCCCGCGTGCACGCGATCGAGCGCGGCAAGACCGCCGAGCGCTGCACGCTCGTCGCCTTCGGCGGCGCCGCGCCGCTTCACGCCGCGCGCCTTGCGGCGAAGCTGGGGATCTCGCGCGTGCTCGTGCCGGTGGACGCGAGCGTCGGCTCGGCGGTCGGTTTCCTCCGCGCGCCGGTCGCGTTCGAGCTTGCGAGGAGCCTTGCGCAGCGCGACGACCGTTTCGATGCCGCCGCGGTCAACCGGCTCCTCGCCGCGATGGAGGCCGAGGCCCGTTCGATCGTCGAGGCGGGTGCGCTGGGTGCGCCGCTTGCCGTGCACCGCACCGTCGAGATGCGCTATCTCGGGCAAGGGCACGAAATCCCGATCGCCCTTCCGGAGAGCGAACTCTCCGGCGCGCACGCCGCGCTGCTTCGCGCCGAGTACGAGCGGCGCTACGAGCAGCAGTACGGCCTCAGGATCGCCGACGTACCGGTCGAGTTCCTCGCCTGGTCTGTGAACGTCTCCACCGTGCCGCAGCAGGCCCAGGCGAGCGCGCCGGCCGCGCCCGGTGAGGCGCGCGCCGTGGCGCAGGCGAGCCGCTCGGTGTTCGACCCTGTCGCCGGCCGCGAAGAGAAAATTCCGGTCTATGCGCGCGCCGAGCTTCGCCCCGGCGCGCTGCTCGACGGACCGGCGCTCGTCGGCGAGCCGCAGACCACGACGTACGTCCCCCGCGGCTGGCGCTGCTCGGTCGCCGCCACCGGGCATCTCGTTCTGGAGCGCACGACGTGAGCCGCATGCAGGAAGAACTGGTACGCCAGGTGCTGTGGAACCGCCTGATCGCGGTGGTCGAGGAGCAGGCCAACGTGCTTCTCAAGACCGCCTTCGGCCCGATCACCCGCGAGGCGGGCGACCTCTCGACCGGCGTCTACGACACGAAGGGACGCATGCTCGCGCAGGCGGTGACCGGCACGCCGGGCCACGTCAACACCATGGCGACCGCAGTGAAGCACTTCCTCGAGCGTTTTCCGCTCGAGTCGCTGCGGCCCGGCGACGTGCTGGTCACGAACGACCCCTGGATGGGCACCGGGCACCTGTTCGACTTCGTCACGGTGACGCCGGCATTCCTGAAAGGCAGGCTGATCGGCTTTTTCGCCTCGACCTGCCACGTCATTGACATCGGCGGCCGCGGCTTCGTCGCCGAGGCCGCCTCGGTGTACGAAGAAGGGCTGTACGTCCCGCACATGAAGCTGATGGAGGCGGGAAAACCGAACGAAACCTTCTTCTCCATCCTTATGGCGAACGTGCGCGAGCCGCTTCAGGTGCGCGGCGATATCCTCGGGCTCGTTTCCTGCAACGAGGTGGCGACGCGGCGCCTTGCCGCGATGCTGGAAGAGTTCGGGATGGAGGAGCTCGATGCGCTCGGCGAAACCATCATCGCCACCTCGCGCGCCTCGATGCTGGAGGCGATCCGCAGGCTCCCGCGCGGTACGTTTCGCGCCTCGATGCGCCTGGACGGCTACGAAGCGCCGATCGAGCTCAAGGCCGCGCTGACCATCTCGGACGCGGGCATTCACGTGGACTACGCCGGCACCTCGCCCGCGTCGCGCTTCGGCATCAACTCGCCCAAGTGCTACACCGACGCCTACACCTGCTTCGGGGTGAAGTGCATCGTCGCGCCCAGGATCCCGAACAACGCCGGCTCGCTGGAGGTGGTGACGGTGTCGGCGCCGGAGGACTCGATCGTCGCGCCGAAAAAGCCCCGGCCGGTCACCGCGCGGCACGTCATCGGCCAGATGCTGCCGGAGCTTGTCTTCGACTGCTTCGAGGAGCCGCTCGGGGGAAGAGTGCCCGCGGAGGGCGCCGGCAGCATGTGGGTGATGGGCATGACGGGCGGCCCGGAGATCGAGGGCGCGCCGCCGGACGCGACCCGTTTTCACGTGATCTCGATCGCGATCGGCGGCATGGGCGCGCGCCCCACCAAGAACGGACTCTCGACCACCGCGTTTCCGAGCGGCGTCGGCGCGATCCCGGTCGAGATCACCGAAGCCATATCGCCGCTCCTGTTCGTGCGGCGGGAGTTTGCCGAGGGCTCGGGCGGCGAGGGCCGCTACCGCGGCGGCATGGGCTCGGTGATCGAGATCGAGAACACGGAACACGCGCCTTTCACCATCGCCTGCGCCACGGTGGACCGGCGCCACAACCCGGCACGCGGGCGCGCCGGGGGCGGCGACGGAAAGCCGGCATACGTCGCGCTCGCGAGCGGCAGGGAACTTCCCGGCAAGGCGACCTATGTCGTGCCGGCCGGCGACCGGCTGGTGGCGCGGATGCCCGGCGGCGGCGGCTACGGAAGAAAAGAGTGAGCGCAGCGGCCCTCGAGGCTCCCCGCATCGACTTCCCGCCGCTCAAGGAGGCGCCGGCGCTCGCGCGCTGGCTGGGGCTCGCGCCGCGCTTCGACATCATGGCGACGCTGGACAAGGGCCCGCTCTGCTATACGCGGCTGCTCGGCAAGCGCATCTACTTCGTGAACGACGCCGAGCTCGTCAAGCGGATCCTGCTCGACAACGTCGGCAACTACCCGAAGTCGGTCACCTACCGCAACAACCTGCGCCCCTTTCTCGGCGACGGACTGCTCATTTCCGAGGGGGAATTCTGGAAGCGCCAGCGCCGATTGGCGCAGCCGGCCTTTCACCTGCGCCGGTTGCGCGTGCTCGCGGGCACGATGGCCGAGTGCGCGGCGGCGATGGCCGCGCGCTGGGCGGACGGCAAGATTGTGGACGTCATGGCGCAGATGAACGCGGTCACGATGGAGATCGTCGCGAAGACGCTCTTCGGCACCGACGTCTCCGCCGACATCGGCGAGGTCGCCGAGGCGATGGCGGTGCTCCAGGAGACGACCGGCCGCGTTCGGCTCACCGCCTTCTTCGAGCTGCCGGAATTCGTCGTGCGCCCGCGCGGGCGGGCGTTCCGGCGGGCGGTGGCGACGCTCGATCGGATCGTCAGCCGCGTCGTCGCCGGCCGGCGCGCCGCGGCCTCGCGCGGCGAGGCACCGCGTGACGATCTGCTTTCGATGCTGCTCGAGGCGCGCGATGCCGACAGCGGCGAGGCCATGACCGACCGCCAGCTTCGCGACGAGCTGGTGACGCTCTTTCTTGCCGGACACGAGACCACCGCGATCGCGCTCACCTGGACGTTTCACCTGCTCGCGCAGAACCCGGAGCCCGAGGCGAAGCTGCACGCCGAGGTTGACGCGGTGCTCGGTGAACGTGGTGCGCCGGCGTTCGAGGATCTGGAGCGCATGCCGTATGCGCGCATGGTCGCCGAGGAAGCGATGCGCCTCTATCCGCCCGCCTATGTCTTCAGCCGGCGCGCGCTCGCCGAGGACCGGCTCGGGCCCTACCGCATGCCCGCCGGCGCGCACATCGTGATCAGTCCGTACGCGCTTCACCGCCGGCCCGATTACTGGCCGCAGCCCGAGGCGTTCCGCCCAGAGCGCTTCGCGCGGCACGCGGAGCAGAACCGCCCCCGCTACGCTTACCTCCCGTTCGGCGGCGGGCCGCGGGTGTGCATCGGCAGCGCCTTCGCCATGATGGAGCATGCGATCGTGCTCGGCGCGGTCGCGCGCCGCTGGCGGCTGGAGGCGATCCCCGGGCGCGAAGTGCATACCGAACCGCGCATCACGCTGCGCCCGAAGGGCGGCCTGCCGATGCGCGTTCGCGCGCGCCGATCGTAGGCAACCGCCGATGCACGTCCTCGAGTGGATCGCCGAGCGCCGGATCGAGGAAGCCGTCGCGCGCGGCGAGCTGCAGGGGTTGCCCGGCGAAGGCCGGCCGCTCGACCTGTACGAGGATCCGCTCGTACCCGAGGACATGAAGATGGCCAAGCGCATCCTCAAGAACGCCGACACGAGCCTCGCCGAGGTCTTCGGCGATCTTTTCGAGGAGCTTCGCCGGCGCAGAGAAAAACAGGGTCAGACCCGGGTCTGACCCTGTTTTTTTCATCCGCTCGGGCGGGCGAGGTCGGATTTGCCGCCGATCACGGAGAACGTCGCGTCGGGGAAGACGGGAAGCGACCGCTCCCACTCGGCGTGGCGCGCGCGCATCGCCTCGATCCGCGCCGGCTCCCGTTTCGCCTGGTTCGCCCGCTCGCGCGGATCGGCCGCCAGGTTGAAAAGGAACTCGTCGCCCTCGATCGAGAGGTACTTCCAGTCGCCCGCGCGCATCGCCTTCTGGCTTCGGTAGAGCATCTTCCAGAACAGCTCGCGCGCAAAAGTGCGCTTCGGTTTCCTGAGCACCGGCATGAGGCTCGCACCGTCGGGCGGATAGTCGGGGTGCGGCGCGACGCCCGCGGCCTCCAGGATCGTCGGCACCCAATCCATCGTGATCGCCTGCTGTGCGGTGACGCCGCCCGGTTCGACGATCGCCGGCCAGCGCACGATGTACGGCACGCGGATGCCGCCTTCGAGCAGGTCCATCTTCTTGCCGACCAGCGGCCAGGTGTCCGAGAAACGCTCGCCGCCGTTGTCGCTGGTGAAAACGACCAGGGTGTCGCGCGCGATGCCCGCGGAAGAGAGCGCGGCGAGGATCCGGCCGATCCCCTCGTCCATGTGGCGGATCATGGTGTAGTAGGTGGCCGCCGAGCCGCCGTCGAAGTGATACAGGCTCGCGATGCGCTCGGCTTGCGCCCGGTCGCGGCGCGTCTCCCACGGCCAGTGCGGCGCGGTGTAGTGCACCGAGAGAAAGAACGGCTCGCGCCGCCGGCGGCGGATGAAGCGCACCGCGCGCTCGGTGATGAGGTCGGTGAGGTATCCCTTGACGTGCGCCTCTTTTTCGCCCTCCCACAGATCGTGCACCCCGGCGCCGTCCTTGTGGGTGAAGTAGTCGAGCCCCCCAGAGAGCGCGCCGAAGAACTCCTGATAGCCGCTCTTCAAAGGGTGGAAGTGCGGCGGAAACCCGAGATGCCACTTGCCGACGAGCGCGGTGGCGTATCCTGCGTCGCGCAGCAGCGACGGCAGCGTCGGGTGCTCGGGCGGCAGCCCGAGCACCGGATTGCCGCGCTCGCGCGTGCGGATCGGCTCGTCCGCTCCGCCGCGCAGCCGGTGCTGCCAGCGCCCGGTCATGAGGGCGATTCGCGTCGGCGAACACACCGAGGAGTTGGCGTAGCCTTGCGTGAAGCGCAGCCCTTCGCGCGCCATGCGGTCGAGAACCGGTGAACAGGAATCGAAGCGCGCGCCGGCGGCGCGCGGCCGCCCGCCGTAGCAGCCCAGATCGGCGTAGCCGAGGTCGTCGGCGAGGATGAAGACGAAGTTCGGGCGCTTCAGGCGCAACGGCGCCCGCCCTCGTCGCTCGTTCCGGGCGCGAGCCGGCGCGCGAGTTGGGCCATTTCCTCCTGAGCGCGGAGGATCTCTTCCAGCGACAGGTCCGCCCAGCGCCGCAACTGCTCGCGGCGCGCCCCTTCCCAGGTCGTCAAACTCCAGTCGATTCCTGCACCGCTTTCGTCAGGCCGAGCCGCCATCCTTCATCCGCATGCGCAGATATCCGACGTCAATTCTATCCTGCGGCCGGTCGGCCGCCTCCTTCATGCGCACCCGCGTCGCGGCGCTCACGAACCGCACCGCGATCTGTCCCAGCGGCTTGACGAGCGCACGGCGATAGCACAGCGGAGGGGCTAGCGCTTCGCCTGCCGACGCTCGTGCTCCTCGATCGCCTTCTTCAGGTCCGAATACTCCTTGCAGCCGAAAAAGCACAGCCGATCGAGCGCCTTCAGGTGCTCGCGCGCTTTTTCGACGTTGCCGACCATCAGGTAGGCCTCGCCGAGGTACTCGTGCGCGCCGCGGTGCCGGGGATCCAGGCGCAGCGCCTCGTGATAGTGTTTGAAGACGACCTCCATCGCCGGATTCGGACTGTTGCGGACCGCGTAGGCGTAGAGGTTGTGGTAGTCGGCGTTCGCCGAATCGGCAGCAAGCGCCTCCTTGAGCACCGCCTGCGCCGTGCTCCAGTCCCTCTTCGCGATCGCCGCACGCGCGGCTTCCAGCCTCGCATCGCGCGGCGCATCCCGCGGCGAGGTGCTCGGATCGTCTGCGGCCTGCGCGAGCGCCGCCGCGAACAGGGCTATGATGAAGCCATGGCGCAACCGGCCGCTCATCGGGTCCTCCTCGGGATCATGCTGGTTGCAACGTTAACATCCGCCGCCCCCGCCGCATTCCCGGCGCCGCAGGACCGCGAGCAAGCGCTCGCCGCGCTCGCCGCTCCGGCGACCGAGCGCCGCGCCGAGGCGATCGTCTGGATCGCCAACCATGGAACGATGGCCGACCAGCCGCTGCTGCTGGCGCGGCTGCGCGACGAAAGCCCCTTCGTGCGCGCCTTCGCCGAACAGGGCCTGTGGCTGCTCTGGAGCCGCTCGGGCGAAACGGAGATCGACCGGCTGATGGCCGCCGGAGTCGAGGACATGCAGGCCGGGCGGCATGCCGAGGCGATCGCCGCCTTCAGCGCGGTGATCCGCCGCCGGCCGGATTTCGCCGAGGGCTGGAACAAGCGCGCCACCGCCTACTACCTCGCCGGCGATTACGAGCGCTCGCTCGCCGACTGCGACGAGGTGATGAAGCGCAATCCGTTCCATTTCGGCGCGGCTGCCGGCTACGGCCAGGTCTGGTTCCGCCTCGGCGAGTACGAAAAAGCGCTCGCCTGGTGGCGCAAGGCGCTGGAGCTGAACCCCAACCTGCTCGGCGTCGAGTTCAACGTCAAGGCGCTCGAGCGGCTGATCGAGGAGCGGCGCCAACGCGCGCACTGAGCGCGCGGCTAGCGGGCCGGCGGCTGCGCCGCGGTCACGAGCGCCGCCTCCGGCTCGGCCGGCTTGCCAAAGAGGAACCCCTGCAGGCAGTCGCAACCGCAGGAGGCGAGGAGCTCGCGCTGCGCCTCGGATTCCACGCCCTCGGCGACCACGCGGAATCCGAGCGCGTGCGCGAGATTGACCATCGCCGCGAGTACCGGCGCCGGGTCCTTCTCGCCTCCCAGCGCGGCGACCAGCGAGCGGTCAATCTTGAGCCGGTCGAGCGGAAAGTGCCGCAGCCGCGCGGCGCTGGAGAACGCGGCGCCGAAATTGTCCAGCGCGAGCGACACCCCCAGCTCCTTCAGCTTTGCCAGCGTCGCCTGTGCCGCCTCGGCGTGCTGCATCGCGGTCGCCTCACTCACCTCGAGCTGCAGCAGCCGCGGCGGCACGCCCGAATCGCGCAGGGCGCCGGCGACCCGCTCGGCCAGGCGCGGGTCGGTGAACTGGCGTAACGACAGGTTGACGCTCACCGGCAGCGCGCGCTCCGGCCCGACGAACGCGATCCAGCGGCAGACCTCGCGCAGCACCCATTCGCCGATTCTCGGGGTAAGGCCGGTGTCCTCGGCGATCTGCAAAAACTCCGCCGGCGAGAGCAGGCCGCGTTCCGGGTGCTGCCAGCGCAGCAGCGCCTCGTATCCGACCACCGCACCGCTCGCCGCCTCGACGATCGGCTGCAGGTGCACGCGCAGCGCGTATTCCTGCAACGCGCGGCGCAATTCGTTTTCGATCGCGACGCGCCGCGAAGCGGCGACGTTCATCTGCTCGGTGAAGAACTGGTAACCGGCGCGGCCGGTTTCCTTGGCGTGGTACATCGCGGCGTCGGCGTTGCGAATCAGCGTCTCGGCCTCGGCGCCGTCGTCCGGGAACACGCTGATACCGATCGAGGCTGAGATCTGCAGCTCGCGGTCCTCGACGCGGAACGGCTGCGCGACGGTTTCGAGGATCTTCTGCGCCACCGGCGCGGCGTCCGAGGCGCGCGCGATCTCCGGCAACACGACGACGAATTCGTCGCCACCGAGCCGGCACACGGTGTCTGCCGAGCGCAGTTGCCGCACCAGCCGCTCGGCCACTTCCTTGAGCACCACATCCCCGACCGCGTGGCCGAGCGTGTCGTTGATCGCCTTGAAGTGATCGAGGTCCACGAACATCACCGCGGTGGGCTTTTGCGTGCGGCCGCCGCGCGCGATCGCCTGGCCGAGGCGGTCCTCCAGCAGCCGCCGGTTCGGCAGCCCGGTGAGCGGATCGTGATCGGCCAGGTGCTGGGCGCGCTCCTCGGCCTGCTTGCGGTCGTAGATCTCGGCCTCCAGGCGGCGGTTGGCGGACACCAGCTCCTGCGTGCGCTCGGCGACCATGCGCTCGAGCGCAGCGCGCATCTCGCGCTCGGCGGTAATGTCCTCGACGATCCAGATCCACTGCTGCTCGGCCGTGCCCGAATCCACCCTACGCCCGACCGCGCGCCCAGCGAAGATCGAGCCGTCCTTGCGCCGCAGCGAGACTTCGGCCGCGTGCGTGCCGCCCGGCGGCGTCGCCGCGTAGACTAGAGCGCCTTCGCTGCGGCCGCGCTCGCTGTCGGCGTGCAGCACCCACAGCGGAAGGTTCCGCATCTCTTCGGGAGCGTAGCCGTGCATCTCGGCGGCGCGCCGGTTGACGCGCTGGATGACGTGGTCCTTGGCAAACACGATGCCGACCTGCGCGTTCTCGACGATCAGCTCCTGCTCGGCGAGCGCGCGCCGTACACGTTCCTCAGCTTCGCGCTCGGCGCTGACATCCTCCATGCTCCAGATCCACTCCTGCTCGGCTTCACCCGCGTCAATGCGCCGGCCGCGGGTGCGGCAGATGAAGGTCGAGCCGTCCTTGCGCCGGAAGCGCCACTCGGTCTCATGAATGCCCCCCGGCGGCGTCGTGGCGTAGGCAAGCTCCACCGCCCGCTCCCAGTCGGCGCGATCGGCGAAGAGCAGCGCGCTCGAGGCCCCGACCAGCTCCGCGGCACTGTAGCCGGTCATCTCCTCCATGCAGCGGTTGACGCGCTGGATCACGCGGTTGCGCACGAACACGATCCCGACGGTGGCGTTGTCGAGGATCAGCTCCTGCTCGCGCAGCAGACGCTTGAGTTCCTCGTCCGCGCGCTTTCGGTCGGTGATGTCCTCGAACAGCCACACGTAGCCGCGCGCCGGCTCGCCGGGTGCGACCGCGCGGCCGGAGACGCGACACCAGAATCCGGAGCCGTCGCGCTGGCGCAGCCAGTGTTCGTCCGAAACCGGCCCACCGGCGTCGAGCACAGGGTAGTTGGCTCCCCCTTTTTCGTACTGCTCGTCGGTGAAGTACAGCTCGCGCACCGACATGCCGTCGGCTTCGCCGGCCCCCCGCCCGAACATCTCCTCGAAGCGCCGGTTGCAGCGCACGATCCTGCGGTCGCGCACGAACGCGATGCCGACCACGACGTTGTCGGTGAGCGCCTGCTGCTCGGCGAGCACGCGCTGCAGCTCCTCCTGCGCGCGCTTCTGCTCGGTGATGTCCTCGTCGAGCCAGACCGAGCCGCGCGCCGGGTTGCCCGGGTCCACCGCGCAGCCGGTGAGCCGCGACCAGTAGGTGCTGCCGTCCTTGCGCCGCGTGAGCGCCACTGTGGTGTAGGTCTGGCCCGCGGCGACCTTCGCGTAAGCCTCGCCCACGGCGCGCCAGGTTTCCTCCGACGCGTAGAGCTCGGACGTCGGCCGTCCGATCAGTTCGCCCGGCCCATAGCCGTACTGCTCCTCGAAGCGGCGATTGCAGCGCACGATCCTGCGATCGCGCACGAAGCAGATACCGATCGAGGCGGCGTTGAATATCGCCTCCTGTTCGCGCGCGAGGCGCGCGAGCTCGTCAGCCTGGCGCTTCCTCTCGGTGATGTCCTCGACGATCCATACCGTGCCTTGCTGCGTGCGCACCGGGTCTATCGCCTTGGCGATCATCCGGCACAGGAACGTGCTACCGTCCTTGCGCCTGCCCTCCCACTCGATGTCGAGCTGGCGGCCCGAGGAGAGGATCGGCACCGCGATCGCGCCGAGCGCCTCGTAGCTCTCGCGCGAGGGATAGACGACCACGCCCGGCTGGCCGATCAGCTCCTCGGGCTTCCAGCCGAACATCTCGGCGAACTTCGGGTTGCAGAGGAAGAACTTGCGGTCGCGGGTGAAGGCGATGCCGATCGAGGCGTTGGCGAGGATCGCCTTGTACTCGAGCTGCGTATCGCGCGGCAGACCGGCGTAGCCGGGCAGGCCCTCCTCCGGCCGCAGCGCCGGTTGCTCGCGCGGTGCCTCGGCGCGTTCGTTCATTGGCGCACCAGGCGCTCGAATTCGGCCGCCCACGATCGCAGCCGCGCGACCGCGGCGCGGCGCTGCACGCCCGTGAGCGTCCTGTCCAGATCGAGCAGCATCTCCATGGTCTCCGTCCGGATGCGCCGGATCGCCTCGGCGTAGGCAGGCTCGCGGTTGCGGTCCCAGTTCGGGGCCCAGTCGGCAAGCTTGCGCGTCGCCTCCCTCGCGCGCAGCATCGCCACCAGCTCGCGCTGAAGCCGCTGGTGTTCCCGCGCGCGCATCTCGTCGGCGAGCGGGGCGCGCTCATTGTAGCTCCGGACAAGCCGGAGCTGAGCTTCCGACAGATCCCCCAGCCAGTCCTCCAGCCGGTCAACGGTGCGCTGCAGCCGCTGCTTGCGCCGCTCCTCCGGCGGCGGGCGCAGGTGCTCGCGCGCGAACTTGCGGTTCTCTTCGGCGAGACGGGCTTCAAAATGCGACAGGTTCTCGGCCTCGAGCCGATCGAGCAGCGGTGCGGCCTCCCATGCCGCAGCGGCGAGCGCCTCCCGGATCTGCGCGAACGCGACGTCGTACGCCCACTCGAGGTCCGCGCGGACAAGGCGGCGTTCCAGGCGCCGCGCCGCCTCCTCGGCGAGCCTTGCGTACTGCGGCAATGCGTGTGCGCGGTGCCAGGCGAGAAACGCGGCGATGCGCCGGTCGCGCTCCTCGGCCAGCTCGCCCTGGAAGTCAAACCAGCTGTTCGCCTGCCAGGCGAGCAGCGTATCGGCGTTGTCGTAGGCAAGGCGCACCGCGCTGCAGCCGCCGAGGACGGCGAGCGCCGCCGCGAGCACCACGACACGCAGCGCTACCAGAACGCCTCCACCGTGATGTGGCCCGGCGAGCGGCGGCGGTGCTTGCGAAGGCCCCGCTCGGCGAGCGCCGCGCTGACATCCATCAGCATCTGCGGGTTGCCGCACAGCATGAACTGGCTTCGCTCGGAGCTGATCGGGCCGGCGGCTGCCTCGAGGCGCCCGTCGCGGATCGCCGCCGGAATGCGCCCTTCGAGCGCACCCGGTGCGCGCTCGCGCGAGACGAACGGCACATAGACCAGGCGCCCGGGGCGCTCGCGCGCGATCGCTTCGATCCGCTCGCGGTAGCTCAGCTCCGCGGCACGGCGCACCCCATGCACAAGCACCACGCGCCGGTACCGTTCCCAGCACGTTTCGGTGCGCAGGATGGAGAGAAACGGCGCGATCCCGGTTCCGGTCGAAACGAGCCACAGGTCTTCCGCAGGCGGCACCTCGGACAGCACGAGAAAGCCCGACGGATTGTCCGCGACGTACAGCGTGTCGCCCGGCGCAAGGCGCGCAAGGCGCGGCGAGAGCGGCCCCTCGGGCACGATCACGCCGTAGAACTCGAGCACCGGATCCTGGGGCGGGTTGACGAACGAGAACGGCCGCGCGATGCGCTCGCCCGCCACGTCGAGCGCGATGCGCACGAACTGCCCCGCCTCGAACCGCAGCGCCACGCCCTCGACCCGCAGGGAAAAAAGCGTCTCGGTCCAGTGCCGGTTCTCGATCACGCGGCCTTCGAGCCAGCGGCTCATCGGGCGCGCCTCACTGCGCGAGCGGCGGCTCCAGCCGCAGCTCGGTAATTTGCTCGCCCACGAGCACGATCGCGCCGTGGCGGCGGTTGTCGCCGGTGTCGGAGAATTCGAACGTGTAGATGCGCCGGAGCCGGATCCTTCCGTCCTCGTCGCGCGCCAGGCGAAGCGAGGCGAACGCCACCGTCTCGTCCAGAAGCTGCAGGCCCCGGCGCTCGCAGGCGCGGCGGCTCGCTGCGAGCGCCCGTTCGCGCGCGCGCAGGCTGTCGGCCCAGAAGAGCGTCCCCGCGGCAAGCGCGATCAGCGCGGCGGCCTCCCACATCGCCTATTGCACCGCCGGGCTAGGGTAGAGGGCGTTCGCGGTGTCCACGAAGTTGATGCCGCGATCGAGCGCCCAGGCGATCTGCTCGTGGGCCTCGCGTTCGCTCGTCTGCTCGCCCCAGGTCATGGTGCCGAGGCAGAACTCGGTGACTTCCAGCGCGCTTTCGTCGAGGCGGTTCTTGTTCATGGCCGACCCGGCTCTGTCATCGGTGGCCGGTGCTTCGCATCGTGCGGTTGCGGTCTTCGCATGCCGGTCAGTTTAAATCAGCTTCCTTGCCGCGCCGCGGTGCCAGTGGGCTAAAGTCCGGTTGGCGAGAACCCGGATGAGCGCCCTGACCCCCTTGCCCGACGGCGGTTTCGCCTTCCTCGAAGGCGTGTTTGCCTACTCGCAGGGCGTCGTGGCGCTTCCCGGCTTCACCATCGAGCGGGTGCGCCTGGCGCAGCCGCTGCCGGTCGCCGAGGGCTTCGCGCGCATCGCCGCATACCTCGCCGCGCTCGGCCGGCCGAAGACCGCGCTGTGCGCGGCGGAGCTTCGCTCGCCGCGGCCGTTTTCGTTCGCCGGGTTTTCCGTGTTCAATGTCGGCTACGTCGCGGTGCTCGAGGACTGGAGCCTGTACCGCAACGGGCTTAATCCGGTCGCGCGCTCGAACGTCGCGCCGGCGGTGGACCCGCCCGAGGAGCCTTCGTTCTACGCTTTCAGCTACACGGTGCCGGCCGGGCGCGCCGCGCCGGACTTCGTCGTCGCCGGCAGCGGCGAGTGGCCGGAAGGCGGCGATTTTCCCGGCGATATCGTCGCGCGCGGCGACACCTCCGAATCCGGCATGGCGGCGAAAGCGGCGTGGGTGCTCGACATGATGCAGCAGCGTATGCGCGCGCTCGGCGGCTTCGGCTGGCAAGACGCCACCGCGGTGCAGGTCTATACCGCACGTCGCTTTCCCGTCGAGGAGGTGGCGCGGCGCGCGGGCCACACGCTGACATGGCACTACGCCCGCCCGCCGATCGAGGGCCTGGAGTTCGAAATGGACCTGCGCCGCGTCAGCGTGGAGCGGGTGCTGGCATAGGCGCGCGCCTTCGCCACGCCTCGAGCGCCGCGCCGAGGATGCCCTTCGGCATGTAGATGATGAAAAACACCAGCATCAGGCCGTAGATCGCGAGGTCGAGCGCCGGCAACTGCTTGAACGATTCGCCGAGCGCAAGACGCAAGCCTTCGGCAAGGAGCAGCGTGAACACCGCCCCGACGGTGGGCCCGAGCATGACGAACATGCCGCCGGCGATGACGCCGAACACCATTTGCAGCGAGATGCCGATCCCGGAGACAGTCTCCGGGTTGACGTAGAGCTGGTACTGGGCGTAGAGCACGCCCCCGACGCTCGTCATCACCGCCGAGATCAGCGTGACCAGGAGCTTGGAGCGCGTCACGTGGATGCCGATCGAGGCGGCGGCGTCCTCTTCCTGGCTGATCGCCTCCAGCGCAAGCCGCGTCATGCTGCGGTCTACGCGCGCCCATACCCACAGGGCGAGCAGCCAGAAGCCGAGGATGGCGTAGAACCAGACCCGCTTGTCGGAGAACTGCAGCGCCTCGAGCGACCAGGTGTTGCCCTGCGCGAGCGCGGTGTTGGGCGTCGCGCCGAGCGAGCCGCCGGTCTGGTCGCGCAGCGCGACGATGACCAGGCGCGTCACCTCGGCGAGCGCAAGCGTCACCAGCGCAAAATAATGGCCGACGATCCGGAAGCGGAAGCACGGCAGCCCGATCGCGAGCGCCACCGCTGCCGAAGCCGCCACCGCGACGAGCGCGCCGATCCAGGGCGAGACGCCGAAGTGGTTCCACAGCATCACCACCGAGTAGGCGCCGATGCCGAGGAAGGCGCCGTGGCCCAGGCTCACCAGCCCGAGCCGTCCCATGATGGACCAGCTGGTGTACACATAGGCCCACAGCAGGCACATGATGACGAGGTGCAGCGGATAGTTGCCGATGCCGCTCAGCGGCAGCGCCGCAAGCAGCGCAAGACCGAGCCAGGGCAGCGCACGCGTCATCCGCGGCTCCCGAGGATGCCCTGCGGGCGCCAGAACATCACCGCAATGAAGAAGACGAAGGCGATCACGTAGCCCCACTCGAGGTGGAAGAAAAACCCGCCCACCGAGATGAACTGGGCGAAGATGAACGCAGCGACCAGCCCGCCGAGCAGGTTGCCCAGGCCCCCGAGCACGCAGACGAGGAAGGTGATCGGGCCGAACGACAGGCCGATCGCCGGGTGCACGTCGTACTGCAGCACGAGCAGGCACGCCCCCAGCCCGGCGAGCGCGCCGCCGAGCGCCGAGGTGAGCAGGTAGATGCGGCCCGGGCTCACGCCCATGAGCGGCATGATCGCCCGGTCCTGGCTGATGGCGCGGATCGCGATCCCGGCGTAGGTACGCGTGAGAAAGAGGTAGGTCGCGACGACGCCGGCGAGCGCCACCGCGAACGCAATGATGCGCGGTGTCGAGAACGACATCTCCCCGAGCTGAAGCGGCGGCATCCTCACGCCGAGGTTGCGGAACTCGATACCGAAGGCGAGCGTTGCCGCTGCCTGGAGAAAGAAGAGCACCCCGCCGGTGACGAGGAGCTGGTTGATCGGCTCGGCCGCGAGCACCGGCCGGATGACGAACTGGTGCAGCGCCGCGCCCAGTGCGGCGACGATCGCCACCGCCGCCGCCATCGCGAGCACGAGCGGCCAGCCGTGCTGCACGTGCAGCACGTACACCGCGTACATGCCGATCATGATCAGCTCGGCGTAGCAGATCCACACCACGTCAATGACGCCGAAGACGAGGTTGAGGCCGAGCGACAGCAGCGCCAGCAACCCTCCGAGCAGGATTCCGTTGAGCACCGCTTCCAGCAGAAAGACGTCGAAGATCTCCATCTACAGCCCCAGATACGCCTTGCGGATCGTCTGGCTCGCGAGCAGTTCGGCCGAGGTGCCGCTCGCCTTGATGCGACCGGTTTCCAGAAGATAGGCCCGATCCACGACCTTCAGCACCTGCTGCACGTTCTGCTCGACGATGAGCACGGTGTAGCCCTCGCCGCAAATGCGCTTCACCAGCGCGAAGATGGACTGCACCACCACCGGCGCAAGGCCGGCCGAAGGTTCGTCCAGCAGCAGCAGCTTCGGGCCGCTCATCAGCGCGCGACCGATCGCGCACATCTGCTGCTCGCCGCCGGAGAGCGTGCCCGCCGGCTGCGCGCGCCGCTCGGCAAGGCGCGGGAAAAGCGAGAACACGAAGCCGAGCCGCTCGGCGAACTTCGCGCGCGCGGCGCGGTGGAAGGCGCCGATGCGCAGGTTCTCCTCCACCGTCAGGCGCGGAAAAAGCCGCCGGTTCTCGGGCACGTGGGCGATGCCGTGCGCGATCACCTCGTGCGCCGGTACCTCGTTCAGGCGCGCACCTTCCATCGTGATCTCGCCGGCGCTCGCCTCGATCAGCTTGGAGATCACCCTGAGCAGCGTCGTCTTGCCGGCGCCGTTCGGGCCGATCACCGCCACCGACTCGCCGGCGCGCACCTCCAGGCTCACGTCGAACAGTGCCTGGAACGTGCCGTAGCCGGCGCACACGCCCGCGAGGGCGAGCATCAGCCGGCCCTTGCCGCCGCGACCGCCTGCACCGCGGCCGCCTCCGCACCGAGGTAGACCTCGATCACGCGCGGGTCGTGCGCCACCTGCTCGGGCTTTCCGGCCGCGATCACCTCGCCGTGATCGAGCACGATGCAGCGGTCCACCACGCGCATCAGCACGCCCATGATGTGCTCGACCCAGACGATGCTGATGCCGCGCTCGCGCCGGATCGAGGCAAGGAGCGCCGCCGCCTGTTCCATCTCGTGCTCATCGAGCCCGCCGAGCGACTCGTCGGCAAGCAGCACCTTCGGCTGGGTGGCGAGCGCGCGCGCCAGCTCCAGCTTCTTGAGACCGGCGGCGCCCAGCCCGTCCACGCGCGCCTGCGGCCCGGCGGGCAGCCCGACCAGCTCCAGCGCCTCGCGCGCGAGCGCCCAGGCGCGGCCGCGCGGCGGGTGTGGCGCGCGGCCGTAGAAGGCGGCAAGCGCCACGTTCTCCAACAGCGTCAGCTTGCGGAACGGCCGCGGGATCTGGAAGGTGCGCGCGATGCCCCGGTGGCAGATCTCGGCTGGAGCGAGCCCCCCGATCTCCTCGCCGCGGAACCGCACCGACCCACCGGTCGGCGCGTACAGCCCGGCGATCACGTTGAACGTCGTGCTCTTTCCCGAGCCGTTCGGTCCGATCAGGCCGAGGATCTCGCCCTCTTCGAGCCGGAACGAGACGTTCTCGATCGCCGCGAAGCCGCCGAAGCGCTTCGTGAGCCCGCTGACCTCCAGCACTTACGCGCGTCTGTCTGCCGCGAGCGGGGTCACATCCCGTAAGGATGGCCCTTGGGGAACGGAAACACCGGGTCCGTGGTGCGGATCGCGCGCGGCCAGGCGACGTAGGTGCGGCCGTTCACGTACTGCATGACCACCGGCGAGGAGCGCTCGTTCTGGCCCGCCATCGGATGGCCCGGAGGGAAGAACTTCACCCCATAGCCCTGGATCGTTCCGCCCTGCGGAATGTCGGTCTCCAGCGCCGCTTTCCTCAGCGCCTCCGGATCTATGCCGCCGTGCTTGCGGATCGCGCGCGGCAGCACGTCGGTGAAGAAGATCCACGACTGGTTGAAGCCCATCGAGGCGTGTGGCGGCACGTCGTTCGGGCCCTTCACCGCCTGATAGCGCCTGACCATTTCGCGCGTGAGATCGCCCAGCCCCGGCTTGAGCGTCTTCGGATCGAGCAGCTGCGCCGCCACCGGGTCCACGTTGAAGAAATAGTTGACGTCGGTGCCGAAGGTCTCCATGAGCTTGCCGATCTGGCCGTAGCCAGCGCCGTGGCCGATGATGCCCTTGAACTTCAGGCCCTGCTCGCGCGCCTGGCGCAAGAACAGCGTGATGTCCGGGTTGTAGCCGGTGTGCAGCAGCACGTCGGCGCGCGCGCGCTTGAGCTTGGTGACCAGGCTCGACAGATCAGGCGCGGTCGCGGCATAGCCCTCCTTGAGCACCACCTGCATGCCCAGTTCCTTGCACTTCGCCTCGTTGCCCTGCGCCACTCCGGCGCCATAGGGTCCGTCCTCGTAGATGATCGCGACTTTGACCTTCTTTGCCTCCACGCCGAGCTTTTCCTTCGCGCTCTCGGCGATGAAGGTGCACGAGGCCTCGCCGAACTGGTCCGAATGCACCTGCGGCCGGAACACGTAGGAAAGCTTCTTGTCCTTGAACACGCTCGAAGCGACGCACACGTTCGCCCACATGAATTTTTTCGCTGCGTCCACGCGCTGCGCCATCGGCACGCAGTGCGCGCTGGAGTACACCCCCATGATGAGGTGGACCTTCTCCTGCTCAAGCAGCCGCGTCGCCTCGTTGATCGCGACTTCGGTCTTCGACTGCGCGTCGGCGTAGATGGCGTTGATGCGGTAGCCCTCGACGCCGCCCTTTTCGTTGAGCATGTCAATCGCGATCTTCGTGCCGAGTGCGGCAGCTTCCGATCCCCCGGCGGCGAAGGGCCCGGTGTAGTCGTAGATCACCCCAACCTTGATTTCCTTTTGCTGCGCGTGGGCGCCCAGCGCGAGCGCAAGCGTGACCGCCAAGAAAATGCTGCGTTGCAATGTCATCGGACCCTCCCCTGGGACCGACGCAGTCTTTCAAATGGCCTTGCGGCTGTCAATTGCGAGTGTGCACAATTTCGCCCGTCGTACGAAAACGAGGAGGCAAATCATGGCCGTCAACCGCATTCGGCGCCGGATCGTGCTCGGCGCCGCCGCAACTGTGCCGCTCGGCCTGGCACCCGGTGCCGGCGCCTTCGCCCAACGGCCGGACCTGCAGGTGCCGACAGTGGACAGCCTCGTCATTCGCGTCCTCACCGATTCCAGCTACGACACGCCGCGCGTGGGCGCCTCGCCGTGGGTGAGAATTCGCCGTGCGGGACTCTCTTCGCCGGCCGATTTCCGCAAGACGCTGCACAATGAATGGGGGCTGTCGCTCTGGCTGGAATCGCGCATCGGTTCCGACACCCGCCGCCTGCTGCTCGACTTTGGCTACACGCCGAACGCGCTGCTCAACAACATGGAAATCATGGGCATTGACGGCGCGAAGGTCCAGGCGCTGATCGTCAGCCACGGACACTACGATCACTTCGGCGGGCTGATCGGGTTCTTGGAAAAGTACCGTGACCGGCTGCCCGCCGACCTGCCGCTCTACGTAGGAGGCGAGGACGCGTTCTGCATGCGCAAGGCGCAGGCCGGCACACCGGGGCATTTCGCAGACTGGGGCGTGCTCGACCGCAAGGCGCTCGAGAAGTACCGTGTGCGCATCGTCTACTGCGAGCAGCCGACGGTCGTGCTCGGCCATGCGTTCACCACCGGCAACATCGCGCGCCGGGGCTTCGAGCGCGTCCTGCCGAACACGCTGGTCGAGTACTTCAAGCGCGGCGACGTAGGCTGCGACATCCCGGCCGAAAACGCCAAGGCGCAGGGCAAGCCGGTCCCGGACATGCACATTCACGAGCACGGCACGTGTTTCAACGTGCGCGAGCGCGGGCTGGTGGTCATTTCCTCCTGCGGTCACACCGGAATCATCAACACGGCGCGCCAGGCGATGGAGGTGTCCGGGATCAAGAGGCTGCATGCCGCGGTGGGCGGGTTTCACCTCTTCCCGGCGCCGGACGACTACGTGCGCCAGACGATTGCCGAGTTCAAGGCGCTCGACCCGGATGTGATCATTCCGATGCACTGCTCGGGACCGACGCTGGTGGCGATGCTGCGCTCGGAACTCGCCGACCGGCTGATTACCTCGACCACGGGCACCGAATACACCTTCGG
The DNA here is from genome assembly GCA_040752005.1 of Pseudomonadota bacterium. Lineage (GTDB taxonomy): Bacteria > Pseudomonadota > Gammaproteobacteria > Burkholderiales > SG8-39 > RBG-16-66-20. The sequence continues at coordinate 231,139 of JBFMFX010000001.1, read as the reverse complement.
CGGCTGATCGTATGGCCGCCGGTGCGCGCAGCAGGACGGCGCTCGGCCTCGCGCTCCTGCCGGTCCTTGCCGCGGGGGCGGCCGCATGCGCGCAGCCCGGCAGAGAGCAACCCGAGCCCCGTCGCGCGGACGCCGCGCGGCTCATGAACGAGTTGATGTCAGGCCGGCACCCGATCGGCGGTCCGTTCACGCTGTCGGCACCGGATGGTCGGCGCGTCAGCCTCGGCGACTTCCGCGGAAAGCTGGTGCTGCTTTACTTCGGCTACGTGCACTGCCCGGACGTCTGCCCCACGGACCTGGCGGCGGTCAGCGCCGCGCTCGAGGCGCTCGGCACCCAGGCGGCCGAGGTGCAACCGCTCTTCGTGACCCTCGACCCTGATCGCGACACGCCCGAGGTGTTGCGCGAGTATGTCGCCGCGTTTCATCCTCGCTTTATCGCGCTCACAGGATCGGAGGCCGAGGTGCGTCGCATCGCGACCGTGTACAAGGTGTTCTACGAGCGCGTTCCGCAACCGGGCGCAAGCGGCTACGCCATTGACCACACAGCGTTCACGTTCCTGCTCGACCGCGACGGAAATTTCCACAGCCTTTTTCCCCCGGGGACACCGCCGCAGCGCATCGCGACAATGCTGCGCGAGCTGCTAACGCCCTTTCCCGCGAATTAGGTCCGCCGCCTTCTCGGCGATCGCGATCACCGCCGCGTTGATGTTGCCCGAGGGCACCGCCGGCATCACCGAGGCGTCCACCACGCGCACCGCGTCGAGCCCGCGCAGGCGCAGGAGCGGATCCACCACTGCGCGCGCGTCGGTCCCCATCCGGCAGGTGGAGGTCGGATGAAACACCGTGTCGCCCGCCTCGCGCACAAACTCGAGCCAGTCGGCGTCCGTCTTGACGCGCGCACCCGGATATTCCTCGGCGGCGATGAAGGCAGCGAGCGGCGGCGCGCCAGCGATGCGGCGAACGAGCTTCAGGCCCTCGACCATCACTCGCCGGTCGTTTTCGGTGGCGAGGTAGTTGTAGCGGATCGCGGGCGGCTCGTGCGGATCGGCCGAGCGGATGCGCACCGAGCCGCGTGACTCGACCTGAAGCTGCGACACCGAGAGCGTGAACCCGGAAAACGGGTGCAGCCCGGCGCCGCGCTTCGCGCTCGAAAAGTTGATGAAGTAGATCTGCACGTCCGGGCGCGCGAGGTCCGGCCGCGTGCGGGCGAACGCCGCGGCGTAGCCCGCGCTCACCGTGAGCGGCCCGCGGCGAAACAGCAGATATTCGAGACCGATTCTCGCCTTGCGCACGAGGCTCGCCATGTCGTCGTTCAGCGTGAGCGGCCGGTTGGCGCGCCAGAACGTGCGGCAGTAAAAGTGATCCTGCAGATCCTCGCCGACGCCCGGAGCATCGAGCACCACCGGGATGCCGAGGCGTTCGAGCAGCGCGCGCGGGCCGACGCCGGAGAGCTGCAGAAGCTGCGGCGTGTTGAAGCTGCCGGCGGCGAGGATCACCTCGCGCGCGGCGCGCGCCACGCGCTTTTCTCCGCCCTGCTCGTATTCCACCGCGACCGCCCGTTCGCCTTCGAACAGGACGCGAGTCGCAAGCGCGTTGGTCTCAACGCGCAGATTGGGACGCTTGCGCGCCGGCCGCAGGTACGCCACCGCGGCGCTGCAGCGCCGGCCGTTGCGTGCGGTCGCCTGGTAGTAGCCGGTGCCCTCCTGGCGCGCGCCGTTGAAGTCGTCGTTGCGCGCAATGCCGAGCGAGGCCGCCGCGGCGATGAAGGCGTCGGCGAGCGGGTGCGGCTCGAGGTCGCTCACCGCGAGCGGGCCGCCGGTGCCGTGCCATTCGTTCGCGCCGCGCTGCTGGTCCTCGCATTTCCTGAAATACGGCAGCAGGTCCTTCCAGCCCCAGCCGGGCACGCCCCAGCCGTCGTAGTCCTGCGGCTGGCCGCGGATGTAGATCAGGCCGTTGATCGAGGAGGAGCCGCCGAGTACCCGCCCGCGCGGGGTGAAGATGCGCCGGCCGCCGAGCGCGGGTTCGGGCTCGGACTCGTACGCCCAGTTGATGTCGCGCCGCGCGAACAGCTTGCCGTAGCCGAGCGGCACGTGGATCCAGGGATGGCAGTCGCGCGGGCCGGCTTCGAGCAGCAGCACCCGCACCGCAGGATCTTCGGTCAGACGGCCGGCGAGCACGCAGCCGGCCGAGCCCGCACCGACGATGACGTAGTCGTGCGCCTCAGCCACGCCGCACGGAAAGGAAGCAGCAGCCCTCGGCGCCCGGCGTCCAGGTGCGGTTCTCGAAGCGGAATCCCGCGCCCTCGAACAGGCCCCTGTCCACCGCTCCGGCGATGCGGCAGAGCGTGGCCACCTTTTCCTCCGGGAGCCCGGCCTCGCGCCAGGCGTCCTTGAGCGGGCAGCCGTGGAGCTGGATCTCCAGCCGCTCGGCATCGCAGCGCAGCACCTGCGGCCTGAACAGCGCCTCGCCGCCCGGAACCGAGGCGAGGAATGCGTCGCGCAAGCCGGCAAGATCGTCGGGGGCGAATCTCGCGAACGCTCTGCCGACGTCCGCGCCGCGGCGGTAGATCGCCTTCGCCATCAGCGCCTCGGCCTTTTGCGCGCCCAGCTCGGCGGCGAGCACCTCGTACATTTCCTTGTAGATCAGCGCGCGGTTCTTCATCTGCGCGATCAGGTCGCGGCGGTCGTTGTCCATGGCGCTCCTTCAGACGGTGGCGATCGGCGTGGCGGGCGAGCCCACCGCGCCGGGGAGCCTGAGCGGCGGTGCGGTGAGGAGGAACCGGTTGCGGCCGTGCGCGCGCAGCCAGCGCGCGAGCTCGGTGAGGTACCACAGCTCGCCGAGGTGAATGCCGTTCTTGAACAGGCAGTGCTCGTGCAGCGGCAGCAGCGCATGCGCGACGGGCTTCCACGCGCCCGCCGGGATGATCTCCACCGCGTAGTTGTCGGCGACGAGCGCCGCGCAGCCGCAATCGGTCACCCACTGCAGGAGCCTCTCGTCGCGGCCGTCCAGACCGGTGCAGGTCGCGTGCAGCAGCTTCGGATCCGGGTTCTTTTTCATCTCCAGGACCACGTCGGCGAACCCGGTGTAAAAGAGCACGAAGTCGCCGCGCTCCACCACCACCCGGTCGGCTTCCATCACGCGCATCAGGTCGTCGTAGCCCACCGCGCGCCGCTCGCGGCCGAAATGCGCATGCAGGTCCACCAGTACCCCTCGTCCCTGCGCACCGTGCTCGGCGAGGTTCTCGATGCCGAGCGCCGCGGCGCGCGTGCCCTCGTATCGCGCCCAGTTGCCCGGCGCGGCCGGCGCCGCCGCGGCAATCACATGCTCACCGGCGCGATGGCCGTTGTAGAACACGATCTCCGCCTCGCCGTCGCCGTCGGCGTCGAACCGGCTGCCGATGTGCGCGAACGAATCCCACTGCGTCGAGTACTGCAGCGACAGCAGCGCCTGATCGTCGCAGACGGCGTCGGTGAGACGCGGATCGTCGTTCGCGAGCGGATAGCAGAAGTTCTGCGCGCCCGAGCGCTCGGTGGCGGCAAGCCGCGGCGGGTGGCGCCTGGGGTTGAGGACGCTGCCGCCGGGGTAGTCGAGCGGAAGCGACAGGCAGAAGGTGATGCCTTCCCTCACCTCGGCGACGCCCTGGCGCACCTTTTCGGGGCCCACCCAGTTCATGCGGCCGCGCTGGTCGTCCGGCCCGAACTCTCCCCAGTTCGATCCCGGCGGCCTGTGCTTCCAGCGCTGCGACACGGTGCGGCGCCTCAGAAGTAGTGCCGGCTGATGGTTTCGGCGACCATCACCGGCTTTTCGCCGCCTTCGCGCTCGACCGTCACGTCCCAGGTCGTCTGCACGCCGCCGTCGGGAAGCTTCTCGTATCTCGCGAGCCGGAAGCGGCCGCGGATGCGCGAGCCGGCGGGCACCGGCGCGGTGAAGCGCACCCGGTTCAGACCGTAGTTCACGCCCATCCGACGGTCGGAGAACTCGAACGTGGACTCGACCAGCTTCGGCAGCATGGAGAGCGTCAGAAAACCATGCGCGATCGTGCCGCCGAAGGGCGACGATTTCGCGCGTTCCGGATCCACATGGATCCACTGGAAGTCCTCGGTCGCTTTCGCGAACAGGTCTATGCGCTCCTGGGGCATCTCGACCCAGGGCGATACGCCCACTTCCTCGCCGACACGCGATTCCAGCTCGCGCAGTCGCAACGCCGTTTTCGACATGACACCTCCCGGCGCCGGATTCTAGCCGTCTAGCCGCCCGGCGCGCCCGCGAACCGCTCGATTTCGTCGCAGACGAGCGCAGTCTTCTCGTGCACGATCCAGTGCGAGGCATCCGGCACGCGCACCAGCCTCAGCTCGGGCACGAAATCCTCCAGCCCCGCCAGGCAGCCGGTGAGAAGCGCGCTGTCCTGCTCGCCCCAGAGGACAAGCGTCGGCACCCGGACGACGAAGTTCTCAGGGTCGAGCCTCAGCCTCGCCGCACCCGGATCGTCTCTGCTTGGGGGATAGAGCGGCGAGGCGCGGTACCAGTTGAGTCCGCCGGTGAGCGCACCCGGCCGCGACCACGCCTCGCGGAGCTCCGCACGCCACGCCTCGGGCAAATGCCCGAACGCTCCGGCGAGGCGGGCGTAGCCGTTGTCCGCAAGCACGCGCTCGGCCTTCGGCAGGCGAAAGAGGTTCATGTAGGCGCTCGCCTGCTGCTGGGCGGGATTCGTGGTCAGCTCGCGCCAGAAAAGATACGGGTGCGGCGCATTGACGATCGCCAGGCGCGCCAGGCGCGCCGGCTCGGCGATCGCGGCCGCCCAGGCGACCGCACCTCCCCAATCGTGGCCGACCAAGACGAACGGACCGCTTGCGTAATGGGCGGCGATTGCCAGTGCGTCCGCGACCAGATGCCGGGTGCGGTAGGCCTCGACCGCCCCGGGCTTGTCGGAGAGGTTGTAGCCGCGCTGATCGGGCGCGACGCAAAGCCAGCCGCGCGCGGCGAAGCGCAGCATCGGCGCGCGCCAGGCGGCCCAGAACTCCGGAAAACCGTGCAGAAAGAGCATCAGCGGCGCGCCGGGCTCGCCCGCCACCGCGCAATGCAGGCGCACGCCCGCCGCCTCGCGCCACTCGTGGCGAATCGCTTCGCTCACCGCGGCGCCTCGCGCATGCGCGCGATCGCCGCCAGCGCGGCCTGCGTTTCCGCCCGCCGCGTCGCTGCCCGCTGCGGGTCGAGCCGGTCCAGTTCCGCGAGCAGCGCCGCGAACGCTTCGATTCGTCTGGCGAGGTCCGCCGGGGCGATCGCGCCGCTCGCCTGCGCCGCAGCCGGGTCGAAGAATGCCGCGAGCGCGAGCGCCGCGCTCAGTCGTCGCGCCGCATCAGGCAGAGTTGCGCTCCTTCGGCGAGCGCGGCGGCGATGCGGCGGCGGATCCGCGGATCGCGCATGCGCGCCTCCTCCTCGCTGTTGACGATGACGCCCGCCTCGACGAGCACCGCGGGCATCTGCGCGGTGCGCGCGACGGCGAGGTTGTCATGGTAATGCACGCCGTTCGCCTCGTCGGCGAACGGGCGGTTCTCCCCCGGCACCGGGTCGGCGTGGTAGCGCGAGGGCGCAAAGCCGGCAGCGCGCAGCCGCGCTCCAATCGCCGAGGCGCAGGCGAGGCTCTCGGCGAGCCGCGGATTGGCGCGCGAGACGAAGAGCGAGAATCCGGCGAACTGCGCTGCGCGCGCGAGCAGCGCCTCCTGGACCGAGTCGTGGTGGATGGAAAGGAACAGATCGGCACCGCGCGCAGCGCGCGTGCGTTGCGCGAGCACCGCGTAGTCGCCGCCCGCACCGATCATGCGCACCCTGAGACCGCGGCGCTCCAGTTCGGCGCGCACGTCGCGCGCCAGTGCAAGGTTGTATTCGAACTCCGCGATGCCGGCGGCGGAAACCACGCCCGGGGCGGCGGCGTGGTGACCGACGTCGAGCGCGACCTCGCGCGCCGGCGCCGCGGTCGCGGCCAACGCCAGCAGCAGCGCGGCCGCCCTCCGCATCAGAACTGCGAGAAATCCGGCTTGCGCTTCTCGAAGAACGCGGTCATCGCCTCTCTCGCCTCGGGAGAGCACAGCCGCTCGCGGAAGATTCTGCCCTCCTCCTGCATCGCTGCGGCGAGCGCCTCGCGCAGGGGCTTCTTCATCAGCGCCTTCGCCGCGCGCACCGCCGCCGGCGGCAGCGCCGCGAGCGCAGCCGCCGCGGCGCGCGCGCGCTCGAAGAGTTCCGCTTCCGGCACGATGTCGGTGACGAAGCCGGCGGCGAGCGCCTTCTCGGCGCCGAAGGGCTGTCCGAGCAGCACCAGCTCGGCCGCCCGCTGCCAGCCGGCGATGAGGGGCAGCAGGAAACTCGAGCCCGCCTCCGGCACGACGCCGAGCGGCACGAACGGCAGCTGGAAGCGTGCCCCCGGGGCGGCATAGACGAGGTCGCAATGCAGCAGCATCGTCGTGCCGATGCCGACGGCGGGGCCGTTCACCGCGGCGATGAGCGGCTTGGAAAACTCAGGCAGCATCCTGATGAAGCGGAACGCGGGGCTGTCGTCCCCCTGCGGCGGGCGCTCCAGGAAATCCTTCAGGTCGTTGCCGGCGGTGAAGCAGTCGCGCGCGCCGCGCACGAGCACCGCGCGCACCGCGGGATCGGCGTCCGCGGCCGCGAGCGCCCCGCTCATCGCCTCATACATGTCGAAGGTGAGCGCGTTCTTCCGCTCCGGGCGCGCCAACTCCACCTCCATGACGCGGTCCCGGATGTGCACCGCGACGTGCTGGCTCATGGCTCGCCCTGCCCGACGACGACCCGGTCGCGTCCGGCGCGCTTCGCCTCGTACAGCGCCATGTCCGCGCGGCCGAGCAGCTGCGCGAGATTCTCGCCGCGCCTGAACTCCGCCACGCCGATAGAGACCGTCAGCCCCTTGCCCGGCACTGGCCAGGTGCCGGCGGCGACCGCGGCGCGAATGCGCTCCATCGCCAGGCGCGCGGTCTCGGCGGTGGTACCGGTCAGGATCATCATGAACTCCTCGCCTCCGTAGCGGCCGAAAATGTCCGTTGCGCGCATTGTGGCACGGACGATGTCCGCGAACTTCCTCAGCGCCTCGTCCCCGGTGGCATGCCCGAACGCATCGTTGATCGCCTTGAAGTGATCCAGATCCATCAGCGCGACGCTGAACGGCACGCCGGAGCGCTCCGCGCGCCCGCGCTCCTGCTCCAGGTGCGACATCAGCGAGCGCCGATTGAGGGCGCGCGTCAGCTCGTCATGGGTCGCGAGCTGCTCGACCTGCGCAAGCGTCGCCGCGAGCGCGCGGCGGCTGCGCTCCAGCCGCGAGCGCAGTTCGCTCGCGTACAGGCTAAGCAGCACGCAGCGGCCGAGCACCAGAGAAAAGTACAGCCACCCCAGCGCCAGCTCGAGCGGGGTCGCCACCGGCACCGCGAGCCGCGAGCCGCCGGCGTACAGGACGAGACCGGTCGCCGCGGCGCCCACCGACCACAGCAGCGCGGAACTGCGCGGATCGAGCCAGATCATGCCGAAGGCGAACACCGTGAACAGATTCGACAGGTACGGGAACGCGATTGTCGGCGCCGCGGCGACGACGCCGAGCTGCATCGCGACGGCGGCGAGCAGGAACGGCGCGGTCAGGTTCGGGTCCCGAAAGCGCAGGTTCCAGCCCAGGGCATACACCACGTACTGCCCCGAACAGAGCGCGGCGGCAACCAGCCCGTAGACCGGCGCGACCGTCCAGGGGATCGTGCCGGCGGCGCCGAACAGCGCGAGAAAGAGCGTGTCGACGGCATAGCTCGCCGCCGAGTACGCGGTCCACCTCTTTCGGCGCCGCTGATCCCGGTCCGCCGTGGCGTTCGCCGCCACCGCTTCTCCGACCCGCCCCTCCTCCCCGACCATGGCGCTCGGCGCGCCTCTCAGCCGGGCAGCCGATAGTCAGCGAAGCGCTGGCGCAGCGTGATCTTCGACAGCTTGCCGGTCGCGGTGTGCGGCAGCTCCTCGACGAACACCACATCGTCGGGCATCCACCATTTCGCCACCTTGCCCTCGTAGAACGCGAGCAGCTCCTCCTTGGTCACGCTCGCCCCGGGCTTTCTCACCGCGACCAGCACCGGGCGCTCGTCCCACTTCGGGTGGCGCACGCCGATCACCGCGGCTTCGGCGATCGCCGGGTGCGCGATGGCGATGTTCTCCAGCTCGATCGAGCTGATCCATTCGCCGCCCGACTTGATCACGTCCTTGGAGCGGTCGGTGATCTGCAGGTAGCCGTCCGGGTCGAGCGTGCCGACGTCGCCGGTGGGAAACCACCCGTCCTTGAGCGGATTGCCGCCCTCGCCCTTGAAGTAGCCGCTCATCACCCAGGGGCCGCGCACCTGCAGATGGCCGAACGTCCTGCCGTCGGCGGCAAGCTCGCGCCCTTCCTCGTCCACGATCCTCCAGTCCACGCCGAAGGGGGGCCGACCCTGCTTCATGCGGATCGCGAACTGGGCCTCCTTGTCCAGGCCGAGGTGCTTTTCCTTCAGGGTGCACACGCAGCCGAGCGGGCTCATTTCGGTCATGCCCCAGGCGTGCAGCACCTCGACGCCGTAATCGTCGTTGAACTTGCGCATCATCGCCGGCGGACAGGCCGATCCCCCGATCACCACGCGCTTGAGCGTCGAGAACTTGAGCCGGTTCGCATCCATGAACTGGAGCAGTCCGAGCCAGACCGTGGGCACGCCCGCCGACATGGTGACGCGCTCGCCCTCGAAAAGCTCGTACAGGCTCCTGCCGTCGAGATGCTGGCCGGGAAACACCAGCTTGGTGCCGCAGGCGGCGGCAGAGTACGGCAGCCCCCAGGCGTTGACGTGGAACATCGGCACCACCGGCAGCACCACGTCGCGCGCCGAGAGGTTGAGCACGTCCGGCAGCGCCGCGCCATAGGCGTGCAGGATCGTCGAGCGGTGCGAATAGAGCACGCCCTTGGGGTTGCCGGTCGTGCCGGAGGTATAGCAAAGGCACGCCGCGGTGCGCTCGTCGAACTGCGGCCAGTCGAAGCGGTCGTCCTCCGCCTCCAGCAGCTCCTCGTAGCACGCGAGGCCCGCAATCGAGGTCTTCGCCGGCATGTGCGCGCGGTCGGTCATCAGGACGTAGCGCTTCACCGTTTGCAGCCGCGGCGCGAGCTTTTCCACCAGCGGCAGGAAAGTGAGGTCGAAGCACAGGATCCGGTCTTCGGCGTGGTTGGCGATATAGACGATCTGGTCCTCGAACAGGCGCGGATTGATGGTGTGGATCACCGCGCCCGAGCCGGCCACCGCGTAATACAGCTCGAAGTGCCGGTAGCCGTTCCAGGCGAGCGTGCCGACGCGGTCGTGCATCGCGAGCCCCAGGCGGGCGAGCGCCTTGGCGAGCCTGCGCGAGCGCCGGTGCGCCTCGCGGTAGCTGTAGCGGTGAAGTCCGTCGCCCTCAACGCGCTTGGAAACGATCTGGGTGTCGCCGTGGTGGCGGTCCGCATGCCGAATCAGCTCGCTGATCGCGAGCGGCATGTCCATCATCAGGCCGTGCATGCCTTCCCCTCCTTCGCGAAGCCGCGGCTACGGGAGCTGGATCTTGCCGCCGCCCGGGATGCCGCCGCCCGGCACGCCCCCCGGCCCGACCGGCGGCAGCCCTCCCTGCGGGATCAGGATGGAGGAGGCGGCCTGCCGGCGCAGCTCCTGCAACTCCTTGATCGTGCGCTCGATCGCCGCCTTCGCGGCGGCGCCGAACTTCTGCGCCGCTTCCTCCAGCGTCTTCGCCTCCAGCGGGAACGAGATCGGAAGCGCGCCCACCGCGCTCATCACCTGGGTTTCGCCCAGCCAGGCGACCTCGCGCTTCGGGTCGCGCGTGCCGTCGGCTTTCACCGGCGTCATCTTGCGGATCGTGCCGACGCGGCGGTCGGTGTAGATCTCCTCCAGCCAGAGATCGTTCGGGTCCATCTCCGGCTCGATCAAGCGCTCATCGGGTCTTGTCGCCATGGCAGCCTCGGAAATTCCTGAGAGAGCGGGAATTGTCGCATGGCCGGAACGGCCACCACGCGCCGGCGATCGCGCCTACTTCAGGTTTTTCAGGTTCACCGCCACCATCTCGAGCTGGGTGACGATCGCCCGCTGCTCGGGCTTGTCCTGCAGCCAGGTAAGCGCCGCGACCACCGCCGCGCCGATCCTGGGCGAGGGCATCGTCTCGACGCTGGCGAAGCGTTCGGCCACCTCGGCGAGCCCGGCCGCCATCGCCGCCTCGCGCACCCGCACCAGCCGCTCGATGATCGCCTCGCGATCGAGATTGGTCGGCCAGCGCAGCGTTTCGTCGCCCGTGCTCAATTTCATTTCCTGACCGGCCGATTTTATCCGAATGTCCTGGCGAAGGCAGACTCGGCGAGCGGCGAGCGCAGAATGCCGGCGCCGCCGCCTGGCGGCGGGAGCCGGCTCACAGCCTGAGCGCGATCATCCCGGCAAAGACCGTGGCCGCGCCTGCAAGGCGCGGCGCAAGCCGCCCTTCGCGCAGCAGCCACGCCCCGATCAGCGCGCCGAAGATCACCGAGGTTTCGCGTAGCGCCGCGACTACCGCCACCGGTGCGCGCGTCATCGCCCAGAGCGCGACGCCGTAGGAAGCGCCCGAGAGCGCGGCGCCTGCGAGCGCCCGCGGCCAGTGACGCGCGGAGTGGCGCGCGAGCGCCTTGCGCCGCAGCGCGAGGACGATCAGGCCGAACGGCAGGCCCATGAAGAGCAAAAGCCAGACGACGTAGCGCTCGGCGCCGCCCGCGGCGCGCACGCCCGTGCCGTCCACGAGCGTGTAGGCGGCGATGATCGCGGCATTGGCGAGCGCCCAGGCGCTCGCGCGATGCGTCGCACCGCCGCCCGCAAGGCCGAGCGAGAGCACGCCGCCGCAGATGAGAACGACGCCCGCCCAGGCCGCTGCCGAAAGCGGCTCGCCGAACGCCGCCGCCGAGGCGAGTGCCACGACGAGCGGCGCCGTGCCGCGCATGATCGGGTAGCCGTGGGAGAGGTCGCCCGCGCGGTACGCGAGCACGAGCGTCGCGTAATAACCGACATGGATCGCGGCCGAGGCCGCGAGGAAAGGCCATGCCGCGGGATGCGGCGGCTCGACGAGCGCGAGAAGGGGCGCGGCGATCACGCCGCCCGCCAGCGCCAGCAGCGCCGCGTCCAGCAGCGGATCTGCGCCCGCTTTGAGCAGCGCGTTCCACGCCGCGTGCGCAGCCGCCGCCGCGAGCACCGCCAGCATGACCGGGAGGGGAATTTCCACTCCCGCACCATGCTACCGCAGCGCGGTCAGGCCTCGCGCGCCGCCGTGATGACGCGGTTCATCCACGCCGCGGCCTGCGCCGCGCCGCCGAAGCTGAACAGGTGCACGCCCACCACGTTGCACTCGGCCGCGCCGGCGCAGTAGCGCGCGACCGCGACGAGCTGCTCCATCGGATCGGTATGGGTGACGAGCCGGATCGCGCCCATCCCTTGAGCGCGCAGCGCGCGCAGCGAGGCGCTCACGCCGCAGCGCTGGGCGAAGCGCAGCAGCCGCACCGGATCGGTCGGACCGGCGAGGCCCACGTACACCGGCACGCCGGGCGCCGTGCGCGCCAGCTCGGCCGCGTACTCGATCACGCGCGCGGGCGAGAACGAGAACTGGGTGAGTATGTGCGCACCAAGCCCCTGCGCGCGCAGCAGCTCGAGCCGCTCGGTGAGCAGCCGCGCGAGCACCGGGCTCGGGATCGAAGGATGGCCCTCGGGGTAGCCCGGCAGCCCGACCTCGCGGATGCCGCACTCGGCGAGCACTCCGTCGCGCAGCAACGCCGCCGCGTCGGCCCAGGGGCCGGCCGGTTCGCTCACGTCGCCGCCGATCACGAGCGCCTTGGCGACGCCCGCCTCGCCGACGGCGCGGGCGAGATACGCGCGCAGCGCCTCGCGCGAGCCGATGCGCCGCGCCGCCAGGTGCGGCACCGGCTCAAGACCCGCCTCGCGCAGGGCGATGAGCGCCGCAGCCGACTGCTCCAGGCTGTGCCGCGGCAGGTGGTTGACGTAGACGCGCGTGCCGACCGGAAGCTCGGCGGCGATCGCGCGCGCATCGCCCGCCCGGTCGGCGTTCATCTCCAGCGAGCCGCAGGCCACGAGCTCTGCGGCGGTACGGTCAAGCCCGTCTCCCTGCGCCCGCGCGACCACACTCATCGCTCAATTCCTCTTGCGAGATATGACGTAGGACTCGTCCAGGAACCACAGGCCGCCGTGGGCCTGCAGCACTTCGCGCGTGGCGTCCAGATAACGGCGCTCGCCCACCACCTGCGCGAGCCGCTCGTCGTCTATCTGCGCCACGTAAACGGCCGCGTTCCACGCCGCGAGCAGCGTCGAGGTGCCGACGCTCTCGGCGATCTCGGTGGGCAGCGTGTGCATGTCGTACCGGAACACCGCGCGCGCCTCCGAATACGCGTTGAAGTTGCAGCGCCGCGCCTCGCGTCCGAGCTCGGCGCGCACCGCCCGCAGCAATTCGTGCCGGCCGTGCCGGAACGGGTTCTCCTCGGGCCAGATCCGGCGCACGATCTCCAGCCCCGGGTCGTCCCCCTTCGAGTGGATGCCGATGAGGCGCCCGCCGAGGCCCAGGGCGCGCGCGAGCGGCGCGATCACCTTCTGCGCCTTGAATTCGAGCGGGGCCCGCGCGCGGTAGGGCTGCGAGGCGATGATGAGATCGTAGTCCGCGTGCGCCCGGCCCTGGCGCGGGATGACGTCGTCGAGCAGGAACCGAAAGTCGTCGCGGTAGAGCACCAGTACCACCGGCCGCTCGTACACCGGGTTGCCGGTCTTCGGGCTGTGGCGCGCCTGCCAGTGGCGGGCGAGGAACGGCTCCAGCGCCTGAATCTGCTCGCCGAATTCGTGCGCGGTCGTGCCGGTGAGTGCGACCTCGTGCCAGACGAGCGAGGTCGCCGCGGCGAGCGCCTTCGGCGCAAGCCACGGCGCCTCGGTGTAATACATGTTGGTCACCACCAGTACCGTGGCCGGATGCTCGAAGAAGCGGTCGGCCATCTTGTCGAGCGACAGGCGCACGTCCTCCAGGCTGATCTCCTTGCCGACGAAGTAGAACGGCATCGTCGGAAAGCGCCGGTGCATCTCGCGCATCACGCGCGTGAGCACGGTCGCATCGCCCATGCCGGCGTCGAAGACGCGCACCGCCGGCGGCCGCGGGCGCAGGTGCGCCAGTTCCATGCCGATGCGGCGCGCGACCACCTCCTTCTCGCCGCAGGTGCTGACGAAGAGGAGGTACTTCTGCCGGTTGTCGAAGAAGCGGAACTGGCGCGCGACCGGCTCGGGCGCCGCCGCGGTGGGGGGCCGCTGGGCGAGCCGGATGAGCGGGCGCAGCTCGCGCGGCGCCCCGGGTGCGGCGACGCCGTGGCGCTCCAGATACGCGCTCACGCGCTCCAGCGTCTCCGGCGTCACGCGCGCGCCGTCGCGCAGCCGCGCGACGAACTTGCCGTCGTTCACCACGCGCCGGCCGAAGGTGGATTCGGCGACGCCGTTGCGGCGGCAGAACTCCGCGATCGTGTCGAGAAGCGATTCGCCCTGCGCGAGCTGCACGTGTCCTCCTTTGGCGCACCGTACTCTCCAGAAAGTGGGAAATCAACCACAAGTTCACTAGCGACATGCGTGGGCCGTTTCCCACACAACGCGCCGGATCCTCCGGACCCGGCCGGCGTGGCGCGGCGGTCCGCCGCGCTAAGGCCGCTTGCTAGAATCGGCCCATCCCCGGCGCGATGCGCCGGTTAGACCTTCAACCCCGCCTTTTTGGAGAAACCCGCGCAATGAGCGAAGCGGCAGCGTATTCCGTGCGCGACGGCATTGCCGTCATCGCCATGAACAACCCGCCTGTGAACGGCCTGGGGAGCGTGCTCAGGCCAGGGATCCTCGCCGGCATCAGGAAGGCCGAGGCCGACCCCGCGGTCAAGGCGCTCGTCCTGATCGGCTCGGCGAAGGCGTTTTCCGGGGGGGCGGACATCCGCGAGTTCAACACCCCGAAGGCGTTCGAGCCGCCGTCGCTGCCGGAAATCAACGACGCTCAGGACGCGTTCCCCAAGCCGATGATCGCCGCGATCGGCGGCTTCGCGCTCGGAGGAGGCCTCGAGCTCGCTCTGGGCTGCCACTACCGCGTGGCGCTGCCCGGCGCGCAGCTCGGGCTGCCGGAGGTGAAGCTGGGAATTCTCCCCGGCTCCGGCGGCACGCAGCGCCTGCCGAGGGTGGTGGGCGCGGCCAAGGCGATCGAGATGATGACCACCGGCAACCCCGTCCGCGCCGAGGAGGCGCTCAAGCTCGGGCTGGTGGACGAGATCGTCACCGGCGACCTGCTGGGGGGCGCGATCGCCTTCGCGAAGAAGCTGATCGCCGAGGGCCGCGGGCCCCGCCGCATCCGCGACATGGCGGTCAAGGTGGAAGGCGACCCGAAACAGTTCTTCGAGCGCGCGCGCGCCGAGGTCGCGAAGGCCTCGCGCGGGTACCCGGCGCCGCTGGAGATCGTCGCCTGCGTCGAGGCGGCGGCGACCCGGCCTTTCGACGAAGGACGCAAATTCGAGCGCGAGCGTTTCCAGGTTCTGGTCGAGACGGTGGAATCGAAGGCGCTGCGGCACATGTTCTTCGCCGAGCGCCAGACGACCAAGATCCCGGATGTGCCAGAAGACACACCGACCCGCGAGATCCGCAAGGCCGCCGTGGTCGGCGCCGGCACCATGGGCGGAGGCATCGCGATGTGCTTCGCCAACGCCGGCATCCCGGTGACGGTGGTCGAGACGAGCCAGGCGGCGCTCGACCGCGGCATGGAAACGATCCGCAGGAACTATGCGGGCACGGTGGCCAAGGGACGGCTCAAGCAGGAAGAGATGGACCGGCGCATGGCGCTCATCCGGCCCACCCTCAGACTGGAAGACGTCGCCGACGCCGACATCGTGATCGAGGCGGTGTTCGAGCGCATGGAGGTGAAGCAGGACGTCTTCCGCAGGCTGGACGCGATCGCCAAACCCGGCGCGATCCTCGCCACCAACACCTCCACCCTCGACGTCAACGCGATCGCCGCGGTGACCCGGCGACCGCAGGACGTGATCGGCACGCACTTTTTCTCGCCGGCGAACGTCATGCGGCTGCTCGAAGTGGTGCGCGGGGACAGGACGGCGAAGGACGTCCTCGCGACCACGATGAAGCTCGGCAAGACGTTGAAAAAGGTGCCGGTGGTCTCCGGCGTGTGCGACGGCTTCATCGGCAACCGGATGCTGGAAAAATACGTCCAGCAGTCCATGTTCCTGCTCGACGAAGGCGCCACGCCGCAGCAGGTGGACGCGGCGCTCACGAACTGGGGCCTGGCGATGGGCCCGTTCACGATGTACGACATGGCGGGCAACGACATCGGCTGGGAGATCCGCAAGCGCCGCGCGAAAGAGCGCCCCGACATGGTGTATTCGAAGGTCGGCGACCGCATCTGCGAGCGCGGCTGGTTCGGGCAGAAGACCGGCCGCGGCTGGTACCGCTACGAGCCGGGCAGCCGCAAGCCCATCCCCGACCCGGAGGTCGAGGCGATCATCGCCGAGTACCGCAGGGAAATCGGCGTGACGCCGCGTCCGATCAGCGACGAGGAGATCGTCGAGCGCTGCATCTACGCACTCGTCAACGAAGGCGCGCGCATTCTCGAGGAAGGCATCGCGCTGCGCGCCTCCGACATTGACATGGTGTATCTCACCGGCTACGGCTTTCCGCCCTACCGCGGGGGACCCATGTTCTACGCCGACACCGTCGGCCTGGCGAAGGTGCTGGCGGCGATCGAGCGGTTCCAGAAGGGCTATCAGGGCGGCCAGTGGCAAGTCGCGCCGCTGCTCGCCAGACTCGCCAAAGAAGGCAAGCGATTCAACGGATAGGGGGAGCCATGACCGAGGCAGTGATCGTTTCCACCGCGCGCACGCCGCTTTGCAAGAGCTGGCGTGGCGCGCTCAACCTCACGCACGGCGCGAAGATGGGCGCGCATGTGGTGCGGGCGGCGCTGGAGCGCGCGCGCGTCGAGCCGCAGGAAGTCGAGGACGTGATCATGGGCTGCGCGATGCCCGAGGGCGCGACCGGCGGCAACATCGCGCGCCAGATCGCGATCCGGGCCGGCCTGCCGGTGACGGTGTCGGGCATGACGGTGAACCGCTTCTGCTCCTCCGGGCTGCAGACGGTGGCGCTCGCCGCGCAGCGGATCCTCGCCGGCGAAGGCGGGATCTACGTCGCCGGGGGGCTGGAATCCATTTCGCTCGTGCAGAACGAATCCAACAAGCATCACGCGCAGGACGAGTGGCTGCACCGGCACAAGCCGGAGATCTACTGGCCGATGCTGCAGACCGCGGAGTACGTGGCAAAAAAATACAACATCCCGCGCGAGGCCCAGGACCGCTACGGCGCGCGCAGCCAGCAGCGCGCGGCGAAAGCGCGCGCCGAGGGGCGGTTCCGCGACGAGATCGTGCCGATCACCACCAAGATGAAGGTGGTGGACAAGGAAACCGGCGCCGAGACGATCCGGGAGGTGACCGCCGAGCATGACGAGGGCATCCGGCCGGACACCACCTACGAGGGCGTGTCGCAGATCAAGCCGGCGATCGAAGGCGGCGTGATCGCCGCCGGCAACGCGAGCCAGTTCTCCGACGGCGCCTCGGCGCAGGTGCTGATGAGCGACAAGGAGGCGGCGCGCCGGGGACTGAAGCCGATGGGGATCTATCGCGGCTTCGCCGTGGCCGGCTGCGAGCCGGGCGAGATGGGCATCGGCCCGGTGTTCGCGGTGCCCAAGCTGCTGGAGCGCACCGGCATCCGCATGGAGGACGTGGGACTGTGGGAGCTGAACGAGGCGTTCGCGGTCCAGGTGATTTACTGCCGCGACCGGCTCGGCATCCCGGACGATCGCCTCAACGTGAACGGCGGCGCGATCGCGCTCGGTCACCCCTACGGCATGAGCGGCTCGCGGCTGGTCGGCCATGCGCTCATCGAAGGCAAGCGCCGCGGGGTGAAGTACGTGGTGGTCACGATGTGCATCGGCGGCGGCATGGGCGCCGCAGGACTGTTCGAGGTGGCATGAAAATCGCGATCGTCGGGGCCGGCGCGATGGGCTCGGTGTACGCGGGCCTGTTCGCCTCTGCCGGCCACGAAGTCTGGGCGGTGGACCGCTGGCGCGAGCACGTCGAGGCGATCCGCGCCCGGGGCCTTCGCCTCGAAGGCGCTTCGGGCGATCGCACGGTACGGCTGCATGCCACCACGGACGCGCGTGAGGTCGGCCCCTGCGATCTCGTGATTCTCGCCACCAAGGCGATGCACGTCGCCGCCGCGGCGGAGTCGGCAAGAGCGCTTCTCAAGCCCGACACGCCGGTGCTGTCGATCCAGAACGGTCTGGGCGGCCCCGAGACGGCGGCCGCCGTGCTCGGGCGCGAGCGCGTGATGGTCGGCGTGGTGGGCGGCTTCGGCGCCTCGATCCGCGCGCCGGGCCACGCGCATCACAACGGCATGGAGCTGGTGCGCCTGGGCGAGTTCGGCGGGCCGATCACGCCGCGCCTGAAGGCGGTCGAGGAACTCTGGCGCGGCGCGGGATTCCGGGTGAAAGTGTTCGACGACATCGGCCAGCTCGTCTGGGAAAAGCTCATCTGCAATTGTGCCTATTCGAGCCCTTGCGCGCTCGCCGAATGCACCACCGGCGAAGTGATGGCCGATCCGGACCTCGCGCGCGTCTCGGCCGCCTGCGCGACCGAAGCGTACGCGGTGGCGAAGGCAAAAGGCATTCGCCTCGACATCGCCGATCCGGTCACCTACGTGCGCGACTTCGGCGCGAAGATCCCGAAAGCGCGGCCTTCGGTCCTCCTCGACCTGATGGCGGGGCGGCGCAGCGAGATCGAGGTGATCAACGGCTCGATTCCCCGGGTGGCGAAGGAACTCGGCATGCCAGCGCCGGTGAACGAGACGGTGACGGCGCTCGTGCTCGCCAAAGAGCGCCGGCTCGGCTGCAAGTAGCCAGGACGCGATGCCGCCGCTCCAGGAAATCGAACGCCTGGCCGCCGAGATGACCGCCTGGCGGCGCGACATCCACGCCCATCCAGAGCTCGGGTTCGAGGAGCGCCGCACCGCCGACTTCGTCGCCAGGCAGCTCGAATCCTGGGGAATCGAAACGCACCGCGGCATCGGCCGCACGGGGGTGGTCGGAGTGCTGCGCGCCGGCACTTCGGCCCGCTCGATCGGCCTGCGCGCCGACATGGACGCGCTGCCGATCGAGGAGGCGAACGCGTTCGCGCACCGCTCGCGCCACGCGGGCCGCATGCACGCCTGCGGTCACGATGGCCACACGGCGATGCTGCTCGGCGCCGCGCGCTACCTTGCCGCCACGCGCCATTTCGACGGCACGGTGGTATTCATCTTCCAGCCGGCCGAGGAGGGTCTTGGCGGCGCGCAGGCGATGATCGCCGACGGCCTGTTCCGGCGCTTTCCGTGCGAGGCGATCTTCGGCATGCACAACCGGCCCGGGCTGCCGGTGGGCACGTTCGCGGTACGCGCAGGCCCGATGATGGCAGGAGGCGCGTTCTTCGACATTGACGTCGAGGGCGTCGGCGCCCACGCCGCGCGCCCGGAGGCGGGCGTGGATCCGGTCCTCGCCGCATCGCACGTGGTCACCGCGCTGCAAAGCATCGTCGCGCGTAACGTCGCCCCGGTGGACACTGCCGTGGTCTCGGTGACGCGGATCCAGGGCGGCAACGCCTACAACGTGATCCCGCAGAGCGTGCGGCTCTCGGGCACGGTGCGCGCGTTCTCCGACGAGGTGATGCGCGCGATCGGCGACAGGCTCGGCCGGCTCGCCGAAGGCGTCGCCGCAGGGTTCGGGGCGCGCGCGAAAACCGACTTCCGCGTGATCTTTCCGCCGCTCGCCAACAATCCCCGCGAGGCGGACTTCGCCGCCGATGTCTGCGCCGAGATCGCCGGCGCCGAGCGCGTGCGGCGCGATCCGCCGCTCATCATGGCCTCCGAGGACTTCGCCTGGATGCTGCGGGAAGTTCCCGGCTGCTACTTCAACATCGGCAACGGCGAGGGCGAGGGCGCCTGCGAGGTGCACAACCCCGCCTACGACTTCAACGACGCGGCGCTACCCTACGGCGCAAGCGTGCTTGCGCGTCTGGTCGAGCGGCGGCTCGCGCCGTAGCCCGGCGCCGGCCTCAGGCGTGCGCGCCGGCGTGCTCTGGCGCCGGCGGGCAGACGCAGACGAGGTTGCGGTCGCCCCAGGCGTTGTCCACGCGTGCGACCGGCGGCCAGTACTTCGCCTCGCGCAGGCCCGGCACCGGAAAGGCCGCCTGCTCGCGGCTGTAGGCGTGGCGCCATTCGTCGGCCGCGCACATCGCCGCCGTGTGCGGCGCGTTGCGCAGCACGTTGTCCTCGCGGGGCGCGCGCCCTTCCTCGATCGCGCGGATCTCGGCGCGGATCGCGATCATCGCCTCGATGAAGCGGTCGAGCTCGGCCAGGTTCTCGGACTCGGTCGGCTCGACCATCAGGGTGCCGGCCACCGGAAAGCTCATCGTCGGCGCGTGGAATCCGTAGTCCATCAGGCGCTTGGCGACATCCTCGGCGCTCACGCCCGCCGAATCGCGCAGCGGCCGCAGGTCGAGGATGCACTCGTGCGCCACGCGCCCGGCGCGCCCGCTGTAGAGCACGCGGTAGTGCGGCGCAAGCCGCGCGGCGACGTAGTTCGCGGCCAGAATGGCGGTTTCGCTCGCCCGCCGCAGCCCCTCGGCACCCATCAGCGCGATATACGCCCAGGAGATCGGCAGAATTCCCGCCGAGCCGTAGTTCGCGGCCGATACCGGCCCGGCGGCACCGGGCTCGCCCAGCGGATCGCCCGGCAGGTACGGCGCGAGGTGCGCCTTGACCGCGATCGGTCCGGCACCCGGGCCGCCGCCGCCGTGAGGGATGCAGAACGTCTTGTGCAGGTTGACATGGCAGACGTCGGCACCCAGCTCGCCCGGGCGCGCCAGCCCGACCAGCGCGTTCAGGTTCGCGCCGTCCATGTACACCTGTCCGCCCTCGGCATGCACGAGGTCGCAGATTTCGCGGATCGCCTCCTCGAACACGCCGTGCGTCGAGGGATACGTGATCATGAGCGCCGCGAGCCGCTCGCGATACTGCGCCGCCTTCGCGCGCAGATCGGCGACGTCCACGTTGCCCCGTGCGTCGCAGGCGACGACCACCACCTCCATTCCGGCCATGCGCGCCGAGGCCGGGTTGGTGCCGTGCGCCGAAGAGGGAATGAGGCAGACGTCGCGCCTTGCCTCGCCGCGGGCGCGGTGCCAGGCGCGGATCGCGAGCAGCCCGGCAAACTCGCCCTGCGCGCCGGAGTTGGGCTGCACGCTCACCGCGTCCATGCCGGTGATCGCGGCCAGCTTTGCGCCGAGATCCGCGATCAGCTCGGCGTAGCCCGCCGCCTGATCGGCCGGCGCGTACGGATGCACGCCGGCGAAGCCCTCCCAGGTGATCGGGATCATCGCCGCCGTCGGGTTGAGCTTCATCGTGCACGAGCCGAGCGGGATCATCGTGCGGTCGAGCGCGAGATCCTTGTCCGCGAGCCGGCGCAGATAGCGCAGCATCGCCGTCTCGGAGCGGTGCTTGTGAAACTCCGGGTGCGTGAGGAACTTCGAGGTGCGCCGGAGCCGCACGGGCAGGCAATCCGGCGCATCCGCTTCGGGCGCGACCGGAGCGCGGCGCGCACCGTGCGCGAAGGCTGCGAGCAGGCGCGCCACGTCCTCGCGGCTCGTCGTCTCGTCGAACGAAAGTCCGATGCGCGCCTCATCCAGCCGTCGGAAGTTCATTCCCGCCTCGACCGCGGCGGCGTGGATCGCCGCGGTCGCCGCACCGGTCTCGACGACGATCGTGTCGAAGAACTCCGCCGGAGTGACGGCAAAGCCCATGCGCACGAGACCGCTTCTGGCGAGCGAAGCCATCCGGTGCGCGCGCAGGGCGATTCGCCGCAGTCCCTCCGGCCCGTGATACACGGCGTACATCGCCGCCACCACCGCAAGCAGCACCTGCGCGGTGCAGATGTTGGACGTCGCTTTTTCGCGGCGGATGTGCTGCTCGCGGGTCTGCAGCGCAAGCCGCAGCGCGGGCGCGCCCTGCGCGTCGCGCGAGACACCCACCAGCCGCCCGGGCAACTGGCGCTTCAGCTCGTCGCGGCAGGCGAAGAACGCCGCATGCGGTCCGCCGTAGCCGAAGGGAACGCCGAAACGCTGGGCGGAGCCGACCGCGACGTCGGCGCCCCACTCCCCCGGCGGCGCAAGGAGCGTGAGCGCGAGCAGATCGGTCGCCGCGACAAGGAGCGCCCCCTTCGCGTGCAGCGCCTCGGCGAGCGCGCGGTGCTCCGCCAGCCCGCCCAGAGTGTCCGGGTACTGGACCAGGGCGCCAAAGCACTCGGGCAGCGGACCGCCTTCGTCGCCCGTCGCGACGGTGATGCCGGCGCACTCGGCGCGCGTACGCAGCACCGCGATCGTCTGCGGGTGGCAGCGCGCCGAGACGAAGAACGTATTGTTCCGTGCGCGGCTTGCGCGCCGCGCGAGCATCATGGCCTCGGCCGCCGCCGTGGCCTCGTCGAGCAGCGACGCGTTGGCGATCGCAAGCCCGGTGAGCTCGCTCACCATCGTCTGAAAGACGAGCAGCGCCTCCAGCCGCCCCTGCGAGATCTCCGGCTGATACGGCGTGTATGCGGTGTACCAGGCGGGATTTTCGAGCACGTTCCTGAGAATCACCGGCGGCGTGAACGTGCCGTAGTAGCCCTGGCCGATGAAACTCCTCAGTACCCGGTTCTTCGCCGCCATGCGCGCCAGGTCCGCGAGGACCTCGCGCTCGGTGCGCGCCGGCGGCAGCGCAAGCGGCCCGCGCATCCGGATCGCCGGCGGCAGCACCTCGGCGATGAGCGCATCGAGCGATTCGAGGCCGAGCGCGGCGAGCATCGTCCGCGCCTCGCGCTCCTCCGGCCCGATGTGTCGCGCGACGAACTCGTCGCGCTGTTCGAGCGCGGCAAGCCCGCTCACAACGCCTCCTTCTTCGCGTCCACGGTGGCCCGGTAGGCGGCGGCGTCGAGCAGGCCCTGCGGCGGTTGCGCCGGCTTCAGCTTGAAGATCCACGCCTCGTACGGGCTGCGGTTGACGAGCTCCGGCCTGGAGCCCAGTTCCTCGTTGAACGCGACGATCTCGCCCGCGGCCGGCGCGTACACGTCGGCGGCGGCCTTGACCGACTCGACCACCGCCGCGACCTCGCCCGCCCCGATCCTGCGGCCGACCTGCACGTCGCCGACGAACACCAGATCGCCGAGCATTTCCTGCGCCGGATCGGTGATGCCAACCAGCAGAAGATCGCCTTCCTCGCGCACCCACTCGTGGGTCGCGGTGTACCTGAGATCCTCGGGAACGTTCACTTGACCTCCTTGCCATGGCGGACGAACGGGAGTGTGACGACGCGCGCGCCGAGCCACCGGCCGCGCACCTCGACCTCGGCCTCTTGCCCCGGGCTGACCGCGGCCGGCAGGCGCGCAAGCGCGATCGGTACGCCGAGCGTGGGCGAGAATGTCCCGCTCGTCACCTCGCCTTCGCCGTGCGCCGTGCGCACCTTCATGTGGCTGCGCGGCACGGCGCGTTCGAAAAGCCTGAGGCC
The DNA here is from genome assembly GCA_040752005.1 of Pseudomonadota bacterium. GTDB lineage: Bacteria > Pseudomonadota > Gammaproteobacteria > Burkholderiales > SG8-39 > RBG-16-66-20. Next base: position 208,445 of record JBFMFX010000001.1, on the reverse strand, counting down.
GAGAAGCTGCCGCCCGCGGGGGCGCCGCGCGAGCGCGGCGCGGCCGATGAAGTCGCGCGAGGAATCGGCGAGGTCCACCGTCCAGCCGACCCCCGCCTCGTAAGGGGTCACGCGCTCGTCGGCGTCCTGACCGTAGAGGATCAACCCGGCTTCGAGACGCAGTGTGTCGCGCGCCGCAAGGCCGCAGGGTGCCACACCCGCCGCGAGCAGGTCGTCCCACAGCGCGGGCGCTTCGGCGGCCGGCAACGCGATCTCGAAGCCGTCCTCGCCGGTGTAGCCGGTGCGCGAGACAAACGTACCGCCTTCGAGCTCGGTGGCGAAGAAGCGCCCGAGCGCTTCGGTCGCGGCGCGCCACGCCGGCCGCGCGCGCCAGAGCGCTTCGCGCGCGCAAGGCCCCTGCAGCGCGAGCATCGCGCAATCGTGCCGCGGCTCGAAACGCGCCTCGGGGGCGCGCCCGCGCATCCAGGCGAGATCCCGCTCGGCGGTGGCGGCGTTGAGCACCAGCCGGTAGCGCTCGCCGCCGAGCCAGGTCGCGACGAGATCGTCGAGCATGCCGCCTTCGTCGCTCAGCATGCACGAATAGAGGGACTTGCCCGGAACCGCGAGCTTCGCGACGTCGTTGGCGAGCAGCCGCCGGAGCGCCGCGCGGCTCGCCGCGCCGATCACCTCCACGGCGCACATGTGCGAGACGTCGAACACGCCGGCGGAGCGCCGCACCGCGTGGTGCTCCTCGATCTGCGAGCCGTAGTGAAGCGGCATCTGCCAGCCGGCGAAGCCGGTCATGCGCGCGCCGCGCGCGCGGTGGGCTTCGAAGAGCGGAGTCTTGCGCAGGACCGGTTCGGGCGTCATCTCTCGCGGCAAGGCACAGGCAGCAAGCCGGGCGCGCCTCGCACCCGGTGCCGCTCCCCCTGTCCTTTTACCTGAGAGATTGCGCGCCGCGCTCAGCGAGCGCGTGTGCGCTTGCCCCTTCGGTGGGCGCGGGTCTTTCCGCGCCTCTCTCCAGTACGGCCAATCCGCCCCGCGGTGTTTGAGCCTGAGCGTTTATGGGAGCTTACGCCTCCGGCGGCGGCGGACTGCTGCCCGCCGCGCTCTCCTGCGGGACTCGCAAACAGTCTAGCAGACTCTAGAAGACGATCACGCCGCGGGCGTTGCGGCCCGCTTCGAGATCGGCGAACGCCTGCGGCGCCTCGTCGATGCGGTAGCGGCGCGTGATCAGCTCGTCCAGCTTGAGCCTGCCCGCCATGTAGAGCTGAAGCATCCGCGGAAAGTCGACCCGCGGCACGCAGGACCCGAAGTAGCTGCCCTGCAAGGTCTTTTCCTCGAACACCATCGTCATCGGGCGAAACGAGGCGTTGTCCGTGGGCCGCGCGACGCCGACGATGACCGCCTTGCCGCCGCGCCGGATCGCCTTGTAGGCGAGCTCGGCGAGCGCGCCGGCGCCGACGCACTCGAAGGCGTAGTCGGGCCCGCCGGCGGTCATTTTCTTGATTTCCTTCGTCGGGTCCTGGCCGGGCGCGGCAAGCAGCGTGTCGGTCGCTCCGAACCTCCTCGCCAGATCGAGCTTCGCCTGCACCGTGTCAATGGCGAGGATGCGCTCGGCGCCCGCGATCGCCGCGCCCTGAATCACGTTCAGTCCGACCCCACCGCAGCCGAACACCGCGACCACCGAGCCCGGCTCCACGCGCGCGGTGTTGAACACCGCGCCGACGCCGGTGGTCACCGCGCAGCCGACAAGCGCCGCGCGGTCGAGCGGGATCTTCGGATCAATCTTGACCACGTTGTCCACCGAGAGCGTGGCGTATTCGGCCATCACGCCGCAGCCGGAGAAGATATTGAGCGGCTTGCCGTCGCGGTCGCGCACCCGTGGCGTGCCCTCCGGCGGCGTGGTGAGAGCTTTGCCCTGCTCGACGCACAGCACCGGCCGGCCGGTCGAGCAGAAGCGGCACTTGCCGCACATGTAGATGAAGGACGAGACGACGTGATCGCCCACCGCGAGGCCGGTGACGCCCTCGCCCACTTCGACGACTTCGCCCGCGCCCTCGTGGCCGAGCACGAGCGGCGGCGGCAGCGCGATGGTGCCGTTCGTGGCCGAAAGGTCCGAGTGGCACACGCCGCAGGCGGCGACCTTGATCGTCACCTCGCCGCGCTTCGGCGAATCCACCGTGATCTGCTCGACGACCACCGGTCTGTTCAGCTCGCGGCAGATCGCCGCCTTGCCCGTGCGCGCCATGGCGATGTCTCCTTCGATTCGGTTGCGCCGCAGTATACGGCTAGAATACGCGCCTTCCCGAAGAGGTCCGCATGATCCGACGCGACAAGTTCTTCATCGGCGGCCGCTGGGTCGCCCCCTCCAGTCTGGAAACGATCGAGGCGCACAACGCCGGTACCGGCGATGTGATGGGGACGGTGCCCGCCGGGACCGAGCGCGACGTGGAGGCGGCGGTCGCCGCCGCGCGTGCGGCGCTCGAAGCATGGAGCGCGACGCCGGCCGATGCGCGCGCCGCGTTCCTGCAAAAAATCTCCGACGGCCTGAAGGCGCGCGCCGACGAGCTGGCGCGAACGATCGCCCAGGAAGTCGGCATGCCGCTCAAGCTGTCGCAGCGCATCCAGGCCGGACTGCCGATCGCCAACTTCGCCAATTACGCGAAGCTCGTGCGCGAGTTCAAATTCGAGGAGCGGGTCGGCAACTCGCTCGTCGTGCGCGAGCCGGCGGGTGTGGTGGGCGCCATCACGCCGTGGAACTATCCGCTGCACCAGATCGCGCTCAAGGTGGCGCCGGCGCTTGCCGCCGGCTGCACGGTGGTGCTCAAGCCCTCGGAGGTGGCGCCCTTCAACGCCTTCATCCTCGCCGAGGTGATCGAGCAGGCGGGCCTTCCGGCGGGCGTGTTCAACCTGGTCACCGGCTACGGGCCAGCGGCGGGCGAGGCGCTGGTCGCGCACCCGCAGGTGGACATGATCTCGTTCACCGGCTCGACGCGCGCCGGCAAGCGCATCTCGGAACTCGCGGCGCAGACGGTGAAACGCGTCGCGCTGGAGCTGGGCGGCAAGTCCCCTTCCGTGATCCTGGACGACGCCGACCTCGCGACGGCGGTGAGGAGCACCGTCAATGCCTGCTACCTCAACTCCGGGCAGACCTGTACCGCGCTCACGCGGATGCTCGTGCCCGAGTCGAAGTACGAGGAAGCGGCGAAGCTCGCCGCCGAGATCGCGCGCGGCTTCACCGTCGGCGATCCGCTTGCCGAGACGACGAAGCTCGGGCCGCTTGCCTCGCAGGCGCAACTGGAGCGGGTGCGCGGCTATATCCGCAAGGGCATCGAGGAAGGCGCGGAGCTTCTCGCCGGCGGTGCCGAACCTCCGGAGGGCGTCCCCGCGGGCGGCTACTACGTCAAGCCGACGGTCTTCGGCCGGGTGAAGAACTCGATGACGATCGCGCAGGAGGAGATCTTCGGCCCGGTGCTCGCGATCATTCCTTACAGGGACGAGGAGGACGCGGTCCGCATCGCGAACGACACGATCTACGGCCTTGCCGGCGCGGTGTGGAGCAAGGACGAGCAGCGCGCGCTGCGCGTCGCGCGCCGCATTCGCGCCGGGCAGGTGGACGTGAACGGAGGACCCTTCAACCTGAACGCCCCCTTCGGCGGCTTCAAGCAGTCGGGCCACGGCCGCGAGGCGGGCGTGTACGGGCTGGAGGAGTTCCTGGAGTACAAGAGCCTGCAGCTCAAGGGCTGATCACCAGGCCAGTTCGAGGATCTCGAGCAGGTCCGCCTTGCCCCGCACCGGTCGCGGGTTGGTCGCGATCGGCGCACCGCCATCCCAGCTCGCCGCGATCGCCTCCAGTTCCTCGCGCCCGATCCCGGCCTCGCGCAGCCGCGTCGGCAGTCCGAGACCGGAGATGAAGCGGCGCAGCGCCGCGGCCGCGCTCTCGCGGCCGTCGCCGAACGCGGCGCTCACCTCGGCCTGACGATCGGCGTTCGCGCGCTCGTTCCACTGCATCACCGCCGGCAGCGTCACGCACGAAGTGATGCCGTGCGGCACGCCGCGCCCGCCGCCGAGCAGATAGCCGATCCCGTGGCTCGCGCCGTACGGGATGCCGGCCATGGAGGCGATGCGCGAAAGCCACGTCCCGTGCTGCGCCAGCGCGCGCGCCTCCAGGTCCCGAGGATCGCGGCGGATCGCGGGCAGCGCCGCGGCAAGCAGGCGCATCGCCTCGCGGTTGGCGGCGTCAGCGATCGGCACGCGCCTTGCCGCGCACCAGCCTTCGACCGCATGGTCCACCGACCGGATGCCGGTGGAGAGCAGCAGCTCCATCGGCGTCTCCAGCGTCGCCGCCGGGTCGAGGATCACCGCCTTCGGAACGAACAGCGGATGCGCGTACATCTGCTTGACGCGCCGCGCGGTGTCGGTGATGCCGGCGGAGTGGAAGAACTCGGCGGCCGAAAGCGTCGTCGGCAGCGCGATCATGCGCAGCCGCTGCGGATCCTCGTTCCAGGCGCTCGGCTCGGGCAGCCGCCCGCGCGCGCCGGCGAGCGCCGAAAGCTCCTCGGCCGTGCGAATGCCGCGCCAGAGCGCGAGCAGCATCACCTTGGTGGCGTCAATCACCGAGCCGCCGCCGACGGCGACAACGAGGTCCGCGCCCGCGCCGCGCAGCGCCTCGGCGCCAGCCACCACCGCCTCGCGCGGACTGTGCGCCGCGATGGCGTCGAACTTGCCGGCGAAGCGCTCGCCAAGCGCCTTCACGACCCCGGCCACGAGCGCCCCGCCGGTGAGCGAGCCGGTGGTGGTGACGAAGACACGCTCGGCGCCCGCACGGCGCACTTCGTCGGCGAGCGCCTCCAGCGCCGGCACGCCGTAGATCACCCGTTCCTGCGCCGGCCAGTGATGAATTCCCCTGAGCATTCAGATCCCCATGCGTTGGGCGATGGCCGACAGGCGCCCTTGCGCGCCCGCACTCTGCCCCGCCTCCCCTTTGACCCTGAAATCCTCCGGATGCTTCGGCATCGCTATTCCTTCCTCCGACGGGTGATCAGCGCGTCCACGGCGAGCACTCGCCCGGGCGCGCACATCACCGGGTTCACATCCAGCTCCTCGATGTCGGGCGCAAGATCCGCCGCAAGCTCCGAGACGCGCGCCACCGTCCGGGCGAGCCCCTCGACATCCGCGCGCGGCGAGCCGCGGAATCCTTCCAGAAGCCGCCAGCCCTTCAGACTGCGCAGCATCGCGTGCGCCTGCTCGACCGAAACCGGCGCAAGCGCCGCGACGCTATCGCCCACCAGTTCGACCAGCACGCCGCCCGAGCCGACGACCACCAGCGGGCCGACGATCGGGTCCACACGCGCGCCGACGAGCATCTCCACCCCGCCCGCCATCGGCTGAACGAGCACGCCGCGAATCTCGCTCGCGCTCGCGACGCGGCGGGCGGCGCTCATCACCTCGGCGTACGCGGCGCGAAGCGCCGCCTCGTCAGGGATCGCGAGGCGCACGACGCCCGCCTCGGTCTTGTGAGGGATGGCCGGCGATTCGACCTTGAGCGCGACCGGATAGCCGAGCGAGCGCGCGGCCGCGGCCGCCTCGTCGGCGCTCGTCGCGAGCCGCTCCTCGACGACCGATACGCCGTAGCAGGCAAGCGCCCGTTTCGCCTCGCGCTCGGTGAGCGTGTCGCCCGCCTGTGCGAGCACCGCGCGCGCCCGCTCGCGAGCGCCCTCGGCCGCGAGCCGCCGACGCGGCGCCTGCGCAAGGGCGCGTCGCTCGTGGTAGGCATGCCAGGCGGCGATCGCCTCGAAGCAGCGGCCCGCGGAGCGAAAGAGCGGCACGCGCTCCAGCGACTCATAGCCCTCGATTCCCGGTCCCTGGAGCCACTCCGACATCCACACCAGGGCGACCGGCTTGTCCTGCTCGACGGCAAGTTCGCGCAGCAATTGCAGCCTGGCATCGGCGATCTCATGCGTGGCGACGGTCATCGAGAGCACGAGCGCGCCGTACTGCGGATCCGCGAGCAGCGCGCGGCAGCACTTGCCCATCGAATCCGGGTCCGAGAGCACCTGCCCGGTCGGATCGCAGGGGTTGCGGGCGGCGCCAAACTCCGGGACGATCCGGCGCAGCGCCGCGACCGTTTCCGGCATCGGCTGCGGCATCGGCACGCCGTGTACGGCCGCCTTGTCGGCCGCGATCACCCCCGCACCGCCGGAGCCCGACACCACCGCGACGCCCCGGGCCCGAGGCGCGCCCGCCACGGCAAAGAACTTCGTCCACTCCAGCACCGCCTCGTAATCGCCCACCGGGACAAAGCCGGCGTGTTCGAAGAGCGCGCGCCATGCCGTCGCCGAACCGGCAAGCGAACCGGTATGCGAGCGCGCCGCCGCCGCGCCGTCGGCGCTGGTGCCGAGCTTGAGGACCACGACGGGCTTGCCCGCGCGCCGCGCGCGCACTGCCGCCTCCTGCATCCGCGCCGCGCTTTTCACGCCCTCGAAAAGCAGGGCGATCGCCCGGCAATCGGGCTCCTCGGCGAACGCGGCGACGAGATCGGCGACGTCAATGTCCGCCGAGTTGCCGGCGGAAAAAAACCAGCCGACGCCGGCGCCGCGCTCCCACGCCTGCGCGAGCGAGTACCCGAGCGCTCCCGACTGGCTCACCACCGCGATCGGCCCGGCCCCGGCTCGCGCGCGCGCGTATTCCGGGATGAAGGTGAGGCCACAGCGCAGGTGATGGTTGACCATGCCCATGCAATTGGGTCCGAGCGTGGGCATGGCCGCCGCGCGCGCGATCGCCGCGATCCGCTCCTGGGCGCGCGCCGCGTCCTCGCGCGCCATCTCGCCATAGCCGGAGGCGTATACGATCACCGAGCCCGCCCCGGCCGCGGCTGCCTCCTCCAAGGCCGGCTCCACCGCCTCGCGCGGCAGCACCAGCACCACGCAGTCGGGCTTCTCCGGCAGCGACGCAAGCGAAGGATGGCACGGCCGCTCGCCGATGCGCTCGTATTTCGCGTTCACCAGATGCACCGCGCCGCGATAGTGGGCGAGGTTTTCCAGCGTGCGCATGCCGAAGGAGTTGGGCCGGGGCGAGATGCCGACGATCGCGACCGAGCGCGGCGCGATCAGCTTCGCGAGCGCCTCGCGGCCGTAGGGGCTGCGCTCGCTCACGCGCTCACCCGCGCGGCAAACAGCGGGCCGTCCTCGCAGGCGGGGACGGCGATTTTCTGCTGCCGCGTCCGGACAGGCTCTCTGCTCGGCCGTCGAATGCGGGCGCGAGCGATCGCTGCGGTCGCCGCAGCCGCGGCTGCGGTCATTGCGGCCATGGACTCGAGCGAGCTAGCATGCGGCCCTCGTTATCCGGGGAGCCACGATGGGTGTCAAGCAGCTTTTCGATCTCGGCGGGCGCACGGCGCTCGTCACCGGCGGCTCGCGGGGTCTGGGCCTTCAGATCGCCGAGGCGCTCGGCGAGATGGGCGCGCGCGTCGCGCTCACCGCGAGAAAAAAGGACGAGCTGGATGCGGCGGTGGCGCATCTGGCGAAACTGGGGATCGAGGCGCACGCCTGGGTGTGCGATCTCGGCAAGCGCGAGACAATCCCGCCGGTGTTCGACCAGGTGCTCGCGAGGTTCGGGCGCCTCGACATTCTCGTCAACAACGCGGGCGCCACCTGGGGCGCGCCCGCCGAGGACCATCCGCTGCAGGCCTGGGACAAGCTGGTGGCGCTCAACCTCATCGGCACCTTCGTCATGTCGCAGCAGGCGGCGAAGAAGTCCATGATCCCGGCGAAATGGGGCCGCATCGTCAACGTCGCCTCGATCGCCGGCCTGTTCGCGAGCGACCCGGCGGTGGTGAAGACCGTGTCCTACAACGCCACCAAGCACGGCGTGGTCGGGATGACGAAGCAGCTTGCCGCCGAATGGGGCGAGCACGGCATCACGGTGAACGCGATCTGCCCCGGGTTCTTTCCCTCGAAGATGACCCGGGCGACCCTCGATACCGCGGGGGAGCTTGTGCGCAGGGCGACGCCGACCCGCAGGCTCGGGGGCGAGGAGGACCTCAAGGGGCTCGCGGTGCTGCTCGCCTCGGAGGCCGGACGCCACATCACCGGGCAGGCGATCGCCGTGGACGGCGGGGCGACGCTGATATGACCGCAGGCGTCGCGCCCGAAGTCGCCGGGTTCCTGAAGAAAATCCGCTTTGCCGATCATCTCGGCATCCGGGTGGATTCGCTGGAGAAGGGTGTCGCGCGGCTTTCGCTCGAAATCAGGTCGGAGTACACCACGAGCTGGGGCACGGTGCACGGCGGCGCGGTGCTCTCGCTGCTCGACGTCACGCTCTCGATGGCGGCGCGCACGCTCTTCGACCCGCCGCGCTCGATCATGACGATTGACCTCTCGACCCACTTCATCGGCACCGCGACGGGCATCCTCCGCGCCGAAGGACGGGTGCTGCGCGCCGGAAACACGACAATCTTCTGCGAGGGCGAGGCGAGAAGCGACTCGGGGGCGCTGGTCGCGAAGGCGGTGGGCACCTTCCGCGCACGCTCACCGAAATAGCCGCCTGCCGCTCCAGAGCCAGGCGAGCCCCGCCGCCTGCACCGCCCACAGCCCAGCGAGCGCCCACGAATAGGCCTGCGGCGCGTAGCCGGTCGCCGTCTGCGGCCAGAGGTTGAGCACCAGCCCCACCGCCCACTGGCCGGTGAACATCCCGGCGAAGACGAAGACGTTCAAGGCGGTGTTGACGCGCCCGGCCATCTCCCTCGGAAAGCGGCGCGAGTAGAGCGCATAGGAGAGCACCACCGCGGTCGCGCAGCCGAAGAACGCGCTCCAGAGGACGAGCGCCCCCGTCTTCACGCCCGCCGCGAGCAGCGCGAGGCACAGCGAGGAGGCGGCGACACCGCCGGCAAGCAGGGGCAGCGTGCTGCGCCCGCTGCGGGCGATGCGGTCGGCCGCGCGGCCGAAGCCGAGATAGCCGGCGATCATGGCGAGGCTGAAGACAAGCAGCGCACGCGCCACTTCCGCCTGGGTGTACCCGGCGACGTCGCGCAGCCAGGTCGCGACCCAGAGCGTGCCGAGGGACACCGCGGCGAGCTGGCTTGCGCCGATCGCGAGGGCCACGCGCCAGAACGCCGGATCGCGCGCGATCGCGGCGAATTCGCGCAGCTGGGTGACGAGCGGCGCGAGCGCCCGCGGGCGCGGCCTTTCCGGCACGACGAAGTAAAGGAGGGCGCAGACGCCGAGATTCACCGCGACTAGGCCGCCGAACACCTCCCGCCAGGTGAAGCTGCGCAGCGCCGCCTCCAGCGGCACGCTCGCGGCGATGGCGCCGAGCATGCCCGTGGCGAAGGCGATCCCGTTGAGCGTCGCAAGGCGCTCCGGCGCAAACCACAGCGCGAAGGCGGACATCGAGGCCATGAGTCCCCCCGAGACCCCCAGCCCGATCAGCGCGCGCGCGAGCGTCAGCTCCGTTCCCGAGCGCGCGAGCGCGAACCAGGCCGCTCCCGCCGCCGCCACGAGAAACAGCGTCGCATTCACCCGCCGCGGACCGTAGCGGTCAAGGAGCACTCCGAGCGGCAACTGCGCGGCGGCGAAGGCGAAGAAGTAGATCCCGGTGAGCAACCCGAGGCCGCCCGCATCCAGCCCGAACTCGCGCGCGAGTTCCGGCCCGATGATCGCGTTCGCCGAGCGATAGACGTAGGAGACGAAGTAGCCCGCGAGAAACGGCAGGCACACCCGCAAAAACAGGGTCAGACCGCGTTTTCCGCGATCCTCAGCATAAGTGACCTGGTCCGACCCCGTTTTCACGCCCCCAAAACGTGGTCTGACCCTGTTTTCAGCGGGTCTCTAGGCCACCGAGGTAGAAGCGGTTCCAGGTGGGCGAGATGACGAGTTCGTTGACGCAGGTGCGCGCGGGCATCGTGGCGACGAAGAGGATCGCGCGGCCGAGATCCTCCGGCTGCGCCATCCGCGCGCGCTCTTCGGCCGAGGGCGGCACCGGGCGCTTGTCCAGGATCGGCGTGGCGACCTCGCCCGGCAGGATGCAGGTGGCGCGGATGCCGTTCGCGCATTCCTCGATGTTGATCGTCTCGGTGAGCGCGATCACCGCGCGCTTGGTCGCGTTGTACGCCGGCCCGGTGAGCGCCGAGGCGTAGCGCCCGGCCCACGAGGAGATGTTGATGATGAGGCCGTCGCGCCGTGCGCGCATACCCGCAAGCACCGCGTGGCAGCAGTAAAAGACCCCGTCGAGATTGATTCCCGCCACCTCGTCCCAGCCCTCGGCGGTCATGTCGCGGAAGTTGCGCTTGCCGAGGTTGGTGCCGGCGCTATTGACGAGGATGTCGATGCGGCCGTGCCGCCGCTCGATGTCGGTGGCGGCTGCCGCCACCGCCTTCTTGTCCGAGACGTCGAGGAGCAGCGCCTCGGCGCTGCCAAGCGTCCTCAGCTCGGCGAGCGCCGCCTCGTTGGTGCGCGCCGTGCGGCCCGAGATCACCACATGCGCCCCGGCGCGGGCCAGCTCCTTCGCTCCGGCAAGGCCGATGCCGCTCGCACCGCCGGTGATCCAGGCGACGCGGCCGGCCAGTTCAGCGCCGGGCATACTGCTGTGCGCCGAAGAGCACTTCGCGCTCCTTGTCCGAGGGCGGCCCCTGCCGACGCCGGTCGGCGAGAACCTGAAGGGCGCGCTGGACCGCCGGGCGCTCGAGCAGACGATCGCGCCAGCGCCGCACGTGCGGATACTCGTCAATCTGCACCCCCTGGCGCTCCGGAAAGCGAAGCCACGGCATGACCGCCATGTCGGCGATGGTGTATTCGTCGCAGGCGACGTACTCCGACTCCGCAAGCCTTCTGTCGAGCACGCCGTAGAGCCGGTTCGCTTCGTTGCGGTAGCGCTCCATCGCATAGGGGATCTTCTGCAGCGCGTAGCCGAGGAAGTGGTGCGCCTGTCCGAGCATCGGGCCGACGTGCCCCATCTGGAACATCACCCACTGCATCACCTGCCAGCGCTTTTCGAGGTCCGTGGGCAGGAATTTCCCGGTCTTCGAGGCGAGGTAGAAAAGCATCGCGCCGGACTCGGCGAGCGCGAACGGCCTTCCGTTCGGGCCGTCCGGATCCACCATCGCCGGAATCTTGTTGTTCGGCGAGATTCTCAGAAACTCCGGCTTAAACTGCGCGCCCGCGCCGATGTCCACCGGGATCACCCGGTACGGCGTGCCGGTTTCTTCCAGCATGATGTGGATCTTGTGGCCGTTCGGGGTCGGCCACGTATAGAGGTCGATCATCCGGGCTCCTTACGCGAGCTTGACGAGCTGCTTGCCGAAATTTTCCCCGCGCAAAAGGCCGATGAGTCCGCGCGGCGCGGCTTCGATCCCCTCCAGCACCGACTCGCGATACTTGAGCCTGCCACTGCGGTACAGGTCCGCGAGCGCAGCGTTCGCCTCGCCGTAGCGGTCGCGCCAGTCGAACACGATCATGCCCTGCACCTTGATCCGGTTGACGAGGATCGAGCGGAAGTTGCGCACGCCGTAGGGCTCGGTCGCGTTGTAGTCGGAGATCAGCCCGCAGACGACGATGCGCGAGAACGGGTTCATCAGCCTGAGCAGCGTGTCGAGCACCGCGCCGCCGACGTTCTCGAAATAGACGTCCACGCCCTTCGGCGCCGCTTCCTTCAGGTCGCGGTACAGGTTGCCCGCCTTGTAGTCCACGCAGGCGTCGAACCCCAGCTCGTCCTTCACATACGAGCACTTGTGCGGACCGCCGGCGATGCCGACGACGCGCGCGCCCCAGTGTTTCGCGAGCTGGCCCACCACGCTTCCGACCGCGCCGGAGGCGGCGGACACGACGACCGTCTCGCCCGGCTTCGGCTGGCCGATTTCCTTGAGGCCGAAATACGCGGTGCGCCCCGGCATGCCGAGGCAGCCGAGGTAGTACGAGAGCGGCGCGATCGTGGCGTCCACCTTGGTCAGCAATTCCCCCTTGCCGCACCAGTAAAGCTGCCAGCCGGCGGGCGCGGTCACCTTGTCGCCGCGCCTGAAGGCGGGGTGCCTGGACTCGATCACCTCGCCGGCGGTCTCGCCTGTCATCACCTCGCCGATCTCGACGCCCTTGACATAGCTCTTTTGCTGGCTCATGCGCCCGCGCATGTAGGGATCGAGCGAGAGCCACAGGTTCTTCACCAGCACCTCGCCATCCTTCGGCGCGGGAACCGGCGACTCGACCAGCTTGAAGTTCGCCTCGCTCACCCAGCCGGCCGGGTAGCTCGCGAGCGTCCAGGCCTTGTTCACCGGCATGGCGTCACCCGAGCGCGGCGAAGCGCGCAAGGTGGTGCTCGGCGTCGCCCCACTGCTGCGCGATCACGGTGAGGCGCCGGAACGTGTGGCTGACCTTCAACTCCTCGGTCATGCCCATGCCCCCGTGCAACTGCACCGATTCCTGGCTGATGTGGCGCGCGGCGTCCGAGATCTTCACCTTCGCCGCCGACACCGCGCGCGCGCGCTCGCGTGCGTCCTTCGCCCCGTCCACCTTGCTCGCCGCGAGGCACGCCATCGAGCGCGCCTGCTCGTAGCTGATGAACATGTCCACCATGCGGTGCTGCAGCGCCTGGAAGGTGCCGATCGGCACGCCGAACTGCTTGCGCGTCTTGAGGTATTCGAGCGTGGTCTCGCAGGCGAACTTCATCGCGCCGACCGCCTCGGCGCACACGAGCGCGGTGCCGAAGTCGGCCGCCTCCTCGATCGCCGGCATCGCCCCGCCCTCGGCGCCGAGAAGCTCGGCGCGCGCATCCTCGATCACGACGTCGGCCGCGCGCATCTCGTCGAGCGTGACATGGGGCCTGAGCTTCGCCGCCGCCGTCTCGACGAGAAAAAGGCTCGGGCCCCTGTCCGTTCTCGCCGCGACCACGAGCTTCTGCGCGGCCGGTGCGCCGAGCACTCCGACCTTCTCGCCCGCGACGAGCCAGCCTTCGCCCGACTTGCGTGCGCGCGCCTCGATGCGCGAGAGGTTGTAGCGGGCCCCGCGCTCGGCGTGCGCGAACGCAAGGCGGAGCTTGCCTTCGGCCACCGGCGCAAGGATCGCCTTCCTCTGCGCGTCGCTTCCGGCACGCTCGACGAGCCGCGCCGCGACCATCGTCGGGACGTAGGGCTCGACCAGCAGCGCCTCGCCGGCCGCCTCCAGCACCCCCATCATGTCCACCGCGCCGCCGCCGAAGCCGCCGTATTCGGCCGGAATCGGCAGGCCCGTGAGGCCCATCTCGGCCAGTTGCCGCCAGACCGCCTCGCTCCAGCCCTCGCGCGAGGCAACGATCCTCTGGCGCGCCTCGAAGTCGTAGTCCTTCGCGAAATATCGCCGGACGGAATCGGCCAGCAGCTGCTGCTCTTCGTTGTAGTCGAAGTTCATCGCCCCCTCCCTCAGAGCCCGAGCGTCATCTTGGCGATGATGTTCCTCTGGATCTCGTTCGAGCCGGCGTAGATCGTCGTCTTCCTGTAGTTGCAGTAGCGCGGCGCGAGGCCCGCCATGAAACGGTCGAACCCTTCGGCTCCATTCGCCGGGCGCACCGGCACCGCGAGCGGCCCGGCCGCCTGCATGAAGAGTTCTGTGATCGCCTGCTGGATCTCCGTGCCCTTGATCTTGAGCATCGAGACATCCGCCCCCGGCGGCTGTCCGGTGCGGCGCATGCGGTCGAGAAATCGAAGGTTGGTGATCTCCAGCGCCATCAGCTCGACCTCGACGCGTGTCAGCTTGTCGCGAAAGCGCGGGTCCTCGATGAGCGGCCGGCCGTCGTCGCCGCTCTGGCGGGCGGCGAACTCCTTCAGGCGCGCCAGTTCGCGCTTCGAGGCACCGATCCGGCCGGTGTTCATGCGCTCGTAGCCGAGCAGGTATTTCGCCACCGTCCAGCCCTTGCCTTCCTCGTAAACGAGGTTCTCGACCGGCACCTTGACGTCGTCGAAGAACACTTCGTTCACTTCGTGCCCGCCGTCCATCAGCATCAGTGGCCTGACGGTGATGCCCGGCGACTTCATGTCAATGAGCAGGAACGAGATTCCTTCCTGCTTCTTGGCGATGTTCGAATCGGTGCGCACCAGGCAGAAGATCCAGTCGGCGTAGTGCGCGAGCGTGGTCCAGATCTTCTGCCCGTTGACGACGTAATGGTCGCCGCGCCGCTCGGCGCGGGTCTTGAGCGAGGCGAGGTCCGATCCCGAGCCCGGCTCCGAGTAGCCCTGGCACCAGAAATCGTCGCCGTGGTAGATGCGCGGAAGAAAGCGCTTTTTCTGCGCCTCGGTGCCGAAGCGAAGCAGCACCGGACCGCACATCATGAGGCCGAAGGGAACGAGCGGCGGCGTGCCCGCGTAGCCGCACTCCTCCTCGAAAATGTAGCGCTGCACGACGTTCCAGCCGGTGCCGCCCCACTCGACCGGCCAGGACGGCGCCACCCAGCCTTTTTTCGCCAGGATCCTGTGCCAGCGCAGGAGATCGTCCTTCGACAGCTCCTCGTAGTGGGCGACCTTGTCGCGCAGGTCCTGCGGCAGGTTCGCGGCGAGCCAGCCGCGCACCTCGTCGCGGAACGCCAGCTCTTCCTGGGAATAATTGAGGTCCATTCCGGGTCCCTCCTCGGGAAGCGAAAAGTCTAGCGCAGCGAATGCGGCGCGGCCATCGCCCGGATCCGCGCGCGACGTTTCAAACGATGCTGACCCCCCCGTCGGCGACGATCACCTGCCCGGTCACGAAGGCGGCGGCGTCGGAGGCAAGAAACACCGCGATGCCGCCGATGTCTCGCGGCTCGCCGATGCGCCTGAGCGGCGTCATCGCCTCGCGCTCGGCGCGGCGTTTGTCGTCCTCCCAGAGCGCGCGCGCGAAGTCGGTCCGGATGAGGCCGGGCGCGATGGCGTTCACCCGCACGCCCTTCGGACCCCACTCGGCGGCGAGGTTCCTCACGAGCTGATGGCTGGCCGCTTTGGATACGCCGTAGGCGCCGATCACGGTGTTGGCGAGAAGCCCGGCGATCGAGCCGACCAGGATGAACGAGCCGCCGCCGCGCCCGGCCATCGTCGGAATCGTGAGGTTGGCGAGCCAGAGCACGCTCTTGACGTTGTTGAGCAGCACCTTGTCGAGCGCCTCCTCCGGTATCGAGGCGAGCGGACCGTAGTAGGGATTCGCGGCGGCATTGGCTACCGCGATGTCCACGCGGCCCCAGGCCACCTCGGTCGCCCGCACGAGCGCCTCCAGCTCCTCGCGCCGAGACACGTTGCAAGGTTGGGCCCGCACCTCGAGGCCCTGTGCCTCGAACTCGCGTCGGACGGCGTCGCAGGCGTCCGCCTTGCGGCTGGACACCATCACCTTGGCGCCGGCGCGCGCCAGCTCCTCGGCGATGGACTTTCCGATGCCCCGCGTCGAACCGGTGACCAGCGCCACCTTGCCCTTCAGATCGAACAACGAACCGCGCATTTCTGTTCCGCTATGCGAAATCATGTACGACTAAGTTGACACGCCTCACCGGCCATCCGAATATCGAAATGCGAAACAGTCCCGTATCTCGCTGCAGGCTGCGGCGTAGCCGGCCGGATACCGCCACACAGGAGCAAGCTTCATGGGTGCATCCGAACCCGTCGAATCCCTTTCCCCGCAATCGGCATTCCGCTACGAGCACGAGGGCGACCGGCAGTTCGCCACCACCCTCGCGCGCGGGCTGGAAGTCCTGCGCTGCTTCACGCCCACCGAGCCGATGCTCGGCAACAAGGAAATCTCCGTTCGAACCGGCCTTCCGAAGCCCACGGTTTCGCGGCTCACCTACACGCTCACGCGCCTGGGGTACCTGCGCCACAACATGCGCCTGGGCAAGTATCAGCTCGGCTCGGCGGTGCTCTCGATCGGCTATCCGCTCCTCGCCTCGATGAGCATACGTCAGATCGCGCGCCCGTTCATGAAGGAGCTGGCCGATTACGCCGGCGGCTCGGTCAACATGGGGATCCGCGACCGCCTGAACATGGTCTATGTCGAATCCTGCCGCAGCGGCAACGTCAGCACGCTTCCCGACATCGGCACCTCGGTGCCGATCGCGCAGTCGGTGATCGGCCGGGCGTTCCTCTATGCCTGCACGCCGCCCGAGCGCGAGGCGCTCCTCAACCAGATGAAGGTGAAGCAGCCGGAGATACTGCGCCGGAACCAGGCCGCAATCACGAAGAGCCTCGAGGACATCCGCACGCGCGGCTTCTGCATTTCCAACGGCGATCTGCGCCGTGAAGTGCACGCCGTCGGCGTGCCGATGCGCCGCAGCGTGGACGGGGAAATCGTCACGTTCAACTGCGGCGTGCCGTCCTTCATGCTAAAGAAGGGGCAGCTCGAGGAGGACATCGGCCCGCGGCTGGTGGCGATGGTGCGAAACATCGAGGCGGCGGTGGGGATCCATTGAGCGAGGTGCGCGAAACCCGCCACGGGCGGGTGCTGGAGCTGGCGATGTCCAATCCGGCGCAGCGCAACGCGCTCACGCCGGAGATCTCGGCTGCGGTGACGCGCGCGCTGCGGCTCGCAGCCGAGGACGACTCGATCGGCGCGGTGGTGCTGCGGGGCGAAGGCGAGCACTTCTGCGCCGGCGGCAACCTGAAATCGCTGGCCGAACTGCGCGCCTCGCAGCCGAAGGCCGCGCTCGTCGAGCGCATCGCGGCGGTGAACGAGCTGGCGCGTGCGCTGCGCTCGACTCCGCGCCCGGTGATCGCGGCGGTGGAGGGGCACGCCGCCGGCGCGGGCTTTTCGATCGCGCTCGGCTGCGACCTGGTGGTCGCCGCCGAGAACGCCCTCTTTACCATGGCCTACGTCCGCATCGGGGTGAGCCCCGACGGCGGCGGCTCGTGGTTCCTCGCCCATGCGCTGCCGCCGCAGCTCGCGGCCGAGGCCGCGCTCACCGCGCGGCCGCTGCCGGCGGCGCTGCTTGCCCGCTTCGGCGTGGTGAACCGCGTCGTTTCCCCGGGCAGGGCGCGCGAGGAGGCGCTCGCCTGGGCCGCGGAAATCGCCGCCGGAGCCACCGCCGCGATCGGCCGCACCAAGCGGCTGCTCGGCGAGGCCCGCACGCAGGACCTCTCCCGGCACCTGGAGCGCGAGCGCGAGTCCTTTGCCGCAGGCTTCTTCGGCCCCGAGGGCGCCGAGGGCCTTGCCGCGTTTCTCGAAAAGCGCGAGGCTTCGTTCCACAAGTAGCGCTCCCTCTGCTAGGCTAGGCGCGCTCTTCGGAGGAGGGGGCTCGCATGACCCGGACCATCGCCGCATGGTGCGCGCTCGCGTTCGCCTGCGCCGCGCATGCGCAGCCGTTTCCGCTTCCCGGCAAGCCCGTCCGCATCGTGGTGCCGTTTCCGCCCGGCGGGCAGACCGACATCCAGGCGCGGGCGATCCGCCATCCGGACGTGGTCAAGCTCTTCGCCGACGGCGGCTCGGAGGCCTCGGGCATGCCGCCCGCCGAAATGGCGCGCGTCGCGCGCGAGCTTTACGACAAGTGGAGACAGGTGATCCGCGAGGTCGGCGTGCAGCTCGACAACTGAGCGCGCCGGTGCGCGCGCTATGATCGCCGCCATGGGTCCGCTCGCAGGCGTCAAGATTCTGGAGTTCGAGGCGATCGGGCCCGGCCCGTTCTGCGGCATGATGCTCGCCGACATGGGCGCCGACGTGCTGCTCGTGGATCGGCCCGAGGACCCTGGCCTCGGGCTCGGCCGCGACCGCCGGCACGACGTGATGCTGCGCGGGCGCCGCTCGGTGACCCTCGATCTGAAGTCGCGCGGCGGCGTCGAGGCGGCGCTTGCGCTCGCGGCGAAAGCCGACGCATTGATCGAGGGATTCCGCCCCGGCGTCATGGAGCGGCTCGGGCTCGGGCCGGAGGCGCTGCTGGCGCGCAACCCGCGCCTTGTCTATGGCCGCATGACCGGCTGGGGGCAGGAAGGGCCGCTCGCGCCGCGGGCCGGGCACGACATCAACTACATCGCGCTTGCCGGCGTGCTGCACGCGATCGGCCGCAAGGGCGATCGGCCGGTCCCGCCGCTCAACCTGATCGGGGACTTCGGCGGCGGCGGCATGCTGCTCGCCTTCGGCATCGCCTGCGCGCTCGTCGAGGCGCAGCGCTCGGGCCGCGGCCAGGTGGTGGACGCGGCGATGGTGGACGGTGCGGCGCTGCTCGCGGCCATGTTCTTCGGCATGATCGCCGCCGGCCGCTGGAGCGAGGCGCGCGGCGAGAACCTGCTCGACTCCGGCGCTCCGTGGTACGACGTGTACGAGACGCGCGACGGCAAGCACGTCGCAATCGGCGCGATCGAGCCAAAGTTCTACGCCGAGCTGCTCGCTCGGCTCGGCCTTGCGCACGAGGATCTGCCGGCGCAGTACGACCGGGCCGGCTGGCCGCGGCTGCGGGCGCGTTTCGCCGCGGCGTTCCGCTCGAAGACCCGCGACGAATGGTGCGCGGTGTTCGAGGGCTCGGACGCGTGCTTTGCGCCGGTGCTCGCCTTTTCCGAGGCGCGCGCGCACCCGCATCACCTCGTGCGCGGCACATTCGTGTCGGCGGGCGGCATCGAGCAGCCGGGGCCGGCGCCGCGTTTCTCGCGTACGCCGGGCGCGATCCGGCGCGCGCCACCCGAGCGCGGCGAAGGTGGCCGCGCGGCGCTCGCCGACTGGGGATTCAGCGCCGCCGAGGTCGAGCGCCTGGCCGCCCTCGGCCTCGGTTTGCGAGACTAGCGGCGGCGCGCCGGACGGGCGGCGCGTCGGACCGATTACAATCCGCCGACCCCGAGGAGTCCTCATGTTCGGTCGCCTGATGCCCCGCGAGGGGCGCTTCTTCGACCTGTTCAATGCCCACGCCGAGAAAATCGCCGCGGGAGCGCGGAGCCTCGCCGCGATGATGGCCAATTCCGGCGAGTTCGAGCAGCACGCGCGCAACATCGACGGCGCCGAGCGCGCCGCCGACAAGATCACCCATGAGACGATCACGCTGCTGCACCGGACGTTCATCACGCCGTTCGACCGTGAACAGATCCACCAGCTCATCACGGCGATGGACGACATTCTCGACCTGATGCAGGACGTCGCCGAGTCGGTGGTGCTGTACGACATTCGGCGCGTGACGCCGGAGGCAAGACAGCTCGCCGAGATCTGCCAGATGTGCTGCGAGCGCGTGAAAAACGCCGTCGCGCTGCTCACCAATCTGCGCCAGGCGGAAGCGATCCTCAAGACCTGCGAGGAAATAGACCGGCTGGAATCCGACGCCGACCGGGTCATGCGCGCAGCGATGTCCAAGCTCTTCCGCGACGAGTCCGACATCAAGCAGCTGATCAAGCTGCGCTCGATCTACGAGCTGCTGGAGGCGATCACCGACCGCTGCGAGGACGTCGCCAACGTGATTGAGGGCATCGTGCTCGAGAACTCCTGAATGGACGGAACGGCCGCCGGTTTCGGCTTCGGCATTCTCGTCACGCTGGTGCTCGTCGCACTGGCGTTCGATTTCATGAACGGATTCCACGACGCGGCGAACTCGATCGCCACGGTGGTTTCGACGCGCGTGCTCACGCCCTATCAGGCGGTGATGCTGGCCGCTTTTTTCAACTTCGCCGCGCTGTTCGTCTTCCAGCTCAAGGTGGCGACCACGGTCGGGCGGGGCATCGTCGACCAGGGCGTGGTGGATCACTACCTCGTCTTCGGCGCGCTCGTCGGCGCGATCACCTGGAACGTGATCACGTGGTGGTACGGCATCCCCTCGTCGTCCTCGCATGCGCTGATCGGCGGGCTGGTCGGCGCCGCGGTCGCAAAAGCCGGCACCTGGTCGCTCATCCCGGCGGGGATCCTGAAAACGATCGCTTTCATCTTCATCTCGCCGCTGGTGGGGATGCTGTTCGGTGCGCTGCTGATGCTCGCGGTGGCGTGGCTGTTTGCGCGCACCCCGCCCAGCCGCGTGGACCGGTGGTTCCGCCGGCTGCAGCTTCTGAGCGCCTCGCTTTACTCGCTCGGCCACGGCGGCAACGACGCACAGAAGACCGCCGGCATCATCTGGATGCTGCTGATCGCCGCCGGCACTCTGCACCCCAGGGACCCCCTGCCGATGTGGGTGGTCGTCGCCTGCTACCTCACCATCGCGCTCGGAACCGCGTTCGGCGGCTGGCGGATCGTCAAGACCATGGGCCAGCGCATCACGAAACTCAAGCCGGTCGGCGGCTTTTGCGCCGAGACCGGCGGGGCGGCGATGCTGTTCATCGCCACGGGTTTCGGCGTCCCGGTATCCACCACGCACACCATCACCGGCGCCATCGTCGGCGTCGGTTCCGCGCAGAACGCCTCCGCGGTGCGCTGGGGCGTCGCCGGCACCATCGTCTGGGCGTGGATCCTGACCATCCCCTGCTCGGCGTTCATCGCCGGCGCGGCATGGTGGCTCGGAACGCTCCTCCTCGCCCCCCGCTGACCCTCTCTCAGGCGTAGGTGAGCGCGCCGGCGCGATCGGGCCGGTCGAGGTGCGGGATGGTGTTGAAGCTCACGCACTGGATCGCGCGCCGCCCGGCGCGTAGCTCGCTGATCCCGGTGTTGCGCGTCTGCAGGTTCAGGTCCACCATGCCGCGCGCCGGCATCGCCAGCACCTCGGCGAGCATGGTCGCGATCGGCCCGCCGGAGGTGACGACAAGGATGCGCGCGGCGCCGCTCGCGCGCAGGTCCGCGAGCGCGCCGACCACCCGCGCGCGGAACTCCGCGAAGGGCACGTGCGGCGCGCCTTCGAGCCTGCCTTCGGTCCAGGCGTACATCGCCTCGCGCAGCGCCCGGAAGTGCGCGCGGCGATCCTCGCTCGCAATGCCCTCGCCGCGCGTCCAGGCATGAAGCAGCGCGTGGCTGTCGTACTCGTCAAGGCGCGGATCCTCCGCCGCGTCCAGCGGCGCGCCCAAGCCCTCGGCCATCCCCGCCACCGTTTCCGCATGACGCCGCAGCGAGCCGCGCACCACGATGTCGAAGCGTGCGCCGCGCTCGGCAAAATACTCACCCAGCCAGCGCGCCTGCTGCCAACCGAGAGGCGAGAGCCGGTCGTAGTCCTTCGCGCCGAAAGACGCCTGCGCATGGCGAACGAGCAGAATTTCGGACATGGGCCGGCATTGTATGAAACAATCGCCGCATGAAAATCGCCGGCAGGATCTGCGTCGTCACCGGCGCGGCGAGCGGCATCGGCGCCGCGCTCGCCCGGCGCTTCGCCGCCGAGGGCGCGCGCGGCGTCGTCTGCGCCGATCTGGACGAGGCCGGCGCCCGCGCGGTCGCCTCGGAAACCGGCGGGCTCGCCTTGCGCTGCGATGTCTCGCGCGAGGACGAGCTGAAGGCGCTGGTGGATGCCGCGCTTGCGCGCTACGGCCGCGTCGACGTGTTTTGCTCCAACGCCGGCATCATCGAGCGCGCCGGGCTGGAGGCGACCCCGGACCAGTGGCGCCGCACGCTGGAAGTCAACCTCCTGGCGCACGTGGTCGCGGCGCGCCTCGTCGTTCCGCTCATGCTCGCGCAGGGCGGGGGCTACATCGTCGCCACCGCCTCCGCCGCGGGCCTGCTGATGCAGCCGGATTCAGCCACCTACACCGTGTCCAAGCACGGCGCGGTCGCGTTCGCCGAGTGGCTCTCGGTGAACTACCACGACCGGGGCATCCGGGTGTCGTGCCTTTGCCCGCAGGGCGTGCGAACGCCGATGCTGCTCGGGCCGCGCGGCGACCGGCGTTCGTTCCTGCTCGAAGGCTCGGTCACGCCCGAATACGTCGCGCAGTGCGTCGTCGAGGCGATGGACGAGGAGCGCTTCCTGGTTCTCCCGCATCCGGAGGTCGCCGAGTACGAACGGCGCAAGGCGGCCGACCGCGAGCGCTGGCTGAAAGGCATGCGCCGGCTGCGCGAGCGCATCGCAGCCGATCCGGCGCTGCGGGGCGACGACCCGGACTAATGCTTGTGCGCCGGGCCGCTTGCGCCCAGGCGGCCGACGTGGAACTCGGCGCGAATCTCTCCCGCTTTCTCGAACTTCAGCGTCACCGGGATTCTCTCGCCCTCAACGAACGGCCGCCGAATGTCCACGAACATCAGGTGCGCGCCGCCGGGCCTGAGCTCGAACGTCCCGTTCGCCGGGATGTCGTAGCCGCTCGCCTCGCGCATCTTCATCACCCCGCCCTCGTTCACGTGCACGTGCAACTCGACGCGCGCCGCGGCAGGCGACGACGCCCCGACCAGCCGGTCGGCGGCGCCCGAATTCTTCACCACCAGGTAGCCGGCGGCGATCTTGGCGCCCGGGGCGGTCGCCCGCGCCCACGGGTTTTCGATCGCCACCTGCGCCAGCGCCGGCGCGGCGATCAGTCCGAGCAGCCCGAGCCATCGTTTCATTTCGCGTTCTCCGCTTCCTGCAGCTTTCGCCAGAAGATCTTGCCGGTCGCGGTCTTCGGCAGCGACTCGACGAATTCGACCACCCGCGGCACCTTGTAGGCGGCCATTCTCTCGCGCGCCCAGCCGATGATCTCCTCCGGTGCCGTGCGTCCTTTCGCCTCGGGCGTGAGCACGATCACCGCCTTGACCGTCTCGCCCCGGTGCGCGTCGCGCGCGCCGATCACGCACGCCTCCTGCACCGCCGGGTGGGCATAGAGCATCGCCTCGACTTCCGCCGGCCAGACCTTGAAACCCGAGCAGTTGATCATGCGCTTCAGGCGGTCGGTGATGTAGAAGTAGCCCTCCTCGTCGTAGTAGCCGAGATCGCCGGTGCGAAAGAAGCGCTTGCCGTCGTGCTCGAGGAACGCCTCGCGCGTCGCCCGCTCCTGCTTCCAGTAGCCGCGGAACACCTGCGGCCCGCTGGTGATAATCTCGCCCACCTCGTTCGGCCCCAGCTCGACGAGCGTGAAGGGGTCGATGACCCGCGAGTCGGTGTCGAAGTACGGGATGCCGGCGCACTGGCGCTTGGGGCGGTGCGGCGGGTTGACGTGCGAGGGCGCCGCGGTTTCGGTGAGGCCGTAGCCCTCGATGAAGGGCATGCCCAGGGTCCGCTCGATTCTCGCCGCCAGCGCTTCCGGCATCGCCGCGCCGCCGCCGCCGATCCGTGTGAGCGATGACAGGTCATACTTCCCGAGATCCGGGTTGGCGAGGAAATCCACGATCATGGTGGTGATTCCCGTGATCGAGGTGACGCGGTAGCGCTCGATGAGCGCCGCGGCGGTGTCGCGGTCCCAGCGCGTCATCAGCACCGTGGTGCCGCCGAGCTGGATCGGCACGTTCATGTTCGCCTGCATGCCGGTGAGGTGAAAAAGCGGCAGCACGCCGAGCACGACGGTCTCGCTCGTGCCCGGCACCCAGACGCAGGCGCCGGTGCTGGTGGCGAGGATGTTCGAGTGGGTGAGCATGCAGCCCTTGGGAAGGCCCGTAGTGCCGGAGGTGTAGGGAAGCACGGCGAGATCGTCTGGCGCCGCCACCGACGGCCCCGGCATGCAGCCGGCAGCGAGCGCTTCGCTCCAGAGCACGACCTCCGGGCGTGCCGGGTTGACTCGCGGCGCGAGGACGACTTCCGGCACTTTCAGACCGGTCGGCTCGCGCACGTGGTCCGAATACGCGGCCAGGATGCAGCGCTCGACGCCGCCCGCACCGAGGTAGGGCTCGATCTCGCGGTACAGCTCCTGCGCGGCGATCGCCACCCGCGCGTCGGAATCGCGGATGTAGTGCGCCAGTTCCTCGCTCCTGTTCATCGGATTGACCGGCACGACCACCGCGTCGGCGCGCAGGATCGCGTAGTAGCCGATGACGAACTGGGGGCTGTTCTGGGCATAAAGCAGCACCCGGTCGCCGGGCGCCACGCCGCAGCGCGCCTGCAGATACCCGGCGAGAGCCTCGACCTCGCGCGCAAGTTCGGCATAGGCGATGGTGCTGCCGTAGTAGGCGATCGCCGCCTTCGCGGGATAGCGGCGCGCGCTCACCTCCAGGTTGTACCAGATCGGCGTGCGCGGCACCGAGAGCGACTTCGGCACCCCCGGCGGCCAGTGCGGGAAATGGCGGGTGAAGGCAGCCATCTAGATAGCGTACCTGCGTACCGCCTTTTCGTTCCAGCGCATGCCCAGGCCCGGCCCCGGGGGCGCGAGCACATGCCCGTTCTCCACCGCGGCGGGTTCGGCGAGCACCGGATCGGCCCAGTCCACATATTCCAGCCAGTGGCAGGTCGGCGTCACAGCGAGCAGTTGCGCGCTCACCTCCGGAAAGAGGTGGCTCGACATCTCGACGCCCGCGGCCTGCGCGAGCGCCGCGGCGCGCATCCAGCCGGTCACCCCGCCGATGCGCTGCGCATCCGGCATCACGTAGTCGCAGCACCCGCAAGCAAGCGCCCGCGCCATCTGTTCGGGGCCCATGAAGTTCTCGCCGATCTGGATCGGCGTCGCCACTTCCCGCGCCACTTTCGCGCAGCCGGCAAAATCGTCGGCGCGCACCGGTTCCTCGATCCAGGCGACGCCGCCCACCTCGTCAATCATGCGCCCGCGCCGTATCGCCTCGGCCACCGTGAGCGCCTGGTTGAAGTCCACCATGAGCGTGATTCCCGGCCCGATCGCCTTCTTCACCGCGCGCACGGCCGCGCAATCGTCCTCGGCGCGCAAGCGCCCCAGACGCAGCTTCACCGCGCCGAAACCCTCCTTCACCAGCGCCTCGGCCTCCTTCGCCAGCGCCCGGGTCGGCATGATGCCGAGGCCCTTGGAGTTGTACGCCGGCACCGGCCGCGGTGCGCCGCCCAGCAGCCGTGCGACCGGTTGCCCGACCGCCTGTCCGAGCGCGTCCCAGGCACACATGTCAATGCCGGACATGGCGAAGAGCACGATGTTGTGCACCCCGAGCAGCGTGTACCGGGCGCGAAGCTTTTTCTCGATCTCGAACGGCGCCAGCGCGTCGCCGGCGATCATCTCGCCCATCGCCTCGACGAGCTTCGCAAGCGGCGCAAGGTGCGCCGGCTGGATGCCGAACAGGTAGGCGCGGCCGGTGATTCCTTCGCTCGTCGCAAGGTCGAGGAGCAGGAGCGGCGCTTTCGTGATCGCCCCGGTACTGGTCGCGAGCGGCCGGCGCATGGGCACCCGCGCCGCGCGGGCCATGACACCGCGAATGTGGGCTTGTGCGAGTTTCATCTCCCCCCTTTCGAATCTTCGGAGACGCAGGGTACACTGGCCGGCGACGATGATGAAGCACCGCGTCGCCGCGCTCGCCCTCGCCGCCCTCCTCGCCGCCGCCTGCGCACCGGTGACTCAGCGGCCGCAGGTGGACGAGCGCGCAGTCGCCGAGGAGGCACGCAAGCAGCGCGAACTGGCACTCGCCGACCTGCTCGAGGACTCGGCGCGGCTGTTCCGCGTCTCGTTCCCGATCCTCGTGCGCGGCGCGCCGCTGTGCGGCGACAAGGTGCGACCTTCGCTCGGTGCGCGCTTCGCCTCGCTCGGCGATTTCGGCAAGGACTACCGCGAGGCGGCGGCGAAGCTGCTCGGACTCGGCGACGAGGTGAGCGTCGTTCAGGTCGTCGAAGGTTCGCCCGCCCAGCGCGCCGGCCTGCGCGAGCGCGACGTCATCGTCGCGCTGCAGGGCAAACCCGCGCCCCGCGGCAAAGACGCGGCTCGCGAGCTGGTCGAGCAGATCGCCGAGGCGGCGAAATCGGCAAACCGGGTCGAGCTTCGGGTGCGGCGCGCGGGCGCCGAGCAAACACTCGCGGTGGAACCCGAGCCAGCGTGCGACTACCCCGTGGTGCTGCATCCGGCCGATGCGATCAACGCTTTTGCCGACGGCAGGCAGGTGGCCGTCATGCGCGGGATGCTGCGCTTCGTACGCGACGACCTGGAGCTTGCCGTCGTCGTCGGCCACGAACTCGCGCACAACAGCATGAAGCACATCGAGAAACAGACCGGCAACGTGCTTCTCGGCACGATCCTCGACATTCTCGCCGCCGCAGGCGGGGTGAACACGCAGGGCGCGTTCGGCAACCTCGCCGGCCTGGTGTTTTCGAAGGAGTTCGAGGCCGAGGCGGACTACGTCGGCCTCTACTTCACCGCGCGCGCCGGGTACGACGTGGCGAGGGCGCCCAACTTCTGGCGTCGCATGGCGGCGGCCGCACCCGGCGCGATCGGCCGGCAGGGCTTCGCCGCGACGCATCCTTCGACGCCGGAGCGCTTCGTCGCGCTGGAGAAGACCGTCGCGGAGATCCGCGCCAAGCAGGCCGCCGGGCGCGACCTCGCGCCCGAGATCAGGCCTTAGCGCCGCCGGGCCGCCCGCCCGGCCCCCAGATCGAAGGCGGCGCGGCGCGCGGATCGCGCGTGGCCCACCGCCCCGATTCCACCTGATGGAAAAAATCTGCGAGCAACTGGTTGAAGAGCGCCGGTTCCTCGAGATTGATCGCATGGCCGCTTCTGGGCAGGATCGCCAGCCCCGCGGTCGCAATGCAGCGCTTCATCAGCAGGCACGCCTCCAGGCACGGTTCTTCCTCGTCGCCGGCGACGATCAGCGTCGGCACGTCAATGGCCTTCATCTGCTCGGTAAGGTCGTACAGCGACGGCCGCCGCGCCTGGTAGCCCAGCAGGGTGTTCGCCGAGCCGATCGCCGAATGTTCCGCAAGATGGCGGATGAATTCCTCGAACCCGCGCGGGTCTTTGGCGAGGAGTTGCACCCGCGTCGGCCCGTAGCCATAGGTGGCGGCGAAGCGCGCCATGCCCTCGCGGCGGATGAACTCGGCGTGAGCGCGCGAATCGGCCTGAAATTGGGCGTAGTGCGCCGGATGCGCGCCGTAGCCGCCGCCGGCGACCACCAGCGAGAGCGCGCGGTGCCCGTACGCCATGCCGAAATGCAGCGTCGCGAACGCACCCATCGACAGGCCGACGAGGTGCGCGCGGGCGATGCCCAGCGCGTCCAGCACGCAACGGATGTCGTCGCGGGCGCGCGCCTGCGAATAGCGCTCCGGATCCTCCGGCACATCCGAGGGCGGATAGCCGCGCGCGTTGTAGGCGATCGCACGGTAGCGGCGCGCAAAGAACCGCATCTGCGGCTCCCAGCTGCGGGCGTCGCCGGCGAACTCGTGCACGAACACGACCGGCGTGCCGCTGCCGGCTTCCTCATAGTGGAGTTTCACTCCGTCGTCGGTGGTGATGAAAGCCATGTTGCTAGACTAGCATCCGGAATCCGAAAGCGCAGCGATGAGAGCGGTCCTTTGCAGGCAGTACGGTCCCCCCGAGACGCTGGTGGTCGAGGAGCTGCCCTCGCCCCGGCCGGGAGCGGGCGAGGTCGTGGTCCGCATGAAGGCCGCGAGCGTCAATTTTCCGGATGTCCTCATCATCCAGAACAAGTACCAGTTCAAGCCGCCGCTGCCATTTTCGCCCGGAAGCGAGATGGCCGGCGTGGTGAAGGAGGTGGGCGAGGGCGTCAGGAACGTGAAGCCCGGCGACCGCGTCATCGCCTTCACCACCTACGGCGCTTTTGCCGAGGAGGTGAAGGTCGAGGCCGGACGCCTGGTGCCGATTCCGGAGGGCATGGATTTCGCTACCGCCTCGGCGTTCCTGCTCACCTACGGCACCTCGGACCACGCGCTGCGCGATCGCGGCGCGCTACGACGCGGCGAGACGCTCGCCGTGCTCGGCGCCGCGGGCGGCGTCGGTCTTGCCGCGATCGAGATCGGCAAGGCGCTCGGGGCGCACGTCATCGCCTGCGCCTCCAGCGCCGACAAGCTCGAGGTGTGCCGCGAGCACGGTGCCGACGCGCTCGTCAACTACGCGACCGAAGATCTGCGCGAGCACATCCGCGAAATCACCGCCGGGCGCGGTGTGGACGTGGTCTACGACGCGGTGGGCGGCCCCTATACCGAACCCGCGCTTCGCGCCACCGCCTGGCGCGGCCGGCTGCTGGTCGTCGGCTTCGCAGCCGGCGAGATCCCCAAGATTCCGCTCAACCTGCCGCTGCTCAAGGGCTGCGCGATCGTCGGCGTGTTCTGGGGCGAGTTCGCGCGCCGCGAGCCGCGCGCTTTTGCCGAGAGCATCGCGCAGCTCGGCGCCTGGTACCGCGAAGGCAGGCTCAGGCCGCATGTGTCGCAGATCCTGCCGCTGGAGAAGGCGGCCGAGGCGCTCCGGCTCATGGCCGAGCGCCGCGTCAAGGGCAAGGTGGTGCTGACCGTCTAGCGCGCGCGGGTGTCCGGCGGCGTCATGTCCCCGGGCCCGAGTGGCCGCTGCATGAGCACGCTGTCCACCCAGCGGCCCAGTTTCCATCCCGCCGAACGCAGGGTGCCGACGCGCAGAAAGCCGAGCCTCGCGTGCAGCCGGATCGAGGCGGCGTTGGCGCTGTCGCCGATCACCGCGACCATCTGGCGGTAACCGAGCGCGCCCGAGCGGGCGATCAGCTCGGCAAGCAGCATGCGCCCGATGCCGTGGCCCTGGCGGCCGTTGCGCACGTAGACCGAGTCCTCCAGCGTGTAGCGGTAAGCCGGACGGGTGCGGTACGGGGCGCAATAGGCGTAGCCGCAGACTTCGCCCGCGTCCTCGGCGACCAGCCACGGCAGGCCCAGCTTGCAGACCTCACCGTAGCGGCGCCGGATCTCGCCGAGGTCCGGCGGCGCCTCCTCGAAGGAAGCCAGCCCGTGAAGGACGTGGTGCGCATAAATGTCGCGGATCGCCGCCAAATCCTCGGCGCGGGCGGGACGGATTTGCACCGCCCGGATTATAGTTTCGCCATGAAAGGTCGAGCGCTCGTCCTCGCGGGCGCGCTGCTGCTCGGCGCCTGCGCGCGGGTGACCGAGGAGAACTTCGCGCGCATCCGCGACGCGATGAGCGAGGAGGAAGTCCGTGCCGTTCTCGGCGCAGCGACGGATTCGGCGAGCGTGAGCGTGTTCGGCGTCTCCGGCACGTCGTCGCGCTGGGTGGGCGACGGCGCGGTGATCACCGTGCAGTTCGTCAACGGCAAGGTACGGCTCAAATCGTTCGAGCGGCCGGCGGCGGCGAAATAGCCGCCTTCAGGCGCGCCGCAGCCGCCACCAGATCGAGGCGAGGTACACGCTCAGGAAGACCGCCCCGTAGTACTCGCGCACCTCGGATTCCGAGAGCCACACGACGATCATCTGGCGGCCGCCGGAAAGAAAAAGGGCGCCGTGGCGCCCTTTCCCGGCCCGCGCCATGCGGGTCAGCCGCCGCCCGCCGTCGCTTCCGCGGCGCTCGGCTCCTCCGCCGGGGCGAGTTCGGCAAGCGGCGCCTCGGCGGCCTGCGCCTTGCGCACGTGGTGGTAGGCAAGGCCGGTGCCCGCCGGGATCAGGCGCCCGACGATCACGTTCTCCTTCAGACCGCGCAGCTCGTCCCTCTTGCCCATGATCGCCGCCTCGGTGAGCACGCGCGTCGTCTCCTGGAACGACGCGGCCGAGATGAACGAGTCGGTCGAGAGCGACGCCTTGGTGATCCCGAGGAGCATGTTGCGGTACGTGGCCGGCTTCCTGCCTTCGCGCTCGGCCTTCTCGTTCTCCTCCAGCACCTCGGCGCGCTCGACCTGCTCGCCCTGGATGAAGGAGGTTTCGCCCGGGTCCTCGATCTCCACCCGCCGCAGCATCTGCCGCACGATCACCTCGATGTGCTTGTCGTTGATCTTGACGCCCTGCAGGCGATACACGTCCTGCACCTCGTCGATGATGTAGCGCGCGAGCGCCTCGACCCCGAGCAGGCGCAGCAGGTCGTGCGGGTCGGTCGAGCCGTCCACGATCAGCTCGCCCTTGTTCACCACCTGGCCGTCGTGCACCAGCACGTGCTTGTCCTTCGGAATCAGGTACTCGTGCTGCGTGCCCTCCGGCTCGGTGATCACCAGGCGCTGCTTGCCCTTGGTGTCCTTGCCGAACGACACGGTGCCGGTGACTTCGGCGAGGATGCCGGCGTCCTTGGGCGAGCGCGCCTCGAACAGCTCGGCCACGCGCGGCAGGCCCCCGGTGATGTCACGCGTCTTCGAGGTCTCCTGCGGGATGCGCGCCAGCACCTCGCCGACGGCCACCTGCTGCCCGTCGCGCACCGCGATCACGGCGCCCACCGGGAAGCTGATGTTGACGGCGTGGTCGGTGCCGGCGATGCGCACTTCCTCGCCCGATTCGTTCACGAGCTTGACCGACGGCCGCACACCCTTCGCCGCCGCGACACCGCGGCGCTTGGGATCGATGACCACCAGCGTCGCCAGGCCGGTCACCTCGTCGATCTGCTTGGCGACCGTGACGCCCTCCTCGATGTTCTCGAAGCGCACCGTGCCGGCGTATTCGGTGATGATCGGCCGGTGATGCGGATCCCAGGAGGCGAGCGTGGTGCCCGCCTTGACCGTCGTGCCGTCGGTGACCGCGAGCAGCGCTCCGTAGGGCACCTTGTGCCGTTCGCGCTCGCGATGCGCGTCGTCCACGATCATCACCTCGCCGGAGCGCGAAATCACCACCTTGTCGCCCTTGGCGTTGGTGACGTAGCGCATGGTGGGGGCGAAGCGCACCGTGCCGGCTGACTTCGCCTCGACGTGGCTCTGCACCGCCGTCCGCGAGGCGGCGCCGCCGATGTGGAACGTGCGCATGGTGAGCTGGGTGCCCGGCTCGCCGATGGACTGCGCGGCGATGACGCCGATCGCCTCGCCGACGTTGACGAGCGAACCGCGCCCGAGGTCGCGGCCGTAGCACTTGGCGCACACCCCCCAGCGGGTCTCGCAGGTGAGCACGGTGCGCACCTTCACCTCGTCGATGCCGAGGCTGTCGATGCGCTCCACCGCCTCCTCGTCGAGCAGCGTCCCCGCCGCGCACACCACCTCCTGCGTGTCCGGATGCAGGAGGTCGGCGGCGAGCACGCGCCCGAGGATGCGCTCCTTGAGCGCCTCGACCACCTCGCCGCCCTCGACCAGCGCCTTCATCACGACGCCGTTCGACGTCCCGCAATCCTCTTCGGTCACGACGAGATCCTGGGTGACGTCCACCAGCCGGCGCGTGAGGTAGCCGGAGTTGGCGGTCTTCAGCGCCGTATCGGCAAGGCCCTTGCGCGCCCCGTGCGTCGAGATGAAGTACTGCAGCACGTTCAGGCCCTCGCGGAAGTTCGCCGTGATCGGCGTCTCGATGATCGAGCCGTCGGGCTTGGCCATCAGGCCGCGCATGCCGGCGAGCTGCCGGATCTGCGCCGCCGAGCCGCGCGCGCCGGAGTCGGCCATCATGTAGATCGAGTTGAACGCCTCCTGCCGCACCTTGCGGCCGTGGCGATCGGTGACTTCCTCGGTGCCGAGCTGCTCCATCATGACCTTGCCCACCTGCTCGCTGCAGCGCGACCAGATGTCCACGACCTTGTTGTAGCGCTCGCCGGCGGTGACCAGGCCCGAGGTGTACTGGTTCTCGATCTCCTTCACCTCGGCCTCGGCCTCGCGGATGAGCGCCGCCTTCTGCTCCGGGATGCGCATGTCGTGCACGCCGAAGGAAATTCCCGCGCGCGTGGCGAAGGCAAAGCCCGCCTGCATCAGCTTGTCGGCGAAGATCACCGTCTCGCGCAGGCCGCAGCGCCGGAACGCGGCGTTGATCAGCCGCGAGATCTCCTTCTTCTTCAGCGGCCGGTTGAGCAGCTCGAACGGCAGCCCCGCCGGCAGGATCTCCGAAAGCAGCGCCCGGCCGACGGTCGTTTCATAGCGCGTGATTTTCTCGCGGCTCTCGCCGTCGCCGGCGGGCTCGATCTCCCGGATGCGCACCTGGATGCGCGCGTGCAGATCCACCTGGCGCGACTCGTAGGCGCGGGAGACCTCGGCGACATCGGCAAAGCACATGCCCTCGCCGCGAGCGTTGATCCGCTCGCGCGTGGCGTAATACAGCCCGAGCACGATGTCCTGCGTCGGCACGATGATCGGCTCGCCGTTGGCGGGCGACAGGATGTTGTTCGTGGCGAGCATGAGCGTTCTCGCCTCCATCTGCGCCTCGAGCGACAGCGGCACGTGCACCGCCATCTGGTCGCCGTCGAAGTCGGCGTTGAACGCGGCGCACACCAGCGGATGGAGCTGGATCGCCTTGCCCTCGATCAGCACCGGCTCGAACGCCTGGATGCCGAGGCGGTGCAGCGTCGGCGCGCGGTTGAGCAGCACCGGGTGCTCGCGGATCACCTCCTCCAGGATGTCCCACACCTCGGGCACTTCCTGCTCGACCAGGCGCTTGGCGGCCTTGATCGTGGTGGCGAGGCCCATGATCTCCAGCTTGTGGAAGATGAACGGCTTGAACAGCTCCAGCGCCATCTTCTTCGGCAGCCCGCACTGGTGCAGCTTGAGCTGGGGCCCCACCACGATCACCGAGCGGCCGGAGTAATCCACGCGCTTGCCGAGCAGGTTCTGGCGGAAGCGCCCGCCCTTGCCCTTGATCATGTCGGCGAGCGACTTCAGCGGCCGCTTGTTCGCCCCGGTCATCGCCTTGCCGCGCCGGCCGTTGTCGAGCAGCGAGTCCACCGCCTCCTGCAGCATCCTCTTTTCGTTGCGCACGATGATCTCGGGCGCCTTCAGCTCGAGCAGGCGCTTGAGCCGGTTGTTGCGGTTGATCACGCGCCGGTACAGGTCGTTCAGGTCGCTGGTGGCGAAGCGCCCGCCGTCGAGTGGCACCAGCGGCCGCAGCTCCGGCGGCAGCACCGGCAGCACGTCCATGATCATCCACTCGGGCTTGATGTTCGAGTTCTTGAAGCCCTCCAGAACCTTGAGGCGCTTGGCGAACTTCTTGATTTTCGCGTCCGAGGTGGTGCCCTCGAGCTCCTTGCGCAGGTTGTCGATCTCGCGGTTGAGGTCGAGCGTGCGCAGCAGCGTGCGGATGCCCTCCGCGCCCATGGCGGCGGAGAAGTCGTCGCCGTACTCCTCGACCTTGGCGAGGTAATCGTCCTCGGTGAGCAGCTGGCCGCGCTTGAGCGGCGTCAGGCCCGGGTCGGTGACCACATAGGCCTCGAAATAGAGCACCCGCTCGATGTCCCGCAGCGTCATGTCGAGCACCAGCCCAAGGCGCGACGGCAGGCTCTTCAGGAACCAGATGTGCGCCACCGGGCTCGCCAGCTCGATGTGGCCCATGCGCTCGCGGCGCACCTTCGCGAGCGTCACCTCGACGCCGCATTTTTCGCAGATCACGCCGCGGTGCTTGAGGCGCTTGTACTTGCCGCACAGGCACTCGTAGTCCTTGATCGGCCCGAAGATCTTGGCGCAGAACAGGCCGTCGCGCTCCGGCTTGAAGGTGCGGTAGTTGATGGTCTCCGGCTTTTTCACTTCGCCGTAGGACCAGGAGCGGATCTTTTCGGGCGAGGCGAGCCCGATGCGGATCGCGTCGAACTCCTCGTCCTGCTGGACCTGCTTGAAGAGATCAAGAAGCGCTTTCATTCTTCAGTACCTCTCCAGGTCAATGTCGATGCCGAGCGACCGGATTTCCTTCACCAGCACGTTGAAGGACTCGGGCATCCCGGCGTCGATCTTGTGCTCGCCCTTGACGATGTTCTCGTACACCTTGGTGCGGCCGTTGATGTCGTCGGACTTCACCGTGAGCATCTCCTGCAGCGTGTACGCCGCGCCGTAGGCCTCCAGCGCCCACACCTCCATCTCGCCGAAGCGCTGGCCGCCGAACTGCGCCTTGCCGCCGAGCGGCTGCTGCGTCACCAGCGAGTACGGCCCGGTGGAGCGGGCGTGCATCTTGTCGTCCACCAGGTGATGGAGCTTGAGCACGTGCATGTAGCCGATTGTCACCGGGCGATCGAACGCCTCGCCGGTGCGGCCGTCGTACAGGGTCACCTGGCCGGAGGTCGGCAGTCCGGCCAGTTCCAGCATCGCGTTGATCTCGGCTTCCGACGCCCCGTCGAACACCGGCGTGGCGAACGGCACGCCGTCCTTCAGGTTCTCGGCAAGCTGCAGCACCTCCTCGTCAGACAGGCTCGCCAGGTCCTCGGGCCGGCCGCTCGCGTTGTAGATGCGCTCGAGGAACCGGCGCAGCTCGGCAGCCTTCGCCTGCGCCTTCAGCATCTCGCCGATTCTCAGCCCGAGCCCCTTGGCCGCCCAGCCGAGGTGCGTCTCCAGGATCTGGCCGACGTTCATGCGCGAAGGCACGCCGAGCGGATTGAGCACGATGTCCACGGGGGTGCCGTCGGCCATGTACGGCATGTCCTCGACCGGCACGATCTTGGAGATCACGCCCTTGTTGCCGTGGCGGCCGGCCATCTTGTCGCCGGGCTGCAGCCTGCGCTTGACCGCGACGTACACCTTCACCATCTTCAGCACCCCCGGCGGCAGCTCGTCGCCCTGGGTGAGCTTCTTCTTCTTCGCCTCGAACATCGCGTCGAACTCGCGCCGCTTCTGCGACAGCGACTCCTTGAGCGCCTCGAGCTGCGCCGCCGCTTCCTCGTTGGCGAGCCGGATGTCGAACCAGTCGTACTTCTCCAGCGACTCCAGGTAGCTCTTCGTGATCTTCGTGCCTTTGGCGAGGCGCTTCGGGCCGCCGTTCGCCGTCTTGCCGATGAGCAGCCGCTCCAGACGCTCGAAGGTGTCGGCCTCGACGATGCGCATCTGGTCGGCGAGGTCGGTCTTGTAGCGCTTGAGCTCCTCCTCGATGATGGACTGGCTCCTCTTGTCGCGCTCGATGCCCTCGCGGGTGAACACCTGCACGTCGATCACCGTGCCGCTGATGCCCGAGGGCACCCTGAGGCTCGTGTCCTTCACGTCCGAGGCCTTCTCGCCGAAGATGGCGCGCAGCAGCTTCTCTTCGGGCGTGAGCTGCGTCTCGCCCTTCGGCGTCACCTTGCCGACCAGCACGTCGCCCGCCTCGACCTCGGCACCGATGTAGACGATGCCGGACTCGTCCAGGCGCGAGAGCTGCGCCTCCGACAGGTTGGAGATGTCGCGCGTGATCTCCTCCGGCCCGAGCTTCGTGTCGCGCGCGACCACGGTCAGCTCCTCGATGTGGATCGAGGTGAAGCGCTCGTCGGCGACCACGCGCTCGGAGATCAGGATCGAGTCCTCGAAGTTGTAGCCGTTCCACGGCATGAACGCGACCAGCATGTTCTGGCCGAGCGCGAGTTCGCCCAGATCGGTCGAGGCGCCGTCGGCGATGACGTCGCCGCGCGCGATGCGCTCGCCCGGCTTCACGATCGGACGCTGGTTGATGTTGGTGTTCTGGTTCGAGCGCGTGTACTTGGTGAGCTTGTAGATGTCCACGCCGACGTCGCCGGGCGCGGTCTCGTCGTCGTTGACGCGCACCACGATGCGGTTCGCGTCGACGTAGTCCACCACCCCGCCGCGCAGCGCGATGACGCAGGTGCCCGAGTCCACCGCGGCGGTGCGCTCGATGCCGGTGCCGACCAGCGGCTTCTCCGGCCGCAGGCACGGCACCGCCTGGCGCTGCATGTTCGAGCCCATCAGCGCGCGGTTGGCGTCGTCGTGCTCGAGGAACGGGATGAGCGAGGCCGCCACCGACACGATTTGCGAGGGCGCCACGTCCATGAACTGCACTTCGTCGGGCGATTTCAGCTCGAACTCGCTCTTGTAGCGGCACGACACCAGCGTGTCGGTCAGCCGGCCCGACTTGTCCACCGAGGCGTTCGCCTGGGCGATGACGTAGTTGCCCTCCTCGATCGCCGACAGGTACACGATCTCGTCGGTGACCTTGCCGTCCTTCACCCGGCGGTACGGCGTCTCCAGGAACCCGTACTTGTTGGTGCGCGCATAGAGGGCGAGCGAGTTGATGAGGCCGATGTTCGGCCCCTCCGGCGTCTCGATCGGGCAGACGCGCCCGTAGTGCGTCGGATGGACGTCGCGCACCTCGAAGCCCGCCCGCTCCCTCGTCAATCCTCCCGGCCCCAGCGCCGAGACGCGCCGCTTGTGCGTGATCTCGGACAGCGGATTGGTCTGGTCCATGAACTGCGAGAGCTGCGAGGAGCCGAAGAACTCCTTGATCGCCGCCGAGATCGGCTTGGCGTTGATCAGGTCGTGCGGCATGAGGTTCTCGGACTCCGCCTGCGACAGGCGCTCCTTCACCGCCCGCTCGACGCGCACCAGGCCCGCCCGGAACTGGTTTTCCGCCAGCTCGCCCACCGAGCGCACGCGCCGGTTGCCGAGATGATCGATGTCGTCGATCTCGCCGCGGCCGTTGCGCAGCTCGACCAGAATCCGGATCACCTCGACGATGTCCCTCGGCGAGAGCGTGAACCGCTGCTCGACCTTCGCCTCGAGCTTCGCCCGGTCCACGCCCTTCGCCTTCAGGTCCTGGTACATCCTGTCGACCAGCGCCTGCGCCTCGGCCTCGGTCGCGATGCCTTCCAGCGACACCTTGCCGAGCGAGAGCTCCGGCGCGTGGCCGAAGTAGGCGCGCAGCGCCTCTTCCGCCTCGCGCGAGAGCGCGATGTTCTTCAGCCGGATCTGCCAGCTCGTCTCGCCGGGCGCGCCGATGCGGCGGTTGAACTTCATCCGCCCCACCGCCGAGAGGTCGTAGCGCTCCTCGGAGAAAAAGAGGCCGTTGAACAGCGTCTCGACCGCGTCCTCCGTCGGCGGCTCGCCCGGGCGCATCATGCGATAGATCGCGACCCGCGCCGCCGTCATGTCGGCGGTGTCGTCGGTGCGCAGCGTCTGCGAGATGTACGGCCCCTGATCGAGATCGTTGGTGAACAGCGTCTGCACCTTGGTGATGCCGTGCTCGCGCAGCTTGCCGAGCAGCGCGTCGGTGATTTCCTCGTTGGCGTTGGCGACGATTTCCCCGGTGCCGGGGTTGACGACGTTGTGCGCCAGCGTGCGCCCGATGATGAACTCGTCGGGCGCGGCGATGCGGCGGATGCCGGCCGCCTCCATCTCGCGGATGTGCTTGACGGTGATGCGCTTGTCCTTGGCCACGATCACGCGGCCCGACTGGTCGGTGATGTCGAAGCGCGCCACCTCGCCGCGCAGGCGCTCGGGCACGACCTCGAACTGCACGCCCTGCGGCTCGAGGTGGAAGGTGTCGAAGGCGAAGAATTCCCTCAGGATCCGCTCCGGCGTGTAGCCCAGGGCCTTGAGCAGGATCGTCACCGGCATCTTGCGGCGGCGGTCCACCCGGAAGAACACGATGTCCTTCGGGTCGAACTCGAAGTCGAGCCACGAGCCGCGGTAGGGGATGATGCGCGCCGAAAACAGAAGCTTGCCCGAGCTGTGCGTCTTGCCCCGGTCGTGCTCGAAGAACACTCCCGGCGAGCGGTGCAGCTGGCTGACGATCACCCGCTCGGTGCCGTTGATGATGAACGAGCCGGTCGTGGTCATGAGCGGGATCTCGCCCATGTACACCTCCTGCTCCTTCACTTCCTTGGCGGTCGGCTTCGGCGCGTCCTTGTCGAGGATGACCAGGCGCACCTTGGCGCGCAACGGGCTCGCGTAGGTGAGCCCGCGCTGCTGGCACTCCTTGACGTCGAACGGCGGCTCGCCGAGCTGGTAGCTGACGAACTCCAGGCGCGCGTTGCCCGAATGCGACACGATCGGGAAGATCGAGGTGAAGGCGGCCTGCAGGCCCTCGTTCTTGCGCTCCGGCGGCGGCACGTGTGCCTGCAGGAACGCGGCGTAGGACTCGAGCTGCGTCGCCAGCAGGAACGGCACGTCCTGCACGACGGTGCGCTTGGCGAAGCTCTTGCGGATACGTTTACGCTCGGTCAACGAGTAGCTCATGAATGCTCCCAGGGGAGACGCTCCGGAGATCAGGGGAAAGGCGCCGGCCTTTCCGCTGACCTCGGGGCCGGGGACGGCGCGCACCGCCCCCGGTACCCGAGCGCGGCGCTATTTGATCTCGACCTTGGCGCCGGCGTCGGTGAGCTTCTTGGCGATCGCCTCGGCGTCGGCCTTCGAGATGCCCTCCTTGACCGGCTTGGGCGCCCCGTCCACGAGGTCCTTGGCCTCCTTGAGCCCGAGGCTGGTGACCTCGCGCACCGCCTTGATCACGTTCACCTTGTTCGCGCCGGGGCTCACCAGCATGACGGTGAATTCGGTCTTTTCCTCCGCCGGCGCCGCGGCCGCGGCCGGGGCACCGGCCGCCGGGCCGGCGACCGCGACCGCCGCGGCCGCCGACACGCCGAACTTTTCCTCCATGTCCTTGATGAGCTGCGACAGCTCCAGGACGCTCAGCTTCGCCACTGCTTCGAGAATCTGTGCTCGTTCCATCGTTGTCTCCGTGTATGTGAGTTCCTGACCGGCAGCCGCCTACGCCGCGGCCTTCTCGCGCGCGTCGCGCACCGCGGCAAGCGTGCGCACGAAACGCGCCGGCACCTCGTTCATCGTCCGCACCAGCTGCACGATCGGTGCTCGCATCGTCGCCATCAGCTTCGCCAGCAGCTCCTCGCGGCTCGGCATCGTCGCCAGCACCTTGACGTCCTGCGCGGACATCAGGGTGCCCGGCATCGCACCGCCCTTGATCACCAGCCGCTCGTGGTCTTTGGCGAACTCGGCCAGCACCTTGGCGCCGGCGACCGGATCCTGCGCGATGCAGTACACGAGCGGCCCGGCCATCTGGTCGGACAGCCCCTCGAACGGCGTGCCCTTGACGGCTCGCCGCGCAAGCGTGTTCTTCAGCACCCGCAGGTAGAGCCCGGACTTGCGCGCCTTGGCGCGCAGACCGGTGATCGCCGCGACGTCGAGGCCGCGGTTTTCCGCGACGATCAACGCCTGCGCCTTGGCCAGCCGCGCGGCGACTTCGTCCACCATCGCCCGCTTGCGCTCCAGACTGAGACCCAAGGTCTACCTCCTTGCGTGTTGATCCACCGGAAGACCCTCGCGGGCCCTCCCCCCATGGCGACCTTGAATCAGGAACTCCATGCTCGTTCCTTCTCCGGGTTCGCCGTCTGCGCAGGCCACTGCTCGATTAAGCCGGACTCCGGCGCCTGCGGTCTTTGACAGCTGCCGCGCTCGCGCCGCCGGGAATCTGCATTCCCGGCAAGCGGCGCCGCGGCGGCCCAAAGTTCTGCGTTGCGTCTGACTGCTCCTTCGCTACTGCGCCTGCGCCGAGAGCGAGCCCGGGTCCACCCGGACGCCGACGCCCATCGTGCTCGACACCGACAGCTTCTTCAGGTACACGCCTTTCGCCCCGGCGGGCCGGGCGCGCTGCAGCGCCTCCACCAGCGCCGCGAGGTTGTCGCGCAACTGCTCGGGCGTGAACGACGCGCGCCCGATCGGGCAGTGCACCACGCCGGACTTGTCGGCACGGAACTGCACCTGCCCGGCCTTGGCGTTCTTCACCGCCGTCGCCACGTCGGGCGTCACCGTGCCGACCTTCGGGTTCGGCATCAACCCGCGCGGGCCGAGAATCTGCCCGAG
Source organism: Pseudomonadota bacterium (assembly GCA_040752005.1). Lineage (GTDB taxonomy): Bacteria > Pseudomonadota > Gammaproteobacteria > Burkholderiales > SG8-39 > RBG-16-66-20. The sequence continues at coordinate 169,245 of JBFMFX010000001.1, read as the reverse complement.
CTGCCCGACCACGCGCATCGCCTCGGGCGCCGCGATCACGACGTCGAAGTCGAGCTTGCCCGCCTTCACCTGCTCGGCGAGGTCCTCCATGCCGACCACGTCGGCGCCGGCCGCGCGCGCGGCCTCGGCCTTCTCCCCTTGCGCGAACACCGCCACCCGCACTTTCTTGCCGGTGCCCGCCGGCAGCACCACCGCCCCGCGCACCGTCTGGTCGGTCTTCTTCGCGTCAATGCCGAGGTTGACCGCCGCGTCCACGGATTCGTCGAATTTCGCCGTCGCGGTCTCCTTGACGAGCTTCATCGCCTCGAGCGCCGGATATGCCTTCGCCGGATCCACGCGCGAGCGAATCGCCTTGCGGCGCTTGGACACGCGTGCCATCTACATCCCCTCCACGATCACACCCATCGAGCGCGCGCTGCCGGCCACCGTACGCATCGCCGCCTCCAGGTCGGCCGCGTTCAGGTCCGGCATCTTGATCCGCGCGATCTCCTCGACCTGCTTGCGCGTGATCCTGCCCACCTTGTCGGTGTGCGGCCGCGCGCTGCCCGATTCGATCCCCGCCGCCTTCTTGATCAGCACCGTGGTGGGCGGCGTCTTGATCACGAAGGTGAAGCTCTTGTCCGAGTACGCCGTGATCACCACCGGCAGCGGCAGCCCGGGCTCCATCTTCTGCGTCTGGGCGTTGAACGCCTTGCAGAACTCCATGATGTTGAGGCCCCTCTGGCCGAGCGCCGGCCCGATCGGCGGAGCGGGGTTTGCCTTGCCCGCTGGCACCTGCAGCTTGATGTAACCGACCACTTTCTTCGCCACGTCCGTCTCCTTTCGGGTTCAAGCGGGCGCTTGCGCGCCCTCCCCGGTTGCTGCGCGGCCTGCGCCGCCCGCCGCGCCCCCTGCGGGGCGCGCTGCCCGTCCTACGCCTTCTCGACCTGCCCGAACTCCAGCTCCACCGGCGTCGAGCGCCCGAAGATCGTCACCGCCACCCGCAGCCGGTTCTTCTCGTAGTTGACGTCCTCGACCGTGCCCTGGAAATCGGTAAACGGCCCCTCCTTGACGCGCACCATCTCGCCGATCTCGAACAGCACCTTGGGCTTGGGCTTTTCCACGCCCTCGCGCATCTGCTGCATGATAGCCTCGACCTCCTTCTCGGAGATCGGCGTCGGCTTCATCGCCGAGCCGCCGACGAAGCCGGTGACCTTGCTGGTGTTCTTGACCAGGTGCCAGGTGTCGTCGTTCATCTCCATCTCGACGAGCACATAGCCCGGGAAGAACTTGCGCTCGGAGGTGTGCTTCTGCCCGCCCTTCATTTCCACCACCTCCTCGACCGGGACCAGGATCCTGCCGAACTTGTCCTGCATCCCGGAGCGCGCAATGCGTTCCTCGAGCGCGCGCTGCACCGATTTCTCGAAGCCCGAATAGGCATGCACCACGTACCAGCGTTTGGCCATGTGCGCTTCCGTGCGGTTCGCTTGCATCAGGTCTTCTTCCAGCCCAGGATCAGCTCGTAGAGGACCCATTCGAGGGTCTTGTCGCTGATCCACAGGAACACCGCCATCACCACCACGAAGGCGAACACCGCCGCCGTGGTCTGCATCGTCTCCTTGCGCGTCGGCCAGACCACCTTCTTCACCTCGGCCACCGCCTCACGCGCGAACGCGAGGAAGACCCGGCCCGGCGCGCTGGTGAGCGCCACCGCCGCCCCGGCCGCCACCCCGGCGGCCACCGCCAGCACGCGCAGCACGAGCAGCGCCTCGCCGAACCAGTAGTAGGCGGCGATTCCGGCCACCACGAGGGCGACGCCAAGCCCGAGCTTGATGTGATCCAGCATCCGGTTCGTCTTCAGTCGGTGGCAGGGGCAGAGGGTCTCGAACCCCCAACCTTCGGTTTTGGAGACCGACGCTCTGCCAATTGAGCTATGCCCCTGGCGCTCTCGCCCGCTACTCGATGATCTTCGACACCACGCCGGCGCCGACGGTCTTGCCGCCCTCGCGGATGGCAAAGCGCAGCCCCTGCTCCATCGCCACCGGCGTGATCAGCGTCACCGTCATCTTCACGTTGTCGCCCGGCATCACCATCTCGGTGCCCTTGGGCAGCTCGATCGCCCCGGTCACATCGGTGGTGCGGAAATAAAACTGCGGCCGGTAATTGTTGAAAAACGGCGTGTGCCGCCCGCCCTCTTCCTTGGACAGCACATAGACCTCGCACTCGAACTTGGAGTGCGGCGTGATCGTGCCCGGCTTGGCCAGCACCTGACCGCGCTCGACCTCCTCGCGCTTGGTGCCGCGCAGCAACACCCCGATGTTGTCCCCCGCCTGCCCCTCATCCAGGAGCTTGCGGAACATCTCCACCCCGGTGCACACCGTCTTTTGCGTCGGCCGAATGCCCACGATCTCGATCTCATCGCCCACCCGGATCACCCCGCGCTCGACCCGCCCGGTCACCACCGTGCCCCGGCCCGAGATCGAAAACACGTCCTCCACCGGCATCAGAAACGGCTTGTCAATCTCGCGCTTGGGCGTCGGAATGTACTCATCGAGCGCCTGCGCAAGCTTGAGCACCGACTGCACCCCCAGCTCCGAGTCCTCGCCTTCGAGCGCCTTCAGCGCCGAGCCCACAATCACCGGGGTCTTGTCGCCCGGAAAATCGTACTTGGACAAAAGCTCCCGAACCTCCACCTCCACCAGCTCCAGAAGCTCCTTGTCATCGACCATGTCGGCCTTGTTCAAATACACCACGATGTAGGGCACCCCGACCTGGCGCGCCAGCAAAATGTGCTCGCGCGTCTGCGGCATCGGCCCGTCGGCGGCCGACACCACCAGAATCGCCCCGTCCATCTGCGCCGCCCCAGTGATCATGTTCTTGATGTAGTCGGCATGCCCCGGACAGTCCACGTGCGCATAGTGCCGCTTCTCCGTCTGATACTCCACGTGCGCCGTGTTGATCGTGATGCCGCGCGCCTTTTCCTCCGGCGCATTGTCAATCTGATCGTAGTTCTTCGCCTCGCCCCCGTAGCGCTTGGCCAAAATGTGCGTCAACGCCGCCGTCAGCGTCGTCTTGCCGTGATCCACATGCCCAATCGTGCCGACATTCACGTGCGGCTTGGTGCGCTCGAACTTTGCTTTTGCCATCGTCGGAAATGTCCAAGTACGTTAAACAGTCATGGTGCCCATGACGCGGATTGAACGCGTGACCTCTCCCTTACCAAGGGAGTGCTCTACCACTGAGCTACATGGGCCGCCGCCCCTGCGAGAATCTGGAGCGGGTGAAGGGAATCGAACCCTCATCGTAAGCTTGGAAGGCTTCTGCTCTGCCATTGAGCTACACCCGCCCGCTTGCTTCATTCCTTGTCCTTCACCCATGCAAGACAGCGCGCCTGCGGGCGCGCGCCCGGCTTCGAATCCCGCGCCCGCCGTCAAGCGGTGGAGGGGGTTGGATTCGAACCAACGTAGGCGCAAGGCCAACAGATTTACAGTCTGCCCCCTTTAACCGCTCGGGCACCCCTCCGGCGGAACCGCAAATTATGTTTGATTTCCGTCGGTTAGTCAACGCTTCGCGCACGGCGGGCCCGGAACGGGCGCCAGAGGGCGCCCGCAGCGGAGCCACCCGCGGCAAATGCCGTGCAATCAGGCGCTTGCAACCGCTCCGGAATCAGGTCCCGTAGCGCACCGGCGAACCGAACTCGCGCAGCGCGGCAAGCGCGCTGTAGCAGGCAAGCCACGAGGTTTTCGGATTTTCCGGCGTCGGCACGTTCTCGAGCACCACCTCGAACCGGCCGCTGCGGCCGGCGACGCGGATCGTGTGCGTGTTGCGCTCGAGCGCGGGATCGGCGAGCACGCGCAGCCGCGTGCGATCGAATCCGACGCCGGCGAGCGCCAGCACCGCGGCGATGTTCACGTTCTGCGGGAAATGCGGCACGCCGTCGCGCGCCGGCCCTTCGAACAGCACCGTCGCCCCCGCGACGCCCGCGAGATTGACGCCGAGCGCCTGCACGTACGGAATGGCCTCCCACGCGGCCGGCGGCTTGGCGACCTGAATCGTCACCTCGTCCACGCCCGCGGCGCACGCGCCTTTCAGTGCGTCCAGACCGCCGATTCCGCCCGAGGGCACGTACAGCCGCGCGCCGGTGCGGCGCGCCGCGTCTTCGGCGCGCGTGCGCAGCGCGTCGTCAAAGAGCGCGCCCGCCGAGAGCACGATCACCGACACGCCCGATTCGAGGAGCGGCACGAGGTGCTCGCGTACCGCCTCGTGCGAGGCCGCTTCCAGCACCACCTCCGGGCGGGCGGCGAGCAGCGCCTCGCGCCCGATCACGTACGGCACCCCGAACTCGCGCGCGAGCGCCGCGCCGCGCGAAGCGGGGCCGCGCCCGCAGAGCGCGACGACGCTGGCGCCCGGCAATTCTTTGCGGTGCAGCCCGTCCAGAACCAGCCGGGCGATGGTGCCGCCGCCGAGCAATCCGATCCTCATGGCCTGCTCGCAGGAAAATGGGGCACGCATTCTGCCACACGGTGGAGGGCTCGCCATCGCGCCGCCGGCGGTATCATTCGCGCACCCGGCCGGCCGGCCGCGGACGGAGGCAGCGATTGCGCGTCGCGATACTCGAAGACGATCCGGACCAGCTCGCACTGCTCAGACGCTGGCTGGCGCAGGACGGCCACGACGTGCACGGCTTTCTCTCCGGGCGCGAGCTGATGCTGCAGGCCGCGCGCGACAGCTTCGACCTTTTCGTCCTCGACTGGCAGGTGCCCGATGTGCCGGGAGTCGAGGTGCTGCAGTGGCTGCGCAGCCATGTCTCGCGCCAGGTGCCGGTGCTCTTTGTCACCGTACGCGATTCCGAGCAGGACATCGTGTTCGCTCTGGAGCACGGCGCGGACGATTACATCATCAAGCCGCCGCGGCAGGCGGAGATGCTCGCCCGGGTTCACGCGCTGCTGCGCCGGGCCTACCCGCGCGAGGAGGAAACTCGCCTGTCGTTTCCGCCGTTCGAGATAGACGTGCGGCGCGGAGAGATCCTGCGCGATGGCCGCAGAGTTGACCTCACGCCCAAGGAGTTCGACCTCGCGGTGGCGCTCTTTCGCAATATCGGACGGCTGATGTCGCGCGGCCACCTGCAGGAGGCGGTCTGGGGCAGGAGCCGGGAGCTCAACACGCGCACCGTGGACACGCACGTCAGCCAGATCCGCAAGAAGCTCGACCTGCGCCCGGAATCGGGCTATCGGGTGGTGCCGATCTACAACTACGGCTATCGGCTGGAGAAGTTGATCTGATGCGCGCCGGCTATGCGATCGCGGAGGCGAGCTTGCGGCCCTCGCACCAGGCGCGCCACATCTCGCGGTAGAGCCGTTCCAGGTCCCGCGTGAACTCTTCCGGCCGGAGAATCGGGCTCGCTGCCATGTGGCTGCGAATCGCGCCGCGCAACCGTGCCAGTCGCGCGCGATCCTGCGCCAGCGCGACCGCGCCGGCGATGTAGGCTTGCCGCGTCGGGTAGGCGAGTTCCGGCAGGCCGATGTTGGCGAGCGCGGAATACGTCTGGCGCGAGACGACCCCACGGCCTTCGAGCGTCACGATGGGCACGCCCATCCAGAGCGCCTCGAGCGTGGTCATGCCGCCGTTGAACGGAAACGGATCGAGCGCGATGTCCACCTCGCCGTATTCGGCGAGCATCTCCAGATGCGACGAGCGGTCGCGCAATTCGAGCCGGTCCTTGGCGATGCCGCGGCGCCGGAATTCACCGACGATCCACTCGCGCTCCGAGCCCTCGGCGAGCCCCTTGCCCTTCAGAAACAGCCTCGCCTGCGGCACGCGACGCAGGATCTCGGCCCAGGTGTCGAGCACCACGGGCACCAGCTTCTCCAGCCGGTTGAAGCAACCGAAGGTGATCCTGCCCAGGCGCTCGCAGGGCGGAGGCGCCACCGCGGGCGCGTATTCCGGCGGCGAGTAGCAAAAGCGCGTGTGCGGCAGCCACACCGGAGTCTCGGAAAAGAGCTGGCCGCAACCGCGCGGACTGGTGTGCGGATCGGTGATGAAGTAGTCGATCGAGGAAAGCCCGGTCGAATGAAAGTACCCGATCCAGGTCGCCTGCACCGGCGCGGGCCGCAGCGCGAACGCGCACAGCCGCTGGTACGCGGTGTGGCCGGACAGGTCCACGAGCAGGTCAATGCCCTCGGCGTGGATTTTCGCGGCCAGTTCGTCGTCGGAATCGAGCAGCACGTCGTGCCAGCGGTCGGCCGCCTGCCGGATCGCCCGGGTGATGTCGTCGTCGTTGCGCATCATCGAGAAGCAGTGGATCTCGAAGTGCCGCTTGTCGTGCCGGCGCACGACGTCGCGCAGCAAAAATCCCACCGGATGGTTGCCGAAGTCGCCCGACACGTAGCCGATGCGAAGACGCCTGTCCGGGTCGCCGCCGGGGGCATGGCGGTACGCGCGCGCAAGGCGCGGTGCCTCGAACCGGCGCGCCCACTCGAGATGGCGCTCGAACACCTCTTCGGGCGAGTACTCGGCGACGTAGGTCGCCTCGAAACAGATGTTCGAGGCGGCGGCGTACAGCTCCGGCCAGGCGGCGAGCGTGCGCTCGTGGATGCGCACCGCCTCCTGGTGCTCGCCGCGCGCGCTCACGCAGCCGGCGAGCGTCATCAGCGCCGCGACATTCGCGGGCTGCAGCTCGAGCACCCGGCGCGCCGCCGCCTCGGCGCCGGCGATGTCGCCGGCCGCATGGCGCGCGAGCGCGAGCGCGGCGAGGCGCTGCGCCGACTCGCCCTTGACGGCGATCTCCCTTTCCAGGTACTCGCGAAACGCCCCGAGGCTCGGGATCTCGCCGTAGAGCATCGCGAGGCTGAAGGCGGCCTCGACGCAGCTCGGATCCACTTCGAGCGCGCGCCGGTACGCCTTCACCGCCTGACGCGCCCTCGCGGTGTGCAGCAACACGTTGCCAAGGTTGACGTGCAGCTGCGGCACCTGCGGGTGCCTCTCGATCGCCTCGCGCGCGGCGCGTTCGGCCTCGCCGAAGCGGCCGAGCTCGTAGAGCGCCGCCACGCGGTTGTTCAACGCGGCGACCAGATCGGGAGCCTCCTGCAACGCGCGCTCGAGCTCCTCGAGCGCCTCGGCCGCGCGACCGCGCACGAGGAGCAGTTCGCCGAGATTGCTGCGCGCCTCGGCGTAGCGCGGCTCGAGCTCGAGCGCGCGCCGGGTCGCCGCCACCGCGTCATCGAGCTGGCCGAGCCTGCGGCGCGCCGCACCGAGCATCATCCAGGCGCGCGCGCGCGCGGGATCGCGCTCGAGCAGCCGCGCGAGCACCTGCGCTGCCTCGCGGTTCTCGTCGCGATCGAGCAGCCGCTTGGCAAGGGCGAGCGCCGCCTCGCCGTCGCCCGATTCGCCGGCGAAGCGCAGGAACGCGCGCGTCGCTCCTTCCAGAGCGCGCCGCTCGCTCCAGGCGGCGAGCGCCCTCCAGAGCGCGGCCGCGAGCCCGGCGCGCCGCTCAGCCCTGCGGGAAATGGCTCGCGGCGAGTGCACGCAGTTCGTCCTCGCTGCGGGCCGCCTTGGCGGCGAGCGCCCACAGGTCGAAGGCGGCCTCGCGCTCGATGCCGATCACCGAGCGAAACCCGGCCGCGCGCAGCGCCTCGACCAGCGTACGCAGCGTGAAGCCCCAGCGGTGCGCCATGAACGGATTGCCGGTCCTGGTATAGCCGTAGATCATGTCGAGCGGCGTGATCGGCCCGTCGGGCGAGACGTAAGCCACCTCCTCCTCGCGGCCCTCGGCCACCCTGCGGCAGACGGCGCGAAGATCCGGGCAGGTCATGAGCGCGATCCCGTCGGGCTTGAGCACCCGGTGAAACTCTGCGAGCGCCCGCGGCACCTCGTGCGGAAACAGATGCTCGATGCTGTGGGAAGAAAAGACCGCGTCGGCGGCTGCATCCGGGACCGCCGAAAGGTCGGTGATGCTGGCGACGATGTCGGGCGCGACCGCCGGATCTATGTCAAGGCGCACCTCGTGCCACTGCGCTCCGGCGAAGGCGGTGACCGGGATGTGCTCCTTGCGCGCGGGACCGCAGCCGACGTGAAGGAGGATCTTCTCGCCCGCGGCAGGGCGCGGAAAGGCCGACGGCTGCACCGTGTCGGACGGGGCAGCGGCGCGCGGCTCCAGCCCCCTTCTTGCGCGCCACCATTCGATCGCAAGAGCGCCGATCCGCCCGACGAGCGCCTTCACATCCGGGTAAAGGAATCCACCAGCATCGCGAAGAGCACCTGGCGCACCATGGGCGCAGGATACCCTTTCTGGAGGAGCACCTGCTGCAGCCGGTGCGCCACCCTGGCCCGGCCGATCAGCCCCAGGCGATACTCGCGCCGCGCCACCCTCGCCGCTCGAAGGAATTCCTCGATGCGCTCCTCCGCCAGCGCGGCGGCGCGCTGGCGATTCGGCTGGCGCCCGGCCCGGGCGCGAAAGAGGTTCTCGAACGCGCCTGCCAGCTCCTGCGCCGCGCGCTCGATGCGGCTCACGCCGCCTGGGCCCGTCGGCGCTGCCGTGCTAGCCGGTGCAGATGATCGTCGCCGTGGCGCTCGCCGTCGGCGTCTGAGAACTCGAGATCGAGCAAGCGCCGGTCGCGCCGGCAGTGCCGCAAGCTATTGTGCCGGTAAATGTGAACGAGCCGGAGTATTGCGCTGTGCCTCCGGTCAGCAGGCTGTTGGCGATATTGGCACACGAAGCATTTGCGCCGGTAACCGCGACCGAGCCACTATTCGAAGCGAGCGCGGCCGCCCAGTTGACGGTCGCAGCGGATGAGAGCGCCCCGGCGATCCCCTGAGCGGCCGCCCTTTTTGCGTCCGAGCGCAGATCGATGAAGTTCGGGATCGCCACCGCGGCGAGGATGCCGAGAATGACGATGACGACGATCAGCTCGATCAACGTGAAGCCCTGCTGGTCTTGTTGCATGTTCTGGTTCATCTAGAGGCACTCCCTTCTTTCATGAAAACCGGTAGCCGACATCCGGCCCGCCCATCCGTCCTGTCGGCGCAAGCCGGAATTCGGACAAAAGGCAAAGCCAAGGCGCGGCGCAGTATCTCACGATTGCCGCGTCGAATCAACACCTTCTTGGCCGAACCGAAGAACCGTTCGAGAAATTTTTTGCATTTTCGCCACGCCCCCCAGGGCCGCCCTTCGCTCGCGGTCTCACGGTGAGCGCTCGGCGAGCGCCTCGATGTGGCGCTCGACATAGTAGGGCGACGAGGTATCCCCGGGGCAGGCGCCGCCCGAAGGCGGTTGGCAGGCCGTGGAGCGGATCCGGTAAATCGTGCCCAGCCCTCTTTCGTCCGCGTCGCCCGAGGCCACCGCGGTGCAGCTCACGGTGACGGTGAAGCCGGTCGCGGAAAGGTTCAGGTTGGTCGAGCCGCAGCTCGCCGGAGTCTCGACGATCGCCCGGTAGACGCCGTACTCGAACCCGGCGCGCGCCGCCTGAAGCGCCTTCGCCCCCTGAAGGTCGAGCGCGGCGCCGGCGTGCTGGCTCGAGGAGACCACCGCGATCGCCGCCGCGAGCGCGGCGAGGATCACGAGAACGATCAGTGCCGCGATCGTGCCGATACCGCGCTCGAAGCGCCGGCGCACCCGGACCGGTTCGCTACGGGACGTTATCCACATGGATCTCGTGGTAGAGCTGGACCTTCTCTCCGCCGGAAGAAAGCTCGAGCATCACCGCGAGCACCCCGAACCGGGTGTTCACCGCGGCGGTGTAGTCGAACGCGCAGGAAAAGACGCTGGCGGCAAGTGCCGTTCCGCTCGCCGGGCAGCTCGCGAGCGGCGCGGCGCTGATCGGCCGGGTGGAGCGAAGCAGCGCACCGCCCGAGCAGGAGTAGACGACCGCGAAGTTCTCGGTCACCAGCACCCGGCGCGCCGGCGAGCCGAACGGAAACTGCTTCGCCGGGGTGAGGTTGAACAGGCTCGCGGTCGAGGTGCTGGCAAGGCCGGTGCGGTTGTCGCCGGCATAGGCATCTGCCCCCGGGATGCCGAGGTTGTACACCACCGCCTGGTAGGTGCCGCTTGCGCTCGCGCCGAAATTCGGCAGCGCGCTCGCCGCGAGCACGTCGAAGGCGCCGTCGGCGGTAGTGAGATCGAGCACGTCGCCGCCGCCGCCCGCCTGCGGTTCGATCCGGTAGCGGCCGCCGCCGTGGTTGGGCAGGAACTCGAAGCACTGGTTCGTCGGTCCCGGCCGCACGCTGCTCGGCAGCGCCGCGCGCACGTCGCGCGCCAGCCGCCGGATCGCGTTGTCGGCGGCCTCGGTGAGCGCCGCGCGGCGCGCGGTGTCGAAGTAGCCCTCGGCCGGCCCGCGCAGGAACACCGCGACCACCGCGGCGACGACGCCGAGGATCGCGATCGCGATCGCCGCCTCGATCAGGCTGAAGCCGCGCCCGCGCCGCTCAGTCATAGCGCGTGCGGTAGCCGACGAGCGTCACCGATTCGCCCCGCCCGGTGACGGTGACCGTGATGCGGCGCGCATCGGTGCCAGGCACCGGAGCCAGGTCCGCGGTGGAACTGACGGTCACCGCGAGCGAGTACCCCGAGAGCCCGGAAACCGGGCCGCCCGAAAGGTCGAGGATCGTGCTCGAACTGAAGCCGTTGTAATCGTCCACGTCGTTGCAGTTCTTGCGGGTCGCGTAAGTGCAGCCGCCCGCATTCGGCCCGAAGGGCTGGAGCGCGATTTCCTCCAGCATCTGCTCGGCGATCATGAGCGCCTGCTTGCGCACCATCGGGTCGGCGCTCTTTTGCGTCGCGAGGTTGAGCACCGCGAGCACGCCCGCAAGCCCGACGCCGACCACCACGATGAAGACGACCAGCTCGACGAGCGAAAAGCCGCGCGCAACGCCCGCTTGCCCGAGCGATACCCGCGCGCTCATTGCGCCACCCCGGTCTCGGGCGTGACCGAGATCGCCGGCTGGTTGCTCACCGTGAACGTCGGGGTGGTGGTGAGCACCGCCTTCGAAGAGTCCACCGCCCGGCCGAGCGGATCGAACGCGAAGCCCGTCACCGAGGCCGAGAGCGACACGCCGCCGGGAGCGCATACCTGGTTGCTCGCCGCGCAGCCGGCCCCCGGCTGCGGCAGCGGCAGCGCGACCGTGCAGTTCACCGTCGCGACGCTCTCGGGCGCGGTCGCGTCGCGGCTCACCGAGACGCTCGCCGACGGTCCGCTGCCCGGCGCCACGCTGATGCAGGTGTAGCGGCGCGCGGCGACCGCGAGCCGCCGCGCGTGCTGCAGCGTGCCGAGCACCTGGTCGCGAAAGCCGCGCTCGTGGAATTCGCGCCCGACCAGTCGCGGGTATGCGACGACCGCGAGGATGCCCACCAGCGCGAGCACCAGGACCAGCTCGAGCAGCGTGAAGCCCGCGCGCCGCATCGCGGATCAGTAGCGCTCGCGCCGGTAGATCACCGGTCCGCGCGAGGGCTGCATGCCGAAGGTGGCGCGCGCGCCCGGATTCTCGTCCACCGGATTCTTCCACTTGAACTGCAGGTACGGCATGTTGGCGGTGCTCGCCGCCGGACCCGGTCCGCCGATCGCGGTGCAGGTATTGCCGCTCGCCGCTGCTCCGAGGTTGAGCGTCAGATCGGTCCAGCCCTGGTTGCCGGCGCCCGGCTTTTCCAGCGTGAGCGTCTGCGCGGGCGGGGTGCCGGCGACGATCGCGCGCGTCTCGCAGGCGGCGAGCTGGTTCTTCGGGTCGGCCGGGAACGAGAAGGCGAAATCGGAGGCCGCGACCGCCGAACAGGTATCGGCGGAATTGACCTGCCAGCCGGAGGCGCCGGCGTAGTACTCGAGGCGCATCGGCACCGGCAGGTCGAGCAATTCCGAGCCGTTGGCGTTCTCCAGCCGGATGCGGCCGTAGCGCAGCTCCCCGGAGACGCCGTCGAGCCGCTTGCGCTCGTTCACGCTGTCGCCGTCTGCGTCGAAGTCGAGCGTGTTCATCGCCACGCCGTCGGCGTCGGTCGGCGCGATGCCGAACTGGACGGCGGTGAAGGGCGGCTCCGGGCTCGAAGCGCGGCTGACGAGCGCCGCGAGGGTCGGGCTCGCGCTGCCGTTCGACCAGGTGCCGCTCGCCGACAGTCCCGACAGGCGCGGGGTCAGGTTCGTCGTGCCGCTGCGCGCGCCGAGGTTGTAGTTCGAGAACGCGGTCAGGCCGAGCTTGGCGTAGGCGCCGGTGTAGTTCTGCGTGATCGCGCTCGCGCTGTTTCTCGCCTGCAGCGTGAACGAGAGGTCGAACCGCTCGCCCAGATAGGTGAAGGTGGAGGCCGGAGCGCACGACTTGTCGGTGCGGTGCGCGAGGCTTGCCCCGGTGAGCGCGAAATGAGCCGGCCTGAAGCGGCCGACGCCGGTCAGCCCGGCGGCCGAATTGGTCACGTTCTGGCCGCCGCCCAGGTAGTTCGAAGTGGTCGCGAAGAGATTGATGAACCCCACCTCGCTCCAGTTCACCGCCTGCGTGCTCGCGCCCGCGACAAAGCCGGTGAAGGTGGTGCTGCCACCGAGCGTTCCCGCTACGCCTCCCGAAGGCGCGTTGAGCGTGTGCGACAGGGTCGCGGTCGCCGCCGGAGTTTCCTGGCCGAAGTTCGGGGTCGCGGCGTTCGCGGCGATCTGGGCATCGGTGTCGGGCACGCCGTCGTTGTCGGCGTCGTCGCCCGACTTCCAGGCGACCGCCGTCACCGTCGCGTTGAAGTTCTGGCCGGCGACATAGGGCGCAGGGTCGGACGGCGAGGGCGAGGCGCTCGTCGTCACGCCGGAAATGCGAAGGCCGAACGGCCGGACGACGAAGGTGTTCGAGCTGCCGCTCACGTACGTTCCCGCAGGCGGCGCCGGAAGCGCATAGCGCGCGTAGATCGCGATGCTGCCCGCATCCGGGTAGTTGAAGACGAGCGGCGCCTTGGACTGCGCGTCGAAGGCGAGCGACACGCTGGTGTAGCTTCCGGGCGGCGCGCCGGCGCTGGTCGCGACCGGCACCATCGCGCCCGAGCTGTTGCGGATGCTCACCTGGCTCGCGCCGCCGGTCGGATTGATCCGCGCGCCCGCCATCTCGACGCTCACCGTCTGGTTCTGGATGAGCGCGACGCAGCTTCCGCTATTGGTGTCGGTGCGGATCGCCTGCAGGTAGCGCGTCTGCGCCCCGAACCCGACGTCCGAGTTCTTCCCCGCGATGTGAGTGCCGAACGTGGCGGTCGCAGTGCCGGCGGCATCGGTCACCCTGAAGGCGGCATCGGCGAAGGTGAGCGACGGGTCTTCCGAGCCGGTGCCCTCGGTCCGGCCGCTCGAGTCCGAGAGGTTGATGCCGAGGCTCACCGGGGTGTTGTGCCGCAGCCGCACGGTGAAGCTCGTCTCGCCCCCCGGCCAGGTGTAAGTCGCGACCCCGTTGTTCAGCCCCGACGGCGTCCAGGTGCCGCTGCCTGAGTCCTTGGTCGTCCAGACGCCGGTGCCCGTCGAGGTGTTGAGGGTGAGCACCGTGCCGGCAGGGGGCGCGACCGGATTGTGCGACGAGTCGTGGCCGGTGATCGTCACCTGATGTGGATCGCAGGTCACCGCGGTCGCTCCTCCCGGGTAGCTGATCGCATAGTGCTGGAGCGCAGGCGCCGGCCGCAGCGCCAGCATGTGCGTCGCGCCGGTGTCTGCAGCCGGCGGCGACACCCAGCTCGCGGTCCGCGTGCCGGTCGCGCCGGCGGGCGCGAACGGCTCGGTGTTCACCTCCAGCGAGATGCCGAGGTTGTTGGGGACCGCAAGCGAAGCCGCGTCCACCTGCTCGGTCATGCCGGCAGGCGGGGTCCAGGAGGCCGAGGAGTTCGCCGCGTGCGAGGAAACCAGCATCGTGTTCGTCACCGTGGTGGTGATGCTCGGCGCGGTGTGAGCCGTGCCGGATGGGGTCGCCTGTCCCGCCTCGGCGACGATCGGGCTCGCGCTGTCCACCCCGGAGAATCGCAGCATCCCGCCGGCCACGCCGTTGTTCACCGGCGTGCCGCCGAACGTCCAGGTGTAGCTCGCCGGTTCCGTACCATCGGTCACGCGGAAATAAACTGCCAACTGGTTGCCGAACCCGCCGGTGCCCGCGCCCGTCGTCTGGCTGACGGTGTTGATCGCGGTCCAGCCCGCCGGCGCGACGATGCTCGTGGTGCAGGGACTGCCGCTCGTGCTGCTGCACGGCCGCGACGCGATAGACGCGATCAGCACGTCGCCGACCGCTCCGGCTGGAACCGCGAGGGCGAGCGTGCTGCCGCGGGGCTGGATCGCGAGCATGTGGCCGATGTTGGCGGCCGCCCCTGCGGCGATGGTCGAGGTGCGGTTGCCGGTCGCGCCCGGCGTGGCGCGAAGCTCTGTGGACTGCGAGGCGGTGACGCCGCCGGTGCCGCCACCGGAATTTCGATCGTAGCGCTCGGTCATCCCGGCCGGTGTCGAATGGCTGCTCGAGCGCGAGCTGCCGGCGAGCGCCACGATCCAGGAAGACGGCGCGACCGTCGTCAGTCCGCTCATCGTGATGGTGGCACTCGATGCCGCGGTCTGCACCGTCCAGGCGACGATCGGGTCTCCGTTCGGGTCCACGTTGTCGTACGACACGATGCCGACTACGTTGCGCCGCGGCACGCCCCATGCCCAGGTGTAGTCCGTCGGTTCGGTGGCGGTCATGCGCTTCCAGTAGATCGCCTGCGTGAAAGCTTGCCCTCCGGTGCCGGCGGTCGCCTGGTTCACCAGCGTCCAGCCGGACGGCGCGGTGATCGAAAAGCCGGTTCCCTTGACGACCACCTGCGCGATCATGAGGCGGTCGACCACCACGCCCCCGGGGCGGGCGACCGTGCGCGAGGCTGTATTTCCGTCCCCGCTTTGCTGCGCCACGAAGGCGATCGCGGTGACTCCGGGGCTGCTCGCTTGCGTTGCGCCGACGAAGGCGATCTGCGCCCGGGCGGCGCCAGCGGCCGCGACCAGCGCCGCGCAGGCAAAAAGAACGCGCAGGCACGCCATGTTCCCTTTGGAACCTACCATCCGGCGCCGATGCAGGCGATGAAATCCTTCCGCTCGGTCGTGCCGGCCGCTAAGCGCGGGCGCCGCTACCTGCGGCCGCCGAACCCGCCGCCTGCTCAGCGCAGAGCACGGAGGCGGCGTTCTGCATGCTCCTCGACCTGCGCGCTCAGCCCGCCGGCGGCAAGCGCCCGGCGGTAGGCCTCGGCCGCCTCCGGCTTGTGGCCGAGCGCCTCCAGCGACACCCCGAGCGCTGCCCAGGCGGCGCCGTTTCCCGGCTCCGCGGCGAGCGCGGCGCGCAGCGCCTCGGCCGCCTCGGCATGGCGCTCCAGGCGCTGCTCGACCGCGGCAAGCAGCTGCGCGTGCCGCGCGTTCGCGAGCAGTTCGCGGCGCAGCGGCTCGAGCACCGCGAGCGCCGCGGGCGCGTTGCGCTGCTCGATGTGAATGCGCGCGAGCGCCACCGCGAAGGCGACGTTGCCGGGATGAATGGCGAGGCCGTCTTCGAGCAGTTTGGCGCTCTCGTCGAGCCGCCCGCGCTCGAGGAGCAGCGCGACGAGCGCCTGACGCGCGGCGGCGTGCGAGGGATCGGCTCCGATCGCCGCGGCGAGCACCTGCTCGGCTTCCGTCGGCCGCCCGTCGCGCAGCAACGCGACCGCGCGGCGAAACTCACGCTCGGCGCGCTCGGGCGCCGAGGGCTCGCGCTCGCGGCGCTCGACCCGCACCGGGCCGCGCTCCGGCGGCGCAAGTATTCGCGCCTGCAGAACGTCGAGCGCGAGCGGCTTCGGCTCCCGGGCGGGCGCGCTCGCCGCCGGCGGTGGCGCCGCGCTCTCCGGCGGCCGCGTCTGACCCCGCGGTTTCGCCGTGGCGGCGGCGCGCTGCTCGCCCGCAGCAGGCTCGCTCACCGGGGTTTCCAGCACGCCGGCGAGTCGCAACTGCTCGCCGACCAATGGGCGTGCCTGGGGCTGTGCCGTCGCGCCCTCTGCCCGCGGGGAGCCGGGCGCAGCTTCGGGGCCGGGGGACGCCGGCGCAGGCTGCGCTGCGGCCGCCTGAGCGGCCGCCGGCCGGCGCGCCATCGCCCCGGCTCTCAACCCTTCCTCGGTCACGATCTGCCGCGGCGAGATTTCCCAGGCAACCCAGCCGACCCAACCGACGCAGGCGAGCATCAGCACCGCGAGGGCGCGCCAGAACCACTCGCGTCCGCCCGCGCGCGCCTGCGCCACGACGCGCACCTCCTTGGGCGGTAGCGCGCCCGGCTCGCCGGCAAGCGCCTGGCGCTCGTCCAGCTCGCGCAGCACCTTGTTGATGAGGCTCATCGGCTCGCCCTCAGGCGGGAGATACCCGGCGCGATCCACGCGCGCCAGCCGGCGAGCGGCCGCGCCGAAGGCGTGTCGGTCGCAGCAAGGCGCACGTGGCGGCGCTCGACCCGGTTGCCCCCCTCGCCGAAGAGCGCGAGCAGTGCCTTGTGCGCCAGGATGTTCACCAGCCGCGGCACGCCGCGGCTCGCGCGGTGCAAGGCGGCGAGCGCGCCGTCGCTGAACAGAGGCTCGCCGCGGTATCCGGCGACCACCAAGCGGTGCGCGACGTAGGTGCCGACTTCGTCGGCATCCAGTCCGCGCAGCCGGTAATGGAACGTGATGCGCTGCGCGAGTTGCCGGACCGGCGCCTCGGCGAGCCTGCGATCGAGCTCCGGCTGGCCGAAGAGCACCACCTGAAGGAGCTTGCGCTTCTCGGTCTCCAGGTTCGTGAGCAGCCGCAACGCCTCCAGCGTCTCGGTCGGCATCGCCTGCGCCTCGTCCAGGCAGAGCACCACCCGCCTGCTATTGCGAGCCTGATCGAGCAGCGTACGAGTGATCGCGTGAAGCAATAGCCTGGCATCCTCCCGCGCGGTCACCGTCAGGCCGAGTTCTTCCGCGAGTGCGGCGAATAGCCCGCGCGGATCGAGCATCGGATTCGGCAGGTACGCGGTCACATGGCCCGGGCCGATCGTCCGGAGGAACTTGCGGCACAGCAGCGTCTTTCCGGTTCCCACCTCACCGGTGATCTTGATGAAGCCCTCGCCGTTGGCGACCGCGACCAGCAGAACGTTGAGCGCCTCCTGCGTGCTGCGGCAGGCGAAGAAAAAGCTGGTGTCCGGCGTGATGCCGAAGGGCGGCTCGCGCAGGCCGTAGTGCCGCAGGTAGTTCACTGCCGCGCGCCCTCGCGCTCTTCGCGCGGCGGGTAGAAGCCGCGCAGCCGCTCGCCGGTCTCGCGCAGGTCCGCTTCCCAGTCCCGGTCGCCCCAGATCACCGTCGGCTTGATGAGGATCACCAGCTCTTTCTTGCGCGTTTGCCGGTTGGCGTTGCGCAGCGGATCCGGTCCGCCGGGCAGCCCGCCGCGGCTGTCGCGCACGTCCAGGCTCATCAGGCCGCCGATCGCGACGATGTTGCCGTCGGTCGCCCGCACGATGGTGTCGGTCTCGCTCACCTGGCTCTTGGCGAGCGGCAGGTTGATCGAGGGCAGCGTTCCGCCCAGATCCACCACGCGGCGGCTCTCGGTCACCTCGCTCACCGACGGGCGCACGTGCAGCATGATCGCACCGCCCTCGGCGATCTGCGGGGTGACATCGAGCACGATGCCGGAAAAGAACGGCGCCACGGTCACCGACGGGGTCTGCTGGGTCGCGGTGCCGGTCGTGGTGGTGGTGGTCGAGACGTTGGTGACGAAGAACTCGTCGGTGCCCACCTTCAGCACCGCCTTCTGGTTGTTGAGCACCGCGATCCGGGGGCTCGAGAGCACCTGCACGCTGCCCTGGGTCTGCAGGAACTGAAGCAGCGCGGCGAAGTTCGAGGTCTGCAGCGCGATGCCGAAGATCGCGGTCGCCGGATTCGCCGCCGCGAGCGCGGAGCCGGCGGTGGCGGCGATGCGAGCGGCGGTGTCCACCGCCTGGTTGCCGGCGGCAAGCGGTGTCGTCGAGCCGCGCGTGGCAAGTTGCGTCGTGCCGGTGGCGCTGGAGGATTGCCCCAGCGCGATGTTCGGCCCGGAATTGCGGAACGCCGCCCAGTTGATGCCGGCCTGGTATTCGTCGGCGAGCGTCACCTCGATGATCTTCGCCTCGAGCATCACCTGCCGCTCGACCGCCAGGCGCGTCTCGCGCAGGTACTGCTCCACCGCGCGCAGCTCCTGCGGCATCGCGCGTACCACGACCACGCCGGAATGCGGGGTGACCACCACGCCGCGCCCGCCCTCGGTGCCGACGATCGCCTCCAGCGCCTTGGTGAGCCCCGCCCAGAAGTCGCTCGTCTGCTGCGTCTGCACCCGGCTCGTTTCCAGCGCGCGCGCGATTCCGGGGGCAAGACCGGGCGCGGCACCCGGAAAACCGCCTGCCGGCGCAGCTCCGGGTGCGCCGGGCACCGCACCCGGTGCGACGCCGGCCGCGACATCGCTCACCGAGCCGGATTGCACCCGCACGTCGCTCGTGCCGCGGCGCTGTCCGGTGAGGTAGTTGACCCGATAGACGCGCGTCTGCAAGCCAGCCGGGCGTACCACGATGCGGCTGCCCTGCTTTTCGTACTCGTAGCCGTACAGTTCACGGATCGCTTCCAGCGCCTCCTCGAGCGTCACGTCCTTGAGCTGGATCGAGATCGTCCCGGACACCGACGGATGCACGAGCATGTTGTACCGCGTTCCGGTCGCAAGCGACAGGAACACCTGCTGCGCCGGCGCATTGCTCACCGACAGGTCGAAGCGCGGCTCGAGCGGGCGGCCGGCGACGGCAGGCAACTCCATCCTGAGCGGCGGCAGCAGCGCCTCGTCGAGCGCGGACGCGGGCGGCTGCGGCTTACGCGCCCCGGCCTTTTGCACCTCGCCGAGGATCTCGGGGCTGACCTGCGACGGGGGCGCCGGCGGCATCGCGCAGCCGGCAAGCGCCCCGGCGACAAGGAGCGGGACAAGATTCTTCATTTCGCCTCCTGCCTGATTGCGCGCGGGCGGAGCTTTTTCTCGACGCCCTGAAAGAGTGGCAGCTCCTCGGTCACGCCGTCGCGCCGCAGCGTCACGCCGCCCTCGCGGATGCGGACCACGCGCGCGCCGCCGATCTCGTCGCCGACACGCACGATGCGCCCGCCGATCACCGCCAGGCGCCGGTCCGGCGCGATCAGGATCGTCTCGACGCGGCCTGCGCCGGCGGCGCCCGCGCCCACGACCTCGGCTTGCACCTCCGGCGGGCGGGTCGGATCGCCGAGCGGCGCCGCGCGCGCGCCCACGCCGAGAGCGAGACAGCCGAGCGCGAGGATCAGACGGAGAGCCATGCCCGGTCGAAGCTGATCGTGTACACCGTCGCCCGCAGCGTGTGCACCGGATAAGCGGGCGCCTCGAGCTCCACTTTGCCCCAGTACACCCGGGTCGGCAACGATTCGAGCGCCGCCAGGTACGCGTACAGATCGGGATAGCGGCCGCGCAGCACGAGCTCCACGCCATGCCGGTAGGCTTCCGGTCGCTGCGTCTTCGGGTCGCCGGCGACGATCGGCTGCACCGCGAGCGTCTTCAGCTCCACAAGCGCGACGTTCGGGTGCGGCTCGAGCATGCGCTCGAGCACCTCGCGCATGCGCTCCGGCGGGGTGAACGCGCGCTGCTCCTCGGCCAGCCTGCGGCCGAGTTCGGCCAGCTCCCGCCGCAGCGCCTCGACGTTTTCGCGCGCACGCTTCTCGGCGTCGGTGCCGCGCTCGGCGAGCACGCGCTGCAACTGCTTTTGCAGCTCCGCAAGCTCCTCCTGGTAGCCCCGGATCGCGTCGCGCCGCGTGCGGTTGGCCTGCTCCAGCGGGTCGAAGAGCGCGAGCTGCGCGGCGAGCACCAGCACACCGACGGCGGCGAGGAAGATCAGCAGCCGCTCGCGCAGGCTCGCGTCGTCGATGCGCTCCGCCAGCCGTGCGAGCCACGCCTTCACCGCGCCTCCTTGCCGGCGGCGGCGCGCGGCGCGTCGGTCGCCTCGCGCAGTGCGACGAAGCTGAACTCGACGAACTCGATCGGCGCGGCGCCGGGCGGCTGCCCCGGCGCGGCCGCCGGCGCGTTCTTGCGCGCAAGCTTCAGCTCCGTGATGCGGCGGCCGCGCATCACCTCCTCTTCGCCCAGGGCGCGCAGATAGACCGGTGCGAGCTCCGCGCCCAGCATCCGGCCGCTCACTACGAACTCCCCGCCGCCCTCGCTCACCGCCACCCCGGTCAGCCAGACGCCGCGGATCGCGCGGCGCGCAAGCGCCGCGAAGTACGGCGAGACGCCTTCGGCGTTGCCGTACTCGCCTGCGTGCAGCGACTCGAGCAGCTTGCGCCGGCGCGCGATTTCCTGCGCCAAGCGCGCCGACTCCGATTCGAGCGCCTTGCGCGCATCTTCCGAAAGCAGCCGCCGGGTCGCTTCCGTGTAGCGCGCGCGCTCCTGCACCAGGCGCGTCTCGTATTCCTGCGCCGCGCGCAACAGCCCCAGGTGCTCGAACCATCCATAGGCGTAGATCGCCGCCAGCGCCACCGCGACGACCGCCAGTCCATAGGCCATCATGCGCGCCGAGAAGTGCTTCTCGCGCTTCAGAAAGATCGGGCTGTAGAGGTTGATCTGCTGCGGCATCCGGCCCTCAGGGCACCTTGGTTTCCTCGCGCAGGGCGGCACCGAGCAGGTGAAACAGCCGCCCCTGCAGGCCGGGTTCGCCGAGCGGCTCCGGCAGCCCGCCGAGCACCTCGGCGAGCGGATAGGGCTCGACCTCGATGCCGACGGCACGCGCCAGGTGGTCGGTGAAACCGTCGTCCGCGGCGAGCGGTCCGACGAGGAGCTTCCCCAGCCCGATGAAGCGGTACTGGCGGTCGAAGTGGTCCAGGCTGCGTTGCACCTCGAGCGCGACGCGGTCCATGAGCGATTCGCGCTCGGGGCGCGCTAGCGCGAGCTGATCGGCGCCGATGTCGAGCCAGCGCGCGAAGTACAGCTCGCCCCGGTAGCTGATCGTGATCAGCGCCCCGTCGGCGAGCAGGTGAATGAGCGCGACCGCGGTGCCGTCGCCGTGCGCAGCGGTCGCGAGATTGCGCTGCGCCGTCTCCGGGACCTCGATCACCGCAAGCTCGATGCCGAGCGCGGCGCAACGATCCACACGCGCCTGGATGAATGAGTTCTCCGCCGCGATGACGAACATCTGATGCGTCGGCCTGCCTTCGCCGCCTGTGGGCGGCGGAATCTCGAGCACGTCGAGCATCGCATCGTCCGGGTGGCAGCGCAGCAGATCCTTCACGCGCCAGCGGATCGCCGCTCGCAGCTCCTCGCGCGGCACGTTCGGCGCGTCGGTGACGATGATCTGGTATTCCTCGCGCGCGAGCAGCGTGGTGGCGCGGTACCGGCTGAAATCCAGCTCGCGCACTACCCGCCGCGCGGCCGCGGAATCCTGCACGCCGGAGCGCTCGCCAGCGAGCGTCACGCGCACCCGGCCCCCCGGCGCGCGTTCGGCGTGGACAAAGCGGATCGCGTCTTCGCCCACCAACACCGCAAGCCAGCCCGGCTCCTTTCGCGCGCGGTTGCGGAAAAACGAGAGCAACGCGCTTCCCCAAGTCTTAGACGAAAAATCAGGTTATCCGAATATCTCTTTGTTGTCAAAGGCAAATTTACCGTTCTACCGGGATGGCTTCGGGCTTGTCTGATGCCCGAATCCCAAGACATCAAGATAACCGCTGCGAAGGCTCCGATTTCCAGGCTGCCCTTGGTCAAGGCTCCCAGACGTAGCTCGTGGCGGCAACCAGTCCGACATCGCCGGGGCGCGGGCCGGATTGCAGCCTGAACCTCAGCAGTTCGCCGCCGCCCGCGATGCTCAACCCTATCGGATAGCGCGGCCGGTACACCAGCTCGCGCGCGTCGCTGTCGTACGCCCATGCGCCGCGCTCCAGGTCTGCTGCCCTCGCCCCGCGCCGCTCGCCGGCGAAGCGGCGTACCTCGACGCCCGCGGTCTCGAACGGATTGCGGCTGCGCCAGTCGGGCGGCAGCGGCCGATCGAGGAGCGACGCGACCGCCAGCCGAGTGCGCAGCGCCGAGTTCGTATTCGCGACCGTGAGCGCGACGAGGTCGCGCTCGGCGGCAGCGAGAACCCGCAGCATGCGATCGAGCGCCACGCCGATCAGCGCCACGGCCACGGCGGCGTAGATCGCCGCCTCCAGCCGGCTGAGCGGGCGCCTGCCGTACATCATGCGCGCCGCCTACTTGCGCAGCAGCATCACCCGGCCCATCTCCCAGATCGGGAGGAACACGCCGAGCGCGAGGATCAGCACCAGCACGCCGAGGGCGACCGTCAGGATCGGCTCGATGCTCGCGCTCAGGTTCCTGATCTCGTAATCCACCTCGCGCTCGTACATGTCGGCGATTTCGCCGAGCAGGTCGTCGAGCGCGCCGCTTTCCTCACCCACCGCCACCATCTGCAGCACCACCGGCGTGAACACGCCGGTGGCCACCGCGGTGCGCAGGACGCTCTCGCCGCGCTCGATGCCCTCGCGCATCTGCTCGACGCGCGCGGCGAGGTAGGCGTTGTCGAGCACGCGCGCCACCACCGTCAAAGCCTGAACGACCGGCACGCCGGCGCCAAGCGCGAGCGAGAACGCCCGCGCGAAGCGCGCGAGCGCGATCCGCAGCAGGATCGGGCCGACCACCGGCAGGCGCAGCTTGATGCGGTCCCACCGATGGCGCCCGCGCTCGGTGCGGATCCAGGCCTGGAAACCGACGATCGCACCGACGAGGGCGCCCGCCACCAGGTACCAGTAGCGCACCGAGAAATCCGACACCGCGATCAGCACGCGGGTGAGCGCCGGCAGCGGCACGTTCGCGCCCTCGAAAATGCGCGCGAACGCCGGAATCACCATGAAGTTGACGATCGCGACCGCCGCCGCGATCGCGACCAGGACGAACGCCGGGTAGCGCAGCGCCGCCTTCACCCGCTCGCGCACCTCGCGCTCGAATTCGAGGTAGTCGAACAGCCGCCGGAACACCTCTTCGAGCGTTCCGCTCGTCTCGCCGACGCGCACGATCGCGACGTAAAACGGCGAGAACACCTGCGGGTGCCGCCGCATCGCGACCGACAACTCGCGGCCGGCGTCCAGGCTCGCGCGCAGGTCGGCGATCACCTCGCGAAACGTCGGGTTGGCCGCCGACTCGTGCAGCCCACCGAGTGCCCTCTGCATCGGCACGCCGGCCTTGAGCAGGGTGTGCATCTGGCGCGAGAACAGGATGAGGTCCGAGAGCGTGACCGCCGGGGCGAGCAGCTTCGCCAGCCACGGCGGCGGCGCGAACGCGCCTTCGGCGCCGCCCTCGCGGATCTCGATCGGCGTGATCCCGGTCGCGAGCAGCTGCTCGGCGGCGGCATCGGCGCTCGCCGCCTCCAGCCGCCCGCTGAGCGGCTCGCCGCGCGCCCCGCGCGCGCGGTAAGCATAGGTCGGCACCGCCTCTAGTCCTCCAGTTGCCCGGCGACCTTCATCGCCTCGGCGACGGTGGTGCGGCCGGCGGCCACCAGCGCAAGCGCGTGGTCGGTGAGCGTGCGGCCTCGGAGTGCGGCGCGCGCCGCCTCGAGAAAGACGTTCGGGTCGGCGCGGCCGGCCGCCCGCACAAGCTCCGGAGTCATCTCCAGCATCTCGTACACCCCGATGCGCCCGGCGTAGCCACTGCCGTTGCAGTGCGAGCAGCCGCGGCCGCGGCGCAGGCGCGCATCCGGCGCGAGCGGGTTCGGCAGCGCCGCCAGCCAGCGCGCCTCCTGGGGAGCGGGAGCCGCGTCCGCGGCACACGTCTCGCAAATGAGCCTCACCAGCCGTTGCGCGAGCACCGCGTGCAGCGACCCCGCGACCATGTACGCCGGCGCGCCCATGTCCACCAGCCGCAGGGGCGTGCTCGCGGCATCCTTGGTGTGCAGGGTGGAAAACACCAGGTGCCCGGTGAGCGCAGCGCGCAGCGCGATCTGCGCGGTCTCCTCGTCCCGGATCTCGCCCACCAGGATCACGTCGGGGTCCTGGCGCAGCGTCGAGCGCAGCACGCGCGCGAAGGTGAGGTCGATCTTGTCGTTCACCTGGACCTGCGTGATGCCGGGCAGGCGGTACTCGACCGGGTCCTCGACTGTGATGATCTTGCGCTCGGGCGTGTTCAGCTCGGCGAGCGCCGCATACAGTGTGGTGGTCTTGCCGCTGCCGGTCGGACCGGTCACCAGGATCATGCCGGCCGGGCGCGCCATGACCTCGCGAAAGCGCTCGAGCATCGGTGCGGTCATACCGAGCGAGGCAAGCGGCGCAAGCGACGCCTGGCGGTTGAGCAGCCGCATCACCACCGTCTCGCCGTACTGCGACGGCATGGTCGAGATGCGCACGTCGATCGCCTGGTCGCGCACCCGTGCATTGAGCCGCCCGTCCTGCGGCAGGCGCTTCTCGGAAATGTCCAGGCCGGCCATCAGCTTCAGGCGCAGGGCGACCGCCGGGCCGATCTTGGGGTCGGCCTCGGCCTGCGGCATCAGCACGCCGTCGATGCGAAAGCGGATCTGGAGCTTGTCCTCCTGCGGTTCGATGTGCACGTCGGAGGCGTTCACCTGCACCGCGTCCTCGAACACGTTCTGCAGCAACTTGACCACCGGCGCGTCCTCGGCGCCCGCCCCGGCCCCGAGTGCACCGAAATCCACGTAGGCATCGCCGACGTCGCGCTCCAGCTCTTTTGCGAGCCCGCTGATCTGCTCGGTGCGCCGGTAGATCCGGTCGATGGTGTGCACCAGCAGCGGCTCGCTCACCACCGCGACGCGGATCTCGCGCTTGAGCGCGCGCGCGAGTTCGTCATAGGCAAACAGATCGGTCGGATCGGCCATGCCGACAAGATAGGCGCCGGCGTGTTCCTCAAGCACGATGGCGCGCAAGCGGCGCGCGAGCGCCTCGGGCAGCCGGCGCACCAGCTCCTGGTTCAAGTTGTAGTACTTCAGGTTGACGTACGGGATGCCGAGCTGGCGCGAGATCGCCTCGCAGATCTGCTCGTCGGTGACGAAACCCTGCTCGACGAGCAGCCGCCCGAGCTTGCGCCCGCTCCGTTTCTGCTCCTCGAGCGCGCGCGCCAGCTGCTCCTGCGAGATGAGCTTCTGCGCGACCAGGATGTCGCCGAGGCGGATTTTCTCCGGGCGGCCCATGCAAGGAGGTGCCTTCGATCGTCCGTTGTCTGCCGGCTATGATAGCAGCTTCGCGAATTGGGGGTGCACTTGCCGATGACCAAGCCGTTCGCCTCCGTAGCCGACACCGCACCGAAGAAAATCGCCTTCGAGCGGCTCTCGAAGAGCTGCTGGGCGTTCACCGCCGAGGGCGATCCGAACACCGGCGTCATCGTCGGCGACGACGGCGTCATGGTGGTGGACGCGCAGGCGACGCCGGTAATGGCGCGCGAGGTGATCCGGCGCATCCGGCGCGTCACCGCGAAGCCCATCCGCTACGTGGTGCTCAGCCACTACCACGCGGTGCGCGTGCTCGGCGCCTCGGCCTACCGAGCCGAACAGGTGATCGCGAGCGAAGGAACGCTCGAGCTGATCCGCGAGCGCGGGCGCCAGGACATGGCGAGCGAGATCGGCCGCTTTCCGCGCCTGTTTCGCGGCAAGGCATCCATTCCGGGCCTTACCTGGCCGACGCTCGTCTTTCGCGAGGCGCTCACCCTGTGGATGGGCAAGCTCGAGGTCCGGATCCTGCATCCGGGCGCCGGCCACACCGCCGGTGACACGATCGTCTGGATACCGTCCGAGCGTGTGCTCTTCTCGGGCGATCTGGTCGAGTACAACGCCGGTATCTACGCCGGCGACGCGCACCTTGGAGAGTGGCCGGCGACGCTGGAGAAGTTGCGTGCGTTGAAGCCTCGGGCACTCGTGCCCGGGCGCGGCCCGGCGCTCAGGACCGCGGCCGCCTGCGCGAAGGCGATCGACTACACGCAGGCGTTCGTGCGCGAGCTGTACGCCGCGGCGCGCCGTGGCGTCGCGGCGGGCAAGTCGCTCAAGGAGGTGTACGTGGCGACGCGCCGGCGCATGGACCCTGTGTACGGCGCCTACCCCATCTACGAGCACTGCATGCCGTTCGATGTCTCGCGCGCCTACGATGAGGCGCGCGGCATCCGGCATCCGCGCATCTGGACGGCGAAGCGCGACCGCGAGATGTGGCGCGCGATCGCGTAAATTCTCTTAAAAAAGACGCGGTCCCCTCCGCACCGTTTTGGGGCGGTGCGGAGGGGACGAACCCCTACCGCGGAGGAGGAGGGAGGAAACCGCGGCGGGCGCGTTCGCGAAACCCGTGCCGCAGCCTTCATCCATTGATTGCTGCGGTGCGACAAATCTAAGGCTTCGTTGCCTTGCATACAATCCCTTCAACCGTTAAATCTCCTTTGCGTCTGGGTCAATAATCGTGGCCGATCCGCTTTCGGAGATGTCCGTTTTCGCCAAGGTCGTGAGTGCCGGGAGCCTCTCGGCCGCGGCACGCGACCTCGGCGTCTCCCCGGCGGCCGTCAGCCGCAAGCTCGCCGCGCTCGAGGCCCGGCTCGGGGTTCGGCTGCTCAACCGGACCACGCGCCGCATCGCGCTGACCGACGAGGGCACGCAGTATCACGAAGCTTGCACTCGCATCCTCACCGAGGTCGCCGAAGCAGAAGCGGCGGCGGCGGCGCGCCGCGTCGAGCCGCAGGGCGTGCTCAAGGTGGCGATCCCGGCCTCATTCGGGCACCTCCACATCGCTCCGCTCATCCCGAAGTTCGCCGAGCGCTATCCGAAGGTGCAGCTTGCGTTGAGCCTCTCGGATCGCGCGGTGAACCTGATCGAGGAAGGGTATGACCTCGCGATCCGCATCGGGGCGCTGAAGGACTCCTCGCTCGCCGCGCGGCGCCTTGCCCCGAACCGGCGCGTCGTCTGCGCCAGTCCCGAGTACCTGCGCAAGCACGGAACGCCGCGCACCCCCGAAGACCTCGTGCGCCACAACTGCCTGACGACGACCGACTTTCACATGAACTGGGAGTACCGGGACCCCTCCGGCCGCAGGGGCGTGGTGCGCGTGAGCGGCCGGTACGCGTGCGACAACTGGGAGGTGCTGCGCGAATGGGCGCTCGCGGGACTGGGCGTCGCTCTCAAGTCCACGTGGGATGTGCGCCGGCACCTCGAAGACGGCTCGCTCGTCGCGCTGCTGCCTGGCTACGATTTCGCGACCGAAGTGTCCATCTACGCCGTCTATCCGCACCGGCGCTATCTGCCGGCGAAGACGCGCGCGTTCATTGATTTTCTCGCCGACTCGTTCGGTCCGGAGCCGTACTGGGACCGACCGGCCGCGCGCAAGAACCGGGAAGCGCGCGGCGAAATGTCCGCCTGAGCCTGTGCTAAGCTGGTTCGAGCGCGCCGCCGGACACGATCCGGCAGCGCAAGCGGCGCGCAGGCGGCGCTACCGCGCGCGCCGTGCGCCCCACACGAACACGATTTTTGTGGAGACCGCCCGATGAACGCTCCGGTGGACGCGGCCGCCCTCTCCCGGGCGAGCCTCGAAGACAAGTACACGTTGGAGAAAGGCCGCGTCTTTCTGACCGGTACGCAGGCGCTGGTGCGTCTTGCGCTGCTTCAGCGCGAGCGCGATGCGCGGGCGGGCCTGAACACCGCCGGATTCATCTCCGGCTACCGCGGCTCGCCGCTCGGCGGCCTCGACCAGACGCTCTGGCGCGCGCAGAAGCACCTCGAAGCGCACCACATCCGGTTCCAGCCGGGCGTCAACGAAGACCTCGCGGCGACCGCGATCTGGGGCACGCAGCAGGTGGGCATGTTCCCGGGGGCGAAATACGACGGCGTGTTCGCGATGTGGTACGGCAAGGGGCCGGGCGTGGACCGCTGCGGCGACGTGTTCAAGCACGCCAACGCCGCCGGCACCTCGAAACACGGCGGCGTGCTGGTGCTCGCGGGCGATGACCATGCGGCCAAGTCCTCGACGCTGCCGCACCAGAGCGAGCATATCTTCAAGGCGTGCCTCATCCCGGTGCTCAACCCGGCGAGCGTCCAGGACTATCTCGACCTCGGCGTGCACGGCTTTGCGATGAGCCGCTACTGCGGCTGCTGGATCGCGTTCAAATGCGTCACCGACGTGGTCGAGTCGGGGGCGTCGGTGATCGTGGACCCCGACCGGGTCGAAGTGCGCCTGCCGGAGAACTTTCCGCTGCCGCCCGGCGGGCTCAACATCCGCTGGCCCGACGGGATCCTCGAGCAGGAGGCGCGGCTACTCGACTGGAAGGTGTACGCCGCGCTCGCCTATGCGCGCGCCAACGGCCTTGACCGCGTCGTGTACGACTCGCCGCATGCGCGCCTGGGCATCGTCACCACCGGCAAGAGCTTCGGCGACGTGATGCAGGCGCTCGCCGACTTGGGCATTGACGCGCGGGTCGCGCGCGACATCGGCCTGCGCGTGTATAAGGTGGCGATGAGCTGGCCGCTGGAACCCCAGGGCGCGCGCCGCTTTGCCGAAGGGCTGGAGGAAATCCTCGTCGTCGAGGAAAAGCGCCAGCTGATCGAGTACCAGATCAAGGAAGAGCTGTACAACTGGAAGGAAGGCGTGCGCGTCCCGCGCGTCGTGGGCAAGTTCGACGACAACGGCGAATGGAGCCGCGCCGACGGCCAGCCCGCCGGAACGTGGCTGCTGCCGGCGCACTACGAGCACTCGCCCGCGATGGTCGCCAGGGTGATCGCGCAGCGCCTGGAAAAGCTCGGCATGACCGCCGCGCTCGGCTCGCAGTTTCGCGAGCGGCTCGCCTTTCTCGATTTCAAGGAAAAGGCGCTCGCGCGGCCGCGCGTCGCGGCCGTGCGCCAGCCCTACTTCTGCTCCGGGTGCCCGCACAACACCTCCACCCGCGTTCCGGAGGGCAGCCGGGCGACTGCCGGCATCGGCTGCCATTTCATGGCGGTGTGGATGAACCGCAACACGGCCACCTTCACGCACATGGGCGGCGAGGGCGCACCCTGGATCGGGCAGGCGCCGTTCACGGACGAGAAACACATCTTCGCCAATCTCGGCGACGGCACCTACTTCCACTCCGGGCTGCTGGCGATCCGCGCCGCGGTCGCGGCCAAGGTGAACATCACCTACAAGATCCTCTACAACGACGCGGTGGCGATGACCGGCGGCCAGCATGTGGACGGCCCGCTCGATCCGCCGATGATCTCGCGCCAGCTCGCGGCCGAAGGCGTCGGCCCGATCGTGGTGGTGACCGACGAGCCGCAGAAGTATCCGCCGGGCACGAACTGGGCGGCCGGGGTGACCATCCGCCATCGCGACGAGCTGGACGAGGTGCAGCGCTGGCTGCGCGAGCAGCCGGGCGTCAGCGCGCTCATCTACGACCAGACCTGCGCCTCCGAAAAGCGCCGGCGCAGAAAGCGCGGCGCGTATCCCGATCCCGCGAAGCGTGCGGTGATCAACGAGATGGTCTGCGAGGGCTGCGGCGATTGCAGTGTCAAGTCCAACTGCCTCTCGGTCGAGCCGCTGGAGACCGAGTTCGGCAGAAAGCGCACGATCAACCAGTCCTCGTGCAACAAGGACTTTTCCTGTGTCAAGGGCTTTTGCCCGAGCTTCGTCACCGTCGAGGGTGGGCGGCTGCGCAAGGGTACGAGCAGCCCGATCGCCGCCGGCGATTTCCCGGCGCTGCCGGAGGCGGCGCCCGCGGACCTGGCCGAGCCCTGCAGCATCCTTGTCACCGGAATCGGCGGAACCGGCGTCATCACCATCGGCCAGATCCTGGCGATGGCGGCGCATCTGGAGGGCAAGGGCGTCACGGTGCTCGACATGTCGGGTCTCGCCCAGAAATACGGCGCGGTGATGTCGCACGTGCGGATCGCCGCTGACGCCGCCCGCCTGCACACCGCGCGCCTCGACACCGGCGGGGCGAAGGTCGTGCTCGGCTGCGACCTGGTGGTGAGCGCAACGAGCGATGCGATCGCGAAGATGGCGCCCGGGAAGACGCGCGCAGTGATCAATGCCACCGTGACGCCGACCGCCGATTTCGTGCGCAATCCGGACTGGCGGCTGCCCGGAGCCGATCTGGCGCGCGACATCCGGGAAGCCTGCGGCGAGGCGAACGCCGAGTTCGTTCCGGCCGCGGAACTCGCGACCGCCCTCATGGGCGACGCGATCGCGACCAACATGTTCATGCTGGGCTTCGCCTGGCAACGCGGCTGGCTGCCGCTTTCGCGCGCGGCGATCGAGCGCGCGATCGAGTTGAACGGCGTCGCCGTCGAGTTCAACCTCGCTTCCTTCCTCTGGGGCCGGCGCGCGGCGGTGGATCTGGAACGCGTGCGCCGGATCGCGCGGCCGGCCGAGGTGATCCCGATCGGCGAGCACCTCTCGCGCAACCTCGACGAGCTGGTGGCGCGCCGTGTGAAGTTCCTCACCGAGTATCAGGATGCCGCCTATGCGGCCCGCTACAAGGCGTTCATCGAGCGCGTCGCGGCGGCGGAGAAGGAAAGGACTGGCGGCAGCAGGCTCGCCGAGGCGGTGGCGCGCTCCTACGCCAAGCTTCTCGCCTACAAGGACGAGTACGAGGTGGCGCGCCTGTACGCGAGCGGCGATTTCGCGAAGAAAATCGAGGCGATGTTCGAGGGCGACTACCGGCTGGTGTTCCACCTCGCGCCGCCGTTGCTGGCGCGGCCGGATCCACGCACCGGCGAGTCGCGCAAGATGCAGTTCGGTCCGTGGATGATGGCGGTGTTCCGGCTGCTGGCGAAGCTGAAAGGGCTGCGCGGCACGTGGCTCGACCCCTTCGGCTGGACCGCCGAGCGGCGCATGGAGCGCGAACTCATCCGCGAGTACGAGGAAACGGTCCAGCTTCTCCTCGCCGGACTTGCGCGGGACAACCACGCGCTCGCCGTCGAGATCGCCTCGCTGCCCGAGGAGATCCGCGGCTTCGGCCATATCAAGGCGAAGGCGGTTGCCGCCGCGCGCGCGCGCCGCGAAGAGTTGCTCGCGCGTTTCCGGGCCGGGCCGGTGCGCGCCGCGGCGTGAGGCCGCGCCCGCGCCTTCTGCTCGCGGCCGCGGCGTTCGCCGCCTCGGCCGCCGGCGCGGCCGGGGGCGAGCCGCGCGTGCTGGAGCTGGAGGACGGGCGGCGCATCGAGTACGTCCTGTATCGCCACGCGCCGGATGCGCACGTGCGCACGCCCGCGGCCGCGCTTGCGCCCGACAGCGCGCTCAACTCCGCCCGGCTCCTCAACCTGCACCTCTCGACCGGCGACCTCGAGGAAGCGGCGGTGCTCTCCAACGCCCCCCGGCGCCGCTTCGAGGTGCTGCAGCAATACCGCCGCGAGGTGGGCGACGAGGAGTTCAAGCGCGTGTTCGCGCAGTACCTCGACCCCGGCAACCGGCTCGTGGCCGAGTTCGCGA
Organism: Pseudomonadota bacterium; assembly: GCA_040752005.1. Classification (GTDB taxonomy): domain Bacteria; phylum Pseudomonadota; class Gammaproteobacteria; order Burkholderiales; family SG8-39; genus RBG-16-66-20. The sequence continues at coordinate 137,912 of JBFMFX010000001.1, read as the reverse complement.
TCGGCCGGCACCGGCTGCTGGTCTGGGAGCTGCGGGCGGCGGGCGATGCGCCGGCGCATCTCGCCGGACAGTATTTCGTCGAGGTCGAGGGACGATACCTGCTGGACGACGTGCCGGGCGAGACACGCGCGATGCTGCGCCGCGTGCTGGAAGCCCTGCGCGCCGGCCGGCTGCGCCCGTAGCCGGCGCTATACCTTCAGCGCGAAGGGATTGAAGTTGGTGTGGCGGTCGTAGTAGTCCTCGTTCTCCGCGCGCTTGAGAAAACCGACCACCTTGTAAGTCACCGGCGTGAACACCACCTCGACCAGCGTCTTGCCGACGAACTGCGCGAGCATCACCACCGGGAGCTTGTCGTCCGGGATGATCCCGGCACCGTAGAACGCAAGCGGATAGAAGAGCATCGAGTCCACCGCCTCGCCCGCGATCGTCGAACCGATGGTGCGGGTCCACAGCCACCGGCCGGCGGTGAGGATCTTCATCTTGGCGAGCACGTAGGAGTTGACGAACTCGCCGCAGAAATAGGCGAACATGGAGGCGGCGACGATGCGCCAGGTGTTGCCGAACGCGACCTCGTAGGCTGCCTGGTGCGTCCAGAAGGGCGCCGGAGGAAGCGCCACCACCACCGCCGCCATGAACGAAGCGAAGCCGAGCGCCCCGAACCCGGCCCAGATGACGCGCCGCGCGCGCGCGTAGCCGTACACCTCGGTGAGGATGTCGCCGAAGACGTAGGACACCGGAAAGAACAGCACCCCCGCGCCGAAGGTGAGCGCGCCGGCGAGCGGCACCTGCACCTGCGCGATCTTCGCCGGCCCGATCAGGTTCGAGCACACGAGCACCGTCACGAACGCCGCCATGACGAACTCGTAGTAGCGGTAGGAACGCCGCGGTGCGCTGCTCATGCGACGCGGTGCCGGCCCGGGGCGCTCGCGTCGGCGATCGCGCGCGCGAAACCGGCCTTGGGTGGGTGCGGCATGGCGCGGTAGTATGCCCGAATGATGGCGTTCGAGCTGACGCAACCGCCGGCCGGTTTCATAGACGACCCCTACCCGCATTACGCGCGGCTGCGCGAAGAGGACCCGGTGCACCGCTTCGCTGACGGCGGCGTGTTTCTCACGCGCTACGACGACGTGGTCGCGGTCTATCGCGACACCGCGCGCGCCAGTTCCGACAAGAAGATCGAGTTCCGGCCGAAGTTCGGCGATTCGCCCCTCTACGAGCACCACACCACGAGCCTCGTCTTCAACGATCCGCCGCTGCACACCCGGGTGCGGCGCCTGATCATGGGCGCGCTCACCCCGCGCGCGATCGCGCGCATGGAGGCGGACGTCGCGCGGCTGGTGGACGCGCTGCTTGCGCGCATGGCGGAGCTGGGCGAGTTCGACTACATCGCCGAGTTCGCGGCGAAGATTCCGGTCGAGGTGATCGGAAATCTCCTCGCCGTGCCGCGCGAGCAGCGCGGGCCGCTGCGCGGCTGGTCGCTCGCGATCCTCGGGGCGCTGGAGCCGAAGCCCACGCCCGAGATGCTTGCGCGCGGCAACCGGGCGGTGCGCGAATTCCTCGCCTATCTCGAGCAGCTGGTCGCCGAGCGGCGCCGCAGGCCGGGCGACCCGGAAACCGACGTCCTCACCCGGCTCATCCAGGGCGAGCCCGACGGCGAGCGCCTGAGCGAAAAGGAGCTGTACCACCAGTGCGTCTTCCTCCTCAACGCCGGCCATGAGACGACCACCAACCTGCTCGGCAACGGCCTGTGGCTGCTCATGACGCACCCGGGGGAATTCGCGCGCCTGCGCGCCGATCCGTCGCTGCTTCCCGCCGCCATCGAGGAGATGCTGCGCTACGAGGGCCCGATCCAGCTCAACAACCGCCGGCTCGTCGCGCCGATGCAGATCGGAGGCGTCGTGCTCGAGCCGGGCACCTCGATCACCATCGCCATCGGCGCGGCGAACCGCGATCCGCGCCAGTTTCCGGATCCGGAGCGTTTCGACGTCGGGCGCAAGCCCAATCGCCACGTCGCGTTCGGGCATGGCGATCACGCCTGCTCCGGCATGAACGTGGCGCGCATGGAGGCCCGCATCGCTTTTTCGCGCCTGCTGGCGCGCTTTGCGCGCATCGAACCGGCGGGCGAGCCCGAGCGCGACCGGCGCATCCGCTTTCGCGGTTTCGCCCGGCTGCCGGTGCGCGTCGGTGTCCTATAATCGGCCCGACCTCGAAGGAGGAAAACTCATGCCAAAGCCATGGATGGCGCTCGTCGCCCTCGCGCTCGGCGCAGCCGGTTCGGCGGCGGCGCAGACCGAACTGAAGTTCTCGACCTTCGTGCCGCCCACGCACGGCTTCGTGGTGGACGTGCTCGAGCCGCTCGGAAAGGACATCGAGAAAATGTCCGGCGGCAGGGTGACGGTACGCGTCTTCGCCGGCAACTCGCCCTTCGGCAAGGTGGAGAACCAAGCCGATCAGGTGAAGCAGGGCGTCGTGGACCTCGCCTTCGGCCTGAACGGCATCCCCGGCGGTCGGTACCTGCGCACTTCGATCATGGAGTTTCCGTTCGTCGCCGAGAGCGCCGACTCGGCGAGCAAGGCGCTCTGGGCGATGCTGCCGGGAGCGCTCGCCGAGGACTGGAAAGAGTTCAAGGTCGTGGCGCTCCACTGCCACAACCCGGGCCTGTTTCACACCCGCGCCAAGCCCCTGAAGACGATCGAGGACGTCAAGGGCCTGCGCATGCGCGCCCCGAACCTGCCGACGCAGGCGCTGCTCGCGCATCTCGGCGCGACGCCGGTCGGCATGCCGCCGGGCCAGGTGTACGAAAACCTCGAAAAGGGCGTCATTGACGGCGCGGTGTTTCCGTGGGACGCGATCAAGGGCTTTCGCCTGGAGAACGCGCTCAAGTACCACCTCGATGCGCGCGTCTATACCGCGTGCTTCCACCTCGTGATGAACCCGGCACGCTTCAGGGCGCTCGCCCCGGAAGTGCAAAAAGCGATCGAGGCGACGACCGGCCAGGCGCTGGTGGACAGGTTCGGCGGCTGGTGGAACCGCTGGGACCAGGCTGGGCTGGAGGCGGTCAAGCCGCTCGGCCATGAGATCGTGCCGGTTTCGAGGGAAACGCGCGAGAAATGGCGCGCGCAGTTGAAGCCGGTGATTGACGGCGAGCTGGCGAAGCTGGAGAAGGCCGGCATCGCCAACGCGCGCGCGATCTACGACGAGATGCTGAAGACGGTGGCGCGCTTCGCGCGCTAGACCGGCGCGATGACCGCCCCGTCGGGTGCGCCGCGCGCGCTCGCACAGGCGCTGCTGGCGGCCGAGCAACTCGCCCGCGCGATGGCCTATGCAGGCGTCGCGCTCCTCGGTGCCGGCGTGCTCGTCCTGATGGCCGACATCGCCGGGCGAAAGACCGTCGGCGTCTCGGTCCTGGGCACCATTGACCTCACGCAGCTCGCAGTGATGGGCTGCGTGTTTCTCGCCATGCCGCTTGCGTTTCTGCGCGGCGCGCACGTCGGCGTCGAGTTCCTCACCGACTGGCTGCCGCCGCGCGCGCTCGCGCTGCTCGAAGTCGCGGTCGGCGTGCTTTCCGCGGCGTTCGTCGGCGCGCTCGCCTGGTACGGCGCCGCCCAGGCACGCCTTGCCTGGGTGCAGGGCGACCGGTCGGCGACGCTGGGGCTGCCAATGATCCTGTACTGGGCGCCGCTCGTCGCCGGGCTCGGGGCCTCCGCGGCCGCGGCGCTGCTGGTGGCGCTGCGCGCGGCCGTGCGCGCGCGGGGCGCCTGATGGAAGGTCCGGCGGTCGGCGCCGCAGGCTTTGCCGCGGTGCTCGCGCTGATCGCCCTGCGCGTGCCCGTCGGCATTGCGATGGGGGTCGTCGGGGCGCTCGGCTATTGCCTGGTCTACGGCTTCGGCACGATCGGATTCGTGCTCGGCCGCGCCCCCTTCGACGCGGTGTTTCCGGTGAGCCTCTCGGTCGTGCCGCTGTTCGTCATGATGGGCGTGTTCGCTGGCCACGGCGGACTGTCGAAGAGCCTCTATGGGTTCGTCGCCTCGTTCATCGGCCACCTGCGCGGGGGGCTCGCGATGGCGACCGTGGGCGCGAGCGCGCTGTTCGGCGCCGTCTGCGGCTCCTCGATCGCCACCGCCGCGACCATCGGCCGCATCGCGCTGCCCGAGATGCGCCGGCACGGCTACGACGACCGTCTCGCCTCGGCCTCGGTCGCCGCCGGCGGCACGCTTGGCGTGATGATTCCGCCCTCGATCATGTTCGTGATCTACGGTCTGATGACCGAGAACTCGATCCGCGACCTGTTCACGGCCGGCATCCTGCCCGGAATCCTTGGCACCGCTCTGTACATGGCGGCGGTGCGCTGGATCACCCTGCGCAACCCGCGGATGGGCCCGGCGAGCGAACGGCACACTTGGGCCGAGCGGCTGCGGGGCCTTGCCGAAGTCTGGCAGGTGGTGCTGCTCTTCGCGGCGGTGCTCGGCGGCATGTATCTCGGCTGGTTCTCGCCCACCGAGGCGGCGGCGGTCGGCGCCTTCGGCGCGCTCCTGCTCGCCGCCCTCGGCGGCCGCCTCGATCGCGAAACCCTGCGCGCGGGCGTGATCGAGACCGCCAGCACCACCGCCATGATCTTCCTCATCCTGATCGGGGCGGCGATCTTCAACTTCTTCCTCGACGCGACCGGGCTCACTCAGGCGATGATCCGGTGGGTCAAGGATCTCGGCCTTTCGCCCTGGGTGGTGATGTTCGCGCTGTGTGCGTTCTACATCGTGCTCGGATGCCTGATGGACAGCCTGTCCATGATCTTGCTCACGCTGGGCGCGGTGTATCCGCTCGTCAAGTCGTTCGGCTTCGACCCGATCTGGTTCGGCGTGCTGCTGGTGACGCTTTCCGAGATCGGCATGATCACCCCGCCGGTCGGCATGAACCTGTTCGTGCTGCAGAGCGTCGGCGGCTTGCGGCTGGAAGTGATCTCGCGCGGAATCCTGCCCTTCGTCGCGGCGGACGTGGTGCGCATCGGCCTGCTGATGCTCTTTCCGGCGATCGCCACGTGGCTTCCCCGGCAGGCGTAGGGGTACCCTTTGTCCGTGCGCGTGCATTTTCCGGTCCACGCCCTGCCGCCCGCGGCCGAGCGGCTGCGCACCGAGGTGCGCGAGTTCATCGCCGCAGAGCTTGCCGCCGGCCTGTGGCAGCCGACGGGCGACTTCGCCTCGCACTACGATCCGGCGTTCTCCCGGCGACTTGCGGCGCGCGGCTGGATCGGCATGACCTGGCCGCGGCGCTACGGCGGCGCCGAGCGCACCATGCTCGAGCGCTTCGTCGTGACCGAGGAGCTGCTCGCCGCGGGCGCGCCGGTCGCCGCGCACTGGATCGCCGACCGCCAGAGCGGACCGCTCCTGCTGCGCTATGGAAGCGACTCCCAGCGCCGGGAGTTCCTGCCGGCGATCGCGCGCGGCGAGATCTTCTTTTCGATCGGCATGAGCGAGCCGGACGCCGGCTCCGACCTCGCGGCGGTGCGAACGCGCGCAGCGAAGGTCGCCGGCGGCTGGACGCTCACCGGACGCAAGGTGTGGACCACGTTCGCCCACCGCAACCACTACGCGATCGTCCTCGCGCGCACCGGCGAGGCGGGCGAATCGCGCCACGCCGGGCTGTCGCAATTCATCGTGGACCTGAAGGCGGCGGATGTGCAGGTGCGGCCGATCGTCAACATGGCCGGGGCGCACGAGTTCAACGAAGTGATCTTCGACGGCACGTTCGTGCCGGACGACCGCCTCGTCGGCGAACCGGGCAACGGCTGGGCGCAAGTGACGAGCGAACTCGCCTTCGAGCGAAGCGGCCCGGAGCGCTACCTCTCCTCGCTGCGGCTCGCCGAGGCGGCGCTTGCCTGTGCGCGCGAGCGGCCGAGCCCGCGCCTGCGCGAGGCGCTCGGACGCATGGCGGCGCGGCTCACCGCCCTGCGCGCCATGTCCATCGCGATCGCGGCCGAGCTTCAGGCGGGCGAGACACCGAATGTCGAAGCCGCGCTCGTCAAGGACCTCGGCAATGCTTTCGAGCGCGAAGTGATCGCCGTGTGCCGCACCCTCGCCGCCGAGCTGCCCCGGCAAAGCGCCGAGTTCACCGCGGCGCTCGCGCAGACGACGCTGTACGCGCCCTCCTGGACGCTGCGCGGCGGCACGCGCGAGATCCTGCGCGGGCTGGTCGCCCGCGCGCTGGGGCTGCGATGACGATGCCGGCCGCCGCGGCCGCGTTCACCCCGGACCCGGTGGTGGCGGAGGCCGCCGAGCGCGCCTTTGCCGACCTCGCGCGCAGGTACCACGAGCGCCGCAAGGGGGAGGAGATGGCCGCGCGCGAGGAACTGCTCGCGATGGTCGAGCAACTCGGCTTCGCCGACGCACTTCCTGCCCCCGACGGGCGCGAGGCGTGGGCTCAGGCGGCGCCGATCCTGCGCGCACAGGCGCGCGCCGCCGCACCGCTGGACATGGCGTGGATCCTTGCGACCGGCGAGCGCTCCGGCGCGATCGCGTACGACCCGGAGTCTTACGACACCACCGCCGGCCCGCTTCCCGCGCGCGAGGACGCGCGTGTCGCGCTTGCCCTGGGCCGGTTGCAGCAGATCGCCGCCGCGATGCAGGCGGCGCTCGAGCTGACGTTGCGGTTCGTTCGCGACCGCAGGCAGTTCGGACGCCCGCTCGCCCAGTTCCAGGCGATCCAGCACAGCCTTGCGGTCGCGGCGGAGGAAGTCGCCGCGACCCACGCCGCCGCCGACGGCGCGCTCGCCTGCGCCGCCACCGAGGGGATCGCGGCCGCGCGCCTCGCGTTCCTGCTCGATGGCGCGGCGCTCGTCGCCAGCCGCGGCGTGGAGGTCGTGTACGACGCCTGCCATCAGGCGCACGGCGCGATCGGCTTCACCCGCGAGTACGCGCTCGCCCGCCACAGCCTCGACCTGCTGCGCTGGCGCGACAACCTCCTCGCCTTGCGGGGTGGCGAGCTGGCCTGCGCCGAACGGCTGGGCGAGCGGGTGCTTGAGGCCGGCGGCCTGTGGCGCGCGGTGACCGGAGCGATGACCGCCGGAGGAGACCATGACTGAGTTCGTGCGTTTCGAGCGCGACGGCGCGATCGTCACGCTGACCCTGAACCGGCCCGAGGAAAGGAACGCGCTTTCCACGCCGGCGCAGTGGGACGAGATCGTCGCCGCCTGCGAGCGCGTGCAGGCCGACGAATCGGTGAAGGCGGTGATCCTCACCGGCGCGGGCAGCGCGTTCTCCGCCGGCGGCAACGTCAAGGACATGCGCGACAGGAAGGGCATCGCCGGCGGCAATCCCTACCAGATCGCGCAAGGCTACGCCCGCGGCATCCAGCGCATCCCGCTCGCGCTCTGGCGGCTCGAAGTGCCGACGATCGCCGCGGTGAACGGGCCGGCGATCGGCGCGGGTCTGGACCTCGCCTGCATGTGCGATATCCGCATCGCCGCGGACACGGCGCGCTTCGCCGAGAGCTTTGTCCGGCTCGGCATCGTCCCCGGCGACGGCGGCGCGTGGCTCCTGCAGCGCGCGGTCGGCTACCAGCGCGCCGCCGAACTCACGTTCACCGGCGAGACGATAGACGCGCAGACGGCGCTCGCCATCGGCCTCGTCGCGCAGGTGGTGCCGACGAGCGAACTGCTGCCGGCGGCGAGAAGCCTCGCCGCGCGCATCGCGGCGAACCCGGCGCCGGCGCTTCGCATGGCCAAGCGGCTGCTCCGGCAGGCGCAGACGGCGCGGCTGGACGAGACACTGCAGCTCTCGGCCGCGCTCCAGGCGCTCGCGCATCACACGCCGGAGCACGAGGCCGCCGTGGCGGCGTTCTTCGCCGATCGCAAGCGGGGATAGACTTGCGCCAGGAAACCGTGCTTGCCGGCCGCCGACCAGTGCCTACCGCCGGCGCGCAAAGGAGGAAGACCGATGGCTGACCTCTGGGACAACCCCGCGGGCACCGAGGGCTTCGAATTCATCGAGTTCGCCGCGCCCGACCCGCGGGAGATGGGCACCCTGTTCGAGCGCCTGGGATTCAGGGCGATCGCGCGCCACCGGCACAAGGACGTGGTCCTGTACCGGCAGGGCGAGATCAACTTCATCGTCAATGCCGAGCCCGATTCGTTCGCGCAGCGCTTCGCGCGCCTGCACGGCCCGAGCATCTGCGCGATCGCTTTCCGCGTGCGCGACGCCAAGGCCGCCTACGAGCGCTGCGTGCGGCTCGGCGCCTGGGGCTACGCCGGGCAGGCGGGGCCAGGCGAGCTGAACATCCCCGCGATCAAAGGCATCGGCGACTCGCTCATCTATTTCATTGACCGCTGGCGCGGCAAGGGTGGCGCCAAACCCGGGGACATCGGCAATATCGGCTTCTACGACGTGGATTTCGAGCCGCTGCCGGGAGCGGAGCTGAACCCGGCGGGCCACGGCCTTACCTACATAGACCATCTCACCCACAACGTGCACAAGGGTCGAATGAAGGAATGGGCGGAGTTCTATGAGCGCCTGTTCAATTTCCGCGAGATCCGCTATTTCGACATCGAGGGCAAGCTGACCGGGGTGAAATCCCAGGCGATGACCAGCCCCTGCGGCAGGATTCGCATTCCGATCAACGAGGAAGGCACCGACCGGCCGGGCCAGATCCAGGAGTACCTCGACCGCTATCACGGCGAGGGAATCCAGCATGTCGCGCTGGGCTCCTCCGATCTCTATCGGACGGTGGATCTGCTTCGTGCGTCCGGCATCCGGCTGCTGGACACCCCGGACACGTATTACGAGCTGATCGACAAGCGCATCCCGGGCCACGGCGAGAACGTCGAGGCGCTGCGGCGCCGCCGCATCCTCATTGACGGCAAACCGGGAGCGCTGCTGCTCCAGATCTTCTCGGAAAACCTGCTCGGGCCGATCTTCTTCGAGTTCATCCAGCGGAAAGGCGACGAGGGCTTCGGCGAGGGCAATTTCAAGGCGCTGTTCGAGGCGATGGAACTGGACCAGATGCGCCGCGGCGTGCTCAAGCCGGCCTAGAATCGCGCCCACCGGCCACGACAGGAAACAGGGAGCCCCGCATGGAGATGAAAGTCGCTCAGAAAGTGAAGCGCCTCGCCGCCCGACCGCAGCGCGCGACGCTCGCCTATCAGTCGGGCTTCGGCAACACGTTTTCGACCGAGGCGGAGAAGGGCGCACTGCCCGTCGGACAGAACTCGCCGCAGCGTCCGCCGCTCGGGCTGTACGCCGAGGTCCTGTCGGGCACGGCGTTCACTGCGCCGCGCGCCGAGAACCTGAGCGTCTGGCTCTACAAGCTGCGCCCTTCCGCGATGCACCCGCCCTACAAGCGCGTGTCGAACGGCCTGATCCGCTCCGGCCCCTTCAACGAGGTCGAGACGCCGCCGGCGCGGCTTCGCTGGAGCCCTTTCCCGATCCCGTCGCAGGCGACCGACTTCGTGGACGGACTGGCCACGATCGCGGGCTCGGGCGACCCCGCCGCGCTCGCCGGCATCGCGGTTCACATCTATCGTGCGAACCGCAGCATGACCGATCGTTACTTCGCCTGCGCCGACGGCGAGCTGATGATCGTGCCGCAGCAGGGCGCGCTCGACCTGTTCACCGAGCTCGGGAAACTCGAAATCGCGCCGGGCGAAATCGCGCTCGTGCCGCGCGGCATGAAATTCAAGGTCGGCGTCCAGGGCCCTTCGCGCGGCTATGTGTGCGAGAACTACGGCGCGCATTTCCGGCTGCCGGAACTCGGTCCGATCGGTGCGCAGGGCCTTGCGCAAAAGCGCGACTTCCTCGCGCCGGTGGCCGCCTTCGAGGACCGCGAGGGGCCCTGCGAGGTGGTGCAGAAGTTCCAAGGCAATCTCTGGGCGGCCGAATACCGCCACTCGCCGCTCGATGTCGTCGCCTGGCACGGCAACTGCGCGCCGTTCAAGTACGACACCGCGCGCTTCATGGCGTTCAACACGGTGAGCTTCGACCATGCGGATCCTTCGATCTTCACCGTGCTTACTTCTCCCTCGGGCTTGCCGGGGGTCGCCAACTGCGACTTCGTGATCTTCCCGCCGCGCTGGATGGTGGCCGAGCACACCTTCCGCCCGCCGTGGTTTCACCGCAACGTCATGAGCGAGCTGATGGGACTGGTGAAAGGCGTGTACGACGCCAAGGCCGAAGGTTTTCTGCCCGGCGGCGTCTCGATCCACAACGCCTTTCAGGGCCATGGTCCCGATCTCGCGACATGGGAAAAGGCAAGCGCGGCCGAGCTCGCACCGCACAAAATCGAGAACACACTCGCGTTCATGTGGGAGTCGCGCTTCGTCTTCCGGCCGACGAAGTTCGCGCTTTCCGCCCGCGAGCGGCAGAAGGACTACGAGCGCTGCTGGGACGGCTTTCGCAAGCTCTTCCGGTAGTGGGCCGATGGACCGCACGCACGATGCCGAGCTGAAGAGCTGGGTTGAGAGCGCCAACGCCCCCGGCTGCGAATTCCCGATCCAGAATCTGCCGTTCGGCGTGTTCCGGCGCAAAGGCTCGCGCGAGCAGCCGCGCGGCGGCGTCGCGATCGGCGATCAGATCCTCGATCTCGCCGCCTTCGGCGTGAAAACCGGGCCGAACCTCAACTCGCTCGCCGCCGCGGGGCGCCCGGTGTGGCGCGCGCTGCGCAGGCGGCTCTCGTCCGCGCTATCGGACCGGCGCCAGGCGAAGAGGCTTTCGCGGCACCTCGTGCCGATGAACAAGGCGGAGCTGTTCCTGCCGGTCGCAGTCGGCGACTACAGCGACTTCTACACCGGCATTTACCACGCGAGCGCGGTCGGCAGGATTTTCCGCCCGGACAATCCGCTGCTTCCGAACTATCACTGGGTGCCGATCGGCTATCACGGCCGCGCCTCCTCCATCGTGGTCAGCGGAACGCCGGTGGTGCGACCGAACGGGCAAACGAAGGCGCCGGAGGCGCCGGCACCTTCCTTCGGGCCGTCCAGGCGCCTCGACTTCGAGCTGGAGCTGGGCGTGGTCATCGGCCCGGGAAACGCGCTCGGCCGGCCGGTGCCGATCGCGCGCGCGCTCGATCACGTCTTCGGCGTGGTGCTGCTCAACGACTGGTCGGCGCGCGACATTCAGGCCTGGGAGTACCAGCCGCTCGGGCCGTTCCTCGCCAAGAGCTTCGCGACCACGATCTCGCCGTGGGTGGTCACGCTGGAGGCCCTGGAGCCGTTCCGCGTTCCCGCCTTCGAGCGCACGGGCAATCAGCCCCCGCCGCTCGAATACCTCCGCGACGAGGCGGACCAGCGCGCGGGCGGCTTCGACATCGAGCTGGAGATGCATCTCGCGACGGCGAAGATGCGCGCGCAGAAACTCGCGCCCGCTCGTCTGACCTGCACGAGCTTCCGGCACTCGTTCTGGACGATGGCGCAGATCGTGACGCACCAGAGCTCCAACGGCTGCAACCTGCGCCCCGGGGACATCCTCGGCACCGGCACCATTTCCGGGCCGACCCCCGACTCGGCCGGCTCGCTGCTGGAGCTCACGCAAGGCGGCAAGGCGCCGATCGCCCTGCCTTCGGGCGAGACCCGCCTCTTTCTCGAGGACGGCGACGAGGTCATCGCGCGCGGCCGCTGCGCGCGCGAGGGATTCGCGACGATCGGGTTCGGGCAGGCCGCAGGCCGCGTAAAACCTGCGCCCCGGCCTCGGCCGTAGCCGCCCTCCCCGTGCCCGCGCCGGCGCGCGCGGCGACACCGCTCGCGAAACATACGCCGCCCCGCCGGTGTCCAAGCGGTTGCGGTCCCGGCCGGACCGCAAGGAGGGCAGAACCATGACGAAGACCATGCGCTGGCAGGACTGGATCACCGTGCTGCTCGGGGTCTGGCTGGTCGCGTCCCCGTGGGCGCTCGGTTTCGCGGCGAACGACGCGGCGCTCTGGAACGCGCTCGTGTTCGGCGCGGGGATCGTGCTGCTGGAGATCGCCGATGTCTATTTCCCGGATCCGTGGCCCGAGCGCGCGAGCTTCCTGGTCGGGCTCTGGGTCGCCATCTCGCCGATGGTGCTCGGCTTCACCGGCGACACGGCGGCGACCCTGAGCACCGCGTTAAGCGGGGCGGCGGTGGTGGTGCTCGCGGCCTGGACGGACTGGATGGAGACGCGCGAGAAAGCGCTCGGACACTGAGCGCGCCTGCGCCCGCCGGGGGATCGCGACCGGCGTCGCTACGAGCCCGGTTCCTCGAGCCAGCGGGGCTTTCGCTTCTCCAGGAAAGCGCGGATGCCCTCGCGCGCCTCGGCTCCCGAGCGCACGTCGGCGAGGATCCGGGCAGTCTGCGCGGCGAGCCGCGGTGAGATCGGCGCGCGTTCCACGCGCGCAAGGAGCGCTTTCGCCCGCGCCAGCGCCCGCGGCCCGGCGGCCGCGAGCTGCGTGGCCATGGTCTCGATGCGCGCATCCAGTTCGGCGGCCGGCACGCATTCGTGCACGAAGCCGAGCCGGTGCGCCTCGCGGGCCGACAGCCGCTCGCCCGTCAGCAGGTAGCGGCGCACCGCCTGTGCGCCCATCGCGCGCACGAGGTACGGCCCGATCATCGCCGGGACGAGCCCGATCCTTACTTCCGGCAGGCAGAACTCCGCGCCCTCGGCCGCGACGATGAGGTCGCAGGCGGCGGCAAGGCCCATGCCGCCGGCGAACGCGGGCCCGTGCACGCGCGCGATCAGCGGTTTCGGATAGACGTAGATGCGGTGGAGGAGCCGGGCGAAACGCAGGGCGTCGGCTCGGGCGCGCGCCTTCGTCATCCGCGCGGCCTGTTCCATCCTCGCGAGATCGCCTCCTGCGGAAAATGCCGGGCCGCGCCCGGCGAGCACGAGCACCCGTACCGCCGGATCCTTCGCGAAACGCACCAGCGCGTCGCCGAGCGCCTGCTGCACCTCGGCGTTGAGCGCGTTCCTCTGCTCCGGCCGGTTCAGCCACAGCCAGACGGCGTGCGCGCGCCGCTCGATCTCGACGACCATCAGTTGATCTGCAGCCGCCGGCGCGCGGCAGCGTACTCCGCGGCGAGGCGCTCGACCACCTCGGCCACCGGCAGGATGCGGTCAATCTGCCCGACGCCCTGCCCGGCGCTCCAGATGTCGCGCCAGACCTTCTTCTCGGCGCCGCTGCCGGAGCCGAAGTTCATCTTGCTCGGATCCGAGCGCGGCAGGTTCGCCGGGTCGAAACCGGCGGCGACGACGCTGTGCCTGAGGTAGTTGCCGTGCACGCCGGAGAAGAGGTCGGTATAGACGATGTCGGCGGCGCTCGCGCGCACGATCTCTTCCTTGTAGCGATCCGGCACGCTCGCCTCCGGTGTGGCGAGAAAGCGCGTGCCGATGTAGGCGAGATCCGCGCCCGCCGCCTGCGCCGCAAGAATCGCGTCGCCTGTCGCGATCGCGCCGGCGAGCACGACGAGGCCGTCGAAGAAGCGGCGCACCTCGCCCACCAGCGCAAAGGGCGAGAGCGTGCCGGCGTGCCCGCCCGCGCCGGCGCACACCAGGATCAGGCCGTCCACGCCCGCCTCGAGCGCCTTTTCCGCGTGCCGCACGCTGATCACGTCGTGGAGCACCAGCCCGCCGTAGGCGTGCACGCGCGGCACGATTTCGTGCGGCGCCCGCAGGCTCGTGATGATGATCGGCACCTTGTGCCGCACGCACACTTCCAGGTCGTGCTCCAGCCGGTCGTTCGACTTGTGGATGATCTGGTTCACGGCGTACGGCGCCGCGCCCGGGTGCGCGGCGAGCGCCTGCTCGATCTCGGTCAGCCAGCCTTCGAGCGCCTCTTTCGGCCGGGCGTTCAGCGCCGGAAAGGAGCCGACGATCCCGGCCTTGCACTGCTCGATCACCAGGCGCGGGTTGCCGGCGATGAACATCGGCGCGCCGATCACCGGCAGGCGCAGGCGTTGCAGAAGCGGCGGCAGGGACATCCGGCAGATTCCTTTCGTTCGCGTCGAGCGCGCGAGCGTATCATGGCGCGCTTTGCCGCGCCGCCCCGTGAACACCCCCGCGATCTTCGCCGGCTGCGTCCTCGTCTGGGGCACGACGTGGTTGGCGATCACCTTCCAGCTCGGGCCGGTGGCGCCGGAGCTGAGCGTCAGTTATCGCTTCGCGCTCGCCGCGGCTGCGATCGCCCTGTGGTGTCGCGTGCGCGGCCTGCCGATGCGCTTTGCCGCGCACGAGCACGCGGCGCTCGCCGCGATGGGTGTCGCCATGTACGGCGTGAGCTATGTCTGCGTCTATCACGCCGAGCGGCATGTCCCCTCGGGGCTGGTCGCGATCGGCTACTCGGCAAGCCCCCTGGCCGCGATGCTCGGGCTGCGGTTCTTCTTCGGCCAGCCGATGACGGCGCGCATGGCGGCCGGATCCATTCTCGGCATCGCCGGTATCGCGCTCATCTACTGGCCGGAGCTCGCGCGCCCGGCCGCGCGCGGCGATGCCGCAATCGGCGCGCTCCTCACCGGCGCCGCCGTGCTCGTTTCCACCTGCGGCGGGCTGCTCGCGCACCGCAACCAGCTCCGCCGCCTCACCGGCTGGCCGACCATGGCCTGGAGCATGGGCTATGGCGCGGCCGCGACGTTTCTCATCGCCGCTGCGCTCGGCCGCGCGATCACGGTCGAGCTCGGCGCGCCCTACCTTCTTTCGCTCGCGTACCTCGCGCTCTTCGGCTCGGTGCTCGCCTTCGCCGGCTGGCTGACCCTGGTCGAGCGCATCGGCGTCGCGCGCGCCTCCTACGTCGGCGTCATGGCGCCGGTCGCGGCGCTGTTCGTCTCGACCGCGTTCGAGGGGTTCGAATGGCACCTTCTCACCGCCGCCGGCGTCGCGGTCTCGCTTGCAGGGAACGCGCTCGTGCTGGCCGGGCGGCGCTAGCGCAGCGGCGCGCCCTTCGCCGCCTTGTCGCGCAGCAACGCCGGCGGTGCAAAGCGCTCGCCGTATTTCTTCGCCAGCTCGTCGGCGCGCGCGACGAACTTCGCCACGCCGACGTGGTTCACGAACTGCAACGCGCCACCGGTCCAGGCCGGAAAGCCGATGCCGAGGATCGAGCCGACGTTGCCGTCGGCGGCCGATTCGAGCACGCCTTCTTCGAGGCAGCGCGCCGCCTCGATCGCCTGCCGATAGAGAAACCGATCCTTCAGCTCCGCGAAATCCCAGCTCGCCTCCGGCCTGCCGAAGATGCGCGCCAGCTCGGGCCACAGATACTTTTTGCCCTCCTTCGGGTACTCGTAGAAACCCGCGCCCGCGGCGCGCCCCGGCCGGTTGAACTCCTTCACCATCCGCAGGATCACCTGCTGCCCGGGATGCTCGGGCGGCAAGGGTTTGCCCTCGGCCTTGAGGTCGGCGATCGTCTGCTCCATCACCGCGACCGAGAGCGCGAGCGAGGTCTGGTCAATGACCTCCAGCGGCCCGACCGGCATTCCCGCCTGGCGCGCGGCGTTCTCGATCACCGCCGCGGGAATGCCCTCGGCGAGCATCGCGCAGCCTTCCTGGACGAATGTGCCGAAGGTCCGGCTGGTGAAGAAGCCGCGCGAATCGTTCACCACGATCGGGGTCTTGCCGATCTGGAGCACGTAGTCGTACGCCTTGGCGAGCGTCTCGGCCGAGGTCCTGCGCCCCTTGATGATCTCGACCAGCTCCATGCGGTCCACCGGCGAGAAGAAATGAAGCCCGATGAAGCGCTCGGGCGCGGCCGCGGCCTGCGCCAGCCCGGTGATCGGCAGCGTCGAGGTGTTCGAGGCGAAGATGCCGCCCGGGGCGAGGAAGGGCTCGGCCTCCTTCGTCACCTGCGCCTTCAGCTCGCGCTTTTCGAACACCGCCTCGATGATCAGGTCGCAGCCGGCGAGGTCCCGTGCATTTTCGGTCGGCACAATCAGCGCGAGCGCCGGCGCGGGGTCTTTCTTCCGCCGTTCCATCACCTTCGCGGTGTAGCCGCGCCCCGCTTGCGCTTTTTCGAGCGACACGTCCTTCAGCACGCAGGGAATCCCGCGCACCGCGTTGGCGTACGCGATGCCGCCGCCCATCATCCCGGCGCCGAGGATGCCGACCTTCGTTGCCTTCCACTTCGGCACGTCCTTCGGGCGCGAGGCGCCCGAGCGGATCGCGGTGCGGTCGAAGAAGAGCCGGATCAGGTTCTTCGCCACCGGCGAGACCGCAAGGCGCGCGAGATAGCGCGACTCGATGCGCAGCGCCGTGTCGAAGTCCACGTGCGCGCCCTCGACCATGGCCGCGAGGATCGCCTTCGGCGCCGGATACAGGCCGCGCGTCTTTTCCACCACCATCGCCGGCGCGACCGCGAGCATCTGCGCGACCTTCGGGTTGGACGGCCCTCCGCCCGGCATGCGCCAGTTCTCGTCGTCCCACGGCTGCCTGGGCGAAGGATTCGCCGCGATCCACTCGCGCGCCATGCGAAAAAGGTCTGCGCGCGTGGCGGCGAGTCCCTGCACCAGGCCAAGCTTCGCCGCCTCTTTCGGGGACATGGTGCGCCCCTCGACGAGGTACGGAAACGCCCCTTGCAGCCCCAGCAGCCGCGTCATCTTGGTGACGCCGCCCGCGCCCGGAAGCAGGCCGAGCGTCACCTCCGGCAGCCCGAGGCGGATCGCGTCGTCATCGAGCACCAGGCGGCAGTGCGCGCACAGGGCGATCTCCCAGCCGCCGCCGAGCGCCGCGCCCTCGATCACCGCGACCACCGGCGCACCGACCTTTTCCAGCGCGCGCAAGTGCCGCTTCACGCCCTCGGCCCAGTGGAACACCTTCGGCCCGTCCTGCGGCCCGAACGCGAGCACGTCTTTCAGTTCCGCGCCGGCAAAGAACGTCTTCTTGGCGGAGGCGAGGATCACTCCACGCGTCTCGTTCTTTTCCCGCGCGAGGCGCTCGACCGAATCGGCGAACGCCTGCTCCCAGGCCGCGGTCATGGTGTTGACCGCGGAGTCCGGCGCGTCGAAGGTGAGCGTGACGATGCCTTCGGCGTCTTTTTCCCAGCGGATCGGCGAGACGGCGCTCATCAGAGCCGCTCGATGATGGTGGCGATGCCCATGCCGCCGCCGACGCACAGCGTCGCCAGGCCGTAGCGCAGTTTGCGCCGCTCCAGTTCGTCGAGCAGCGTCCCGAGGATCATCGCCCCGGTCGCGCCGAGCGGATGCCCCATCGCGATGGCGCCGCCGTTGACGTTGACGATTTCCTCCGGCACGTGCATCTCCTTCATGAACTTCATCGGCACCACGGCGAAAGCCTCGTTCACCTCGAAAAGGTCGATCTGCTCGATTCGCATCTTCGCCTTGGCGAGCGCCTTGCGTGCCGCCGGCATCGGGCCGGTGAGCATGATGGTCGGATCGGAGCCCGAGAGCGCCGTCGCGACCACCCGCGCCCGCGGTGTCAGGCCGAGTTCTCGCCCCTTTTCCTCGGAGCCGATCAGCACCGCAGCGGCGCCGTCCACGATGCCGGAGGAGTTCCCGGCGGTGTGCACGTGCCGGATGCGCTCGACCTGCGGATAGCGCTGCATCGCCACCGCGTCGTAGCCCATCTCGCCCACGGCCTCGAAGGAGGGCTTGAGCGAGGCGAGCGCCTCCATCGTCGTCTGCGGGCGAATGAGCTCGTCCGAATCGAGGATCACCTCGCCGAGCGTGTCCTTGACCGGCACGATCGAGCGCGCGAAGCGCCCCGCGTCGCGCGCCGCCGCCGCACGCCGCTGGGAAGCGAGCGCGTACGCGTCCACGTCCTCGCGCGTGAAGCCCTCCAGCGTCGCGATCAGGTCGGCGCTGATCCCCTGCGGGATGAACGCAGTGTCGAACGCCGTTTCCGGGTCGCATGCCCAGGGACCGCGGTCGGTGCCGAGCGGAACGCGGGACATGGATTCCACGCCCCCGGCGACGACCAGGTCCTCCCATCCAGAGCGCACCTTCTGCGCCGCCATATTGACCGCCTCCAGCCCCGAGGCGCAGAAGCGGTTGAGCTGAACGCCGGAGGCGCGGAAGTCCCAACCGGCGACAAGCGCCGCGGTCTTGGCGATGCAGCTTCCCTGCTCGCCCACCGGTGTCACGCACCCCATGACCACGTCGTCCACCTGGGACGTGTCGAGGTCGTGCCGGCGTTCCAGCTCCTTCAGGATCCCGGCGAGCAGCGCGATCGGCTTCACCTCGTGGAGCGCGCCGCTCGATTTCCCGCGCCCGCGCGGGGTGCGGATTGCGTCGAAGATCATCGCTTCAGCCATCGTTCACCCCCGAATCTGGGTCAGACCCGGGTCTGACCCTATTTTTCCGAGAGCCCGAGCGAGCGCGAGATCAGCTCCTTCATGATCTCGTTGGTGCCGCCGTAGATGCGCTGCACGCGCGCGTCCACGTAGGCCTGCGCGATCGGGAACTCCCACATGTAGCCGTAGCCGCCGTGAAGCTGCAGGCACTCGTCCACCACCCGGTTCTCCGTGTCCGAGGCCCAGTACTTCGCCATCGAGGCGGTGACGGTGTCGAGCTTGCCTTCCATCAGCAGCTCGATGCAGCGGTCCACGAACACCCGCATCACCTGCACCTCGGTCGCGACCTCCGCGAGCCGAAAGCGCGTCGTCTGAAAGCTCGCGACCGGCCTGCCGAACGCCTTGCGCTCGTTGACGTACTGGATCGTCCAGCCGAGCGCGGCCTCGGATTTCGCCGCCGCAGCGATCGCGATCTGAAGTCGCTCCCAGGGCAGCTCCTGCATCAGGTAGATGAAGCCGTTGCCCTCCTCCCCGAGCAGGTTTTCCGCCGGCACCTCGACATTGTCGAAGAAGAGTTCCGCCGTGTCCTGCCCCTTGAGGCCGATCTTCTTCAGGCGCTTTCCCTTGCTGAAACCCTTCATCGAGGTGTCCACGACGAGCAGGCTCGTGCCCTTGGCGCCTTTCGCCGGGTCGGTCTTCGCCACCACGATGACGAGATCGCAGTTCCAGCCGTTGGTGATGAAGGTTTTCGACCCGTTGAGGAGGTAGCGATCGCCCTTTCGCACCGCGGTGGTCTTCACCGCCTGCAGGTCGGAACCGGCGCCCGGTTCGCTCATCGCGATCGCGCCGATCATCTCGCCCGAGGCCATCTTCGGCAGGTACTTGCGCTTGAGCGTCTCGCTTCCGTAGTGCAGCAGGTAAGGCGCGACGATCTCGGAATGCAGCCCCCATCCGAGCGAGGAGTTGTTGATCCGCGCCTGCTCCTCGATCAGCACCACGCTGAAGAGCTTGTCGGCCCCCGCGCCGCCGTACTCCTCCGGCATGCTCATGCACAGGAACCCGTGCTCGCCCGCCTTGCGCCACACCGACCTGTCCACATAACCCTGCTCCTGCCAGCGCTCGTCGTGCGGCTTCACCTCTGCTTCGAGAAAGCGTCGCACGCTCTCGCGAAAGGTTTCGTGCTCGGGCTTGAAGAGAGTGCGGGGGATCACGGCGCGTCCTCGGAAATGAGGGACGATTCTAGACGAAGCTCGCGCCCGGCCGGGCGCTGTCCGTGCACATGGCGTATGAAACGGAGCCGCACAGGCAGCGCCGCCACCGGGCCGCCGCTCGCGGGTTGCGCCAGGCTGCGGCGGACACCGGCCCGGCGCCGGACGAAAAGCATTCCGATGCCGCAGGGCGAGCGCATCCCCGTGCCCTCGTCGCCTGCGCAGCGCGCAAGGCACCGCACGGACCGCGGCTCGGCGCCGAACGCCGCCGCGGCGCGCGCCGCGCCGTCGCTTGGTAAGCTTGCGTTCCGGATGACGCCCGCACGCTACCGCTCCGTGTTTCGCTCCGATCTTCTCGCCGGCCAGGCTGGCATCGTCACCGGCGCGGGCTCCGGCATCGGACGCTGCACGGCGCACGAACTGGCCGCGCTCGGCGCCCGCGTCGCGCTCGTCGGCCGAAAACTGGAAAAGCTCGAGCGCGTGCGCGAGGAAATCGCCGCCGCCGGGGGCGAGGCGCGCTGCCACGCCTGCGACATCCGCGAGGAGGAGGCGGTGCGCCGCACCGTTTCAAACGCGCTCGCCGACTTCGGCCGGCTCGACTTCCTCGTCAACAACGCCGGTGGCCAGTTCGCCGCGCCCTTGGAGGCGATCAGCGCCAGAGGCTGGGACGCGGTGGTACGCACCAACCTCACCGGCGGGTTCCTGATGGCGCGCGAGTGCTACACGCAGTGGATGAAGAAGGCGGCTTCGGGCGCCATCGTCAACCTCATCGCCGACATGTGGCACGGCATGCCCGGCATGGGACACTCCGGGGCGGCGCGCGCCGGAATGCTCAACTTCACCGAGACCGCCGCCTTCGAATGGGCACCGGTGCGCGTGAACGCCGTGGCGCCCGGCTGGATCGCTTCCAGCGGCCTGGACCAGTATCCGCCGGAGATGGCCGAGCACATCCGCTCGCTTCCGGCACGCGTGCCGCTCGCGCGCCTGGGCACCGAGTCGGAGGTTTCGGCCGCCATCGTGTTTCTGCTCTCGCCCGCCGCCGCTTTCATCTCCGGCGCGTGCCTGCGCGTGGATGGCGCCGTACCGAACGCGAAGCAGGGCCGGCCGCTCGCCAACCGCACGCCGACGCCGGCGTTCGACGGCTTCCATCTCGCGGCAAGGCCCCGGGTGCTCGGCTGATGCCGGTCTTTCAGTCCCGGCTCGACACGCAGTCGGAAGCGTTCCGGCGCAATCGCGAGCACATGCTGGAGCTGATCGCGCGGCTGCGCGCGCTGGAGGAGCGCACGCGCCGCGAATCGGAAAAAGCCAAGCCGCTCTTCGACCGGCGCGGGCAGCTCCTGCCGCGCGAGCGGATCGCGCGGCTGCTCGATCCGGGCGCCCCGTGGCTCGAGCTGTCGTCGCTCGCCGGCTACTGCCTGGACGATCCGGACCCGGAAAAGTCCGTGCCCGGCGGCGGCATGATTGCGGGAATCGGCTACGTCGCGGGCGTGCGCTCGATGGTGGTCGCGAGCGACTCGGGCATCGACGCCGGCGCCATCCAGCACATGGGGCGCGAAAAGCTCCTGCGCGCGCAGACGCTCGCGCTGGAGAACCGCCTGCCGTTCGTGCACCTGGTCGAATCGGCCGGGGCGAACCTTCTCAAGTACCGCGTCGAGGGCTTCATCCACGGCGGCGCGATCTTCTACAACCTTGCGAGGCTCTCGGCGGCGGGAATCCCGGTGATCACCGTGGTGCACGGCTCGTCCACCGCCGGCGGCGCGTACATGCCGGGCCTTTCCGACTACGTCATCATGGTGCGCGGGCGTGCCAAGGCGTTTCTCGCCGGGCCGCCGCTGCTCAAGGCTGCCACCGGCGAGATCGCGACCGACGAGGAACTCGGCGGCGCCGTCATGCACACGCACGTCTCCGGCCTGGGCGAGTACCTCGCCGAGGACGACGCCGACGGCGTGCGGATCGCACGCGAGGTGCTGGCGCGCCTGGACTGGAGGAGCGGCGCGCCCCCGGGTGGCAGGCCGCCTCGCTATCCCGTCGAGGAGCTGCTCGGGGTAATGCCGGCGGATTACCGAAAGCCCGTGGACATGCGGGAAGTGATCGCGCGCATCGTGGACGATTCCGATTTTCTCGACTTCAAGCCCGACTACGGGCCGGCGACCGTGTGCGGGCATGCCGCGGTGCAGGGTTTCCGCGTCGGCATCGTCACCAACAACGGGCCGCTTGATCCGGCGGGCGCCACCAAGGCGACGCATTTCATCCAGAGCTGCTGCCAGGCGGGGCTGCCGATCCTGTATCTGCAGAACACGACCGGCTACCTCGTCGGAAAGGCATCCGAGGAAGCCGGCATGATCAAGCACGGCTCGAAGATGATCCAGGCGGTGTCCAACGCCAACGTGCCGCAGATCACGCTGATGTGCGGTGCCTCCTTCGGCGCCGGCAATTACGGCATGTGCGGACGCGCCTACAACCCGCGGTTTCTCTTTTCCTGGCCGAACGCGCAGACCGCGGTGATGGGCGCCGAGCAGGCCGCGCTCACCATGGCGATCGTGGTGGAGGCGGGCGCAAAGCGCAGGGGCGAGCCCGTGGACCACGCCAAAACAGACGCCCTCAGGAAGAAAATCATCGAGAACTTCGAGCGCCAGTCGAGCGCGTTCGTCACCAGCGCCCACCTGCTCGACGACGGCGTCATCGACCCGCGGGACACCCGCAACGTCCTCGGCTTCGCGCTCTCGATCTGCCGGGACGCCGACTCACGCACGCTGCGGCCGGTGCAGTTCGGCGTCGCGCGGCCGTGACGGCGCACACGCGCCGGCACGGGATGCACCGCGCTTGCGGGCGATGGTAGGATGTGCCTGCGCATGCGGTCCGAGCTGCTCAAGCGAATCACCATCGAACCCGGCAAGTGCGGTGGCCGTCCGTGCATCCGCGGCATGCGCCTTCGAGTGCAGGATGTGCTCGACATGCTCGCCGCAGGAACGCCGCAGGACGAGATCCTGCGCGACTATCCCTATCTGGAGCCCGACGATATCCGCGCCGCCGTGGCGTACGCGGCGGCGTATCTCGATCACAGCGTCCTGCCCGCCCGGACGGCATGAACTTCCTGGTGGACGCCAACCTGCCGCCCGGGCTTGCGGTGTGGCTGCGTGCGCGGGGTTACCACGCCTCGCACGTGGCCGAAGCCCCCGGCCTGCGCGCCGATGACGCCGAAATCATGGCGTACGCGCGGGGCGGGCGCAGTGATCGTCACCAAAGACGAGGATTTCGCCGCCGCCGCCGTGCTCCAGAGCGACCCGGTACCTGTCGTCTGGCTGCGGCTCGGTAACGCGACCAATGCCCGGCTCCAGGGATGGCTCGAGCCGCTTGTCGCGGAGATCGTCCAGCGGCTGCAAGCGGGCGAAAAACTGATCGAGGTGGTGTTGTGACCCGCGCCTGCGGCGCCGGCTCGGAGCCCCGGCCGAACGCGCAGACCGCGGTGATGGGCGCCGAGCAGGCCGCGCTCACCATGGCGATCGTGATGGAGGCGGGCGCAAAGCGCAGGGGCGAGCCCGTGGACCACGCCAAAACAGACGCCCTCAGGAAGAAAATCATCGAGAACTTCGAGCGCCAGTCGAGCGCGTTCATCACCAGCGCCCACCTGCTCGACGACGGCGTCATCGACCCGCGGGACACCCGCAACGTCCTCGGCTTCGCGCCGCGTGACCACGGAAAACGGCTCGCCGCCGAGGTAGAGCGAGCGGCCCCTGAGCGACACCACCAGTCCGAGCCGCCGATACTGCTCGACCGCGGCATCGGGCGCCACCGCAAGCAGCCGTGTTGCGCTCACGATCGGTAGCGTCGTGTGCAGCGCGGTGCGGCGCGTGGCGCGCACCGCTCGCTCCGTGAGCCCGGGCTCGCAGTACCATTCAGGGCCGCGGCCGCGCCGGCTGGCGCCGGCCGCGATTCGATCCTTGCGAGGCCCGGATGCAACTCACTCATGAGCACGAAGAACTGAGGCGCAATCTCAAGCGCTTCATTGACAACGAAATCAACCCCTACGTGGACGAATGGGAGGAGGCCGAGCAGTTTCCGGCCCATGAGCTCTTTCGCAAGATGGGCGCGCTCGGTTTCCTCGGCCTCACCAAGCCGGTCGAGTACGGCGGCTCGGGCCTGGACTGGTCGTACGCGATGGTGATGGCCGAGACGCTCGGTCACATCCGCTGCGGCGGCGTGCCGATGGCGATCGGGGTGCAGACCGACATGGCGACGCCGGCCCTTGCGCGCCACGGCTCCGATGCGCTGAAGAAGGAGTTCCTCGCCCCCTCGATTTCCGGCGAATACGTCGCCTGCATCGGCGTGTCGGAGCCCGGCGCCGGCTCCGACGTCGCCTCGATCCGCACCACCGCGCGCAAGGACGGCGGCGACTACGTCATCAACGGCGGCAAGATGTGGATCACCAACAGCCTGCAGGCCGACTGGATGTGCCTGCTCGCCAACACCTCCGACGGTCCGCCGCACAAGAACAAGTCGCTCATCTGCCTGCCGATGAAGACCAGGGGCGTGACGATCGCGAAGAAGCTGAAGAAGATCGGCATGCGGTCTTCCGATACCGGCGTCATTCACTTCGACGACGTGCGCGTGCCGCAGCGCTACCGCATCGGCGAGGAAGGCATGGGCTTCATCTACCAGATGGAGCAGTTCCAGGAGGAGCGCCTGTGGGCCGCGGCCTCGAAGATCCAGGGTCTTCAGCGCTGCATCGAAGAGACGATCGCCTACACCCGCGAGCGCAAGCTCTTCGGCTCGACCGTGCTCGACCAGCAGTGGGTGCACTTCAAGCTCGCCGAATGCCAGACTGAGGTCGAGTGCCTGCGCTCGCTCGTCTACCGCGCCGTGGACGCCCATGTGCGGGGCGAGGACGTCACCCTGCTCGCCTCGATGGCGAAGCTGAAGGCGGGACGCCTGGCGCGCACCGTCGCCGACACCTGCCTTCAGTTCTGGGGCGGCATGGGCTTCACCTGGGAAAACCCGGTTTCGCGTGCCTACCGCGACGGGCGGCTCGCCTCGATCGGCGGCGGCGCCGACGAGGTGATGCTGAGCATCATCTGCAAGCACATGGGCATCCTCCCCCGCCGGCAGTAGCGCCCGTGGCGTTCCGTTCGCTCCTCATCGCCAACCGCGGCGAGATCGCGCTGCGCGTGATCCGCACCGCGCGCCGCATGAGCCTGCGCACGATCGCCGTGTACTCGGACGCCGACCGCGAGGCGCCGCACGTACGCGCCGCCGACACCGCGGTGCGGCTCGGCGGTGCTTCGCCCGCCGAGTCCTACCTCAACATGCCGGCGATCCTTGCCGCCGAAGGCGAAGCGGTGCACCCGGGCTACGGGTTCCTGGCCGAGAGCGCGGCGTTCGCCGAAGCGGTGGCGCGGGCGGGCCGCATCTGGGTGGGCCCGCCGGCGGCAGCGATCCGGGCCATGGGCGACAAGGCGAACGCAAAGGCGCTCGCGCGCTCGGCCGGCGTTCCGGTGCTGCCGACTTGGAGCCCGGACGATCCGGCGGTGCGTTTTCCGGTGATGATCAAGGCCGCCGCCGGCGGCGGCGGCCGCGGAATGCGGCTGGCAAGAGACAGAGCCGAGCTCGCCGCCGCCTGCGAGGTGGCGCGCTCGGAAGCCGAGCACGCCTTCGGCGACGGCCGGCTGCTGCTCGAGCCGGCGCTGGAGCGCGCGCGGCATGTCGAGGTGCAGGTCTTCGCCGACCGGCACGGCCACTGCATCCATCTCGGCGAGCGCGACTGCTCGGTGCAGCGCCGCCACCAGAAGCTCGTCGAGGAATCTCCTTCGCCCGCGGTGGACGAGCGCCTGCGCGAGAAGCTGGGCGCGGCGGCGGTGGCGGTCGCACGCGCCGCGGGCTACGTCGGGGCCGGCACCGTCGAGTTCCTGCTGGAAGAGGACGGCCGCTTCTGGTTCATGGAGATGAACACGCGGCTCCAGGTCGAGCATCCGGTCACCGAGGCGCGCACCGGGCTCGACCTGGTCGAGTGGCAGTTGCGCGTCGCCGCCGGCGAGCCGCTGCCGCTTGCGCAAGAACAAGTGCGGTTCTCCGGCCATGCAATCGAGGTGCGCCTGTGTGCCGAGGACCCGGCGCGCGAGTTCCTGCCGCAGTCCGGGCGGATCGCGCTCTGGGAGCCGGCCACGACCGTGCGAGCGGACCATGCGCTCGAATCGGGCGCAACGGTGCCGCCGTACTACGACTCGATGCTGGCCAAACTCATCGCGCATGCGGACACGCGCGACGCGGCGCGGCTGCGCCTCGCGCGCGCACTCGATGACACCGTCTGCCTCGGGCTGGCGACCAACAAGGCGTTCCTCGCTGCGGTGCTGCGCGACCCGGACTTCGCCGCCGGAAGAGCCGCGACCGATTTCCTTTCGCGCTTTTCCGCGCCCGCGGGACCCGATGAGGATGCGGCGCGCGCGATCGCGGCAGCGCTCCTCGCCGCGGGTGCCGGGTACGGCGAGTGGAATTCGTGGAGCAACAATCCCGCGCGCGCGATGCGCCTGCGGTTCGGCACCTCGGACATCGCTCTGCGGCGCGAGGGCGGAGGCTTTGTCGCCTCGGTCGGCGAACGGGCGATCCGCGTCTCGCTCGCGCCTGTCGGCGCGAACCGGGCCAGGGTCCGCATCGCCGACAGCGCCAAGGAACCCGTCGTATTCGCTCTCGAGGGCGATACGGTGCATCTCGGCTGGCGCGGCGGGAGCTTCAGCTTCGAGAACACGATCCACGCGCCGCCGGTGCGCCGGCGCGCCGCGTTCGACGGCGATGCGCTCGCCTCGCCGATGAGCGGCCGGGTGGTCGCCGTCGCCGCTCGCGCCGGCGACGCGGTCGAGGCCGGCTCGGCGCTCGTCGTCATCGAGGCGATGAAGATGGAGCACGTGCTGGCGGCGCCCGCGGCCCTGCGCGTGAAGGCGGTGCATGTCGAGCGGGGGGCGCAGGTGGCCCCCGGGCAGCTTCTCGTCGAATTCGAGCGCGAGGACGCGCGATGAGGGCGCATCCGGCGCTCAGTGCCGAGCACGAGGCCTTGCGCGATTCGGTGCGCAGGTTCGTCGCGCGCGAGATCGCGCCTTATGCAGCGCAATGGGACGAGGCGGGCGAGTTTCCGCGCGAGCTCTACCGCAAGGCGGCAGCAGCGGGGCTGCTCGGCATCGGTTTTCCCGAGGAGTACGGCGGAACGCCCGCCGATCACTTTTGCCGCGTCATCCTCGCCGAAGAGTTCGCCCAGGCGGGGGCGGGCGGGGTTTCGGCGAGCCTCTTTTCGCACACGATCGGCGCGCCGCCGATCGCCGCCGTCGGCAGCGAAGAACTCAAGCGCCGGGTGCTGCCGGAGATCCTTTCCGGTGAGAAAATCAGCGCGCTCGCGGTCACCGAACCTTCCGGCGGCTCGGACGTGGCGAACCTCGCCACGCGCGCCCGCCGCGAGGGCGCCGAGTACGTGGTGGACGGAGAAAAGGCGTTCATCACGTCCGGCATGCGCGCCGACTACTACACCGTGGCGGTGAGAACCGGTGGTCCGGGCGCTGGCGGCATCTCGCTCCTGCTCATCGAGCGCGACCGCCCGGGGTTCACGCGCACGCCGCTCAAGAAAATGGGCTGGTGGTGCTCGGACACGGCGCTGCTGCGCTTCGACGGCGTGCGCGTGCCGGCGGCAAACCTGATCGGCGAGGAAAACAGGGGGTTCCGGGCCATCATGCTCAATTTCAACTCGGAGCGTCTTGCGATCGCCGCCGGCGCCGTCGGCTTCGCGCAAGCGTGCCTGGAAGACGCGCTCGCCTGGGCGCGCGAGCGGAAGACGTTCGGGGCCCCGCTCATCGCGCATCAGGCGATCCGCCACCGTCTGGTGGACATGCAGGCGCGCGTTCTGGCGGCGCGGGCGCTGCTCTACGACACCGCCTGGCGCCTCGCCCAGGCGCCGCGCGAACCGCGCTGGATCGCCCAGCTCGCCCTGCTGAAGAACGTCGCCACCGACACGATGCAGGCCTGCGCCGACGGCGCGGTGCAGGTGCTGGGCGGTGCCGGGTTCGTCCGCGGCTCGCGCGCCGAGCGCATCTACCGCGAGGCGAAGGTGATGCAGATCGGAGGAGGCGCGACCGAGATCATGAAGGACCTCGCCGCGAAACAGCTCGGGTGGCTGCCATGACGCCCCTGAAGCTCAAGGCGCTGCAGCCGCTGATGCGCAAGGTGATGGAGGAATACATCGCTTTCAACAAGGTGCTCGGCCTGAAAGTCGAGTCGTTCGACCCGGAGGCGCCGAAGCTGCGCTTCGACATGCGGCCGGAACTGGTCGGCAACCCGACGCGCCAGATCCTGCACGGCGGCGTGATTTCGGCGACGCTGGACGTCGCCGGCGGCTTCGTCATCATGCTCAACCTCGTCGCCGCGATGGACAGCGTCCCCACCTCGTTTCCCAACATGGGCACCATAGACCTGCGGGTGGACTACCTCAGGCCCGGGCGCGGCAAGTACTTCGTCGCCACCGCGCGGATCGTCAGGAAGGGCAGCCGCATCGCCGTCACCCACATGGAGCTGCACAACGACGCCGGCGAGCTGATCGCCACCGGCGCCGCCGCCTACGTCGTCGGCTGAAAACAACCACGGCGCCCGCAGGCGCCGTGGTCGCGGGGCCCGACCGGCTCAGTCGAAGTAATCGGTCACGCTCAC
This sequence comes from Pseudomonadota bacterium, assembly GCA_040752005.1. Lineage (GTDB taxonomy): Bacteria > Pseudomonadota > Gammaproteobacteria > Burkholderiales > SG8-39 > RBG-16-66-20. The sequence continues at coordinate 109,857 of JBFMFX010000001.1, read as the reverse complement.
CCAGCGGCCGTTCTGGATCTGGCAGAGCTTGACGCGGTTGGTCCCGAGGTGCTTGTTCGGGCCGAAGCTCTGCTCCGGGCCGCCGAACATGTCGCGCGGCAGCGAGAGGCTCTCCAGGGCCTTGTTCAGGGTGTCGGGCGTGAGGTTCGGACCCGCCTTTTCGGCGGCGGCCGCGAACATGTTGACGATCACGTAGCCGTACGCGGAGAAAAGCGTCGGCTCCTCCTTGAACTTCTCCTTGTAGCGGCGGTACCAGTCGCGCACGTTCTTCGAGGCGTCGTCCTCGTACGGGAAGCTGATCTGGCAGGTGGAGTAAAAGCCGTTCACCGCCGGTCCGCCCAGCTTCGCGATGATGCCGTCGTAGGACGCGGTGGTGCCGATGAACTCCGGGTTCCAGCCGAGCTTGCGCGCCGTGGCGATGGTGCCGATGGTCTCGCGAATGATCGTGCCCATCACCACCGTGTCGCAGCCCGCGCCGCGCATCTTCTGCACCTGCGAGGAAAAATCGGTCGCGCCGCGCTTGTACGTGGTGACCTCGGTGAACTTCATGCCGATCTCCTTCAGGCCCGCCTCGGCGCCTTCCTTCACCTCCAGCCCGAAGTCATCGTCCTGATGGATCACGCACACGCTCTTGGCACCCTTTTCCTTCACCAGCCGCTTGATCCCGGCGCGGATCTGGTCGTAGTAGGGCGTGGCGAAGGAGAACTTGAGCGGCGCAAGCGGCTCGTACATCTGCCGCGCGCCCGAGAGCGGAAAGAGGTGCGCCACCTTCTTTTCCAGGTACAGCGGCATCGCCGCCATCGCGGTGGGCGTGCCGATCGAGCCCACGGCGGCGAAGATCCGGTCCTTCTGGATCATCTTCTGCGCCGCGAGCACCGCTTTTTTCGGATCGTAGCCGTGGTCCTCGACCACCAGCCGCAGCTTCCTGCCGTGGATGCCGCCCGCCTCGTTGATCTCGTCCACGCGCATGCGCATGCCGTTCACGGCGGGTTTCGAGAAGCTGACGATCGGCCCGGAGAGGTCCTGGGCGGTGCCGATGACGATCTCGGTCTTCGTGACGCCCTGGACCTGAGCTTGCGCGAGCCCCGCCGCGCCGAGCGCGCCGGCAGCCGCGAGCGCCGCAAGAGTGTGTTTCATCGTGCGCTTTCCTCCGCGATGGATGGTGCGGCGATTCTACCGCAGGACCCCGTCGCGGCCGCGTGCCAGAAGAAAAACGGCGCCCGCGGCGCCGTTTTCCCGCGCGACCTCGCCGGCGCGTCAGTCGATGTAGTCGGTGACGCTCACCCAGCGGCCGTTCTGGATCTGGCAGAGCTTCACGCGGTTCGAGCCGAGGTGCTTCGTCGGGCCGAACGTCTGCGCGTCGCCGCCGAACATGTCGCGCGGCACCGAGAGCGTCTCCAGCGCTTTGGCGAGCGTATCGGGGTTGAGGTTCGGTCCGGCCTTCTCGGCCGCAGCGGCAAACAGACCGACCAGCTGGTAGCCGTAGACCGACAGCACCGTCGGGTCTTCCTTGAACTTCTCCTTGTAGCGCCGATACCAGGCACGGACGTTGGCCGAAGGGTCGTCCTCGTACACGTAGTTGATGGTGCAACCGGAGTAAAAGCCGTTCATCGCCGGTCCGCCCAGCTTGTGGATGATGTCGAAGTACGAGGCCGTGGTGCCGATGAACTCCGGGTTCCAGCCGAGCTTGCGCGCCGTGGCGATGGTGCCGATGGTCTCGCGAATGATCGTGCCCATCACCACCATGTCGCAGCCCGCGCCGCGCATCTTCTGCACCTGCGAAGTGAAGTCGGTCGCGCCGCGCTTGTAGGTGGTCACCTCGACGTACTTCATGCCGAGGTCCTTGAGCGCCGCCTCGCCGCCTTCCTTCACCTCCAGCCCGAAATCGTCGTCCTGGTAGATGGTGCACACGGCCTTGAGGCCCTTTTCCTTCACCAGGCGCTTGAGCGCCGAGCGCATCTGGTCGAAGTAAGGCGCGGCGAACGAGTACTTGAGCGGATGCAGCGGCTCGTACATCTGCCGCGCGCCGGTGAGCGGAAAGAGGTGCGCCACCTTCTTTTCCAGGTACAGCGGCATCGCCGCCATCGCGGTGGGCGTGCCGATCGAGCCCACGGCGGCGAAGATCCGGTCCTTCTGGATCATCTTCTGCGCCGCGAGCACCGCTTTTTTCGGATCGTAGCCGTGGTCCTCGACCACCAGCCGCAGCTTTCTGCCGTGGATGCCGCCCGCCTCGTTGATCTCGTCCACGCGCATGCGCATGCCGTTCACGGCGGGCTTTGAAAGTGCGACGATCGGCCCGGAGAGGTCCTGGGCGGTGCCGATGACGATCTCGGTCTTCGTGACGCCCTGGACCTGGGCATGCGCGAGACTGGCGGCGCCGAGCGCCGCCGCAAGTGCCGCAAGAGTGCGATTCATTTCCCCTCCTCCAAGGGTTGACACAACCGCGATTCTAGCCTACGCCGCTTCGCGCACGTACATGGACTCGATCAGGTCGCGGTACTTCTCGTGCACCAGCTTGCGCTTCAACTTCATCGTCGGGGTGAGTTCCTCGTCCTCGGCGGTGAGCTTCTGCTCGATCAGGCGGAACTTCTTGACCTGCTCGACGCGGGCGAACAGGCGGTTCACCTTGTCAATCTCCCCCTGGATCAGCGCCTGGATCTCCGGCCGGCGGCACAGGCTCGCATAGTTGGAAAACGGGATCGCATGCTCCTGCGCGTAGCGCTCGACGTTCTCGTGGTCAATCATGATGAGCGCCGTCAGGTAAGGGCGGCGGTCGCCGATCACCACCGCGTCGGTGATGTACGGCGAGAACTTGAGCTGATTCTCGATCTCCGAGGGCGTGATGTTCTTGCCGCCGGCGGTGATGATGATGTCCTTCATCCGGTCGGTGATGTAGTAGTAGCCCTCCTCGTCCACCTTCCCGACATCGCCGGTGTGCAGCCACCCGTCCTTGAGCGTTTCGGCGCTCTTCTCCGGCTGATTGAGGTAGCCCATGAAGACGCCGGGACCGCGCACGAGCAGCTCGCCCTCCGGGGATACCCTCACCTCGTTCGGCGGCATCACCGGGCCGATCGAGCCGGGCTTGACCGCGCCGCGCGGATTGCCGGTCACCGCACCACAACACTCCGTCTGCCCCCAGACCTCCACCATCTCCAGTCCGAGTGCCATGTACCAGCGCACCAGATCCGGCGAGATCGGGGCCGCACCCGTGATCAGCAGCCGCGCCCGGTGCACGCCGATCGCGCGGCGCACGTTGTCGAGCACGAGCAGCCGCGCCAGCCGGAAGGCGATGCGCAGGCCGAGCGGAACGGGTTTTCGCTCCTCGCGCAGTCTTGCCTGCCGCATGCCGATGCCGATGGCGAGACGGTAGGCCCACTGCTGGACCGGACCGGCTTCGCGCAGCGCGATCTGCACCGCCGAGTAAAACTTCTCCCACACGCGCGGCACCGCGGTGAACACGGTGGGCTGGATCTCGCGCACGTTCTCCGGCACCGTCTCCGGGTTCTCGACGAAGTTGAGCACCGCGCCGGTATAGAGCGCGTGGTACTCGCCGCCGACCCGTTCGGCGATGTGGCAAAGCGGCAGGAACGCCATGCGCTCGTCGGCCTCGCCCTGCGGGAACGCGGCCTGGTACGCCTCGCATGTCGCGAGGATGTTGCGATGCGAAATCATCGCGCCCTTCGGCTTGCCGGTCGTGCCCGAGGTGTAGACGAGGATCGCCAGATCCCCGGGCTTGCGCAGCGCGACGCGCCGCTCCCATTCGCCGGGATGCGCGCGGTCGTACTCGCGCCCGAGCGCGCGCAGCGCCTCCAGGCTCATCACCTGCGGGTCGGCCAGCTCGTGCAGGCCCTCCATGTCGAAGACGATGATCCTGCGCAGCGCCGGAAGGCGGGCGCGCACCTCCAGCACCTTGTCGAGCTGCTCCTCGTCCTCGACGAACACGAACACCGAGCCGGAATCCGCGAGCAGGTACTCGACCTGCGCCGGCGCGTCGGTCGGATAGATGCCGTTGACGACGCCGGCCGCCCCCAGCGCTCCGAGGTCGGCGTACACCCACTCCTTGCAGGTGTTGGAGAGGATCGAAACGACCTCGCCGGGCGCGAAGCCGAGCGCGGCGAGGCCCATGCCGATTTCGCGCGCGATCTCGCCCAGCTCCGCCCACGTGACGGCCCGCCAGATGCCGAACTCCTTCTGCCGGCAGAAGGTCTTTCCGTCGCGGGTGCGCGCCCCGTGCCAGAACATCTTCGACACGGTGTCGGGCGCGCCGGAATCGGGCACCGGCACCGCCGCCGCCCCACCCGCCGCGCCTACCGCCACTGCTTCTTGCGCTTCCATCTGCGCTGGCCCCTGACTCCTTGCGCCTTCATGCCGAGGTAGAACTCGCGCACGTCTTCCTTCAGGGCGAGGTTCTCGCACGTATCTTCCATCACGATGCGCCCCACCTCAAGGATATAGCCGAAGTCGGCGATTTCGAGCGCCATGCGCGCATTCTGCTCCACGAGCAGAATCGTGGTGCCCTGCTCCCGGTTGATGCGCGCGATGATCCCGAAGATCTCGCGGGTGAGGAGCGGCGAGAGCCCCAGGCTCGGCTCGTCCATCAGCATCAGCTTCGGCCGGGAAAGAAGCGCGCGGCTGATCGCGAGCATCTGCTGCTGGCCGCCCGAAAGGAGCCCGGCCTCCTGCCGGGCGCGCTCCTTGAGGATCGGGAAGTAGCCATACACCCTCTCCAGGTCGCGCGCGACACCCTCCGGGTCGCGCCGGGTGAAGGCGCCCATGCGCAGGTTCTCCTCCACCGTGAGAAAGGGAAACACTTCGCGCCCCTCGGGCACGTGGCCGATGCCGCGGCGCACGATCCACGCCGGATCGCGACCCTGGATCTCCTCGCCCTCGAAGCGGATCTGGCCCTTGCGCGGCTCGATGATCCCGGAGATGGTCTTGAGGATGGTGGACTTGCCCGCGCCGTTCGCCCCGAGCACCGTGACGATTTTCCCGCGCTCGACCTTCAGGCTCACTCCGCGCAGCGCCTGCACCGGGCCGTAGGCTGCCTCGACGTTGGCCAGCTCCAGGATCACGTCGCTCACGCAGTCGCCCCCAGGTAGGCCTCGATCACCGCCGGGTCGGCCTGCACTTCGGCGGGGGTGCCCTCGGCGATCGGCCGGCCTTCATTGAGCGCCAGCACCCGGTCCGAAACCCGCGACACGAGATTCATGTCGTGCTCGACCATCAGCACCGTGATGCCGAGGTGCTTCTTGATGTCCTCGATCCAGAACGCCATATCGTCGGTTTCCTCCGGATTGAGGCCCGAGGAGGGCTCATCGAGCAGCAGCAACCGCGGCTCGGTGGCGAGCGCCCGGCCCAGCTCCACCACCTTGCGCACGCCGTACGGCAGGCCGGCGACCAGGCTGTCGCGATACTTGGCGAGCTCCAGAAAATCAATGACCCTCTCCACCGCCTCGCGCTGCGCCAGCTCGGCCTCGCGCACCGCCTGCGTGAACGCCAGCTCCTGCCAGAAGTTCGTGCGTCGGTGCCGGTGCCGGCCGATGAGCAGGTTCTGCAGGACGGTGGCGTGCTCGAAAAGCTCGATGTTCTGGAACGTGCGCGCGATGCCGAGTTCCGCCACCCGGTGCGGCGCAAGGCCGGTGATGTCGCGGCCCTCGAACACGATGCGCCCGGTATCGGCCGGGTAGATCAAGCACACCAGGTTGAAGATCGTGGTCTTGCCGGCACCGTTGGGGCCGATGATGGTGAAGACTTCGCCCTTGTTCACCTCGAAGCTCACCCCGTCCACCGCCACCACGCCGCCGAAGCGGATGCCCAGGTTCTCGACGCGGAAGAAGCTCATCGCAGGCGCTCGGTCTTCAGGTACGAGCGCTGGCGCCGGAACATGCCGCGCCGGTAGAACGGGAACAGCTCGAACCAGGTGCGGATCTTGAGCCAGCGGCCGTACAGTCCCATCGGCTCGAAGATGATGACGAGCACGAGGATGATGCCAAAGACGACCGCCTGCAGGCCCGAGGCCGCCATGCCTTCGGGCAGCCAGTCCTTGGCGATCGAAAGGAGCTGCGGCAGCACGATGACGAAGGCGGCGCCGAGCACCGCGCCGTGCAGGAATCCGACGCCGCCGAGGATCACGATGGTGATCAGCTCGATCGAGACGAGCAGCGAGAACTGCTCCGGCGAGATGAACCCGACCTTGTGCGCGTAGAGCGCCCCGGCGACGCCGGTGAGCGCCGCCGAAAAGGCGAACGAGATCGTCTTGTACTTGGCGAGATTCACACCCATCGAGGAGGCCGAGACCTCGGAATCGCGGATGGCGACGAAGGCCCGCCCGGTCGGCGAGCGCAGCAGGTTCACGCACGCAAGACAGGCAAGCACCGCCGCGAGCAGGCACAGGTAGTAGAAGCCGCCGTCGCCCTCCAGCTCCCGGCCGAAGAGCTTCACCGGCGCGACCGGCATGCCGGCGTTGCCGTTGGTGACGCTCTCCCAGCGCGCCGCGATCTCCTCGACGATGACGTTGAAGGCGAGGGTGGCGATCGCGAGGTAGATGCCCTTCAGTCGCAGCGCCGGCAAGCCGACGATGACGCCGACGGCGGCGGCAAGCAGCGCCGCCGCCGGGATCGAGACGAACACCGGAACGCCCCTTGCCGCGAGCAGCGCCTCGGCGTAAGCCCCGACCGCGAGAAAGGCGGCGTGCCCGAGCGACACCTGCCCGGTGAACCCGGTGAGCATCATCAGGCCGAAGCCGACGATCGAATAGATGGCGATGAAGACGAGTTGCGTCATCAGGTACTCGCCCGCCCAGAGCGGGGCGGTGGCGAGCGCCGCCGCGAGCAGGCCGTACCAGAACACCTGTCCGCCGTGCTGGAAAAGCCGCAGGTCCTGCTCGTAGGTCGTCTTGAAGAGGAAGCGCAAGGGCCGCCGCTCCGCTAGACTTTCTTTCGCATCGTCTCGCCGAAGATCCCGGAAGGCCGGACCATCAGCACCAGCAGCACCACCACATAGGCGGCGACGTCCTTGAAGCCCTCGGGCAGGTAATAGCCGGCGAGCGCCTCGACCACGCCGATGATGAGCCCGCCGACGATCGCCCCCGGCACGCTGCCGAAGCCGCCCACCACCGCCGCCGGGAACGCCTTCAGCCCGATGAAGCCCATGTTGGAATGAACGAAGGTCACCGGCGCGAGCAGAATCCCGGCGAAGGCGGCCACCCCGGCCGAAAGGCCCCAGATCATCATGTTGATGCGCCGCACCGGGATACCCATGTAGTAGGCGGCGAGCTGGTTCTGCGAGGTGGCCTGCATCGCCACGCCGATGCGCGTGAAGCGGAAAAAAAGGTAGAGCGCGGCGCACAGCGCGGCGGTCATCGCGATCACCGCGAGCTGCTGCACCGGCAGGATCACGCCGCCCACCGGCAGCACGGCCTCGGCGAACGGCGTCGGGATCTGGTAGGTTTCGGTGCCCCAGCCCGGGACCATGGTAACCACGCCGCGCATCACGTAGCCGATCCCGATCGTGATCATCACCACGGTGAAGGCGGGCTGTCCAAGCACCGGGCGGATGACGAGGCGCTCGACCGCCATGCCGATCACCGCCATCACCGCGACGGCGAACACGATCGTCGCCCAGTACGGCCAGCCGAGCATGACGCTCGCGGTGAGCGCGAAGAACGCCCCCAGCATCATAAGGTCGCCCTGGGCGAAATTCACCGTCTCGGTCGCCTTGTAGATGAGCACGAACCCGAGCGCCACGAGCGCGTACACGCAGCCCGAGGAAATTCCCGCGACGAGCAGTTGTGCGAGGTCGGTCAAGGCCCCTCCCGGCGGCGCATTGTACAGACGATTCGCGCGCGGTTCGCCGATTGCCACGCCGGGCGAGGGAAACTACAGTAGCGGGCGATGAAATCGGTCCGCATCGGCGCCGGCCTCGGCTTCTACGGCGATTCGTGGCTGCCGGTGCGCGCCTCCATCGAGCGCGGCGGCGTGCGCTATATCGCCTCCGACCATCTGTCCGAACTGACGCTCGCCATTCTGCAGAAGGACCGCCAGCGCGACCCTGCGGCGGGCTACGCGCGCGATTGCGTGCCGATGCTCGCCGATCTGTGGCCGCTCGCCGCCAAGCACGGCGTGAAGTTCGTGCTGAACGCCGGCGGTCTCAATCCCGAAGGGGCGCGCGAGGCGATCGCGCGGCTGTTTCGCGAGCGCGGCTGGAGCGCGACGATCGCCACCGTGAGCGGCGACTCGGTGCTCGAGCGGCTGGAGGCCTTGCGGGAGGCGGGCGAGACGCTCGCGCACATGGACACCGGCGCCGACATCGCGACCGTGCGCGAGCGGATGCTGTTCGCCAACGCCTATCTCGGCGCGCAGCCAATCGCGGAGGCGCTGGCGCGCGGTGCCGACATCGTGCTTACCGGGCGGGTGGCGGACGCGGCGCTTGCGCTCGGGCCGCTCGCGCACGAACTCGGCTGGCGCTGGGACGACTGGGACCGCCTCGCCGCCGGGCTGACGGTCGGCCACCTGCTCGAATGCTCGGGGCAGGGCTCGGGCGGCAACTTCGGCTCGGCCGGGGCATGGGCGGAGATTCCGGATTACCCGCACCTCGGCTACCCGATCGCCGAAGTGCGCGAGGACGGAACCGCCCTGATCACCAAGCCGCCCGGCACCGGCGGGCGCGTGTCCTTCGACACCGTGCGCCAGCAGCTGCTCTACGAAGTGCACAATCCGCACGCTTACGTCTCGCCCGACGTCGTGCTCGACATGGGCACGCTGCGCCTGGAGGACGAAGGCGGCGACCGGGTGCGCGTATCGGGTGCAAGCGGCGCGCCGCGGCCCGAGCGCCTGAAGCTGGTCGGCGGCTACCACGACGGCTGGATGGGCTCCGGGATCGTCGGCTTCGCCTGGCCGGACGCGTACGCGAAGTGCGAAAAAGCGGCCGAGATCATTCTCGCCCTTGCGCGCGAGCGCGGCTGGACGTTCGAGGACACCTGCGTCGAGTACATCGGCTACAACTCGCTCCTCGGCGCGAATGCGGATCCCTCGCACCGCGACGAGCTGAACGAATGCTTCGTACGCATCGCCGTGCGCACGAAGGACAAGAAGCTCGCCGACGCGTTCGGCCGCCTGTTTCCGTGGCTCGGGCTCTCCGGCCCGCCCTACATCGGCACGATGAAGGGCGTGGCGCCGGCAAAAGAGCTGCTCGGCATCTGGCCGACGCTCGCGCGCCGCGAACTGGTGGAGTCGAAGGTGCAAATCGCGGTGGAGCGCGTCGGATGAAGGTGCCGCTGTGGAAGATCGCGCACGCGCGCTCGGGCGACAAGGGCGACCGGGCCGACATCGGACTGTTCGCCCGCGACGCCGAAACCTACGCGCTGCTCAAACGCGCGGTGACGCCGGAGCGCGTGGCGGCCCATTTCGCCGCCATGATCTCGGGGCCGGTCGAGATCTGGCCGCTCGATAACCTGCTTGCGCTCAAGATCGTGCTGAACGGGGCGCTGCAGGGCGGCGCGGCGCGCAGCCTCCGGATGGACAACCTCGGCAAGAGCGTCGCCGCGCAGCTGCTGCGCCTGGAGATCGAAACAGGGTCAGACCCGGGTCCGACCCCGTTTTTCGGGCGATGAAGCTGGCGACGCTCGCCGACGGCACGCGCGATGGCTCGCTCGCCGTCGTCTCGAGGGATCTTGCGCGCGCGGTCAAGGCCGATGCGATCGCGCCGACGCTGCAGGCGGCGCTGGACGACTGGAGCTATTGCGCGCCGCTGCTTGCCGCGCTCGCCGCCGATCTGGAGGCCGGCCGCGCGGCGCACGCGTTCGACTTCGATCCGGCGCAGTGCATGGCGCCGCTGCCGCGGGCGTTCCAGTTCGCCGACGGCTCGGCGTATCCCGTGCACGCCGAGCTGATCCTGCGCGCCCGCGGCGAGGAGCCTGCGCCCGAGTCGCGGCGCGAGCCGCGGATATACCAGGGTTGCTCGGCGCCGCTTCTCGGCCCCTGTGACGACATCGCGCTCGCCGACGAGGCGCTCGGCCTGGACCTGGAAGCCGAGCTCGCCGTGGTGACCGGCGATGTGCCGATGGGCGCGGACCGCGATACCGCCGCCGCGAGCATCCGTCTCTTCATGCTGCTGAACGACGTGAGCCTGCGCGAGCCGCTCGCGCGCGAGCTTGCCGCCGGGTTCGGGTTCTTCCAGTCGAAGCCGCCTTCCTCGTTCTCGCCGGTGGCGGTGACGCCCGACGAGCTGGGCGAAGCCTGGGACGGCCGGCGGGTGCACGGGACGCTGCGCGCCTGGGTGAACGGAAACCTTCTTGGCGAGCCCAATGCGGGCAAGGACATGCAGTTCGATTTTCCCCGGCTGATCGCGCACGCGGCGAAGACCCGGCCGCTTTGCGCCGGCACGATCATCGGCTCGGGCACCGTTTCCAATCGCGACCGCAAGCTCGGCGCCGGCTGCCTGCTGGAGCGCCGGGCCGAAGAAATCCTCGCGCACGGCGAGCCGCGCACGCCGTTTCTCCGCTTCGGCGACCGGGTGCGCGTCGAAATGCGCGACGCCGCCGGCCGCTCGATCTTCGGCGCGATTGATCAGCAGGTGGTTGCCGCCCGATGACGCCGGGCCGGCTTCACTACGCGCTCGGCGCGCTCGCCTGCGCCGGCCTGCTCGCCTACGGCTACTACCTGCAGTATTTCGAGGGACAGGACCCCTGCCCGCTGTGCCTTGTGCAGCGCGGCTTCTACGTGCTTCTCTTCCTCGTCTTCGGCGTAGCCGCGCTGCACCGTCCCGGGCGCACGGGGGCGATCGCCTATTGCGTCGCCGCGGCAATGCTCGCCGCCGGCGGCTTCGCGGTCGCGGCGCGCCAGGTCTGGCTTCAGCACCTGCCTCCGGAGCACGTGCCGCCCTGCGGCCCGGATCTCTACTACATGCTCGATCACTTTCCGCTTGCGCGGGTGCTGGAGAAGCTCTTCACCGGCTCCGGGCAGTGCGCGGAGGTGACCTGGAGGTTCCTCGGCCTCTCGATCGCCGAGTGGTCGCTCGCCTGGTTCCTCGCGCTCGCGCTCTACGCTCTGTGGCTCGCGGCGCGGACCCGCGCCCAGACGCCAGCCGCGTAAGGCCGGGAAGCTCAGGCCGGCGCGGCGCCGCGAGCGATCGCGCCGGCGATCGCCGCGATGACTTCGGGTTGCTCGCCGATCGGTGGCTCGACGGCGATCGCAAGATCCGGGTGGCGCGCGGCCAGCTCGCCGACGAGGCGCGGCAGATCGGACTTGAGATGGCCGCCGGCGCCGAAGAAGACCGGTACGACGCGAAGCCTGCGCACGCCCTCGGCATAGAGCGCGCCGGCGCACTCGGCAAGCGACGGTGGCATCCGTTCAAGGAAAGCGAGCGCGACGCGCTCGCCCGGCAGGCGCACCTCCAGCTCCGCCTTCAGCGCGCGCAGCGGTTCCGCCCAGCCGGGATCGCGCGCGCCGTGGGCGAAGAGGACGAGGGCTCGCTCGGCCATGCGCCGATTATCGGCGAGGCGGCGGCCGCGCGACAGGCCTCGCCGACGAGGATCAGCGCCGGGCCACCCGTCGCGCGCGCGGCAAGCCGCGGCAGCTCGGCGAGCGTTCCGCGCAGGCAGCGCGCGCCGGAAAGCGAGGCGTTCTCGACGAGCACCGCCGGCGTCGCCGCCGGCCTGCCCGCGGCGATCAGCTCCCGGCACACGCGCCCGGCCTCGGTCGCTCCCATGTAGATCGCGACGGTGTCGGCGGCAGCCGCCGCTGTCGCCCACTCGTTCGGCCGCTCGCCGGCGCCGGTGCGCGGCGTGACCAGCAGGACGCTTCGCGCCGCGCCGCGGCGGGTGAGCGGCGCGCCAAGCTCGGCGGCCGCCGCAAGGGCCGCGGTGACGCCGGGCACCACCTCCACGCGGATGCCGCGCGCTCTCAGGTAATCGAGCTCCTCGGCGGCGCGCGCGAAGAGCATCGGATCGCCTCCTTTCAACCGCACGACCACCGCATGCCTGTGCGCTGCGTCGGCCAGACGCTTGTTGATGAAGCGCTGCGCGCTCGCGTGCGCGCCGCAGCGCTTGCCGACCGGGATCTTCTCGGCGCGCGCGGCAAGCGCAAGCGTCGCCGGATGCACGAGCGCGTCATGCAACACGACGTCGGCCCGTTCCAGCAGCCGCGCCGCCCGCACGGTGAGCAGGTCGGGCGCGCCCGGCCCCGCGCCGACCAGGTACACGGTGCCGCTCACTCGATCATCCCCGCGGCGACGGTGCGGTGCGTCGCCTCGTCCATCAGGATGAACGCGCCGGTCGCGCGGCAGCGCGCATAGGCGTCGGCGAACAGCGGCGCAGGCGCCGCCAGCCGGGCGCGGAAGATGTCGTTCGCGCCCACACCCGCGACCACCGGCCGCGGCTCGAGCGTATCCACGTCAACGCGGCTTTCCAGCGACGCGAACTTCGCCGCGAGGGTGCGTGTCGTGTGCTTGAGCGCATAGCGCGAGCGCGGATCGAGCGGCTCCTCGGCGAGCCAGCACAGGCGCGCCTCGAACGAGCGCGCCGGCCGCGGCGGGCATCCGGCGTCGGCGATCATGTCCCCGCGCGCGACGTCGAGTTCGTCCTCCAGCACGATCGCCGCCGAGTCGCCGGCCGCCGCCTGCTCGCGCCGCGGATCCGGCAGGCGGACGTCGCGGATCCGCGTGCGCCGTCCGGAGGGCAGCGCCACGACTTCCATTCCCGGCCGCGCCGTGCCGGCTGCGACGCGCCCCATCAGGGCGCGCGCGCCCTCGCGGCAGACGAGCTGCACCGGAAAGCGCAGCGGCAGTGCCGCCGCGGTCTCGAGCGGCGCGATCGCCTCCAGCGCCTCGAGCAGCGTCGGCCCTTCGTACCAGCCCAGGCGCGCGCCACGCTCGACCACCATGTCGCCGTGTAACGCGGAGATCGGGATGAAGCGCGGCGCCGGGACCTTGATGCTCGCGGCGACGCGATCGAACTCCTCGCGCACCGCGTCGAACGCCTCGCGGGCGTAGGCCGCGAGATCGAGCTTGTTCACCGCCACGATCACGTGCCGGATGCCGAGCAGGTGCGCGATCAGCAGATGGCGCCGCGACTGCGCACGCAGGCCCCGGGTCGCGTCCAGCAGAATCACCGCGGCGTCCGCGGTGGAGGCCGCGGTCACCATGTTGCGCGTGTACTGCTCGTGGCCGGGCGTGTCGGCGATGATGAACCTGCGCCGCGGCGTGCAGAAGTAGCGCCAGGCGACGTCAATGGTGATGCCCTGCGCGCGCTCGGCCTCCAGTCCGTCCGTGAGGAGCGAGAAATCGAGCATCGCCAGGCCGCGCCGGCGCGAAGCGCTCGCCACCGCCGCAAGCTGGTCGCGCAGGACTGCACGCGTGTCGTGCAGCAGCCGGCCGATCAGCGTGCTCTTGCCGTCGTCCACGCTGCCGCAGGTGATGAAGCGAACGACGCCCCGCTCTGCCGCGCCTGCGCCCGCCATCAGAAGTAGCCCTCGCGCTTTCTGCGCTCCATCGAGCTTTCGGAGGCGTGGTCGTCGAGGCGGGTGGCGCCGCGCTCGGTGACCGCGCTCGCGGCCGTCTCGGCGATCACCTCGGCCGCGGTGCGCGCCCGCGATTCGACCGGGCAGGTGCAGGTCATGTCGCCCACGGTGCGAAAGCGCACCCACAGCTCCTCGACCGCCTCGCCCGGGCGCGGCAGCGTGAGCGGCGTCACCGGCACGAGCAGGCCCTTGCGCCGCATGACCGCCCGCCGGTGCGCGTAGTAGATCGAGGGCACTGCCAGCCGCTCGCGCTCGATGTACTGCCAGACGTCGAGCTCGGTCCAGTTGGAGATCGGAAAGACGCGGACATGCTCGCCGGGCCGCACGCGCGCGTTGTAGAGATCCCACAGCTCCGGGCGTTGGTTGCGCGGATCCCACTGCCCGAACTCGTCGCGAAAGGAAAAGATCCGTTCCTTGGCGCGCGCCTTTTCCTCGTCGCGGCGCGCGCCGCCGATCGCGGCGTCGAAACCGAACTCGGCGATCGCCTCCAGCAGCGTGACCGACTGCGCCGCGTTGCGGCTTTCGCCGGGCGAGCGCAGCCGCACGGTGCCACGGCCGATCGAATCCTCGACCGAGCGCACGATCAGGCGCTCGCCGAGCTCGGCGACGCGCGCATCGCGAAAGGCGATCACCTCGGGGAAATTGTGGCCGGTGTCTATGTGCAGCAGCGGAAACGGAAACCGCGCCGGGCGAAACGCCTTCTCGGCCAGGCGCGTCAGCACGATCGAGTCCTTGCCGCCGGAGAAGAGCAGCACCGGATTGGCGCACTCTCCCGCGACCTCGCGCAGGATGAAGATCGCCTCCGACTCCAGCCAGTCGAGAGGGCCGCGCTCGAGCTTCATGCGGCCTCCCGCGCACGCACGAGCTTGCCGCCGGGCGCGACGTGCAGGCCGCACTCGCTCGAACCGGCGGTCTCCCACCACCAGCGCCCGGCGCGCGGATCCTCGGTCGGCAGCACCGGTCGCGTGCACGGCGCGCAGCCGATCGAGCGGTAGCCCTGCTCGTAGAGCGGGTTCACCGGCACGTCGTTGCGGCGCACGGTGTCCCACACCTCGGCCTCGGTCCACTCGGCGAGCGGATTGAACTTCGCCAGACCGTGCACGGCGTCGAACTCCTCCACCGCGACGCCGGCGCGGCCCGCGGACTGCTCGCGGCGCAGTCCGGTGATCCAGGCGCGCTTGCCGGCGAGGGCCCGGGCGAGCGGCTCGACCTTGCGGATCTCGCAGCAGCGCTTGCGCAACTCGGCGCTGGCGTAGAACGCGTCGCGCCCGAAGCGCGCGACAAAGGCCGCCACCGCCTCGGGCTGCGGCCGGTAGACGCGCACCGCGAGACCGTAGCGCCGCTCGATCTGCGGGATCAGGGCGAGCGTGTCGCCATGCAGCCGCCCGGTGTCGAGCACGAAGATCTCGATGGCGAGGCGGGCGCGCGCGATCAGGTCGGTGAGCACCATGTCCTCAGCCGAGAGGCTGCAGGCGAGCGCCGCCGGCGCATGCTCGCGCGCTGCGCGCGCAAGCAGCTCCTGCGCCGCACGCTCCTTTGTCGTGCTCGTCATGCGGCTCTCCGGCGGCGAAAGAGCGGCAGCGGCTGCGCCGCGCTCGCCTGATAAAGCTCGCTGAAGTCGGCCAGCGCGGCGAGCGCCTCCTGCGGGTCCTCGCCCGCCCGCAGCTCGAAGGCGTCGAAGCCGCACTGCGCCATGAGGAAGAGGTGATCGCGCGCCACTTCGCCCACGGCACGCAGCTCGCCCGCGTAGCCGCAGCGCTCGCGCAGCAGCCGCCCGATCGAGTAGCCGCGGCCGTCGCCGAACTTCGCAAACCGCACCGCCACGACGCGCGCCTGCGCCAGCCGCCCGGCGAACGCCACCGGGTCGTCGGTGGGCTCCAGCACCAGGTCAGGCGGCGACGGGTTCGGCGCGATTTTCCCGCCCTTGATGACGATTCCCATACACGTTTCTCCTGAAAGGCTCGATGCCGACACGATGCACGACGTCCACGAAGCGCTCCTCCTCGCTTTCCCGCAGCGCGAGATAGGTCCGGATCAGCCGCTCGATCACGTCCGGAACCTCGGCGCGCGCGAACGCCGGGCCGATCACCTTGCCGAGGGCGGCGGGTACCCCTGGGCGGATCTCGCCCTGATTGCCGCCGATCTCGATCTGGTAGTACTCGGCGCCGTTCTTGTCCACACCCAGGATGCCAATGTGCCCGATGTGGTGGTGGCCGCAGGCGTTCATGCAGCCGGAGATGTTGAGGTCGAGTTCGCCGATGTCGAACAGGTAGTCGAGGTCGTCGAAGCGGCGCTGGATCGCCTCGGCCACGGGAATGGACTTGGCGTTGGCGAGCGCGCAGTAGTCACCGCCGGGGCAGGCGATGATGTTGGTGAGGAGCCCCGCGTTCGGGGTCGCGAAGCCGCGATCGCGCAACGCCTGCCACAGCGCGGGCAGATCGCGCTGGCGCACGTCGGCAAAGAGCAGGTTCTGCTCGTGCGTGACGCGCAGCTCGCCTTGCGAGTAGCGGTCGGCGAGATCGGCGATCGCCTCCATCTCTTCGGACGTGACATCGCCCGGCGCGACGCCGGTGCGCTTGAGCGAGAGCGTCACCGCCGCGTAGCCCGGCTGTTTGTGCGCGTGCACGTTGCGGCGCCGCCAGGCGGCGAAAGGGCCGGTCGAGTCAGGAAAGACGACGTCCTGCAGCGGTTCGTAGGCCGGGCGCGTGAACCGGGACTCGATCCGGCGCACCTCGGCTTCGGTGAGCGTCGCCGGACCGTCGCGCAGATGCGCCCATTCCGCCTCGACCGCGTCGCGGAAGCGCTCGACCCCCCACTCCTTCACCAGGATCTTGATGCGGGCCTTGTGGATGTTGTCGCGCCGGCCGAAGCGGTTGTAGACGCGCAGGATCGCGTCGAGGTAGGTCAGCAGGTGCGGCCAGGGGAGGAACTCGCGGATCACCTGCCCGATCATCGGCGTGCGGCCGAGCCCGCCGCCGACGATGACGCGAAACCCCACCCCCGCCAAATCAGGGTCAGACCCCGTTTTCCCGTGCGGAGGGCAAACGTGGTCTGACCCCGTTTTTCGGACGGCGTGCAGGCCGATGTCGTGCACGAAGGTGGCGGCGCGGTCGGCCGACGCGCCGTTCACCGCGATCTTGAACTTGCGCGGCAGGAAGGTGAACTCCGGGTGCAGTGTGGCCCACTGGCGCACGATCTCGCACCAGACGAGCGAGTCCACGATCTCGTCGCGGGCCACCCCCGCCAGATGGTCGGTGGTGATGTTGCGCACGCAGTTGCCGGAGGTCTGGATCGCGTGCATCTGTACGGTGGCGAGCTCGGCGAGGATCTCGGGTACGTCTTCCAGCCGCGGCCAGTTGAGCTGCAGGTTCTGGCGCGTCGAGAAGTGCCCGTAGCCGCGGTCGAAGCGGCGCGCGATGTCCGCGAGCCTGCGCAGTTGCCGCGTCGAGAGCATCCCGTAGGGGATCGCGATCCGCAGCATCGGCGCGTACTTCTGGATGTACAGGCCGTTGCGCAGCCTGAGCGCCCGGAAGTCTTCCTCAGAGAGCTTTCCCGCGAGAAAGCGCCGCGTCTGGTCGCGAAACTGGCGCACGCGCTCCTCGACGATGCGCTGGTCGATTTCGTCGTACACGTACATGGCTAGACGGCCGCCGCCGCGAGGCGCGCGCCCGCCGCAAGCAGCGCGAGCGCAAGCAGCCGCCGCACGAGCGCGCCGAACGGTTTGCCGAGCGCCGCATGCGCGAGGTCGGTACCGACGGCGAGCGCGGGCGGGACGCCCGAGAGCGCGAGCGCCGGCGTGACCAGCGATCCTGCGCCGACGCCCGTCATGCCGACGAGCGTTCCGGTCGCGAGTCCGAGCAGCGCGAATCCCGCATCCATGGCCGGCGATGCTAGCGGGACCGCTTATGCAGTCAAAGACCAATATGTTAGATTCGTATGCCTAAAAGTTATGACCCTGCGGCAGCTGCGTTACCTGGTGGAGGTGGTCCGCCGCAAGCTGAGCGTGTCGGCGGCGGCCGAGGCGCTCTACACCTCGCAGCCCGGGGTCAGCCGGCAGATCAAGGCGCTGGAGGACGAGCTGGGGATCGAGATCTTCGTCCGGCACGGCAAGCGCCTCACCGCGCTCACCGAACCGGGGCGCGCGGTGCTCGCGATCGCCGAGCGCGTGCTCGCCGAGGCGGCGAACCTCAAGCGCGCCGGCGAGGACTACGCGCAGCAAAAGCTCGGCACGCTCACCATCGCCACCACCCACACCCAGGCGCGCTACGCGCTGCCGCGCACCGTGGCGCTGTTCAAGCGTCGCTACCCGAAGGTGGATCTCGTCATTCACCAGGGCAACCCGACGCAGATCTGCGAGCAGGTCGCCGCGGGCGAGGCCGACTTCTGCATCGCCACCGAGGCGATCGCGCAGTATCCCGAGCTCGTCTCGTTGCCCTGCTACCAGTGGAACCGGTGCGTGGTGGTCAAGCCCGGCCATCCGCTGCTCAAGGCGAAGCCGCTCACGCTGGAGGCGATCGCCCGGTTTCCGATCGTCACCTACGATTTCGCCTTCGCCGGCCGCTCGGTGGTCAACCGGGCGTTCGAGGCGCGCGGTCTCTCACCGCACGTCGTGCTGACCGCACTCGACTCCGACGTCATCAAGACCTACGTCGAGCTGGGGCTAGGCGTCGGCATCCTGGCGAAGATGGCGTTCGATCCCCGTCGCGACCGCCCGTTGCGCGCGCTCGACGCGGCGCACCTGTTTCCCTCCAGCACCACGCGCCTCGGCATCCGGCGCCGGGCGTACCTGCGTCGCTACGCCTACGACTTCATCGAAATGTTCGCGCCCCATCTCTCTCGCGAGCTGGTCGAGCGCACGGTGATGGAGCAGGAAGGCTCGCGCTACGAGCTGTAGCCGCCTGCGCCGTGCCGGCGGATGAAGTCGCGCACCCGGGGATAGATCATCTCGCGCCAGCGCCGGCCGGAAAAGATGCCGTAGTGGCCGACGCCGGGCGCGCAGTAGTGCTCGCGCATCGCGCGCGGGATGTTGAGGCACAGCACATGTGCCGCCTCGGTCTGGCCGTTGCCGGAGATGTCGTCGAGTTCCCCCTCGATGGTGAGGAGCGCCGTGTCCCGTATGAGCTGCGGCCTGACCCGCCGGTCGCGCACGAACATACGGCCCCTGGGCAGCGCGAACTCCTGGAACACGGTCTTCACGGTGTCGAGGTAATACTCGGCCGGCAGATCGAGGACCGCGTTGTACTCGTCGTAGAACTCGCGGTGCTTTTCCGCCGATTCGTCGTCGCCCCGCACCAGGTGATGGAAATAGTCCCAGTGTGCCTGCATGTGCCGCGCCGGATTCATCGCGACGAAGCCGAGGTGCTGAAGGAACCCCGGGTACACCCGGCGCATGAATCCCGGGTACTTCGCCGGAACGCGCGCGATCAGGTTGCGCTCGAACCAGGAGTAGGGCCTGCGCTGCGCGAGGCTGTTCACCGCAGTCGGGCTGCGGCGCGCGTCGATCGGCCCGCCCATCATCACCATGCTGCGCGGCACGGCGTCGCCGTCTTCGGCCATCAGCGCCACCGCGGCGAGCACCGGCACCGTCGGCTGGCACACCGAGATCACGTGCAGCTCGGGCGACAGCAGCCGGATGAACTCGCGCACAGTGTCCACGTAGTCGGCGAGGTGAAACGGCCCTGCGGCGAGCGGCACCATGCGCGCGTCCACCCAGTCGGTCACCCAGACTTCGTGCTCGGCGAGCAGCGCGCGCACGGTGTCGCGCACCAGCGTCGCGTGATGTCCCGAGAGCGGCGCGACCACCAGCACCTTCGGATCGGACCGCGGCGAATCCAGCTCGCGCCGGAACCGGATCAGGCGGCAGAAGGGTTTCGCGAGCACGGTCTCGATCGCCACCGGGACCGCCTGCCCGCCGACCCGCGTTTCATGGATGCGCCACGCCGGCTTCTCGTAGCGCTGCGTCACGCGCAGGAACAGGTCGCTCCCGGCGGCAAGGCGCCGGGCTCCCGGCACCCACGCCAGCGGGCTGAACCGGTGGCCGAACCAGCCGCGCGCCGCCTCGGCGGCATGGCGCCAGGGCGCGAGCAGGCTGTGCTGCGCTTCGTACAGGCTGTAGAGCAAGCGCTTGTCTCCGAGGCAGTGGCAGTCGCCGCGCGTTTATAGCAGATTTGATGCGCTGCGGCATCGGCGCGGTGCCTGCACCTTCTTCGGCGAGGACGGTATCCTGCGCGCATGCCGCGATTCGCAAAGCTGCTTGTTTCGATCCTGGTCGTGCTCGCGCTGGCGGCCGCGGGCGCCTGGCTTTATCTGCTGCGCTCCTTGCCGCAGACCCGGGGCGAGATCCGGCTCGCCGGACCTGCCGCGCCGATCGAGATCCTGCGCGACCGCTACGGTATTCCGCACATCTACGCGCAGAGCGTTGCCGACGCGGTGTTCGCGCTCGGTTTCGTGCATGCGCAGGACCGGCTCTGGCAGATGGAGATGAACCGGCGCATCGCCGCCGGGCGCCTGTCGGAGGTGGTCGGACCCGCCGGGCTGGAGACCGACCGGTTTCTTCGCACGCTCGGCATCCGCCGCGTTGCCGAAGCGAATGTCGCGGCGCTGGACGAGGAGGCCCGCGCCCTGCTCGCGGCGTACGCCGCCGGGGTGAACGCCTTTCTTGCGGCCGACCCGGTGCTGCCGCTCGAATTCTGGCTCACTGGCGCAAGGCCCGAACCGTGGACGCCGGCCGATTCGGTGTCCTGGGTCAAGATGATGGCCTGGGATCTCGGCGGCAACTGGAGAAACGAGGTGCTGCGCATGCGGCTCGCGAAGACCTTGCCGCTCGCGCGCATCCACCAGTTCCTGCCGCCGTACCCCGGCGAGCGGCCACCCGAGATCGCCGACCTGAAGTCGCTGTACCACGCGCTGGAGCGCGGTGGCGTACAGCTCGCCGAAGACATGACGCGCGTCCTCGCGGCCGCGCCGGGCGCCCCGCCCGAATCGCTCGGTTCGAACAACTGGGCGGTGGCCGGCACCCGCAGCGCGAGCGGCAAGCCGTTGCTTGCGAACGATCCGCACCTCGGCCTCACCGCGCCGCCGGTGTGGTATCTCGCGCACCTGTCGGCGCCGGGACTCAACGTCATCGGCGCGACCTTGCCGGGCGTTCCGGCGGTCGTGCTCGGGCGAAACGACCGCATCGCGTGGGGCTTCACCAACACCGGCCCGGACGTGCAGGACCTCTACATCGAGAAGCTCGACGCCTCCGGCGGCTATCTCGCCCCCGACGGACCGCGGCCGTTCCGCGTGATCGAGGAGACGATCCACGTCAAGGGCGCCGCGCCCGAGCGGTTGCGCGTGCGGCTGTCGCGCCACGGCCCGGTGATCTCCGACGTCTCGCGCCCCGTGGCCGATCAGTCTCCGCGCGGCCACGTGATCAGCTTCGCGTGGACAGCGCTTGCCGAGGACGACCTGACCCTGCAGGCGGCGCTCAAGATCGCGCGCGCCAGGGACTGGCAGAGTTTTCTTCACGCCGCGCGCGCCTTCCACACCCCGCAGCAGAACATGCTCTACGCCGACGTCGAGGGCAACATCGGCTTCATCGCCGCCGGCCGCGTGCCGGTGCGCAAGCCCGAAAACGACCTGAAGGGGATGGCGCCGGCGCCCGGCTGGCTCGCACAATACGACTGGGACGGCTACATCCCGTTCGAGGAGCTGCCGCGCGCGTTCAATCCGCCGGCCGGGGTGCTGGTCACCGCCAACCACCGCGTCACGCCCGAGGGCTACGGCCGCTTCATCACGAGCGAGTGGCAGCCGCCCTACCGCGCCGACCGCATCCGCGCGCTGCTCGACGCCACCGCGAAGCACACGGTGCAGAGCTTCGCCCGCGTCCAGGCCGACGTCGTGTCCCTCGGCATGAAAGAGCTGCTGCCGAGTCTGCTGGCGACGCGGCCCCGGAGCGAAGACGCGCGCCGTGCGCTTGCGCTGCTTGCGAAGTGGGACGGGGCGATGGAGTCGGACCGGCCCGAGCCTCTCATCGCCTGGGCCTGGTGGCGCGAACTCGCCCGCGCGATCTACGCCGACGAGCTCGGCGATGCGTTTCGCGCCCACTGGCGAGAGCGCGCGCGGTTTCTCGCGGCGGTGCTCTCGGGCGAGGCGGCCGAATGGTGCGACGACGTGCGCACGAGCGCGGTCGAAACCTGCGAAGAGCAGCGCGCCGTCTCGCTCGAAGCCGCGCTTTCGGACCTGAAGCGCCGCTACGGTGAGGACATGGCGAGCTGGCGCTGGGGCGCGGCGCACGAGGCGCGGCATGAGCACCGCCCCCTGGGCCGGCACCCGCTGCTTGCGCGCCTGTTCGACATCGCCGTGCCCTCGCCCGGCGACGCCTACACGGTGAACGTCGGCCGCAGCAATCTGCACGACGACGCGCGGCCCTTCGCCAGCCGCCATGCCGCCAGCCTGCGCGCGATCTACGACCTTGCCGACCTCGAAAAATCGCTCTTCATCCACTCCGGCGGCCAGTCGGGAAATGTGCTCTCGCCCCATTACGCGGCTTTCACCGAGGCATGGGCGAAGACCGAGTACATCCCGATGACCGCCGACAGGAAGACGATCGAAGCGCAGCCGCACGAGAGGCTGCGCCTTGTGCCGGCGGACTGAGTCACGCCCCCAGCAGCCGCGCGGCCTGCGCAAGGCTCGCCACGACGCCGTCGCAGGCAATCTCCGATAGCGCGCGCCCCTCACGGTAGCCGTAGGACACGAGCAGCACCCGGCAGCCGGCTGCGCGCGCGCCCTCGGCGTCGTTGGCCGAATCGCCGATCGCGCAGGCTTCGGCAGGCGCCACGCCGAGCAGGCGGCAGGCGTGCAGGAACACTGCCGGATCCGGCTTGCGCGCACCGGCCATGTCGCTTGTCACCACCGCGTCGAGAAAGCGATCCAGCCTCGTCGTCGCAAGAAGCGGCAGCGTAAAGCGCGAGTGCTTGTTCGTCACGCACGCAAGCCGCAGCCCCTGTGCGCGCATCGCCGCCAGCCCCTCGACGACGCCGGGGAAAGGCCGCGCCGCGCGGCCGTTCTCGCGCTCGTAGTGCGCGGCGAACAGGGCCTGCGCGCGCTCAAGGAGCGCCGCTTCCGGCTCGCGCCCGAGCGAGGCTTCGAGCGCGCGGCGCACCAGCACCGCGATGCCCCGGCCGACGAAGTCGCGCACCCGCCCCGGCTCGACTCGGGCAAGCCCCAGCTCCGCCAGCATCGCGTTCGCTGCCGCCGCCAGATCCGGCGCGGTGTCAAGCAGTGTGCCGTCGAGGTCTATGAGCGCCGCCCTAGGCACCGCCGCGCGCCGCCTTCCTTCGCAGATAAAGGTTGTTCGCCGCGAGCGCGGCGATGACGATCGCGGCACCGCCGATCTCGACCGCGGTGAAGCGGCGGCCGAGCGCCGCCTCGATCACGAACACGATGACCGGGATCAGGTTGAGCATGAGCATCGCGTTGAGCGCGCCCAGGTGCTTGACGCCGTTGTTGAAGCCGAGCACGCCGAGCACCACGGTGAAGACGGCGAAATAGGCGAGCTGCCACTTCACCGACAGCACCTGCTCGAAGCTCGGCAGCACCGACCAGCCCAGCGCGATCGTGAGCGCGTTGATGGCGACCAGGCCGGCGGTGCCGGGGATCGCGGTGAGCACCGTCATCCTGAGCGGCGACCAGCCCGAAAAATAGTGTCCCGCCATGGTGTAGATCACCCAGCTCACCGCGCCGAGAAAGACGAGGCAGTCCCCGAGAACCGAGCCGCCAGCGAAGACGTGCAGCGGATCCCCCCGCGTGACCACGGCGAGCACACCCGCGATCGCGGCAGCGACGCAGGCGAGCGTGAAGGGCGCCGGGCGAAGCCCTCGCGCCACCCATACCGCGAGCGCGGTGAGCGGCGACTGCAGCGCCATGATGATCGCGGCGTGCTCCGGACTCGTGTACACCAGGCCCCACCAGACGAGGATGTTGAAACCGCAAAAGCCCACCAGACCGAAGACGGTGGCCGGCAGCAGCCGCCCGCCGTAGCGCAGCGCCCGAGCCCCTTCGGCCGCCCACAGGATCGCGAT
Source organism: Pseudomonadota bacterium (assembly GCA_040752005.1). Taxonomy (GTDB): domain Bacteria; phylum Pseudomonadota; class Gammaproteobacteria; order Burkholderiales; family SG8-39; genus RBG-16-66-20. The sequence goes on along the minus strand of JBFMFX010000001.1, from coordinate 86,279 downwards.
GAAGAGCACGATGCCGAGCGCGTAGCGCGCCGAGCCGAGAAAGAAGGCGTCGAGCACCGGCAGCGTCCTTTTCGCCACCGGAAAGAGTGCCCCCCAGGAGGCGACTGCGACTGTCAGCCAGACGGCGCCCTTGAGCGGGCTTGGGGTCTCCTGCAAGGCCGCGCTCAGGCGGCAGGCGGCGGAAGGGTGCCGCGCGCGGCCTCCCAGTTCGCGCCGTCGAACTGTCTGACCGTCACCGAGCGGATCGTCGCCGGATCAAGGCAGCGCAGGTTGACGCTGTAGCCCTCGGGATGCGAGCGCGGCACGTAAAACGGCTTGCACCCGCAGACGCGGCAGAAGTAGTGCTTCGCCGTGCCGGTGTTGAAGGTATAGAGCGTGAGCTGGTCCTCGCCCGAGACCAGCCGCATCGCCGACTTCGGCACGATGAGATGAAGGTAGCCGGTGCGCGAGCAGATCGAGCAGTTGCACTCCGTGACCTCCACCTCCTCGGGCGCCTCGACCTCGATTCTCACCGCGCCGCAATGGCAGGACCCGCGGTGGATCATCCCGCCTTCGCCTCCCTCATCGCCTCCTCGCGCAGCGCGCGGCGCAGGATCTTGCCGACGTTGGTCTTCGGCAGCTCTTTTCTGAACTCGACGTATTTCGGCCGCTTGTAGCCGGTGAGCTGTTCCTTGCAGAATTCGAGCAGTTCCTCGGCGGTGAGATTCGGGTCTTTCTTCACCACGAAGAGCTTGGGCACTTCGCCGGAGTGCGGATCCGGCACGCCGATCGCCGCCACTTCGAGCACCCCCGGATGCATCGCCACCACCTGCTCGATCTCGTTCGGGTACACGTTGAAGCCGGACACGAGGATCATGTCCTTCTTGCGATCCACGATGCGCACGAAGCCCTTCTCGTCCATGATGCCGATATCGCCGGTATGCAGGAAGCCGTCCGGCCCGATCACCTTCGCGGTCTCCTCGGGCCGCTGCCAGTAGCCGGCCATCACCTGCGGGCCCCGGATGCAGATCTCGCCCGGCTGCCCGAGTGGCACGTCGCGGTCGTTGTCGTCGCGCAGCGTGATCTCGGTCGAAGGCAGCGGCAGGCCGATCGAGCCGTTGTATTCCGCGAGATCCAGGGGATTCATCGTCGCGCACGGGCTGGTCTCGGTCAGGCCGTAGCCTTCGAGCAGCGTCCGGCCGGTGACCTGCTTCCAGCGCTCGGCCACCGCCTTCTGCACCGCCATGCCGCCGCCGACGCAGACCCGGACGTGCGAAAAGTCGAGCTTGCCGAAGTCCTCGTTGTTGAGCAGCGCATTGAAGAGCGTGTTCACCCCGGTGATCACGTTGTAGCGGTGCTTCGCCAGCTCCTTCACCAACCCCGGGATGTCGCGCGGGTTGGTGATGAGGATGTTCTCGCCACCCACCTTGGTCATCAGCAGGCAGTTCACCGTGAGCGAGAAGATGTGATAGAGCGGCAGCGCGGTGACGATGACGGCGCGTTCCTCGCCCAGGCCCGGGATCAGCCAGGCCGCCGCCTGCTCGATGTTGGCGAGGACGTTGCGGTGAAGCAGCATCGCGCCCTTGGAAACGCCGGTCGTGCCGCCGGTGTACTGCAGGAAAGCGATGTCGTCGGGCCGGACCTCGACTTTCTTGAGCTCGTTGCGCGCGCCTTCGGCGATCACGTCGTTGAAGCGCCGCGCTCCGGGAAGGTCGTACGCCGGTACCATCTTCTTCAGCTTGCGCACGACGAAGTTGACGAGCACGCCTTTCAGTCCCAGCAGGTCGCCGAGCGAGGCGAGCACGACGTGCTTCACCGGAGTGCGCGCGAGGCATTCCTGCAGCGTCGCGGCAAAGTTCTCCAGGATCACGATCACCTCGGCCCCGGAGTCCTTCAACTGGTGCTCGAGTTCGCGCGGCGTATAGAGCGGGTTGACGTTGACGACGATCGCGCCGGCGCGCAGCGTCCCGTACAGAGCGATCGGGTATTGCAGGCAGTTCGGCATCATGATCGCGACACGCGTGCCCTTGCCGTAGCCGCTCGCCTGCAGCCAGGCGCCGAAGGCGCGCGAGCGCCGCTCCAGCTCGGCGAAGGTGATCGTCTTGCCCATCGAGGTGAACGCCGGCCGCTCGGCGTACTCGGCCGCTTTCTGCTCGACCAGTTCGCCCAGCGAACGGTACGCGTCGTAGCGGATGTCGGCCGGTACGCCGGGCGGGTAGTGCCGGGTCCAGAAGCGGTCCATGGCTCCTCCTTTTTTCAGGCGGCGGAAATTCTAGCGCCCCCGCCGCAGCCGGCCCGCCTTGCGACTGCGTCGCGCGCTACCGGTGGCGAAAGCGCGGCTTGCGCTTCTCGACAAAGGCGGCCATGCCTTCCTTCTGGTCCTCGAGCGCAAAGCAGGCGTGGAACAGCCGCCGCTCGAAGCGGATGCCTTCCGCGAGCGTCGTCTCGTAAGCGCGGTTGACCGCCTCCTTCGCCATCATGACGACCGGCAGCGAATACGAGGCGATTTTCTCCGCCACCGCGAGCGCCTCGTCGAGCAGCTTTTCCGCCGGCACCACGCGCGAGACGAGCCCGGCGCGCTCGGCCTCCGCCGCGTCCATCGTGCGCGCGGTGAGGATGAGGTCCATCGCCTTGGCCTTGCCGATCGCGCGCGGCAGCCGCTGGGTGCCGCCGGCGCCCGGGAAGATGCCGAGGTTGATCTCCGGCTGGCCGAATTTCGCGCTGTCGGCGGCGATCACGATGTCGCAGGCCATCGCCAGCTCGCAGCCGCCGCCGAGCGCGTATCCCGCGACCGCCGCGATCACGGGCTTGCGGATGTTGCGGATATGCTCCCAGTCGCGCGTGATGTAGTCGGACTTGAAGGCGTGCAGGAAATCGTAGTCCTTCATCGCCGCGATGTCGGCACCGGCGGCGAACGCGCGCTCGTTGCCGGTGATGACGATGCAGCCGACGCCATCGTCGGCGTCGAAACCGTAGAGCGCCGCAGCGAGCTCCTGCATCAGCGTCGCGTTGAGCGCGTTCATTCTCTCCGGCCGCGCGAGCGTGATCAGCGCGACGCGGCCGCGGATTTCGGTTCGTATGAACTGGTAGCTCATGCCTGTTTCGCGTCCCCCTTCGGTGTCATGACCGCCTGCGCGAGGTCGTCGCGCCGTTGCGCTATCCTACCGCCACTGGCGGGCGCATGAAGAACAACTTTCCGCTGCAGCCGATCGAGAAGCCCTCGCCGCGCGTGCCGCGCGAACTGCCGACGCGGCTCGACCTCGGGCACTGTGCCTGCGCCATCGGCGCGGGCAAGCGCTCGATCGGCTCGGCAAGGCGCGCAGCGCAGGAGCGGGCGAGATGATCCTCGGCCTTACGCGCGCGCAACTCGAAGACGCCGCGCGCCTGGTGCATGCGGTCGTGCCGCCGACGCCGCAGTACGCCTGGCCGCTACTTTGCGCGCGCGCCGGCTGCGAGCTGTGGGTGAAGCACGAAAACCACACCGCCACCGGCGCGTTCAAGATCCGCGGCGGGCTGGTGATGCTCGATCGGCTCAGGCGCGCGAACCCGCGGCTGCCCGGAGTGCTCAGCGCCACGCGCGGCAATCACGGCCAGAGCCTGGCGTTCGCCGGCCGGCGGCTCGGCGTGCGCACGGTGATCGTGGTGCCGTATGGCAACAGCCGCGACAAGAACGCCGCGATGCGCGCCTGGGGCGCGGAATTGATCGAGTACGGCCGCGACTACGACGAGGCGCGCCAGCGCGCCGCCGAGCTCGCGCGCGAGCAAGGGCTCGAATACATCGGCCCGTTCCACCTCGAGCTGGTCGCCGGGGTGGCGAGCTACGCGCTGGAGCTTTTCTCGGCGGTAGCGGACCTCGACGAGGTGTACGTGCCGATCGGTTGCGGCTCCGGCATCTGCGGCCTGATCGCCTGGCGCGATGCGCTCGGGCTGGCAACGCGCATCGTCGGCGTGGTGTCGGAGCGCGCCGACTGCTATGCGCGCTCGTGGGAGGCGGGCCGGCCGGTCGAGACCGCGAGCGCCGACACGCTCGCCGACGGCATCGCGGTACGCGTTCCGGTTCCCGAGGCGGTCGGCGCCATCCGCGCCGGTGCCGAGCGCATCGTGCGGGTCTCCGATGACGAAGTGCGCGCTGCGATGCGCCACTACTTCACCGACACGCATAACGTGGTCGAGGGCGCAGGGGCGGCGCCGCTTGCGGCGCTGCTCAAGGACCCGGATCGGCGCGGGGCGCGCTTCGCCGTCATCGCCTCCGGCGGCAACGTGGACCGCGAGGCGTATCTCGCCGCGCTCGCCGGCTGAACAATCAGACCGCCAACAGGAGATCGTTGGTTCCCGATTCGAACGCGAGCAGCGCGCGCTTTCTCGCAAGACCGCCGGCGTAGCCGGTGAGGCTGCCGTCGGCGCCGACGATGCGATGGCAGGGCACGATGATGCCGAGGGGATTGCGGCCGGTCGCGGCGCCCACCGCGCGCATCGCGCCCGGATGACCTGCGCGGCGCGCCAGCTCCGCGTAGCTGATCGTCGTGCCGTAGGGAACGCCCGCGATCGCCTTCCACACCGCGCGCTGAAACGGCGTGCCCTGCGAATCGAGCGGCAGATCGAACTCGCGCCGCCGGCGCGCGAAGTATTCGGCGAGCTGGCGCCTTGCGCGCGCAAGGAGCGGATTGTCCGGCGCGCGCTTCCAGCCGGCTCTGTCGGGTCGGTGCTTCTGGCGCTCGAACCAGACTCCGGCAAGGCCGGCTTCGCCCGCCGCAAGCAGCAGATTTCCGATCGGGCTTGCGAACGTGTCGTACTCGCGCATGGTCACTCCTTCCGGTCGGACCGCCACAGATGCATGACGGCGTAGGCGCGCCACGGGCGCCAGCGCTCGGCCTTGGCGAGCACGCGCCGCGGATCGGTCTCGCCGAGCGAGCGCATCACCCCGAGATCGGTGTGCGGGAAGGCATCCGGCCAGCCGAGCGCGCGCATCGCGATGGTCTGCGCAGTCCATTCGCCGACGCCCGGCAACTGGCGCAGCTTCGCGAGCGTCGTCTCCGCGTCGGCCTGCGGCGAGAGCACGAGCTCGCCTGCCGCGACCGCGCGCGCGAGCGCGACGATCGCCTGCGCGCGAACGGCCGGCACCCCCAGTTGCGCGATATGCTCGCGCCGCAGCCCGGCGACGCGAGACGCCTGCGGGAAAAGCGTGCCGAGCGAAGCGAACGGCGTCGTCACCGGCTCTCCGAACGCGCCGGCGAAGCGCGCCGCGAGGGTGCGCGCCGCCGCGACCGAGATGCGCTGGCCGAGGATCGCGCGCACCGCCACCTCGAAGCCGTCGAACGCGCCCGGCAATCGCAGTCCCGGCCGCGCGGCCGCGAGCGGCCCGAGCGCCTGCGCGACCTCCAGCGGCTGGCACGCAAGGTCCATCAGAGCCTTGACGCGACAGAGCACCGCGGGCACCGCGCGCGCGAGCGAGGCGGAAACGGCGACGCGCAGCGCGGGTCTTTTCGCCGACAGCGCCACTTCGATCCAGCCGCGATGCTCCTTGCCGTCGGCCGCAAGCCACACCGTGCGCCGGTAGCGTCCCCCCTCGACCTGCTCGACCCCGGCGATCGCGGGCGCGCCGAGAAAGTCGAGCATGGCCGCCCAGTCGTAAGGCGGGCGGAAGACGAGCTCGAACTCGAGCACGTCGGCGACACCCGCCGCCCGCATGCGCCGCAGCCGCGCCGGCTGCATGCGGTAGCGCTCCCGAAAGAGCGCGTTGAAGCGACGCACGCTGCCGAAGCCGCTCGCGAAGGCAATCTCGGTCACCGGAAGCGCGGTCTCGGTGAGCAGTCGCTTGGCAAGCAGAAGGCGCTGCGTCTGCGCGAACTGCACCGGCGCGACGCCGAACTCCGCGGCGAAGGCGCGGCGCAGGTGCCGGTCGGTGACTCCGAGGCGCGCCGCGAGCGCGTCCAGCCGCGTCTCGGCGAGTGCGCCGTCCTCGATCAGGCCGGCCGCCGCCTGCGCAAGGCGCGAGGTGGCGTCCACGCTCGCGTTGCCCGGGGCAAGCTCCGGCCGGCAGCGCAGGCACGGGCGGTAGCCGGCCGCCTCGGCCGCCGCCGCGCTCGGGAAGAAGCGGCAGTTCTCGCGCCGCGGCGGTTTCACGCTGCAGACCGGGCGGCAGTAGATGCGCGTCGAGGACACCGCGACGAAGAAGCGGCCGTCGAAGCGCGCGTCGCGGGCGCGCAGCGCGCGGTAACAGGTCAGGGAATCGAGCGTCACGGCGTGAAGTATGGCGGGGCGAGTGTGCGCCGGCTAGCCGTTTTCGGACATTGGGCCCGGGGTGCGGAAACGGCCGGCGCGCGGCGGCCGGGATCGGCGATGAGCCGCCGCTCGTGGCTGCCGCAGACCACGCACGCCTTGTCGTCCTCGCCGCGATCTGGGGCGCCTCGTTCCTCTCCATGCGCGTCGCCGCGCCGGTGCCCGGACCGGTGGTGACGGCCGATGCGCGAGCGCTCCTCGCCGGCACGCTCCTCGTCACCCGCGGCTAGAATCGGGGTGAGACCACGTTTCTCCGAAGAAAAGTGGTCTCACCCTGTTTTTCATGGCTGCGTATCCCAACCTTTTTCGACCGCTCGAGCTTGCGGGCGGAGTGCGGTTGCCGAACCGCATTCTGATGGGCTCGATGCATACCGGGCTGGAGGCGCGCGAAGGAGGCCTGGAACGCCTTGCCGCGTTCTACGCCGAGCGCGCCCGCGGCGGGGTGGCGCTGATCGTCACCGGCGGTTTTTCGCCCAATGACGCCGGAAACCTCGGCCCGCACCGCGCCCAGATGAGCACCCCCGAGGACGCCGCCCGCCACCGCGTGATCCCCCGGGCGGTGCACGAGGCGGGCGGGCGCATCGTGCTCCAGCTCCTTCACTCCGGGCGCTACGGCTATCACGAGCGCATCGTCGCGCCCTCGGCGGTGAAGTCGCCGATCAATCCGCGCGCGCCGCGCGAGCTTGCACCCGAGGAAATCGAGGCGACGATCGCCGACTTCGTGCGCGCGGCGCGCCTTGCCGAGGAGGCAGGCTACGACGGGGTCGAGATCATGGGCTCGGAGGGCTACCTCGTCACCCAGTTTCTCGCACCGCGCACCAACCATCGGCGCGACGAATGGGGCGGCCCGCTCGCGAACCGCATGCGCTTCGCCTGCGAGATCGTGCGCCGAACCCGGGCGGCGACCGGTGCGAGGTTCATCGTCGTGTTCCGGATTTCGGCGCTCGATCTGGTGGAGGGAGGCCTCACCGGCGAGGAGACCGTGGCGGTCGCGCGGGCGATCGAGCAGGCGGGGGCGAGCCTCCTGAACACCGGCATCGGCTGGCACGAGGCGAGGATCCCGACGATCGCACAGGCGGTGCCGCGCGGCGCGTTCGCGTGGGCGGCACGGCGGATCAAGCAGGCGGTGACGATCCCGGTGGTCGCCTCCAACCGCATCAACGCGCCGGAAGTCGCCGAGGAGATCCTCGCGCGCGGCGATGCCGACATGGTGTCGGCTGCGCGCGCGATGCTGGCCGATGCCGAGTTCGCCGCCAAGGCGCGCGCGGGCGATCGCGCCGCAATCAACATCTGCATCGCCTGCAACCAGGCTTGCCTCGACCATTACTTCGCCGGCGAACCGGCCAGCTGCGTCGTCAATCCGCGCGCCGGACGCGAAACGCAGCTCGTCTATGTGCGCGCCAGGCAGCGCAAGCGCGTCGCGGTGGTGGGCGGCGGACCGGCAGGTCTTTCCTGCGCCGCCGTCGCCGCCGAGCGCGGCCACGAAGTGACGCTCTTCGAGCAGGCGCCGGAGCTGGGCGGGCAGTTCAATCTCGCCCGGCGCGTCCCCGGCAAGCAGGAGTTCGCCGAGTCGGTCGCGTACTACGCCGAGCGACTGCGCCGCGCGGGCGTGCGCGTGCTCCTGGGCCGCGCCGCGACCGACGCCGATCTTGCGGAGTTTGACGAAGTCGTGCTCGCGACCGGGGTGCATCCGCGCCGCCCGGATATCCCGGGCATCGGGCACCCGAAGGTCGCCGGCTACGCCGAGGTACTCGCCGGAAGGGTTCCCGTCGGCGAAAACGTCGCCATCATCGGCGCCGGAGGCATCGGCTTCGACGTCGCGCTGTACCTGCTCGAGGCCGGAAGCCGCGCTCCGCTCGAGCCACATGCCTTCGCCCGTCACTGGGGCATAGACGAGACGCTCGCCAACGCCGGCGGCCTCGATCCCGCCGGCGCACCTGCGGCGCGGCCGCCCCACCGCATCACCCTGCTGAAGCGCTCACCGACCCCGTTCGGCGCGACGCTCGGTCGCACCACCGGCTGGGTGCACCGTGCGGAACTCGCGCGCAACGGCGTGAAGATGCTGAAGGGCGTCGCCTACCGCCGTATTGACGACGAAGGCGTGCACATCGCGGTGGACGGCAGGCAGTCGTGCGTCCCGGCCGATACCGTCATCGTGTGCGCCGGGCAGGAGCCCCGGCGCGAACTGAAGGGCCATCACCTGATCGGTGGCGCGCGCGAGGCACGCGAGCTCGACGCCAAGCGCGCGATGTTGGAGGGCGCCGAGCTGGCCGCCCGGCTGTGATCGCGGCGAAGCGACCCACCGCACTGCGGCACGCCGCGCTTTCGCGGCGCAGCGCGAGGTAATCCTGCCGGCCGCGGTGCGCGCTTCGCTCGAGCTGCGGATGAAGCTGCTCGCGCGCTCGCGCAGCCTCGCCTTCGTGCGCGATGCGCTCGGGCCCTGCGACCCGCGGCCACGCGCGCTGCAAAGCAGGGTCTGACCCCGATTTCGGTGGCGCGCGCCGCAACCCCGGTAAACTAGTCGCATGGGACTCGTGGTCGCCCTGTCGGGGCAGGTCGGCGGCGCCAAGCTGGCCGACGGCCTCGCGCGGCTGCGCGGTGCGGATCTCGCCGCGATCGTCAATACCGGCGACGACTACGAGCACCTCGGGCTGCATTTCTCGCCCGACCTCGACACCGTGCTCTACGTCCTCGCCGGCATCGCCAATCCCGCAGCGCCGTGGGAACCCGAGGGCGAGTCGCATGCGGTTTACGAGATGGTGCGTCGGCTCGGCGGCCCGGACCGGCTGCGCTTCGGCGACCGCTCGCTCGCCGCGCCGCTGCTGCGCACCGCCTGGGAAGGCGCCGACCGGCGCCTGACCCAGATCACCGCGGACATGTGCCGCCAGCTCGGCATCGCCGCGCGCGTACTGCCGATGAGCGACGACCCGGTGCGCACCTACGTGCTGACCGACGACGGCGCGGTGCCGTTCCACGAGTATTTCACCGCGCTCGGCTGCGAGCCGCCGGTGCGCGGCTTCCAGTACGCCGGCGCCGACCTGGCGCGCGTCACGCCGGAGATCGCCGACGCGCTCGACTCGCCCGAGCTGGAGGCGGTCGTGATCTGCCCGGCCAACCCCTATCACACCATCCGGCCGATCCTCGAAGTGCCGGGCATGCGCGAGTTGCTGCGAAAGCGCGGCGCCCCGATCGTCGCCGTGACGCCGATCGTGGGGGGCAAGGCGCTCAAGGGGTCCGCCGGCAAGATGATGACGGAGCTGCGCCGCGAGGCGTCCGCGAAGCGCGTCGCGCTCGAGTATCTGCGCCTCATTGACGGGTTCGTGCTCGACACCGTGGACGCGGACCAGGCCGAGGCGGTGCGCGCCTGCGGGATCGAGGTGCGGGTGGCCCGGACCGTCATGCGCACCATCGAGGACCGCGTGCAGCTCGCGCGCGCGGTGCTCGACTTCGCCGCGCAGATCCGCGAGCGCAAGCGCGCCGAGGCCGAGGAGACGTGAAGGCCGGGGCGCCGGCGCCGCTCAGCGCAGGCGAGGCCGCGGCGCTGTTCCAGCGCATCGGCGCCAACATCGAGCACGTGATGCGCGGCAGCCACGCGACGGTGCGCAAGCTTCTTGCCGCCTTCGCCTCCGGCGGCCACGTGCTGATCGAGGACTATCCCGGCACCGGCAAGACCACGCTCGCCAAGAGCCTCGCCGCCTCGATCGGCGCGCGCTTCGCCCGCGTGCAGTTCACTCCGGACCTGCTGCCCTCGGACATCCTCGGGGTGTCGGTGTTCAACCAGAAGGAGCAGACCTTCGAGTTCCGCGCCGGGCCGGTGTTCACCTCGATCCTGCTCGCCGACGAGATCAACCGCGCCTCGCCGCGCACGCAGTCGGCGCTGCTGGAGGTGATGGCCGAGGCGCAGGTGTCGGTGGAAGGGCGCACTTACCCGATGGACGAACTCTTCTTCGTCATCGCCACGCAGAACCCGGTGGAGTTCCGCGGCACCTATCCGCTGCCGGAGGCGCAGATGGACCGCTTCGCCATGTGCCTTGCGCTCGGCTACGTGGACGCCGAGACCGAGATGGAGGTGCTCGCGGCGCAGGATCTCGGACATCCGCTCGCGCGCCTGCGCCCGGTGGCGTCGCGCGAGGAAGTGCTCGCGCTCAAGGACCGTGTGCGCCAAGTGCGTTGCGCCGAGGAAGTGCGCCGCTACATTGTGGAGCTCGTGCGCCGCACGCGCACCGCGCCCCAGGTGCAGCTCGGCTGCGGGCCGCGGGCGTCGCTCGCGCTCGCGCACGCGGCGAAGGCGCTTGCCCTGCTCGAAGCGAGCGAGTACGTGCGGCCGGAGCATGTACAGGAGCTGGCGGTGCCGGTGCTCGCGCACCGCATCGTGCTGGATACGCAGGCACGATTCGCCGGCGCCACCGGCGCCGCGCTGGTGGCCGACATTCTGCGCGAGGTTCCGGTACCCGCGTAGCGAGCGCGCCGGTGCGCCGTTTCCTCTACCTTGCGCTGCGCGCCACCAGCGCGCTCGATCACCGGCTGCGCGAACGCCTGACACCGGGCGGCTGGCTCGCGCTCGGCATCGCCGGCGCGGCGTTCGCCGCCGGGCTCGACACCGAGCAGACGGTCACCTACCGCGCTTTTGCGTTCGTCGCCGCGCTTCTTGCGCTGTCCTGGATCGCGAGCCTCGCGCAGCGCGCGCCGCTCAAGGGGCTCTCGGCCCGCAGAGAGCTGCCGCGCCACGCCACCGCAGGCGAGCCCTTCGTCTATCGCGTCGTGCTCGCCAACCGCGGCACGCGCGCCGTACATGGCGCGACGCTTGCCGAGCGCTTCCGCGATCCGCGTCCGGCGTTCGACGAGTGGCGCCGCGCGCGCGAGCCGGGCGAGGAGCGCCGCAACTGGTGGGACCGCAACGTCGGCTATTTCCGCTGGCGCTGGCTGATCGAGCGCCGCTTGCCGCGCGAAGCCAGAGCCGTCCCGCTGCCCGCCCTCGCCCCCGGAGAGCGGGCGACGCTCGTCGGCTCGTTCGTCCCGCGTCGGCGCGGGCGTATCGAGCTGGCCGGATTCACGCTCGCGCGCCCGGACCCGCTCGGGCTGGTGAAGAGCCTGGCGCGCATCGAGGCGCCGGCGCGCGTCCTCGTTCTGCCGCGGCGCTACCGGCTGCCGGAATTGGTTCTGCCGGGCCGGCGGAAGTTCCAGCCCGGCGGCGTGTCGCTCGCGGTTTCGGTGGGCGAGGCGGAGGAGTTCCTTGCGCTGCGCGAGTACCGGCCGGGCGATCCGCTGCAGCGCGTGCACTGGAAGAGCTTCGCGCGCACCGGCAAACCGATCGTGCGGGAATACCAGGACGAGTTCTTCGAGCGCCATGCGCTGGTACTCGACACCGCCGGCCCGAACGGCGAGGACGCCGCGTTCGAGGAGGCGGTCGCGCTCGCCGCATCGTTCGTCACCACCCTGGACACGCACGAGTGCCTGCTCGACCTGCTCTTCGTCGGCGACGAGGTACACACCTTCACCGCCGGGCGCGGGCAGATGCAGCCCGAGCACCTGCTCGAGGTGCTCGCCGGCGTCGGTCCCGGCGATCCGGGCGCGTTCGCACGGCTCGCGGGCGCGGTCATGGCACGCCGCGCCACGCTCTCCAGCGTGATCGTCATCTTGCTTGCATGGGACGAGGCGCGGCGCGGCCTCGTCTCCGGCCTGCGCGCCTGCGGCCTTGAAGTGCGCGCACTGCTCGTGCGCGAGGAGCGCGCGGCACCGGCGAGCGCCCCGGCCGGCGTCATGGTGCTGAACCCGGGCCGGATCGAGGAAGGGCTCGCGCGACTGCGATGAGCGCCCCGCCGCTTCTTCTCGCCGCCGCACCTCTGTTCTGGGGTTGGCAGACGGGTCACCTCGTCGCCGGTACCGTGATCGGCGCGGCGCTCGCCGGGCTGGCGCTCGCGCGCCTGCGCCTGGATCTCGGACCCGCCGAGCACGCCTCGATCGCCGATCTCTCGACCATCGGGTTCGTGCTGCTCGCCGCACTCCTTGCCGCGAACCGCGGCGTGGCGCGCGGCATCCAGGAAGCGTTCATCTGGCTGCCGGCAGCGCTCGTCCCCGTCCTTGCGGCGCAGCTTCTGTCGCGCGAGCGGCGCCTGCCGCTCTCGGCGCTCTTTCGCTACCTGCGGCGGCTCAGGCGCGCCGACCCTTCGGTCCCCGATCCGCTGATCGACGTGAGCGCCGTCTATCTGGCGCTCACGCTGCTATGCGCCGGCCTCGCCAATCAGCGCGGACCCGGCTACTACCTTGGCATCGTCGTCCTCTGCGCGGCCCTGCTCTACGCGACCCGGCCGCGCGAGGCGAGCCTTGCCGCCGGCGCCGCGATGCTCGCCGCGGCGGCGCTTCTCGGCCACGCCGGCCAGCTCGGTCTCAGCGCAGCCCAGGCCGCGCTCGAGGACTGGATCCTCGAGTTCGGCCTGCGCGCAGTGGACACCGATCCCTTCCGCTCGCGCACGCAGATCGGCTCGCTCGGGCGGCTGAAGCGCGATGACGCGATCGTGATGCGCGTGTTCGCCGGCCCGGAACAGGCCGGCCGGGTGCGACTGCTGCACCGCGCGAGCTACAGCACCTTGCTCGGCACCACTTGGGTCGCTTCCGGAGCCCCGATGGTCGAGATGGTCTCGGAACCGGACAACGAAACGTGGGTTCTCGAGCCAGCCGCGCCGCAATGGCGCGTGCCGGTCGCCACGCGCCTCGAATCCGGCCGCGCGCTGCTCGCGCTGCCGGCCGGCACGGTGCGCATTACCGCGCTGCCGGCAAACCACATGCAGCGCAACGCATTCGGCGCGGTGCACGTCCGGGCACCAGTGGATTGGGTGCGCTACGAGGCGCTGGGCTCGGATTCCGTCGCCGGCTACGCACCGCCGGCCGAGGACGACCTCGCGGTGCCGGCGGCCGAGCGCGAGTTGTTCGCGCGTCTTGCCGCGGAACTGGGCCTCGTCGGGCTGGCCGCGGAGGCGGCGCTGCGGCGCGTGGCGGACTACTTCGGCGCGTTCTCCTACAGCACCTTCCGCGAGCGGCCGGTGCCGCCGGGTGAAACCGCGCTCGGCGATTTCCTCACCCGGACGCGCTCCGGGCACTGCGAATACTTCGCCGCCGCGACGACGCTGCTGCTGCGAGCCGCGGGCATCCCGGCGCGCTACGCGACCGGCTTCTCGGCGCAGGAATACAGCCGGCTGGAGGGCGCGTTCGTCGTGCGCGTGCGGCACGCGCACGCGTGGACGCGCGCGTGGAACGGAGCACGCTGGGTTGACCTCGATACCACGCCCGCAGTCTGGCTTGCGGAGGAGGAAAGCGACGCCCCGTGGTGGCAGGGACTTGCCGACCTCGCGCGCTGGGCCGCGTTCCGCTGGTCGCAGCGGGAAGCGTTCAAGGCGGGGGACGCCTGGTACGCGCTGCTCGTCGTGCTCGCGCTGGTACTTCTCTGGCGCGTCTTCCGCGGCCGCAAACGCGTGCGCGACCCGGTGGCGCAGGCCGCGGTCCGGCGCAGGCGCTGGCCCGGCGAGGACTCCGAGTTCTACGCAGTGGAGCGCATGCTGCCCGCGCGCGCGCCGGGCGAGCCGCTCGCGCGCTGGCTCGCCCGCATTTCCCCCGCTCTGCCGGAGGAACAGCGCGCCATGCTCAGCGAGGCACTCGCGCTGCACAGCCGCTACCGCTTCGATCCGGCCGGCATCAGCGGCGAGGGGCGCGCGCGCCTCCGGAAAGCGTGCATGCAGCTTCTGCGCGCCGCAACCGCGCGCCCGCGCACAGCGGTGCCGATCTGAGCACCTCGACGCAGCGAGCGCTTTTCGCATGCCGCCCGCTGCGCCATTCCCGGCCCGGTGGCACAATGACAGTGGGTTATTCTCGGCGTGCGTACCGATGCAGAAATGGCTGATCACACTCGGGATCGTGCTGCTGGTCCTCGGGCTTGCCTGGCCGATCGTGGCGAAGCTCGGCCTGGGCAAGCTGCCGGGCGACATCGTGGTCAAGCGCGAGGGCTTCACCTTCTACTTCCCGATTACCACCAGCATCCTGGTGTCGCTCGCGCTCACGCTGATTCTGTGGATTTTCCGGCGCTGAGGGCCGGTGCCGGCTGACGGATTCGAACCGCCGACCAACGGTTTACAAAACCGCTGCTCTACCCGCTGAGCTAAGCCGGCCCGAGGGCATTGTAAGCGCCGTCCGAGGCCGCGCCGCCAACTGCGTCGAGCCGCCGATCCGCTCCGCTCTTTCTGCGCCCGTCTTCCGTCTGCGCCCGCGCGCGCCCCGAGCGTCGCCGGTCGCGCGCTATTTCACCCGCCGCAGCGCCGGCTTGCCGCCCGAGGGCCGGGTCGGTTCCGGTTCGGACGCCGTCGGCGCCGCGGGCTCAGCCTCGGCGGCGGCCTGAAGCGCCGGCTTCGGCGCCTCGACGTCGAAGGTCATGCCGTGGCCGGTCTCGCGCGCATAGAGCGCGAAGACGCTGCCGACGGGCACCGAGATCTGGCGCGCCACGCCGGCGAAGCGGGCGGAGAATTCGATGAATTCGTTGCCCATCTGCAGCTTGTGCACCGCTACCGGAGAAATGTTGAACGTGATCTCGCCGTCCTTGACGTACTCCGCCGGAACCTGCGCGCGCGAGTCCACCTTGACCGCGATGTGCGGCGTGTAGCCGTTGTCCACGCACCACTCGTAGAGCGCCCGCAGCAGATAGGGCTTGGTCGGGATCTCCGGGTTTGCCATCGCGCGCGGCCGCAGCCTACTTGCGCATCACTTTCTCGGAAGGCGTGAGCGCCTCGATGAACGCCGGCCGCGAGAAGATGCGCTCGGCGTATTTTGCGAGCGGCGCCGCCTGCTTGCCGAGCCGGATGCCGTAATGATCGAGCCGCCACAGCAGCGGCGCGATCGCCACGTCGAGCATGCTGAACTCGTCGCCGAGCATGTACTTGGTGCGCGTGAAGACCGGCGCCAGCTCGATCAGCCGGTCGTGCACGTGCTGGCGGGCGCGCTCGACCGCCTTTTCCTTGCCGGACTCCAGCGCCTCGATCTGCGAGAACAGCTCGACTTCCATGTTGAACAGCATCAACCGCGCGCGCGCGCGCATCACCGGATCGGCGGGCATCAGCTGCGGGTGCGGGAATCGCTCGTCAATGTATTCGTTGATGATGTTCGACTCGTACAGGATCAGGTCGCGCTCGACCAGCACCGGCAGCCGGTTGTACGGGTTCATCACCGCGATGTCTTCCGGCTTGTTGTACATGTCCACGTCGATCACCTGGAAGTCCATGCCCTTCTCGTAGAGCACGAAGCGGCAGCGGTGGCTGAACGGGCAGGTCGTGCCGGAATACAGTTGCATCATGAAGGGGAATTCCTCGACGCGGATGGCGGGCCGGGCGTTCGCCCGACTCCTTGCGGGCGGCCGCGGCCCTATTTCACGTCCTTCCAGTACTCCTTCTTGAGGGCATACGCGAGGACGAACAGCACGCCCAGCACGAACAGCACCACGATGCCGACGGTCTTGCGCGTGCGCGCCTCGGGTTCGGCGACGTACATCAGGAAATTGACCAGGTCGCGCACCGCGGCGTCGTACCGCGCCGGCGAGAGCGCGCCCGGCGCGAGCTGCCGCCAGCGGTACTCGACCGCGTCGTGGCCCGCCTTGTCCTTGACGTGGGCGATTTCCAGCGCCCGCTCGCCCTGCAGCAGCCACAGCGCGTGCGGCATAGCGACATTCGGAAACACGGCGTTGTTCCATCCGGTCGGCGACTTCGGATCGCGGTAGAACGTGCGCAGGTAGGTGTAGAGCCAGTCGGCGCCGCGCGAGCGGCCGACGAGCGACAGGTCGGGCGGCGGCACGCCGAACCAGGCCTTGCCGTCCTTCGGCGTCATCGCGACGCGCATCGTGTCGCCCACCTTCTCGCCGGTGAAAATCAGGTTGTCGCGGATCTGCGCCTCGGTGAGCCCGAGCGCCACCAGCCGGTTGTAGCGCATGTACTGCGCGCCGTGGCAGTTCATGCAGTAGTTGATGAACAGCTGCGCTCCCGATTGCAGGCTCACCAGGTCGGTCGGATCAATCGGCGCCCGGTCGAGCCGGTAGCCGACCGCCGCCGACCACGCCGCGAGCGGAGCGAACAGCAGGGCAATGAGCAGTTTCTTCATCGTCCGCCCCCGCTCACATCGTCACCCGGTCGGGCACCGGCTTCACCCTGTCGCGCGCCGTGTACCAGGGCATCAGGATGAAGAACAGGAAATAGACCACCGTGAACAAGCGCGCCGCCCAGGTCGCGATGTCGCGCGTGTCGAGGAAGAAGGCGTCGAAGCCGAACTGCCCCCACACCGTGGTCGGCTCGGTGCCGAGGTAACCGAGCACGAGGAACGACACCACGAACGCCGCCAGCCAGGCCCGGTACAGCCAGCCGCGGTAGCGGATGGACTTCACCGGGCTGCGGTCGAGCCACGGCAGGAAAAACAGCACCAGCACCGCCAGCCCCATCGCCAGCACCCCCGGGAACTGCGAATTGAACATCGGCGGCACCGCGCGCAGGATCGAGTAATACGGCGTGAAGTACCACACCGGCGCGATGTGCGGCGGCGTCTTCAGCGGATCGGCCGGGATGAAGTTGTTGCGTTCGAGGAAATAGCCTCCCATCTCGGGCGCGAAGAACATCACCGCGCAGAAGATCGCGAGGAAGACGATCGCGCCGACGATGTCCTTCACCGTGTAGTAGGGATGGAACGGAATGCCGTCCACCGGGTGGCCGGTGACCGGGTCTTTTTTCTTCTTGATCTCGATGCCGTCCGGGTTGTTCGAGCCGACGTCGTGCAGCGCCAGGATATGCGCCACGACCAGGCCCAGCAGCACCAGCGGAACCGCGATCACGTGCAGCGCGAAGAAGCGGTTGAGCGTCGCGTCCGATACGACGTAGTCGCCGCGGATCCACAGCGCCAGATCCGGGCCGATGACCGGGATGGTGCCGAACAGGTTGACGATCACCTGCGCACCCCAGTACGACATCTGGCCCCACGGCAGCAGGTAGCCGAAGAAGGCCTCGGCCATCAGCGTGAGATAGATCAGCACGCCGAAGATCCAGACCAACTCGCGCGGTTCGCGATGCGAGCCGTACAGCAGCGCCCGGAACATGTGCAGATACACGACGATGAAGAACGCCGAGGCGCCGGTGGAATGGATGTAGCGGATAATCCAGCCGCCGGGCACGTCGCGCATGATGTACTCGACCGAGCCGAAGGCGAGGTTCGCGTCCGGCTTGTAGTTCATCGTCAGGAAGATGCCCGAGACGATCTGGATCACGAGCACCAGCAGTGCGAGCGAGCCGAAGTAGTACCAGAAGTTGAAGTTCTTCGGCGCGTAGTACTCCGCGGCGTGCTTGCGCCACTCCTCGGCGACCGAGGGCATCCGCGAGTCGAACCAGTCCCACAATGTGGTCAGGCGCGAAGCCATGCGTCAGGCCCCTTTCCTGTCTTCGCCGATCAGGATCACGGTGTCCGCAAGGTAGGTGTGCGGCGGCACCGGCAGGTTGAGCGGCGCGGGCGCACCCTTGAACACGCGGCCGGCATAGTCGAACTTCGAGCCGTGGCACGGGCAGTAGAAACCGCCCACCCAGTCGGCGCCCATCTCCGCCTTCGCCTCGGCGGGTTTCAGTTGCGGCGAGCAGCCCAAGTGCGTGCACACGCCTTCCATCACCATGATTTCGGGCTTGACCGCGCGCACCTCGTTCTTCGCGTACGGCGGCTGCACCGAAGCGCGCGATTCGGGGTCGGTGAGGCGCGGAGCCACCGCCTTGAGCGAGTCGATCATCTCCTTCGTGCGGCGAATCACCCAGACGGGCTTGCCGCGCCACTCGACCACCATCAGCTCGCCGGGTGCAAGGCGCGACACATCCACTTCAACCGGCGCGCCGGCCGCCTTGGCGCGCTCGGAGGGCCACATGCTCCAGACGAAAGGCACTGCGGCGCCGGCGCTTGCCACCGCGCCGGCTGCCGCGGTCGCGACGACGAGCGCGCGGCGGGTCTTGTCCATCTTCGGTTCACTCATGACAAGGGCTCGGGAGGGCTTGTTTTTGTGGAGAAAAACGCGAATTCTACCGGCCGCCTTCGGCAAAGTCCACGTTTGCGCACCTAAGTGTCTCAAATAAAAGGCAATTCATGGCAGAATCTCGGTCCCGCCATGCGCCGACTCTGGCTCGTCTTCGCTCAGACCACGACCGTCTGCCTGGCGGTGCTGTTCGTGGTCGCGACGCTAAAGCCGGAGTGGCTGCCGGTAAAGGGCGTAGGCGAGATCGTCACGGTGCCGCAGCCCGAACCGGCGCCCCGGCCCTGGCAGGCCGCGCCGGCGGCGGCGCGCGCCGACTCCTACCATGAAGCGGTGGCGAGGGCGATGCCCTCGGTGGTCGGCATTCTCACCTCCAAGGAAGTGCGCTCGCCGCGGCTGCCCTTCTTCGCCGACCCGCTCGCGCGCCGCTTTTTCGGCGATGCCTTCGGCGAGGAAACGCGCCGGGCAACGAGCCTCGGCTCCGGAGTGATCGTCAGCCCCGACGGGTACATCCTCACCAACAACCACGTCGTCGAGGCGGCCGACGAGATTGAGGTCGCGCTGCCCGACGGCCGCAAGCTGCTCGCGCGCTTCGTGGGTTCGGACCCGGATACCGATCTGGCGGTGCTGCGCGTGCAAGGCGAGAAGCTGCCGGCGATCGCGTTCGGCTCCTCGGAGTCGCTGCGCGTGGGCGACGTGGTGCTCGCCATCGGCAACCCGTTCGGCGTCGGCCAGACGGTGACCCTTGGCATCGTCTCGGCGCTCGGGCGCTCCGGACTGGGCATCAACACGTTCGAGAACTTCATCCAGACGGACGCGGCGATCAATCCCGGCAATTCGGGCGGCGCGCTGGTGGATGCACGCGGCAGTCTCGTCGGCATCAATACCGCGATCTTTTCCCAGACGGGCGGCTCGATCGGCATCGGCTTCGCGATGCCGGTGGCGACGGCGCGCGCGGTGCTGGAACAGATCGTGAAAACCGGCGCGGTCACGCGCGGCTGGATCGGGGTGGAGTTGGCGCCGCTCACGCCAGCGCTCGCCGAGTCCTACCGGCTGCCCGGGCCGCAGGGGGCGCTGATCAGCGGCGTAGTCCGCAACGGCCCGGCCGACCGCGCCGGAGCGAAGCCCGGCGACGTGCTGCTCGCGATTGACGGCAAGAAGGTCGCCGACCCGCGGGCGGTGCTCGATCTGGTCGCCGCGCTCGAACCCGGCCGCGGCGCCGTGCTGACCGTCAGCCGCCGCGGCGAGACGCTCGAGCTTGCCGCCACGATCGGCCGCCGGCCGAAGGCGCCGGCGCGCCCGGAGTAGGGCCGGTCGCAATGGCGCGCGCTCGATTGCCGCAGGATGCCGAAAGCATCCTGCGCCTGGCGGCGCGCTCGATGTTCGACCTGTTCTCCGGCATGGCGGCGGGGATGCTGCTCGTGGACCGCACCGGACGCGTGGTGTGGATCAACGAGGGCTACAAGCGCTTCCTGCCGGCGCTCGGCTTCGAGCGCGAGGAAGACTTCGTCGGCCGCCCGGTCGAGGAGGTCATCCCGAACACGCTGATGCGCCACGTGCTGGAGACCGGCAAGCCGATCCTCATTGATCTGCTCACGAACAAGGCGGGGACCTTCGTCGTGTCGCGCATCCCGCTGCGCGACGACTCGGGCGAGGTGATCGGCGTGCTCGGCATGGTGCTGTTCGACCATCCCGAGACGACGATCCGGCCGCTGATCGCCAAGTTCGCGCGGCTGGAAAAGGATCTCGACGAGGCGCGCCGGGCGCTCGCCGCCGAGCGACGCACGAAGTACACGCTGGCGAGCTTCATCGGCTCCAGCCCCGCCGCGATCGAAGTGAAGCGCCAGGCGCGCCGAGCCGCGCAGACCGACTCCACCGTGCTGCTCACGGGCGAAACCGGCACCGGCAAGGAGCTGCTTGCGCACGCCATCCACGCCGGCTCGGCGCGCGCCGAGCGCCCCTTTGTCGGCGTCAACCTCGCCGCGGTGCCGGAGACGCTGCTGGAAGCCGAGTTCTTCGGCGTCGCGCCGGGCGCCTACACCGGCGCCGACAGAAAAGGGCGCGAGGGCAAATTCGTGCTCGCCGACCGGGGCACGCTTTTTCTCGACGAGATCGGCGACATGCCGCTCGCGCTGCAGGCGAAGCTGCTGCGCGCGCTGCAGGACCAGGAGATCGAGCCGCTCGGCTCCAACCGCGTCATCAGGGTGGACGTGCGCGTGATCGCCGCCACCAGCCGCGACCTCAAGCGGCTGGTGGAAGAGGGGCGCTTTCGCGAGGACCTCTATTACCGGCTCAACGTGCTGCCGATCCGCGTGCCGCCGCTGCGCGAGCGCCTGAGCGACCTCGAGGCGCTCGCGGAGAGCCTGCTCGAATCCATCGCCGCGCGCACCGGGATGCCGCCGCGCGAGCTGGCGCCCTCGGCGCTCGCGGTGCTCGCGGCGCACAGCTGGCCGGGCAACGTGCGCGAGCTGCGCAACGCGCTCGAGCAGGCGGCGATGCTCACCGACAGCGCGCGCCTGGGCGCGGAGGACTTCGCGCGCATCCTGCCGCAGGCCCCGGCGAAGGCGCAGGCGGGCGCCCCGGCGCCTCTGCGTCCATTGCCGCAGCTCATCGCGGAGCTGGAGCGCAACTCGATTCAGTCGGCACTGGCCGCCACCGGGGGAAACAAAGTGTCGGCGGCGAAGCTGCTCGGAATTTCGCGCGCGACATTGTATGAAAAGCTCGCCAGCTACAGAAATCTGTCCTGATTTCGGACATCTCGTCCGATGTTCGGACATCTGTTGCTCAACTTCCGGACATGCGGCTTCCAAAGTAAGCACACGCTCTTTTGAAATCGCCCATTTCGTGGGGAAAGATCGGGTGGCATGAGCGTTGCGGAAGAATCGGCTCGGAACCAACCTGAAGGAGGAGAACATGAATCGCCTGCCATTCCTTGCGAGTGTCGCCGCGGCGGCTGCGCTCGCCGGCATCGCTTCGGCGCAGGAGATCCGAATCGCGCACGTCTATGACAAGACCGGCGCGCTCGAAGCCTACGCCAAGCAGACTCAGGCCGGCCTGATGATGGGTCTGGAGTACGCCACCGGCGGCACGATGACCGTGCTCGGCCGGAAAATCGTCGTGATCGAAAAGGACGGGCAACTCAAGCCCGACGTCGCCAAGTCCGCGCTCGCGCAGGCCTACGGCGACGACAAGGCCGACCTCGCGGTCGGGCCGACGTTTTCCGCCTCGGCGCTCGCGATGCTTCCGGTCGCCGAGGAGTACCGCAAGATCCTGCTCGTCGAGCCGGCGGTCGCCGACGCCATCACCGGCGAGCGATGGAACCGCTACGTCTTCCGCACCGCGAGAAACTCCACGCAGGACGCGATCGCCGCGGCGATCGCGACGCCGCAGGACGCGAAAGTGGCGATGCTCGCGCAGGACTACGCGTTCGGCCGCGACGGCGTCAAGGCGTATAAGGAAGCGCTCGCGGCCGTGAAGAGCAAGGCGCAGGTGGTGCACGAGGAATACGTGCCGGTCGCGACGACCGACTTCACGGCGCCGGCCCAGCGCATGTTCGACGCCCTCAAGGACAAGCCCGGCAGCCGGTTCATCGGCATCATCTGGGCGGGCGCCCACCCGCTCACCAAGATCGCCGACCTCAAGCCCGAGCGCTTCGACATCCGCCTTGCTCCGGGCGGCAACATCCTGCCGGTGATGAAGACATGGAAGAACTTCGCCGGCCTGGAGGGCGCCGTCTATTACTACTACGCCTTCCCGAAGAACAGGGTAAACGACTGGCTGGTCGCCGAGCACCGCAAGCGCTTCGGCGGCACGCCGCCCGACTTCTTCACCGCCGGCGGCATGGCGGCCGGCATCGCGATCGTCGAGGCGATCAAGCGCGCCGGCTCCGCTGACACGGAAAAGCTCATCGCGGCGATGGAGGGCATGAGCTTCGAGACGCCCAAGGGCACGATGACCTTTCGCAAGGAAGACCACCAGGCGATGCAGCCCATGTATCACTTCCGCATCAAGAAGGACCAGAAGGACGAGTGGGACCTGCTGGAGCTGGTGCGCGAAATCCCGGCTTCCGAGATCCCGGTCCCGATCCGCAACAAGCGCTAGCCACGCGCCTGGCGCCGGGCTACCTGCGCCGCAGGGAGCGGAGCGGGCGCCGGCCGCTCCCTGCGGCGCGAAGTCGGGAGAGTCCTCTTGGGCACGCATCCGGTCCTCGAGACGCGCGGGCTGACGATCCGCTTCGGCGGCCATGTCGCGGTCGATGCGGTGAGCTGCGCCTTCGAGCAGGGGACGCTCACCGCGATCGTCGGTCCGAACGGCGCCGGCAAGACGACCTATTTCAACCTGATCTCCGGGCAGTTGCCGGCGAGCGCGGGCGAGGTCCGGCTCCGAGGCGAGGACGTCACCCGCGACCCCGCGCCGGTGCGCGCGCGCAAGGGGCTCGGGCGTGCGTTCCAGCTCACGCACCTCTTTCCCAATCTGACGGTGCTGGAGAACGTGCGGCTGGCGGTGCAGGCGCGCGCCGGGCTCGGCCTCGACCTTTTTTCGCTCTGCACCGACCGGGTCGAATTGATCGAGCGCGCCGAGCACTGCCTGCAGCGCGTCGCCCTCGTCGAGCGGCGCGCCGCGCTCGCCGCCGAGCTGGCGCACGGCGACCAGAGAAAGCTGGAAGTCGCGATCCTGCTCGCGCTCGAACCCGAAGTCTTCATGTTCGACGAGCCCACCGCCGGCATGAGCATGGACGAAGTGCCGGTAATTCTGGAGCTCATTCACGAGATCAAGGCACGCGGGGACAGGACCGTGCTGCTCGTCGAGCACAAGATGGACGTGGTCCGGTCGCTTGCCGACCGGATCATCGTCCTGCACCAGGGACGGCTCGTCGCCGACGGACTGCCCGCCGAGGTGATCGCCTCGCCCGTCGTGCAGCAAGCCTATCTCGGGGTGTTCGCCGGTGCCTGAGCCGCGCAGCGAACTTCTCGTCCTCGCCGGCGTGCACACGCGCATCGGCCGGTACCACATCCTGCAGGGCGTGGACCTCGCCGTTGCGCGCGGCGAGCTGACGATGCTGCTCGGCCGCAACGGCGCCGGTAAGACAACGACGCTGCGCACCATCATGGGGCTGTGGCGCGCCTGCGCCGGCTCGATCCGCTTCGACGGCACCGAGATCGCCGGGCGCGACACGCCCGACGTCGCCCGCCTCGGCATCGCCTACGTGCCCGAGTCCATGGGAATTTTCGCGGGGCTCACCGTGCGCGAGAACCTGCTTCTTGCGGCGCGCTCCGGGCCGCCGAGCGACGAGCGCCTCGAGCGGGTATTCCGGTTCTTCCCGCCCCTGAAGACGTTCTGGCATCTGCCGGCGGGACTGCTCTCCGGCGGGCAGAAGCAGATGCTCGCGATTGCGCGCGCGATCGTCGAGCCGCGAAAGCTCATCCTGGTGGATGAGCCCACCAAGGGGCTCGCGCCGGCGATCATCAACAACCTGATCGAGGCGTTTCTCGAACTGAAGAAGACCGACACCACGATCCTGATGGTGGAGCAGAACTTTCACGCCGCGCGCATGCTCGGCGACCGGGTGGCAGTGATGGATTCCGGAAGGATCGTGCACGCCGGCCGCATGGCCGAGCTCGCGGCGGACGAGGCGCTGCAAGTGAAGCTGCTCGGCCTTTCGCTGGAGTCGCGCCCGTGAACGGCGCGCGTCTCGACTGGGCGCCGCCGCTTCTGGTGGCGGCGATCGCCCTCGCCGCGCTCGCGCTCATCGGCAGCCCGTCCACGTGGGCGACGCTCACCGTGGCGGGCCTCGCCATGGGCCTGCTCATTTTCCTCATGGCCTCCGGCCTCACCCTCGTCTTCGGGCTGATGGATGTCCTCAACTTCGCCCACGGCGTGTTCATCGCCGTCGGCGCCTACGTCGCCGCGAGCGTGGTGCGCCTGGCCGCCGACGCAGCCGGCGCCGACAGCTTCGCCGCGAATCTGGGCGCGCTCGCGCCCGCGCTCGGCGCGGCGATCCTCGCCGCCGGGCTGCTCGGACTCTTCTTCGAGCGCGTCGTCATCCGGCCGGTCTACGGGCAGCACCTGAAGCAGATCCTGGTCACCACCGGCGGCATGATCGTCGCCGAGCAGCTCATACACGTCATCTGGGGCCCGGACATCGTGCCCCTCGCACGACCGGCTGCGCTGCGCGGCTCGTTCGTCATCGGCGACATCGCCCTGGAAAAATACCGCCTGAGCGCCGTGGTGCTCGGTCTGGCGGTGTTCGCCGCCATGGTGCTTGCGCTCCACCGCACGAGAATCGGGCTGCTGATTCGCGCCGGCGTCGAGAACCGCGAGATGGTCGAGGCGATGGGCTACCGCATCGAGCGTCTGTTCATCGCGGTGTTCGTCGCCGGCTCCGCGCTCGCCGGCCTTGGCGGCGCGCTCTGGGGGATGTATCAGGAAAGCATTACCGTGCACATCGGCGCGCAGATGATGGTGCTCATCTTCATCGTCATCATCATCGGCGGCATGGGCTCGGTGACCGGCTGTTTCGTGGGCTCGCTGCTCGTCGGGCTGGTGGCGAACTACGTCGGCTTCCTCTCGCCCAAGGTCGCGCTCGGCTCGAACATCCTGCTGATGGTGCTGGTGCTGCTCTGGCGCCCGCAGGGCCTGTACGCCGTGAGCCGGTCATGATCGGTCGCCTGCTCTCGGGGGATACTCCCGGCTCGGCGCCGCTGGCCGCCATGACCGCCGCCGTCTTCGTCGCCCTGCTGCTCGCGCCATTCCTCTTTCCAGGCACCCGGCCGCTCGACGTCGCCGCGAAGGTGTGCGTGTTCATCCTGCTCGCCGCGAGCTACGACCTGCTGCTCGGCTACACCGGCATCGTGTCCTTCGCCCATACCATGTTCTTCGGCATCGGCGGCTACGGCGTCGCAATCGCGCTCGCGCGCATGGACGCCGGCTGGACGGCGCTCGCTGCCGGCGCCGCGGCGGCGGTCCTTCTTTCGCTCGCGCTGTCGTTGCTGATCGGCCTGTTCTCGCTGCGCGTGAAGGCGCTGTTCTTCGCGATGATCACCCTCGCCGTCGCGGCATTCTTCCAGATCCTCGCCTCGCAGCTCTCCGATCTGACCGGCGGCGAGGACGGCATCACTTTCCGAGTGCCGGAACTGCTGCGGCCGGCGACGCGCTTCGCCGAGAGGCCGTTCCTGGGCGCGACGCTGGGCGGGCGCCTGCTCACCTACTACCTCGTCTTCGCCGCCTCGGCCGCGCTCTTTCTCGCGCTGCTGCGCGTGGTGAACTCGCCCTTCGGCCGGGTCCTGCAGGCGATCCGCGAGAACGAATTCCGCGCCGAGGCGCTCGGCTACCGCACGGTCGTCTACCGCACCGTTGCCAACTGCCTCGCCGCCGTCGTCGCCACCCTCGCCGGCGTTCTCTACGCGCTCTGGCTGCGCTACACCGGACCGAACACCACGCTCGATTTTGCGATCATGATCGACATCCTGCTGATGGTCGTGATCGGCGGCATGGGCACGATGTACGGCGCCGTGATCGGCGCCACGCTGTTCGTCGTCGCGCAGAACTATCTGCACGAGGCGATGAAAACGGTCTCGGCGGCCGTGGCCGGCATGCCGCTCCTGCCCGACCTGTTCCACCCGGACCGCTGGCTGCTGTGGCTGGGGGTGCTGTTCGTGCTGTCGGTCTACTACTTCCCGCGCGGCATCGTCGGCCAGATGCGCGCGCGCGCCACAGGCGTGAAGCGGTGAGCGCCGTCTCGAACTACGTCGTCTGCGAAGGGCGCGAGCTCCACTACCTGGAGTGGGGCGCGCGCCACGCCGAGGCGGTCATCGCCTGGCACGGCCTGGCGCGTACCGGCCGCGACATGGACGAGATCGCCGCGCACCTTGCGCGCCGCTACCGCGTCATCTGCCCGGACACCATCGGCCGGGGCCTTTCTCAGTGGAGTCCGGAGCCGGAGAAGGAGTACTGCCTCGCCTTCTACGGCCGCCTCGCGGTTTCGCTCATGCAGCAGCTCGGGATCGAGTCGGCGCACTGGATCGGCACCTCGATGGGAGGGGCGATCGGCATTCACCTCGCGGCCGGGCCCCTCAGGGGCCGCATCCGGCGGCTGGTCCTCAACGACATCGGCCCGAAGCTCGGCGCGGCGGCGGTCGCGCGCATCCGCGCCTACGCCGGCAACCCGCCGCAGTTCGACCGCGTGAGCGAGCTGGAGCAGTACTTCCGGACCGTGTACCGACCGTTCGGCTGGCTGTCGGACGCGCAGTGGCGCAGGCTCACCGAAACCTCGGCGCGGCGCACCCCCGAGGGCAAGGTGACGCCGCATTACGACCCGAAGATGGTGCTGCAGTTCACCCACCACCCGCACGACTACGATCAGTGGGAGGCGTGGGACGCGATTGACGTGCCGACGCTGTGCCTGCGCGGCGAGGCCTCCGATCTGCTGCTTCCCGAGGTCGCCGAGGAAATGCGAAAGCGCGGCCCGAAAGCGGTCGTGGTCACCATCGCCGGCTGCGGGCATGCGCCCGCGCTCAACGTTCCCGAGCAGCTGGCGCTCGTCGAGCGGTTCCTCGCCGGGCGCTAGCGCGGCGCCGCGCGCTCCCGCTCAGGGCGCGATGTAGGCGTAGCCCTGCTGCTGGTAGGCGCCGAGCGCGATCCAGCCGTTCGGCACGAGCTTCACTTCCGGCAACAGGTCGGACGGTTTCAGCTTGCGGTCGGCGAGCGGCAAGTTGCACTGTTCGAGCGATTCGACGCCGGGGGCGCGCGTCATCTCGCGCAGCTTGGCGGCGACCTTGAGCGCGTCGGCCCGGTCCGTTTCCTTTATCGCCGACAGGTTGGACTGGGTGAAATACGACGCGTTGCCGCGGAAGGTCATGACGATGCGCGGCGTGATGCCGCTCTCGAGGAGCTGCCTGCGCGTCACCTCCACGTTGTTCAGCTTGTTGAGGAGCACCGCGGGGTTGCCGTCGGTGAAGTCGAAGGCGAGCTTCATCTCCTTCGCGCCCGCCGCCGTGCCGGCGCCGGAAGCCGCGCAGCCGGCGAGGGCGAACGCGGCCAGCACGAATGCCAGGTCTCGTATTCTCACGCGCTTGCCTCCTGTGCCCAGGTGGTCGATCCGCGAAGGGTACACCCGATGATCGGGGCGATGCCAGCCGCCGCCGGTCGCCGGCGACCGGCACCCTACGCCTGCCGCAGCGGCTTGTCGTCCGAGGCTTCGGCCGCGCGCTTGCCGAGCACGCGGGCGCAAATCAGCCCCGCCTCGTAGAGCAGACACATCGGCACCGCGAGCATGAACTGCGACAGCACGTCGGGCGGCGTCACGATCGCGGCGACGACGAACGCCCCGACGATGACGTAGGGGCGCGCGTCGCGCATTCTCTCCACGCTCACCACGCCGGCGCGCGCGAGCAGGATCACCACGATCGGGATCTCGAAGGTGGCGCCGAAGGCGATGAACATCGTGATGACGAACGAAAAATACGCCTCGATGTCCGGCGCCGGGGTGATGGACTTCGGCGCGAACTCGTGGATGAAGGCGAACACCTTGCCGAAGACGAAGAAGTAGCAGAACGCGACGCCGAGATAGAACAGCAGGGTGCTGGCGACGACGATCGGCAGCGCGAGCTTTTTCTCATGCTCGTACAGGCCCGGCGCGACGAAGGCCCACGCCTCGTAGAGCATGTAGGGAAGCGCCACCATGAGCGCGACCAGCGCCGTCACCTTCACCGGCACCATGAACGGCGTGATGACCCCGGTCGCGATCATCTTGGTGCCCTCCGGCAGCGCGTTCATGAGCGGCAGCGCGAGCACGTCGTAGATCGGCCCGCCGCCCGGGTAGATGAACAGCGCGACGAACACGACGGCGAACGAGCCGAGCGCCCGCACCAGCCGCTGGCGCAGCTCGACGAGATGCGAAATGAAGGTGTCTTCCGTCACGCGCGCCTGTCCTCCGGTGGCGTGGCCGCGGGCGCGGTCCCGCCTGCCGCGGCGGCCGCCGCGTCCGCGGCCGCGGGCGAGCCGTCGGCCGCGGCCGGCAGCACCGGCGTGCTGCCTGCCGCCGCCTCGGCGGCGCGGTTAAGCTCGGTCTCGGCCTGATTCAGCTCGGCGCGCACGGTGGATTCGATCGTGCTCGCGGTCTGCTCGATCGAGGCGCGCATGCGCCGCAGCTCCTCCATCTCCATCTCGCGCTGGATGTCGGCGCGCACGTCGGCGACGTAGCGCTGCAGTCGCCCCAACAGGTGCCCGGCGGTGCGCGCCACCCGCGGCAGGCGCTCCGGCCCGATGACGATGAGCGCCACTACACCGATGACCAGAAGCTCGGAAAAGCCGATGTCGAACACTCGGAACCCGCAGAACAAAAAGGCGCCCGGCGGGCGCCTGTCGGCACGTGCTCCCGGCTCTCTAGGCCCGGGTCTCGGTCTTCGCCTTGACCTCGCCCTCGACCGTCTTGCCGGTGACCTGCGGCGCGCCGTTCGCGCCCTCGGCGGCCTTCTCGCCGCCCTCGCGCATGCCTTCCTTGAAGCCGCGCACGGCGCCGCCCAGATCGGCGCCGATGTTGCGCAGCTTCTTCGTGCCGAAGATCAGCATCACGATGACGAGGACGATCAGCCAGTGCCAGATGCTGGACAAGCCCATGACAGCCTCCTAGTTTCGCCTCGCCAGCATCGGGCCGAGCGGCTCCGGGCCACCGAGGACGTGCATGTGAACATGATACACCTCCTGGTGTCCCACCCGGCCGGTGTTGATGATGGTGCGAAAACCGTCGGTGGCGCCCTCCTTGCGGGCGAGCTCCCCCGCGAGCGCGAGCATCTTGCCGAGCGAGCGGTGCTGCGCCATGCCGGCCTCGTAGAGCGACGGCACATGCTCCTTCGGGATGATCAGGAAATGCACCGGCGCCTGCGGCCGCACGTCGTGAAAGGCGAGCACGTCGTCGTCCTCGTACACCTTCCTCGACGGGATTTCGCCGCGCACGATGCGGCAGAAAATGCAGTTGGGATCGGTCATCGCTCCTTCCTCGCCGCCTTCTCGTCCAGGCCCGGGATCCCCTCGCGCCGGTGCAGCTCGGCGAGCACGTCGCCGGGCCCGAGGCCCTTGTGCGCGAGCAGGATCAGGCTGTGAAACCACAGATCGGCGAGCTCCCTCACCAGCTCCAGCCGGCCGCCCGATTTCGCCGCGAGCAGCGTCTCGACCGCCTCCTCGCCGATCTTCCTCAGGATCGCGTCCTCGCCGCGCGCGAAGAGCTGCGCGACGTACGACCTGTCCGGATCGCCCCGCTTGCGGCTCTCGATCACCGCCGCGATCCGCTCCAGCGTCTCGTAGATTCCCGGTTTCATGGCTTGCGGTAGATGACCACCGGGTCTTTGAGCACCGGATCGGCCTCCACCCACCTCCCGTTCTCGAGCCTCCGATAAAAGCAGCTCGCGCGGCCGGTGTGGCAGGCGATCCCGCCCACCTGCTCGACCACGAGCAGGATGGTATCGGCGTCGCAATCGAGCCGCAGCTCGCGGACCTTCTGCACATGGCCCGAGGTCTCGCCCTTGTGCCAGAGCCGGGCGCGCGAACGCGACCAGTACACCGCCTCGCCGCGGCGCGCCGTCTCGGCGAGCGCCTCGCGGTTCATCCAGGCAAGGGTCAGCACCCGGCCGGTCGCGGCGTCCTGCGCCACCGCCGGCACCAGCCCGTGCTCGTTCCACGGCACCTCGTCGAGCCACGTCGCGCTCACAGCCGCACCTCGATGCCGCGCGCACGCATGTATTCCTTCGCCTGCCGCACGGTGAACTCGCCGAAGTGAAACACGCTGGCGGCGAGCACTGCATCCGCGCCCCCGGCGAGGATGCCCTCGGCAAGGTGCTCCAGCGTACCGACCCCCCCCGAGGCGATCACCGGAACCGGAACCGCGTCGGCCACCGCGCGCGTGAGCTCGAGATCGAACCCCTCGCGCGTACCGTCGCGGTCCATGCTGGTGAGCAGGATCTCGCCTGCGCCGGCCTCGCACATGCGCCGCGCCCAGGCGACGGCGTCCAGCCCCGTGGGTCTCCGCCCGCCGTGCGTGCACACCTCCCAGCGGCCGGGTGCGGCGCGCCGGGCGTCAATCGCGACCACGATGCACTGGCTGCCGACGATCGCGGAGGCCTCGCGCACCAGCTCCGGGCGCTCGACCGCGGCGGTATTGATCGAGACCTTGTCCGCGCCGGCCTGAAGCAGCCGGCGCACGTCGGCGACGCTGCGCACCCCGCCGCCGACGGTGAGCGGGATGAACACCTGCGCCGCGACCTCCTCGACCACGTGCAGCAGGATGTCGCGGTCATCCGAGCTCGCGGTGATGTCGAGGAAGGCGAGCTCGTCGGCGCCTTCGGCGTCGTAGCGCGCCGCGATTTCCACCGGGTCGCCGGCGTCGCGCAGCTCGACGAAGCGCACGCCCTTCACCACCCGGCCGGCGGTGACGTCCAGGCACGGGATGAGGCGCTTGGCGAGGCCCATCGTCAGGCCTTGCCGACGGCCTTGTCCGCCGCGGCCTGCGCTTTGGCGAAATCGAGCTTGCCTTCGTACAGCGCCCGGCCCGTGATCGCGCCGATCACGCCCTCGGGAGCGAGCCGTTCGCACAGCGTGCGCACGTCCTCCAGGCTGTTGATTCCGCCGCTGGCGATGATCGGGATGCGCGTGCTCTGCGCCAGCCGCAGCGTCGCCTCGATGTTGATCCCGGTCATCATGCCGTCGCGCCCGATGTCGGTGTAGATGAGCGCCTCCACGCCGTAGTCCTCGAACTTCTTCGCGAGGTCCACGACGTCGTGCCCGGTCATCTTCGACCAGCCCTCGACCGCCACCTTGCCGTCCTTGGCGTCCAGCCCCGCGATGATGTGGCCCGGGAAGGCGTAGCAGGCGTCGTGCAGGAAACCCGGATTCTTCACCGCCGCGGTGCCGATGATCACGTAATGCACTCCGGCGTCGAGGTAGCTCTCGATCGTGTCGAGGTCCCGGATGCCGCCGCCGATCTCGATCGGGGTCGTCTCGCCCACCGCCTTGATCATGGCGCGGATGACCTTTTCGTTCTTGGGGCGGCCGGCGATCGCGCCGTTCAGATCCACGATATGCAGCCGGCGCGCGCCCGCCTGCGACCAGTGCCGCGCCATCGCCACCGGGTCGTCGGAGAAGACCGTCGCGGTTTCCATGCGGCCCTGCTGCAGGCGCACGCAGCGACCGTCCTTGATGTCAATTGCCGGGATGATCAACACTTGCGGCCGGGAAGCGATGCTACAGGATCAGGGCCGCCACTCGACGAAGTTGGAAAGCAGCCGCAGACCGGGATTCTGGCTCTTCTCGGGGTGGAACTGCACGGCGAAGATGTTATCCCGCGCCACCGCGCAGGTAAAGCGAATGCCGTAGTCGCACACCGCCGCCACCAGGCCCTCCTCGGTCGGGCGCGGATAGTAGCTGTGCACAAAATAGAACCGCGTGCCGTCGGCGATGCCGGCAAAAAGCGGATGGGACCGCACCTGCCGCACCTCGTTCCACCCCATGTGCGGCACCTTGAGGCCGCGCATTTCCGGGCCGGCGAACCTCGGTACGTCCCCGGCGAGCAGGGCAAGGCCCTGCGCGCCGCCCTCCTCGCCGCGCTCGAACAGCATCTGCATGCCGACG
The DNA here is from genome assembly GCA_040752005.1 of Pseudomonadota bacterium. GTDB lineage: Bacteria > Pseudomonadota > Gammaproteobacteria > Burkholderiales > SG8-39 > RBG-16-66-20. The sequence continues at coordinate 54,379 of JBFMFX010000001.1, read as the reverse complement.
CAGATGCCGAGAAAGGGTTTCGTGCGCGTCGCCTCGACCACCGCCTCGCGCGCCCCGCTCGCGGCGAGGTTGCGCATGCAGTCGGGCAGCGCTCCCTGCCCCGGCACGACCACGCGCCCGGCGGCGCGGATTCTCTCCGGGTCCGCGGTCACCTGCACCCGCGCTCCGGGGGCGACTCGCTCCAGCGCCTTCGCGACCGAGCGCAGGTTTCCCATGCCGTAGTCCACCACGGCGATCATGGCACCGGCCGGCATCGGCGCTCAGAGCACGCCCTTGGTCGAGGGAACGGCGCCCGCGGCGCGGGGATCGGGCGCCGCCGCCATGCGCAGCGCGCGCGCGAACGCCTTGAACACGGTCTCGCACTGGTGGTGGGCGTTCTCGCCGCGCAGGTTGTCCACATGCAGCGTCGCGCGGGCGTGGTTGACGAACCCCTGGAAGAACTCGTGCACCAGGTCAACGTCGAATTCGCCGACCAGGGCGCGCGCGAACTTCACGTTCCAGAACAGCCCCGGCCGGCCGGAAAAGTCGATCACCACGCGCGAGAGCGCCTCGTCGAGCGGCACGTAGGCGTGGCCGAAGCGCGCGAGGCCGGCCTTGTCGCCGAGCGCCGCCGCGACCGCCTGGCCGAGGGTGATCCCGATGTCCTCGACCGTGTGGTGCGCGTCGATGTGCAGGTCACCGCGCGCCTCGATTTCCAGGTCGAGCATGCCGTGACGGGCGAGCTGCTCCAACATGTGCTCGAGAAAAGGGATGCCGGTGGAGAGCTTCGCCTCGCCCCGGCCGTCCAGATTGACGCGCACGCGGATCTGCGTCTCTCGGGTGTTGCGCTCGATTTGCGCGGTTCTCATCTTGGCCCTGTTGCGGCGCGCCTCACAGCGATTCGCGCAGCGCAGCAAGCAGTATACGGTTTTCCTCCGGTGTACCGACGGTGATGCGCAGGCAGTTCGCCAGCAGCGGGTGCGCGCCGTGAAAGCTGCGCACCAGCACGCCATGGCGCCTCAGACCGGCGTCCGCGCGCGCCGCATCCGGCACCCGCACCAGCAGGAAGTTCGCCGCCGACGGAAACACGCGCACGCCCGGCAGCGCCGCAAGCGCCTGGGCGAGCGGCTCGCGCTCGGCGAGCACCCGCCGCGCCTGCTCCTCCAGTACCTCAAGGTGCTCCAGCGCGAACTCGGCCGCGGCCTGCGTGAGCACGTTCACGTTGTACACCTGGCGCACCTTGTGGAACTGCTCGATCCACTCCGGCCGCGCCGCCAGGTAGCCGAGGCGAATGCCCGCGAGGCCGAGCTTGGACACCGTGCGCATCACCGCGAGGTTGGGAAACTCGGGCAGGCGTCCCATGAAGCTCTTTCCGGCGTAGGCATGGTAGGCCTCGTCCACGACGACCAGCCCTTCGGCTGCGCGGATGACCGCCTCGACGTCGACCTCCGGGTAAAGCACGCCGGTCGGGTTGTTGGGGTACGCGATGAACACGAGCGCAGGACGGTGCTCGCGCATCGCGGCAAGGAACGCCTCCCGGTCGAAGGAAAAATCCGCGCGCAACGGCACGGACGCAAGGCGCATGCCCGAGAGCGTCGCGTTCATCCGGTAGATGACGAAGGTCGGCTCCGGGATCAGCATCACCGCGCCCGGGCGCGCGAGCGTGAAGGTGACGATCTGGATCAGGTCGTCCGAGCCGTTGCCGAGCACGAGCGCCATGCCGTCCGGCACCCGCATGCGGCGCGCGAGCAGCTCGCGCAGCCTGCGGCCGGTGGGCTCGGGATAGCGGTGCAGGTCGCAGCCCGCCAGCCGCTCGGCGAGCTGCGCGCGCAGCGGCCCGGGGAGCGCGTAGGGCAATTCCATCGCGTCGAGCTTCACCATGCCCTCGCTTTCGGCGACGGCGTAGGGCGAAAGCGCGAGGATCTCCGGCCGGACGAGTTCGGCGGGCGTTTTCATTCGTAGCGCATTCTCGCCGAGCGCGCGTGCGCCGGCAGCCCCTCGCCGTCGGCGAGTGTCGCGGCGATGCGCCCGAGCGTGGCCGCGCCGGCTGCGCTCGCCTCGATCAGGCTGGAGCGCTTCTGAAAGTCGTACACCCCCAGCGGCGAGGAAAAGCGCGCCGTGCCCGCAGTCGGCAACACATGGTTCGGCCCGGCGCAGTAATCGCCGATGGCTTCGGAGCTGAACCGCCCGAGAAAGAGCGCCCCCGCATGGCGCAGCTTCGGCACCAGCGCCTCCGGCTGCTCGACCAGCAGTTCGAGGTGCTCCGGCGCGATGCGATTGGCGAGCGCGCAGGCCTCCTCCAGATCGCGGGTGAGCACCAGCGCGCCGCGGCGCTCGAGCGACGCCTCGATCACCGCCCGGCGCGGCATTTCCGGCAGCAGGCGCTCGATCGCGCGGGCGATGGCCTCGAGCCACGCCGCCGAAGGGGTAAGCAGGATCGCCTGCGCCCGCTCGTCGTGCTCGGCCTGCGAGAAAAGATCCATCGCCGCCCATTCGGCGGGGGCGCTCCCGTCCCCGATGACGAGGATCTCGGAGGGTCCGGCGATCATGTCAATGCCGACCGCGCCGAACACCTGGCGCTTGGCCTCCGCGACGTAGGCGTTTCCCGGCCCGACGATCTTGTCCACCCGCGGGACCGTCTCGGTGCCGAAAGCGAGGGCGGCGATCGCCTGCGCGCCGCCGAGCGCGATCACCCGGTCCACCCCCGCGACAAGCGCCGCCGCGAGCACGAGCGGATTCCTTTCGCCCCCCGGTGCCGGGCAGGTCATCACCAGCTCGCCGACGCCGGCCACCCTGGCGGGGATCGCGTTCATGAGCACGGTCGAGGGATACGCCGCCTTTCCGCCCGGAACATACAGCCCGACGCGATCGAGCGGGGTGACCCGCTGGCCGAGGCGCGTGCCGTCGGGCTCGCGGCACTCCCAGGACTGCGCAAGCTGGCGCTCGTGAAATCGCTGCACGCGCGCCGCGGCTTCCTTCAGCGCCGCGGCCTGCTCGCCGGGCAGGGCGGCAAGCGCGGCCTCGAGCTCCCGGCGCGGCACCTCGAGCTCGCGCATCGAAGCGGCCGCGACCCGGTCAAAGCGCCGGGTGTATTCGAGAAGCGCGACGTCGCCCCGGGCGCGCACGTCGGCGATGATCGCGCGCACCGCCGACTCGACCGCTCCGTCCTGCGCCGCCTCGTAGCGCGTCAACGCCGCAAGCGCCGCGTCGAACCCCGGTTCGGCGGTGGAAAGGCGCCGCAGTGTCATCGTGCTGCCGCCCGCGCGAACGCCTCGACGAGGGGCTGGAGCTCCGAGCGGCGCGTCTTCAGCGCCGCCTGATTGACGATCAGCCGCGCCGAGACCGGCATGATCTCCTCGACCGCAACGAGGCCGTTCGCAGCCAGCGTCCGCCCGGTCGAGACAAGGTCCACGATCGCCTCGGCAAGGCCCAGCAGCGGCGCGAGCTCCATCGAGCCGTAGAGCCGGATGAGGTCCACGTGCACGCCTTTCGCCGAGAAATGCTCGCGCGCGGTCTGCACGTACTTGGTGGCGACGCGCAGCCGCGCGCCTTTCCTCACCGCCGCGCCGTAGTCGAAGCCGCGGCGCACCGCGACCACCATCCGGCAGCGGGCGATCCCGAGATCCACCGGCTGGTACAGCCCCGCGCCGCCGTGCTCGACGAGCACGTCGCGGCCGGCGATGCCGAGTTCCGCGGCGCCGTGCTGCACGTAGGTCGGCACGTCGGCCGCGCGCACCACGATCAGCTTCAGGTCGCGGCAGGCGGTGGCGATCATCAGCCGGCGCGAAGTCTGCGGGTCCTCGCGCGGCACCGCGCCGATGCGCTCAAGGAGCGGGCCGGTCTCCTCGAGGATCCGGCCCCGCGACAGGGCGATTCGCACTGCGCTCATGGCCGCGAGCTTACCCGGCGCACGCGCGCCCCGAGCGCCGCGAGCTTCGCCTCCAGCGCCTCGTAGCCGCGGTCGAGATGGTAGATGCGGTCCACCAGCGTCTCGCCTTCGGCGGCAAGGCCCGCGATCACAAGGCTCGCCGAGGCGCGCAGGTCGGTCGCCATGACCGCGGCCCCCTGCAGCCGCGGCACGCCCTTCACCACCGCGGTGTTGCCCTGGATCGTGATGTCGGCGCCTAGCCGCTGCAGCTCCAGCGCATGCATGAAGCGGTTCTCGAAGATGGTTTCGGTGATGACGCCGGTGCCTTCGGCGAGCGCATCGAGCGCCATGAACTGCGCCTGCATGTCGGTGGCGAATCCCGGGTAGGGCGCGGTACGCACGTTCACCGCGGCGGGCCTGCGGTCCATCTCGATCTCGATCGCGTCCTGCGCGACCGCCAGCCGCGCCCCGGCCTCGCGCAGCTTCGCCAGCGTCGCCTCCAGCGTCGCGGGCGCCGCCCCGGCCAGGCGCACGCGCCCTCCGGCCGCGGCCGCGGCGACGAGGTAGGTCCCGGTTTCGATGCGGTCGGGCATGACGCGCCAGGTCGCGCCCGAGAGCGCCCGCACGCCCTCGATGCGGATCACGTCGGTGCCCGCACCCTCGATCCGCGCGCCCATGGCATTCAGGCAGCCGGCGAGATCGGCCACCTCGGGCTCGCGCGCCGCGTTCTCCAGCACCGTGGTACCCTCGGCAAGCGTCGCCGCCATCATCAGGTTCTCGGTGCCGGTGACGGTGACCAGATCCATCTCTATTCTCGCGCCGGTGAGCCGCTCGGCGCGGGCATTCAGGTACCCATGTTCGATCGCGATCTCCGCGCCGAGCGCCTCCAGGCCCTTGATGTGCTGATCCACCGGCCGCGCGCCGATCGCGCACCCCCCGGGCAGCGACACGCGCGCGCGGCCGCAGCGCGCAACGAGCGGCCCGAGCACGAGGACCGAAGCGCGCATCGTCTTCACGAGCTCGTAGGGCGCCTCGGGGCGCGCCACGCGCTCGGCGCGCAGCCGCCAGCGGCCGTCCTCGCCCGGCTCGACCTCTACCCCCATGCCGGCAAGGAGCTTTCCCATCGTGCGCACGTCCTCAAGGCGCGGCACGTTCTCCAGCACGAGCGGCGCGCGCGTGAGCAGCGCCGCGCACATGATCGGCAGCGCGGCGTTCTTCGCCCCGGAGACGCGGATCTCGCCCTCGAGCCGCCGTCCGCCTTCGATCAGCAGCCTATCCACCGGACTTCCATTCCTCCGGAGTGAGCGTGCGCATCGAGAGGGCGTGGATCTCCTCGCGCATCCGGTCGCCGAGCGCGGCATAGACGAGCTGGTGCCGCTCGACCCGGCTCCTGCCCTCGAACACGCGCGAGACGACGAGCGCCTGGAAGTGCTGGCCGTCCCCGACCACCTCTAGGTGCTCGCAGGCGATCGCCGCCGCGATCGCCGCCTTGACAGATTCGCTCGTCACCATGCCGTCAGCCGCGCAGTTTGTAGCCCGAGCTCAGCAGCGCCAGCGCGAGCGCTGTGAGCGCCCCCAAGCTTACCGCGGCGATCGCGAAGCTCGCGAGCGGCGGGAAATCGGAGACACCGAGGAACCCGTAGCGGAACCCGTCCACCATGTAAAAGAACGGGTTCAGGTGCGACGCCGCCTGCCAGAACCCGGGCAGCGTGCGCACCGAGTAGAACACGCCGGCGAGGAAAGTGAGCGGCAGGACGATGAAGTTCTGGAACGCCGCCACCTGGTCGAACTTGTCGGCCAGGATGCCGGCCAGGAGCCCCAGCGCCCCGAGCGCCGCGGCGCCGACCAGTGCGAACGCGAGCGACCAGAGCGGCGCCACCGGCCGCAAGTCCACGAACAGCGCCGTGGCGGCGAGCACGCCGGCGCCGACCACCAGTCCGCGCACCACCGCCGCGAGCACGTAGGCGCAGTAGAACTCCACATGCGAGATCGGCGGCAGGAGCACGAAGACGATGTTGCCGGTGATCTTGGACTGGATGAGGCTCGAGGAGCTGTTGGCGAAGGCGTTCTGCAGCACGCTCATCATCACCAGCCCCGGGGCGAGAAACTCGCCGTAGGTCGCGCCCCCGGGCGCGCCCGCGCGCCCTTCCAGCGCCTGCGCGAAGACGACGAGAAAAAGCAGCGCGCTGAGCACCGGCGCGGCGACGGTCTGGAACATCACCTTCCAGAACCGCAGCACCTCCTTCCAGAACAGCGTCGGAAATCCGCTCATCAGTGCCGCTCCATCACCCGCAGGAACACTTCCTCCAGGTCGGGCGGACGCAGCTCGAATTCGGCGATGCCGACGCCCGCCTCGCGCAGCCGGTGCAGCACCCCTTCGAGCTCGGGCAGGTCGCGCAGTCGCAGCGTAAAGCGCGTGCCCTCCTGCGCGAGCACCGCGGCGCCGAGCTCCGCCGGCAATCGCTCGCGGTCAAGGCGCAGCTTCAGCACGAACCCGGAAAACGTCGCGAGCAGGTTCTTCGTCGAGTCGAGCGCCACGATGCGCCCCGCCTTCAGCATCGCGATGCGATCGCACATCTCCTCGGCTTCTTCGAGGTAGTGCGTGGTGAGCACGATGGTGTGGCCATCGCGGTTCAGGCGCCGCACGAACCGCCACAGCCCTTGGCGCAGCTCGACGTCCACGCCGGCGGTCGGCTCGTCGAGCACGATCACCGGCGGCTTGTGCACCAGCGCCTGCGCGACCAGCACCCGGCGCTTCATGCCTCCCGAGAGCGTGCGCATATTGGCATCGGCCTTGTCGGCGAGGTCCAGGTGATGCATCACTTCCTCGATCCAGTCGTCGTTCGCCCGCAACCCGTAGTAGCCCGACTGGAAGCGCAGCGTCTCGCGCACGGTGAAGAACGGATCGAACACCAGCTCCTGCGGCACGACGCCCAGCAGCCGCCGCGCGCGCCGGTACTCGCGCACGACGTCCGCGCCCAGTACGCGCGCCTCGCCGGCGCTGGCGCGCACCAGCCCCGCGACAATGCTGATGAACGTCGTCTTGCCTGCGCCGTTCGGCCCGAGCAGGCCGAAGCACTCGCCCTCGCGCACCGCGAGCGAAACGCCGGAGAGCGCGGCGAGCGCGCCGTAGCGCTTTTCCAAATTCACCGTTTCGATGGCGTACGTCATGTGCAGGCGACGGCCGGAAGCGCCACCGCCCCGGCCGCGGCAACCGCGTCAGTGGTGGCGGGCGGGCGAGCCCTGCGCGAGCGGCAGCAGGTCGGCGACGCCGTAGAGCCGCGCGATGGCGACCAGCCCCTCGGGCAGTCCGACGAACGCGAGTTCGCGGCCGCGCGCGCGCGCCTCGCGCAGCCAGGCGAGCAGCATGGCGAGTGCCGAGGAGTCGAGCTCGCTCACTTCGCCGAGGTCCACCGTCGAAACCCCGGCCTCGATCTGTTCCCGCCCCTCTTGCAGCAGCGCCGCCACCGTGGCGAGCGTCGCCGGCCCGGCGATCACCATCCGGTTTCCCTCGCGGCGGATCACAGCTTCCTCTCCGCGGTCGCCGCACCTCGGTCAAGCGAGCGGTTCTTCGCCTGCAGGGTCTTGATCAGGCCGTCGATGCCGCCGTTGCGCACCTGATTGTCGAACTCGGTGCGGTAGTTGGCCACCAGGCTGATGCCGGCGATACGCACGTCCCAGACCTTCCAGCCGCCGGGGCGCTTCTCCATGTCGTACTCGAGCTGGATGGGTTCGGCGCCCGGCTGGAGGATGCGCACGGTGACGGTGACGTCGGTGTCGGTGGGCTTGGCGCGCAGCGGCCGGAAGTCGAACTTCTGGTCCCGGTAGGCAGCGATCGAGCTCGCGTACGTGCGCACGAGCAGCGTGCGGAATTCCTCGATCAGCCGCGCGCGTTGCTCCGGCGTCGCTTTCGTCCAGTGCCGGCCGACGGCGCTCGCGGTCATCGCCTCGAAATTGAAGTGTGGCAGTACCTTGGTCTCGATCAGGCCGATCACCTTGCGGCGGTCGCCGGCCTGGATGTCCTTGTCGCTCTTGATGATGTCCACCACCTCAAGCGTGACGTTCTTCACAAGGACGTCGGGCGGAACGATGTCCTGCGCGCGCCCCGTCGCGCCGAGCGCGAAGGCGGCGGCCGCGACGAGCGAGGCGGCACAGGCAGCAAGCCGCATCGCGTCAGGTCCCGCGCGCGGACCCGGTGGAGTTCAGCTCGCGCGGCGCGGCCGCTGGCTCCTCCAGAACCGAGGCCGCGCGCGGCAGCTCGGGCACCGCTTCCCCGGCGCGCGGTGCGCGGCGTTCGGCGCGCGGCGGATTGCCGTCATGGATCAGGCTCCTGCGACGCTGCAGATAGGCGTCGCGCTGGAAAACATACTTGTCGAGCGCCGCTTCCTCCAGGATCCGGCTCGCATCGAGCAGGTCGGCGCGCCGGCCGAGCGCGCGCAGCCCGAGCATGAACCTGCGCGCGTCCTGCGGCTTGTGGCGCCAGACCGGATCGAGCCCGATGTCGAACACCAAGCCCACGGTGTCGCGCACGGTGCTGGAGCCGAGGAACGGCCAGACGATGTACGCGCCGTCGGGTGCACCCCAGCGGCCGAAGGTCTGCCCGAAGTCCTCGTCGTGCTTCTCGAATCCCATCTCGGAGGCGACGTCGTTGATGCCAAGCAGCCCGAGTGTCGTGTTGAACGCGAACCGCGCCCAATCGGTCGCGGCATCGAGCGGCTTGCCTTGCAGCAGGCTGTTGACCCCGATGAACAGGTCGGCGATGTTGCCGAAGAAATTCCGCACCCATGTGCGCACCGGGTCAGGGATCACGTCGCGGTAGGCCGTCGCCACCGGCTTGCCGATCGCCTCGTCGAACGCCTCGTTGAAGCCGAACATCGCGCGGTTGAACCCCTCGATCGGGTCGCGCGGATCGCCGTTGGTGGTCGCGCAGCCGGCCGCGACCGCGACGAGCGCCGCCGCCGCGGCGCGCCGCAACCTCGCCCCCCAGCGCACACCGAGTCTCGCCACGGTCACTTCTTCGGGTCCTTGTCTTCCTTTCCTTCCGCTGCCCTGCTGTACAGGAACTGGCTGATCAGGTTCTCCAGTACCACCGCCGACTGCGTGATGCGCAGGCGGTCGCCGTTCTTCAGCATCACCCCGTCGCCCCCCGCCTCAAGGCCGATGTATTGCTCCCCGAGCAGGCCCGAGGTGAGAATCTTCGCCGCCGTATCGCGCGGAAACTGGTAGCGGCCGCCGATGTTGAGCGTCACGATCGCCTCGTAGCTCTCGTTGTCGAAGCGGATGTCGGCGACCCGGCCGACCACCACCCCGGCGCTTTTCACCGGCGCCCTGACCTTGAGCCCCCCGATGTTAGCAAACTTGGCCTGCACCTGATAGGAATCCTCGGGCGCGAACGAGGCGAGGTTCCCTACCTTGAGGGCGAGAAACAACAGCGCGCCGAAGCCGGCGGCGACGAAGGCACCGACCCAGGCGTCTATGGTGGAGCGTTTCATCTGGCGTTCCCTCCGGTGAACATGAGCGCGGTCAGCACGAAATCGAGCGCCAGGATGGCGAGCGAGGAAGTGACCACGGTCCGGGTCGTGGCCCCGGACACCCCTTCGGCCGTGGGCGGCGCGTCGTAGCCCTCGAACACGGCGATCCAGCTCACCGCCACCCCGAACACGACGCTCTTGATCACGCCGTTGAGCACATCCTCGCGAAAGTCCACCGACGCCTGCATCTGCGACCAGAACGCCCCCTCGTCCACGCCGATCAGTTGCACGCCCACCAGGTAGCCGCCGAAGATCCCCATCGCCGAGAAAAGCGCCGCGAGCAACGGCATCGAGATCACGCCCGCCCAAAAGCGCGGTGCCACCACGCGCGCGATCGGGTCCACCGCCATCATCTCCATCGCCGCGATCTGCTCGGTCGCCTTCATCAGGCCGATTTCGGCGGTGATCGCCGAGCCCGCGCGGCTGGCAAAGAGCAGCCCCGCCACCACCGGGCCGAGCTCGCGCACCAGCGACAGCGCCACGAGGATCCCCAGTGCCTCTGACGAGCCATAGCGCTGCAGCGTTTCGTAGCCCTGCAGTCCCAGCACCATGCCGACGAACAGGCCGGAGACGAGAATGATGATGAGCGAGAGCACCCCGGCGAAGTAGATCTCGCGGATGGTGAGCCAGAAGCGGCGCATCGCCACGCCCGAGTGCACCAGCATGTAGGCGAAGAAGCGCGCCGCGAACCCCAGCCGCAGAATGCGCGCGGTGACCGCCGAGCCCAGGCGCTCCAGTCCCGCGCGCAGCAAGCCGAGCGCGGCGCGCTCAGCCATGCGCGGCCTCCAGCTCGAGGTCGGCACCGTAGGCCGGCGCCGGATAGTGGAACGGAATCGGCCCGTCGATCTCCCCGGCGACGAACTGGCGCACGAACGGGTGCCGCGAGCGGCGCAGCTCGTCCGGCGTCCCGTGCGCGACCACGTGTCCCGGCGACATCATGTACACGTAGTCCACCAAGTCGAAGCACTCGGCGACGTCGTGGCTCACCACGATGGAGGTCTGGCCGAGCGAGTCGTTGAGCCGGCGGATCAGGCGCGCGATGACGCCGAGTGAGATCGGATCGAGGCCGGTGAACGGCTCGTCGTAGAGCATCAGCTCGGGGTCGAGCGCGATCGCGCGCGCCAGCGCCACCCGCCGCGCCATGCCGCCTGAGAGCTCGGAGGGCATCAGGTGCGCGGCGCCGCGCAGCCCCACCGCCTCGAGCTTGAGCATGGTGAGGTCGTGAATCAGTTCCTCGGGCAGGTTGGTATGCTCGTGCATCTGGAAGGCGACGTTCTCGAACGCCGTCATGTCGGTGAACAGTGCGCCGAACTGAAACAGCATACCCATGTGGCGGCGCAGCGCGAAGACCTCCTCGTCGTCGAGCGCGGCGAGGTTGCGACCGAGCACGCGCACCGATCCCGTAGATGGCCTGAGCCAGCCGGCGATCATGCGCAGCAGCGTCGTCTTGCCGCACCCGGACTGCCCCATGATGGCGACCACCGCGCCGCGGGGAATCGTGATGCTCACGCCCTCGAGCGCGAGCCGCCCCGGGTCGTAGCCGAACGAGACATTGTCTATCTCTACGATAGGGGGGCTGGCCACCACGGGGACGGGGACGCCGGAAGCGAAGGGCGAATTCTACTCGACCGCTCGCGGCCGCCGCGATTTATAGTTTCGCCATGCAGGCTTCGGCCGCCACCCCCGCCCTGCGCGCGCAGGACCTTGCGAAGCGCTACGGCGCTCGGGCCGCGCTTGCCGGCGTGAGCCTCGTGATCGAGCCGGGAGCCGCCTTCGGCCTGGTCGGCGCCAACGGCGCCGGGAAGACCACCTTCATTAAGTGCGCGCTCGATCACTGCGCGCCGGACAGTGGCCGGGTGGAGCTGTTCGGCGTCGCCGCCGCCGAGCCGCGCGCGCGCGCGCGCCTCGCCTACCTGCCCGAGCGCTTCGCGCCGCCTTACTACCTGCTCGGACGCGAGTTCCTGGCCATGAGCGCGGCGCTTGCCGGCGAGCGCTTCGAGCGCGCGCGCGCCGAGCGCCTGCTCGCCGAGCTGGAACTCGAAACCGACGTGCTCGAACGCCCGGCGCGGCAGCTCTCCAAGGGCATGACGCAGAAGCTGGGCCTGGCCGGCTGCCTGCTGCCGGACAAGGACCTGTACCTGCTCGATGAGCCGATGAGCGGCCTGGACCCCCCCGGCCGTGTCGCGCTGAAGGCGATCCTCGCGCGCCTGCATCGCGCGGGCCGCACGCTCTTCTTCACCTCGCACGTGCTGGCCGACGTCGAGGAAATCTGCACCTCGATCGCGGTGCTCGACCGCGGCCGGGTGCGCTTTGCCGGCGCCCCGCGCGAGCTGTGCGAGCGCTACGGCGAACCTCACCTGGAGCGCGCGTTTCTCGCGTGCCTCCGCGATGGGACCGGTGCCCACGCCTGAAGGCGCAGCGGCGGGCGCGCGCCCCCTGCTGCTCGTCGTGGACGACGACGCACTCATCACCGACTCGCTCGCCTACGCCCTCGGCCCGGAGTATCGGGTCCAGGCCGCCGAGTCGCGTACGCACGCGATCGAGCTGGTGCGCCAGCTTCCCGAGCCGCCGCAGCTTGCGCTCGTGGACCTCGGCCTGCCGCCGACGCCGCACTCGCCGGAGGAGGGATTCCGGTTGATCGGCGAGCTGCTCGCGCACTCGCCGGGCATGCGCATCGTCGTGCTCTCGGGCCAGAACGAGGCCGCTCACGCGCGTCATGCGCGGGCGCTGGGTGCGATCGAGTTCGTCGCCAAGCCCTGCGATCCGGAGGTGCTGCGACGCGTGCTCGCGCGCGCGCTCGAGTTCCGCGCGGCGGACCTCAGGCGCGCGCCGGCGAGCGAGGAGCAGATCGGGCAGAGTCTGGCGCTCATGAAGCTGAAGAGCCAGATCGCGCAGTTCGCCGACTCTCCCTTTCCGGTGCTGATCGAGGGTCCTTCGGGAAGCGGCAAGGAGCTGGTCGCGCGCAGCCTGCACCGGCTCTCGGCGCGGTCCGCGCGGCCGTTTCTCGCGCTCAACTGCGCCGCGATTGCGCCGACGCTCGTCGAGCCGACGCTGTTCGGCTACGTCAAGGGCGCCTTCACCGGCGCCGGCTCCGGCAAGAGCGGCTATTTCGAGGACGCAGCCGACGGCACGCTGCTTCTGGACGAGATCGGCGAGCTGCCACTGGAGATGCAGGCGAAACTGCTGCGGGTGCTGGAGAACGGCGAGTTCCAGCGCGTGGGCGAAACCCAGCGGCGCGTGTCGCGCGCACGCGTGCTCGCGGCCACCAACCGCGACCTGCGGCAGCGGGTGCGCGAAGGAGCGTTTCGCGCCGATCTCTACCACCGGATTTCGGTGTTCACGCTGGCGGTGCCGGCCCTGCGCGACATGGAAGGCGACCGGTTGCTGTTGCTGGAGCATTTCCGGCGCTTCTACGCCGCGGAGGCGGGCGTCGAGCCTTTCCGCCTCGATCCGGCCGCGGAAGCGCTGTGGTCCTCCTACGCCTTTCCCGGCAATGTGCGCGAGCTGCGCAACATCGTCATCCGCCTGACCGCGCGCTACGCCGGCCGCGAAGTCGGCGTCGCCGAGCTGGAGCCGGAACTGGACAGCGCCGCCGGCGAGGTGCCCGCGCAGCCCGACGCGATCGCTCGGGCGCTCAAGCACCTGGAGCAGGCGGGCAGCGTGCGCCTGGACGACATCCTGCGTGAGCTCGAGCGCGCCTACATCGAGGCAGCGCTTCGCCTTGCGCGCGGCAACATGACCCAGACGGCGCGGCTGCTGGGCGTGAACCGCACCACTCTTTATTCGCGCATCGGCACGGAGGCGGGGCTGCGGACCGAGTCCGCGCCGCCGGCGAAGGGGGACTAGCGTGGCCCTCTATCTGGAGCATTTCGGGCTCGCGGAGGCGCCCTTTCGCATCACGCCGCACCCGGACTTTTTCTTCGACGGCGCGGACCGCGGCGCGACGCTGGAGGCGCTCACGTACGCTGTCCTGCACGACGAAGGCATCGTCAAGGTGAGCGGCGAGATAGGCAGCGGCAAGACGATGCTGTGCCGGGTGCTCATCGAGCGGCTGCCGCCGGAAGTGCAGACCGTGTTTCTCGCCAACCCGATGTATTCGCGGGCGGAGATTCTGGAAGCGATCGCAGACGAACTCGGCGTGCGTCCGGCCCCGGGCGCAAGCGCAATCTCGATCCGCGATCTGCAGTCCCACCTCATCGCGCAGTACGCCGAAGGACGGCGTGTCGTCGTGCTGATAGACGAGGCGCACGCGATGCCGCGCGATGCGCTGGAACAGGTGCGGCTGCTCACCAATCTCGAAACCGGGCGCGCCAAGCTCCTGCAGATCGTGCTCTTCGGCCAGCCGGAGCTGGACGGGGCGCTCGACGCCGCGCCGATGCGCCAGCTCAAGGACCGCATCACGCACAGCTTCCGCATGCGTCCGCTCACCGAACCGGAAGTGGCGCGCTATCTCGCGCACCGCATGCGGGCCGCTGGCTATCGCGGACCGGACGTGTTCGACCAGGCCGCGATCGCCGCGATCGCGCACGCCTCAAGCGGGCTCACCCGCCGCATCAACGTGCTCGCCGACAAGGCGCTGCTTGCGGCCTTCGCCGCCGGCGCGCACGCGGTGTCGGCCGGACACGCGCGCGCCGCCATTGCCGACTCCGAATTTGCGCCGATCGTTCGACCCCGCATTCGCCGCGCCGCACGCGTCGGCGCCGCGGCGGCGCTTCTCGCGCTTGGCGCGATTGCGGGCGCGGGGCTCTATGCACTTGTCGAGGACACGGCGCCGGCAGCGGCCATATCGCAAGCGCCCGCACAGGTGGCACCACCGCATGCGCCGCGCGCGGTCGAGGCGAACGCGCCAGCGCCAGGAAGTCCCGCGCCGGTACCGCCGGCCGCCGTGGCCGAGCCAGGGCCGGCGCCGCCCTCCGGCGAGACCCTATCAGGCATTGCGCCGGAGTCGGGGCGGCCCACAGAGCCGCTTCTTTCGCCCGAGCAGCTCAAGCGGATACTCGCGTATTCGACCGGCGCAAGCCGCGTGCTCAAAGAGCGCATCGCCGCGACCCGCGAGCGCCTGGAGCGCGCGCCCGATTCGCACTGGAGCCTCGAACTCTTCGTCACCGACAACAGCGACGCCGCGCGCACCGAGCGGTTTCTCCGTCGCGCGCGCGACATGGTTCCGCTGGAGGATGTGTACGTGATTCCGCTGCTCGCGGGGCAGAAATACCGGCTCCGGGTGACGTTCGGCGCCTACCCGACGCGCGAGGCGGCGCTCGAGGCGGCGCGGCACCTGCCGCCGAAGTACCGGCGAGCATTCCAGATCGAGCCGCGCAGTTTCGCCGAGCTGCGCGGCGCGGTCTGAAAAGTCCTTGGCAACAGGCGCTTAGACGAACTTGTTGATACGCGAAGCATGTTATGCTAAGCATATGGGAGAGGCCTCGGGCTCAAGGGGAACCGGGCGCGTTTATGCTGTCGCGGCCGCGCTGATCCTCGCCGCCTGCGCTCAGACCCCGCTCAAGCCCGCCGAGACGCACCTGCGCGCTCCGGAGCCGCGCGCCGAAGGGCAAATCCCGCCTCCTGTGCTGGCTGCACCGGTGCTGCCCGCGCCGAAGCCGGCGGCGCGGCCCGAGACCTACAGCGTGGTCGTCAACGACGTGCCGGTGCACGATCTGCTCTTTGCGCTCGCCCGCGACGCCAAGCTCAACGTGGACATCCACCCCGGGATCACCGGGCGAGTGACGCTGAACGCGATTGACCAGACGCTGCCGCAGCTCCTCGGGCGCATCTCCCGGCAGGTGGATATGCGCTACGAGCTGGATGGCCAGAATCTCGTCGTCATGCGCGACACGCCGTACCTGCGCGCCTACAAGATCGACTATGTCAGCGCCTCGCGCAACGTGAAGATGCAGTCCACGGCTTCCACCCAGTTCGGCGCGACCGGCGGGGCGAGCGGCGGCGGTACGGGAACGGCGACTGCGACCGGCGCGACCGCGACCGTGGACGTGGTCTCGACCAACCAGTTCTGGGACGCGATCGTGCAGAACGTGAGGGAGATCCTGCGCGAGACTGACAAGATCGTGCCGCTGAGCGGCACCGCCGCCTCCTCGGCGCAAGCTACCCCTGCGGCCGCCCCGGCTGCGCCGCAGCCGGGTGCGGCGACTGGCGCCGCGCCTTCGGCACCCACGGCAGCGGCCCCCCTGCGCAACCGGCGGTCGAGTTCCGCGAGGCCGCCTCGGTCATCGGCAACCGCGAAAGCGGCGTGCTGTTCGTGCGCGCCACCTCGCGCCAGCATGAAAAAGTGCAGGAATTTCTCGATCAGGTTCTCGCCAACATCAAGCGCCAGGTGCTGATCGAGGCGACGATCGTCGAGGTACAGTTGAACAACGCCTATCAGCGCGGCATAGACTGGTCGCGGGTGCGCCGGGGAGCGAGCGGGGTCACGCTGCAAGGATTTGCCGCGCGGGCGATTCCGGAGGTGGACACCAACCGTTTCATCATCGACGCCGCGGTGGCTTCGATCGGACTGCAGGCGACGATCCGGATGCTGGAGACGTTCGGCGATGTGCGCGTGCTTTCCAGCCCCAAGGTGAGCGTGCTCAACAACCAGATCGCGCTGCTGCGGGTGACGCGCGACATCGTGTACTTCACCGTCTCGCCCTCGACCACGCCGATCACCATCGCCGCCACCTCGGGCACGCCGACCATTCAGTTGCCGTTCCACACCACGCCGCAGGTCGCCGCCGAGGGCTTCATGATGAGCGTGCTGCCGCAGGTGAGCGAAAACGACACCATCGTGCTGAACGTGCGCCCGACCATCCGCAGGCGCGTGGATTTCGCGGTGGATCCCAATCCGGCGATTCCGGCCGCGACCCCGAATCTGGTGCCGGTGTTCGAGACCCGCGAACTCGACTCGATCCTGCGCATCCAGAGCGGCCAGATCGCGGTCCTGGGGGGGCTGATGCAGGAGCAGGCCGAAAACACCGAGGACGCGATCCCGGGCGTGCGCGACGTGCCGCTTCTCGGTGCGCTCACCGGCCAGCGCAGGGACATTCGCAGAAAGACCGAACTCGTGATCTTCCTGCGGGCGACCGTGCTGCGCGACCCCAGCATCGGGGGCGACTTCCGGGAGCTTCGCGACCAGCTCCCCGGAGAGGATTTCTTCCGCAAGCCGAACCCGGGTCGCGTTGCCCCTCCGATCGGGCCTTCGGGGGCGGCGACGCAGTGACATGAGCCTGCTGCTCGAAGCGCTGAAGAAGGCCGAAAAGGCAAAGGAAGAAGCCGAGCGCCGAGCGCGCGGCACGATCGAGACCGGCGCGCCACCGCCTGGCGATGCCGATGCCACCGTGGCGCAGCCGGCGCGTCACGTCACCACGCGCAACGATCTGCCGCCGGTGTCGGCGCCGCTGGAGATCGCGAGCGAGGATCTGGGCGCCGCCGGCGCGAAAAAACCCTCGCGCGAACTCGCGCTGGAGGAAGTCACTCCTGGGCCGGCGCCGCAGTCTGCGGCGCGCGCAGGGCCAAGGCGCGACAGCCCGCGGGCGGCCGCCGAACCGGGCAGCGCCGCGCGCGCCGCGGCGCAAAAGGTGTTCGAGGCGAAGATCCGCGAACCCAATCCGCGCCTGCCGTTTTACATCACGCTCGGCGTGCTCGGCGTCGCGGCGGTCGCCGCCTTCGTTTATTTCTGGATGCAGTTGCGGCCACCGCCGCCGCTGGTCAATCCCAATCCGCCTCGCCCGCCCGGAGAGGCGCCGACCGCGGTTGCCGAAGCAAAGCCCGGCGCGGCAACCGCAGTGCCGCAGACGCCAGCGCCGCCTGCGGCGATTCCCGGACTGCCGGCCGCTGCCGCGCCTGCGGCACCGCTCGCGCAGCCGCTGGCGCCGCAGCAAGCCGTGCCTGCGACGCAGCCGGCAACTCCGGCCGCGCCCCCCGCACAGGAGCCGCGGGTGCCGCCGGCGGCGGCGGGTGCGGACAAGACCGCCGCGAAGCCACCCGTACGGGCGGCTGGCGCATCGGCGCGCACCGCGACCGCGGCGGCGGAAGAAGCCGCGCTCCGCGTGCGCCGCGCCGCAGCGCGAATTCATCCGCGTGTTGAGTCAGGCTACGCCGCCTATCACGCGAGCGATCTCGCGCGGGCGCGCGCCGATTACGAGGCGGCGCTGCGCGACGAGCCCGCCAACCGCGACGCGTTGCTCGGGCTCGCCGCGGTCGAGATGCGCTCGCAGCGCTACCGCGAGGCCGAGGCGCTCTACCAGCGTCTGCTCGCGGCCGATCCGCGCGACCCGCACGCGCAAGCCGGCATGCTCGCCCTGCGCGCACAGGTGATTGATCCGGTGCTGGCGGAATCGCGCGTGAAGACGCTGCTCGCGGGAGACCCGGAGGCCGGCGCGCTGCACTTCGCGCTCGGCAACCAGTACGCACAGCAGGCGCGCTGGGCCGAAGCGCAGCAGGCGTATTTCCGCGCCTATGTCGCCGATCCCGAGAATCCCGACTTCGCCTTCAACCTCGCCGTCAGCCTCGATCACCTGCGCCAGAGTGCGCTCGCGCTGGAGTATTACCGGCGTGCGCTCGCGCTCGCCGACAAGCGCGCCGCGAGCTTCGCGCCGGAGGCGGCCCGGCTGCGGGCGAAACAGCTCGAGCGCTGACAACCTTTTGCGGTGCGGCCCGGCTCCGCCACCGGTATCATGGATCCTGGATGAATATGCCCGCCACGCCCCAGGTCCGGCGCCACATCGGCCAGATTCTGATTGACCAAGGCATCCTCACCGAGGACCAGCTGAGGATCGCGCTGCTCGAGCAGACCAAGTCGCACGTGCCGGTGGGCCGGCTGCTCGTGCAGCTCGGTTTTGTATCCGAGGCGACGCTGCGCGACGCGCTCTCCGAGAAGCTCGGGCTGCAGCCGGTGGACCTCGCGCACATCATCGTCGACCCGTTCGCGCTGAAGTTGCTGCCGCGGGAGTTGGCGCGCCGCTACCGCATGTTCCCGGTCGCCGCCGATCGGCAGGCGCGCAAGTTCATCATTGCGCTCGCCGACACCAACAACATCGTCGCCATTGACCAGCTCCGCGCGCACCTCAAGAACGACTACGAGATCGAGCTGCGCCTGGCGGGCGATTCGGAAATCGAGCGCGCGATCGAGCACTACTACGGCCACGAGTTCTCGATTGACGGCATCCTGCGCGAGATCGAAACGGGCGAGGTGGACTACACCTCGATCGCCGAGGGCGACGAGTATTCGCAGCCGGTGGTGCGTCTTATCTCGGCGCTGCTCGCCGACGCAGTCGAGCGAGGTGCCTCCGACATCCATTTCGAGCCGGAGCAGAATTTCCTTCGCATCCGCTACCGCATTGACGGCGTGCTGCGCCAGATCCGGAGTCTGCACAAGACCTACTGGCCGGCGATGGCGGTGCGCCTGAAGGTGATGGCGAAAATGAACATCGCCGAGACGCGCGCGCCGCAGGACGGCCGCATCTCGGCGACGATGGCCGGGCGCGAGGTGGATTTCCGCGTCGCCGCGATGCCGACGACGCACGGCGAGAACATCGTGCTCAGGATCCTCGACCGGCAAAAAGGCATCGTGCCGCTCGAGCGCCTCGGGCTGGAGGAGAGCCAGCTCGATACTCTCAAGCGCATGCTCGCCCGGCCCGAAGGCATCATCCTGGTGACCGGCCCCACCGGCAGCGGCAAGACGACGACCCTTTACTCGGTGCTCAACCACATCAACTCCGACGGCGTCAACATCATGACGCTCGAGGACCCGGTCGAGTACCCGATGACGCTCATCCGCCAGACCTCGGTGGCCGAAGCCGCCAAGCTCGACTTCGCGAACGGCATCCGGGCACTGATGCGCCAGGACCCGGACGCGATTCTCGTGGGCGAGATCCGCGACGCCGACACCGCGGAGATGGCTTTTCGCGCCGCGATGACCGGCCACCAGGTGTTCTCGACTCTGCACACCAATTCCGCGGTCGGGGCGATCCCGCGGCTGCTCGACATCGGCATCGCGCCCGACATCATGGCCGGAAACATCATCGGCGTCATCGGGCAGCGCCTGGTGCGCCGGCTGTGCCGCACCTGCCGCCAGCCGTACGACCCGGACGTGCGGGAGCGGCGCCTAGTCGGCGCCGCGCCGACCGAGGCGCTGGCGCTCTTTCGCGCCGTCGGCTGCGAGCAGTGCGACTACCAGGGCTACCGCGGGCGCGTGGCGATCATGGAGATCCTGAAGGTGGATCCGGCGATTGATGAGCTCATCGCGCGCCGCGCCACCGCGCGCGAAATCCTTACCGCGGCGCGCGCCAAGGGTTTCAAGACACTCGCCGAGGACGGCGTGCGCCTGGTGCGCGCCGGCGCCACCAGCCTGGAGGAGCTGATGCGGGTGGCGGACCTCACCGATCGGATGGCATAGGGGAAGCCCGGCCGCCACGCGGCGACTTGCGCCGCCCGCGGTCCCCGGTGCATCCTGCCCCCGATGCCGCTCTATACCTACAAGGCGATCGACGCGCAGGGCAAGGCGGTGCTCGGCCGCGCCGACGCGGTGAACCTGTTCGATCTCGAGCAGCGCCTGGCGCGCATGGGGCTCGATCTGGTCACCGGCGCGCCGACGCGGCAGACATCGCGCCTGGTCGGCGGCATACGGGTCCGGCGCCAGGACCTGATCAATTTCTGCTACCAGCTCGAGCAGATGACGGCCGCCGGGGTGCCGATCGTCGAGGGCCTCGCCGACCTGCGCGACAGCGTCGACAACCCGCGCTTTCGCGAGGTTGTGGCCGGACTGGTCGAGGCGATCGAGGGGGGCAAGAGCCTGTCGCAGGCGCTCGCCGACTACCCGGAGGTGTTCAGCCGCGTGTTCACCAGCCTGGTGCGCTCGGGCGAGCAGACCGGGCGGCTGCCCGAAGTGCTCAAGAGCCTCACCGAATCGCTCAAATGGGAAGACGAGCTGGTCGCGCAGACAAAGAAACTGCTGATGTATCCGGCGTTCGTCGGCACCGCGGTGCTGGCGGTCACGTTCTTCCTCATGATCTACCTCGTGCCGCAGATGGCCGGCTTCATCCGCAACATGGGCCAGGACATCCCGCTGCAGACGCGCATCCTGATCGCGGTCTCGGGCTTCTTCGTCAACTGGTGGTGGGCGATCCTCGCCGCGCCGTTCGCGCTCTGGTTCGGCGTGCGCGCGGCGGCGCGCGCCGATCCGCGCGTCGAGTTCCTGCTGGACGACCTCAAGCTGCGCCTGCCGCTCGTCGGCCCGATTTTGCGCAAGATCATGCTCTCGCGCTTCGCCTCCAGCTTCGCGCTGATGTACTCTTCCGGCATCACGGTGCTCGATGCGATCCGCTCCACCGAGGAGATCGTCGGCAACAAGCCGATGGAAAGCGCGCTGCGCGCGATCGGCCAGGCGATCGCCGAAGGCCGCAATCTCACCGGCGCATTCCAGGACGCCGGGCTCTTCCCGCCGCTCGTCATCCGGATGCTGCGCATCGGCGAGGCGACCGGCGCGCTCGACCGGGCGCTGCTCAACGTGAGCTATTTTTACAACCGCGAGGTGCGCGAGGCGATCGGCCGGCTGCAGGCGATGATCGAGCCGGCGATGACCGTGCTGCTTGGCGCGATCCTCGGCTGGGTGATGCTCTCGGTGCTGGGGCCGGTCTATGACAGCATCTCGAAGATGAAGTTCTAGCGGCCATGGCGCGGAACTTCGTCCTGTACTTCAGCGCCGGCCCGCAGCGCCTGTACCGCCGCGGCCGCGCGGGCCTGGAACAGGTTGCGAGCTTCGCTGCGGACGAAGAGGGGGCGGCCGAGTTCCGCGAGTTCCTGCGCGGCGCGAAGGGGGCGACCGTCGCGCTGCTCGCCGACCTCCCCGGAGAGGAGTTCCACGAGGATCAGATCCCGTTTCTGCGCGGCGCCGACCGCACCGCGGTGGTGCAGCGGCGCCTCGCGCAGCGCTTTCGCGACGCGCGCCTGGCGGCCGCGCTCTCGCTCGGTCCGGCCGCCGGCGAGCGCCGCGCCGAGCGCCTGTTGCTCGCCTCGTTCGCCAATCAGGCCCAGTTCGCCCTCTGGCTGGACGCGTTCGCCGAGGCGGGCGCGCGGCTTGCCGGCGTGTACTCGGCGCCGCTCCTGGCCCCGGCGCTTGCCGCGCGCCTGGGCGCGCGCGCCGGGCCGGCGATCCTGGTGACCGTGAACGCGAGCGGCCTGCGCCAGTGCTATGTCGAAAACGGCCGGCTGCGCTTCGCGCGCCTGGAGCCCGCCGCCGACCTGGCGCCCGAGGCGCTCGCGGCGTTTGTGCGCTCCGAAACCCTGCGGCTTGCGCAGTACCTGGTGACGCTGCGCGCGCTCGCGCGCGAAGGTGCGCCGGTGCAGGCGATCGTCGTCGCGCCCGAGGGCGAGCGCCCGGCGTTCGAGCATGCGCTCGTGTCCGATGCGCGCGTCGCCTTCCATGTGCTGGACTTGGGCGAGGCGGCGCGCCGCGTCGGACTGCGCCGGCTCGTCCCGGCGGCCGGAGCCGAGCAGCTCTATCTCTTTCTTGCGCTGCGCCGCCCGCCGCGCGAGCAGTTCGCGCGCATCGAGGACCGGCGCGCCTATTACCTGTGGCAGGCCCGGCGCGCGCTCCTTGCGGCCGGCGCGGCCGCCTTCGGCGCCTGCGCGCTCTACGCCGGCGCGATCGGGCTGGACATTCTCGCCGCGCGCGAGCAGGCGCAGCTCCTGCGGCGCGAGGCGCGGGAGGCGACGCAGCACTACGAGCGAATCACCGCCACTTTCCCGGTCACTCAGACCACCACCGAGAACCTCAAGGCCGCGGTGGTCGCATTCCGCGCGCTCGCCGAGCGCAGCGCCTCGCCCGAGGGAGCGCTCGCGCACCTTGCGCGAGCGCTCGATCGGTTTCCGCAGATCGAGCTCGATGCGCTCGCCTGGAGCGTAGAGGCGCCGCGCGAGCCCCAGGGCACGAAGCCTGCCGCCGCGCAGCCGGCCGCGTCCCCGGCCGCCGGCGCCGCGCCGCGCCCGCCGCAGGGCCCGCTCGCCCAGTTTCTCGAAATCTCCGGCCGGGTCGAGGCAACCCAGCGGTTCGATTACCGCGCGATCACGAGCGAGGTACAGCGCTTCGCGCAGGCGCTGGCCGGAGCCGATGGCTGGCGCGTCATTGCCACCCGGCTGCCCTTCGAGATCGCGCCGGATGCGACGCTCTCGGGAGATATCGGCGCGGATGCCGGGCGCGGCGAGGCACCGCGCTTCACCGTCACCATCGCGCGAAGCATCCCGTGAACCTCACCGCGAAGGAATGGAGGACGCTCGCGTTGCCGCTCGCGGCGGCGGCGGCGCTCGCCGCCGCGGGCGCCGCGCTCATCTGGCACGCACGCGCGACGCTCGCCGCCGAAAACCGGGCCCTTGGCGCGGTGCGCGCCGAGCGCGTGCAGGCGGTAGAGCGCCTGGCGCGCATCGCCGAGGAAGAGCGCGAGGTGCGCGAGAAACTCGAGATCTACCGGCGCCTGAAGGACGCCGGCATCATCGGCGAGGAAAAGCGCTTGGAGTGGGTGGATGCGATGGCGCGCATCCGCGCAAACCGCGAACTGCTCGACCTGCGCTACCGGGTGGACCGCCAGCGGCTGCTGCAATCGGTCCCCGGCAAGCCGGCGAGCGTGGACTTGCACGCGAGCACGATGAACGTGGAACTGGCGCTGTTGCACGAAGGCGACCTTCTCGGCTTTCT
Organism: Pseudomonadota bacterium; assembly: GCA_040752005.1. Lineage (GTDB taxonomy): Bacteria > Pseudomonadota > Gammaproteobacteria > Burkholderiales > SG8-39 > RBG-16-66-20. Next base: position 31,320 of record JBFMFX010000001.1, on the reverse strand, counting down.
CGCCGACCTGCGCAATTCGGGCAATGCGTTCGTCTCGGTGCAGCGCTGCGGCATCACGCGCACCGGCCAGATGCCGACGGGCGCGAGCCTGGTGCCGCGGCTTCGCGCCGAGTGCGCGATCGACCTGATCACCATCCTCGACCGGGCGGCAAGGACATGATGCGGCGCGCGGCGCTCCTTCCTCTCGCCTTCGCACTGCTTCCCGGCGCAGCGCCCGCGCAGGAGCTGGGGCGGCTCTTCTTCACCCCGGAGCAGCGCGCGGCGCTCGATGCGCGCAGAAAGGCACGCATCCCCGACAAGCCGACGGCGGTGGTGCCGGAATCGCCGCTGACGCGCATCGACGGCCTCGTGCGCCGCGAAGGCGGGCGCTCCACCGTGTGGCTGAACGGGGTGCCCGCGCCGGAGAGCGCGCAGCCGGAGGGCATCCGGATCGCGCCGGCAAGGCGCGATCCGCTCGCCGTGTCGCTCACCGTCGGCGAGCAGCCGCAGCGCTTCGAGCTGAAGGTCGGCCAGACGCTCGAGCGCGCAAGTGGCGAGGTGCGCGACCTGCTCGGCGAGGGTGCGATCCGGGTTCGCCCCGGCGAACCGGCGAAATGACGCGCGCTAGAGCGCAGCGCGCGCGCGGAGTGGCGCTGCTTGCGCTCGTTGCGGTCATCGGACTGGCCGCGTCCTGGATGCTGGTGTCGCGCCTGTACGCCGAAAGCGGCGGCATCGAGGCCGCGCGCAAGCAGCACAACGCCGAAGTGCTCAACCGCGCCAAACAGGCGCTGATCGGCTATGTCGCGCAACGAGCATCCCGGGCAGGCGAAGACGATCCCGGAAGCCTGCCGTGCCCGGAAGCGGCGGGCTACTTCGGCAATCCCGCAACCGAGGGTCAGGCGGCCGGCAACTGCTCTTTGCCGGCGGTGGGGCGGTTTCCCTGGCGCACCCTCGGCACCGAAAAGCTGGTGGATGCCTCCGGCGAGCCGCTCTGGTACGTCGTCGCGAGCGGCTGGGCGAAGCCGAACGCGACAACCAACACGATCATCAATTCGAACTGCGCGGCCGACCCGACGATGGCCTGCGATAGCGGTCAGCTCACCGTGGACGGCGCACCGCGCACCGCCGTCGCCCTGATCATCGCGCCTGGGCCGGCATTCGTGGTCGCGGCCGACGCGGCGGCCGGGTGCACGGCCCGCGCCCAGGTGCGCCCGCCGGCCGGTCCGCTCGATGCGCGCAACTACCTCGAGTGCGAGAACGCGAGCGTCCCGGCCGACGCGATATTCGTGACGCGCGGGCCGGCCGGTTCGTTCAACGACCAAGCGATCGCGGTGAGTGCCGCGGAGCTGCTGCCCGCGATCGAGGCGGCGATCGCGCATCGCATCGAGCGCGAGATCGCCCCGGTCATCCGCGCCGCCTACAACGCGCCCAACTGGGGTCTTGCTGGCACCGACCGAGTATTCCCTTACGCCGCGCCATTCGCGAACCCTTCGACTGCCGGCTTCGTCGGAACTTCAGGCGCCACGCGGGGACTGCTGCCGCTCGCCTACATGGAAACCTATCCGGGCTCGGGCGCGTTCTGCACCCCGGGCCCTGCCGCGCCGCGCTGCAGCCCGACACTGGTGAGCTGGGCGAACGCCGCGCCGAGCATGTCCTACACCGGTGTCGGGGTCACGCTCTCGGCATCCTGTTGGTACACAGGGCCTACGGCCGATGGCTGGTGCTGGGGCGTCTATACCGGCCTGCCGGCCTCGCTCACGATCAGCGGCTTGCAGTCGAATGGAGCGATGTCGCTGCGCGCGATCCGAAGCGGCGCGACCGGAACCCTGTGGTGGTTCGACCTGACCACATTCGCGGTCGCGACCGGCTCAGCCGCGCCTTTGCTGACCCTCAACGGCGACGGCACGTTCACCGTCCGTGTCACCGCCGCGCCGCCGGCGCCCGCCGGATTTGCCGGCGTGCTGTACTACATGTCCGTGCCGGGCAACGCCACCATGGACCACAGCCTGCTCGACGGCCGCTCCTCGTCCGCCGCCCCTCCCCCGCCGTCCGAGACGTCCTGGTTTGTCCGCAACCGCTGGCACGAGCTTGCGTATTACGCGGTGGCGCCCGGCTACACCGCGGCCGCCGCGGCGCCGCGCGCCTGCACCGCCGGCACCGACTGCCTGGCGGTCGCCAACTACAGCCCGCCGCCGACGAACGACAAGCGCGCCCTGCTCATACTCGCCGGGCGCAGCATCAATGGCGGCGCGCGGCCGAGCAGCGCGCTCTCCGATTATCTCGAGTTCGGCAACGCCGCCGGCGCCTTCGAGCGCCAGCCGGTGAGCACCGTCGTGGACGCAGCGCTCAAGAAGCCGTTCAACGACCGCGTCGTGGTGGTGGACTCGAACTGATGCTGCGCGGGACGGCGAGGCGGCGCAGGCGCTCGGACGGCTTCACCCTCACCGAGCTCGCGGTGGTGCTCGCGATCGTCGCGCTGCTGCTCGGCAGCCTGATGTACACGCTCGCCGCGCAGACCGATCAGAGGAACTTCGAGGAGACGCGCCGGCGCCTGGAGCAGGCACGCGAGCTGCTTCTCGGTTTTGCGATCGTGAACGGACGCCTGCCCTGCCCGGCTCGCAGCGCTGCGACCGCGACACCGGCCACCGTTCCCGGGGACGAGGTGCGCGATCCCGCGACCGGCGCCTGCGTCGGCGACGCGGTCACGGACTACTACGGCGGGACCTCCGCAGGTGCGACGCGCGGGCTTCTTCCGGCGCGCACGATCGGCTATCCGGTGGTGGATGCGTCCGGGCTCGCGGTGGATGCCTGGGGCAACCGCATCCGCTACGCGGTCGCGAGCCTCATCACCGGCTGCTCCGGCAGCTCGCTCACGCCGCACTTCACGCACGCGGCGAATCTGCGCGCGAACGGCATCAGCTGCCAGCCGAACGATCTGGTCGTGTGCAAGTCGGCCACCGGCATCACCCCTGCCGCCTGCGGCGGTGCCGCCAATCAGATCATGAGCCAGAACCTGGTGGTGGCGATCCTCTTTTCGACCGGCAAGAACGGCGCGACCGGGGGCACCGGACCGGACGAGGCGGCGAACCTGAACGGCGACCGCGTTTTCGTCTGGCACACACCGACGCCCTCGACCGCCCCGAACGGCGAGTTCGACGACCAGATGCTCTGGATCACTGTCGGCGAGCTCTACGGCCGCATGATCGCCGCCGGCGTGCTGCCCTGATCGTCCCGCGGCGCGAGCTCGAAGCACACCTCGCCGTCGCGGTTGGAGCGCAGCAGGAGCCGGTAACCGCTTGCCTCGGCCAGCCGCGCGCTCTGCCACAGGCCGATACCGAGCCCGCCGGCCGAGGCGAGCGGCGCGCGAAAGAGCCGGTCGGTGATCTGCGGCGCGAGCGCGCTTCCCGAGTCGCACACCCGCAGCCGCGCGCCGCTTGCGCTCTCGAATGCAAGGCGGATCGCGATCCCCGGCTCGCGCAGGCGCTTGGCGAGGGCGTTGGCAAGCAGGTTTTCCGCGGCGCTGTCGAACAGCGCGCGCGGCAGCCGCGCCTCGGGGGCGATGGCGCCGGCGGTGAACGCAACGCCCCGGTCCTCGTAGCGGCGCACGAGCGCCGACCACCACTGGCGCGCATCGGCGAGCGACGAATCCTCGATGCCGGGCCGCTCGAGCGCCTGTAGTGTCGCCGCGAGCCGCTCGGCGATCGCCGGAAGCTGGCGGCGCACGAGCGCAAGAAGCTGCGGCGAATCGGGCTCCTTTTCCGCCAGCGCGCACAGCGTGCCGAGCGACTGAAGGAGGTTTTTCACGTCGTGCGTGAGCCGCGCGCCGGTTTGGTGCACCGCCTCGAGCACGCTCGCCTCGCGCAGCTTCTGCTCCCTCAGCTTCGCCCGATAGAACTCCGCCAGCAGCCGCCCGAGCAGTTGCAGGTGCCACTCGAGCGCCGGGCCGACGCGGTAGCGCGAGTACAGGGCGAGGCGCAACTGCGCATCGGCGTAGTCCAGGCGATACCTTCCCGGCGATCCGACCTCGCCGTGCTCGCCGCCCGCCTCCCAGGTCGCCCCGGCGATCCACGGCATGCGCGCAAGCGCCTCGGCGGCCGCGGCGAGGAACCGCTCCGGTCGGTTCTCGGTACTCGCCAGTCCGGCGAGAAAATGCAGCCAGCGCTCGATCGGCATGCCGATCGAAAACAGGTAGCGGGAAAAGAAAAGTGCCAGGCCGCTCGAGCCGGCGCGCGGGCTCCAGGCCAGCGCAAGCAGGAGGATCGTGCCCGCGACGAGGAATACCGTGACGGTCAGTGCCTCCAGATACGCCACGCGCTGCAGCGTCATGAAGGCGAAGCTCCCGAGCACGACGATGCCCAGCACCAGCATCAGGAAGACGCTGTAGAAGAAGTCAATCATCTGCGGCGCTTCCGCACCCTCGGGCTCGGAAGGAAGGATGGCGAGCAGCACGAAAACAAGCGGCAGGCCGTATTCGGCGACGGTCCGGATCTCGGGCGCGATCTCGCGCCGCGGCGCGATCTCCGGCAGTACGACGATCGCGAGCAGGGAAAGCAGGTAAACGAGCACGACAAGGTACCAGCGGCGCTGCCGGCGCGCCTCGTGCAGGAACACCTTGCCGCCAACCAGGCCGGCGAGCACCACGATCCAGAACGCGAGCAGCCACCAATCGAGCCAGAGCGTCACCACTGCGGCGCCGAGGGCGATGAGCAGTCCCTGCGCGAGGCTCAAGCGCTGCTCGGTGGAGAGAAACGGCTGCCACAACAACACCAGGCCCAGGTGCGCCAGTAACAGCATCCGCGCCCAGCCATCGGCGGCGCCGCGCAGCACCGCCACGTGTAGCAGCGTCAGCATCGCGATCACGACAAAGCGCGAGTGCCGGCGGCTTGCGCCGCTCACGGCAAGCGCAACGCGCGCAAGGCCGCGGGGCGCCGGGCTCGCGATCTGCATGTCGGCTATGCTAACGCACCCTTGCACCGTGCCACCGGCATGCACCGCGCGCTCGTCGTCGCCCGTTTTTCGCTGCTGGAAGCGCGGCGCAGCGGCTTGCCGTGGCTCGCCGCCTGCGCGCTTGCCGCGGCGCTCGGCCTCGCCGCCTTCGTCTCGCAGGTCGCCCTTACCGAGGGCGCGGCGGTGCAGGCGGCGGTCGCCGGCGCGCTCTTGCGCGCGGCGGCGGCCTTTCTTGTCGCCGTGCACGTGGTCGCGGCAACGGCGCGCGAGGCGAACGACAAGGTGCTCGATTTCGTGCTCGCCTTTGCCCTCTCGCGCCCGGCCTGGTACCTCGGCAAGCTCGCCGGCTTCGCGGCGGCTGGCGCCCTGATCGCCGGCGCGTTCGCGCTGCCGCTTCTTGCGTGGTCGGCCCCGCCCGGCGTGCTGGCTTGGGCAGTCTCGCTCGCGTTCGAATGCGCGCTGGTTGCGGCGGCGGCGCTCTTTTTCGCGAGCGCGCTCGCGCAGCCGGCCGCCGCCCTCAGCGCGACCGCCGGGCTGTACCTCCTTGCGCGCTCGATCGGCGCGATCCAGGCGATCGCCTCCGGTTCGCTCGCCGAGGCGACACTTGCCGGCCGCGCTGCGCAGCTCGCGGTAGATGGCGTCGCGCTGCTGCTGCCGCGCCTGGACGCAGCGACGCGTACCGCGTGGCTGCTCTACGAGCCGCCGGCGGTGGCCGAACTCGCCCCGGCGCTCGCGGCGATAGCGGCCTACACGCTGCTCCTCGTCGCGGCAGGGCTTTTCGACCTGAGCCGGAGGAACCTTTGAGCGAGAACGCGCGGCCGCTCGCCGCAGTGCCCGTCTGGGTCGGGCTGCTACTTGTCGGCGCGCTCGCCGCACAGCTTGCAGTGCACGTGGCCTTCGCCCCGCGCCGCGCGGCGGCGACAGACCTGCCGCCCGCGCCCTCAGCCGCAGCAGTCAAGGCGGCGAGCTTCGGCGAGCCGCAGGCAGCCGCGCGGCTTGCCATGCTGTGGCTGCAGGCGTTCGACTCCAGTGCAGCGAACCAGGCTCCCTACCGCAACCTCGACTACGGCCGGCTGATCGGCTGGCTTGCCGCGATCCTCCACACCGACCCGCGCAGCCGCTATCCGCTCTTCGCCGCCGCGCGCATCTACGCCGAGGTTCCCGATCCAGCCAAAGCGCGCGCGATGATGGAGTTCATCCACGCCGAATACCTGAAGGCGCCGCGCGAGCGGTGGCCGGCACTCGCTCACGCCGCACTGCTCGCCAAGCACCGGCTCGAAGACCTGCCGCTCGCGCTGCGCTACGCGCAGGCGCTGCGTGCGGTGGCCGACGAACCGAACGTGCCGCTCTGGGCGAAGCAGATGGAGATATTCATTCTGGAGGACATGAACGAGCTTGAGGCGGCGAAGATCATGCTGGGAGGGCTTCTCGCTACCGGGCGGATCACCGACCCCGGCGAGCACCGCTTTCTTCAATCGCGCCTGGAAGCGCTGGAAAGGCGGCTGGCCACCGGTAAAGCGCGGCAGGGTGGGCGTTGACGACCTGTCACCCCGCGTCGGATTTTCGACAAATTTTTGCAATTTCTCCGGGTATTGCACCTAGAATTACCTCTTCTCGGATGGCATGCGGATTGCAGGTCTTCGAGCATCGGTTCGAAACGGAAAGGCAAAACCATGAGACACCTTGGCAAAGGCTTCACGCTGGTCGAGATCGCAATCGTGCTGGTGATCATCGGGCTGCTCTTGGGCGGAATCCTCAAGGGTCAGGAGATGATCACGCAGGCCAAGATCAAGAATCTGATCGCCGATTTCTCCGGCATCTCTGCCGCCTATCACGGCTACCAGGATCGCTATCGCAAGCTGCCCGGCGATGACGGGGACGCCAATGCGCGCTGGAGCCTCGGGATCTCCGCGCCCGCCAGCGGCGCGTACAACGACGGTACGGTCAGCGGCACTTACAACACGACGACGGCAAACGAGGAGTCCCGGCTCTTCTGGCTGCACTTGCGCCGGGCCGGCTTCGTTGCCGGCAACGATCAGGAACAACCCTTCAATGCCGTCACTGGCAAGATTGGCGTGCAGACGGGCAATGCCGCTGGTGGCACCGTGCTGGGCGGGTTTGGTGCGCTGATCGTCTGCTCGGCCAACATGCCGGACAAGATGGCCATTGCAGTGGATACGCAGATGGACGACGGAGACGCACGTACGGGAACGGTGCGCGGGCAGCTTCACACCGGCGGTCCCAACCCCCCGATCAGTGCAGCGGCGGATGCGAACAACTACGTCGAATCCGGCACCAACGTGTACACGCTCTGCCGCGCGCTGTAAGCGGCAAGCCCGGTGATTTGGCGAAGGCCGGCGCAAGCCGGCCTTTCTGTTTTCAGCCCTCGAGCAGCCGCATTTCCGCGGCGGCGAGCGTTTCGGGCACGCCGAGCAGCACCACGACGTCGCCCGGCCCGAGCGCACCGGCTTCTTCCGGCGACAGCCGCTTTGGCGCGCCCGGCCGGCGTACCGCCTTTACCTGAACGCCGATCTCCTCCAGCTCGCCGACGTCGAGCGGGCGCCCCAGTGCACGCGCGCCGGGAGACAGGACCACCGCGCGCAGCCGCGGCTGCGCGGCATCGGCGGCTTCGGTGTCTTCGCTTGCGCCGTGAAACAGTCCGCGCAGTAGGCTGTAGTGCTCGTCGCGCACCGCGCGCAGGCGGCGCACGACGCGGTTGAGCGGTACGCCCACCCACACCAGCGTGTGCGAGGCGAGCATCAGCCCCGATTCCAGTGCCTCGGGCACGACCTCCGAGGCGCCCGCCGCCGCCAGGCGCGCGATGTCGGCTTCCTCGCGCGCCCGAGCGATCACCGGCACCGAGGGGTTGAGCGACTGCACGTGCGCGATGGCCCGCACCGCGGCATCGGTCTCGGCGAAGGTGACCACCACGGCGGCCGCGCGCATGACGCCGGCGGCAATCAGCGCCTCGCGCCGCGAGCAATCGGCGAACACGACCGTGTCGCCCGCGGCGGCGGCCTCGCGCACGCGCTCCGGGTCGAGGTCGAGCGCGACGTACCGCACGCCTTCGGCATCGAGCAGCCGCGCGACGTGCTGGCCGTTGCGGCCGTAGCCGAGAATGATGACGTGCCGCTCGGCCGCGAGCGTCTGTACCGCCACGCGGTGCAGCTCGAGCGAACGCTCGAGCCATTCGGACGCGGCGAAGCGCAGCGCCAGGCGCCCGCTCGCCGCGATGAGAAACGGCGTCACCGCCATGGACAGAATCATCGCCGCAAGCACTGGCTGGCCGATCGCCGGCGGCATCACGCCCGCGGCGCCCGCCTGTACCAGCAGCACGAAACCGAACTCGCCGCCCTGCGCAAGGGCCAGACCGGTGCGGATCGCCACGCCCGGCGCCGCGCCGAATGCGCGCGCGAGCAGCGCCACCAGCGAGAACTTGAAGGTCACCAGTGCAATCAGCAGCACGCCGACCAGCCACGCCTTCGCCGCCACCAGCCGCAGGTCGAGCATCATGCCGACGGTGACGAAGAACAGCCCGAGCAGCACGTCGCGGAACGGCTTGATCTCGTCCTCGACCCGCCAGCGGTATTCGGTTTCGGAGATGAGCATGCCGGCAAGGAACGCCCCGAGGGCAAGTGAAAGGCCGGCAAGACTCGTGAGCCACGCCATCGCGAGCACGACGAGCAGCACGTTGAGAACGAACAGTTCCGTGGACTTGCGCCGCGCCACCACCCCGAACCAGGCGCGCATCAGCCGCGGCCCGGCAAGCAGCACCACGGCGAGCACGAACACCGCCTTGGCGAGCGCGACGGTGATCGCGGCACCGAGCGCCGTCGGCTCGGCGCCGAGCGCCGGCACGAGGATGAGCAGCGGCACGACCGCGAGGTCCTGGAACAGCAGCACGCCGACGATCGCGCGGCCGTGCGGCGTGTCCAGTTCCATGCGCTCGGCGAGCAGCCGCATCACGACCGCGGTCGAGGACATCGCCACCGCGGCGCCGGTGGCCAGGCCGACGCGCCACTCGCCGGCCGCCATCGCGAGCGCCGCGGCGACGCCGGCGGCGATGGTGATCGCGACCTGCGCCGAGCCCAGGCCGAACACCTCGCGGCGCATCAAGCGCAGCTTCGGCAGGCTGAACTCCAGACCGATCGTGAACATCAGAAACACGACGCCGAACTCGGCGAGCCCGCGCGTCGTCGCGTCGTGCGATACCGCGCCGAGCGCACCGGGGCCGAGCGCGATGCCGATCGCGAGATAACCGAGGATCGGCGGCGCCGCGATCAGGCGGCAGGCCGCCACCGCCGCCACCGCCGCGGCGAGCAGCACGAGGACCTGCTGGAGGGCGGCGGCGGAGACATCCATGCGCGAGGCGAGCGGCGGGGCTGGGCTATACTTCCCGCGCCATGATACCGAACGAGGCCCACGCGTCCGCACTCACGCTCGCGCGGCGCGTGCTCGCGATCGAGGCCGACGCGGTGCGCGCGCTGATCGAGCGCGTGGACGGGCGTTTTCTCGCCGCGGTATCGCTGATCCTCGCCTGCCGCGGCCGCGTGATCGTGAGCGGCATCGGCAAATCCGGACACATTGCGCGCAAGATCGCTTCCACCATGGCGAGCACCGGCACGCCGGCGTATTTCGTGCATCCGGCCGAGGCGAGCCACGGCGACCTCGGCATGATCGTGCGCGACGACGTGTTCATCGCGATCTCGTATTCCGGCGAAAGCGAGGAGCTGCTCGCCATCGTGCCGCTCGTCAAGCGCCAGGGCGCGAAGCTGATCGCGATGACCGGCAACCCCGCCTCGACGCTCGCGCGCGAGGCCGACGTGCACCTCGATGCGGGCGTCGCCCAGGAGGCCTGCCCGCTCAATCTCGCGCCCACCGCGAGCACCACCGCGGCGCTCGCGCTCGGCGACGCGCTCGCGGTGGCGCTGCTCGATGCGCGCGGCTTTTCCGCCGACGATTTCGCTCGCTCGCACCCCGGCGGCACGCTCGGCAGAAAGCTCCTCACGCACGTGCGCGACGTGATGCGAACCGGCGACGCGGTGCCGATGGTGCGCGCCGGCGCGACGCTCGCCGAGGCGATCCTCGAGATCACGCGGAAGGGCATGGGCATGACCACCGTCGTGGACGGCGAGCGACGCCTCATCGGCATCTTCACCGACGGCGACCTGCGCCGGGCGCTCGAGCGCGCGGTGGACCTGCACGCGACGCGCATCGAGGCGGTGATGACGCGCGACCCGCGCACCATCCGTCCAGAGGCGCTCGCGGTGCAGGCCGTCGAGGTCATGGAGTCGCGCAAGAGCACGCAGTTGCCGGTGGTGGACGCGGCCAACCGCGTGGTCGGCGCGCTCAACATCCACGACCTGTTCCGCGCCAAGATCCTGTAGCGCAGATGGCCGCCGCGACCGCCGACGCGCTGGAGCGGGCGATGCGCGTTCGCCTGATGCTGTTCGACGTGGACGGCGTGCTCACCGACGGCCGGCTCTGGTTCGGAGCCGCGGGGGAGGCGCTCAAGTGCTTCGACGCCCGCGACGGCCACGGCCTGAAGATGCTCATGCAGGCCGGGATCGCGATCGGGCTGCTCTCCGGGCGCGATTCGCCCGCGGTGGCGGCGCGCGCCGCCGAGCTCGGCATTGCCCATGTGCGGCAGGGCGTCGCGGACAAGCGCGCGGCCTTCGAGCAGCTGCTCGCGCAACTGGGCGTCGAGCCCGCCGCGGCCGGCTTCATGGGCGACGAGCTGGTGGATCTGCCGGTGCTCACGCGCTGCGGCTTCGCCTGCGTGCCCGGCGAGGCGCCGCCGTTCGTGCGCCGCCACGCGCACTACGTCTGCGCCGCGCCGGCCGGAGCGGGCGCGGCGCGCGAAGCCTGCGAATACGTGCTGCGCGCGCAGGGCCGGCTTGAGCCGCTGCTCGCGCAGTACCTGCGATGACGCTCGCGACGACGCGCATTTTTCCCCTCGTGCTCGCGGCGGCGCTCGCCGGGCTGACGCTGTGGCTGGAGCACACGGTGCGCCGCGAAGCCGGCGTGCACCCGGCGCTGCGGCGACACGACCCGGATTACGTGGTCAACCGGCTCGCGCTGACGCGCTACGGCGCCGACGGCCGCGTCGAAGCTGTGCTCGCCGCGGCGTTGATGGTACATTACCCGGACGACGACTCGACCGAGCTGATCGCGCCGCGCATGGTGCAGACCAAGCCCGACGAGCCGCGCCTCACCGCAAGCGCCAGCCGCGGCACGCTGTCGCACGACGGCGAGGAAGTCTTCCTCTACGGCGACGTGCTCCTGGTGCGCGAGGACGCGGGCCGCGGCTCGCAAACCCGCATGCGCACCGACTTCCTGCACGTGGTGCACGCGAGATCGCTCGTGCGCACGGACCGCGAGATCGTGATCACCGATGAGCGCCGGCGGCTTTCCGGGCGCGGCATGGAGTACCACAACGACTCCGGCCGGCTCGTGCTGCACGAGGCCGTGCGCGGCCGCTTCGAGCCGGCGCGCAAGCCCCGGCCGGAGTCGTGATGAAGAAGGCCGATCGCGCGCTGCGCGTCGCGCTTGCAGTGGTGCTCGCCGCACTTTACGGCCCGGCGAGCGCCGAGCGGGCCGACCGCGACAAGCCGACGCACATCGAGGCGAGTCGCATGAGCGCCGATGACGCGCGCCGGATGAGCATCTTCGAGGGCAACGTGGTGCTGAGCAAGGGCACCATTCTCGTGAAAGCGGACCGCATCGTAGTGCGCCAGGACGCCGACGGCTACCAGTACGCCACCGCCACCGGCAACCCGGTGCGCTTCCGGCAGAAAAGCGATCCGCGCGGCGAGCGCGAGGGCGTGTGGACCGAGGGCGAGGCGTTGCGCGTGGAAATCGACGACCGGCGGCAGATGATCGAGCTGTTCGAGCGCGCGCGCGTGCGGCGCGACCAGGACGAGGTGCAGGGCGAGTACATCGCGCTCGACCAGCGCACCGAATTCTTCTCCGCGTCGGCGGCCAAGGGAGCGGGTGCGCCCGAGGGACGGGTGCGCGCGGTGATCCAGCCGAAGCAGAAACCCGAGCCCGAGAAGCCCGCCGCCGGCCCGGCGCCGGCAAAACCGGCCGCGCGATGACCCTGCTTGCCGCGCACAAGCTGCGCAAGCGGTTCAAGTCGCGCACCGTGGTGCGGGACGTGTCGCTCGAGGTCGAGAGCGGCGAGGTGGTCGGGTTGCTCGGCCCCAACGGCGCCGGCAAGACCACCTGCTTCTACATGATCGTCGGGCTGGTGCCGGCCGACGCCGGACGCATCGAGCTGGACGGGCAGGACCTCACGCACCTGCCCATTCACCGGCGCGCGCGCCTCGGAATCTCCTACCTGCCGCAGGAGAACTCGGTATTCCGCAAGCTCACGGTCGAGGACAACGTGCGCGCGGTGCTGGAGCTGCAAGGGCTTGCTCCGGCCGAGATCGAGTCGCGGCTCGCCGAGCTGCTTGCCGACCTCAACATCTCGCACCTGCGCAAGCACACCGCGCTCGCGCTGTCCGGCGGCGAACGCCGACGCCTGGAAATCGCGCGCGCGCTCGGCACGCGCCCCGCCTTCGTGCTGCTCGACGAGCCCTTCGCCGGCGTGGACCCGATCGCGGTACTCGACATCCAGCGCATCATCCGCTTCCTGAAGGAGCGCCGTATCGGCGTGCTGATCACCGACCACAACGTGCGCGAGACGCTCGGCATCTGTGATCGGGCCTACATCATCAACGAGGGCGCGGTGCTCGCCTCCGGCCGCCCCGAGAGCATCGTGCACGACGAGGGCGTGCGCCGGGTGTATCTCGGCGAGCATTTCCGCATGTGAGGCGCGGATGGTGAAGCCCACCCTGCAGTTCCGTCTGGCGCAGCACCTGGCGCTCACGCCGCAGCTGCAGCAGTCCATCCGGCTGCTGCAACTGTCGACGCTGGAACTGAACGCCGAGATCGAGCGAGCGCTCGCCGACAACCCGCTGCTCGAGCGCGAGGACGAGGAGGAACCGGCGCCCGTCGCGCGCTCCGGCGCGAGCCCGCTGGAGCCGCGCGAGGTCCAGGCCACGCCGCCGGAAACGGGCGCGGACGCCGGCGACGAAATCGCCGTCTCCTGGGGGAGCGCCGCCGAGTCCGAAGACGAAGGCGACCGTGCCTTCACGGCGCCCGACACGCCGAGCCTGCGCGATCACCTGTACGGGCAGCTCGCGATGGTGGGCCTCGGGGAGCGCGACCGCGTGCTCGTCGGGCTGCTGATTGACGCGCTCGATGACGACGGCTACCTCACGCAGCCGCTGGAAGAGATCGCAGCGATGCTGCCCCCGGAGGCCGACGCCGGCGTCGAGGAGCTGGCGATCGCGCTGCGCTATCTGCAGAACATGGAGCCCAGCGGAGTCGGCGCACGCTCGCCCTCCGAATGCCTGGCTCTGCAGCTGCGTGCCTCGGGAGAGGACAGTCCGGCGCACCGGGTCGCGCTGGCGATCGTCGAGCGGCATCTGGAACTGCTCGCCGCGCGCGATCTGGCGCGCCTGCGCGCGGCGACCGGCGCCGACGACGATACCCTGCGCGCCGCGCAGCGCATCATCCGCAGCCTCAACCCGCGCCCGGGCGCCGCGTTTGCCCGCCTGGAATCGCCGTACGTGATCCCCGACGTCTTCGTACGCAAAGTGCGCAACGTCTGGCGGGCAAGCCTCAACCCCGAGGCTATGCCCCGCCTGCGCATCAATCGGCTGTATGCCCAGATCGCGGCCGGCCGCGGCGCCGGCGGCGCGCTCGCGCGGCAGGCGCAGGAGGCGCGATGGCTGATCCGGAACGTGCGCCAGCGTTTCGACACCATCCTGCGCGTCGCGCAGGCGATCGTGGACCGCCAGCGAGGCTTCCTCGAGCATGGCGAGGTCGCGATGCGCCCGATGGTGCTGCGCGAGATCGCCGAAGCGCTCGGCGTGCACGAGAGCACGGTGTCGCGCGTCACCACGCAGAAGTACATGGCGACGCCGCGCGGCACCTACGAGCTGAAGTACTTTTTCACCAGCCGCCTCGCCACCGACGCCGGCGGCGCGGCCTCCTCGACCGCGATCCGGGCGCTGATCCGGCAGCTCGTCGCCGCCGAGGATACTCGTGCGCCCCTTTCGGACTCGGCGCTCGCCCGCATCCTGCGCGAGCGCGGTATCGTAGTGGCGCGGCGCACGGTTGCGAAATACCGCGAATCGCTGCACATTCCGCCTGTCAGCCAGCGCCGCGGCCTGTAACTGCCCTCCGGAGGAGCCGATGAATCTCAGCGTCAGCGGTCATCATGTCACCGTCACCCCCGCCATCCGCCGGTACGTCAGCACCAAGATCGGACGCATCATCCGGCACTTCGACCACGTGACCGAGGCGCACGTGATCCTTTCGGTCAACAAGGTGCTGCACAAGGCCGAGGTGACGCTGCACGTGCGCGGCAAGGACATCCACTGCGAATGCGAGAAGGACGACCTCTACGCCGCGATAGACCTGCTCGCCGACAAGCTGGACCGCCAGGTGCTCAAGTACAAGGACCGCCGCATCCGGGCGCGCGCCCCGGCGCGTCGCCGGGCGGCGAAGAAACGGGCGCTCAGATCCTGACAGTCCGGTGAGCCGCGCGCGGAGTATAATCCGCCGCCTTCCGATGAGGCTGGTCGCGAAACTCCTTCCGCCGCAGAACGTCGTGCTCGGCCTCACGGTCTCGAGCAAGAAGCGCCTGTTCGAGCAGCTCGGCTTTCTGTTCGAGTCGAATCACGGCATTCCGCGCGCCGTCGTCTTCGAGAGCCTGTTCGCGCGCGAGCGCATGGGCTCGACAGGGCTCGGCCAGGGCGTCGCCATCCCGCACGGCCGGATCAAGGGGCTGAAGGAGGCGATCGGCGCGTTCGTGCGCCTCGAAACCCCGGTGCCTTTCGACGCTCCGGACGGCAAGCCCGTGAGCCTGGTGTTCGCCCTGCTGGTTCCCGAGCACGCGACCGAGAAGCACCTGGAAATCCTCTCCGAGCTGGCGCAGATGTTCAGCGACAAGGCGCTGCGCGAGGCGATGGCCTCTGCCACGGACGCCGAAGCGCTCGTCAAGCTTGTCGCCGACTGGCAGCCCGATGCTGCAGGTCAGCGTCGCGCGGCTGCATGAGGACAACCGCGAGGCGCTCGCGCTCGACTGGGTCGCCGGGCGCGCGAGCGCCGCGGCGGTGCGGCGGGAAGCCGCCGCCGCCGCCGCGCTGATCGGGCATCTCAACCTCACTCATCCCAACAGCGTCCAGGTCATCGGCACCTACGAGGCGACCCTCGCGGCGCGCTACGACGCTGCCCGCCGCCGGGAGCTCGCGGCGAAGCTGATCGGGGCCGGGCCCGCCGCCGTGGTGTTCGCCGACGGCGTGGCACCGTTCCCCGAATTGATCGAGGCCGCCGAGGCGGCGCAGACGCCGGTGTTCGCGACCGCCGTGTCGGCGGCGCGCGTGATCGAGAAGCTCGGGCGCTATCTCGCCAAGCAGCTCGCCGACACCGTCGAGCGCCACGGCGTGATGATGGACGTGCTCGGAGTCGGCGTTCTGATCACCGGCGATTCCGGCGTCGGCAAGAGCGAACTGGCGCTGGAGCTCATCAGCCGCGGCCATGGCCTGGTCGCCGACGACGTGGTCGAGATCTCGCGCATCGCGCCCACCACGCTGGAAGCGCGCTGCCCGCCGATCCTGAAGGACTTCATCGAGGTGCGCGGGCTGGGGCTCATCAATATCCGCGCGATCTACGGCGAGACCGCGGTGCGCCCAAAGATGAAGCTGAAGCTCATCGCGCACCTGGAGAAACCGGGCGGCGCGGCGATCGCCGAGCGGCTGCCGCTCGCCGAACTCGCCGAAGACATCCTCGGCGTGACGGTACGCAAGGTCGTGATCCCGGTCGCCGCCGGGCGCAACCTCGCAGTGCTGCTGGAAGCCGCGGTGCGCAACTACATCCTGCAGCTGCGCGGAATAGACTCGGCGGCAGAGTTTCTCGCGCGCCAGAAGCGCGCGATGAGCGGCGAAGGATAGGCGCCTGCAGCTCGTCCTGGTCAGCGGCCTCTCGGGATCGGGCAAGAGCATTGCGCTCGACGTGCTCGAGGACAGCGGCTACTACTGCGTTGACAACCTGCCGGCGATGCTGCTCGTCGAGGTGGCACAATTTCTCGCCGGCGCCGGCCACGAGCGCGTCGCGGTCAGCGTGGACGCGCGAAGCGCCGCGCTGCCCGCGCTGCCGGAGCACCTCGCGGCGCTACGCGCGAAAGGCGTCGAATGCCGCGTGCTCTTTCTCGAGGCGTCCTCTCCCGTGCTGCTGCGCCGGTTCTCCGAGACGCGCCGGCGCCATCCGCTCGCAGGGGCCGGCCTGACGCTTGCCGAGGCGATCGAAAGCGAGCGTTCGCTCCTCGCCGGCGTGGCGGCGCTCGCGCATCGCATGGACACGAGCGATCTTCAGCCGCGGATGCTGCGCAACTGGATCAAGGACCTGCTCGCCGTGGGCCCGGAGGCGCTCACGCTCACCTTCGAGTCGTTCGCCTACCGCGACGGCATTCCGCTGGACGCCGACTGGGTGGTGGACGCCAGGATGCTGCCCAATCCGCATTACGCGCCGGAGCTGCGGGAATTGACCGGCCGCGACGCGGCGGTGGCGCGCTACCTGGAGGCGGAAGACGAAGTCGGGCGCTTTTTCGAGGACGTGCGCGCGTTCCTGGCGCGCTGGCTGCCCGCGATCGCCCGCGAGAGCCGCTCCTACGTCACCGTGGCGATCGGCTGCACGGGCGGCCGGCACCGCTCGGTGTATCTCGCCGAGCGCCTTGCCGCCTCGTTCCGCCCGCACTGGCAGGTCCTGGTGCGCCATCGCGCGCTCGGGGCCGAAACCGCCTGAGCGCGCCGCCCGTGTCGGCGCGCGAGGTTCCGCTTTTTCCGCTGCACGCGGTGCTCTTTCCCGAGGGGCTGCTCGCGCTCAGGATCTTCGAGCAGCGCTACCTGGAAATGGCGAAGGCATGCCTGAAGGACGACGCGCCCTTCGGCGTATGCCTGATCCGCGAAGGCCGCGAAGTGGGCGCACCCGCGATCCCGATGGAAATCGGCTGCCTGGCGCGCATCGTGCACTGGGAGATGCCGCAGTTGGGACTCCTGGAAGTGAAAGCGCGCGGCGAGCGGCGGTTCCGGATCCTGGAGCGGCGCGTACGCGAGGACGGCCTTGCGCTTGCGCGGATCGAGCCGCTTTCCGAGGGAGCCGACGCGCCGGTCGCGGAACGATACGCCCCGCTGCGCCGCCTGCTCGAGCGGCTGCTCGTGCAGGGTGCCGCGGCGCTGGTCGCCGAACCCTGGCGCCTCGATTCGAGCGCATGGCTGAGCGCGCGCCTTGCGGAAATCCTTCCGTTGCCGCTCGCCGCCCGCCAGCGGCTACTGGAACTCGCCGACGGACCGGCGCGCCTTGCGCTGCTCGCCCGGCTGCTTGAACCGCAGCCCTAGCAGGAACTTCTTCACCGGCGCGGGCACCGCGGCGCGAGTCGCCTCCGTCAGGTCGAGCCAGATCCGCCCGGCCGCGGCGCCGCCCGTCCCTTGCGGCCGAGCACGGCAGACAAGAGGCTGCGCCCGCAGCCGAAAATGCGTGAAGCCGTGTTCGATCGCCGGCGCGCGCTCGATGCTTGCGACCGCGCAGCCGAGCGCTTCGCGGCAGAAGCGCTTCGGGTCGCGCCCGCGAAGCTCGGGGAACGCCCACAGCCCGCCCCAGAGGCCCATGGCGGGACGGCGCTCGAGCAGCACCCGCCCGCGGTCGAGCAGCACCAGCCACGCCGCGCGTCGTATCGGGCGCCTCCGCGCACGGCGCGGCGCCGGCAACTCCGCTACCCGGCCGTCGCGCCGGGCGACGCAGCTTCGTGCGACCGGACATGAGCCGCATTCCGGGTTCGCGCGCGTGCACACGGTGGCGCCCAGATCCATGAGCGCCTGCGTGTAGGCTTCGACCGACCGCGCGGGAAGAAGCGATTCGGCCAGCTGCCACTGGCTGCGCGTGCGCTCGACTCCGAAATGCCGGGCGAACACCCGCCGCACGTTGCCGTCCAGGATCGCCGCGCGCCGGCCGAAGGCGAACACCGCGATCGCCGCGGCGGTCGAACGCCCGACACCGGGCAGCCGCTCGAGCGCTTCGGGCGTGTCGGGAAAGCGCCCGCCGTGTTCGCGCACGACCCGCCGGGCCGCCTCGTGCAGATGGCGCGCCCGCGCGTAGTAGCCGAGCCCACTCCAGAGACGCAGCACCTCGCCAAGCGGCGCACGCGCAAGCGCCGCCACGTCCGGAAAGCGCGCGAGAAACCGCAGGTAATAAGGCACGACCGTCTCGACCTGCGTCTGCTGCAGCATCACTTCGGACAGCCAGACGCGGTACGGATCGCGCGTGCCCTGCCATGGCAGTCCGTGCCGTCCGTACCGGCGCTGCCAGGCGATCAGCTTTCGGGCGAATCCGCTCAAGGCGCGGCGATTGTAGGCCCATTCAGTAGAATGCCGCCGCCATGCTCGCTTTTGTCCTGCGGCGCCTCGCGCAGGCCGTGCTCGTCATGCTCGTCGTCGGCCTGATCGCGTTCGCATTGTTCCGCTTCGTCGGCGACCCGGTGGTGTTCATGCTCGGGCAGGACGCGACGCCGGAGGACCGCGCGCGCATCACCCGCATGCTCGGGCTCGATCAGCCGTTCTACGTCCAGTATGCGCGCTTCCTCGGCAACGCGCTGCGCGGCGAGTTCGGCCTGTCGCTGCGGCAGGTGCAGCCGGTTTCGACGCTGATCCTGGAGCGGCTGCCGGCGACGCTGGAGCTGTCCGTCTGCGCGGCGCTGCTCGCTCTGGCGGCCGGCATCGTCATGGGCGTGTACACCGCGCTCCGGCGCGATTCGTGGCTCGCGCAGGCGCTGCTCGCGCTCTCGCTCATCGGCGTATCGCTGCCCACCTTCCTCATCGGCATCCTGCTGATCCTCGTGTTCTCGGTGCTGCTCGGGTGGCTGCCCTCGTTCGGTCGCGGCGAGACGGTGCAGATCGGCTGGTGGAGCACCGGGCTGCTCACCGCCTCGGGCCTGAAGGCGCTCGTGCTGCCCTCGATCACGCTGGGGCTCTTCCAGATGACGCTGATCCAGCGTCTGGTGCGCTCGGAAATGCTGGAAGTGCTGCGCACCGACTACATCCGCTTCGCGCGCGCGCGCGGCCTCACCGACCGCGCCGTGCACTTCGGCCATGCGCTCAAGAACACGCTCGTCCCGGTCATCACGATCACCGGGCTGCAGCTGGGCGCGATCATCGCCTTCGCCATCATCACCGAGACGGTTTTTCAGTGGCCCGGCATGGGGCTGCTCTTCATCCAGGCGGTCACCTTCGCCGACGTGCCGGTGATGGCGGCGTACCTGTGCCTGATCGCGATCTTTTTCGTCGTCATCAACCTGGTGGTGGACTTGCTCTACTACGCGGTGGACCCGCGCCTGCGCATCGAGCGCACGGCCGCCGCGCATTGAACACCCCTCGAGGAAACCCGCATGAACGCACCGCCCCCAACCGAAGCCGCCCCGGTCGCGTACATCCGCGCACTTCATGACGAGCTGCGCGAATTTCGCCGCGACCTGCACGCGCACCCCGAACTCGCCTTCGAGGAGCGGCGCACCTCCGATCTGGTCGCGGCGCGGCTCGCCGCATGGGGGATCGAGGTACATCGGGGGCTTGCCAAGACCGGCGTGGTCGGCGTGATCCGCGGCAGGACGACCGCGAGCGGCCGCGCGATCGGTCTGCGCGCCGACATGGATTGCCTGCCGATGCACGAAACCGGCGACGTTCCGTACCGGTCGCGCCATCCGGGCCGCATGCACGCCTGCGGCCACGACGGCCACACCACGATGCTGCTTGGCGCCGCCCGCTACCTGCAGGAGACGCGCAACTTCGACGGCACGGTGGTGCTCATCTTCCAGCCGGCCGAGGAAGGCGGCGGCGGCGGCAAGGTCATGGTCGAAGAGGGCCTGTTCGAGCGCTTTCCCTGCGACGCGGTGTACGCGCTGCACAACTGGCCGGGACTGCCGCCCGGGCGCATCGCGGTGCGCGCAGGCCCGGTGATGGCGGCGACCGACGAGATCCGGATCGTCGTGCGCGGCCGCGGCGGCCACGGCGCGATGCCGCACCTTGCGGTGGACCCGGTGGTGGCGAGCGCGCAGATCATCTCGGCGCTGCAGACGATCGCCAGCCGCAACGCGAGCCCGCTCGATTCGATCGTCGTCTCCATCTGCTCGATGGAGACGAGCCAGACCAACGTCTTCAACGTGATTCCCGACTTCGTGCAGCTCGTGGGGACGGTGCGCACGTTCCGGCCGGACACGCGTGACATGGCCGAGCGGCGCATCCGCGAAATCGTCGCCGGCATCGCCGCCGCGATGGGCGGCGCCGCCGACATCGACTACCGGCGCGGCTACCCGGCCACGGTGAACAGCGAGGCGGAGGCGGCCTTCGCCGCGCGCGTCGGCGAGCGCGTTTTCGGCGCCGGCAACGTCGTCACCGACCATGAACCGACGATGGGCGGCGAAGACTTCTCCTACATGTTGCAGGCGCGGCCGGGCGCCTACGTGTTCCTCGGTCAGGGCGGCATCGAGCTGGGGTGCATGCTGCACAACCCCAACTACGACTTCAACGACGAGGTCATCCCGCTCGGGGCCGGGTTTCTGGCCGCGCTCGCCGAGGAGTCGCTGCCGCTCCGATAGGAAGAGCCTCGTGCGCAGCGCGCTCGCCCGCATCTGGGACCACGATCTGGCGTGGAGCTTTCGCCGCTCGCCGGTGACCGTGGCCGCGGCGGCGGTCGCGCTGATCTGCGTCGCGGGGGCGCTGGGGGCGCCCTGGCTTGCGCCCTACAACCCGTTCGACGCCGCCTCCCTCAGCCTGGACAACGCCTTCCTGCCGCCGGCGTGGTCGGCCGAGGGGCGCGCCGCCTTTCCGCTCGGCACCGACGACCAGGGCCGCGACGTGTTCTCGACGATCCTCTACGGCGCGCGCATCTCGCTCGCCGTCGGCGTCGCCGCGGTGCTGCTCGCGCTCGCCCTCGGCGTCGCGGCGGGACTGGTGGCCGGCTACGTCGGCGGGCGCACCGACGCGATCATCATGCGCATCGCCGACGTGCAGCTCTCGTTCCCCGCGATCCTGATCGCGCTGCTCATTGACGGCGTGGCGCGCGTCGCGTTGCCCGACGACCGCCACGGCGAGATCGCGATCCCGGTGCTCATCCTCTCGATCGGCATTTCCGGCTGGGTGCAGTACGCGCGCACCGTGCGCGGCTCGACGCTCGTCGAGCGCAACAAGGAGTACGTGCAGGCGGCGCGCGTCATCGGCCGGCATCCGCTGGCGATCATGATCCATCATGTGCTGCCGAACGTGATGGGTCCGGTGCTGGTGATCGCCACCATCCACATCGCCACCGCGATCATCACCGAGGCGACCCTGTCCTTCCTCGGCGTCGGCGTGCCGCCGACGCGCCCTTCGCTCGGCACGCTGATCCGGGTCGGCAACGACTTCCTTTTCTCCGGCGAGTGGTGGATCACCGTGTTCCCCGGAGCGGCGCTCGTCACGCTGGTGCTGTCGGTCAACCTGCTCGGCGACTGGCTGCGCGACGCGCTCAATCCGAAGCTGCGGTGAGCGACGCCCTGCTCGAGGTCCGCGATCTGCGCGTCGAGTTTCCGACGCGCCGCGGCACGCTCGTCGCCGTGGACGGCGTGTCGTTTTCGATCGCGCCGGGCGAAGTGCTGGGCGTGGTCGGCGAATCCGGAGCGGGCAAGTCGCTCACCGGGCTGGCGATCATCGGGCTGCTGGAGCCGCCGGGGCGGATCGCGGCGGGCGAGATCCGGCTGGAAGGCGCGCGCATCGACAACCTGCGGGGCGAGGCGATGCGCCGCATCCGCGGCCGCCGCATCGGGGTGATCTTCCAGGATCCGCTCACCTCGCTCAATCCGCTCTACAGCATCGGCCGGCAGCTCACCGAGACGATTTCTACCCACCTCGACGTCACGGCGGCCGAGGCGCGCCGGCGCGCGATCGCGCTGCTGCGCGAGGTGGGCATTCCCGCCCCCGAGTCGCGCATCGAGCACTATCCGCACCAGTTCTCCGGCGGCATGCGCCAGCGCGTGGTGATCGCGCTCGCCCTCGCCGCCGAGCCACGGCTGGTGATCGCGGATGAGCCGACCACCGCGCTCGACGTCTCGATCCAGGCGCAGATCATCCAGCTCCTCAAGCGCCTTGCGCGCGAGCGCGGCACCGCGGTGATGCTGATCACGCACGACATGGGCGTGATCGCGGAAACCGCCGACTGCGTCGCGGTGATGTACGCCGGCCGCATCGCCGAGATCGGACCGGTGCGCGAGGTGATCCACGCACCCCGCCATCCCTACACCGCGGGACTCATGGGCTCGATCCCGAAGATCCGCGCAGGCGCGGCGCGGCGCCGCGAGCGCCTGGTGCAGATCGAGGGCGCGATGCCGCGCCTCACCCAGATCCCGCCCGGATGCGCCTTCAACCCGCGCTGCCCGAAGCGCATGGATCGGTGCCTCGCCGAGCGCCCGGCACTGCTCGCCGCCGGCGCGAACCGCGTTGCCTGCTGGCTCTATGGCTAGCGTGCTGTTGCGGCTCGAGGAGGTCGGCCGCGACTTCGACGTCTCGCGCCCCTGGCTCAACCGCCTGCTGGAGGGGGTGCCGCGCGAGATCCTGCGCGCGGTGGACGGCGTGTCCTTCGAGGTGCGGCGCGGCGAGACGCTCGCACTTGTCGGCGAATCCGGCTGCGGCAAGTCCACCGTGGCGCGCCTCATCGTCGGCCTGTACGAGCCCTCGCGCGGGCGTATCGAGTTCGACGGCGTGGTGCTCACCGATCGCCGCAATCGCGCCGAGGTGCGGCGCGTGCGCCGGCGCATGCAGATGATCTTTCAGGACCCCTACGCCAGCCTCAACCCGCGCTGGCGCGTGCGCGAGGTGATCGCCGAGCCGCTGCGGGTGCTCGGCCTCGCAAGCTCGAAAGCGGAGATCGAGGGGCGCGTCGCGGAGCTGCTCGCGCAGGTCGGCCTCGCGCCGGAGGACGCGGACAAATACCCGCACGAATTCTCCGGCGGCCAGCGCCAGCGCATCTCGATCGCGCGCGCGCTCGCCGGGCGGCCCGAGTTTCTGGTGTGCGACGAGCCGACCTCGGCGCTCGATGTCTCGGTGCAGGCGCAGATCCTCAACCTGATGACCGATCTTCAGGAAAGGCTCGGGCTCACCTACCTCTTCATCTCGCACAACCTCGCGGTGGTGTCGCACATCGCCGACCGCATCGGCGTGATGTATCTCGGGCGCATCGTGGAACTCGCGAGCGCCAAGGCGCTCTTTTCACGCCCGCGCCACCCCTACACGCGCATGCTGCTCGATGCGGTACCCGACCTGGAGATGACCGGCAAGGCGAGGACCCCGGTCGCGGGGGAAGTGCCCAACCCGCTTGCGCCACCCACGGGTTGCGCGTTTCACCCGCGTTGCCCGCACGCCACCGAGCGCTGCCGGCGCGAGCGCCCGGAGATGCGCGCGGCGGGCGATGCGCTCGTCGCCTGCCACGCGGTGGAGGAAGGGCGCCTCTAGCGCCGGAACAGCCCGCGCAGCGCCTCGCCGATGCCGCTCGTGCCTTTCTTCGCCGTCTCGGCGACTCCGCCCGCCGCGCTGCCGATCGCGCTTCCCGCTCTGCCCGCGAGCGCCGAGTAGTCCACGCTCCAGTCGGGCTTGTCCAGGGCACCGGTGAAGCGGATCGGGATGGCGAGGCCGGCGACCTCGCCCGCCTCGCGCCCGCCCTGCCCCTTGGAGGTCGCCGCCAGCGTCGCCTTCGCGGCGTAGTCAATCGCGTTGTTGCCGATGTCGAGGTTCCCCGCGCCGGCGAGCCGCAGGAAGGGCGACGCCCCTTTCAGGTCGTCGTTTCGCGCGACGCCGTTCCTGATGTTGAAGGTCGCCGACAGCTCCGAGAAATCGGTCTTCTGCGACGGATCCGGCTTCGTCTGCTTCGCGCCGAGCGCCGACTTCACGTTGCGCGCCGTGTCGGCGAGATTGACGCCTTTCACCGCGCCGTCCCTCACCTCCACGCGCGCGGCGCCCGCGAGCGCTTTCTTCAGCGCCGTCACGCTGGCGCCCGCGCTCGTCACGTCCACCGTGATGTGGCCGCGGCCCTCCAGCACGTCCTTGCCCGCCGCATCGCGCAGCAGCGGCCCGAGCGCGACGTTCTGCACCGTCTCCTTGACATGGATTCGATTGCCGTTCGCATCGGCCGTCAGCGCCCCGGCAAGCGTGCCTCCGTAGAGGCTCGCCGAGTGCGGCGCCACCTCCAGCCGGCCGTTGGTGAGCTTCACCTCGGCCCTGACGTTCTCCATCTTCACGCGCTTCACCGTGAGCGCGCCGATCGCCAGCTTGCCGCTTGCGGTTTTTCCCTTGAGCGCGGAAAGGTCCACCCGTTCGTCCTTCTTCGCCTTCGGATCCTCCGCCGGCAGATACCGGTCGAGGTTGATCCGGTCAATCGCCACGTCGAAGGTGGCCGCCAGCGGGTCCAGCTTCGCCGCGGCGAGCTTCGCCTGCACGCTCGATTCGTCGAACTTCGTCGCGAAATCGAGCGCGGCGGTTCCGCGCGCAAGGTCGGCCTTTGCCTGTGCCGTGACCGGCAGCGTCACCTTCTTCTGCGGCAGCGCCGGGCCCGCGATCGCGAGGTTCGCCGCGATTTTCGGAGCCTCCCAGGTGCGCGCCTTGAGGTTCGCCTTCACCGGGGTCGAGATCCTGCCCTTCACCGTGTTGCCGCCCGAGACGGCATCCAGGTCGAGCGCGAGCGCGTCGAGCGAGAGTGCTTCCGCGCTGCCCTGGATGCCCTCGATCCGCACGCGCGCATCCAGCGAGCGTTGCGGGCCCTTCACCTGGACCGAGCCCTTCACCTCGGCTCCGCCGGCGCGCGCCGGCGTGATCTCGACCTTCGGCGCGGCGAACTCGGCAGCGAGCGTGTCGGCGCCCACGCGACCCTTGGCGCCGGCGGTGAAACCGTCGAACGCGATCTCCTGCCGCGCCAGATCGAAGCGCAGCGCCCCGGAGGCCTGCGCGCGCACGTCCACCGCGGGATTCTTCCCGGTCACGCGCAGCGCCAGCGACACCGGACCGGGTGCGGCGCCGTCCAGCCGCCCGGTCTTGAGGTGCAGTTCGGCGACGTCGAGCTCCTGCCCGCTCGCCTCGTCCCGGTAAGAGAGCTGCGCTCGCTCCACGTTCGCCTCGGCGATGCGCACGCGCTTGGGCCTTTCGTCGGCTTGGCGCTCCTCGCCCGCCCCTTTCTCGGCTCCGGCGAGATCGGCGAAGTTGAACCTTCCGTCCTTGCCGCGCACCACGTTCACCCTCAAGCCCGCGACTTTCAGCGTCTCCAGCGCGATTTCGTCCGAAAGCAGCGGCATCACGCGCACCGCCACCTCGGCCGAATCGAGCGCGAGGAACACCTTGTCGCTGCCGGGTTCGCTCAGCGTCGTCCTGCCGAGCGCGATCGCCGCGACCGGGAAAAGGCGCAGTTGCGGCGTGCCTTCGATCGCCAGCGTGCGGTTTTTCTCCCGCATCATGCGTTCGAGCTGCGACTTCACGAACGCGCCGTCCACGATCACGAACGCCGCAGCGACGGCGACCACCGCCAGGCCGAGCACCGCCCCGACGGCGTAGAGCAGGATCCGGAGTGCCTTCATGCGGTGGTCTTTTTCGGGTTGGCGACACCGAACGGTACGTGCCCGGTGGCGACATGCTGCCGCGCCGACTCGACGTGGCCGTGCTGGTCGTCGAAGTAGAAGTCGGGCTCGAATGCCTTGAGGAACTCGCCCTTGTCGAGGCCGCCAAGGAACATCGCCTCGTCCACGCTGATCTTCCATTCCATGAGCGTTCGCACCGCGCGCTCATGGGCAGGGGCGCTGCGGGCGGTCACGAGCGCCGTGCGGATGCGCATCGGGGTGTCGGTGCCGGCCGCCGCCTGCAGGCGGTGCAGCGCCTCAAGGAGCGGCTTGAACGGCCCGGGCGGAAGCGGCCTGAGGGCATGCACCTGCTCGTGACGGGCGAAGGCGTCCAGGCCCTCGCGCTGGTAGATCCGCTCGGCCTCGTCGGAAAAGAGCACCGCGTCGCCGTCGAAAGCGATGCGCACCTCGTCGGCGTGGCGCAAGGCGTCCTGCGCCGACTCCGGGACCACGCGCGCGGCCGGGAACTTCGATTCGAGCGCCCGCATCACGTCGTGTTCGTTCGCCGACAGGAACAGGTTCGCCTTGAGCGCGTCCAGATACCGGTAGGGCTCGCGCCCGCGGGTGAAAACGCCGCGCTCCAGCTTGAGGCCCGCTTTTTCCGCCGAGCGGAACACGCGTAGCCCCGACACCGGGTCGTTCTTCGACAGGATCACGACCTCGACACGCTGCGCCTCGCGGGTGTTGAACGCAAGGAGCTTTTTCACGAGCGGAAACGCGACCCCGGGCTTGGCGGGCACATCCAGCCGGGAAAACTGCAGCTCGATGTAGGCGCGCTCGCCCTCGGACTCGAAAACCCGGTTCTCCTCCTCGAAGTCGAAGAGCGCCCGCGAAGAGATCGCCACCACCAGCTTGCCTTCGACCGAGTAGGGCATCGGGCTAGGGCTTCGCGGTCGCGCGCGGGGCTGGAGCGGGTGATGGGAATCGAACCCACGTATTCAGCTTGGGAAGCTGATGTTCTGCCATTGAACTACACCCGCGCCATGCAGAAAATTGTATCATTCGCCTTGTGATACAGGTACTTGTCAACGGCGCGGTCCAGCGCTTCGAGCAGCCGGTGCTGCTTGCCGAGCTGATCGAGCGCATGCAGCTCGCGGGCCGAAAGATCGCCGTCGAGCGAAACGGCGAGATCGTGCCTCGCAGCGCGCATGCTCAG
Organism: Pseudomonadota bacterium; assembly: GCA_040752005.1. Lineage (GTDB taxonomy): Bacteria > Pseudomonadota > Gammaproteobacteria > Burkholderiales > SG8-39 > RBG-16-66-20. The sequence continues at coordinate 4,510 of JBFMFX010000001.1, read as the reverse complement.
ACGGTGCTCGCGGACGGCGACCGGCTCGAGATCGTGGTCGCGGTGGGCGGCGGATGAGCGCGGATCCCCTCGTCATCGCCGGGCGGAGCTACCGCTCGCGGCTGCTGGTGGGCACCGGAAAATACCGGGACTTCGCCCAGACGCGGGCCGCGATCGAGGCATCGGGCGCCGAGATCGTCACCGTCGCCATCCGGCGCGTGAACATCGGGCAGGCGAAGGGCGAGCCCTCGCTGCTCGACTTTCTGCCGCCCTCGCGCTTCACCTATCTGCCGAACAGCGCCGGCTGCTACACGGCCGAGGACGCGGTGCGGACCCTCCGCCTTGCGCGTGAACTCCTCGACGGCCACGACCTCGTCAAGCTGGAGGTGCTGGGCGATGAGCGCACGCTCTACCCGAACATGCCGGAGACGCTGGCCGCGGCGAAGACCCTGGTGAAAGAGGGCTTCAAGGTGATGGTGTACTGCTCCGACGACCCCATCCAGGCGAAGATGCTGGAAGACGCCGGCTGCGTCGCCATCATGCCGCTTGCCTCCCTCATCGGCTCGGGCATGGGCGTGCTCAACCCCTGGAACCTGCAACTCGTGATCGAGCGGGTGAGCGTGCCGGTGCTGGTGGACGCAGGCGTGGGGACGGCTTCCGATGCCGCGATCGCGATGGAACTCGGCTGCGACGGCGTGCTGATGAATACCGCGATCGCCGCCGCGAAAGACCCGGTGCGCATGGCGCGGGCGATGAAGCTCGCGGTCGAGGCCGGGCGCGAGGCGTTCCTCGCCGGCCGCATGCCGAAGAAGTTCTACTCGGCGACGCCCTCCTCCCCGACCGAAGGCAGGATCGCGCCCACGCAGCCCAAGGCGGCGTGACGGGCGAAGCCGCCCGAAGCGGCGCGCAGCACCGGCCGATCCGCAGCTACGTGCTGCGCCAGGGGCGCATGACGCCCGCGCAGGCGCGGGCGCTGCGCGAACTCTATCCGCGCTACGGCGTTCCCTTTACCGGCGAGCCGCTCGATTTCGCCGCCCTCTTCGGACGGCGCGCGCCGGTGGTGCTGGAGATCGGCTCGGGCATGGGCGAAACCACGGCCGCCATCGCCGCGATGCGGCCGGACACCGACTTCATCGCGGTGGAAGTGCACGCCCCGGGCGTCGGCAGCCTCCTCAACCGCATCGCCGCCGCCGGCCTCGCGAACGTTCGCGTCATCCGCCACGATGCGCGGGAGGTGCTGGAGCGGATGATTCCCGACGCGAGCCTTGCCGGCATTCATCTGTTCTTTCCGGATCCCTGGCCGAAGAAGCGCCATCACAAGCGCAGGCTGGTTCAGCCCGCGTTCGCCGCGCTCGCCGCGCGCAAGCTCGCTCCCGGCGGGTATCTGCACGCCGCGACCGACTGGGCGGACTACGCCGAGTGGATGCTTCAGGTGCTTTCGGCCGAGCCGCTCCTGGAGAACACCCTCACCGGATTTGCGCCGCGTCCGGCGTGGCGGCCGCCGACCAAGTTCGAAGCCCGCGGCGTGCGGCTCGGCCACGAGGTGCGCGACCTGCTGTTCCGGCGCCGTTAAGGCAGGAAGAGCTGCTGCAGCTCGTTGAGGAAGCGGCGCCCGCGCTCGGTCGGGCGAATGCGACCGACGTCGCGCACGATGAGGCCTTTCGCCTCGGCGGCGCGCAGGCCCGGCTCGAGCGCCGCCGCAGGCAGCCCGGTACGCGCAGCGAAAAGCCCGGCCGGGAATCCGTCCACGAGCCGCGCCGCGTTCAGCATGAATTCGAACGGCAGCTCCTTCGGCGCGACCGTGCGATGCTCGACCCTTCCCCCGGCTTTCATGTGCTCGCGCGGCGGCCTGGGGCGCTCGTGGCGCGTCACGCGCTCGGCAAACGAGAGCTTGCCGTGCGCGCCGGCGCCGATGCCGCAGTAGTCGCCAAACTCCCAGTAGTTGAGGTTGTGGCGCGCGCGCCGGCCCGGGCGCGCGAACGCCGAGATCTCGTAGTGCTCGTAGCCGGCCGCACCGAGCGCTTCCTCGACTGCGAGCTGCATGTCGGCGCAGGCATCGTGCTCCGGCAGCCGCGGCCGCCTCGACCAGAACACGGTGTTCGGCTCGATCGTGAGCTGATAGAAGGAAAGGTGCGCCGTGCCCCAGGCGAGCGCCTCCGCCACGTCCCGCCGCGCCGCCTCCCGCGTCTGTCCGGGAAGACCGTACATCAGGTCGAGGTTGACGTTGTCGAAGGACGCCTGCGCCATCTCGATCGCGCGGCGCGCCTCGTCGGCAGAATGGATCCGGCCGAGCGCGGCGAGCATCGCGTCGTCGAAGCTCTGCACGCCGAGCGAGAGGCGATTGACGCCGGCGGCCCGGTAGCCGGCAAAGCGTGCCGCTTCCGCCGTGCCCGGGTTCGCCTCCAGCGTCACTTCCGCCTCCGGTTCGAGGGGCACGCGCGCGCGGATGCCGGAGAGCAGCCGGTCAATCGCCTCCGGCGGCAAGAGGCTGGGCGTGCCGCCGCCGAGGAAAACCGAGATCACCCGCCGGCCCCAGACGAGCGGCAGGAGCCCTTCCAGATCAGCGAGCAGCGTGTCCAGATACTCGTCCACCGGCAGCTCGCCGCGCGCCTCGTGCGAGTTGAAGTCGCAGTAGGGGCACTTGCGCACGCACCACGGGAAATGCACGTAGAGGGAAAGCGGCGGCGGCTGCGCGAAACGCACCTGCCAGGGATGCGACACGGTCACGGGCGCGATCGCCGCCCTCACGAGCCCTCCCGCAGGCGCGCCAGCAGCCGCGCGAGCGCGATCGCGCGGTGGCTGATGCGGTTCTTCTCCTCCGGCGCCAGTTCCGCCGCCGTCAGGCCGCGCTCAGGCAGATAGAACAGCGGGTCGTAGCCGAAGCCGTTCGCGCCGCGCGGCGCGAGCGCGATCTCGCCCATCCATCTTCCTTCGGCGATCACCGGCTCCGGGTCTTCGGGGCGGGCGAGAAGCACCATCACGCAGGTATAGTGCGCCGAGCGGTCCTCGTGCCGCGCAAGCTGGGCAAGCAGTCTTGCGTTGTTGCGCGCATCGCGCTCCTCGCGCGTACCTTCGCGCCCGGCCCAGTACGCCGAGTGCACGCCCGGCTCGCCGCCCAGCGCCGCGACGCACAGCCCCGAATCGTCCGCGAGCGCCGGCAGCCCCGTCGCGCGCGAGCAGTGACGCGCCTTCGCGATCGCATTCTCGACGAAGGTGTCGTGCGGCTCCTCGGCCTCGACGATGCCCAGCTCCGCCTGCGTGACCAGCCGCACGCCGAGCGGCGCGAGCATCGCCCGGATCTCGCGCGCCTTGCCCGGGTTACTCGAGGCAAGCACCAGGCTCGCGATGCGCTTCACGGAACAAAACAGGGTCAGACCCGGGTCTGACCCTGTTTTGGGAGGGTGCGGCGCAGGGTCTGGACGCCCGCGGGCGTGGCGAGGAGCAGCACGTCCGCCGGGCGCCGGGCGAAGATGCCGTTCGTCACTACCCCCGGAATGTCGTTGATCTCGGACTCCATCTTCGGCGGATCGAGGATGGTGAGGCCGTGGCAATCGAGCACCACGTGGCCGTTGTCGGTCTTGAAGCCGTTGCGCAGCACCGGTTGCGCGCCGCGCGCAAGCATCTGGCGCGCGACGTAGCTTCGCGCCATCGGGATCACCTCGATCGGCAGCGGATAGCGTCCGAGCACCGGCACGAGCTTCGACTCGTCGCAAATGCAGACGAACTGCTTCGCCACGTCGGCGAGGATCTTCTCGTGGGTGAGCGCCCCGCCGCCGCCCTTGATCATCGTCAGGTGCTCGGTGACTTCGTCGGCGCCGTCCACATACACCGGCAGCTCGTCCACCTCGTTCAGATCGAGCACCCGGATGCCGTGGCGCGAAAGGCGCTCGGCGCTCGCCAAGGACGCCGCGACCGCCCCGGCGATGCGATTCTTCATCGGCGCGAGCAGGTCTATGAAGTGGTTGACCGTCGAGCCCGAGCCGACGCCGATCACCTCGTCCTCGATCACGTAGCGGAGCGCTGCCTGCGCGGCGAGTCGTTTCAGTTCGTCCTGGGTCATGGTGGAGTCGCCGAGGATGCTAGCACGCATCGCCGCGACCGAGACGCGCTCGGGCGCCTCAGCGCTCGCGCGCGGCCTCGTGAAACGCGCGCTGCAGCGGCGAGAGCAGGTACTCGAGCAGCGTGCGCGTGCCGAGGTGGATCTCGGCGGCGAGCTGCATGCCGGGGGCAAGCGCGTAGCGGCCGCCCTCGTGCTGCAGGTGCTGCGCCGCGGGCTCAAGAAGCGCCCGGTAGGCAAGCGGCCCGGCCGGCAGCGCGCGCCCGATAGCGCCCTGCAAGCCAGGCCCCGGCGCGGGCAGCTCGCTCGCATCGGCCGAGATGCCGAGCACGCGCGCCTCGATCAGGCCGTACTTGTGGAACGGAAACGGCGCGAGCTTGAGCTTTGCCGGCTGGCCCGCGCGCACGAACCCGGCATCGGCGTTGCCGACCCAGACCTCGGCCAGCAGTTTCTCGCCCTCCGGCACCAGGGTCA